>CAVYRP010000008.1:0-408348 GCA_963770945.1 uncultured Bacteroidota bacterium | reverse complement strand
AACTTCAAAGCTGCGCAAATTGCTAAAAGAATCGCGCAGGATTATTCGAAAAATGGGCATCAGCGATTTGTTGCCGGTTCAATTGGACCAACGACAAAGCTGCCATCACTTGGCCATATAGGTTTTAAAGCAATGGCAGAGTCGTTCTTTGGGCAGGCAAAAGGTTTAATTGAGGGCGGTGCCGACCTATTAATCATCGAGACCTGTCAGGATGTTCTACAGATAAAGTCGGCGCTTTATGGTATATCCGAATATTTTGAACAAGTACATCGCCGCGTTCCAATCGTCGTTTCAGTCACGATTGAATCAATGGGAACAATGCTTTTGGGTACGGATATCTCAGCAGTTTTGGTAAGCCTCGAGCCTTATGACATAGACGTTATAGGAATTAATTGCGCAACAGGTCCAAAGGAAATGTCAGAACATGTGCGAACGCTTGTCAAATCCAGCCCGAAACCGGTTCTCGTTATGCCAAACGCAGGATTACCGGAAAATATTGGCGGACAGGCACATTATCATCTTTCGCCGGAGGAAATGAACCAATATCTTTTACACTTTGTGAAGGATCTTGGAGTAAGTATTGTCGGAGGCTGCTGCGGAACAACGCCAGAACACATTAATAAACTTGTACAATCAGTAGGCAGTCTCGCTCCGAAGCACCGTAATATAGAATTTATTCCAGGTGCTTCGAGTCTGTACCAATTTGCTCCATTTCGTGTTGAAAATCCGCCGACTTTTATAGGTGAACGCACAAATGCAAACGGCAGCAAACTTTTTCGCGACCTGCTGGCAAAAGAAGAGTGGGAAGCCATCGTAGCGATGGGGCGTGACCAAGTAAAAGAAGGTGCGCATATGCTGGATGTCTGCGCTGCGTATGTAGGCCGCAACGAAGCATCAGATATGCGGGAGATAATTTCACGATTTAATAAGCAGATCACCATCCCGTTGGTTATCGATTCGACGGAAGCAAATGTTATTGAAGAAGCTCTACAGCGTATTGCCGGCAAAGCGGTAATCAATTCCATTAATATGGAAGATGGAGAAGAGCGTATAGACAAAATCGTACCGTTATGTAAAAAATACGGCGCTGCTGTTATTGCGCTTACAATTGATGAAAACGGCATGGCGAAGACAGCAAAATCCAAGCTTGATGTTGCCCGACGTATCTATGAACTTGTGGTTAAAAAATACAAAATGAAGCCGCATGATCTCATTTTTGATCCGTTAACATTTACATTGGGGTCCGGCGATGAAGAATTCCGGCGATCGGCAATGGAGACTCTCGAATCCATCCGGCTCATTAAAAAGGAATTTCCCGATGTTCATACTTCTTTGGGAATCAGCAATGTTTCATTTGGCCTTTCTCCGGTTTTACGTCAGGTTCTAAACAGCGTTTTTTTGCATTATGCCATAGAAGCCGGACTTGATATGGCAATTGTGCATACATCAAAAATACTTCCGCTTTATAAGATTGCTGAGGATGGACGTGAACTTGCGCGGCAGCTGGTGTTTGATGAACGGCGCTATGAAGGTGAAAATGAGAACAAGAGAGTTATTTATGATCCGCTGACGGAACTGATGGCATATTTTGCAGGAGCGAAAAAAGAAGAAAAAGAATCGAAAGTTGTCAGCGGTACAATTGAAGAACGATTGAAGAACAGAATTATCGATGGAAACAAGGTCGGAATAAATTCCGATCTTGATGAAGCCCTTAAAACTTTTCCTCCACTAGAAATAATAAACACTATTTTACTTGATGGTATGAAAGTCGTCGGTGATCTTTTCGGTTCCGGGCAAATGCAGCTGCCTTTTGTGCTTCTTTCTGCGGAAGTGATGAAATCGGCAGTCTCGTATCTTGAGCCGATGATGGAAAAGGCAGAAAGCGGCCAAAAAAACCGCAAGGGCACGATGGTAATTGCTACGGTAAAGGGAGATGTGCATGACATTGGTAAAAATTTGGTAGACATAATATTGACCAACAATGGTTATAAGGTAGTTAATCTAGGAATAAAGTGTCATATTGACGCAATGATCAATGCGTCAAAGGAACACAATGCTGATGCTATTGGAATGAGCGGATTATTGGTTAAGTCGACATCCGTTATGAAAGAAAACCTTGAAGTCCTGAACGAACATAACATTGAAACTCCGGTAATCCTTGGCGGTGCGGCATTAACGCGACGATATGTTGAACAGGATCTGAAACCAATGTATAAAGGAAAAGTTTTCTATGCAAGTAATGCATTTGACGGCCTGCATCTGATGGAGAAAATTAAAAACAAAGAACCTCAAGCCGAGGATAAAAAAGATGATGAATCGGATGAGATTCAGGAGGAGATGCTGGTCGGATCAGAAGCAAAGATCGCGTTGATGCTAACTGAAAACGAAGAAATGCCCATGCGGTCAAAAGTACGTGATGATATTGAAATTCCAAAACCGCCGTTTTGGGGTTCGAAGGTTGTGGAAGATATTCCATTAAGCGATATTTTCCGTTATATAAATGAAGCGGCATTAATACGCGGACAATGGCGTATTGTTCGCGGAAAGAGAAGTGAAGAAGATTATAAAAAGATCCTTGAAGAGCAGATTTATCCCGAATTTGATGAAATAAAATCCAAAGCTATACGAGATAAATCGCTCCAGCCGAAGATGGTGTACGGGTATTTCCAATGTCAATCGGATGGAAATGATTTAATTATTTATAGGCCTGGAGAGTCCGCAAAAAATGAATTGAGCGATGAAAGAACTCGAAAATCTCAGGCCAAATATTCGGAATCTTTGCCGCAGATAGAATGGCTGCGTTTCACATTCCCGCGTCAGAAGAGTGATCGATTTTTATGCATTAGCGATTATTTTGCACCGGTAAGTTCCGGAAAGACGGATGTTATTGCATTTCAAATGGTGACGATGGGAAAAACCGCTTCTGAATACTCAAAGATGCTGCTTGATTCTAATGAATATAAGGATTACCTGTTTTTCCATGGTTTGAGTGTTGAATCTACTGAAGCTCTTGCAGAACTGACTCATAAAAGGATTCGTGAAGAACTGGGAATTGCCGGTAAGGATGCAACGGATATCAAACGGTTGTTTAGTCAGGGATATCAGGGATCGCGGTTTAGTTTCGGTTATCCTGCCTGTCCTAACCTTGAAGATCATGTAAAACTTTTTGAGCTGTTAAAACCGGAACGTATTGGCGTCACTATGACGGACGGATTTATGTTAAGTCCTGAGCAATCGACGGATGCAATTATTGTTCATCATCCGGAAGCAAGATATTTTAACGTTAAGTAAATAAGACAGCTGCGAATTGCCGATATTCAAGGAAGAATAACATGATAAAAACAGAGTGTAAAAGATTAGAAAAAACAACCGATAACAATCAATAATCACAAGAACGCAAGGAAATAAAATGCCAAATCTTATTCTTATTAGACATGGTGAATCGCAATGGAATCTGGAAAATCGTTTTACCGGCTGGGTGGATATTCCTCTTTCGCCTAAAGGCGAACAGGAAGCAAAGCAGGCAGGAGAAAAGCTCAAAGGATATAAATTCGACAAAGGATATACGTCTGTCCTCAAACGTGCAATCAAAACACTTGATACTATTTTGGGGATTATCGGCCAAACAAATCTTCCGCTGGAGCGCGATAAAGCTCTTAACGAGCGTCATTATGGAGCTTTGCAGGGCTTGAATAAAGCCGATATTGGGAAAAAATACGGTGAGGAGCAGTTAAAAATCTGGCGTCGCAGTTATGATGTTCCGCCGCCCAAAGATAAAACTGAATTGAATCCCGATGGAATCAGCGAAAGCTTAAAGGATACAGCCGCTAGAACACTTCCATACTTTGAAGCGAGGATTATGCCGGATGTTCTTGCCGGTAAGAATGTAATTGTCGCTGCGCATGGCAACAGTCTTCGCTCAATTGTCATGAAGCTGGATAAACTTACAAAGGAGCAGGTGTTGGAACTTAATATTCCTACAGGTGTTCCTTTATTATATGTGTACGATGACAAAGGAAACATCAAAGAGCATCGATATTTATAAGAAATCGCCGTTTTTTTAACGGACTTTCTGCTTGCATTTCCGTTGTCTCTTTCGCATATTCGATGCGTAAAAGATAGAGTTGCTGTTACCGTATCAAGATTTGAAAACGAGACAACTCAATATTGAAGTTTATTAACAAGGAGATATGTTATGTCAACAAAGATCACTGAAGAATGTATTAATTGCGGCGCCTGTGAGGCAGAATGCCCCAATACGGCCATTTATTCCGGCGGTACGTCATATGAACTAGGCGGCAAGACCTTTGATGCCCTTTCGAGCGATTTTTACTATATCGTTCCCGATAAGTGCACAGAATGCGTCGGTCATTTTGATCAGGAACAATGTGCGGCTGTATGCCCGGTCGATTGTTGTGTTCCGGATCCGGATCATACTGAAACCGAAGATCAGTTAGTTGTAAAAGCAAAAAAGATTCATCCCGAAAAATCATTCGGCGAACTGACTGCAGCTAATTCGCATTTCCGTAAGTAAGAAATCTGAGATGTCCTTTTAAAGTCGGTTTCTCTGAATAAGAGAACCGGCTTTTTTTTCGCACTTTTTTAGGTTTAGATATTAATGCTGGAATCATCGATTACACTAAGAATCAAATCTAAAGCATTCGACCTTGGATTCTCTGAAATTGGAATTACACAGCCTGTCTCATTGACTGAAGAATCCATGCACTTAACCGAATGGTTAAGTCAAAAGTATAACGCCGGTATGCAATGGATGGAACGTGAGACTGAGAAACGGGCCGATCCTTATATTGTTTTTCCTCAAGTAAGATCGATTATTTGTGTTGCAATGAATTATTTTTTTCCGGAAAAGCATTCTGAGAATCCCGGGACTGGTAAGATTTCACGATATGCATGGGGAGATGATTATCATGCGATAATGACGGAACGCATGGAAAAATTGCTGGATTTTATCAAATTGGAGATTCCGGATGTAAAAGGTAAGATCTATGCTGATACCGGGCCTATGATGGATAAAGTCTGGGCAGTACGATCGGGAATCGGATGGATGGGTAAACACAGCAACGTTATTACTCGCAAGTATAGTTCTTGGGTTTTCCTGGGTGAAGTACTGATAGACATTGCACTTGATTACGATAAACCGATTACGGGCATGTGCGGAACGTGCACAGCTTGTATAGATGCCTGTCCGACAAAAGCTATTATCAAACCTTATATTGTGGACTCAAACAAGTGTATTTCATATCTGACAATTGAACATCGTGATGAGCTGCCGAAGAAACTTCTATCCGAATTTCATCGCTGGATATATGGATGTGATATCTGTCAGGATATATGTCCTTGGAACCGATTTCAAAGAATGACCGGTGAAAAAGCGTTTTATCCGCGGCAGGAAAATATCGCACCAAAATTAACCGAGCTCGCAGTAATGAATCGGGAAGAATTCAGCCGGCGATTTCGCCGAAGTTCTATCAAGCGTACGAAACATACGGGATTAATGCGGAATGTCAAAGGCATACTTGAATCTGCGGAGAGTTCAGGGTAAATTTTACTATTAACCGAATCCTTTAAAGATTCAGTGCATCTTATTTGTAGAACCGTTGATGGCTAATATGTAATATCTCATAAAACTAAATTATAAATCGATAATCGTCGGTCAATAAATACTTCCTATGGCACAAAACACACATCGAAAAGTCATTATCATCGGATCCGGACCAGCCGGGCTCACTGCTGCATTGTATGCGGGACGCGCTAATCTTGCTCCGCTTGTTTTTGAGGGGCCGCAGCCGGGCGGACAATTAACTATTACAACAGATGTTGAAAACTACCCGGGATTTCCCGAAGGCGTGCAAGGTCCGGAAATGATGGAGATCCTTCGTAAACAGGCACAGCGATTCAATGCTGAAACCGTATTCAAATCGGTCGAGGCAGTCGATTTTTCAAAGCGCCCGTTCAAAGTAATTGCTGATGATGAAGAATATTTTTCTGATTCAATTATAATTGCGACAGGAGCTTCTGCCAAGTGGCTGAACATACCATCGGAAGAAGAGTATAAAGGTTACGGTGTCTCTGCCTGCGCTACATGCGATGGATTTTTTTTCCGTAACCAGCATGTTGCCGTGGTTGGAGGAGGGGATACTGCATTAGAAGAAGCATCCTATCTTACAAATCATGCATCAAGAGTCACGATTATTCATCGGAGGGACGAACTTCGCGCATCTAAAGCGATGCAAGAGAGAGTGAAGAAAAATCCGAAAATTGATTTTATTTGGGATTCGTCAATCGACGAAATTATCGGAATTAAAGATGCTGAATCAAAAAAAATGACCGGGCTCAAACTAAAGAATGTAAAGACTGGTGCGGTAACAGAATTGAATTGCGATGGATTGTTTTTAGGAATCGGGCATGAACCGAACACAGCTCTCTTTAAAGGTGTACTGGAGATGGATAGCACAGGGTACCTGAAAACCAAACCTTATAGTACAGCCACGAACATTCCCGGAGTATTTGCTGCCGGAGATGTTGCCGACCCCAGGTATCGTCAGGCCATAAGCGCTGCCGGTACGGGCTGCATGGCGGCAATAGACGCAGAGCGATTTATAGCTGAACAGGAATAAGAACCTCGAAAGATGACGTATAAGATAAATTTCCCGGAAATTCAAAGTTATTCTTTTTACCGGGACATTAAATAGCTTGAGTTCATATCTGATTTACTGGTTTCGCACTTCAAATGCATCATTTGGACATAAAACGCATAGGAAAACAGGTATTTGTATTATCTCAATTTGATTCCTTTTTTTATTGAAAAAAGCTCATGCCTATATTCTTCTTAAGTTTGATTGACTTTCCGCCCTCTATTTCATAATTTATTATACTATAACAAGTTACAAAGCATTAGAGGTGAATTTATCTCACGTGCAGAGAAGTGCAGGGATACCCGGAGTGAAGCAACTCAGGAGGTAATCCGTGGACATTTGTAATTTTCGAAAGATAAGGAGCAAAACAAAGATTAGTGAAGTGAAGCAACTTCAATTTTTCTAACCCCCTAATAAAGCTATGTCTAAAACCGCAAAATGGATTATCGGTATTATTGCCGTTCTCGTTTTATTATTCGGCTTATTTATTCTGGCGTTGTTTTCCTGGATATTCTCCGATGAAAACGATGATACGATTACAACCGGCGGCGAAAAAATTGCAGTCATCGAACTGAAGGAAGAGATCGTTTCTTCGGATGAAATTGTCAGGCAGTTTAAAAAGTACCGGGAAAACAAATCTGTACATGCTATTGTTTTTCGCGTTGAATCTCCAGGCGGCGGAGTAGCTGCCAGTCAAGAGATATTTGAAGAAGTAAAAAAAACCCGGGATGCCGGCAGGCCTGTTGTTGTATCTATGGGATCGGTAGCAGCGAGCGGCGGTTATTATGTCTCGTGTGCTGCAACCAGGATTGTAGCGAATCCGGGATCGCTTACCGGAAGCATCGGAGTAATATCTCATTTCTTAAATTTTGAACCGTTAATGAAAAAAATCGGAGTCGAAGAGACTACCATAAAGACAGGAAAATTTAAAGATATCGGTTCACCTTTTCGTAAAACCACCGAAGAAGATAAAAAATATTTTAATATAGTGATAAGCGACGTATATGACCAATTTGTTGATGCAATTGCAGAAGAGAGGGGTCTTGAACGGGAAGAAGTATTGAAATATGCAGATGGCCGGGTATTCACCGGGCGACAGGCAGTTGAATATGGATTTGTCGATACACTCGGCACCATGGAAGATGCAATTTCCATCGCGGCAGAATTAGGCGGAATTGACGGCAAACCGAATATTGTAAAAGAGAAAAAAAGCAAAACATTTTTTGAAAGATTCGTCGGTGATGCGGCTTCTGAAGTGACAAAAATAGGGCAGGAATTTTTACAGCAACCGGTTTTGCAGTACCGATTCACATCTCCTAACTAAAATTCGAGGAGGCTTCGTGACCAAAGCAGATATTGTAGATGTCATTGCATCGGCAACCGGGTTAACGAAAGTAGAGACCGAAGCCGTCGTAGATGGATTCATTACAACGGTTATCGGTGCGATGAGGGACGGAAAGAATATTGAAATTCGCGGTTTCGGCAGCTTCAAAGTGAAAAAACGTAAAAGCCGAGTTGCCCGCAATCCGCGTACAGGTGCACAGGTGAATGTGGACGAACATTTTGTTCCGACTTTCAAGGTTTCGAAAGAAATGAAACAAATTGTAAACGAGAACCTCAAGAAGGGAGTCTCATAACGGCAGCAACGGATTTTTAACGAACTCAGCAGATTTTAACTCAATACAACTCACAGACACCAAAGATGAATAAACAGAAAGGATACGCGTATGCCGTGTGGCCGTAAACGAAAACGACACAAAATGGCGACTCACAAGCGCAAGAAGCGTTTGCGTAAGCAGCGTCATAAGAAGAAGGCCCATTAGGTTTAATTCACTTTGCCTGTCGCTTTTCTCTGCTGCGGCAGGCAGAGTACGGATTAGCGTATGATGAGTTTCTATATTGTGCTAAGATTTGAATGAATAGGGCTTCATTTTTATTGAATAATATTAACCGGAGGTTGAGATGGCACAGGAAAATGATGGCATGGCGAAAGGACTAATTGCAGGTTTTATCGCCGGAAGTATTGTTGGTGCAGCAATTGCACTTTTGTATGCTCCCAAGGCTGGAAAAGAATTGCGCGCGGATATCAAGGAAAAGGCGGGCGATATAATGGATGACGCTCAGGAATATATGAATCGTGCAAAATCGAATGCAGTGGATATTGTAAACGAAGGAAAACGAAAAGCTGCTACGCTTGTCGATGATGCTCGCCGCAAGGCCGACTCCATACTTGGTGATGCCGATCGAGTCATTAACAATGCACGCAGTAAAACCGAAGGAACAAAGAATACCTAAACCTTTTAGAATTTTAAACAATTTATTTTATCGGACCCAGAAAAGGGAAACTCGAGTGGAAACATTATCTGAAATATTAAGATTAGTGCTATTGTTCAGCGCCTCTGCATTATGTATCTATCTTATTGCAGTGCTCGTTCGCTTCAATGCATTTATAAAAGTCTTACAGATTGAATTAATCGATCTAAACAAGAATCTGAAACCCATTCTCGAAAATCTCAATACAGTAACGGATAAACTGCGTTTGGTTGCCACAAAAGTGGAAGATCAGGTCGATATGATCCATGGTGTGTTTCTTGCGTTCAGGCGTATAACTGATAACATTACACGGCTTGAAGAACGTTTTCAAATGCGCTTGGAAGAACCGCTAATGCGTGTGGGCGCGATGTTCGGAAATGTTATTAACCGTGTTACATCGATTGTTTACCCGGCGTTCGCAGGATATTCTTTAGAACATTGATGGAAAAAGAAATCTGTATTGACGGTAGAAAAGAAGCCTGCCGCCGTTGTTATAATTTCATTTAAAGGAGATACTATTGTGTCAAAAGCGATAAGTAAAGAATATACGATCGACAAAATCCGTAATATTGCAGTCATCGGTCATGGCGGTTCCGGAAAAACGACGTTGACCGAGTCGCTGATGTTTGTAGCAGGAGCCGCTACGCGAATAGGACGTATCGAAGACGGATCTACTATTTCCGACTATCATGCAGACGAAATCGAACGAAAGATATCTATCAATGCGGCAGTGCTGCATGCCGACTGGCAGGGGACAAAAATAAATATTCTCGATACACCGGGATATTCGGATTTCACGGGTGAAGTGCTTAGCTCTCTGCGCGTTGCCGACCTTGCTGTTGCGGTTATTAAAGCTGTCGAAGGTGTCGAGGTCGGAACAGAAATTGTTTGGAATTATGCAAAGACATTGAACGTGCCTGCTATCCTTACAGTGAATAAAATAGATAATGAGAATGCTGAATTTGATAAAGCGGTTGCAACAGCTAAAGAAAGATTTGGTCATGATGCCGTTCTGGTGCAGTTCCCTGTTAATCAAGGCCTCTCCTTCGATACCGTCATTGACGTCTTTAAAGTGAAAGTGTTGAAATTTAACCGGGACGGCAGTGGAAAATACACGGAAAGCGATATTCCCAGCCAATTTGAAAGAGAAAGCCGATAAGCTTCGCGAAGAGTTGATCGAGAAAATAGCAGAAAATGATGAAGCGTTAATGAATAAATTTTTTGAAGACGGGACCCTGAATGAGGCCGATCTTGAAAAAGGATTTAGCGTTGCACTGCTCAACCGAAAAATATTCCCTATCTTTTGCATTTCTGCCTCACAGGGTATCGGTATAAGCCCGTTAATGAATTACATTACGACATACGGGCCGTCGCCGAAAGACCGCGGCAAGGTAAAAGCAATAAATCCAAATGATAAAAAAGAAATTGAAATTGAACCCGATGGAGCAAGGGAACCGTCGTTATTTGTTTTTAAAACTGTTTCGGAAGAGCACGTCGGAGAATTATCGTTTTTCCGCGTGTACTCTGGCACTATAACACCTGGACTGGATCTTGTTAATCAATCCAACGGTAAAAATGAGCGCCTTGGACAACTCTTTGTTATGAATGGAAAAGAGCGGTCCGAAATTGCAAAACTTGTCGCCGGCGATATTGGTGCAGCGGTGAAGTTAAAGGACACACACACAAACAATACACTAAGCAGCAGAACATTCCCGGTTTTATATACGCCTATTAATTTCCCGGATCCGGTCATTCGTATGGCGATTCATTCCAGATCGAAGGGTGATGAAGACCGTATGGCGAACGGATTACATTCCTTGCACGAAGAGGATCCGACATTTGTTATCACGGTTGATGGCCAGCTTAGTCAAACAGTGATTGCCGGTCAGGGAGAGCTGCATTTATTAATCGTTACGAAACGCCTTAAATTGAAATATGGAGTGGAAGTCGATTTAACAGAGCCAAAGATCCCCTATAAGGAAGCGATCAGGGCAACAGCACCTGATGTTGAATATAAACACAAAAAACAAACAGGCGGACGCGGTCAGTACGGACATGTTCACATCAAGATTGAACCCCGGCCGCGTGGAGCAGGATTTGAATTTGAGGATGCCGTTGTCGGCGGTGTAGTGCCCGGACGATTTATACCTGCAGTGGAAAAAGGCGTTGTTGAAGTAATGCAAAAAGGGGTACTTGCAGGGTATGAAGTAGTGGATTTAAAAGTTACTATTTTTGACGGGACATATCACGCTGTAGACTCGGATGAACATTCCTTTAAAATTGCCGGTGCAATGGCATTTAGAAAAGGAATTATGGAAGCAAAACCTGTTCTTCTGGAACCGATCAATATTATTGAAGTAACCGTACCGGATGAATATATGGGTGATGTGATGGGCGATCTCTCCGGGCGCCGCGGCAAGATTCAAGGTATGGAAGCGGAAGGACATTTCCAGAAAATTAAAGCCAGTATCCCGATGTCGGAAATTCATAAGTACTCCACTGTCCTACGTTCTATGACGCAAGGCCGCGGAGTATACAAGACAAGATTCTCTCATTATGATGAAATGCCGCGCGAGGCAGCAGAGAAGGTAATTGCTGAAAGCGAGAAGGCAAAAGTTGAAGAGGAGTAGAAGTAATCATTCACTGCATGGGTTCGATATATCGAACCCATGCACAAGAATTGAATTATTAGGCCTGCTTGATACTAAGAATTGAATTGACTTTCTCTAGAAGAGCATCCAGAGTGAATCCTTTAGTAAGATATTCTACTGCTGCTCCGGTTTTCCATTCCTTTTCCGCTTGTGCATAATGTGTCATAATAATAATGGGAATATTTGCGGTCTCCGGAAATTCCTTTAAAGTTTCCAGCATAAGGAAACCGTTTAATTTTTCCATTACGACATCGCTGATTATCAAATCGGGAGATTCCTGTTTAGCAAGCTCCAGTCCTCTAAGTCCATCTTCGGCTTCCAGTGTCTCATACCCGCCTTTTAATTTGAGAGAAATAGAAATGGATTTACGCACTGCTTCATCGTCGTCAACCACAAGTATTTTTTTTGCCATAAATAAAATGAACTCCTATAATATTATTCATCCTAACCTACAAAGTTCCTGTTATAAATACAATAGGACATTTTCTGATTTATGTGCCGGTATTTTTGGGGAACGAATTAGCTGTTAAAATGCCAAGCTTTTCACGGATTGATTGAATATTTTTATTTTGGTGAAGCAAATTATGTGATTGAAGTCACGTAGAACATCGTTTTTCCGTTTGGTCATTTTTCTGTATCTTGTTCTCGCTTATGAAAAAAAAGAAAGCTAAAGAAAACCTTCGGGAAGTCTCCGGGTTAGTGAAAAATGACCTTCCTAAGGCCGCTAAATCTCTTTCCGATATTGTTATCCGGGGTGCGCGGGTTCATAATCTTAAGAATATTAACCTCACCCTGCCCCGCAACAAATTAATCGTGTTTACAGGCGTCAGCGGTTCCGGTAAATCGAGTCTAGCGTTTGATACGATCTACGCAGAAGGGCAGCGCAGGTATGTTGAAAGTCTTTCATCCTATGCCCGTCAATTTCTCGAGCGAATGGAGAAACCGGATGTCGATCTGATTCAAGGAATCAGCCCGGCAATCGCTATCGAACAAAAGACAACTTCACGTAATCCGCGTTCGACAGTTGCAACAACATCTGAAACCTACGATTACCTTCGCCTGCTATTTGGACGAATTGGACAAACATATTGCCGCGTTTGCGGAAAATTGGTGAAACGTGATACGGTTACAACTGTAGTCGACCGGCTGCAGCAGGAACCGGAAGGGGCAAAAGTATATGTAATGTTTCCAATGCATGATCATCCCGGAAGAACTGTGAAAGAAGAAATAGATGTTCTTAAAAAACGCGGCTTTTTCCGGCTTGTAGTGAATGACGAGTTAATTGATTTGAACGAAACGGCATTCAAAGCGAAATCGAAGAAGGGAATTAATGTTCTTGTTGACCGTCTTGTTATTCGTAAGAATAATGCAGAAAGCATTACACGGCTTGCAGATTCCGTACAAACGGCTTTTGAAGAAGGAAGCGGATACGCTTTGGCTTTGATTTTGGAATCGAAGCAGCAGGTGCGGTTCTCCGGGCATTTTGAGTGTATAGAGGATAATATCCGTTATGAAGATCCGGAGCCGAGATTTTTTTCGTTTAATAATCCTGTCGGAGCTTGTCCGACTTGCCAGGGATTCGGAAGAATTATCGGAATCGATATGGATCTTGTTGTGCCCGATCCGGCTAAATCTATTCGAAATGGCGCCATTTTACCATGGACATTTCCGCGCTGGCGCGAATATTATACAAATCTGATGCGAGCAGCAAAAGACAATGGATTGCCTGTCGATGTCCCATTCAGCGATCTTTCAAAAGAACAAATCGCACTCATAATGAACGGCGGTAAGGGATTTGACGGCATACGTAAGTATTTTAAATATATCGAACGTAAATCGTACAAACTGCACTATCGTGTGTTCCTCAGCCGCTTTCGCGGTTATACGACCTGCGATGAATGCGGCGGGTCGCGCCTGCGGAAGGAAGTACTCAATGTGAGAGCAGGCGGAAAAAATATCCATGATATCGTCCAAATGACAATTGAAGAAGCGAATCGGTTCTTCCAGGAAATCCGACTTTCAAATAATGAAGAGGCAATTGCCAGGCGTATTCTTGAAGAAATTCGCAAGCGGCTTCGTTTTCTTGACGGAATCGGACTGGGGTATATCACTCTTGACCGGTTGACAATGACTCTCTCCGGGGGAGAGTCTCAGCGCATCAATCTTGCAACATCACTCGGTTCTTCTTTGATGGGGTCGCTTTACGTTCTCGATGAACCTACAATAGGCCTGCACCCTCGCGATAATCACCGCCTTATCAAATTGCTTAAGTCGTTACGGGATATCGGCAATACGGTGATAGTTGTTGAACATGATGATGAGATGATGCGTGAAGCCGACATTATAGTCGATATCGGCCCGCGGGCGGGTGAACATGGCGGCGAAGTCGTGTTTAGCGGTACAATGGAACAGCTTCTGCAGCACCCGACATCGCTCACGGCGAAATATCTAAATAGTACATTGAACATTCCGATACCTAAGTCGCGCAGGCCGGACATCGAGCAATCGATTTTCGTTCATGGTGCCTCCGAAAATAACCTGAAGAATATTGATATCCGGATCCCTCTGAATATGTTCGTTTGTGTGACCGGTGTAAGCGGCTCGGGAAAGAGCACATTGGTACACAAGGTGATTTATGCAGGAATGATGAAACGAAAAGGCGGATTCGATGGGACTGCCGGAAAATGCAAAGACATCGAAGGAATTGATTCAATAAACCATATTGAGCTGGTAGATCAATCACCGATTGGCAGGAGCCCTCGATCAAATCCTATCACGTATATAAAAATATTCGATCTTATACGCGATTTGCTTGCCCACACACCGGCAGCGAAGACCCATGGATATGCACCGGGACATTTTTCATTCAATGTACCCGGCGGCCGCTGCGAAGTATGTGAAGGAGACGGTTTGCAGCGGATCGAAATGCAGTTTCTTGCAGATATTTTTCTTCCCTGCGAGTCATGCAAGGGAAAACGCTTTAAGCAGGAGGTGCTTGATATCAGATATCGAGGCAAGAATGTGGACGACATTTTGAATATGACGGTAACAGAAGCTATTCAGTTCTTTTCCGGTTCTGTTGAAAGCAAGAGGATTGCAAAGCGGCTAAAGGTCCTGGATGATGTCGGACTCGGATACCTCAGGCTTGGTCAGCCAGCCACTACACTCTCAGGCGGCGAAGCGCAGCGTATCAAACTTGCGCATCATCTTTCAGCTTCGGAGCAGGAAGGAAGCGCACTTTTTATATTCGATGAACCCACTACCGGGCTTCATTTTGATGATATTGCCAAACTTCTAAAATGTTTCGATGCTCTTGTTGAAGCCGGTCATTCGATACTTGTCATCGAACACAATATGGATGTTGTGAAGTGTGCCGATTTTGTAATTGACCTGGGTCCGGATGCAGGCGAGCGCGGAGGAGAAATTATTGCCACGGGAACACCGGAAGAAATTGCGCAGAATCCGCGTTCTTATACCGGTAAATTTTTGAAACGATATTTTCAAGGGATCGATTTGTAAGATCGATGTAATCATAGAACAGGACGATTTTCGTGATTATAAAATTATTTTCATATATTATTCATACAAAATCTAATCATGATATCAGGCCGCGCTGTTGAATACAACCATTGCTGCAGGTGCTTTCATTTTTAGAAAGCTTCGAAAGTTTGTTTGGAATCTGCCGAATCTTTTTCAGGGTTACAATATCTATGTAAACCGGGATAAGTTCGGTTTGATAGATACTGCTTTTAAAGAATTCCGTCCTCAAGCTCGCTCGTTCGCGGACCTCGGAGGCGTCTGGAAAGTAGATGCAGCATACAGTGTTCACACGATCAAGAATCATCCGATTGACAGGGCCTTCCTCGTGGACACTGACATTCCGCCCGCGCTTGAAGAGAAACTGAAGCAGTTTAGTAATCTTGAAATGATACGGGGCGATTTTACCTCACCGGCCATCATTGAGACGGCTGGGAAAGTCGATATGATCTATCTTTTTGATGTTCTATTGCACCAGGCAAATCCCGATTGGGATCAGATTCTTGAACGATATTCGCGTAATTGTTCATGTTTTGTGATATATAACCAACAACTGGTTCGAGGCGAAGAGACGATTCGTCTAACGGATCTTCCATTCGATGAGTATATTTCTCTCGTTTCGGAACATGGGAAAGAAATAACTCGTTACATATATGACCACAAAGAGGAAATTCATCCCAAGTTTAATAAACCATGGAAGGATATTCACAACATCACGCAATGGGGTATCACCGATAGGGGACTGAGGAATACTATGGCTCGACTGGGATTTAAAGAAGTGTTTTACAGGAATTATGGGATGTTTATTAACCTGCCCGCATTCGAAAACCATGCATTCATATTCTTACGGTCGTGATTACTGATTTTTAATCGCCTATTGATAAGAAATCTATCCGATTGTATCTTGCTTAATATTTTTTTGAAGTATTTAAAACAACCCGCCGAATGTCAGCATAATAAATAACCCGCCGAAGGTCTTCATATAACCGCCTTCCATTACTTCGATGCCGCTCGGGAACGGTGCAAGGAAGTATTTGACACTCAATCCGGAGACCGTCCCCTGATTCATGCCAAAATATACGCCTGCCCCGATAAAGCCGCCAATAGTGTACCTCGGTCTTCCATACTTTAGACTAGTAAAAAAATCTATTTTTTCATAGTATGGATTTCCATAAAAATCATATGATATCCGATTCGACAAATAAGGAGCAACGTATATCATTGTCGGCCCGATTCCTGCGGTGATGTACGGGCGGAGATTGTCGACAATGTCGTCTTTAAACAACCGATATTGTGCGCTGACAGTCAATGGGATGAGAAGCAAACGATTTTTCTTGTTGGGGATGTAGCTTTGACCGTAATAGTCGTATTGTTCAACCTCTGCATCGTCTTTTACATCGGATACGGCGAGGTTGATCATTATTGACAGTTCATCGTTCACATCATGCTTATAGAAAGCGCCTAATCCGAAACCATTATTTGATAGAAGCAGATCGAATCCCCAAATGTGTACTGTTGGATTATAATTTTGTTCCTGTATTAGGTTGGGATTAGAAGGCGTAAAAACAATCGTTGTGTCATGTGCGGTCTGTGTCTGTGCAGATATATATGTAAACAAAAGTAATGTAAAGAAAGGGGATAGAACTATGCGATATTTGTTGATTTTGCATCTCATCACAATCAATATATTAAAAGTATTGATTTGATAAAAGATTCCGTGAATAAATATTCGATCATCGAACAGAAAAAATACAGGATTTCAGATATTTTGTTTCCGGCATTGCCGGAATGATCGGATGATCCGGGGCGGCACCGGAGAGTTCAAGCAGCTGTATATTCCGTTTTGCTTTCACTGCGGCCTGTTCGATGGCGGAAAGAAATCCATCTTCCGTTATATGATGCGAGCATGATGCCGAGACGAGATAACCGCCCGGTGTGAGAATCCGCAAAGCTGCTGCATTAATTTCCTTATAACCCCGTAAGTGCGGCCGGAATGTTTTTTTTGCTTTTTGTGAAAGACGGGGGATCAAGAATTATCATATCGAATCTTTTCCTATCCTCGCCGAGCCGTCTTAATGCATCCAGTACATCTCCTACAATAAAATCTGCGCTGGCTGTATTAAGCCGGGCGTTCACCTGTGCTTTTGCTATTGCGGATTCGGAAATATCTATTCCACGTACCGTTCCTGCCTGCGCTGCTGCGGCATGCAGTGCAAATCCTCCTTCATTGCAGAAACAATCTAAAACGGAATTCCCGATTGCATAGCGGTGAATTGCTTTGCGGTTTTCACGCTGATCGAGGAAGAAGCCGGTCTTTTGGCCATTAAGAATATCTACTTCGAATTTTACGCCATCGTCATTAACAATTGTAATACTTGGATTTCCCCGTAAAACTTTTTTTTCTATTGGTAATTCTTCAAGAGCACGGATTGCCGCATCATTGCGCGCTACGATGGCTTTTGGATGGAATATGGATTCCAGGACATCGCAAATCGGCGCAGTTAATCTTTCCATCCCTGCAGAAAGAATTTGCATCGAGAAAAACTCGTTATATTTGTCGATTACGAGTCCGGGCAGGAAATCACCTTCGCCATGGACAAGTCGAAATGTATCCGAACCGGGATAGAGTTTCTGACGCAGGACAAGTGCCTGCTGGATTCGGCGTTCAAAAAATACCGTCTGAAATATCTTCCTGTTCGGCCGTAAGAAAACGAAAAGCTATGAGTGAATGGGGATGGAAAAATCCGAGTCCGAGAAATTTTCCGTCATGGCGGAGCAATTCGACAATGTCGCCTGCTTCCGGATCGCCGCGTAGAGAAGCAGATTTCATTGCTAAACACCCACTGATGTCCGGCAATGATTCGATGTTCTTCGTTTTTTTTAAGCAGGATTTGTTTTTTCACAAAGGCAAATTAGAGAGTTTTTGAGGGATAAGCAAGCTGAGGATTCTGAAATGTCACAAAGGACTTTACATTGAATGAAAAGATAATAAATTGATACATCATTTCATAAGAACGCGAGAGGCAGTAATGACATTAAAGAATTCATTATATCGATCGGTTATCTGGATATATATTTTTCTTATGTGCAGTTTGCTTTCCTGCTCGGACTTATCGACAAACGGGCCGGTTTCAGAAGGAGAACTCTTCATCAAACTCCATGACGCGCCGGCAGATTATCAGCAGGTGAATGTTTCTGTCAATCTTGTTTGGATTCATCGGGCTGGAGACAATACAAATTTAGGCTGGTCGATTGCCAGTGAAAATTCGGTTGATGTCAATTTGTTAAATCTCCGAAATGGTATTAGCGAGCAGTTGGTTCTGAATAAAGTAAGCGTCGGAAAATATGATCGGATTAAATTGCGCTTTGGGGCATGTACTGTCGTTGAAAACGGTTTAGACGCAGCCTTTAATCCTCGATTCAGCGCCTCTATTCGAATATACATTAAACTTTGACTTTGAAGTCCTTGAAGGAGAACAAACTCAATTGTCCTTTGATTTTGATGTCCGACGTTCTCTGAGCAAAAGCGGATTCTCTTATCGTCTTACACCGGAAATTCGTGGTACAGAACACACAGTTTTGCGGCTGGATATCGGGTTCGATTATTGATACTGCTAATGGAGTTAAAGTAAGTATACCGTCGACTATCTATACTTCAACGGGAATAGATTCCGTATCTACGCAGAATGAATTAACGACCGGGTCATTTCAGCTTTCCGATTTGCCGGAAAATTATTATTCTATTCGTATTGTCTCCGGTTGATTCTATTACGTTTCGATCAGTAACAATCGATAGTTTGAATGTTACAAGACAAAAGGGAACGACTGTCGGTGTCGTTGTTCTTGAGTCGGCGATAGAATTCTATCGAGATCCCGCCGGGAACATCCTTATATATAGCAGTTATTTCGATATTTAATGAATACATGAGGCGTCGAGTATTCCGCTTGATGCCTTTTGTGTTTATATTAGAGATGGAGAAGGACAATATGAAGCATCTCAAATGTATTGTGTTTGATATGGATGGAACATTAACCCAGACAAACCAATTGATTTATGATTCATTTAACTATATTGCACAGAAGTATGCCGGAAGAACGTATACAATTCCTGAAATTCATGCAATGTTCGGACCGCCGGAAGAAGAAGCATTGCTCGCGATTGTCCGGCCGGATCAAATAGATGAGGTGATGCAGGATTATCTTGCGTTCTACCGCTTGAATCATAACCGATTAGCGCGCTTGTATCCTGGTATTGAAGATATTCTTCGCTTCACGAAAGAATGCGGGAAATATTTAGCGCTTTTCACCGGTAAGGGAACGCATACAGCCGGAATTACATTACAGGAATTTCACATCGATAAATATTTTGATTTTCTGGTGACGGGGAATGATGTCGTAAATCGCAAACCGTCGTCCGAGGGATTGCAGAAGATCATGGAACATTTTTCACTCGTGCCTAATGAAGTTCTTATGGTCGGAGATGCAGTTTCCGGATGTAAAGGCGGCGCATGAAGCCGGTGTGAAAATTGCTGCTGTCCTTTGGGATTCATATTCGAAAGATATGGTTATGCAGATGAAATCAGATTTTATTTTTCATGATGTTGATGAATTTCACAACTGGCTGAAGAAGCATTTCAAATGATATTTTCAAGGATTTGATCGAACCCTGTCCTGCTGTTAAATTAAAGAAGAAGGATGCGTTGAGAACGAATTAATAAAATATGGAAAGATGACTATGAATCCATTGCGTGTTGGTGTTATCGGTACAGGACATTTAGGTGCTCTTCATACAAAAATGTATGCTCAAATTCCAACGGCTCATTTGATCGGTGTATATGATATTGATTCGGCACGTTCAGAAAAAAGCGCGGCTGAATTCGGGACAAAAGCATTTACGCAAATGGATGATCTTTTAGAAAATGTCGAAGCAGTAAGTATTGCTACTGTCACGCAATCGCATTACGATGTAGCTATGCAGGTAATCAAACGCGGTGTACATCTTTTAATCGAAAAACCGATTACTGCAACCATTGAACAAGCCCGTAAATTGACGAGAGTCGGCGGAGATGAAAGGATTAAAGCTCCAGGTCGGACATATCGAACGGTTCAATTCGGCGATTCTTGCATTGGAACCGTATAATATTAAACCGTTGTTTATTGAATCACATCGGCTCGCACAATTTAATCCGCGGGGTTCCGATGTAGCAGTAGTGCTCGATCTGATGATTCATGATATTGATCTTATTTTAAGTCTGGTGAAATCGAATGTGACGCGTATTGATGCAAACGGAGTTGCAGTCATTTCGGATACTCCCGATATAGCCAACGCGCGGCTTCAGTTTGAGAACGGCTGTGTAGCCAATGTGACAGCGAGTCGTATCTCGCAGAATAAAATGCGTAAGATGCGGCTTTTCCAGCATGACGCGTATATCTCAATTGACTTTGCACAGGGTTTAGCGGAAGTATTTCGTTTGGTAGACGAAAACACACCCGGCATAAAACCTACTATGATGCTTGGCAAGATTGATCAAGGACAGCACAAGCGTATGATTGTCTACGAACAGCCGGAAGTTCGCGAAGTAAATGCTTTGAAATACGAACTTGAACAGTTTATTGATTCCGTACAAAAAAATACAGAGCCTCCGGTTACAGGCCGCGACGGCCTGCACGCGCTGGAAGTTGCACAAGAAATACTTCAGAGAATTGAAACACAAAAGATGAAGGTCGGGTAGTGGCCGGACAGATTGAAATCATAGACGATATACTGAAACGAATAGGTATCACTGCAGATCGTGAGAATATTGACGCCTATGTTGTGGGCGGTTATGTCCGCGACCACCTGCTCGGTAAAAGAAGCAAAGATATCGACATAGTTGTTGTCGGAAGCGGAGTTGAATTTGCAAAAATAGTTGCAAAGGATTTTGGTAAAACCAATTTAATACTCTTTGAAAATTTCGGTACGGCAATGCTGCCGATGGATGACAGGAAACTGGAATTTGTCGGTGCACGGAAAGAAAGTTACAATAAGAATTCCCGAAAGCCGCATGTTGAAGGCGGAACACTGAACGAAGATTTATTGACGGCGTGATTTTACGGTAAATGCGATGGCAGCGAGTCTTAATGTTAAGACATTCGGACAACTGGTCGATCCGTTCGATGGACAAGGTGATCTAAAGGCCGGAATTCTGCGCACGCCGCTTGATCCGGAAATGACGTTTGATGATGATCCGCTTCGCATTATGCGGGCTATGCGATTTGCTGCGCAGCTTGGATTTACCATTGAATCCGCATGTGCTTGAAGCAGCGGGAAAAATGGCAAAGAGACTTGCAATTGTCTCGCAGGAACGAATCTCGGATGAATTTCTGAAAATAATGTCCAGCGCAAAACCTTCGGTCGGACTTCAGATTGATGTATGATTCTGGAGTTATGGAAATTGTTTTTCCGGAAATTGCTCAGATGGCGGGAGTTGATCAGCGAAAGGATTATCACCATAAAGATGTTTTCCGGCATACGCTGCAAGTTGTCGATAAAGTTGCAGATGTTTCCGATAATCTCTGGCTGCGAATGGCGGCATTGCTGCACGACATCGCAAAACCGAAGAACCAAAGCATTTATACCGGGAACGGGATGGACGTTTCATGGACATGAAGAACTTGGTGCACGGATGGTGAAGAAGATATTTCAGCGGATGCGGTTTTCCATTGGAATATCTTCCCTATATCGAAAAGCTTATCCGCCTTCATCTCCGTCCACAGGCATTAGTCGATGATGGGGTGACGGATTCCGCCGTTCGCCGATTGATGTTTGAAACAGGCAATGATATTGATGATCTTATGATGTTATGCAGGGCTGATATTACATCAAAGAACCAAAAGCTTATTGAGCAAGTAATGTGTAACTACGACCTTCTCATAAAAAAAATGGAAGAGGTTGAAGAAAAAGATCGTATTCGAAATTGGCAGCCGCCATTGCGCGGTGAAGAAATTATGCAGGTTTGCGGATTGACCGAAGGCCCGATGGTCGGAATGCTTAAAAGATATGATCACAGATGCGATTCTTGACGGCACTATTCCTAACGAACACGACGCCGCCATGCAGTATCTTCTTTCTAAAGAAAGACAGTATTATGAATAAAGCGCCATTAAAGAAGAGACTGATGATAGAATGTGTGAAACATTCTAACTTCAGAATGCGTCTAATTTCCGGTAAAATTTTAAATTTCTTCGATTCTTTTGAAACTTTATGAAAAAATAATCGTTTATTAGTTATAGTTTTATTCTCTACCAACAATAGAATTATTGGAGATATATCGATGAAGAAAATTATTGTGTTTATCCTGTTATTTACGTCGATCTGCAGTGCGCAAACGGCGGGCGAAATACCTAAAACACTTACATTGAACGATGCTGTCGTTATTGCTGTGCAGCGTAATTTGAATATAGTGCAGGCTGCAAATAATGTGGATGCAGCGCGCAGCAGTAAGCTGGCCGGTTACGGCTCATTTTTGCCGTCTCTTACGGCTTCTGCAGGCTGGGGAAGGACTCAGACAGAGGCGCCGTTCGATTCCTCTTTATCTACAAGTTATAATGCAGGATTAAGTCTCAATTATACAATTTTTGACGGATTATCGCGAGAAATGAATTTCAGTAAGTCAATCTCCAATAAAGCGATTGCAGACCAGAATTATTTACGAACTAAACAAGGTATTGTGTATACAGGTACAGGCGAGCTATCTGACTGTATTGCGCAATGAACAGCTGGTACAGGTCAATGAAGAAAATCTGAAGCGTGAACAAAAGCAGCTGGAAAGAATTCAGGAATCGAATCGTGTAGGAGCATTGGCAATCGGTGATGTGTACCGCCAGCAGTCTGCCGTGGCAACGGATGAATTCAATCTTATTACTGCACAAAATACATACGATAAGTCGGTTGCCGACTTACTGTCTCTTATCGGATTGGATGTCCGGGACGATTATCGTATCGCGGATACCTCCGTACCAACTGAAGTGGACTCCGTAGAATTCTCTCATTTGCCTGCTCTTGAAAAATTTGAGCAATACCGTCAGCAGGCGCTCAAAGCCCGCCCTGATTATCAAGCAGCATCTGAAAATCTCTCAAGTACATCTTATTCGGTTGTTTCAGCATGGGGGGGCTATTTACCGGGTGTGAACGCTTATGCCGGTTATAATCTTCGCTCGCCTGAAGTTTCACAACTATCCAACAATAAGGAATATACTTGGGGATTAAGAATGAGTTGGACATTGTTTGATGGATTTGCGACGAACGCGGGAGTTCAGAACGCAAAAGTTCAGGAACGAAACGCAGAAATAAATCTGCAACAGACTGAAAGAATCGTCAGTGTCGATGTGAAAAAAGCACTGCTCGACCTGACCGCATCTCAAAGACTATACGAAGCAAGTGTTAAGGGTGTGACATCTGCTTTACAGGATCGTAAAGTAGCAGAAGAACGGTACAATCTTGGCGCGGGAACAATCATAGACCTTCAAACCGCAAATGCAAATTTTGTTAATGCACAGGCAAATAAAGTGAATGCAACATATGGTTTTATTACGGCAAAACGCAATCTTGATTATGTAATCGGTGAACAGACGTACTAACGAGAGACATTTAAAAGAGCAGTATTTTCAAATATTGAGGAGTGAACAATGGCTAATGGGAATGGGAAAAAGAAAAAGAAGAAGATAATAATTATTTCAATTATTGCTGCCGTGCTTATTATACTCGTTGCACTAGTGATCATGGGGAGCAACCGCGTGCCTGTAATCACTGTGCAGACTGAAAAAATTCAAAAGAGAACGATAACGCAGATCGTTTCATCCACAGGAAAGATACAACCCGAAGTTCAGGTGAAGATAAATGCTGAAGTGAGCGGCGAAATAATTGAGCTGCCGGTGCGGGAAGGCCAGCAGGTAAAGAAAGGACAATTACTCGTTCGTATTAAACCGGATGCGTATCAGGCACAGTATGAAAGCGCGCAGGCTAACATCGAGATGGCAAATGCGGGTTTGCAGAAATCTGAAGCGGAATACAAACGCGCTTCCGACTTGTTTGCGAAAAAACTTATATCGGACTCCGATATGGATATTGCGAAAGCGACTTATCTTAACGCTAAAGCGGCATTTGATCAGGCAAATGCATCTTTAAAACAAGCACGTGATACTTTTTCGAAAACTACCATCAAAGCGCCGATGACCGGTGTTGTTAGTCAATTGAACTCAGAACTTGGTGAAAGGGTGAGCGGCAGTACTTTTACGCAGGGAACGGAAATAATGACTGTAGCGGATTTGTCTACGATGGAAGCGCGAGTGGATGTCGGCGAAAATGATATTGTAATGGTGAAAAAAGGAGATATAGCAAAGATAGAAGTTGATTCCTATCCCGATAGAAAATTTGAAGGAATAGTTTCGCAGATAGCCAACACGGCAAAATCGACCGGACTTGGAACACAGGATCAGGTAACCAATTTTGAGGTAAGGATCCGTATTTCACCGCCGGAAGGTGTGCAATTCCGGCCCGGTATGTCGATGTCGGCGGATATTCAAACAGAAACGCGAGAAAACGTGCTGACAGTTCCGATTCAATCTGTCACAGTTCGTGCACCTAAAAAAGAAAAAGCTGAAGAAGCCAAAGAGGGCGAAGCACAGCTGGTTGCCAGTAAGAAGAAAAAAGATGAGGATAAGCTGGAAGAGGTAATTTTTGTTGTTAAAGATGGAAAGACAAATACTGTTCCTGTTAAACGCGGTATAAGCGACGATTCCTATGTTGAAGTTCAAGCGAACGGAATTGAAGGGCAAGATGTGGTTTCAGGTCCGTTTAAAGCAATCAATCGTGATCTTGAAGTAGATTCAAAAGTGAAAATTGAAAACAAATCCGAACGTAAAACCGGAGCAAGTGCTGACAAAGATAAGAAGTAATTTGTCAGAAAAAAGAAGGAAAAAGGCAGAAGGCATAAAGAAGAAGGTTGAGAAGAGAATCGCAAATGAAAAATATTTTACAAATATGCGGAATTCTAATTGCGATACTCATTCTGCCTATGTTTGGAGGATTGATAGCTCAGATCAATGGACGAAGGCATTGGCCTTCTTCAGCAAAAGAAATTTACCGAGGCGAAGTCAGTTTTTGAAAATATTTTAGATAAAAACGATAACGATGCTGAGGCACATTATCAGCTTGGAATGGTATATCTTAACAGATCTAATCCGCAGCGTGACGTTGATGAAGCGGTCGATCAATTAGAGAAGGCTGTTGATCTAAAACCGGACGATGCAGATTATCAGTATCGATACGGCGTTGCCTTGGGAGAAAAGACACAAAAAGCCGGTGTAATTAAGCAGGCATTTCTTGCACCCAAAGTAAAAAATGCTTTTATACGGGCAGTAGAGCTTAATCCTAAAAACGTCCAGGCACATATTGCATTAGCTCAGTTCTATTTAATTGCGCCATCTATTGTCGGCGGTGATATAGAAAAGGGATGGAAGGAATTAGATGAGGCCGTCAAAATTGATGAAGTCCAGGGGCGTTCAGTCAAAGCGGCCTTCTTAGAAAAGGGAAAAAGAAGTCGACGAGGCAGAGAAAGAGTTCCAATTACTTGCAGTCTCAAAGCCTGGAGATTGGAGAACCTGGAAGAATTATGGTCGCTTTCAAATGCGGACAGGTCGTGCAGATGAAGCTGTGGAAAATTT
Source organism: uncultured Bacteroidota bacterium (assembly GCA_963770945.1). GTDB lineage: Bacteria > Bacteroidota > Ignavibacteria > UBA10030 > UBA10030 > Fen-1298. The sequence goes on along the minus strand of CAVYRP010000008.1, from coordinate 382,487 downwards.
CAAGAAGTATGTCGAACTTCGCCCTGATACAGCGGATTCATATGACTCGCTCGGCGAAGGTTTTTTGAAGAAAGGCGATACTAATCAGGCGATTGATATGTTTCGCAAAGCACTGGAAATTGATAAAAACTTTATCTCTTCTTTGCAAAAAATGGGCGAGGCGTACCAAATGAAAGGCCAAAAAAAGGAAGCAAAAGAAATGTATGAAGCTGTGTTAGCAAATAATCCGCCTGATTATTACCGCAATGCTGCAGAAAAGAAATTAGAAGAAATTCAGTAACAAACGAGGAATGAATAATGTCGACAATAATTAAATTCATGAATATCGCTAAAACTTATCAGGTTGGTGAGGAACAAGTACATGCGCTTGATGGCATTTCTCTGCAAATCCAGAAGAATGAGTATGTGGCGATTATGGGACCATCCGGTTCGGGTAAATCGACAATGATGAATATCGTCGGTTGTCTTGATACGCCGACGTCCGGTCTTTATGAGCTAAACGGCACAAATGTGAGTGACATGAATGATAACGAACTTGCGAAAGTTCGGAATAAAGAAATCGGATTTGTTTTTCAGACATTTAACTTGCTTGCCAGGTCGGATGTTCTTCATAATGTAGAGCTGCCGCTTATTTATGGCGGTGTCAGTTCAATCGAACGGAAGAAATTGGCCCGGGCTGCGATAGAACGTGTCGGATTGACGGACCGCATCCACCATAAACCGAATGAACTTTCCGGCGGCCAGCGGCAGCGTGTGGCCGTTGCCCGCGCATTAGTTACACAGCCTGCAATTTTACTCGCCGATGAACCGACCGGAAATCTGGATACAAAAACCGGCGAAGAAATAATGATGCTGTTTGACACACTGCATCAGGAAGGCAATACGATTATTCTTGTCACACACGAGGAAGACATTGCCCAGCATGCACACCGAAGAGTCCGTCTGCGTGACGGGAAAATCGAAAAAGATGAAACAATAAAGGACAGAAAAATTATTACAAGGCCAGCTTCGGTAAGAGTGTAATATGAAATTTATATTCGATGAATTCAAAGAAGGAATGAGAATCGCCTTCGCGGCGATTCGCGCAAATAAAATGCGGTCTGTGTTGACGATGCTGGGTATTGTTATCGGCATTGTTTCAGTTACTCTTATGGGGACAGCAATTGAAGGCTTAAATCGAGCTTTTAATAAAAGTATTGCAATGCTCGGATCGGATGTTCTTTATGTTCAAAAGTGGCCATGGGGAGATCGCGGAGATGATTGGTGGAAATTCAAAAACAGAAGAGATATCCGAATAAAGCAAGCAAAAGATTTAGAGAAGTATTCAGATTATGCGCAAGCTGTCAATCCGGCAACCGGAGCGATACGAAATGTAAAATATGGACAAAAGTTTGTCGAAAATGTTACTGTTGTCGGTACAGGTTCGGCTTTGCTTGAAACAAGCGGAGCGACTATCGCATTCGGCCGGTTTTTTACACGACTAGAAGCTGATGGAGGACGGCCGGTGTGCGCAATTGGTTCCGAAGTTGCTGTCAACCTTTTTCCTAATGAAAATCCAATCGGAAAGACCATCAAAATCGGAGGATATGCTTTCCAGGTACTTGGTGTGTTTGAAAAACAGGGAAGTTTCCTTGGTCTTGAAAGTCTCGATAACAGAGTTTATGTCCCGATTAATCGTTTTTTTCAAGAATTTATGTCATTTCACCATGGCGATATTCAGATTATGGTAAAAGCGAAATCCGTGAAAGAATTAGACGACACAAAAGAAGAAATACGTGGTATTCTCCGAAAGTCCCGAGGACTTGCTCCGAAAGAAGAAGATGATTTTGCCATTAACCAGCAGGAAATGCTGGTTTCAACATTTAATCAAATTGGCGGAGTTATAGCAGCAGTAGGCTTATTCATCACGGGGATGGCTCTCTTCGTCGGCGGAATTGGAATCATGAATATTATGTTTGTCTCGGTAACGGAACGGACGAAAGAGATCGGAATCCGCAAAGCAATTGGAGCACCACGCAGGACTATTCTGATGCAGTTTCTTATGGAATCTGCTGCATTATGTCTCATCGGCGGAGTGATTGGTATTGCAATTGCCTTTCCATTAAGTCTTATTATCGATACTTTTCTACCAACTGCAATGCCGTTGAGTGTTGTCGTAATTGCACTTTTAGTTTCATTAATTGTCGGTGTTATTTCAGGATTTTTACCTGCATATAGTGCATCTCGCCTGAATCCGGTAGAGGCCTTACGATATGAATAGCGAGATTAAAATCAGGAGATACAATGCAGTTTTCTGAAATTATAAAACTTGCGCTGAGTTCCGTCCGTTCCAATAAGCTTCGTTCAGTGCTTACTCTCCTTGGAATCGTTGTCGGAGTATTTTCCATTATCGGAGTAATGACGGCAGTTCAAGTATTACAAAGCAGCATCGAAAATGGCTTAAGTAATCTGGGTTCTCAAACATTCCAGATTCAGAAACAACCTGTCATGGCAAACCATTCACAATGGCTCAAAGCAATGAAGAGAAAAGACATCCGATATAATCAAGGAATCATTGTTAAAGAAAAGGTGTCACTTGCCAAATATGTTGCTTTGGAATCCTGGAAAGGAGCTCAAACTATTCAGTATGGTTCGCTGAAAACAAATCCCAGTGTTGATATTGGCGGCGAAGAGCCTGAAGGAATACCGACAAATAATTGGACAATTAAAGAGGGACGCAGTCTTACGGATGATGATATGCGTTACAGTACCCGTACTGCAATTCTTGGTAGTGACGTCGAAAAGAAACTATTTCCGCGTGGAAATGCTGTTGGTAAAGAAATAAGGATTGGTACTGAGCGATTCGTTGTTATCGGGACGTTTGAACCTAAGGGTTCTTCGCTGGGCGGAAGCTCCGATAACCTTGTTGTTATACCATTAAGCACTTTTCTAAACAATTACGGAAAACTCCGCAGTGTTCATATTTTGATCAAAGCAAAAAGTGCGGAAGTCTATGATGACTGTGTTGAGGAAGCACGTATGCTTCTCCGGACAATACGGAATGTAGCACCGGGCGAGGAAGATGACTTTACAATTTTTTCCAATGATTCGCTTATAGAAACATTCAATGAATTTACACTTTACGTGAAACTGGGAGTAGGTTTTATCAGCTTTGTTTCACTTCTTGCAGCAGGTATTGGAATAATGAATATCATGCTTGTTTCTGTAACTGAACGTACACGCGAGATAGGCATTCGGAAAGCGATAGGCGCTCGGCGCTCAAATATCCTTGCTCAATTTATTACGGAAGCTGTGGTTTTGTGTGAGATAGGCGGTATCATCGGCATCCTGCTCGGAATTCTGGGAGGTAATATCACAGCGCTTATTTTTTCATTTCCCCCCGTATTTCCGCTCGATTGGGCTTTGATTGGATTTGCGATTACAACCGTTGTTGGTGTAGTATTCGGTGTCTATCCAGCATGGAAAGCAGCAAATCTCGATCCGATCGATTCTCTAAGATATGAATAGAATAAAAAACCGATGAATGTACCCATCGGTTTTTATCTTAATATTCCTTTCCATCGCTCTTTGATCCGTTTTTCCAAAAATGAATTGGGATTCTTAAATCTTTTCGACAATCACAGCTGTTCCATAAGCCAATACCTCGGTTACACCGGCGGCGATGTCGGTTGCATCGTAACGGAAGGCAAGAATAGCGTTTGCGCCAAAATCTTCCGCATGGCGAATCATTAGTTCAAAAGCATCACGACGCGTTTGTTCGCATAATTCGGAATAGAGGCTGATATTACCTCCAAAAAGAATCTGAAAGCCGGCCCCGATATTTCCAAAAATGGAACGCGATCGTACAATTATTCCTCGGACAACGCCGAGATTTTTTACAACACGATATCCGTCAAGCTGAATATTTGTCGTGACAAGTGAGTGGTCAATTCTTGTTTTTTGATTCATAGTATTTCTCCTTTTAATGAAAATATTAGACAGATGCCCGGATGCTCCTGTAAACCTGTTATCGAGAGAAAAATAATAATTATAAGAAGGATGAATTGAACAAGATAAAACGTCGAAGCACTTTTATTTATAACCTTAATAGTTAACTCAGCGTCTTCAGGTGCGTTTTTATCCGATATCCCTTGCATTAATTTCGTTCGCCGCCGCGCCAGTACGGGTCCAAAAACAGCGCCGTTGATAAAAAGAAAAGCAAATAGTATAATTTTAGCAATCAGCCATCCATCCATATATAGAAGGTTAACGCTGCCGTTATACATAATAAAGATATTCACAATACCTGAAAGGAGCATGATTATGCATGCGATGGGAAACAATATGCTGAACCGGCGGCTGATTGTCCCAAGAAAGAGTTTCCGATTCCAATCCTTCTCCGCCCTGAGTCTCCGTTCAATAATCCACCCGCCCATGAGCGCCGTAAATACAATTCCAAAACCGATGAAATGAAAAAAAAGACTTAAAGAATTATTCATAAACACCTCGTTATTGAAATAGTATAAAAATTATTGCCACCGATGTTTTTACTGAGCTGCTTGCAGACTATTTCTGCCTCTCATTGCTATATAATGATTTCTTATAAATCTTAGCGTGTCTCAATACTGCTTTGTACTTTCCATTCTTCCGCAGTGATTCCATAAATGAAAAGATCTACATAATGATCGTAGAGGAACTCGGCCTGCCGTGACATTCCTTCTTTTAAAAATCCAAGCCGCTCGATAATAGCGCAACTCTTTCTATTTCCGGCTGCACAGCGAACCTGGACGCGATGAAGCTTGTATTCGTTGAATGCATAATTTACCATCATTCGGCATGATTTTGTTACAATTCCAAATCCTTGATGCTTTTCATCGATCCAATATCCTATCTCTACGTTTCTATTCAGCCAATCGATGCGCAGGAAGCCGATAACACCGACTAATTGACTGTGAAACCAAATCCCGCATTGAAAGCCGAGATTCTGATTGTATTGCTCCTGCGAAGAGATAATGAATTCCTCGCTGTCTTTGACGGTGACATTGGTGTCCACCCATGGAACCCATTCACGAAGGTATGAACGGTTGTTCTCGACAAGATTGAACAGGGCGGCAGCATCGATCTTCTCCAATATTTTCAATTCAATTTCTTTGTCAACTTTGAGGGGAAGCATTTGGGATTTCAATGGAGTTTGAGGTTTGGGATAAATCTATTTTTCCGAATCGCCCGGTTTATTATTCTTTTGCGGGAAGAACCGAGTGAGTGCTATACCGTAATTATTTACGCATAATAACCACAGTCCCATAAGAATCATTCCAATATTTTCTAAAATTTTAGAATACCCGATTTTATTCACGCCTGGAGCTTGTGAAAAACAACCGCAAGATATATCCAGTCCGCGCAGAAGGGCGGAAATAACGAGAACTGTAAAAACGATAAGCATCAATGTAATTAATAAAGCGCTTGCACGCGGGTATAATCCGAGAATGAGACTTAATCCGCAAAGTAATTCTAAAGAAGGTAGAATTGTCGCTGTCGCCGTTGCAAATAGAGTACCGACGATCTTGTAATTGAGGATGGATATCGTAAAAGCGCCCGGATCTGCGAGCTTATCCAAACTGGATATAACAAAAATGCCGCCTAGTGAAACACGGACAAGAAGTATGAGTATTGGATTTGTTAAAATCGATTTCATATAATTTACTCGCTGAAATAAATGCAGGTGAGAAGAGCCTCACTTAATTGCCGTGTGCCTATCCTTCACTGATAATCGATAGGGTAATTATTGCTTTCTCCATTCCTGCCATCCACCGAAGAAGATTTTTACATTTGTATATCTGAATTCCATCAGTTTCATGGCTAATTCTAAACTGGAGTTGCATTCGACACCATCGCAGTAGACGATTAGTATTTTTTCTTTTGGAATGTCTTCCAACAGATCTCGGCGTTTATCGAACTCATTCAATGGAATGTTGATGGAACCGTGAATGTGTCCTATTTTATATTCGAAATCATGCCGGGAATCAATGAAAAGCGCGCCCTGCGATTCGTAAAACTCCTTTGCCTTCTCTAACGAAATCATTTCCAGATTTGCTGCTGAAGCAGAAATTGCCGGATTTCCCTTGGAAAAAAAACCTTGTTTTGTTACAAACGTGTAAGAAAATCCCAATGCCGCCGCTGCAGCAATCAGGAGCAATGCCTCAAGGATGGATTGACGAGATATTTTCAATTCTCTTTAACTCCCCAATAAACAACTTTTATTTCTAAAAACGGTAAAATTTTATGGTTCGTTAAAATATAAAAATGTTCTTTGGTATGGCCTGGTTTAGTCGGCAAAACCGTTACGTCTATATTAAGTGTATCGTTAGGCTGCAGGGTCTTTTTATCTAATCTAATGGAAATAAAATCAGAAGAAACGCTGTCTCCTTTAATGACAATCGGCGATCCGGACACGTTCTTCATCGCAAATTTCTTTGTCACAGATTTATCGACTTTTGTATTATCCATCCAAACCAAATATGATCCGTTGATAGGATGAAGTATTTCTATTATTTCTGCGATAATTTTGACGATAATATATTGCGACGTCGGATCGTTGGTATTGATACTAACTTGCTTTTCCACTTTTCCGCTATATCCGGCAGAACTGAACTCCAGCTCGACATCATCAGATTGACCGGGAAGGAGAAATTCTTTTGGTCTTTTTACTGTTGTGCATCCGCATTGCGGCTGAACTGAATAGATGCGCAATGTATCGTTGCCGATATTTTTTAGTATAATCTTTCCTTTTTTCTTTTCGCTGCTGTACATTTTTCCAAGATTGATTTCTGAATTATCAATCGAAAGCTTTGGCTGTGAGAAAGCAATACCTGCCAAAATAAATGTCATTAAGAAAACCTTATAAACCAGCTTCATGGTTTTATCTCTTAGTTTTAATGGGTTAATGATTGTTTCCACCATACACCTATCAATGCCATTTGCTTTAATATAGGGGCAATCCGATAGCGTTCTTCCTGCAAATCGTTATGAATCGCTGTTAAAACAGCATGCACCTGGTCTAATCCGATTTGCTCTGCCCATTTTAGAGGGCCAATCGGGAAACTCATACCAATCGTCAGTGCTTTGTCTATATCGTCGGGTGCAGCGACGTCTTCCGTTATTGCAAAAGCCGCTTCATTGATGATCTGGCATAAAATTCGCGGCAATACCATTCCTACTCTATCCTGTACAATCTCAATTTCCTTGTCTAGTGTACGGAAAAAACGTGAAACTACATCTAAGGTTTCCTTCGGTGTGTGGATTGTCGGTGCAACTTCGACCAGCGGTTTGTCGATGAATGTGGGTAGTGCGGCGATGCCGACAAGCCGGTGTTTCCCTGATATCCAGGCTGACTGTTCCGTCGCTGTTATAGTAACAGACGAAGAAAGAATTGGAGCTGTATCGGGTAATGCTTTTGCCAGTCTCTCAAGATTCTTCTTCTTTGCGGGAAGGTCAATATTTGTCAATTCAATTGCTATGGAAGTATTTTTTGGGATGGTGTTTGAGATTGTTACACCGGACGAAAAAGTCCTTTGTTCTTTTGTATAAGGTTCATTTAACGATACACATACGCCGTATCCATGAAAAATACAAATTTCAGCATACCGCTCAACCATAGCAGCCTCGCCAGTGATGTAAACGAGGGCTTTTTCAGATTTAAGGATCTCCTGATGGAGCGCAACTCCCGGCTTGTTTATCGCATGCTCTTCCGCATTAAGGTTCGGTAACTCTCCTGCTTCTTGCTTTGTTTTAATCGCAGGAATTTTTGATGACTTCCTCGCGGTTTTAACGGTCTTTTTTGATTCTTTCTTATTCTTCTTCAATGTTTGAATTCCGCTATTTTATTTCTTCGTAATTATAGAATCCCTTTGATGATTTTTTCCCTAACAACCCGGATTCCACCATTTGTTTAAGAATAGGATGCGGTCGCAGCCGCTGCTCGCCGTACGATTGATTGTACAATGATTCTGTTTCAGCAAGTGCCGTATCAATTCCTATCTGATCCAGCGTTTCAAACGGCCCTGCAGAAAAACCGCCTATTTTCCTTACGATGTTATCAATCTGTTCCGCATAAGCAACATTTTCTCCAAGCAAACGCAGGGCCTCGCTGAAAAAAGGATGTGATATGCGATTTACGATGAATCCGGGAATATCCTTGACGATAACGGAATCTTTTCCGAGTATTTTTACCCATTCGATGGCACGGTCAAGTGTCTCTGTATTAGTTTTATATCCTTTTACTAATTCCACCAGCGCAGAAGTATTTACGGGATGGATAAAATGCATACCGATGACACGCTCCGGATTTCTTGTCAGAGAAGCGATTGAGGTAATAGGAAGAGAGGAAGTTGTGCTTGCAAGAACGGCAGTGCTATTAGTTATCGTATCGAGATGTTTGAAGAGATCTTTCTTTACGCGAATATCTTCTATGACCGATTCAATAATACAATCACAATGTCCGAGATCTGGCAGACTGGTTCGGGTGCGAATTCGTTCAATAATTGCAGCGAATTCCTCGGAAGGCAGTTTACCTAGATTGATCATTTTTCTGAGATCGGCTTTGATGTACTCAATAGACCGGCGTAAAATGGTCTCATTTACATCGTAGAACTGAACATTGATTTTTGCGAGTGCGGCTATCTGGGCAATTCCCCTGCCCATCGTTCCTGCCCCGACAATACCTAAGTTGTCTAAACATAGTTTTCTGCTATCCTATTAATGATAGAAACATACTGAACTGAAGCTGAAAAAACAACAGTCTGAGTAATTACTTCCGTTGATTAGGCGGCTGTTTCTTATTATCTAATTGCCGGTTTATACGTTGGTAGATTATCAAAGCAATACCGGCAGTAAAACCTATTGCAGCAAAGTAGTACCAAATGTAATGTGCTTTGGCATATGCAAATGTTAATTCACCGGCAGTAAGAGAGGCCGGGTCCGGACAATACGCCGTAAGCAAATATCCGGAGAGTCCAAAACCGATCAGCGAAGACAGGAATGAATGCAGATGACTGAAACCGAGATATAATCCTTCCTCACCTTTCGGCGCCTGAAGAGAGAAAAATTCCAGATAACGCGGTGATATGAAGCATTCAGCCAGTCCTTGAATAGATATCCCAACGATCATCATAACCGTAATGGGATGAGCTGTAAAGAATCCGAATGAAATGGAATTTCCTGTTGATGCCTGTATAAGTGCGCCAGCTGCCATACATAGAGCAGAAACGGGCATGAGAAACATTCCGACAGTCATAGAAGTGACGGCTTTTGCGTGTCTCATTAGATTCGTTATAAAAACGACGCATGTCATGACGATAAACGGATTGACATTAGCAATCCATTCCGGCGATGCATGCTCGCCGACAGTACGTAGAACATATTTCGGCATTGTCGCATACATTTGTTGCTGAATAATCCAGAACCCGGTGACAATAATTATTAGGACTACGAGTCTTGTGTTTGCTGCAACACGGATGAATCCTGCCCAAACCTCGGTAAATGATTTTCCTTCCCCTTGTTTATTAGCAGTTTTATAAAAAATGATAACGGTGACGAGGGCAATCAAATGTCATTGCGGCAGCATAGTAATTAATAGATTCCAAGCCCCACTGAAGCCGCAAAGGGAAGGCGAACGTCTTTCCGATGAATGAACCGACATTGACCATTCCATAAAATATTGAGAAGCCGCGGGCTCTTGTATCTTCCGTCGTGTTTTTTGCGACCGTACCTGTAATAATCGATTTAATGAATGAACCCCCGAACATAAGAATGACAAGTGCAGGCGGCACAGTCTCTTTGTATGGTAATGCCCCGAGTGTAAAGTAGCCTATAGTCAATAGCGAGAAAGCAAGGATGATCGCTTTACGGAAGCCGATTTTATCTGCTAGGGCACCAGTGAATGGGGGAAGAAAATACATCCCGGCTGAAAACACGCCGCCGATCCAGGCAGACCAGATATCGTTGAAACCGACAACGCGTGAAAGATACAGCGTAATAGCAATAAAGACTGCATAATAGGCAGATCGCTCAAATAGTTCGACAATGTTTGCCGTCCAGAATGCGCGGGGAAATTTCCAGGTAGAATGGTTTGATTTACTTATTTCAGCTGTCATTAGAACTCTCGGAATATCTTTACCATTAGAAAATAGGGAAGCATAAGTTCTAATGCGAAGAAAATTTTATTTAATTACTGATGTTACGCAAAGTAAGTTGATTTATAGCCAAGACGCCGTGCCTGCGCCCGCCAGCCGGTCGGGCAGGGCAGGCAGGTTTACGTCGTGGATAAGTAATAATGAAGCAGTATCGGCTTAGCCGCATTATGGATTGTTTTGAGGTTGACGGTGCCAAAGGTCGTGGCAATATTTTATTGGATTCTACGTAGCTTCAGCTAATTATTCTAAAATATTGCGTTATTATAATTGAAAAATAATCAGGGATCCGGCAAAGAACTATTTGATTTTGGATGATCGAAAATAGTCTTATAGCTTTACAACGATAGTTAACGATGAAAATTCTGTATTATCGAGCGGATGGCCGGTTTCAGTAGTATTGTATTCACTTTGATCGTAGCGGATGTCAAAGTGCCCGGCTATATAAGATAATTCATTGCTTTCAACTTTTATATCTTGTAAGAGTTTAAGAATTCCAGAGAGGCGTAATCCAAGACCTTCCGTTGTAAAGGAACGATTCCCTGTCCCCACAAACGACCCACCGCGAATAAATATGATTTCTGCAATCCCTACTTGCCAGCCCTGTGAGAGGTCAATAGTCTCAGTTCGCTTTCCCTGTACAATGTTCTTAAAGAAGTCGATATCACCGAACATTTCTCGATAAAAGGAGTTTCCTGTTGTATCTCTACCAACAAGAAGATTATCTGATTGTCTTGTCCAAGTGAATGATATAAGTTTATGATCGGTGCGTGTATATTTGAAACCAAATTCTAATGAGGTACCAATAGATATATTTCGCGGGAGAGGATCTGTCTGATTTCGATCGACATAGGAAATCTTATCCCCTATATTTGTAAGAGCAGAACCGAACGATAAGTCACATATAGGTGTAATACCTGCTATTAGTTCTGATTCATTGGTTACTAAATCGACTATTGGAGCGTTTATGAGCAATCCATAATCGCGTGACCAAGCTGACACGCTGGCGCTTGTTTGTTCTGTCCCGGCTCCAAAATTTCCAAGATTGGATTCTGTTCTTCTAAAGGATATGCCCAATGCCACTTTTATACCAATATCCAATCCAACACCCAAGCTAAATGCATCATTATGCTCTTCACCGGTAAAAGTGCCGATAACATCAGGGCCGTAAGGTGAAGTTCGGATAAATGATCCAAGATTCAGATCAACACGTGAATAAGCGATGCCAACCGACAATGGGAGAGACAGGTATTCTTCCAAATTTGCCCCGCCGCTCAAAACTAAAGCATTATATGTGAGATCATTTAATCCTAGTCCGGGCAACCACATAGTTTTGCTTGGATAGAAAGAGAACATAATATTACTTTGAATGCTGGAGATTCCCAGGTGAGCCGGATTGAAATAAATTGCAAAGGGATCGTCCGATGTTCTGGAGACCGAAGTACATCCCTGTCCGTTTGCCTCAGGGGATGGACTTATCTGGAGAAATGGGACAGCAGTTGTTATTACCGTAGATTGTGAATTTGCAGGAGTTGAGATTAATTGAATTAAAACAACAATCAGAGTCAGCATTTTATTGCAGTAATTCATTTTTTCTCTTTATTATCGGAATGGCATTGGATATTACTTTTAATATATAATTGTATTGATAAATCCGCAATCTTTAATTGTGGTTTTCCTTTAATGCAATTCTTCCTCTTTTTTAGTAATTTCTATGTGATGTTATCACAATTATCCCAAAAAACAAGTAAAGAAAAAATTATCTCATTCCTCTGGAATGAGAATATCATCGCCGCTATGCTCGCGGTAATCTCATTTTGTGTTTACCTAACCACGATGTGCCGCTCGGTCGGTTTCACGGATTCGGGTGAATTGGCAGCAGTGATCTGCACGCTTGGAATCGCACATCCGACAGGGTATCCGCTTTTCACATTGCTGGGGAAATGCTGGATGATGATTCCGGCTCCGATGGAAGAAATTCTTCAATTGAACATCTTTGCATCCTTACTCACAGCTGCTGCCGTCGGTATTTTTTTTAAAACCACACTATCGCTCCATCGGTCGTATAACGTATTTCTGGTTAGAAGTCAGAGAAGAAAGGAACTGAACGATAATCGTTTCGTTCTTACATCGGCAATTGCAAGTCTTGTGCTTGGATTCTCATCAACCTTCTGGTCTCAATCGACTGCTATTGAGGTATACGCACTTCACCTTGTATTAATTCTGCTCTCGACATTATTTTTTATCGAAGGTCTGGAGGAGCAGCTACAGCCGATCCGATATTCTTTCAAGAAAGCTGATTCTCTTCGCATTTGTAACTAGGTCTAAGTTTCTCGAATCATATGACTACGATTCTTCTATTACCGGGATTCTTATGGTTATTCTTTCGTGCTCTTGGTTTCAGCAAGGAATCATTTAGGCGAATTCTATATATTAACTCCGGGCTTTTTACTTGGCCTGTCTGTATATATATATATACCTATTCGTTCATCGGGGAATCCGCTTCTTGATTGGGGACATCCAGCAACGCTGCAACGATTTTTCTGGCATATCAGCGGTAAGCAATTTCGAGTATGGATGTTCTCCGGTTTGAGTGTTGTACAAAAAGCAGTTGAGTTACTTTCTAAATAACTTCACCTCAGAATTTAATTTGGTTATAGTTGTATTTATTGCTGATAGGGATGTTTGCATTAATCAGATATTCACGCAGGATGTTTTTATTTCTAGTAATATTATTTTTTACCACGATCACTTATGCCGTAAACTATGATATTTTCGATATTGGCTCTTACTTTTTACTTTCATACATCGTCTTCCGGCTGGATAGCAGCTTTTGGGATCGATTTCATTTTTAACCGGATGAGCAGCGGCAAAAGCTGGGTAAAGGCTGCAGCAGTTGTAGTCCTTGCTATTCTTCCGGTTATACAAATTCTATGTCATTGGAACGGAGTGGATGAATCAAAAAATATTCTCCCGCAGCAATTTGTTATCGAATGCTTTTTCAAATATGGAGCCAAATGCCGTTGTTATAGCGAGTCAGTGGGATTATTTTATTTCACCGTCATTGTATTATCAAATTATTCGGAATGAACGGCGCGATATTACCATCATAGATAAAAGTCTCACTGCAAAATCGTTCCTGGTATTTTATGCAGCTTGAACGAACAGTCTCCGGAGCTGATGGAGCGGATAAGGCCGAGCGCAAATCTTTTCTTAAGGGAATTGGATAAGTTTGAGCATGATATCCCGTTCAATTTCAATATCATTCAATCATATCTGGCAAAACCTGTTGAATGAAGCAGTCGAAAAATCTCTTCCGGATCATCCGGTCTATATTGATGCACGGATCGATCAGGAGTTTCCTTCTTCATATTATCGTACACCCGCAGGCCTTTTTCTTACGGCTTACGAAAAAAGAAGATACGACTTATTACAGGACTTCTTTAGCTCGATTTTGCGATTTGGGATAAAAAACAGCCAGTTGCAAAGGATTTTGAGCAGTATTATATCCTGATGCTGCTGCGTGAAGCCGATTGGCTTAATAAAAGGGGAAGAACCAATGAGGCGAAATCGGCCTTAGCTGAAGTATTACGTCTTGACCCGGGCAATATTTCTGCTCGTTGGATGCAAAGAAACGGAAAAGATAAAATAATTTTAAAAAGTTTCGTTGACTATTTACGAAATTTTTCTATATTTATAGTCTGGCAATTCGGCGTACCGGGCGAATCACCTGTATTCTCGAAGTCCTTGATTTACTGCGGTTGTTGTCATGCGAAATCGCAGAAGGGTTGAATATCGCTTTGGGTACAATTATGCTGGCGTAGCTCAGCTGGTAGAGCAGCTGATTTGTAATCAGCAGGTCATCGGTTCGAGTCCGATAGCCAGCTCAAGCAGAGAGTTGTTGGGCAGGTAGCGAAGCGGTCAAACGCATCAGACTGTAAATCTGACGGCTCATGCCTTCGAAGGTTCGAATCCTCCCCTGCCCACGGAGATTGCGATGGGGAGATTGGTTTTGTTGTTTGAAAAGAAATATTGAGCGAGCTGGGATGGTATAAACGCGGGAGTAACTCAGTTGGTAGAGTCACAGCCTTCCAAGCTGTTGGTCGCGGGTTCGAGTCCCGTCTCCCGCTCCACAGTGTCTGAGCGCTTGCGTAGCTCAGTTGGTAGAGCACTTCCTTGGTAAGGAAGAGGTCATCGGTTCAATCCCGATCGCAAGCTCGAATATGTTAGGAAGAAGATGAAGGAACGAATATGCGAGACATCATTACTTTAGAATGCACAAGCTGCAAACGGCGTAACTATTCCACAACAAAAAATAAAAAGAAACAGACCGGGCGTGTTGAGTACAAGAAGTATTGTCCGTGGTGTAATAAGCGAACGCCGCATAAAGAAACCAAGTAACTAATTTTGCATTCTGATGTGTACTCAAATTGAGAGACGCACGCGAGTTATTCAATCGGTTAAAGCAAATGTGTCTGCACCTGCACAGAGAGCAAAAATGATGATACGTCAGTAGCTCAATTGGCAGAGCAGCGGTCTCCAAAACCGCAGGTTGGGGGTTCGACTCCCTCCTGACGTGCATGATCACTCAAAATAAGAAGGAAGATATTGAGCGATGAAAGAAAAAATTATAAACTTCTTTAGCGATGTCACAAAAGAGATGGAGAAGGTGACCTGGCCATCACGTGAGGAACTCGTGGAGTCTACAAAAATCGTCATCATTGTCACATTGCTTATCGCGGTCTTTGCGTGGATTGTGGACTTCGCAGTAAGCGAAGTTCTAAAAGTAATTTTGAAATCTTGAAGGATGGACATTGGATAAGCGCTGGTATGTAGTTCGAACGTATTCTGGGCACGAAGCCAAGGTTAAGAGCTACCTGGATTCGGAAATTGCACGGATAGGATTGCAGGAAAAAATTTCGAATGTCTTGATTCCTTCAGAAAAGGTATTTGAGATCAAAGATGGTAAAAAGAAATCGAAAGTAAAGAATTTTTTCCCCGGATATATTCTTGTTGAGGCCATATTAGATAAAGAAACAAACCACGTCATTCTTGAAGCCCCTTCGGTGATGGGATTTGTACCGGACAAAAATAATCCGGCCGCATTACAGCCGGATGAAGTACGGCGTCTCATCGGCAAGATGGAACAAAAGGAAGAGACTCAGATTGTCGATATCCCGTTCCATATCGGTGAAGCAGTGAAAGTGACAGATGGACCGTTTAACAATTTCAACGGATTCGTTCAAGGAGTAAATTACGAAAAACTTAAAGTGAAAGTGATGGTCAGTATCTTCGGGCGCAAAACACCGATAGAACTTGATTTTTCACAGGTAGAAATAGAAAAGTAATCTGAGAATTTAGTAATCATAATGTAAGGTATCACTATGGCAAAGAAAATAACGGGTTTTATTAAACTGCAAATTCCCGCCGGTCAGGCAAATCCTGCACCGCCGGTTGGGCCCGCGCTCGGTCAAAAGGGCGTCAATATCATGGAATTCTGCAAACAGTTTAATGCAAGAACGAAAGATCAGCAGGGACTTATCATTCCTGTGGTTATCACGGTGTTCAGTGATAAATCGTTTTTATTCATCACAAAAACTCCGCCTGCTGCAACATTGCTGGTGAAAGCTGCAAAATTGGAAAAAGGTTCCGGTGAACCGAATCGTAATAAAGTTGGCAAGGTAACAAAGAAACAAGTCCGCGAAATTGCTGAATTAAAAATGCCGGATTTGAATGCGGCAGACATTAATTCGGCGATGAGTATGGTAGCCGGCACTGCCCGCAGTATGGGCATCACGGTCGAAGAATAAGATTGTGCAAGATGGAGCGAGAAAATGAAACAACATAGTAAAAGATTCAGAGCCGTCGCAAAAAATATTCAACCTAAGAATTATACAATAACTGATGCGGTGGATTTAGTAAAACAATCAGCTTCCGCAAAGTTCTCCGAAGCGGTTGATATCGCTGTCCGGCTTGGTCTTGACCCGAAGAAGGCAGATCAGGCGCTTAGAGGAACGGTAGCATTGCCGCACGGCATTGGAAAAGAAGTCCGTGTGCTCGTCATTGCTAAACCGCCAAAGGATGAAGAAGCCAAAGCAGCAGGTGCAGATCATGTCGGTTACAAAGACTATCTTGATAAAGATCCAGCAAGGCTGGGCAGACATCGATGTGATTATCGCAACGCCTGATGTTATGGGTGATCTTGGAAAGCTCGGAAAAATTCTTGGTCCCCGCGGCCTTATGCCGAATCCAAAAAGCGGAACGGTAACAATGGATGTAGCGAAAGCAGTAAAGGAAGTCAAGGCAGGCAAAATTGAATTCCGCGTCGAAAAAGCCGGAATTGTCCATGCGACTGTCGGTAAGGCGGCATTTGAAAAAGAAAAATTAGTTGAGAACATTCATTCATTTCTCAATACAATCATGAGATTAAAACCGGCAACGGCAAAAGGTCAATATGTTAAGAGTATCGCCATTTCCACGACTATGGGACCCGGCGTGCACATCGACCGTACCGAAACCGGAATACATTAAAATAGAAATTACGCACTCAAGTTCTCGTAAATAGTTGGATGCCTCGTTAAACGCGGGGGCTTCTCATTCAACAACAAGAACTAACATTTAAAGGTAAAATCATGAAACGCAGTGAGAAAGAGGCGATCATAGCCGAAGTTGCCGATAAAGCTGCGCGAGCTATTGCGATGTACTTTGCGGATTTTTCTAAACTAACGGTCGAAGAAGAAACAGATTTGCGCCGTGAATTTCGGAAATCCGGAGTCGAGTACAACGTAGTGAAAAATACGCTTGCGCGGAAAGCCCTTCAACAACTTAGCGGATTTGATCGTGTATACGATAAACTCGTTGGTCCGACAGGTATTGCATTTTCATATGACGATCCATCGGCACCGGCGAAGATTATCAAGAAGTATTCCGAGAAATTAGGAAAGTTCAAACTTAAAGCTGCTGTCATCGAAAAGCAAGTCTACGATGCCACAAAGTTAAATGAACTGGCGAACATGCCCTCGCGAAAGGATATGATCGCTGCAATCCTTGGAAGTATACAGGCACCTGCTTCAGGTATAGCCGGCGCGATCAATGCTGTTGCTCGCGATCTCGTCTATGTCCTCGATGCAATCGAGAAGAAGAAGGCTGCTTAATTTTGAATTTGAAAACTATTATTTAAAGGAGAATTACCATGTCAGTCGTTGCTGAAATTGTTGAGAAGATCGAAAAACTTACTCTGCTTGAAGCTTCGGAATTGAAGAAGGCACTCGAAGAGAAGTTTGGTGTCACCGCTGCTGCCCCGATGATGATGGGCGCGGCTATGCCGGCCGGAGCAGCCGCTCCAGCTGCTGCTGCGGAAGAACAAACCGAATTTAACGTCGAATTAAAAAGCTCAGGCGCACAGAAAATCAATGTCATTAAGGTCGTGCGTGCTGCAACCGGTCTCGGTTTGAAGGAAGCGAAAGATCTCGTAGACGGCGCACCAAAGACCGTGAAAGAAGGCCTCTCGAAAGACGATGCCGAAAAATTAAAGAAGGAACTCGAAGAAGCAGGCGCAACCGTCGAGCTCAAATAAATCAAGCAGCAGATCCATCGTGAACTTTTCAAGTGAGAATCTTGTTGAGATAGATGGATGCATATGGTCGCTAAGCCGATGGCTCGCCTTTTAAACGGGCTTTAGAACCATCGGCTTATGACGTCTAAGGGCGAGTATAATACGACCGCGTTATGAAAGTCTTTTTTAATTTAAAATAGATGTATCAACCGTTAAGGTTGAATTTAAAACATAATTTTAACAAGGAGTGGTTCCTTTGAAAAACCAATCCAATGGTTCTCAAGAGCGTGTGTTGTTTGCACGAATCCCATCGGTCATCGAAACGCCGGATCTTCTGAACGTCCAGATTGACTCGTTTAACAATTTCCTTCAAGCTGATATACTTCCGCATCGCAGGAAAAAGCTCGGCTTGCAGCAGGTATTTGAGATGAATTTTCCTATCAGCGATGCACGTGAAAATTTTCTTCTCGAGTTCTCAGAGTATTATGTTGAAAAACCGAAGTATTCGGTTATCGAGTGCCAGGAACGCGGGTTGACATTTGCTGTTCCATTAAAAGCACAGCTCAGGCTCTCTGCCAAGAAAGAAGGCGGAAAAGAATTTGTCGATACAATCGAACAGGAAGTCTATCTTGGCAATCTTCCTGCTATGACACATCGCGGCACGTTCATTATTAACGGTGCAGAGCGTGTTGTGGTAAGTCAGCTGCATCGTTCACCCGGCGTATTTTTCGGTGAATCGGTCCATCCGAACGGCACTATGATGTATTCTGCGCGTATTATTCCATTCCGCGGTTCCTGGGTGGAATTTGCCACCGATATCAATAATGTCATGTACGCTTATATTGATAGAAAGAAAAAATTTCCTGTCACGACGTTATTGCGTGCGCTCGGTTATTCGACCGATGATGATATTCTTGATTTGTTCGGACTTGTAGAAGAAATCGATATCGCAAAAGTCGATTTAAAAGATTATATCGACAGAAAAGTGTGCAGCGATGTATTTGACAAAAAAACAGGTGAAGTGTTCATCAATAAAGATTCAAAACTTACTGAAGAACATATCAAACATATCAAAAAAGCAAATATTAAAAAGCTTCGATTATTAAAGACCGACGAAGCTTCCTCCAGTTCGGTTATTGCCAATACTATTTTAAAAGATGCCGCCCGTTCTTCTGAAGATGCACTGGAAGCAATTTATACTCAGCTGCGGTCTGGCGAAGCACCGGATTTAGATACGGCTAAGAACCTTATTGACCGGTTGTTCTTCAATCCTAAACGATATGATCTCGGCGATGTAGGCCGGCACAGGATGAATATTAAGCTCAGCCTGAATATACCGGAAAATGTAACAACGCTTACAAAAGACGATATTATTGCTATCATCAAATATTTGATCGATATGCAGCAAGGTAAGAGGGCAGTGGATGACATTGACCATCTGGGGAATCGCCGCGTGCGAACAGTTGGTGAACAGCTTGCCCAGCAATTCAATATCGGCTTATCCCGTATGACACGCACTATTCGGGAGCGAATGAATTTACGCGATGCCGAAACAATCACACCGCAGGATTTAGTTAATGCGCGGACAATAACCAGCGTCATAAATGCATTTTTCGGAACGAACCAGCTTTCACAATTTCTAGATCAAACAAATCCGCTGGCGGAGATGACACACAAGCGGCGTGTCTCTGCACTCGGACCAGGCGGTTTGACGCGTGAACGCGCCGGATTCGAAGTCCGTGACGTGCATTATACTCACTATGGCAGACTTTGCCCGATTGAGACTCCTGAAGGTCCGAACATCGGTTTGATTTCTTCACTATGCATCCATGCGCGTATTAATGATTTTGGTTTTATTGAAACACCGTATCGGAAGGTAAAAAACGGCCGGGTTATAGAAGAGATTGAATTCCTGACGGCAGAGCGTGAAGATGAAGTTACTATAGCTCAAGCCAATACAATACTGGATGAACGCGGCCGTTTCGTTGAAGAAAAAATTAAAGCAAGATTTCAAAGCGACTATCCGGTTACCGAACCTGATAAAATCCAGTATATGGACGTTGCACCTAACCAGATTGTAAGCGCAGCTGCAGCGTTGATTCCTTTCCTTGAGCATGATGATGCTAACCGTGCTTTGATGGGATCAAATATGCAGCGTCAGGCTGTTCCACTATTACAGCCTGAAGCGCCGGTTGTAGGCACAGGATTGGAAGAAACTATTGCACGCGACTCACGTACTATAATCGTTGCCGAACGCAACGGAGTAGTTGAATCCGTCAACGGCGACAGTATTGTCGTTTTATATGATATTGACGAGAATAGCAATGAAGCGATTATAAGTTTCGATGATAAACGCCGCGTAGAATATAAGCTCACAAAGTTTCTTCGTACAAATCAAGACACCTGTATCAACCAAAAACCAGTCGTGAAAGAAGGTCAGCACTTCAAGAGGAACGACGTACTTGTCGACGGCTGTGCGACTGACGGCGGAGAGCTTGCACTCGGCAGAAATATCCTGGTGGCGTTTATGCCATGGCGCGGGTACAACTTTGAAGATGCTATTATTGTCAGTGAACGTATAGTAGCAGAAGATGTCTTTACATCCGTTCATATTGAGGAGTTTGAATTACAGGTTAGAGATACAAAACGCGGCGAAGAAGAACTTACACGGGAAATTCCGAATGTCAGCGAAGAAGCAACGAAAGACCTTGATGAAAACGGAGTTGTTCGCGTCGGTGCAGAAGTCAACGAGGGCGATATTCTTATAGGCAAGATCACACCAAAAGGCGAAACTGATCCGACACCCGAAGAGAAACTGTTAAAAGCGATTTTCGGAGAAAAAGCCGGCGATGTAAAAGATGCTTCGTTAAAAGCGCCTCCTGGAATGAAGGGTATCGTTATTTCAACGAAACTCTTCAGCCGTAAAAAGAAGGACACGGAGAGCAAAAAAGAGGATAAGAAGAAACTGGAATCACTCGAACGCCTGCGGCGCAAGGAGATCAAAGATCTGCACGAGAAGCTCGGACGCAAGCTGGATCAAGTGCTTGAAGGTGAAAAATCTATCGGTATCCGGAACACTGACGGTGAAATTTCTATCCGCGCCGGTGTTGCATTTAAAGAGGATACATTCCAAAAAATGGAAGATCTGGATAAACTCGATTTTAATCAAGAATGGATCGATGATAAGCGGAAGCATAATACTATAGTTCATATTTATGAAAATTTCCGCCAGAAGATGAGCGAAATAGAAGAACTTTATCGTCACGAGAAAAATAAAATACAGCTTGGAGACGAATTAGCTCCGGGTATCGTTCAGCTTGCAAAAGTATATGTTGCAAAAAAACGTAAGCTTCAAGTGGGCGACAAGATGGCCGGACGACATGGAAACAAGGGTGTTGTTTCTACAATTGTGCCGGTGGAGGATATGCCGTTCCTTCCTAACGGGCATCCTGTGGATATCGTACTCAATCCGCTGGGTGTGCCGTCCCGAATGAATTTGGGACAATTGTTTGAAGTAGCGCTCGGTTGGGCAGGAATAAAGCTTGGAGTAGATTTTGCTTCGCCGATCTTTGACGGTGCAAAATGGGAAGAAGTACAGGAATGGCTGGAGAAAGCCGGAATCAGTAAAACTTCTAAAACAGTGCTTATTGACGGGCGATCCGGAGAGCCTTTTGATCAAGAGGTCACGGTCGGATATCTATATATGATGAAATTATCGCATATGGTAGACGATAAAATTCACGCCCGTTCCATCGGGCCATACTCACTCATTACTCAGCAGCCTTTGGGCGGCAAAGCGCAATTTGGAGGCCAGCGTTTTGGAGAAATGGAAGTCTGGGCTCTTGAAGGGTACGGTGCATCGAATATTTTACAGGAAATACTTACTGTTAAGTCCGATGATGTAATCGGCCGCGCGAAAGTATATGAAGCCATAGTAAAAGGCGAGAACCTTTCAGAACCCAATGTACCTGAATCGTTCAATGTGCTCGTTCGCGAGCTGCAGGGATTAGGTCTGGAAGTGAAGATTGAATGATGGTGATACATGCCGGTAAAAAGCAGTCATTACTCATCCAAAAAAGAACATAGTTTGATGGAGGCGATATGCCTTATACGGAATTAGCAGCAAAGAAAACATTTACATAAAATTACGATCAGTCTTGCATCGCCGGATATGATTCTGAGCCGGTCGCATGGTGAAGTAACAAAGCCGGAGACGATCAACTACAGGTCATTCCGTCCCGAGAAGGATGGATTATTCTGCGAAAAAATATTCGGTCCGGTTCGCGACTGGGAATGCCATTGCGGAAAATACAAACGCATTCGTTATAAAGGAATTACATGCGATCGCTGCGGTGTCGAAGTAACGCAAAAGAGCGTTCGTCGTGAACGGCAGGGACACATAACACTGGCAGTTCCGGTAGTGCATATTTGGTATTTCCGTTCCGTGCCCAGCAAAATCGGCACAATTCTCGGAATCGCCGGCAAAGAACTTGAAAAGATCATCTATTATGAATCATACGTCGTTGTCAATCCGGGCACAACCGGTTTGCAGCGGTTCAATTTGATATCCGAAGATCAATATCTCGAAATTCTTTCTTCGCTTCCGGAAGAAAATCAGGAACTTGAGGACAACGATCCCAAGAAGTTTATCGCAAAAATGGGCGGTGATGCGATCAAGGATCTATTAAGACGTGTGAACGTAGAAGATCTCGCAGCTGAATTGCGCGCACAACTTGCAACGGAAACCTCCGTCCAGAAAAAACAAGATGCACTGAAACGGTTGCGTGTTGTTGAAGCATTCCGTACTCCGGAAAGCGACGTGCCAAATAAACCAGAGTGGATGGTACTGGATGTCATTCCGGTTATTCCGCCGGAATTGCGTCCGTTGGTTCCATTAGAAGGCGGACGTTTTGCGACATCGGATCTGAATGATTTGTATCGCCGTGTTATCATTCGTAATAATCGTTTGAAACGCCTCATAGAAATTAAGGCGCCGGAAGTAATTTTACGCAATGAAAAACGAATGCTGCAGGAAGCAGTTGATTCGCTTTTCGACAATTCGCGCCGTGTTAATGCGGTTCGTTCCGACAATAATCGGGCTCTGAAATCTCTTTCAGATATGCTCAAAGGGAAACAAGGACGTTTCCGTCAAAATTTGCTCGGCAAACGCGTCGATTATTCAGGCCGTTCGGTTATTGTGGTCGGCCCGGAATTACATTTACATCAATGCGGTTTACCGAAAGATATGGCAGTGGAGTTATTCAAACCGCATATCATCCGCAAACTTATCGAACGCGGTTTGGTTAAGACAGTGAAGAGTGCGAAGAAGATGGTGGATAAGAAGGGTCCGGATGTATGGGACATCCTGGAAAATATCATCGATGGACATCCGGTAATGTTGAACCGCGCTCCGACATTACACCGTCTCGGTATTCAGGCATTTCAGCCGGTACTGGTAGAAGGCAAAGCTATTCGTATTCATCCAATGGTCTGCACAGCGTTTAATGCGGACTTTGACGGCGACCAGATGGCGGTCCATGTACCGCTATCATACGAAGCACAGCTTGAAGCCCGTATGCTGATGCTCTCAAGTCATAATATCCTTTCGCCTGCGAGCGGTTCTCCGATTGTTACACCGACACAAGATCAGGTGCTCGGATGTTACTATCTTACGAAATCGAAAGCAGGAGATATTGGAGAAGGAAGAGTATTTTCTTCGCCTCAAGAAGTTATTATTGCGTATGATCAAGGCAGGATCGGATTGCACGCAAGGATTAAAGTACGGATCAACAACGAGTTGGTTGAAACGACAACAGGTCGCACCATCTTCAATCAAATCGTTCCGCCTGAAATTCCTTTTGTGAACGAATTACTGAACAATAAACGTCTTGTGCAGATTATTTCGACGGTATTCCGCCGATGCGGCAATCTGGTCACTGCAAATTTCCTTGATCAATTGAAGACTGCTCGGATTTACTTATGCAACCAAAGGCGGACTTTCTGTTTCTATCGGTGATGTCGTTATTCCAAAAGAGAAAAGTTGATCTGGTCATCAAAGCGCAAAAAGATGTTGAGAATGTAGAATCACAATACTTCCGCGGTTTCATCACGAATGGCGAGCGTTACAATAAAGTAATTGATATCTGGACACGTGTTACAAGCAGAATTGCGGATAGATTATTTGAAGCTTTGCAGCGGGATCGTGATGGATTCAACTCTCTTTATATGATGGTCGATTCCGGTGCGCGCGGTTCAAAGGAACAAGTTCGTCAGCTTGCAGGTATGCGCGGATTGATGGCGAAACCGCAAAAGAGTATGTCGGGTGCAACGGGCGAACTGATTGAAAATCCGATCATCGCAAATTTCCGCGAAGGTCTATCGATTCTTGAATACTTTATTTCAACACACGGTGCGCGTAAAGGTCTTGCCGATACCGCATTGAAGACAGCTGATGCCGGATATCTCACACGCCGGCTCGTTGACGTTGCTCAAGATGCTATTATAGGTGAAATCGACTGCGGAACGATCAAAGGTGTATCGACCAACGCATTGAAAGAAGCCGAAGATATTAAGGAACCGTTGACCGAACGTATTCTCGGACGCGTTTCTCTTCAAGATATAGTTGATCCGATTTCAAATGAAGTGATTGTCCATGGCGGTGAACTCATCGACGAGGAAAAGGCACAGCAGATTTCCGAAACATCTATTGAAACCGTTATTATTCGATCAGTGCTCACATGCGACTCCAGACGCGGTGTCTGTGCAAAATGTTATGGCCGCGATCTTACGACAGGAAATCTGGTAGAGCCTGGTATGGCGGTCGGTGTCATTGCTGCTCAATCGATCGGAGAACCCGGTACACAGTTGACATTACGTACATTCCATACAGGCGGAACTGCAAGTCTTATCGCTGCGCAATCCCAGGTTGTCTCTAAATTTGACGGATCTATTAAATACTCCGGTATAAAATTCATTGAGTTCTCAAAGGAAAACGATAACCGGCTTATGGTTTCCGGAAGAAGCGGTGTCATCAATGTGTTGGACGACGACAACCGAATTCTAACAAAGTATGATGTACCGTATGGCGCAACCTTATTGGTTCGGGATAATGCAAAGGTTGCTAAGGGTGAACTTGTATATGAATGGGATCCATACAACGCGGTGATCGTTTCTGAACACAGCGGCACTATACAGTATGTTGACATGAAAGAGAAAGTCACTTATCGAGAAGAACCGGATGAGCAGACGGGACACATTCAGAAGGTAGTTATTGACAGCCGCGAAAAGACTCTTATTCCGGCTATAGCAATTATCAATAAGAAAGGTCAGAAGGTCGCATCATATCCTATTCCCACGCGTGCTCATGTTAATGTCGATGACGGAGAGGAAGTACCGGCTGGTTCCATCCTGGTTAAGATCCCTCGTGATATCGGAAAAACGCGCGATATTACCGGCGGTTTACCGCGAGTGACCGAGCTCTTCGAAGCACGGCATCCGAATGATCCGGCAGTTGTTGGTGAAATCGATGGAACAGTTACACTTGGCCAGCCGAAGCGCGGTTCGAGAGAAGTATTCATAGAGAGTGCAGACGGCAAGGACAAGCGTACATATCTCATTCCGCTTGGCAAGCATCTTCTGGTTCAGGAAGGTGACTTAATTCGAGCGGGCGAACGCATGTCTGCTGGCTCGATTGATCCTCATGATGTTCTCCGCATTAAGGGAACGACCGCAGTGCAGGAATATTTGGTGAACGAAATTCAAGAAGTTTATCGGATGCAGGGTGTAAAGATTAATGACAAGCATATTGAAGTTATCGTACGCCAAATGATGCAGAAGGTCAGGATCGCGGATCAGGGCGATACAAAGTATCTTGAAGGCGACCATGCAGATAAGAACCAGTTGCATGATGAAAATGAAAGTCTTATTGATAAAATTGTCATTGTCAACAAGGGCGATTCAAAACTGAAAAATGGTCAATTAGTTACCAAGAAGATTGCACGTGAAGTAAACACCGATCTAAAAAAGAGATCTAAAAAAGTCGCTGAATTTCGCGATGGATTGCAGGCAACTTCAGATCCTATCCTTCTAGGCATCACGCAGGCATCGCTTACAACGGAAAGCTGGATATCTGCGGCTTCGTTCCAGGAGACGACAAAAGTATTGACTGATGCTGCTATTGCAGGGAAGAACGATTACCTCCTTGGTCTAAAAGAGAATGTCATAATGGGACACCTTATTCCGGCCGGGACAGGGCAGAAGAAGTTTAAAGATATTATTGTCACTCCGCCGGAATCAATGATATCCGAGACTTCTGTGGAGGAGCTTCCCAAGGAAGTTATTCAAACAGATATTGAGACGAAGAAACCTAAGCGAAAAATCAAAGTTATAGAATAGTTTTATTGCTTTATAGGATTTTTTGCATTGACTTATAAGTTAAAAAACATTATATTAAATAATGTGTACTTCATGTTGAAGTAAGAATTTTGGAGAGTGTAGAATTGCCGACGGTAAATCAACTTATTAAAGAAAGTCGAGAAAAGGTGCTATGGAAAAGCAAGTCACCGGCTCTCGACGGCAATCCTCAGAAAAGAGGAGTTTGCACACGCGTGTATACTACAACGCCTAAAAAGCCGAATTCGGCATTGCGAAAAGTTGCACGTGTTCGCCTGACGAACGGGATTGAAGTTACTGCATATATTCCCGGTGAAGGGCACAATCTTCAAGAGCATTCCATCGTGCTTATTCGAGGCGGAAGAGTGAAAGATTTGCCCGGTGTGCGTTACCATATTATTCGCGGTACATTGGATACTCAAGGTGTACAAGATCGAAAACAAGGACGTTCAAAATACGGTGCTAAGAAACCAAAGCAGCAATCATAATTATTAAAGCATGAGAAAGAAAAGAGCCATACGTCGGCGTGTAACGCCTGATCCGAAATTCGGTGATGAACTTATTTCCA
The DNA here is from genome assembly GCA_963770945.1 of uncultured Bacteroidota bacterium. Classification (GTDB taxonomy): domain Bacteria; phylum Bacteroidota; class Ignavibacteria; order UBA10030; family UBA10030; genus Fen-1298. The sequence goes on along the minus strand of CAVYRP010000008.1, from coordinate 355,807 downwards.
GGTTTGTCAATAGTGTTTTGCAGGATGGAAAAAAGAATATAGCGCGATCAATCGTTTACGATGCCCTGGAACAAATAGGGCAGAAAACAGAAAAGAATCCATTGGATATATTTAAAAAAGCGGTGGATAACGCTTCTCCGCTTATAGAAGTAAGAGCACGAAGAGTTGGCGGTGCAACCTATCAGGTTCCTACAGAAGTTCGTCTCGAGCGACGAACCGCTCTCGCAATTCGTTGGTTGATTAATTACGCCCAAGAACGCTCGGATAAATCCATGTCGCAAAAGCTTGCGGCAGAATTACTTGCTGCGTCTTCCGGTGAAGGCGGTGCGGTGAAGAAAAAAGAAGATGTACACCGTATGGCTGAAGCCAATAAAGCTTTTGCACATTTCAGGTGGTAGAGTTTTAGTGTCTTATTGATTTCATGTAACCTATTTTATCGGCGAATGCTGATTCTATAGGCTGGAGCTTGTAAAAATTTTATGCCTCGTGAGTATTCTTTAGAAAAAACTAGAAACATCGGCATTATGGCGCACATTGATGCCGGTAAGACGACTACGACGGAGCGTATTCTGTTTTATACGGGACGTTTGCATCGTCTTGGTGAAGTACATGACGGCGCTGCAACCATGGATTGGATGGAGCAGGAAAAAGAGCGTGGTATTACAATTACAAGCGCTGCAACGACATGTTTCTGGCGGGAGCATCTGATCAATATTATTGATACTCCCGGTCACGTTGATTTTACAATTGAAGTAGAGCGGTCGCTTCGCGTGCTCGATGGTGCTGTTGCTTTGTTCTGTTCGGTCGGCGGTGTAGAACCGCAATCAGAAACAGTATGGCGGCAGGCCGATAAGTATGGTGTTCCTCGTATAGCATTCGTGAATAAGATGGACCGTGCTGGAGCAGATTTTCTTGGCTGTAGTGGATATGATGAAGAGCCGTCTGAAGGCAAATGCTGTACCGATACAATTGCCGGTTGGTGAAGGCGATATGTTTGCAGGCATAATAGATTTGATTACGATGAAAGCCCGAATGTATCACGAAGATACGCAGGGTGCGACATGGGATGAAATAGAAATCCCAGAGAAGTTAAAGCCGAAAGCAAACGAATATCGAATCAAAGATGCTTGAGGCGGTTGCCGACGAAGATGATAAGCTGCTTGAAAATTATCTTGAAGGAAAAGAAATCTCGCCGGAAGAAGTTCAGACGCGTATTAAGACGCTCTACACTAAAAGGCGATATCATTCCGGTCCTTTGCGGTTCTTCATTCAAGAACAAAGGTGTTCAGGATTTGATGGATGCAGTTGTGGATTTATTGCCGTCGTCCCTTAGATATTAACAATGGAGAGATTCACGGTCACCATCCGCATCGTCATGACGATGTTGTACGAAAGATAAGCGATAAAGAAAAATTTACAGCGCTTGCATTTAAGATTATGAGTGATCCTTTTGTCGGGCGATTAACATATTTTCGTATCTATACCGGTTCATTATCCGCAGGTTCGTATATTCATAATGTAATTTCTGATAAGAAAGAACGAATTGCGCGTATACTTCGAATGCATGCGAATCATCGTGAAGAAATTCAGGAAGCATATGCAGGTGATATTGTTGCTGCTATCGGATTGAAGAATACGCGTACAGGTGATACGTTGACAATCGAAGATGATCCGATTGTACTCGAACGGATGGAGTTTCCTGAGCCGGTTATCGATGTTGCGATTGAACCGAAGACAAAAGCGGATCTGGAAAAGATGGGTGAAGCGATGCAGCGTCTTGCAGAAGAAGATCCAACATTCCGTGTTTCGACCAACGAAGAAACGGGACAGACGATTATCAGCGGTATGGGTGAACTGCATCTTGAAATTATTATTGACCGAATGAAACGTGAGTTTAAGGTTGAAGCGAACGTCGGCAAACCGCAAGTCGCTTACAAGGAAACGATTACCAAGAAGGTAACGGCGGAAGGTAAGTTTGTTCGTCAGTCCGGCGGACGCGGTCAATTCGGGCATGTCTGGATTGATGTTGAGCCGAATGAAAAAGGCAAAGGTTTTGAATTTGAAAACGATATTGTCGGCGGCTCGATACCGAAAGAATATATCAAACCGGTTGAGCAGGGAATTATCGAAGCGATGCGTAATGGTGTTCTTGCCGGTTATCCTGTGGAAGATATTAAGATCAGATTATTCGACGGATCGTTCCATGCGGTCGATTCATCCGAAATGGCATTTAAAATTGCAGGTTCCATGGCATTCCAGGATGGAGCAAAAAAAGCCGGACCCGTTCTTCTCGAACCAGTGATGGCAGTGGAAGTCGTGACTCCGGAAGAATATCTTGGTGATGTAATGGGGGATCTAAATTCACGCCGCGGAAAGATTGAAGGAATGGGATCTCGAAAAGATGCGCAGGTAGTGACAGCGCATGTGCCGCTTTCTGAGATGTTTGGATATGCGACACAAGTTCGTTCTATGACTCAGGGGCGCGCACTTTATACAATGCAATTTTCACATTACGAACCGGTACCGAAGAATATTGCCGAACAAATTGTTGAAAAAGTTCGCGGTAAAAGTAACGTAGCTGCATAAGGTTTTTAATTGAAATGAGTAATTACATCTAATAAAAGGAGATCAACACATGGCAAAGGAAAAATTTGACCGTAGTAAGCCGCATGTAAATGTCGGCACGATCGGCCACGTTGACCACGGAAAGACCACTTTGACGGCTGCTATCACTATGGTGCTTGCCAAGAAGGGTCTCTCACAGATTCGAACATTTGATTCTATTGATAATGCCCCGGAAGAAAAAGCACGCGGTATAACGATTAATACTGCGCACGTCGAGTATTCCACTGAAAAGCGTCATTATGCGCACGTGGATTGCCCGGGTCACGCTGACTATATCAAGAATATGATCACCGGTGCCGCACAAATGGACGGTGCAATTCTTGTGGTTGCTGCAACAGATGGTCCGATGCCGCAAACACGCGAGCATATTCTTCTTGCACACCAGGTGAACGTGCCGAAGATGGTTGTGTTCATGAATAAAGTCGATGCAGTAGATGATCCGGAACTGCTGGATCTGGTTGAAATGGAAATTCGCGATCTTTTGAAGAAGCACGATTTTCCCGGCGATGAAATTCCAATCATTCGCGGTTCAGCATTAAAGGCGATGGAAGCCGCTCTTCACCCGGAAACGAAAGTTGACGATGAACGATTTAAGTGCATTATGGATTTGATGGATGCCGTAGACGCATACATTCCGCAACCGGCTCGTAACGTTGAAAAACCGTTCTTGATGCCGATTGAAGATGTATTTTCTATTACAGGTCGAGGTACAGTCGGAACAGGTCGTGTCGAACGCGGTCGTGCAAAAGTCGGCGATGAAGTAGAAGTAATCGGTCTTGGTGCACATAAGAAAACTGTTATTACCGGCGCAGAAATGTTCCGTAAAGAATTGGATGAAGTTGTAGGCGGTGACAATGCAGGACTGCTGTTGCGCGGCGTTGAAAAAGATGAACTTGAACGTGGAATGGTTATTGTAAAACCCGGATCAGTTACCCCGCATACAAAATTCACCGCACAGATTTACGTATTGAAGAAAGAAGAAGGCGGACGCCACACACCATTCCTGACCGGTTATCGTCCTCAATTCTATTTCCGCACTACCGATGTGACGGGAGTTGCAGAATTACCTGCCGGAGTAGAAATGGTGATGCCGGGAGACAATCTTGATGCGATTAACATCGAGCTGATTTCCCCCATCGCAATGGAAGAAGGACAGCGGTTTGCGGTCCGTGAAGGCGGACGTACAGTCGGTGCAGGTGTTGTTGGAAAAATCATAAAATAAATTATTGTTTATTCCGCTCTCGAGGAAACCCGGGAGCGGAGAGTAGTCTTAGGAGTCCTTCTTGGCTGGACAAAAAATAAGAATAAAGCTGAAATCGTTCGATCATAACTTGATCGACAAGTCTGCAGAAAAGATCATCAAAACTGTGAAATCGACAGGTGCAATAGTATCGGGACCGATTCCATTGCCGACAAAGCGTAGTCTTTATACGGTTAATCGTTCTCCGCACGTTGATAAAAAATCACGTGAACAATTCGAGACGCGATCGCACAAGAGATTGATAGATATTCTCAACTCTACGAGTCGTACAGTCGATGCATTGATGAAGCTGGAGCTTCCTGCAGGTGTTGATGTTGAGATTAAAGTTTAATTCGACAGAAAAATGTTGTTTGAAGCATGTGTGTAGTGAGAACAGTAATCGCTTTGTGAACGTTTTCACTTAGGATGACTGAGCCAGAGGCTCATGCGTTATAAACGCAAAGGAGTAGAAACAGTGAGTGGTATTTTAGGCAAGAAAATTGGAATGACAAGTCTCTTTGATGAGAACGGCGAAGCAGTTCCTTGTACCGTAATCGAAGCGGGACCATGTTATGTGACCCAAGTCAGAACCAAAGAGAAGGATGGCTATGAGGCAGTCCAGCTTGGTTTTGATGAAAAGAGAGATCGTCTTGTCAACAAACCGCTGAAGGGACATTTTGCAAAGGCAGCAACAAAGATGTTGCGTCTTATGCGCGAGTTCAAGGGATTCAACGGAACTCAATTAAAAACCGGCGACGAAATTAAAGTTGATATGTTTCTCCCGGGTGATATTGTTGATGTAAGCGGAAAATCGAAGGGTCGCGGATTTCAAGGCGTTGTTAAACGCCATCATTTCGGCGGTGTTGGTATGACCACACACGGTGCGTCAGATCGTGTCCGCGCTCCCGGATCCATCGGCGGTAGTTCATATCCATCTCGTGTTTTCAAAGGTACGCGAATGGGCGGACGGATGGGATTTGATCGTGTAACTGTTAAAAATTTAAAAGTTGTAAAGGTTATACCTGAATCCAATATTCTAATTATTCGCGGTTCTGTTCCAGGCGCGATCAACGGGTATTTGGAAATTGAAAAGAAGCATCATTAAGAATTGCCTTGTAAGGAAAATGTCTTATGCAGGTTGATGTTTATAAAATAGATGGCACAAAAAGCGGCGTAACGGTCGAACTTGATCCGAAAGTTTTCGAGATCGAACCGAACGATCATGCTATCTATCAGGCTGTGCGCAGTATCCAGGCGAACAAACGCCAGGGCACGCACAAAGTGAAAGGACGCAGCGAAGTAAGCGGCGGCGGCAGAAAGCCGTTCAAGCAAAAGAAAACAGGCCGTGCACGCTCCGGATCATCACGCTCTCGGTATATGGACCGGCGGCGGTTCAATCTTTGGACCGACTCCGCATGAGTATTCTGTCAATCTTCCGATGAAGGTTAAAAGACTTGCCCGTAAATCCGCCCTGAGTTATAAAGCAAAGGATGGAGCTATCAAGGTTGTCGAGGATTTTAAATTTGACGAAGTGAAGACAAAAAAAATGTCGTCAATGCTGAAAGCCTTTGCTGTCGAAAAACAAAAAACTTTATTATTGACCAACGGAACGGATCAGACACTGGTAAAATCGGGACGCAATATCGCAAAATTGGAAATACGTGAAGCTGACAAAGCATCGACATTTGATATTCTCAAGAACCAGGTGCTTCTGATTCAAAAGAGCGCTGTGGATTCACTGCAACAATCTTTGAAGAACTAGGACAACAGGAAATGATAGGTATTCTCATTCGACCGATTATCACAGAAAAGATGACAGAACTTGGTGAAAAACGTCAATATGCGTTTGAAGTTCCGCTTTCAGTGAATAAGATTGAAGTCGGTAAGGCTATCGAAAAGAAATTTAATGTTAAAGTAACGAGCATACGGACAGTGCTGGTAAAGGGTAAACGTAAAAGCCAGATGACTCGCCGCGGCCGTTTTGAAGGACATACAAAGACCTGGAAAAAAGCGATCGTAACGCTCAAAGAAGGCGATAAAATCGATTACTTCGGTAACGTCTGATTGTGAAAGTATAAAGAGACTATGGCAATTCGAAAATTAAGACCAATGACTCCAGCGACGAGATTTTATTCAATCTCGACGTTCGAAGAAATAACAAAAAAAGAGCCGGAAAAAGCACTGCTCGAATCGAATAAAAAATCGGGTGGAAGAAATAATCTCGGGCGCATCACTTCACGGCATCGTGGAGGCGGACACAAACGTCAGTATCGTATTATTGATTTCAAGCGAGATAAACATGGTATCGTTGGAAAAATTGCCTGCAATTGAGTACGACCCGAATCGTGCAGCTCGTATTGCATTGGTGCATTATCCCGACGGTGAGAAACGATATATAATTGCTGCAACGGAATGAAAGTCGGTTCAAAAATAGTCTCCGGCCCGCAAGCTGAAGTTGATTTCGGGAATGCGCTGCCGTTGAAAAATATTCCGCAGGTACATTTATTTATAATGTTGAATTGTTCCCGGGCAAAGGCGGACAAATCGGTCGTAGTGCAGGTAATTCCCTGCAGGTGATGGCGAAAGAAGATGATTGGGTTTCGCTTAAGATGCCTTCAGGAGAAATTCGTAAGTTTCGTTCAGATTGCTATGCAACCATCGGTACTGTCGGCAATGCAGATCATGAGAACATAAGTCTCGGAAAAGCCGGACGTTCTCGCTGGCTCGGTATTCGTCCGCAATCGCGTGGTATGGCGATGAATCCTGTAGATCACCCGATGGGCGGCGGTGAAGGTCGTTCAAAGAGCGGCGGCGGCGGACAGCATCCTGAATCGCCTTGGGGCAAGTATGCCAAAGGTTTGAAAACGCGTAAGACGGAAGAATCAATCAAATAAATACATTATTAAACGTCGTAAGTAATAGGTAAGCACCTATGAGTCGTTCAATTAAAAAAGGGCCGTACGTTGACCTCAAGTTGCAGGATAAAATAGAAGTGCTCAACAAGACGAACCAAAAGCGTGTTGTCAAAACTTGGTCGCGATCGAGTACCATCATTCCGGAATTTGTCGGGCATACGTTTGCAGTACACAACGGAAATAAATTCATTCCGGTGTATATCCATGAAGCGATGGTGGGGCACAAGCTTGGTGAGTTTGCACCGACTCGAGTATTTCGTGCACACCCGGGTATAAAAAGCGAAAAGACAACGGCACCAGAGTAAGAACTGTTTGTTGAAGAGTGAGCCATGGAAACAAAAGCAATTAATAGATATATCGGAACTTCACCGCGCAAAATGCGGTTGGTTATCGATCTGATTCGCGGTAAAGGAGTAGAAGAAGCATTGAGTATTCTTCACTTCACAACGAAAGCATGCTGCAAAAACAGCAGAGAGAGTTCTTCGATCAGCGATCTCCAATGCTCAGAATAAAGAAGAGAGCGGACGTGTGGACACGGCCACTTTGTTTATTAAGGAAGCGTTTGTTAATGGCGGAGCAATGGCAAAGCGAGTACTGCCTGCACCTATGGGACGGGCATTTCGTGTACGAAAACGTTCGAATCATATTACTATCGTATTGGCGCAGCGTGCACAGGCAAAGAAGCCTGTATCCGAAAACAAAAGCGGCAGTTGAAATAAAGAAAGCCGCAACAAAGAAATCGGAAACAGCAGTCAAAAGAAGCAACCGAAAGTTAATCGGAGGATCACTTGGGCCAAAAAACACATCCAGTTGGATTTCGTCTCGGAATTGTGCGTGCATGGGATTCAAATTGGTACGATGATAAAAGTTTTGCAGGAAAATTACAGGAAGATATTGTTGTACGGAATTATGTTCGAAACCGATTGAAGAAAGCTGGTATTGCACGAGTTCAGATTGATCGAACTCCCAAACGTGCAGTTGTCACCATTCACACATCACGGCCCGGTATTGTGATTGGCAAGAGCGGCAAAGAAATCGCCCAGCTGGAAGAAGAGCTGAAGAAAGTAACATCAAAAGAAATTAAAATTCTTATTCATGAAATCAAACGCCCGGAACTGGATGCATATCTTGTGGCAGAAGCGATTGCCGGTCAGCTGGAAGGACGAATTTCGTTCCGCCGCGCAATGAAACAATCGATTACTGCTGCTATGCGTATGGGTGCTGAGGGAATAAAAGTAATGTGCGCAGGACGTCTTGGAGGCGCAGAAATTGCACGAACGGAACATTATAAAGACGGACGTATTCCTTTACAGACACTTCGGGCAGATATCGATTATGCAGGTGCAACCGCGCACACTATTTACGGAACCATCGGCGTTAAAGTATGGATCTGTAAAGGTGAAATTATCGGACCGCGGTCATAAGGAGTATTGATTTATGTTGATGCCAAAAAGAGTAAAGTATAGAAAAGCCCAGCGTGGACGAATGAAGGGGAAAGCGACGCGCGGTGCAACGATTGCGTTTGGCGATTTTGGTTTGAAGGCGATGGAACCGGGATGGGTGACTCAGCGTCAGATTGAAGCGTCCCGTGTTGCACTGACCCGTATGATGAAACGTGAAGGAAAAGTGTGGATTCGCATTTTTCCTGATAAACCGGTTACAAAGAAACCTGCTGAGACTCGTATGGGAAGCGGTAAAGGATCGCCGGAATTTTGGGTAGCGGTGGTGAAACCGGGTCGGGTTTTATTTGAGTTAGGCGGAATTAACCGTGCGACTGCAGCAGAAGCAATGAAACTCGCGGCACACAAGCTTGCAATTAAAACAAAGTTTGTCGCCCGTATTGATTATCAGGGTGTATAAGAGGTAAAGCGATGAAGGCACATGATTTACGACAACTCTCGGACGCGGAACTGCTGAAGAGAATTCAAGAAGAAGAAGAGAACCTGTCCCATCTGAGATTTCAGAAGGTCATTGGACAGTTGGAAAATCCGATGAAGTTAGGTCATGTTCGTAAGAATATTGCGAGAATTAAAACAATTCTTCGCGATCGACAACTGAATCCATCAACAGAACAACCTGTGCAGGTTGAGCAACAAAAGTAATGTGAGATGACGATGACAGAAGCACCAAAGGAAACTCAGAAACGCGCACGGCGCAAAATTCGAATCGGCAAAGTGGTTAGTAACAAAATGACGAAGAGCATTATTGTTGCGGTTGAGCGGCAGGTTGCACATGCACTCTATAAAAAAATATTCCGTCTTACGACCAAGTTGATGGCGCATGACGAAAAACAGGAAGCTGGTATCGGCGATATAGTGAAAATTATGGAAACCCGCCCAATGAGCGCACGCAAGCGCTGGCGATTAGTGGAAATTGTTCAAAAAGCGAAGTAGGCAAAGACGATGATCCAGGAAGAAACTAATTTAGTAGTTGCCGATAATTCGGGCGCAAAAAAAGTACGATGCATCCGTGTCCTCGGCGGTCACGATAGACGTTATGCCGGTGTCGGTGATCTAATTGTAGTGTCCGTGAAGAGCGCCATTCCGGGTGCTCCTGTAAAAAAAGGCGAAGTTTCACGCGCCGTCGTTGTACGAACAAAGAAGGAAATTCGGCGGAAGGATGGTTCCTACATCCGCTTCGATGAAAATGCTGCTGTGCTGCTCAATGCTCATGGTGAGCCGCGCGGAACACGTATTTTTGGTCCGGTTGCAAGAGAATTACGTGAACGTCAATATATGAAAATTATCTCCTTGGCACCTGAGGTGCTCTAAAAACTATGGCGCAGAATCTACACATACATAAGAATGATACGGCCTTCGTTGTTTCGGGTGCATTCCGAAAAAAACAAGGTAAAGTATTGAAAGTGTTTCCCGATACGCAGCGAGTGATTATCGAGAATGTCAATATTATAAAAAGAGCCACACGTCCTTCTCAGAAGAATCCACAGGGTGGAGTTGTTCAAAAAGAAGGAAGCATTCGTGCATCAAACGTGATGGTGGTTTGTCCCAAGTGCAGTAAGCCGACTCGTATCGGGCACAAACATGTGAAAGATGCAACGAGCGGAAAAAAGAAGACAATGAGAACCTGTAAACAATGCGATGAGATGTTCTAAGAGAGTAATCCATGGCGAAAGAAACAGCTCCTAAAAAGGAAAAAGTAGCAAAAGCGGCTCCCCCTGCATCTAAGGCAAAGAAAGAAGCAGGCGGACAAGAAAAGGGAGTAGCTGCTCGTTTGTTTGAGCGTTATAAAAAAGAGACCGTTCCATCACTGATGAAAAGATTTCAGTATACGACCAGAATGCAAGTGCCGCGGCTGGAAAAAATTTCTATCAATATCGGCGTAGGGACAAGCGACACAGGATCCAAAGTTGCTGGATGTTGCCGTACATGAATTGGAAGCTATTACCGGGCAAAAGGTTGCAATCACGAAATCCAAGAAAGCAATCTCTAATTTTAAGCTGCGCGAGAACCTTCCTATCGGATGCCGTGTCACTTTGCGCAGAGCTAAAATGTACGAGTTTTTAGATAGATTTATTAGTGTCGCATTGCCGCGTGTACGTGATTTCAGGGGTGTCTCCGATAAGTCGTTCGATGGTCATGGTAATTATACAGTCGGAGTCAAAGAACAAATTATTTTCCCGGAAATTGATGTAGATAAAGTAACGCGGATATGTGGAATGGACATTACATTCGTCACGACAGCCAAGAATGACGTTGAAGCATATGAATTATTAAAAGAGCTTGGCATACCGTTTGTAAAACGGCAAGAAGTTGTTCAACCCGTAACCATAGAACAAGTAAAGTAAAGGAGTTCGCTTGGCACGCTTAGCTATGCGAGTAAAGGCGAAGAGAACGCCAAAACATAAAGTATCACAACACAATCGCTGCAATATCTGCGGACGTTCGCGCAGTTATTATCGCAAGTTTGGCCTCTGCAGAATCTGTCTTCGTAAGCTCGCGCTTGAAGGCAAGATTCCTGGTGTTCGCAAGGCAAGTTGGTAACACAATAATAAAGAGAGTTCAATCGATGTCGAAAACAGATCCTATTGCTGATTATCTTACGAGAATCCGCAACGCAGCAAAAGCGAAGCACCGCCGGGTAGATATCCCATCCTCCAAATTGAAGAAGGCGATTTCTCAAATTCTTCTGGAGAAAAATTATATTTCTGGGTTCACCGTGCTTGAGGACAAGAAGCAGAATGTTCTCCGGATAAATCTCAAGTATTACAGCGGAAAACCGGTTATCACCGGATTGCGCCGTGTTAGTAAACCCGGTATTCGATTATACCGCGGTTCCAATGAATTGCCCCGTGTGCTCGGCGGCTTAGGTGTTGCGATCATCACAACATCGAAAGGTGTGATGACGGATGCACAGGCCAAGAAAGATAATGTTGGCGGCGAAATTCTTGCTTACATCTGGTAAGTGTTTGAAGAGGAGAGAATACAGTGTCACGTATTGGTAGAAAACCGGTTCAGATTCCCAAGGGAGTCACAGTTACTCTGAAGGATGGTGTTGTATCCGTCAAGGGACCGAAAGGTGTCTTAGAGGAAAAAGTACATTCGGATATCAATGTTGAGGTGAAGGATCAACAGATACTTCTCAGCCGAAAATCGGATGAAACGAAATATCGTGCATTGCATGGATTATGGCGTGCACTGATTCAGAATATGATTACCGGCGTAACCGAAGGATTCTCCAAAAAGCTGGAGATAGTCGGTGTAGGTTACCGTGCTGAAATGAAGGGAACACGATTAAATCTTCTCCTTGGTTACAGTCACCCGATTTTATTTGGTGCACCGGAAGGAATTAAAATTGAAGCACCGACCCAGACGAGTATTCTTATAAGCGGTATTCATAAGCAGCTCGTCGGCTTGGTTGCAGCGAAGATACGTTCATTCCGTCCGCCTGAGCCGTATAAAGGCAAAGGTGTCAAGTACGAAGGTGAATATATACGGCGTAAAGCTGGTAAGGCTGCTGCGACGGCTGCTAAGTAAGCAGAAGATTTTGAAGTAAGAAAGAGAAAGAATTATGATTCGAAAAAACACAGTGCAACGTCTTGGCAAAAAAGCAAGCGCGCATCCGAAAGAAAATCAAAGGCACACCGGAACGTCCTCGTTTTGTTGTCTTCCGCAGTTCTAAACATGCCTATGCGCAGATCATTGACGACACAACCGGGAAGACATTATTGTCCGTGTCGACATTAACGAAAGATCTTCGTGAAGATGTAAAACAAGCAAAAACTCCGATTGCACGTTATAAGCTCATTGGTGTTGCAGCAGCAAAAAAAGCACTTGAAAAAAATATTAAAGAAGTGGTCTTTGACCGAAGCGGTTATTTATATCATGGCCGTATTAAAGCGCTCGCGGATGGTGCTCGTGAGGGCGGACTGAAATTCTAACTCCCATACTCGTATGAAAAATATCGTAAAAGTCAAAGCAGGCGAATTCGAACTTAAAGAACGATTGGTGAATGTCAACCGTGTAGCGAAGGTGGTCAAAGGCGGACGGCGTTTCAGTTTTAATGCCATCGTTGTTGTGGGTGACGGTAACGGTCACATCGGCATAGGCCTTGGAAAAGCGAATGAAGTACAGGACGCAATAGCAAAGGGTACGGACGATGCGAAGAAAAGTCTCGTTTTTGTCCCGATCGTAAAGGGTACTATTCCGCATTCGGTCATTGGCAAGTTTGGTGCGGGAAAGGTGATGCTCAAACCGGCAGCTCCCGGAACCGGTCTTATTGCAGGCGGCGGTGTCCGTGCCGTTCTGGAAATGGCAGGCGTGAAAGATGTGCTCACGAAGCAGATGGGTTCACCAAATTCTCATAACGTTGTTAAAGCAACTATGCAGGCGCTTTTGAATCTTTCGGATGCTCGAATGATTGCCGAGCGGCGCGGAATAACATTTCAGGAACTGTTTCAATAATCATTTAGTAAAGACACACTATGTCGGAACCGAAGAAAATAAAAATTACACAGGTCAAAAGTATTGTTGACCATCTCGAGGCTGCCAAGCTTACAATCAAAGCTTTGGGACTCGGCAGGCCGAATTATTTTGTTGTCAAAAATGACACTCCGCAGATTCGCGGCATGATCAACAGAGTCCGGCATCTTGTTAAAGTAGAAGAGGTATCGTAATGGCGAAAGATATTCTTAGTAATTTAACGCCTGCGAAAGGTTCGCGGAAAAAGACAAAGCGAATCGGCCGCGGCCAGGGTTCCGGACACGGCGGAACAGCGACCAAAGGTCATAAAGGTGCCAAATCCCGTTCAGGCCATAAATTTAAGCTGTGGTTTGAAGGCGGACAAATGCCGTTAACGCGGCGTATTCCGAAATTCGGTTTCACACCGCGTAATCGTGTTGAAATGCAAATTGTGAACATTGCAACGCTCGGCATACTGGCGGAAAAAAAGAAAGTTACTAACGGTATAGTAACTCCGGAGATTCTTTTTAAAATCGGTACAACTGCAAAGAAAAATGTTCCGATAAAAATTCTCGGTAATGGTGAAATAAAATCAAAATTAGATGTTACTGCACATGCATTTAGTAAATCGGCAATTTCGAAAATCGAAGCTGCCGGAGGAAAAACAACAGTTCTTACAAAGACAACCGCGAACTCATGAGTAAGCTGACTGAAACTTTTACGAATATTTTTAAAATCCAGGAATTACGCGAGAGATTGTTGTTTACAACGCTCCTGCTGATTATTGTACGTATCGGTTCACATATTACGGTGCCCGGTGTTGATGCAGTTCTTCTGGCAGACACAATGCGAAAATCGTCCGAGAATACACTTTTCGGATTGTATGATCTTTTTGTCGGAGGTGCCTTCAGCAATGCGGCAATCTTTGCGCTCGGAATAATGCCCTACATCAGTGCATCCATCGTCATTCAATTACTCGGAGCTGTTGTTCCTTACTTCGCCAAGCTGCAAAAAGAAGGTGAAGAAGGACGAAAGAAAATTACTCAATACACTCGTTATGGCACTGTTGCCATATCGCTTATGCAGGCGAGCGGTGTAGTCGCAAAACTTATGAGCTGGGCGCCGGGTGGAAATCCGATTGTACCGCTGGGAGTCCGCGGCGCAGGATTCTATGTAAGTACGATGATTATTCTTACTACAGGTACTATGTTTATGATGTGGCTGGGTGAACAGATCACAGAACGCGGTATTGGTAATGGCATATCTCTTGATCATATTTATCGGCATTGTGGCGCGTTTTCCGCATGCAATTCTAAATGAATTCCAGCTTGTTACGGGCGGCACACGAAATCTTATAGTCGAGTTAGTGATCTTTGTTCTTATGGGATTCATTGTTGCAGGTGTAGTTCTTATTACGCAGGGTACTCGCCGCATTCCGGTTCAATATGCAAAACGTGTTGTGGGAAGAAAAGTGTACGGCGGTGTAACTCAATATATCCCGTTGCGTGTTAACACGGCCGGTGTTATGCCGATCATTTTTGCGCAGGCAATTATGTTTGTGCCTCAGATTATTTTTTCATTTTTCCCGGAGAACGAGTTTATGAGTGAGTTCTCCAATAATTGGTTTGGTTATACATCATGGACTTATTCCATTGTCTATGCATTGATGATAATATTCTTCACATATTTTTATACTGCTATTGCATTTAATCCGAAAGACGTTGCAGACAATATGAAGAAGCAGGGTGGATTTATTCCCGGTATTCGTCCCAGGCACGCATACAGCAGAATTTGTCGATAACATTCTAACAAAGATAACTCTTCCGGGTTCAATAGCACTGGCGGTTATTGCTATACTCCCTACATTAATGATTAAATTAGGCGTGACACCGGGCTTTGCTTCGTTCTTCGGTGGAACAAGTCTGCTGATTATGGTAGGTGTTGCGCTGGATACATTGCAGCAAGTTGAATCGCATTTATTGATGCGGCATTATGATGGGTTTATGAAGAGTGGTAAGCTGAGAGGCAGACGTTAGCCTCCGTTATTTGCGATGATTCCTCTGAAATCGATCGAAGAGATTGAGTTCATTCGTGAGAGCAGCAGAATCGTTGCCGATGTGCTCAAGGTAGTAGGTGCACAGATTCAGCCGGGTAATAACCACACTTGAGCTTGACAAAGTAGCAGAAGACTTTATTCGCTCGATGGGCGGAGAGCCGGCGTTTAAAGGATATGGCTGGGATAAGAAAAATTTATTTCCGGCAACGCTTTGCACGTCGATAGATGCCGAAGTGGTGCATGGCATCCCGGGCAAGCGCATATTAAAAGATGGAGATCTTGTTATCCATTGATGTCGGCGTGAAGAAAAATGGATTTTACGGAGATGGAGCGTGTTCATTTGCAGTCGGAGAAGTCTCCGAAGAAAAACAGCGGCTGATGCGCGTGACAAAAGAATCGCTTGCAAAAGGAATTGAGCAGGCAATAGCCGGCAATAAGAGTGCATGATATTTCGAATGCGATTCAGACGTATGTAGAAGCAAATGGATTTTCGATTGTTCGTGATTTAGTCGGACATGGAGTGGGAAGGAAGTTGCATGAAGAGCCGTCCGTTCCTAATTTTGGAGAACCGGGAACAGGCGCAGTGTTAAAAGACGGAATGACGCTTGCTATCGAACCGATGGTCAATGCAGGAACATGGCGGGTGAAAGTAGCGGCAGATGGATGGACCGTTTATACAGTCGACGGAAAATCATCGGCGCATTTTGAACATACGATTGCGATTGTACATGGCAAGGCGGAGATACTTACCTTGTCTTAAGGACAGAATGGCGAAGCAAGGACCGATCAAAGTTGACGGAGTAATTACAGATACGTTGCCGAACGCAACGTTCCGTGTAAAACTTGATAACAGCGTGGAAATCTTTGCACATATTTCCGGAAAAATGCGGATGCATTATATAAAAATTCTTGTCGGAGATAGAGTAACAGTTGAGATGTCGCCGTATGATTTGTCAAAAGGCCGTATCACGTATAGATACAAATAGATTTTTTACGGGATTGAGGAGTAAGTTATGAAAGTTCGATCATCGGTAAAGAAATTATGCGAAAACTGCAAGATTATTCGGCGTAAAGGTGCTATCCGGGTAATCTGCAAAAATCCAAAACACAAACAGCGGCAAGGATAAACAAGGAGTAACAACGTGGCTCGTATTGCTGGAGTTGATTTACCTAAAAATAAGCGCTCAGAAATCGGTCTTACCTATATTTATGGTATTGGCCGCTCCGCGGCGCTGGAGATTCTTGAAAAGGCAAAGGTCGATCGCGGAAAGCGAGTCGGCGATTTGAACGATGAAGAAGTAGCAGCGATTCGTTCCATCATTCAATCGGACTATAAAGTGGAAGGTGCACTGCGGAGTGAATATCAGCTCAACACAAAACGGTTGATGGATATCGGCTGTTACCGAGGTCTGCGTCATCGCAAAGGATTGCCGGTTCGCGGCCAGAGAACACGTACCAACTCGCGTACACGCAAAGGTAAGAGAAAGACAGTCGCCGGCAAGAAGAAGGCGCTCGAGAAGAAGTAATTGATCAGTTGAAAATCTTTTAAAAGGAAGATTGCATTGGCAAAACAAACAGCACCGGTAACAAAAAAGAAAAAGAAAGTTCACGTTGATGCCAACGGAAAGGCGTTCATTAAAGCGACTTTTAATAATACTATCGTAACATTGACCGATACCTATGGTAATGTTATTGCATGGTCAACGTCAGGCAAAAACGGATTTAAAGGATCACGCAAGAGCACTCCATTTGCCGCACAGGTTGCCGCAGAAGCAGCTGCGAAGGAAGCCCATGGTCTTGGTCTTCGTCGTGTAGAAGTGTTTATCAAAGGACCGGGCGGTGGACGTGAAGCAGCAGTTCGTTCGCTGCAGACGGCGGGACTTGAAGTTATGTTGATTCGGGATATTACACCGATTCCGCATAACGGATGCCGTCCGCCAAAACGTCGAAGAGTGTAGTGAATGTACGATTAGCTGATTGAGTGATTGGATGATGGATCAATCACAGAATCGCGAAATCATAAAATTATAAAATGAATCAGGAGAATTATGGCAAGATACATTGATGCCAATTGCAAACTGTGTCGTCGAGAGAAGCAAAAGTTGTTCCTTAAAGGAACAAAATGTCTTGACGGAAAAATGTCCGTTGGAAAAGAGAAATTATGCACCGGGTCAGCATGGGCAATCCCGGCGATCGCGGATTTCCGAGTATGGCGTGCAATTGCGTGAAAAACAAAAAGTCCGTCGGATGTATGGAATTCTTGAAGCGCAATTTCGAAATTATTTCCATCGAGCATCTCAGCAATCCGGCCGCACCGGTGATGCTTTGGTAAAAATGCTGGAACGCCGACTTGATAATGTGATTTATCGGTTAGGTTTTGCACCGTCGCGTAAATCAGCACGGCAGCTGGTTGTCCACAGGCATTTTGTCGTCAACAATCAGATTGTTGATGTTCCGTCGTTCCTTGTGAGTCCGGGTGATATTATACAGGTACGGGAACATGCAAAGAAACTTTCACTGATCCATGATGCAATGAAACGAGTGAAGGACACTTCTATGCTGCCCTGGCTCAATATCGACAAAGCAACGATGACCGGTACGTTTCTGAATATTCCGGAACGTGCAGATATTCCATTGAATGCAAACGAACAACTGATTGTTGAGTTGTATTCGAAGTAATTGAACTATGAGCCAAAAACTATTATCCGCCTCGATGAACTCGGGAAAAGGAACACTATGAGTACTCTTCAAATACCTGAAAGAGTCGAACTGGAACAGTCGACATATTCCACTACTACAGGAAAATTTACACTTCAACCCTTAGAAAAAGGATTTGGAGTGACGATGGGAAATTCGATGCGCCGTGTATTATTGTCATCATTGCCGGGCACTGCGATTACCGCAATTCGTGTTGAAGGAATTCACCATGAATTTTCCACGATCAAAGGGATGGTGGAAGATGTTGCGGATTTTATTTTGAACCTGAAACAGGTTCGTATCAAACCGATCAACAAGAAAGCGTCTAAAGTGACGCTGCACGTAAAAGGCCCCGGCAAGTTGAAGGCAGGAGATATTCAAAAATCTTCCACAGAAGTTGAAGTTCTGAATCCGGAGCATCATCTTGCTACGCTCAATAAAGATGCAGATTTCGAGATCGAACTTCGTCTAGGTCGCGGCAAAGGTTATGTCCCCGCAGAAGAAAATAAATCATCAGATCAGCCGTTAGGAACAATAGCTATCGATTCGATCTTTACACCTATCGCCAATGTACGGTATACGGTTGAACCGACGCGTGTCGGCGGGCAGACGGACTTTGAAAAGCTCGTGCTTGATATTGAGACTGATGGTTCGGTCACTCCAGAAGAAGCTGTTACCCATGCCGCAAAAATTTTGCGTGACCACTTGCAGCTCTTCATCAACTTCGGCGTGGAACCGGAAGCGGAAAAAGCAGAGACCGAACAGGAAGCTGAAATCGGCAGAGTACGAAAAATTCTGAGGTTATCAGTGGATGAATTGGAATTATCGGTGCGTTCGCATAACTGCCTGCGCTCAGCTAATATCAAAACGCTGGCTGATCTTGTGCATAGAAGCGAATCTGAATTATTGAAATTCCGTAATTTCGGGCGTAAATCACTGGCAGAGCTTTCCGAAATCGTTGAGCAGCATGGATTAACATTCGGAATGGATGTGGACAAGTATTTGAAAGAAGGTAACGACTAAGTCGTAGAAGGAATGTGAAGTATGCGTCATCAGAACTCAGGACGAAAACTCAATCGAACTGCAAGTCACCGTAAAGCAACGCTGGCGGCACTGTGCACAGCATTGATTGTGCACAAGAAAATCAAAACGACTGTTGCGAAAGCAAAAGAAACGCGAATGTTCGTTGAGAAGATTATCACTCGTGCAAAAAATGCAGTTGCAAATGAAACAGCACCGGACAAGAAGGATATTGCAGCACGGCGTGAAGTATTTGCAGCTCTTCGCAGCAGAGAGGCGGTATCGAGCTTGTTTAAAGATATCGCTCCAAAAGTTGCCACACGTCCCGGCGGCTATACACGCGTTGTGAAACTTGGCAGACGGTTAGGCGATGGTGCTGAGCTTGCAGTGCTGGAACTTGTCGATTTCAATGTCGGTCAGGATAAGGCGGCGGCAAAAGCAGCGAAGAAATCTGCTCCTCGTAAAGAAAGGTGTAGTAAAAACAAAGAAGAGTAAGGATGCAGCGACGGTCTTCGGAACCGGTTGAAAAGAAGACAACACCAAGCGCTCCTGAAACAAATGCAGGATCACCTCCGATCTCGGAGGCGTAAGAAAGTGGAACAAAAAAGGATAGCAGACAGCTATCCTTTCTTGCTTCTATAAGCGTGGGAGAAACATATGCTCAAAATTGCATCAGCAGAATTTTTACAGGGTGTTGTTGATCTTCGACAACTTCCGAAAAATGAATTACGCGAGATCGTGTACATCGGCCGATCAAATGTTGGCAAATCCTCATTATTGAACAAGATGTGCAACAAGAAAAACCTTGCGCGTACGAGTACCGTTCCGGGAAAGACACGCGAAATCAACTATTATATCATTAACAACTTGTTTTATTTTGTTGATCTTGCCCGGATATGGTTATGCAAAAGTACCGGAACAAATGCGTGCAGGCTGGAAAAAGTTGATTGAAGATTTTCTGAAACGCGGACAATCGGTTGCTCTTGGCGATGCAGCTTATCGATTCGCGTCAGGAACCGACACCGCTCGATCTGATGATGATGGATTGGCTGGAATACTACGAAGTTCCGTATCTGCTTGTTCTTACAAAATCGGATAAACTTCCGTTTAGTAAATTAGGGAAGCAAATTGAACTATATAAAGATCGTTTCCACAGCCAATTGACCGAAGGATGCTGCCGCGGTATCGTGCCGTTTTCGATTATCAGCGGCGACGGACGATCGGAATTGCTCAAATATATCGACTTACATCTTCAGACATCACCAAAAAGAAAAAAGAAGCTGTATAGGATTCTACAATACTCCATTTTTTAAAGACCTTGAGCAGAAACACTCAAGGTTTTTTTTACTACCGCATATTCTTCTAAGGAGACGTTAATTCGTATCCTTCATTCCTTTAAATTTCACCATATTATTCCTTAATAAATTTCGAATATTCACTAAAAAAGGACTTGACAAACAGAGCAACAAGACATATATTCTTGCAAACAAAAAAGTCGCACATACTCAAGAAGGAGGTGACGCGATTCCTTGTAGAAGCTGGCATTACAGGGAAATCTATTTTGTGTTTAGTATTTTCACACCTAGCAATAAACTTCATAATCGAATTTTTTTTGGCTTAGCAGGTTTATTGCACAAATTTTATTTAACTAACATTATCTAACTAACTTATTAACAATCCCTAAGAAGGAGGAGATATGAACGGAGTCTCTACTGTTTTTTTGAGGAGATTTCTAGTCTTGCTTCTTTGCACGCTATTGGTTGGTACAATAGTTAATGCACAGGCACAGACAGGAGATATACGAGGTACAGTCCTCAATGCTTCAACAAAGGAAGCTTTGCTCGGTGCAAACATAGTATTGCAAGGCACAATGAAAGGTGCTGCTACGGATTTTGACGGAGCATTCAGTATTAAAAACATTCAACCGGGAAAATATACATTGGTAGCACGCTTTATTGGTTTCCTCACTGTAAAACAAAATATAGAAGTTACAGCCGATCAAACCACTGAAGTGAATTTTTTAATGGAACAGGACGTTCTTAGAACCGATGAAGTTGTTATTACAGGCCTGTCGGGCGCAATTCCAAGAGAACAACTGGGCAATTCGATTGCAAAGATAGGTGGTGACGAAATTGCAAGCATTCCTGTCACTTCCGCACTTGATGCATTGGTGGGTAAGGTCGCCGGTATGACGGTTTCAAAAAGTTCAGGAACACCTGGAACGGGAACCTATATCACACTGCGTGGACGACGGACTATTAACGGCAGTTCAGAACCATTATATGTGGTTGATGGAATTCCCATTGACAATACATTTATATACGATAGTCAAGGATGGATTCAGGGCGGAAATCGAGCTAGTGACATCGCCCCTGGAGACATTGAATCTATTGAAGTGTTAAAAGGCGCCTCTGCTGCGGCTATTTACGGTGCTCGTGCTGCTAACGGAGTTATATTGATTACAACTAAATCCGGCAAGCAAGCCGAAGCAGGTAAATTAGCGAAGATTACATATACAGGTTCATATTCTACCGATGATGTGGCAAAGGGCATTAGTCTGCAGACTATATACGGACAGACAACACCTTATACACCAGGTCATCCTGGATCTTCAACTTCATATGGTGCAGCACTGCCTGCAGGCACAAAGACATACGATCATTCGATGGATGTTTTTCAAAGTGCGCATACATTAGAACAAAGTATTTCTGTCTCTAGTGGCACGCCTACGTTTACAATCTTTGGTCTCGGGGAGTCTGACAAGTCAGGCTGGTGTAGTTAGGAAATCTGATTACACTCGCGAGAGTATTCGAGCAAACATCACGGCTGCATTATTCTCAAATTTTGGGATTAAAAGCAATACGAATCTCATCAATGAAGTGATTAACCTGCCGCAGGATGGAAGCAATACATCCGGTATTCTGTTAGGCAGCTTACGTACACCCACAAATTTTGATAATAGCGATATATTTGGAAGCTGATGGAGTTACTCAGCGAAGGTTCGCCAGTTATGATAATCCTTTCTGGACGACGGAATACAATACATACAAAACTGAAGTGACCCGAATTCTTCATACAACAGGATTTGATTATGATTTTATGGAGGGTATGAAGTTGAGCGGAAGTGTCGGATGGGATCATTATAATCAATTCAATAATCTCCGGTTTGCTGTCGGTGCATCGGCAGTACCCGGTAGAGCAGGAGAAATTGACCACAACCGTTACACAAACGATGTGATAAATACAGACCTTATGTGGACAGGGAAATTTATATTTGCTGAAGACTTCCTTACAACATTTACGGTTGGCCAGCAATTATGGTTCCATACCCGCAACAGGACTTATGCTACAAGTCAAAACACACTGCCTTTTTATGATCAAATCGATGCAGGTGTCAACAGAGATGCTCTTTCAACTCGTTTGGAAGAACGGATTTACTCGTATTACGGACAGGCAATTCTCACAGCTTGGGATCGCCTGACACTCACAGGTGCAATACGACGCGATGCCGGTTCTACATTTGGAGCATCAAAGGTGGCATATTACTATCCCAAAGCATCTGTTGCATACCGATTATCAGAAGAATCCTTTATGAAGGATTTTAAGGATGTAATAGATGAATTCAAAATAAGAGGCGCCTGGGGTATTGCCGGACGTATTCCGGATGTATATGCAACAAATTCTGTCTACGTAACGACCGGTTATTTTGATCCTTGGGATCGTGCAACAAGCGCCGGCCGATTAGGTAATCTGGGAATTATCAATGCCGACTGCAGCCGGTTCGGAGGATATAAAACCGGAACAAACAGAAGAAATAGAAGTTGGTCTTGATTTGACAATGCTTGATCGCAGGCTTAGTCTTGAGTTAAATTATTATAAACAGGATGTTTCGGACTTGTTATTATTCGTGAGCGTACCGGCTTCCACAGGATTTCTAACCCAGTATGAAAATGGGGGAGCAATGTGGAATAAAGGGTTCGAAGTGAAAGTAGAAGTGAACCCGATCCGGGGCAGTGATTTTAACTGGACACTCATTGCCAATTATGCACGGAATAGGAATGAAGTTACGAAACTCAAAGGATTCGAGAATTCGTATGTAACGATTCCCGGTGCATTTTCCGGACTTTATAACGTTGCAAAAATTGGCAAACCGTTAGGTACCTGGCTGGGCGGAGGATACCAACGTGATGCAAGCGGCAATATAATGTATTCCGATCCCGCAATTGCCGGCCGGAGGATAATTTCCTGGGAGAAGCTATTAAAAATGCCCCGTTATATAGCAACGATTTGGTTGAATTCGGAAATGCAGATCCTGATTGGACCGGATCAATTACGTAACGAATTTTCATTCTTAGATGGCGATTTAACAGCTTCGGTTTTGATCGATATTTCACAAGGACAGAAAGTCTGGAATGGCACAAAAGGTGCCTTGTATAATTTTGGAACATCAGGTGATACAAAGGATCGAGATGCATTATGGTTTAATGCTGCCGGTCAGCCTGTAATCAATGCAGGAACGACCGATATCTCAGGGTATGACGGCAACACCTATGCACCTGGTGAACAATTAAAAAGATCGATGTATTATCGATACTATGGAAATGGATTCTAGATCAATGAACCGTTTATTGAAGACGGCTCGTATGTAAAATTGAGAGAGGTATCCGTTTCCTATCGATGGCGTAATCCTATATTCGGATTTGAGTCCATCCTGTTCACGTTCGCAGGACGTAACTTGAAGACCTGGACGGACTATACAGGGTATGATCCTGAAATAAATACTTTTTCCAATGCCGAAGGGCGTGGAATGGATTATTTTACCTTGCCGCAGATTCGATCATTCAAATTCGATATTTCAATTAACTATTAATCCGGGAGAATGCACATGAAAACGAAAAAAATGTCATATGTGTTAGTACTCCTGGTTGCAGTGTTCATTGTAACATTTCTATCAGGATGTGATAAAGATTTATCTGTTCTAAATAACGATCCAAATAATATCAGTACGGGTAGTATTAAGACCATCGTTGGCCAGCAAGCGCTGATTATCGGTATTCAATCTGTTGTTGGAGATTGGTATTCAGGCGATCGTTCAAGGATCTTGAGTATTTGGACACGACAAATGTGCGCACCTCCAGGCCTTGGTCGTCCACAGCCGACTGCATGGAATAGTTATCTTATAGGTCGCGGCCAAGATGAACCAAATAGTTATATCTGGCAAATGGCATATAATGTTGTAAAGCTGAGTAACGATGTCATTGATAATGCTGGTGCAGCCGGGTTACCGGGTCCACAGCTAAATCTGTACGTCGGGATGGCAAAGTTTTACAAAGCATTGGCTCTTGGTGAACTTGCGGCATTATATGGTTCGATACCGGTTGAAACGAATATAACTCAGCCGACATTTGTTTCTCAATCCGCGGCTTATGCGAAAGTTCAATCTTTACTCGATGAAGCCATCGCCAGTTTTAACGCTGGAACGGCAGCCGATGCAAAAGATTTGAATTTCTCCGGCGATCAGGCAAGCTGGGTGGCAGCAAGTCATTCATTGAAAGCAAGATATTATTTGCATGCTTTAAATTATGCCAGAGTGCGTTAACCAATGCTCAAGCAGGCATTACAGCAGCAGGCAATACCGTTAATGCATTTTGGTCGACAAATGTGACCGAATATTCTGCTTGGAGCCACTGGGTAAATACAGAGGTAGGTAACCCGATTCGCGCAAATAAATATTTTGTTGATAAGTTAAAAAGCGAAGCAGGCGACACTCGTTTAAGTACGTTTTTTGCTAAACCTGCAGCAGCAGCGTCCATCGTTGGATATGATATTTACGGTGACCTGGGCGGAACCGGAGATGAGATTATTCCAGATAATGCAGCAGGATTGAATAAATATGCAGCGGTTGATGCACCGTTCCCTCTTATATCTTATGAGGAAACTGTTCTTATTCATGCTGAAGCTGCGGCAAGGACAAGCGGCGCCGCTGCCGCTGTTGCGGATATTAATTTGATCAGGTCGGCTGCCGGTCTTACTGCCTTAACAGGTGCTGCAACTACTGATGCTGCTGCTTCCATTACGGAAATATTGAAGCAGAAGTATATGCAGCTTTTCCTTGAAGGTCAGGCTTATCACGATATGAGACGTGTTCACAAGACTGATGGTACGCCGTTATATCGGGCAGGTATTCCGTTACGCTGGCTCTATCCCGATGCAGAACAGAAAACAAATCCTAATACTCCAGTAGATAATGCATCTACAGTGAATGAATTATGGTAAAAGTATTTCGTTAGGATTAATCCAGAGACCCCGGAGCACTACACTCCGGGGTCTTTGTGTATTTAGAGATTTAGAAGAGTAATGTTGATACAGCTTTTATACATCGGAATTGACACCTTGCCGTTTCTTGATTAACTTACCCCTTATAAGATTTGATTATTATCGGATGGAAATGATAGAAATTATGCGATCAAAAAGATTTATAGCAATCATTACTGGAATATTTTTTCTATTCAGTGTTGCTCAGTCCTATGATTTTTCTCAAGAGCAGGTTACGGCTCAAGAACGAATTGCTATTTTACCGTCTGTCTCACCTGATATTTCACAGGAAGAGTTAATGAATTTGACAAAGGAATTCAGGACAGCTCTTCAAAATACCGAACGTTTCGATATTCAACCGGAAATTGAAATGGATTCGCTTTTTAAAGCCAAAAATTTCTCAAATATTAATGAATGTAATTATGCCTTATGTTTAGCGGATGCAGGAAAAGCGTTAAAGGTCTTAAAAGTAATGCGTATAGATATTACTAAACACGAAGATCTTTTTACTACGCGGATACGAATAATCCAAACAACTGATGCTGCTGTTTTATTTGACCAGGTGTTCAAACATTCAGGAAATATCGATTCTTACCGCAATATTTCAATCCCGGAGCAAATAAAGACGATTGCGGATATGGGATATGAGCAAGGTTCATCCTTGTTTCATCCTGCAATTGTCGTTGCAATAGTTTTAGGAATTATTTTTATAATATACAACTCATTCAAATCGAACTACATCAAGCGGGGGAACAGGCGGGGGCGGTCAAGTTACTCCGCAATAAAAGAGAATACGTTACAATTTGAATCAGCCGGAAAACATGCTTTTGCCAGTATATACTTGACTATTCAATAATATCCGATCATACGATTAAGTTATGAGAACGAACGCTGCAATAATATTTTCTTTATGTGCCTGGACTGTATCAGTTTGTGCCCAGCCGCTGGACTCTGTACCGGTTGAAATATTATCCGTTGGTTCATTCGAACGGGCAACACATATATTTTTGGGGAAACAGGGGGTGGTCTATGTTCTTGATGCCGATCAGAATAAAATGTTTTATTTTCCGAATATCACACAAACACCAAAGAACATCGGAGGATATGGTTGGTCGGCCGGTTCATTCGATAGGCCTACAGGAATAGCAACGGACGGCATTAATGTTTATGTATCTGATTATGGCAATCACCGCATTCAGCAATTTGATCGAAATCTCAATTATATTTCTTCGCTTTCTACACGGGATACATCCGATCAGACAGATATGCGGTTCGGATATCCTCTTGATGTTGCTTTATCCGAACTCGGAGATCTGTTTGTACTGGACGGTGAGAATCTGCGGGTTCTGAAATTCAATCCCCGGCAATTCTTTGAGCGTTCATTCGGCGATATCAACGCCGGAAAAGGAAAACTTCAGAATCCGTTCCGGCTTGTCGTTACGACATCGCGAATTTTTGTAGGAGAGCAGACGCGGATTGTTGTATTCGATTATTTTGGAAATTATCTCAGCAGTATCGGAGACGGTTTTGTGTCGGCTCTTTCCGGATTTGCACTGTTGGAAAATGGTTTTCTTGCCGCATCGAGTGATACGCTATTGTGGTTTTCCAAAGATGGAATATTCCAGAAATCTATT
This sequence comes from uncultured Bacteroidota bacterium, assembly GCA_963770945.1. Classification (GTDB taxonomy): domain Bacteria; phylum Bacteroidota; class Ignavibacteria; order UBA10030; family UBA10030; genus Fen-1298. The sequence goes on along the minus strand of CAVYRP010000008.1, from coordinate 329,387 downwards.
CCGCTCAGTCATCTTATCACCGGAGAACCTATTGGCCGAATTCAAGATATCGCGCTTGCTCGGAAACCAACTTTATATTTTATCGCCGAGAAGACTTCATATTTTTAAAATGGACGATTAATACATCGGGTTCATTTCTTGACATTCGTCTTTAATTATCACTAATTTTATTTGGTATTAATTAATATTCCGCTACGCATTCTAAGGAGGGAGTTCACATGGCATCAAGAAGCATAAATAAAGTTATCCTCATAGGCAACCTTGGGCAGGATCCTGAACTGCGCTACACGAGCAGTGGTGTCGCAGTAGCGTCTTTTTCAATGGCGACCAGCGAGTCTTGGAAAGATCAGGACGGTAATTTACAGGAAAAAACACAATGGCATAAGCTTGTTGCGTGGAGAAAACTTGCTGAAATTGTCGGCGAATATTTAAAGAAGGGCAGCAAGGTATATATTGAAGGGCGTATTCAATATCGAAGTTATGATGATAAAAACGGTGTTAAAAGGGATGTTACAGAGATAGTTGTCGATCAAATGCTGATGTTGGATTCTAAAGGAGCCGGCCATGCAAATGGTTCCTCGGCCGGCGCAGCCGCGCCATCCCAGCAATCGGAGAAGAATCAGGGCCGGATAAAGTCGATGATCTGCCGTTTTAAGTTTTCGGTTTATGTAATTGTTGTTTTTCTGATTCTATTTGTTAAATTGATATTATTATAAATTGTTCTTTTAATTCCAGTTCTGGTGTGGCGCCGTTGGCGCCATGAAAAGGGAATTTCGTAAATCTTGCTGTTAGCAAGATAATGCGAAAGCTGCCCCGCAACTGTAATTCCGATTCTGTGAGAACAGAATTGTATCTTCAATGTGAAAAAGTCACTGTGGCGCCTAAGGTGCCATGGGAAGACGAATTGAAGGTCGGAAGAGCCAGGAGACCTGCCAGAGCTATGTGCCTCATGAACCTTCGAGGGAAGGAGATTCACGCACGTCTTCTTTGATGAGTGTGAAGCCCCAATCTTTAATGAAGGTTGGGGCTTTTTTATTCACAATCATTCAAAGGAGGATGTACCAATGAAACAACAAATCAAGGTTTTATTCTGTTTTATTCCAATTGCTCTGTCTTATGGCAAGCTATCTGACACGGGGAGCGATTCTACCCGCATATACCATACTGATGATGTTGTGGTAACGGCTACCCGCTCGGCTGTTTCGTTTGCCGACACACCCTCGCCAGTTCAAGTTATATCAGCTGAATCAATTAAGGATATTGACGGGAAAACGGTTGCGGATGCACTCCGAAATGTTAACAGTGTAAGTATTAAGGATTATGGGGCAGCCGGCGGAACAAAAAATGTCACATTCCGCGGTTTATCTACAGAGAATGTACTATTGTTGATTAACGGCGTCCAGATTAATGATTCACAATACGGTTCCATGGATTTAAGTCTGCTGCCGCTTGATGCAGTCGACCGTATGGAGATTTCGTACGGCGGTTCTTCTGCATTGTATGGCGGGAATGCGCTGGGCGGAGTAGTCAATATTCTTTCTCGCCATGCTTCGGATGAAATGCATGCCCGTATAAATGCCGAAGGAGGATCGTTTAATGCGCGGCGAATGGCTGCAGATCTGGAAGGACGTTCTGCAGGTGTAGGTATCGTGGGCGGTTTTGCGAGAGAAACAGGCGATGATTATTTTCCTTTTGTTTGGCATCGGCAGAGTCAATCAGACACCACGCTATACCGCCGCAATGCGGATTACAAACGCACTAATTTATTTGTTAACAGTGATTATCAACCTGTCGAAGAGATTGCCCTGAATGCTTCCATCCAATACGTGAAATTAGAGCGCGGTGTTCCCGGTTCTATTACATATCCCAGTCCTGCACGGCAAAGCGATGCGATGCTCCATGCACTGGTTGGCACCAAATTTTATTTGAACAAAGAGTTAGTTCTTAGTTTAAATGGAATATATAACCATAATGATGAAATTTACAGGGAACCCATAGATTACATCCCGACAGACCTTTTATATAAAAGCAGTTCTTATCTAATCAATTCGCAGATCGAATGGTCGCCTGTTTCCTGGAACCGTCTTCTGGGCGGAGTAGAGTATAGTGAAAGCTGGCTTGATGTAAATGGATTTTCCTGGGGATCGCCTTTTCTGATGAATCCGGCTCGAGTGCAAAAATCTGTGTATTTATCGAACGAAATAATTCATAAAAATGATTCCGAATGGTTCGATCGTATTTCGTTGTTTCTTACCGGACGCTATGATTTTTATTCCGATGTAAAAGAAGATGCTTTTTCGCCAAAATTAGGAATAAATATTAAAATCATTAAACAATATAACGTGCATTTACGAAGCAGCTGGGGCAAAAATTTTCGGGTTCCGACTTTTAATGATTTGTATTATCCGATGTATAGTAATCCTGATGTTACTCCGGAACGTTCGACGGCATTTGATGCCGGATTTGTCGGAAATATAGAACAATCGGGCGAACAAACGCTGCAGGTGACGTATTTCGATATAGTTACTAAAAATAAAATTGTATATGCCGCTGATTATAAGCCCTATAATATAGGCAAAGCTGAAAACTCAGGATTAGAAATTAGATATGACTATCATTCTCTTAACGGCGGAATAGAAGCATATTTTGGCTTCACTTTAATTGATGCATTAAAGAAGAATAAAGTTTCCATGACAGATTCTACTTATGAAAAACAATTGCCGTATGTTCCTAATTCGATGGGAGTGTTCGGCTTATCGGTGGAAACATATATCGGTAAAATCATTATAAATCAATCGATCACGAGTATACGCTATACGAATTCGGATAATAGTAATTCGCTGCCGGCTTATGCATTGACTGACGTAAACATTGCCAGGAAAATATCGCTTCATCATATTCAACTAACATTGCATTGTTCCGTCAGTAACATCTTTGATACGGATTATCAGGTTGTCGAAGGATACCCGACGTATGGACGTAATTATAAAGTCGGAATTAGAGTTGATTATTGATTTGGTTCAAAAAAGAAAATGATGTATAATTAAGTCAGTTCATTTTATTAGGAGGATTTATGCGTAATATTCTTATTGGTTCAATTTTAATTCTGGCTGCGGCGTTATCACGGCTTCTTCCGCATCCTGATAAATTTCACTCCGATAGCTGCGATAGCGCTCGCAGGCGGCGTGTATCTTGAAAAACGATTCGCACTCATTATTCCGCTTGCTGCGCTTGTGATAAGTGATTTCTTCATCGGATTCCACAATACGATTCTCTTCGTCTACGGAAGTTTTGTGCTGATCGGATTTATGGGACTATGGCTGAAATCACATAAGAAATTCTTCCCTGTCCTTGGGAACGGCACTTCTAAGTTCAATTCTCTTTTTTATCATTACGAATTTTGGTGTGTGGCTTACAGGCGGTGGATGGTTCTACCCGAAGACATGGCAGGGTCTTGTTGAATGCTATGTTATGGCTATTCCATTCTTTCGCAATACACTGGCAGGAGATTTGATCTTCACAGGAGTATTGTTCGGTCTGTTTGAATTATCTTTGCGTTCTATCCATTTACTCTGAAAAGAAAACAATTCAAGCAAATTCATAAGTAGTTTTCTCATCGTTATCGTCGACGTCAGATTGGCTCGGAAGAAGCTCATCTGACGTTTTTTTTGGAATGAGAAGTATTCTTCATATACGATTTTCAAGTCGAGATGCAAGCCTTGATTCCATTGGATTTTATTGCTTCTTTGATCGGCGTTATATCAAGTGACATATATCAAGAATGATATTGTTCTTTTTTTCCTCCAATAGCATTTTGTAGAAAAAGCTCTATATTGAACTCCATTAAACTAAACCGCAATCATATGTTCAAGAATATAGAGCTTGCGTTGCGATGTCAAAATCATATCTCCCCGCAGTTCGCTATTTTACTATTCATTCCTATATAAAACCTGTTGCAGGAGATATATTAAAATTTAATGTTATGAGGATCCTATGTCTGACTACATTAATAAAATTATTGCCCATGTAAAAGCAAAGAACTCCAACGAGCCGGAGTTTCATCAAGCGGTAGAAGAAGTCTGCGAATCTCTGGAGCCGGTGTTTGCACGTCATCCTGAATACCGTACTGCAAAAATTCTTGAGCGTATGGTCGAACCTGAACGGATTATTATCTTTCGTGTTCCATGGATGGATGATCAAGGTGAAATTCATATTAATCGTGGATTCCGGATTCAAATGAACAGCGCGATAGGTCCCGTATAAAGGCGGATTGCGCTTCCATCCATCTGTAACGCTAAGCATTCTAAAATTTCTTGCGTTCGAACAAGTATTCAAAAACAGTCTTACGACACTTCCGATGGGCGGCGGTAAGGGCGGTTCAGATTTCGATCCTAAAGGTAAAAGCGATAATGAAGTAATGCGGTTTTGCCAAAGTTTTATGACAGAATTATTCCGTCATATTGGTGCAGATACAGATGTACCGGCTGGAGATATTGGTGTGGGAACGCGTGAAATTGGATTTCTCTTCGGTCAATACAAGCGGCTTACTACAGAATTCACAGGCGTGCTGACCGGAAAAGGATTGAATTGGGGCGGTTCTCTCGATCCGGCCGGAAGCGACCGGATTTGGCGTCGTTTATTTTACTGAAGAGATGTTAAAAACAAAAGGTATGAGTATTGCAGGAAAAACAGTTGCAGTATCCGGTTTTGGAAATGTTGCCTGGGGTGCAGTCACGAAAGTAAATCAATTGGGAGGTAAAGTTAGTGACACTTTCCGGTCCTGATGGTTTTGTATATGATCCCGGACGGCATTAAAGGTGAAAAAATTCAGTATATGCTTGAGATTGCGTGCAAGTGCTAAAGACGAAGTAAAATCTTATGCCGAAAAATTCAAGACTCAATTTTTTCCCGGTAAACGGCCATGGAATGCAAAAGTAGATGTTGCTATTACCATGTGCTACTCAAAATGAACTGGATGAAAATGACGCGAAAGAGCTTGTGAAAAACGGATGCGTCTGCGTGTGTGAAGGAGCGAACATGCCGACAACAATTGCAGGGTATCAAAGTATTTCGTTCAGCAGGTATACTTTATTCTCCCGGGAAAGCATCGAACGCCGGAGGTGTTGCTACATCCGGATTGGAAATGAGCCAAAACAGCATGCGCTTACCGTGGCCGAAAGAAGAAGTTGATGCACGGCTGCATCAGATTATGAGAAGTATCCATGATACATGTACGCAGACTGCAGAACGGTTTGGTGATCCGGGTAATTATGTTATGGGTGCAAATATCGCCGGATTTTTAAAAGTCGCTAATGCCATGCTCGAGCAGGGATTGGTATAATGTATTAACGCTATTGATTTGTTCTGACTTATAATGTCCGGTATTTATGTATTAGTGTGGAAGTTCTGGAAGAATGGCTTATGAGATATATTCCAAGTAAACAAAGCATCCAATCGTCTTCTTTTCAAATTATTTTATATTTTGCTCTTGCTATTTTAGTCCAATTGTATTCTGAGATTGTTCTCGCCTTACCTGTCCACCCATCTGATTCGATAAATGAGATTCTCCCGCGAGAGAAAACACTTCGCTTCCACAGTCGTTGCTGCCATGAAGTTTATATTGGGGATACACTGTTGATGTACCCAAAGAGAATTGTTAATGGAGTTATTGTCGATTATCCACCTGAGCAGCATTATGAGATTCGAATAATCAAAGGAAAGGAATATGCAACATTTGTCTTTCCCGGTGGGATAACCTCGGATGATACCAGCGGTGTCATGTTACCCATCAAGTTGTTCGTTGGTGAGAGGGGAGCAGTCCAGCTTAACTGGGAAATATTTGCGCTCCAAGTTGACACATCAAACGATCATCTCTTGCGATTGATGGATATCCATGAAATGATCAGGAGACTATCTGCTCCGACCAGCGCTCTTAAAGGTGTAATGGTAGAGCATGCTGGATACTTTCAACTCAAGTTAAAAAATTATGAAGGTGCTCGCGAATTGTTTAGAGAGGCGATTATTCTTGATTCATCCCTAACATCAACTTATTACTATGATTTTGCCTGCGCATATGCAAGAGAAAATAAACCCACTGAAGCTCTTCAATGGTTACAACGCGCTTTCGATACTGGTTATGATAAGTATCTCAAAGCATTAAAAAATGATTCCGATCTCGTTTCGATACGTTCCCTGCCTGAGTTCAGAGAAATCGTGACTTCCCCACTTGTAAAAGAGAGGAGTTCCTTAAAAGAAAAGATTCATAAGGATTCCACGAATACCTCAGACGAATATCTAATGATATGTAAAAGCTATCTCAAGCAGGCAGATATTGACAGTTTTTATATTTTTTTTGAGTCTATGGTAATAAAGAAGGGGTATTTCCCATTTATTTCTCGTTTTGACATTCCCGATTCAATTATCAATTTGGATCCAAGAATACAAACATTGTTTGAACAATACGCCGAACAACATAAGTATCAAATTTATGATGATTATTGGGCTCGGATGAATCCTTATATTATAAGAAGACTTGAAATTTCTTCGCATTTTGATGAATTATCAAAGTGCCGCAATCTTGTTGAGCTGAGAATCAAACCCAAAGGAATAGTAAGTATAACTCCCGAGTTGGCATGTTTGGAACATCTCAAGACTCTCCGGTTTATAGATTGCGGTTTCACATCTATTCCTGATATTATTACTCGCTTAACTGGTCTTGACACTCTTACTTCTGATAAAGGAGAGACATCATATCTTCCGAATGAATTTGGCAATCTTATCAACCTCAAACACTTGGCACTTCATAACGGATTACTTGAATCTCTTCCTCCATCTTTTAGTAAATTATCACAGTTGACCGATCTTTCACTTGACAGAAATTCATTTTCGGCCATGCCGGAAGTAATTTTCCATATTTCAGCCCTTGATCAACTTGACATTTCCGATAATCGGTTAACATCCATTCCTAGGGCTATTGGAAAACTCAAAGATTTGACTATCTTAGATCTGTCGTTCAACAATCTCTCTGTTCTCCCAGAAGAAATTGGCAATCTTTCACAATTGACATATCTCGATCTCTCATTCAACGAATTGCAAATAATTCCTCGTAGTATAAGAAATTTACAATCATTACAGACACTCATAGTCTACGGTAACCATTTGGATAAGATGGAATTAGATACATTGAGGATGTTTCTTCCTCATTGCAATATTTATGGTCAAGAACAAAGCATATTCAAACCAAAAAATGTAAGAAACGCGAAAACATATACTAAAAATTCATTTGAAATATCCTTCAAATATCCGGCTCAATATTCATTGATCACAAAAAAAGAATCGGATAGTTCTGAAATTGTGATGTCCTTAGCACTTCAGCGGAAACAGAAAAAGAAAAGCGGTTCATTTCTGGAAACTTCATCATATCCTATCTTGTTGACAATATTATTTTCACGCGATCATTTTGAACAGATTGCAGGCAAGTTTGGCTTTCAAAGAAATCAAGACATTGATAGAACCAAAGAATTGGAAATAGATAGTAGTAAATATTTGCCGTTATGGATCAGCCACAGAAGATATCGTGCGGACACAGTTGCGATGGGTTTAAGTTATATTGGTTGGAAGGGGTTCTTTGGAACACAATATGGCAATTATTTTGCATTTGCGCGGAAAAGGCTTGCAAACGGAACGTTTGTGTATTTAATATTTTCGAGCTGGAATCAGGATGATAAACTTGTTTTTCAAAATGTTCTTTCCACATTCCATTCTATTACCAAGCAATTAGTGAATAAATCGAAAATAAAAAGATGAGAAATATAATACAATATTTAATTAGAATAATCGAGATAGTTGTTGCAGACGTATTCGGATCGCGAAGCCGGGTATTAAAAGATTTACAACATTATGATAAATCTTAAAAAGCATTATAACGTATTATTAGTATGAATCGATTTGATCATTTTCCGACGGAAGATATTTACGGAAGCCGCATTAAGTCCTTCCAAAAATTGATGCGCGTAAAGGTACGCGACATCCTGCTTGTCGCCAGCCTTTATGACCAGTACCTGTTTGAAGAAGACGGCAGATTGTATGAGCTCATCCGCCAGGAGTTTCAAGTCCTAAATCTGAGCCACCCGCCGGAGATAACACATGTAACAAGCGGTGAAGAAGCGGTCGAGCTTCTTGCTTCAGGTGAAAAATTCGATCTTGTTATCACTACGATGCATATTGAAGATATGCATGTCATGCGGTTTGCTGAACAGGTACGAAAGACAAAATCCGAAATTCCCATGATTCTGCTGGCGTACGACAATATGGAAAAGAAAGAGATCATGATGAATTACGACACCTCCATATTCGATCGTATATTCATCTGGACCGGCGATTACCGTTTATTAGTTGCGATAATTAAATATGTTGAAGACAGGCTCAATGTTCAAAACGACACTGAAGCGATCGGTGTGCAGGTCATTATTTTAGTAGAAGATGATGTGAGCTTCTATTCCACATATTTACCGCTGCTTTATACACAGATTTTTAACCAATCCCAGCGCCTCATTTCGGAAGGCATTAACCTTACGCATAAGTTTCTCAGAATGCGTGCACGGCCGAAAATATTGCTTTGTACGACTTATGAAGAGGCCTGGTCATGTTTTGAAAAATATGAAGATTATGTGCTCGGCGTTATTTCGGATATAGATTTCTTTTATCAAGGAGTAAAAGATCAGGAGGCAGGTTTTCGGTTTGCAGAAGCTGTGCGGCAGAGGAAGGAAGACATTCCAATCCTTATTCAGTCAGGTGATGCGAAGGCATCAGTAAAGGCTGCCGAACTCGGGACAGCATTCCTGTTAAAGGAATCGCCGACACTGCTGCATGACCTGGCGAATTTTGTTAAAACACACTTCGGATTCGGAGATTTCATTTTTCAAATGCCTGACGGAAAAGAGGTTGGGAGGGCAACCAACTTAAAACAACTGGAAGAGCAGCTCCGTACTGTCCCGGATGAATGCATTCAATTTCATGCAAAACGCAACCACTTTTCTAATTGGTTGAAAGCAAGAACAGAGTTCTGGCTTGCCCATAAACTCCGTCCGCAAAAAGTTGAAGACTTTCCAAGTACGACTGAATTGCGAAATGATCTGATCGGCGCTTTGCGGCTCTACCTGGAAACGCGTCAATGGGGCATCATTACTGAATTTTCTAAGGAATCGTTCGATTCTCAAAACAGCATTGCTCGAATTGGCACAGGTTCAATAGGGGGTAAGGCACGGGGCCTGGGATTCATCAATGCGCTTATCAATAATTACAATATTCGTAATAGATATGAAGGAGTTGAAATATCAGTTCCATCCGCGATTGTAATTGCGACGGATGTCTTCGATAAATTTTTATCGGAAAATAAACTTGAGGATTTCATTCTGGAATCGAAAAGCGATGACGAAATTATCCAGCGTTTCACCGATGCGCCGTATTTTCCGCCCGATGTAGTATCTCGCTTGACCGGCTTTCTTGAAATTATGCAAATGCCGCTGGCCGTACGTTCATCTAGTTTGCTGGAAGATTCACAATATCAGCCGTTTGCCGGTGTTTATCAAACATATATGCTGCCGAATAAGAACTCCAATCCCGATGAACGGCTGCGCGAATTACTGGAAAGTATAAAGCTCGTCTATGCCTCTACCTTCAGTAAAAAAGCAAAAGACTACATGAAAGCAACTCCTTATAGACTTGAAGAAGAAAAGATGGCGGTTATAATTCAGCGAATGGCTGGTACATCGCATCATAATAGATTTTATCCGGAATTTGCCGGAGTAGCGAAGTCATACAATTTTTATCCTGTTCCACCGCAAAAATCGGAGGACGGAATCGTTCAGGTTGCACTTGGATTGGGTTACACCGTTGTAGAAGGGCGTAACTCGGTCCGTTTCTGTCCCAAATATCCGCGTCACCTTATACAATTTTTTGATACAAAAGAAACTATTCGAAATGCACAGCAGGAGTATCTTGCTCTTGATCTTACGGCGACATTCAGCCATGAAAATCATGAGACACCGGATGTAATGATCAAACACTACGATTTAAGCACCGCAGAGGAAGATAATACACTCTTTTATGTCGCGTCCACGTATTCAGCGGAAGATGATACTGTTTACGACGGAGTATCGCGCAGCGGGAAACGTGTCGTTACATTCGCCCCGGTACTAAAACATCAGATATTTCCACTGCCGGAAATTCTTAATTTGATTTTAGAAATGGGGACATGGGGTATGGGAACGCATGTCGAAATCGAATTTGCGGTCAATATGAATACGCCGCCGGGTGAGCCGAAAGAGTTTGCAATGTTGCAGATTCGCCCATTGGTTATGAACCTTGAATTTGAAGAGCTTAATGTCGATCAATTCGTACCTGAAAACCTTATTTGCCAGAGCGAGCAGGTGCTCGGCAACGGTGCTATTCAGGATATTTATGATATCGTTGTGGTGGATATGGATAAATTTGATAGGTCGAAAAGTCGAGAAATGGCCGTTGAGGTCGGTGAAATCAATGCCCGATTGTTGTCTGAACACCGGCCGTATGTGTTGATTGGGATGGGCCGGTGGGGCAGCAAGGATCCTTGGCTTGGAATTCCTGTCACATGGGATCAAATCTCAGGTGCGTCTGTTATAGTTGAGTCCGGTTTTAAAGATATTGATGTGACTCCATCGCAGGGATCTCATTTTTTCCAGAACATAACTTCGTTTCGAGTCGGTTACTTTACTGTAAACGCTTCACGTAATCTTGGGTTCATCGACTGGGATTGGTTGAAAATACAGCCTGTTTTTCAGAAGTTCGACAATGTTCGGCATTTGAGGTTTGACAAACCGTTAAGCGCCAAAATTAACGGACGGAAGAATAAAGGTGTGATTATGAAACCGGGAAATTAACTTCAAATATGAAGAATGTTAATGTCAATAATATTTTTCTGTTTACGCAGCTGAATGCATATATATTTTTCATATGTTGAGATATTGTATGTATAATGATAAATCGGTATCGTAATGACAATCTTATTTTGCGGACAGCGATGCATCGATCGAAATCACGGATTTGTATTCAATATGTCACATTACTTTCTCAGGAGGTGCTTACATGGTTGATCGTACGCGCAGAAACTTCCTTCGGAAAAGCAGTATTGGTCTTGCAGCTACACTAACTTCGGGACTCTGGTTTGATATGCTTGCAAAAGGAATTATATCACCCCCGTCACCTTCTTTATTCGAAGAACGCTTCGGCGTTTCGCGGGAGGACATGAAGAAAATTCTGGATATTGCTCTCTCGAAAGGCGGAGAGTTTTCTGAACTCTTCTTTGAGTACAGGGTTCAAAATTCAGTATCTATGGAAGAAGATATTATAAAAGATTCAACCGAGAATATAACACTTGGCGTCGGTATTCGTGTATTAAAGGGGGCACAGACCGGTTACGGATATACCGATGATTTGTCTTTTGAAAAGATGAAACAAACAGCTTTGACGGCAGCTGCTATCGCTTCCGGTAATTCTAAATTTTCAATTGCGAATCTCTCGGAAAAGTTCTCCGGCTTAAAAGTATACGACCTCAATTTGCCGATGGGCGATGTAACGCTTGATATAAAAGTTGATCTGGTGAAAAAAGCCTATAGTGCAGCTCAGGCTTATGATAAACGAATTATTAAAGTTCAGTCGTCGCTTGCCGATGAACTTCAGTATATAACAATTGCGAATAGCGATGGACTAATTATTGCGGATGCCCGTCCTCAGACAAGGATGGTTGTCATTGCTACGGCAGAAGAAAAAGGCGTTTCTAACACCGGATTTAAATCGGCAGGCGGGCGCGTAGGACTTAATTTCTTTAAAACAACAGAGACGCCTGAATACACAGGCAGGAAAGCGTCGGAAGAAGCGATTAGTCTGCTGTCTGCTGCCGATCCTGTAGCCGGTGAACAACCGGTTGTGCTTGGAAGCCGTCAATCAGGTGTTATGATTCATGAAGCAGTCGGTCATCCGCTTGAAGCCGATGCGAACTGGAAAAAGACTTCTATCATGTGGGATAAACTGGGTACACAGGTAGCCAACCCGATTGTAACAATTTATGATGATCCCACAATTCCATTCAATCGCGGCAGCTACAACGTTGATGATGAGGGAACAATACCGAAGAAGAAGATACTGATTGAAAACGGGAAATTAGTCGGATATTTACAGGACCGGCTTTCTGCAAAATTAATGAAAATGGAATTGGATGGACATGGCCGGCGTCAGACATATAGAAACAATCCAATCCCTCGTATGGCGAATACAGTTCTTGCGCCGGGAAATGCATCGGCAGAAGAGATTATCCGATCTGTCAAGAAAGGATTTTATGCAGAGACATATCAAGGTGGACAAGTCAGCGATTCCGGCAAATTCACTTTCTCGGTTAATATGGGGTATTTAATAGAAGACGGCAAAATTACCCGGCCGATTAAGAATGCGACGCTCATAGGTACGAATGTGCAAATTTTGAACGAGGTTGAAATGATCGCTGATGATACTGCATTTTTCCTCGGTTCATGCGGTAAAGATGGACAATCGGCGGCAGTGACAGCCGGAACTCCGACACTCAAAATCCGCAAGATGACGGTAGGAGGTCGAAAATGAAAGATCAAAATCTTTTACAATTGACGGAAGAACTAGTTGAATTCAGTCTCAAAAACGGCGCGAGTCAAGTAGAAGTATCTATCAGCCAGGGAACGAATTTCAAAGTAGATATTCTTCAGGGTGAAATTGAGAAATTGACGGAAGCGGTCTCTAAAGGTTTAGGGCTCCGTATTTTTGTCGAAGGTAAGGTGGCAAGGGCAGGCTCGTCGGATTTTGCACGGGAGACACTGCAAAGATTAATAAAAAATGCAATCTCTCGGGCGAGACTATCGAGTGCCGATTCGCTTGCCGGTTTGCCGGAGAAGGAACCTCTAACCGTTGATGTCTCCGGATTGAAAATCTACGATCCGGCAATTTTGGAAATGGCTCCTGAAAAGAAAATTGCAGCGGCAACAAAAACGGAAGAAATCTGTCTCGCTGATAAACGTATAAAGAAAACCTTTGGGTCAACATTTAGTACAAATATTGGTGAAAGATACCTGTCAAACTCGAATGGATTCAGCGGTTCTTTTAAACGAACAAGCTGTTCCTGCGGAGTTTATCTTCAGGCCGGTGAAGGATCTAATTTATTCGATGAGGGTTGGTACGATTCTTCTGTAAATCTGGAAGGCCTGGAATCCGCAGAAACGATTGCCAAAAAAGCGGTTCACAGAGTAACGAGATTAATTGGCGGCAGAAAAGTGGAATCGCAGAATGTCCCCGTTGTTTTCGAGCCGCCTATGACTGCCGAAATTCTCGGCTTTTTTTCCACATGCGTTGATGGAAATAATATATACCTGAAGCAATCGTTTCTATCCGGAAAAATAGGAGAGAAGGTTGGAAACGAAATCGTTACAATTATCGACGACGGCTTAAAAATCGGGGCGCCGGGCACTGAACCATTTGACGGTGAAGGTGTTCCGCTGCGGAAAACAGTTATTGTGGAGAAAGGGATTTTGAGGAATTATTTGATGGATACATATGCTGCCAGGAAACTCAGTATGAAATCTACCGGGAATAGCGGCGGTCCCAACAATCTCTATCTGTCGGCGGGACAATCCACTCCGGAACAAATCATTAAGTCGGTTGACAAAGGATTATTTTTAACAGGTACGATCGGCTTTGGCCAGGTCCCGACAACCGGAGATATTTCTCGCGGAGCTTTTGGCATCTGGATTGAGAAAGGCGAATTAACTTACCCTGTTTCAGAAATTACTATTTCCGGAAATCTATCGCAGCTGCTGCAAGGTATTCAGATGGTCGGTAATGATCTGCAATTCAAGAATTCTATTACAGGGCCGACTATTAAAGTGGCCGAAATGACTGTAGGCGGCAAGTAATTATTTTTACAGATGTTTTTGTTGTGACAGCAACGTTCATTTTCTAATCTATGATTTGAAGATGGACGTTTTGTTATTTGCTTTTTGCATATTTCGATAAATTATATGTTAAATGAATTAAAATGAATCGGGATATTATTAAAAGGAATACAGAAAATGAAAATCACAATTTCTGCGATAACATGGTTTTGTGTGATAGGATTTGCTTTTGCACAGCCGCAAGACCCGCCGATGACAGATAATCCATTTTTTAAAGAATATACATGTCCGTTCCAGGCCCCTCCGCTCGATCAGATAAAGAATGAACATTATATGCCTGCATTCAAAAAAGGGATGGAGGAACAACAGCGTGAGATAGATGCGATTGTTAAGAATACTCAGCCGGCAACATTCGGGAATACCGTCGAAGTGTTAGATCAAACGGGCGATCTGCTAAATAAAGTGAGCGCAGTGTTTTACTCCATACAGAGTGCAAATACAGACGACGAAATACAGCAAATTGCCAATGAAGCAGCGCCGCTTTTAGCAAAGCATCAGGACGACATATATCTCAATGAGAAACTCTTCGAACGTATTAAAGCGGTTTATGATCAGCGGGAAAAATCGGGATTAACCGTTGAGCAGGCAAAACTGATAAATGACTATTATCAAAATTTTATACGCGGCGGTATAAATCTTCCAGCGGATAAAAAAGAACGTTTCCGGAAAATAAATGAAGAGCTATCGGTGCTCTCGTTGAAGTATGACGAGAATGTCTTGAAAGAGACGATGGACTTTAAACTTATCGTTGAAAAGAAAGGAGAATTGGAGGGGCTTCCGCAGTCCAGTAAGGACGCGGCGGCGGAAGCAGCTGCAAAAGAAGGTTTGCCGGGGAAGTGGTTGTTCACTGTCAAGAAACCAAGTATGATTCCATTTCTCCAATATGCAAAAAACCGTAATCTCCGGGAAAAGCTTTTCAAAGCATACATTATGCGCGGCGATAATAATAATGAATTTGACAACAAGGTGAATGCTTCCAGGATCGCTGCGCTTCGTGTTGAGCGTGCAAATTTGCTGGGTTATAAGACTTATGCGGATTTCTCTCTCGAACGCAACATGGCAAAAACCCCGCAGAATGTCTATGACTTTTTGAATAAACTTTGGGAACCTGCATTGGCTAATGCCAGGAAAGAAGTTCAGGAGATGCAGGAGATTATTAACAAAGAAGGAGATAAGTTTAAACTCCAACCATGGGATTGGTGGTACTATGCTGAGAAGGTCCGGAAAGAAAAATACGATTTAGATGAAAGCGAACTTCGGCCGTATTTTTTAATGGAGAATGTCCGTAAGGGTGCTTTCGAACTTGCGACAAGGCTATACGGGGTTCAGTTTGTCGAACGGAATGATATTCCAAAGTATTCGGATGATGTGACCGTTTTCGAGGTAAAAGAAAAAGACGGTGCACATATCGGTTTGCTGTATACCGATTATTTTCCGCGCCCGGGAAAGCAGGCGGGAGCTTGGTGCGGTGGTTTTAGAGCCCAGGAAATTCGCGATGGAAAGATGGTCACTCCTCTTGTAACGAATGTAGGCAACTTCTCCCGTCCGGTCGGCGACAAACCTTCGCTCTTAAGTCTTGATGATGTCGGTACTCTATTTCATGAATTTGGACATGCGTTGCAGGCATTGTTTTCTAATGTCACATATAAGGGTCTTTATTTGCCTGGTGATTTCGTGGAACTTCCATCGCAGATTATGGAAAACTGGGTATTCGAACCGGAAATGCTGAAACTGTACGCCAGGCATTACAAAACAGGCGAAGTGATTCCTCAAGTGCTTATAGATAAAATTACTAAAAGCGAAAAGTTCAATCAAGGATTTATTACGGTAGAGTATCTTGCAGCATGTTTCCTCGATATGGATTGGCATATGTTGACAACAACAATACCGATGGAATCAAATGCATTTGAAGTAAAATCCATGGCTAAGATTCATCTTATTCCGGAGATTGTCTCGCGATACCGTTCCACTTACTTCCTGCATATATTCAGCGGGGGATATTCGGCGGGATATTACTACTATATTTGGGCGGCGGTCCTTGATGCGGATGCATTCGAAGCGTTCAAGGAGAAAGGGCTGTTCGATCAAGAAACGGCCAAAGCATTTCGTGAATTCGTGCTTGCCCGTTGCACAGCGGATGATGCTATGAAACAATATGAACGATTCCGCGGCAGAAAGCCTTCTATTGAACCGTTATTGAAACGGCGCGGTTTGAAATAATATCAAACAAGGCATCTCAAGTAGGAAGTGAAGAAAAAAAAGCGGAAATTAGAGGTATTCAAGTATGTTAAATAAATAATTGAGAATGAATATGGAAGCCTCAAAACCGTTGAGAGTAGTAATTGCAGACGATCAGGAATCGATGAGCGCTATTATCCGGCGCCAATTAGTTAAAATCGGACATGTAGTAATAGGAAAAGCAACGAACGGCCGGCAAGCAGTCGAAATGACACAGCTGCTGCAGCCCGACATTGTGCTTATGGATATCGAGATGCCGGAAATGGATGGGCTGGAAGCAGCACGACTTATTCATGAACGATGTCCAATACCCGTTGTACTACTTACCGGACACGATGACCCTGAGATGGTGCGAAAGGCAAGCCAATCAGGGGTTGGAGCATATCTTTTGAAACCCCCAAGTGCACCGGAAATTGAACGGGCAATTATTATTGCAGTGGCAAGGTTTACCGATCTTATGGAACTACGTCGATTGAATATTGAATTGCAGTTAGCCCTTGACAATGTAAAAGCACTGAAAGGATTGCTTCCTATCTGTGCAAGCTGCAAGAAGATTCGCGACGATAAAGGATACTGGGAAGGTGTGGAGACATACATCAAGAAACATGCTGATGTAGAGTTCTCGCATGGACTCTGTCCTGATTGTATATCTCGATTGTATCCTGAATATAAATCGAAAAAAGAATGATTTAATCTTTAACGGTTTTCCGGTAAAGTACAGGCCAATATCCGGCTCAGTCCAAAGGATAAAATTCTGATTAGGAATTAAGCAGCCGTTTTCTACGTTGTTAATTGTAGGGTATTCCCTACAAGACTTTCATCTATTTCCCACTATTGTATTACCTCAAATTAGTTTAAGATATCATCAATCTATTAGCTGCAATTCCTAAATTTTTATCATTTATCATTCTATTTGGAGGTTCTTATGACAAATTATGTAAAAGACCTTGTTGCAGAGGTTAAAGCAAAGAATCCTGCGGAACCTGAGTTCCATCAAGCTGTTCAGGAAGTTGCTGAGTCGCTTTCTCTTGTTCTTGAGCGTCATCCTGAGTATCGTTCATCAAAAATCCTTGAGCGTATTATCGAACCGGAACGTGTAATTTTGTTTCGTGTACCATGGGTAGATGATCAGGGCGAAGTACATATCAATCGCGGGTATCGTATCCAGATGAATAGCGCTATTGGACCGTATAAAGGCGGTTTACGTTTTCATCCTTCTGTGACACTTGGCATTTTGAAGTTTCTTGCTTTCGAACAAGTATTCAAAAACAGTCTTACGACGCTTCCTATGGGTGGAGCAAAAGGTGGTTCTGACTTTGATCCAAAAGGTAAGAGCGATCTGAAAATTATGCGTTTCTGTCAGGCATTTATGACTGAATTATATCGACATGTCGGTGCCGATACAGATGTTCCTGCCGGTGATATTGGTGTAGGCGGTCGTGAGATAGGATATCTTTTTGGTCAGTATAAGAAATTAAAAAATGAATTCACAGGTGTGCTTACAGGGAAAGGATTGAACTGGGGCGGTTCACTTATTCGTCCGGAAGCAACCGGTTATGGAGCTGTCTATTTTGCCTCAGAAATGCTGGCCACAAAAGGAAAAACGCTGGAAGGTAAGATATGTCTCGTTTCCGGGAGCGGAAATGTAGCCCAATACACGGTCGAAAAAGTTAACCAGCTTGGTGGAAAAGTAGTAACACTTTCAGATTCAAATGGTTATATTTATGATGAAGAAGGTATTGACGAGAAGAAGCTTGCATTCGCAATGGAACTGAAAAATGTCCGGCGCGGACGCATCTCGGAATACACCGAAAAATATAAAAAAGCGATCTATACACCTGTCGATCCGAAACTCGACTATAATCCGCTATGGAATCATAAAGCGGATTGCGCTTTTCCGAGCGCAACACAGAACGAGATTAACGGCAAGGATGCACAAAACTTGCTGAAAAATGGTGTCTATGTTGTAGCGGAAGGAGCAAATATGCCGACAACACTCGATGGTGTGAAGCTCTTTCTTGATGCGAAGATCCTTTATGGTCCGGGTAAAGCGGCAAATGCCGGTGGTGTGGCAACGTCAGGTTTGGAAATGTCACAAAACAGCATGCGTTTACCTTGGACGCGCGAAGAAGTTGACAACCGGCTCCGTCAGATTATGAAAAGCATTCATAAGACGTGCGTAGAAGTATCTGAACGGTTTGGTACACCGGGTAATTATGTCAACGGCGCTAACATCGGAGGATTCTTAAAAGTTGCCGATGCGATGATGGATCAAGGAGTAGTATAGCCCGCGATACTAATGCTATAAAGATCGAAGCGACCGTCGCTCACAGGTTTCCTTGCGGAAAAAGCGGCGGTCACTTATATATACGAGTGTGGATATATGGGAAAGAATGCAGATCCAATCGTCAATTCGATAGATCCACCCTCAGTTGAATACGGGTATGGAAATCTATTCTACGGTATCCAGAACCCGATGCGAATCCGCATCAGTAATGTTCTGCTTGTCTCCAGCCTCTATGATTTGTATCTCTTCGAAGAAGAAGGCCGTCTCTACGAGTTGAATCGCGGTGAATACGAGGGGCTGAATCTTAGCCAATCTCCCGAACTCACATGTGTCTCAAGCGGTAAGGAAGCGATGATGCTTGCCAAGGAAGAGCATCGTTTCGATCTCATTCTCACCACGCTGCATATTGATGATATGGAAGCAATCGATTTTGCACAGATGGTGAAGAAATCCGGTTTAAATATTCCCGTTGTATTGTTGATGCATGATAATCGTGAACTCAAACATTTTATTACAGGTCACGATACTTCGATTTTTGATAAGATTTTTATCTGGCAGGGCGATTTTCGCATCATTATTGCGATTATTAAATTTCTTGAAGATCGATTAAATGTAGAGCATGATACACAAACGGTGGGCGTGCAATCGATTATGGTAATCGAAGATAACGTCAAATACTATTCGTCTTTTCTCCCTATCATTTATACAGAAATTTTAAAACAATCTCAGCGATTGATTTCAGAAGGAATAGATCTCGGTCATAAATTTTTACGTATGCGTGCCAGCCCTAAAATTCTTCTGTGCAGCACATATGAAGAAGCCTGGACATATTATAAACGATATAAAAAGTTTTTACTTGGCATAATCTCCGATGTTGATTTTCCCCGCCAGGGCGTTCAAGACCCGCGTGCCGGCATCGATTTGGTAAATGCTGTACGGAAAGAAAAACCGGACTTGCCGATTCTTCTTTTTTCAAATGTCCAGGAGAACCAGCAGATTGCAGAAGATATAGGCGTATCGTTTGTATTGAAGGAATCTCCAATGCTGCTGCAGGAACTTCAGCAGTTTATGGTGTATCATTTCAGCTTTGGCGATTTTATTTTCCGGATGCCCGACGGAACAGAAGTCGGCCGTGCAAGCGATATGAAAAGCCTGGAAGAGATGCTGAGAGTGGTACCGGAAGAAAGTATCCGGTATCATGCAGATCGGAACCATTTTTCCAGCTGGCTCAAAGCACGTACAGAATTCTGGCTAGCCGATAAGATCCGGCCGCGTAAAGTTACGGACTTTCCCACTCTGGAAGGCATTGACGGAAAGACCTTGTCCGTTCCCTTCATCATTACCGCAATTTATGCCAACGCGGCATTGTTGCGAGTTTTTCAAAGGAAACTTTTGGTTCTGAAACAAGTTTTGCCCGTATCGGCGGCGGTTCACTTGGCGGAAAAGCAAGGGGACTTGGCTTTGTGGATATGCTTCTCAATGACTATAATGTGCGAAATCGATTTAAAAATGTAAATATATACGTTCCTTCAGCTGTTGTCTTAGGAACCGAAGTATTTGATAAATTTTTAATGACAACGATCTTCGTGATTTTGCGATTACATGTACTGATGACCGTGAAATTACGAAGCGGTTTCTTCTCGCGGAAAAATTTCCCCCGGATATTATGGCAGAACTTGCTTCTTTTTTAGATCATATTCATACGCCTTTGGCAGTTCGTTCATCAAGTATGCTTGAAGATTCTCAATATCACCCGTTTGCGGGAGTTTACGAAACTTACATGATCCCTAATGCACATCCGAATGCATTAGTACGTTTGAATGATCTTCTCAACAGTATTAAGCGTGTATATGCTTCTGCGTTTTATCAAGGCGCAAAAGAATATATTCGTGTCACGTCATATCATTTTGAAGAAGAAAAGATGGCGGTCATTATCCAGTGCCTGGTCGGGAAAGTACATGAGAACAGATATTATCCCGATATCTCCGGTGTTGCAAAATCATATAATTTTTATCCAAGGACACCGCAGAAATCATCGGATGGAACAGCATCTGTTGCATTAGGACTTGGGAAATGGGTAGTCGACGGCGGCAACACAGTGAGATTCTGCCCGAAATATCCGAAGGATATCGGGCAATTCTATTCTGTAAAAGAAACACTGGACACTTCGCAGAAATCATTTTTCTCGCTTGAGCTTGATGCAAATTCCGATTTCGGAACTGAGACTCATGATATGCTGGTACAACAGCATGAATTAAATGTTGCCGAGAAGGATGAGACATTGCAGTCTGTCGCTTCAACATATCTCCCGGAAAATGATGCTATCTATAGCGGCTTGGGACGAAATGGCATGCGTGTAGTCACCTTTGCTCCGATTCTCCAAAATAATTTAGTGCCATTAGCAGAAATTATCGAGTTGCTGCTTGATATGGGTGTTTGGGGGATGGGAACTCCGGTCGAAATTGAATTTGCGGTCAATCTCCATACATCCAAGCAAACAGCAATGGATTTTGCATTATTGCAAATGAGACCGCTGGTAATTCATCACGAGATAGAAGAATTGTCGGTTGGGAATATTGATCGGTCATCAATCTTGTGCCAGAGCAGTCAGGTATTAGGACATGGATTGATTGAGGATATATACGACGTTGTAGCAGTTGACTATCAGCTTTTTAATAGAGCGGCAAGCCGGGAAGTAGCTGCGGAAATTGCTGCATTTAATGCTCAGCTGGTTGGAGAAAATAAACCTTTTTTATTAATAGGCATCGGAAGATGGGGCTCACTCGATCCATGGCTCGGAATTCCTGTAACGTGGGAACAGATTTCAGGTGCGAAAGCAATTATTGAAACCGGTTTTAAAGATATGTCGGTTACACCCTCGCAAGGTTCGCATTTTTTTCAAAATATTACTTCTTTTATGATCGGATATTTTACTGTCAATGAATCTCAGCAGCAGGGATTTATCGATTGGGATTGGCTTCTTAGTCAAGAACCATTGGAAAAAAAACAATACACAAAATTATTCCGATTCGACAAACCTCTTACTGTCAAAATTAACGGACACCAGAATAAAGGGGTGATTCTGAAGCCGGAGGCATAACGTGGTAAAAAATAAAAACATTTTCGAAACATGTCCCCACTGCGGCGAGAAGCTCAGTCCATGGCAGCAAGTTCTGCTGAGCGTCGACCGTTCATTGATGTGCAAGAATTGCTGGTACCGGATTATTTTGAATGCAAGTAATGCAGCAGAAAAACCGGAAGACCAGGCACCACAGCAAGAGGAGGAATAGACAATGCGTTCGTATAATTCATTTGAAGTACTTCAACAACAGGTTGCTGAAGCGGCAAAAATTCTTAATCTTGATCAACCGACAACGACATTATTAATGTGGCCGCAGAGAGAATTTAAGTTTACTATTCCGGTTCATATGGATAATGGATATGTAAAGATTTTTCATGGATATCGCATTCAATATAATTCTGCACGCGGCCCGGCAAAAGGCGGCATTCGTTTTCATCCGGACGAGACGGCAGATTCGATTCGTGCTCTTTCAGGATGGATGACGTGGAAAACATCGGTGCTGGATCTTCCGCTTGGCGGCGCTAAAGGAGGTGTAGTGTGCAATCCGCGTGAAATGTCCGAGCGAGAGCTGGAAAATTTGGCCCGCGCATATGTTCGTGCCGTGGTTCAATACATCGGTGTCGATAAAGATGTACCCGCACCCGATGTCTATACAAACCCCCAGACAATGGCATGGATGATGGATGAATACGAGACGTTGATGCAGGTTCACCATCCCGGTGTTTTTACAGATAAACCGCAGCAAATTGGCGGAACGGAAGGTCGTCGTGATGCCACTGCACGAGGCGGCGTTGCAGCGGTCCGTGAAGCATGCAAGGTTCTTGGAGTTGATCCGACAGGAACATTTGCGATTCAAGGATTCGGTAATGCCGGTCAGCGTACCGCTCTGCTGCATCCCGAACTTCTCGGCGGCGGAAAACTTGTAGCGGTCTGCGATTCACGCGGCGGTATTTTCAATTCGGATGGACTAAATACTCAGGAGTTGGTAACGCACAAATTGAAAACGGGATCTGTTGTCGGATTTCCGGGTGCAAAAAATATCCCGCGCGATTCTGTCCTCGAGCTGGATGTGGATATTCTCTATCCGGCTGCATTGGAAAATTCTATCAATGAAGATAATATGGAACGCATTAATGCGAAAATTGTCTGCGAGCTTGCTAATGGTCCGACAACTCCTGAAGCCGATCTTGTCCTTCATAAACGCGGTATTCATGTCATTCCTGATATTCTTGCCAGCGCCGGCGGAGTGACAGTATCCTATTTTGAGATGGTGCAGGATAAGAGTTCCTTTTTCTGGGATGAAGCGACGGTCCATGCACGGCTTGAAGAGAAAATGAGAAAGGCGTATCACACTGTCCAGGAAGCTATACGGGATAAGAAAGTACATCCGCGATTGGCGGCGATGGTTGTTGGTGTAGCGCGTGTTGCGGAAGCCTGCAAACTGCGCGGCTGGGTTTAATAAAATAAATCGACTTTTAGTGATTCTTATAATAATCCTGAAAGTGCCTTTGGCATTTGACCGTAGGGTTTATTTGTGCTAAGATGTCTTTTTGAATTCTTAATCCGACATTTCAATTGTAATCCTTCATTAACAATTAATAATATCATAAAACCTTCGAAGATTTCATTTTTAGGAGTTTGCATGAAGACCTTACTGACCGCTGTTTTTATCTTTATCTTTCCTTTATTACCTTCTCGCAGGCTAAACGGGTTATAGCGTTTGAAGACTTAATAAGCTTTGGACGGATTACCGATCCGCAAATTTCTCCCGATGGGAAAACCGTTGCGTTTGTCGTCACGTATCAGCTGATGGAAGAAAACAAAGCAGCAAGCAATATTTATCTTGTTCCGGTTTCCGGCGGGGAAATACATCAACTGACAAATGCAAAAGGACAAAATAATAATCCAAGATGGATGCCGGACGGAAGGACAATCGCATTTATCTCTTCGCGAGACGGCGAATCGCAAATATGGACTATACCGGTTGCCGGTGGAGAAGCTAAAAAAGTATCTCATATTGCCGCGGAAGCAGCCGGTTTGTTTATCTCGCCGAATGGAAAATGGTTCGCGTTCACGTCCGAAATCTATCCGGATTGTCCTGATGAAGACTGCAATGCTAAACGAATACAGGAAGAAGAAAAGAACAAAGTAAAAGCTAAAATATTTACTAGGCTTCCTTACCGTGTTTGGAATTACTGGAAAGACGGCAAACGCAGTCATCTTTTTGTGATGCCCTCTGACGGGGGAAAAGCAAAAGATGTTACCCCCGGCGATTTCGATACACCTCCAATAGATCTAGGCGGTTATTGGGATTATGCCTTTTCTCCTGATAGCAAAGAGATTGTGTTCACTAAAAACCAGGACACACTCGTTGCCGTAAGCACAAATAATGATCTCTTTGTTGTTTCGCTAGAAGGCGGAAAAGAAAAAATAATTACAGATAATTCGGCGAACGACAGCCAGCCGATTTACTCTCCGGATGGAAAATATATAGCATATTTGATGATGCGGCGTCCGGGATTTGAGGCAGACCGGCGCGAACTCGTTCTTTACGAGCGGGCTTCTGCCAAGCTTATCAATCTTACAGAAAATTTTGACTACAGCGTCAAAGATGTAGTATGGTCTCCTGATTCGAAGTCCCTCTTCTTTAATGCGGATGATAAAGGTAATATATCTGTTTTTAAAGTTGGAATTGACGGAAAGAAAGTGACGGCTGTCTTATCGAACGGATGGAATTCGAGGTTGACCATTACACCTGACGGCAAGACGATCATAATACTCCGCGAATCTTCATTTATGCCGGCAGAAATATTCAGCATGGATAGTAATGGAAAGAACCTGAAACAAATTACATTCATTAATCGGGACCGAACAGCAGCGCTGGAGATGAACAAACTGGAGAATTTCTGGTTTGAAGGTGCAAATGGCACAAAAGTACAGGGCTTCATGCTGAAACCTCCGTTTTACAATTCGGCGAAAAAATATCCGATGATATTTCTGGTTCATGGAGGGCCGCAAGGCCAGTGGGGCGACGATTTTCATTATAGATGGAATACGCAGATGTTTGCTTCGCGAGGCTATGTGGTGATAATGATAAATCCTCGAGGCAGTACCGGTTACGGTCAAACGTTTACAGACGAAATTAGCAAAGATTGGGGCGGAAAAGTATATGAGGATTTGATGAAGGGGCTTGATTATGTCATCAGGACATATCCGTTCATTGATAGCAGTCGTATTGCAGGCGCCGGCGCTTCGTATGGCGGTTATATGATGAATTGGATACTTGGCCATACGGACCGGTTCAGATGCCTTGTTTCACATGATGGCATGTTCAATCCTGCAAGTGCATATGGTACAACTGAAGAACTGTGGTTTAATGAATGGGAATTCGGCGGCACGCCGTACAAGAATCCGGAGTTGTTCAAGAAGTGGTCGCCCTTGGAATTTGCCCAAAACTTCAAAACACCGACATTAGTTGTTCATAGTCAGCAAGATTACCGGTTGGATGTGAGCGAAGGATTCCAGTTGTTTACTGCATTACAACGGCAGGGAGTGAAATCAAAGATGCTCTACTTCCCGGATGAATACCACTTTGTTAGCAAACCGTTAAATGTGGAACTTTGGTATAAGACGGTCCTGGACTGGATAGATGAAAATACAAGATAATTTCAAAAGAGATTGAAGCATATCAAAGAGGAAATCGGAAATTTCAAGGGGTTATAAGACGGTAATCAAATGGAAATATATTTTCAGGAAACTTATAAGCTGTACGAAAGAGATTAAAAAAACATTGTTGTTTCAATTTACCAATAATATGCCGGTTTTAGCTGCATGAAAGGCCAATAATTCCATCCAATCTCTTTGATAATCTCCAACGACTTATTGATTCGACTAAAAAATTCATGTTGTTTATTGTTACTTTATAGGAATTCTGCTACATTTTGTAAACATAAATCTTCAGTGAATAAAATCGGAGCAATGTATGTCTACAACTTCTCAAAACCCTTTATCGGAAAAACCATATGCAGTAGAATATTATTATAAGACCATGTGGGGTCACGCCGATGAATTCATTCGATTGTATAAAAAGAATCATTATCCTGTCTTAAAAAAACAGATAGAAATGGGACGGATCTTGAAGATCACTTTGGTAAAACCACGGTTTCATACAACAGAAGAAGGACGCTGGGACTGGAGAGTAACTATCGTCTGGAAAAATATCCAGGTAACAGATAATGGCTTCAGTGAGGAAAATTTAAGCCGCCAGCTCTTTGCCGATCAAGAAATATTTAAAAAAGAAGAACTACGTAGATTTGAAATATTAGCGGGTCACTGGGATGTGCCGGTTAACGACGTCGATTTAGAAAGCACGAATTAGATATATTACTTACTTTAATGCCGTTCCATATCTATCGAAGAGAAGAATTATGAAAAAAATAAAAAAATCCTTCAAGAAAACCGGTAGAAAAAATCCTGCGAGACGAAAACCGGCTGTTAAACTGAAGCGTGCTGCTGATATCGAATCATCTCCCGGAATGCCGCAATTTAAAGCAAGTATGATGTCGCTAATCAGCGAAACATCGACAAATCTTCCTCGTGATATTCGGCGTGCGCTTAAATGGGCAATTGATCGTGAAACCCCGGGAAGTCAGGCATCCCTTGCCCTACAAATGATGGCAGTCAATACTGATATGGCTTGCCGGAGCGAAGCACCGATCTGTCAGGATACCGGTATGCCGACATTTGAAATCAAGACGCCGGCCGGTATTGACCAGATCTATATGCAGAAAGAAATAAGGGAAGCGATTGCTGAATCAACAAAGCTTGGCAAACTGCGACCAAATGCGGTCGATTCTCTCACTGGTAAAAACAGCGGCGACAATCTCGGAGAAGGCTGTCCGGTAATGCATTTTGAACAATGGGATAAAAAAGAAATCGAAATACGACTCATCCTGAAAGGCGGCGGCTGTGAAAATAAAAGCATTCAATATTCACTGCCATGCGAATTAGAGAATCTTGGCAGAGCGGATCGTACGGTAGATGGTATTCGTAAATGTCTGCTGCATGCAGTCTGGCAGGCTCAGGGACAAGGATGCAGTGTCGGCGCTCTAGGTGTCGCTATCGGCGGCGATCGTGCCTCCGGATACCATTATGCCAAACAGCAGCTCTTTCGTACTCTCGATGATATCAATCCAAATCCGGAGCTTGCAAAATTAGAAGACTATGTTTTACAGAATGCAAACAAGCTGAACATTGGCACCATGGGATTTGGCGGATTGGCAACTCTTATCGGCTGTAAAATCGGATCATATCACCGTTTACCTGCAAGTTTTTTCGTATCGGTAGCATATAACTGCTGGGCGTATAGACGGCTTGGTGTGCTCCTTGATGTGAAGACCGGAAAGATCAAACACTGGTTATATAAAGAAGACACTCCGGTGATGCGCATGGCGAAGGAAGAGAATTTACGTTTAACAGGACGAGAGATCTCTTTGAAAATACCGCTCTCAGAAGGACAAATACGCGCATTGAAAGTGGGTGATGTTTTGCTGCTAAACGGTGTAATGCATATGGGGCGAGACGCTTTGCATCGTCATTTAATGACGCATGACTCACCTGTGAATCTTGATGGCGGTGTGATCTTTCATTGCGGTCCGGTTGCGTTAAAAAAGGGAGACAAGTGGTTCATGAATGCTGCCGGTCCAACGACGAGTATACGCGGGGAACCTTATCAAAGTGAAATTATCCGAAAGTTTAAAGTAAGGGTTGTGATCGGTAAAGGCGGAATGGGAGCAAAAACACTTGAGGCGTTGAAAAATACAGGTGCCGTATACGTAAGCGCTATAGGCGGTGCTGCGCAATACTATGCAAAGTGTATTGAAGAAGTGGAAGGAGTGGACTTTTTGGAGTTCGGGATTCCGGAAGCGATGTGGCATGTGCGCGTGAAGAACTTTCCGGTGATTGTCACTATGGATTCTAATGGAAACAGCCTTCATGCCGATGTAGAAAAAAACTCGGCAATAGAACTTGCAAAATTTTCAGATCCGGTAATATTATGAGTACAGTATGACAGAGGAAGAATATCGAAATAAGTGGAAAGAATCGGGCCCAATCACGATCAAGATGATCGAAAAGCATGGTAAGTGTAAGCATTCGCTGGGAGATTCGTTCCAATATAAAACTCCTTATGATCGACCTAATGAGGTCTGTTTTGCTTTGCTTCATTTACTCGATTTATATACATGGAGAGTAGCACAGGGCTTCCCTTCCTGGGAAAAAGACGATAATAATGTTTATCGAATCCATTGTCCGTCCAAGTTCGGTACCGTGTGGGAAATTAAAAAATTAAAATAAGATTTTAATATTTACTGCATTAGAATGCCAAAAGACGATCTTCCCGTTACTCCGGCTGTCCGGGTTTTACGTCAAAAGAAAATTTCTTTTATTCCGCATATCCTTAAATATGAAGAACATGGCGGGACAAGACTGGCGGCCGAGACAGATTGGTGTGCCTGAAAATCTTGTTGTTAAAACATTAGTGATGGAAACCGATGAAAAAAAACCGTTGATTATTTTAATGCATGGAGACCGTGAGGTCTCCACAAAGCAGCTGGCGCGAATAATTGGAGTCAAGCAGGTGATGCAATGCGATGCTGTCACAGCACAGCGCTGTACCGGTTATCAATTCGGCGGAACGAGTCCGTTCGGTACAAAGCATCCTTTGCCTGTATTCGTTGAAAAGACTATATTGGATTTGCATAAGATCTATATTAACGGAGGAAAGCGAGGCTTCATCGTCGAAATCAATCCGCATGACCTTCGTAATAGCGTTTCAAATAATAGAAGTTGATGCAGCTATCCTTTCTCATTAATGATCAGGTGGATATATGACGTTAGGTGCTCTTGACTGGACTGTTGAACTAAGGTTTATTGTCGCTCTGATGCTTGGTTTTCTTGTCGGCCTTGAACGTGAAAGCATCAAGATAGATCGGAAATTGGTTTTTGGCGGTGTCCGCACGCACCCTATTATTAGTATGTTCGGATTCGGATGTGCATGGTTGTTTCAAATTGGTGCGACATTTATGCTGCCGTCCGGATTGCTGGCAATTGCAGCGCTTACAGTTATTGCTTATACCGCAAAGATTCGGACAAATCGGTTCGGAACAACAACTGAGGTCTCTGCTTTGCTGACATTTATCACAGGTGCACTGGCAATGCTGGTGGATGTTTGGATTGCTATGGCAATGGGTATCGTTAATACCATGCTGCTTTCAGAAAAAGCAATGCTGGAATCATATGTGGAACGATTAAGCAAAGTAGAATTTCTGGCGACTGTTAAATTTCTATTGGTGACGCTTATAATCTTACCGGTTTTACCGAATCAGGAATTTACACCTTTTCATATCAATCCGACGAAAGTATGGCAGATAGTTATCATTGTATCTACACTTGGATTTATCGGATACCTGCTGGAGAAAAAATTCGGTTCAAAAGTCGGTTTGTGGTTATCCGGAATTTTCGGAGGTATTGTCTCAAGCACGGCGGTAACACTTTCTGTCGGTAGAATGGCTCAAAGAAATCCTGCCCGAGGCAGCACTGCATTACAAGCGGCATTGCTTGCAAGCAGTATGATGTATCTGCGTGTAATAGTCCTTATCTGGTTTATAAATGAATCATTTCTTCCGAACCTTTGGTACCGTTTTGTTATTCTTGCCGCAGTTGGAGTGATCTTGTCGATCTGGATGTATCGAAAGGAATTACCTGCCGGTAAATCAGAATCGCCGGAATTACAGAATCCTTTTGAAATTCGTCCTGCAATAGGATTTGCGATATTGTTCGTAATTATATCCGTCGTGACGGGATTTGTAAGATCTACGATTGGAGATTCGGGTTTATTAGGTTTATCTGCAATTGTCGGAGTAACGGATATCGACCCGTTTATACTTTCAATAGTCCAAGGATCGGATGGAACGGCATCTATTTTCAATTCGGCAATTATTTTAGCAATGATGAGTAATACTATCGCAAAAGCAATATATTTTAGCAGCCTTTCTCCGGCAAACAGGAAAGAGGCGATATTAAAATATTCTGTCTTAGCAATAGCCCATATTCCTTTTATCCTTTGGTAAATACAGCGGGAATGTTTAAAAATAGAACGAGAAAAAACTGATGAGAAGATACGTTATTCTTAAATGGAGTTTCATTTTTTTACTCATACTTCTTTCGTTGTCCTGTTCTACTTTGAGATAAAGGTTATGATTTAAGCTCATTTCTTGAACGTGAATCCAGGTTAAAACAACAACTCCGATGAATTTTAACATGAATTTAAGAATGTTCTAACTTTTCCTTATCTTTATCGTAGTATGATGTATCGGTATAAAACAATTATTATTATAATGCTTTTTGAATGACTCAGTTCTTCCATAATTTTCGTCAATTTCTCTTCCATGATCTGTCCTGGAATGATTTAAACAGGTCTTTTAGCGAAGATATGCGTGAAATGTACGAATTTTATGCAAAGAGCATGAAAACCGATGAGAGAAATCAGAATAGAATAAAGCGGTCGGTCCAATTTCTGTGGTTTCTCTTCATTGCTTTTCTGATGAAGCTCACGCCGCCGCGGCGATTGATGTATGCAGTCGCTTTAATCTTTATTCTTGTTGCATCTTCCCAGGAAAAAATAACATCCGCTATCTATTCTTTCATCATAGTTACTATTCTTCTAGCGATGGAACTTGCCGATAAATTGATAACAAAAGACGAGCTAAGCGTTGCGCGGGATATTCAATTGAGTCTTCAACCTGTCGGTATTGCGACACTTCCGGGATATGAATTTGCTGCGCATAGCGAAGTAGCAAAAGAGGTAGGCGGAGACTATTATGATATACTTACACTGCCCGACAATAGTACGCTTATTGTTATAGGAGATGTTTCCGGGAAAGGAATTTCTTCGGCGCTCTACGTTGTGAAAATGCAAACCGCGCTTCAATTGTTTGCAACTGAGACCAGCGATTTGAGGGAATTGCTTATTCGTCTGAATTCGCATATGTACGGACAACTTAAACGTAACTATTTCCTATCACTTTTCCTGGTCAAACTTAAATCCGACGGCAAAATAGAATATTGCCGTGCAGGTCATCCGCCGGCATTGCTTTATAATTCATCGGAAAATAATGTGTCATGGTTGAAACCGAACGGTTTTGCAGTGGGAATGGCAGCTTCGTCCAATAACGGTCTGTCAACAGATCGGAAAGTGAATACCGATTTCGCGTGTTCGCTTGAGGCCAAGACCAGTCAATTGCTAAAGGGAGATATATTGTTTTTATTTACCGATGGTGTCAGTGAATCGGTTAATGCAGATGGAAAAGAATATGGAGAAGAAAGAATTGGCGGATTGATAAAAAAATTTAAAGACAGTAGTGTCGAGATACTCAGGGAGCATATCAATCATGAACTTATCCATTTCCGCGCGGGAATGGATCTACGAGATGACACCACTTTTATTTTATTGAAGCGTTCCTGAAAAATCATCAATTATTTTTATTATAAATCAATTGTAAAACAATAGTCCGCAAATAGGTTATTCGCCTTTGCGGGCGTGAATTAATCATTAAATAAAAAGCCCTTCAGAAACTGAAAGGCTTATTACTAGTCAGCGATGTATTTAAATTCAATGGAATGAATGTCCTCCTCGCACATGGCCGGCATTAGCGTTTACGATATTATGTTGTCGTTTAAAAGTCTGGTCTTTAAACCTCGACTTCAAAAAACCGTCCCCACTTTTCCTCTGTATCAATTTATTTGTTTTAAGCTCTTTTGGTAACGGGACACTAGCAGGTTTCATATAAAGATCCTCCTTGCATTGTTTAATGGAAGAACTAACTGTATGATTTGTAACCCATGAGAATGATACAGAGTTCCATTTTAATTGTCAATGACTTTTACAACAAAAACCTATTGCTCTACTAGGACTTTTTGCCTATATTTTAATAAAATCAACACAATGCTGGTGTAGCTCAGTGGTAGAGCAGCGGTTTCGTAAACCGCAGGTCGTCGGTTCAAGTCCGACCACCAGCTCAGTTATAGGCCGGTTATAATGGAATCGGGATAAACCGCAGGTCGCCGGTTCTCCCGAAGGTGGCGAAGCCATGCCTTTGGCAGACTCCTTCGGAGAAGTCCGATCAACAACTCAAAAAAAGCTAATCTGATTATCGAAGTTAAAAATGTCATTTCTTGAAGTTCTTCTTATTGCACTCGGTCTAGCTTCGGATGCATTTGCAGTGTCTATCAGTGCAGGTTCATCTGGAGCAACGACGGGACCACGGGCTATGTTCCGATTGTCATTTCATTTTGGACTTTTCCAATTTCTAATGCCTATTATTGGCTGGCTTGCAGGTTTAAGCATCGAACGCTATATCCATTCATTCGATCACTGGATTGCATTCGGACTTCTTTTGTGGGTTGCTGTACATATGATTCGATCTGCACAAGCTGGTAATGAACGCATTGTTCAACAAGATCCAAGCCGGGGAATGATGCTGGTTATTCTCTCTGTTGCGACAAGTTTGGATGCGTTAGCAATCGGATTGAGTTTGGCGCTGCTGCGAATATCCATTTGGTATCCTGCTGTCGTTATCGGTATTGTTACAGGTATTGTCTCATTTATTGGCATTTTGCTTGGCCGGCAATTTTCCAAGGAAAGTTGGCAGGCAGGCAGCTATAGTGGGAGGCATTCTGCTTGTTCTAATAGCCATAAGAATCCTTTTGATCTCACCTTTTTTCCTCTATAAAACGATCATTCTTCAAGATGAATTTGAAAAAATGATTGATTGTGGCGGCATCTTTTCATAATTTACTTAAGTTTGATAAAATATTAGTTTCTGAAAGGATTATATGAACGAAGGTAAAATCGTCCAAGTGATTGGACCGGTGGTTGATATCGACTTTTCGGGCGGAAAATTGCCTGAAATAATGAATGCAGTCCGAATTCCAAGAAAAAATGTTGAAGGAATCGATGAAGATTTAATCGTTGAAGTACAGCAGCAATTGGGTGAAGATCGTGTACGCACAGTCGCAATGGATTCTACAGATGGTCTGGTAAGAGGGATGCTTGCGTATGACACGAGTGCTTCTATCACTGTTCCTGTCGGTCCTGCAGTGCTTGGTCGTCTAATCAATG
This sequence comes from uncultured Bacteroidota bacterium, assembly GCA_963770945.1. Classification (GTDB taxonomy): domain Bacteria; phylum Bacteroidota; class Ignavibacteria; order UBA10030; family UBA10030; genus Fen-1298. The sequence goes on along the minus strand of CAVYRP010000008.1, from coordinate 296,592 downwards.
TGCTTGGCGCTGGTATTGATGGACTTCCGGCTATTCAAGCAAAAACGCATTATCCTATCCACCGTCAAGCTCCGAGTTTCGATCAACTCACGACGAAAAAGGAAATGTTTGAAACAGGAATTAAAGTTATCGATCTTCTTGAGCCGTACACAAAAGGTGGAAAGACAGGACTCTTTGGCGGAGCCGGTGTCGGCAAGACTGTTATTATTCAAGAACTTATTCATAACATTGCCACGCATCATGGCGGATATTCTGTATTTGCCGGAGTGGGAGAGCGCACACGTGAAGGCAATGATCTCTGGCTCGAAATGAAAGAATCCGGTGTCCTTGCAAAGACAGCGCTTATTTTCGGACAGATGAATGAACCTCCAGGCGCTCGTCAGCGTGTTGGTCTGACTGCGCTGACAATGGCGGAGTACTTTCGTGATGAGGAAGGGAAAGATGTTCTTCTTTTTATAGACAATATTTTTAGATTCGTGCAAGCCGGTTCAGAAGTCTCCGCACTTCTTGGACGCATGCCGTCTGCCGTCGGATATCAGCCGACTCTGGGAACAGAAATGGGTGAGCTTCAAGAACGCATCACATCGACTCAAAAAGGTTCCATCACGTCTGTGCAGGCAATTTATGTTCCTGCAGATGATCTTGACCGATCCGGCGCCTGCGACAACCTTCTCTCATCTGGATGCAACAACCGTATTGAGCCGGCAGATTGTTGATAAGGGAATTTATCCGGCAGTCGATCCGCTGGATTCTACATCTCGCATACTCGATCCGAACATCATCGGTGCAGAACATTATAATGTAGCGAAGCGAGTGAAAGAAGTTTTACAGGCATACAAAGATCTTCAAGATATTATCAGCATTCTTGGTATGGATGAACTTTCTGATGAAGATAAGCAGACTGTTACGCGTGCTCGAAAGATTGAGAAGTTCCTTTCACAGCCATTCTTTGTTGCCGAACAATTCACTTCTATTCCGGGCAAATATGTGAAAATCGAAGATACGATTCATGGTTTCAAAGGTATTCTTGATGGTGAATATGATAACCTGCCTGAGAATGCATTCCTGATGGTGGGCACGATTGAAGAAGCAGTCGAGAAAGCGAAACAACTGCAAGCAGAATAAGTATGGCTGATAAAATTCTTCAATTTGGAAATCGTAACACCTCAAACGTGTTGTTTTTAAGGGTGAAGTGACAAGTTTTAGCGCTCCAGGCGTATGTAGGAGGATTTCAGGTGCTGTATAATCATGCGCCATTGCTTTCATCGCTGGAAATTGGCGAGCGTCAAGATCAAGGAAGTAAACGGATCTGAATCCCATTATGCGATTTCGGGCGGTTTTGTTGAGGTACGGGAAAATAACATTCTCTTATTGGCTGAAACCGCAGAACGGATTGATGAAATCGATGAAGAACGGGCGATAGCTTCTCGTGATCGCGCTAAGAAACGTATGACCGAGCGGAAGCCGGACATCGATTTTGAACGTGCACGGCTGGCTTTTTATCGTGCTATAAACCGTTTAAAGATTGCAGGCGTGAATTAAATAGGGCAGCATTTGACGGATTTTTATGTTTCTTGAAGTATTCATTGACTATCAAGATGCGAAGGGTTATATTCTTCCAAGTCGTTTTCTCATAAAGTCATTCATCATTTGAAGCAGTGTTATAAGTGCAGAAAACCGCTAATTCTACTATTATAGTTTTTGATCTTGGTGCAATCACTTTCTATCTTAAAGCCATTTGGAAAAAAGCAGGGCTGAGATCAAAAATTATAACAGAATACAGGATGAAGTATCCTTTGATATCCCTATGCAATTATCATGAGAGTTTTTGTGCAGTGCCACCCTGTGTTCCACAAATAAACAGGAATATATGAATCGCTCACAGAAATATATCTCCATTCTCCTAGAACGCCTGCCGAAATGGGAACTTCGTTCATATGAGCATCAAACCTCTCTCGATCGGATTCGAGATAGAATTACTTCCGCTTCTGATATTCATATGGAACTCGATTCGTTATATAAAGTAAAGGGTTTTGCTGAATTTGCCTTGAGTTTAATGTGGATTGTAGATAAAGTGGAAAAAGATAACACGCTGGACGAATCGACACTTGCCGAAGAAACGCTTGTGTTTGAAAAATTGCGATTGGCATTAGGAGATATTCCTGTACAATCGGAAGAGCAGCTTGCTGCTCCGGAAGTAGCCGATCTTCCGTCTTCATCAGAATCCGAATCGGTTTCTTCAGAATTTCCGCATGAATTTACGCCGTCGCCTGATTACGGCAGCTACACCGGATGTGCTGCTGGATTCATGGGGAAAAGAACCTGAATCTCCCTCGCAGACATCATCGGCGAGCGACGGTACAGCAATAGGAAACGAACAGGAACGCAGCTTCGCAGCTTTGCTGGAACGCCTGTTAGAATCCATTCAGAGCGGAAATGATGATCGAACGGAGTTATTATCCGGTGTTCTTAGCGAAAGTAATATAGTGGCTACCGCTGAATCGGCTCCTGAGGATTATAAAAAATTCTGTAAATTACTTGTTGAGTTTCTCAACTATATTTCAGACAACCAGTATCTTGATGATATTCGTGTTATGAACATTGTTTCAAATATTCAGGATCCGGTCAGTCCAGTGGGTGCAAAGCGAACAAAACAACCGGACGGGTTTATTAGATCCGGCAATTGAAATATTAAGTGATTTTAAGACAATGTTTGAATGACGAATGTAAATCAACAAAATATTTATGCGGTTATTATAGCAGGCGGCGTCGGATCACGGTTCTGGCCGAAAAGTCGTGAGCGGTCGCCAAAGCAAGTACTGGAAATCATCGGTTCCGGATCGATGATCTATAATACTGTTGCTCGTATCCAGTCTTTAATACCGCCGGACAAGACGTTGGTGGTAACCAACAGGCTTCAAAAAGATATAATTCATCAACAGGTGCCGGCTCTGCCATCCCAAAATATATTAATAGAACCGCTGGGAAGAAATACGGCGCCATGTATCGGACTGGCAGCGAAGTGGATACAACACTACGACCCTGAAGCCATCATGGTCGTTTTGCCGGCAGATCATATTATCGGCAATCCGGAGGATTTTTTACATATCATTCGGCGCGCTGCGCAAGTAGCAGCAGAAAATGATGCATTGGTCACAATCGGTATTAAACCGACTCACCCGGAAACGGGTTACGGGTATATCCAATTCGAAGATACTCCGGAACAGAATCCATATTTCGCAGACAGCATCTACCGTGTTAAAACATTTGCCGAAAAGCCCAATCTTGAGACTGCTGAAAAATTTCTAAAGAGCGGAGATTTTCTCTGGAATAGCGGTATGTTCATCTGGAAAGCTCGTGTTATTTTACAGGAAATTGAAAAACATCTCCCGGAACTTGGCGAACAGCTGCAAAAGGTTGAATCTGCCATAGGCACAGATGCGTATCAATTAACATTAGAACATGTTTATGGTGTCATTCGCAGTATTTCCATCGATTATGGCGTGATGGAAAAAGCATCGAAAGTTTTTGTTGCAAAAGGTGATTTTGGATGGAGCGATGTCGGTTCATGGGATGAAGTAATGCGGCTCATTCCTAAGAATGGAGACGGAAACTCGCTTCGCGGAACGGTAATCGTAAAGGATTCACATCGGAATTATATCGATGCAGACGGCAGAGCTGTCGCTGTGATCGGTGTGGATGATTTAATAGTTGTTACAACTGATGATGCGGTTTTAATTTGCAAAAAAGGACGTTCGCAGGATGTCAAAGAAGTTGTCGATTATCTCCGCCGTAAGCAGATGAATGAATTGCTCTAATAGACAGGTAGTATACGGAATAATCTTATTCCTGCTCTTCGGTTGTTCACCATCTCCGAGATTCGCAGAGCGGGATAATCATTCCGGAAGCAGCAGAAACCAAAATCAAATAAGCCGGCCTGGCAAGAATACATCCGGAAAAATTCTGTTGACGCTTGAAGGTATCGTCTCTTATTATGCACATGATTTTCATGGTAAGCAGACGTCAAGCGGTGAAACATACGATATGAATGCGCTGACAGCTGCCCATCGAAATTTTCCATTCGGAACAAAAGTGCGTGTTACAAACTTAGAGAACAATAAAATTGTTATCGTACGTGTAAATGACAGAGGGCCCTTTAAAGAAGGCCGTATTATGGATCTATCAATGGGTGCTGCAAAGGAAATTGATTTGATTCTTAATGGGACTGCCCGTGTGCGATTGGAAGTACTTGAATGGGGAAATGGAAAATAACTGCTGATGATATATCATATGATTGCAGGACGAAATTTTAGACTTTCTTCAAGATATTAAATCAAAAATATATTTAATCGAACGACAAATTATAGCCGCACAGTTTTTAACGCGGCTTTTTTAATTTATCAAAGCCATGAAATATACAGTCAAAGTAAAAGCCAATTCAAGAAAAAACGAGGTAAAACGTGCTGAAGATGGATCACTTATTATCTTTGTGACAGTGCCGCCTGTTGAGGGAAAGGCGAATGAAAAATTAATTGAAGTTTTATCCGAATACTTAAAAAAACCAAAAAGATGCATTTCCATCGTAGCGGGATTTAGAAGTAAAACGAAAATCATTGAAATTAGTTGAAAAACTCAATGCAATATGGCCAAAACGCTTTGAAAAGGGGGATTGTGATATAGAACACTTCTTCTTCATTGATTTCTTGAAGAGAATTAGCTAAATTAGTGCAGTAAATGGATGTAGGAGAAGGGAACATATGGGGGATTTTGAGTGTTTCAAAGACAACTAGTGTTGAACTATTTTGAGGTTTCATGAAAATCATAAAAAAAGGGTATTGGCTACAAAGAGGCAGTTTTTTAGCATTATTTTTTTTGATTTTCATTTCATTAAATCTACTAGGATGTTCTCAGCAAATCACAGGGGCTTCTTTTGCTCAAAAAATCGACAATTCAAATGAAGTGATGATTGAAGGGACATTACCGGAGCAACCATCGCCATTTAAATCGATGAATACAGCAGGTCTTGACCGGTATATTCCCTTGGTCAAGAAGTATTCACAAGAGTATGGAATGGACTGGGTCTTGATTCTTGCTGTTATGAAACAGGAATCCAAATTCGACCATGAAGCAGTTAGTTATTCGGGCGCTTATGGATTAATGCAGATTATGCCGGTTACACAAATTGAGCTGGCAGAGAAGATAGGTGTTGAAGAGACAATAACTCCCCGCAATAATATAAAAGCAGGTATTTATCATCTTAAGTCGCTTTACTGCGCTATTTAACAATATCCAGGAAGAAGATAGAATATGTCTATCATTAGCCGCTTATAATGCAGGACTTGGACGAGTTCTAGATGCTCAGAAAATAGCTTCTTATATGGGAAATGATCCTAAAAAATGGTCTTCGGTTAGAGAGGCGTTTCCTTTTTTAACCAAGAAGAACTATACATTGCATGACCGCATCTGGAGTGATGGCTGCCCGCCCAGCGGATATTTCCGAAATCCGAGACAAACTGTAGAATATGTCGAAAATATCATGTCATCATATGATCGATATAGCTTATCATTGAAATAATTAGTTTATTATTAGCGTCTTGATATTTAATTGAGTTGCCGGTTAACCACTATTATCAAGCCGAATTGGTTTTCCATTTAGAAAAACCGCTTGACATTCATAAGTTGTAAGTATATATTTTCGAGTGCATTTTTACAAGAGAAAAGTTTATTAATATACCGCTAACAATCAATTAACTGATATACTCATTTAAGAAGGAGTTATATATAATGAAACGCATGCTATTAATTTCGACACTGTTGATTATCGCGGTGAGTTTGTCATTCAGTCAAATGGCATATAAAAAAGGTGACCAGGTTATAAATCTAGGTATTGGACTTGGTGGTTTTGCTGGTGCGTATGGTTCAGGCGGAATAGCAATTACTGGCGGATATGAATATGGAATTCATGAAAACATTTCATTAGGCGGTGTCGTTGGTTATTCTTCATCATCAGAAGATGTCTTCGCCGGCTACGGTTGGAAGTATACCTATATCTTAATCGGTGCACGCGGTGCATATCACATAGATCTTCTTAAGGATCCTAAAATTGATACATATGGTGGAGTTTTGCTGGGTTACAATATCGTTTCATCAAGTGCAACCGGTAATCTACCGACCTATTATGGTTATGGATCATACTCAGCATCAGCGAGTTATTTAGCGATTGGAGTCTTTGTCGGCGGCCGTTATTATTTTAACCCGAAATGGGCAGTCCAGGCGGAGTTAGGATACGGTCTTGGTATTCTTAACGTCGGTATCGCTTATAAATTATAATTATCACCGATGCTTTTGAGTTAGAAAAGAAGGGAGAAAATCAATACGATTTTCTCCCTTCTTCTTTTATAAAGGCCTTATAAAAACCTGTATTATCATAGTTGCATCAATGACTATTTCTCAATAATTATTTGGAGTAAGTTATGAAAAAGTTTTTGATCCTTTTTGTTGTAATTATATTTGTGAGTATACCGGTTTTCGCAGGGAGCGATAGTCCGGGATCAACCGCAGGCAACAAAGGTATTTTATTCCAATTCAGCGGCTTGAATGCATTGGGTGCCGGCGCCTATAATGGCGGTTTCGGCGCAAAATTATTTCTTTCAGATTATATGGCTGTTCGTGGCGTTGTTTGCCTGGCATTGTCAAGTTCCAAAATACCCGCTAATCCTGGTGCCGGACAAATTGGCGCTGACGGGGGGAATTCGTCCAGCACATTCGGTATCGGCGGAGGAATTGAGCTGCACCTTACAAAAAATCGAATTAGTCCATATTTCGGCGGCGGAATAATGCTGACCTCCAGGAGTACAGAAAGCAAACCCGCCGATACTGCGCCTGCAGGCGGAACGATTAACCAAACAGTCACAAAGAATGCAGATGGTTATACGGAATTCAGCTTTGGCGGAATTTTCGGTGTAGAATATTACATAACGGATGGGGTCAGTCTTTCAGCAGAATATCTAATCGGTGTTGCTTTGACTTCAAATAAAGACGAAGAAGTAACCACAGCTGGCAGAACGATTACGACACCACAAGGCAGCAGCAGTAATATCGGTATTACAAACGGCGGTACTTTAACGTTAGCGGTATATTTCTAACCTATACAAATATTTTTGATATCTGATCGTAAAAAAGGTGTTTTGCTAAAACAAGGCACCTTTTTTATTTCTTTGTAGAGGAAACTGAAATAAAACGCAATGTATTATTTTTAAGGTAGTATTTGGATTTTGCTAGTATATTGAAAGCCTGTTTTTATTTTCGTATCTTAATACACTATGAAAGAATTTGCACACAAAGAAGGAAAGCCGCGTTGTCATTGCGGTGTTTTTGGAGTCTTTGGCCATCCTGAAGCCTCCGTCATGTGTTATTACGGCTTACAGGCACTTGCAGCACCGGGGTCAAGAAGCGGCAGGCATTGTTACAAGCGAATGGCTTGAAGACAAAAAAAAATGGCGGTTTAATATACAAAAAGGAGTCGGCCTCGTTTCGGATGTTTTTAAGGATGAAAAAATTCTTCGAGATGTATTGAAAGGTAATTCTGCCATCGGGCACAACCGGTATTCAACAACCGGTTCAGCCGATAACAAATCAAATATTCAGCCTTTTGTAGTTAATTATAAATCCGGCAACCTTGCGCTCGGGCACAATGGCAACCTGACTAACTATCGATTGCTGCGCCATAAGCTTCAAAATGAAGGAACAATTTTCCAGTCGACATCCGACAGTGAAATTCTCTTGCATCTTGCTGCAAGAAGCAAGCATGAAGATCAGATTCTTCAAATCAAAGAAGCGCTGGATTATGTCGATGGCGCATATTCCATCGTTATGTTAACCGATGAAAGTCTGATCGCTGCACGAGATTCGCATGGATTCCGTCCGCTATCGCTTGGCAAGGTGGATGGCGCGTATGTTGTTGCTTCAGAAACCTGTGCGTTTGATATTATTGGTGCAGAATATATCCGCGATATCGCTCCGGGTGAAATAGTTGTCATCGACCGCGATGTCATGGCAACAGGGGAAGTGAAATCCTTATGGATTTCTAAAAGATCTCCGCAAGTGCATCACTGTATTTTTGAATTTGTTTATTTTTCCCGTCCCGACAGTAAAATATTCGGTATCAATGTCGATCGGGTACGGCGCAAGCTGGGTAAGCTGCTTGCCGATATAGACCCGGTTATTCCCCAATCGCCTGACGATAAAGTTGTTATTATCAGTGTTCCGGATTCCAGCAATACTTGCACCCTGGGATATGTTACAGAGAGTAACAAAAAAGGCCGGAATATTCGGCTTGAGCTTGGATTGATCCGAAGTCATTATGTCGGGCGTACGTTTATTCAGCCTCAGGAAAATCATCGTGAGATTAAGGTAAAGATGAAGTATAATACCGTAAAGGGCGTCCTCAACGGAAGAAAAGTTGTTATTGTAGATGATTCGATCGTTCGTGGAACAACATCAAAGCAATTAGTAAAACTAATCAAAGAAGCAGGACCGAAAGAAGTACACTTCCGTGTTTCTTGCCCTCCTATTAAATTTCCATGCTACTATGGAATGGATTTCCCCAGCAGTGAGGAATTAATAGCAAACCGATTCAACGGCGATATTGAAGCTGTCAGGAAAGAATTGGGCGTCGATAGTCTTTCGTATCTGCCGATAGAAAAACTCCTCGCATCAGCTCCTACGGATGACGGCCGGAACTATTGTACTGCTTGTTTCGACGGCAATTATCCTGTTCTAATTGATCCAGAGGCTTCAAAGAACGAAAACGACCAGTAATGACGCAACGTTATTTTACTGTTTCTAATTTCATCAGCGCCAGCCGAATCGTTATTGTTATTCCAATGGGCTACTGCCTGTTAACGGAGTTTCCTCATCATAGATTATGGACAGCCGGTGTAATCATTATTGCGGTTGCCACGGATTTTCTCGACGGGTATCTTGCAAGAAAATTTCATCAAGTAACGGATATCGGCAAGATTATCGATCCGGTGGCAGATAAAATCGGTATTGGAGCTTATGCTGTCTTTCTTGCAATAACCGGAGATATACCTCTTTGGTTCATTATATTTGTGTTGTTGAGAGATATTCTAATTTTTTCAGGCGGATTATATATCCATCACAATAAAAAAATTGTTCCTCAATCCAATTGGCCGGGTAAAATTTCAGTAACCTGTATCGCTGTTACTTTTTTTCTTGCTACTCTTGGAATGGATGCATTGAATTCCTTTTTAACTTTTTCTCTCTGGTTAAGCGTGGTCTTGATGATATGGTCATTGTGGGTTTATGCCCAAAGACTTATAATCGGCAGGAACATCGATAATATAAAGTGATTTTATGGCTTTTTTTGAAACTCTTACGAAACTTAAAGCCGGACTCGCAAAGACAAGAGATTCGATTGTTAATAAGGTACAGCGGCTTGCAGCGACAAAGAGTAAAATCGATGACGAGTTATTGAATCAGCTCGAAGAAATCCTTATTGCAGGCGATGTCGGCGTCGAAACTTCAAACCTCATTCTTGCGAACTTGAAACAGCGTGTCAAAGAAACAAAATATGAATCGACGGCTCAACTAGTTGCGTTGCTTAAGGAAGAAGTCGCGGCAATTCTTGATATGAAGGATGATAAGGAACCGTCTTTGGCAATTCTGCCGGAAGTTTCCAAACCGCATGTTGTTATGGTTGTCGGTGTGAACGGAGTTGGGAAGACGACAACGATTGGAAAGATGGCGTACCAGTACCGGCAGGCAGGGTATAAGGTTGTTATCGGGGCAGCCGATACTTTCCGGGCTGCGGCAAACGAGCAGCTCGAGATCTGGGCAAAACGCGCCGGAGTAGATATTGTTCAGCAATCGCACGGTTCGGATCCGGCCGCTGTAGCGTTTGACGCGATTAATTCTGCCGTTTCAAGACAATCCGATGTCGTCATAATAGATACAGCCGGACGGCTTCACACAAAAACGAACTTGATGGAAGAACTAAAAAAAATTAAACGAGTGATGGACAAAAGGCTGCCCGGAGCACCGCATGAAGTCCTTTTGGTGCTTGATGCGTCGACAGGTCAGAATGGCCTGCAGCAAGTCAAGTATTTTACTGCTGCAGTAAATGTAACTGGAATTGTGCTGACGAAACTTGACGGCACGGCAAAAGGAGGCATCGTGCTTGCAATCAGCAATGAAATGAAATTGCCCGTGAAATTTATCGGTATTGGTGAGAGTATTGAAGATCTTCAGCCGTTCGATCGCCGGGCATTCGTCGATGCTCTGTTTGAAGGCGGCGAGATAGTAGAGCAATTGAATATACCTTGTCTTCAAAAATTCACATATTAACCCCTGAATTATCGAATAAAATTGCCGCAGGCGAAGTTGTGCAGCGTCCGGCTTCGGTGGTAAAAGAATTGATTGAGAACTCGCTCGATGCAAAAGCAACTCGCATCAGCATTGTGGTTAAAGACGCAGGTAAAGCGCTGATTCAAGTTGTGGATAACGGCGAGGGAATGTCGGAACAAGATGCATCTCTGGCATTCCGAAGACATGCGACGAGTAAAATTCGCACTGCCGGCGATTTAGAAGAGATTCATACGCTCGGTTTCCGCGGAGAGGCATTGGCGTCAATTACAGCGGTCGCGCGCGTGGAAATCAAAACACGTTCCGAATCGGACGATCTTGCTGTATTTCTCAGAATCGAAGGAGATGAAGTAAAAGAAAAGACTAAATCAGCCCTTGAATGCGGAACAAGCATCACTGTCCGCAATCTTTTTTATAATACACCGGCCCGGCGCAACTTTCTCAAGCACCGGCAGACAGAATTGAAAAATATCACCGATGTAATTATGAGAATGGCCGTTGCTTATCCGGAAGTTGAATGGTTCTATGCGAGCGACGATGAAGTGATGTTCGATTTAAAATCAAACTCGACTGAAGGAAGAGTAAATGCCGTTTTTGGGAGGGCCGTTTCTCAATCCATCATTAAATTCGAAGATACGAATGATCTCATGACGGTAAATGGATTCCTCGGCAGACCGGACTTTGCGCGGAAAAGCCGTGCTGAACAATTAGTATTTATGAACCGTCGGTTTATATTCAACAAAATGATTAATCATGCGGTATTTCATGCATACGAACATCTGCTGGAAAAAGGATCCTTCCCGTTCTTTATTCTGAATCTTGGTATTGATCCGCGAAAAGTCGATGTCAATGTTCATCCGTCAAAAATGGAAGTAAAATTTGATAATGATTCGAACATATATCGGATGATCCTGTCGGTTGTCCGAAAAACACTCGTAGATAATGATTTGATACCATCGATATCTTTAAAAGAGGGGGATGCAATATCGCCGTTTGATGCCAAACTCCAATTTGACAGTCAGGTATGGAAAAAGACGATAGAAGGCCAGATTGGTGCGCCCGTCTTTCCTATCGGTATAGCTGCACGTCCAAGTGAACCGAAATCATCTATGACGCCGAACATCATCGGCCTTGACGAATTAGAAATGTCCGCTTCAAATTCCGAAATATCCCTGCCGTTTAATGTGCCTTCCTCGACAGATACTAAGATCCTTTCGCAGCGTTCAGCAGTTGATTCGTCTGCATCGCAGGATAACAAACCCGTTTGGCAGGCGCATAATAAGTATATCATTTCACAGATTCGCAATGGATTGATGATTATCGATCAACATGTCGCCCATGAACGAATTCTCTATGAACGTGTACTTTCGAATTTTGAAAACAGCCTGCCTTCAATTCAGCAGCTGCTGTTTCCTGAAACAGTTGAAGTGAGCGCGAGCGACTATTCATTGGTGAAAGACCTGCAAACGCATCTTGAGCGTCTCGGGTTTGATATAAAACTTTTCGGCAAAAATACTATTGTAATTGAAGGGATTCCGGCTGACGTTCGCATAGGAAATGAAAGAAAAATCCTGCAGGATGTATTGGACGAATTCAGGAACAATGAGCATGCCGGTATATCCGATGTACGCGATAATCTGGCAAAATCATTCGCTTGCAAGGCGGCGATTAAAGCAGGTGATAGGCTGAATTTTAATGAGATGGTAGTTTTGATTGAACATCTCTTCCTTACTAAAATGCCGTTTGTATGCCCGCATGGCAGGCCGATTATTGTAAAGATTCCGCTCGAAGAGCTTGATAAAAGATTCGGCCGTACATAATTTCTTCAGATATGAAAAGCAAATTGCTTTATAGCGAAGGGAATGGGCGATGAAAAGTAATATTATCGGTGCATTCAAGATATTACGCCCAAGTCAATGGCTGAAAAATGTTTTTATTTTTGCACCGCTGATTTTTGCGAAACACCTTTTTGACCTGCCGTATATTCAGCGGGAGATCTTTGCTTTTTTAGGGTTCTGTTTAGTCTCCAGCATTATTTATATTGTAAACGATATTTTTGATCGTGAAGCGGACAGGCTTCACCCGGTTAAACGAAATCGCCCTTATGCATCAGGCGTTATTGGTATACCTGAAATAAGTATCATTCTCTTTGTCCTTATTACATTGACAATCTTTTTGATTCCTTATTTGCATTTGTATTTTTGGTATACCGTAATTATTTATGCAATCCTGAATTTCGCTTATTCTTTTGGCCTAAAGCGAATAGTCCTTATTGATATATTCATTGTAGCTGCAGGATTTATGCTGCGTGTATTCGCCGGTGTTTTTGCTATCGAGGTAGAAATTTCGTCTTGGCTGATTCTTTGTACGTTGTTTATTTCGGTATTTCTCGCCGTTTCAAAACGGCGCGGTGAACTTATTCTCAGCTCGACAAGCGAGTCTTTTAATTCCAGGCCGGTTTTAAAGCAGTATGATATTGCATTTATTGATCAAATCATGACTATAGCAGCATCAGGGATGGCAATTTCGTATGCACTTTATACTGTCGCTGATCGAACCGTATTAATCTTTAAAACTGAAAACCTGATTTTTACGACGGTTTTCGTTTTGTTCGGTATATTTCGATATATTCTTCTTGTACGAAATAAAAAGACCGAGGATAATCCGATGCGCCTGCTTTTAAGCGATCCGCCGATGGTCGTAAATATTTTTATTTGGTTTATTGTTTGTATCATTATTATTTATACTCCTAATTAGAAAAATGAAACTGCCTGTACCCAAATCACCTGTGAGAATTCAGGGAACGCGAAAAGGACCCGTACGTGTTGCCGTTGTCAAAACAACTCCGCAGACAGTACTGGAGGATATGCAGCGAGCTATGGAAATGGCCGGAATAAAGCACGCTTTAAAATCAGGCGTAACCACAATACTCAAGGACAATATCTCGTGGCATTACCCTTTTCCGGGCGCCAATACAACGCCATGGCAAATGGAGGGGACTATACTCGGTTTGAAAAGAAACGGTTTTAATGATCTGGTCTGTGTGCAGAACAAAACCGTGGTGACAGATGCTTTTAAAGGCGAGGATTTAAATAAATACACTCCGATATTTGAAAAGTACCGCATTCCTGTACTATTTAACTTTCATGAAAAAGATATGATATGGGTCGAATTCAAACCGAAGAGTCCGCTGCTTGTGCTCGATCAGATTTTTGAAGAGGGGATTCGCATACCGGATTACTTTTTCGGCAAGAATATCGTTCATCTGCCTACTGTAAAATGTCATATCCATACGACAACAACAGGCGCTATGAAAAATGCATTCGGCGGTTTGCTAAACACGCACCGGCATTATACTCATACCTGGATACATGAAACTCTGGTAGATCTTCTGGCAATACAAAAGGAAATTCATTCCGGAGTATTCGCCGTTATGGACGGCACAACTGCGGGCAACGGCCCGGGACCCGGACAATGTATCCGGAAATTAAGAATATCATACTTGCAAGCGAAGATCAAGTGGCAATAGATGCCGTTGCGGCAAAATTGATGGGATTTGATCCGCTTTCAATCCGGTATATCAATTTGGCGCATCAAACAGGATTAGGATGCGGCGATCCGAGGGAAATTGAAATTGCCGGAGAGGATGTGTCTCAGGTTAATTGGAATTTTTCCGTCGGAACAAATGCCGTAAAATTTGCGGCAAAAATATTCTGGTTTGGCCCGATGAAAAACGTGCAGAGCTTTTTCTTCCGTACACCCATCGTTAATCTGTTTATACTGGCATCTGAGATTTATCATGATTATTATCGGTGGCTCCTGAAGGACCGTCCGGTATTCAGAAAATGGCTCAAACGGACGGAGTGGGGAAAACTGTTTGCTTCATATCCTCCTGCCGGATAACCAGTATTCGATAACATGCAAATGACTTCCCGTACCCGTGCAGAATTGTATTTGCTTTCACTCACGATTGTCTGGGGAAGTACATTTGTTCTGACGAAGTTTATTTTAGAAAACGCGTCTCCTTTTGCCTACATCTCCATTCGATTCACAATTGCATCGATTTTATTTGCGCTGCTTTTTTTTCAAAGGCTCCGGATTATCTCAAAAGATGCAATAGTTAAGGGTACTATCCTTGGTATTCTGCTCTTCATAGGTTTTGTGCTGCAAACTGTGGGTTTAAAATATACAACAGCGTCCAAGTCTGCATTTATTACCGGCCTTATGGTCGTATTTACGCCTTTATTCCAGCTGATAATTGAACGGCGGGCGCCTAAAATTGGAAATATTATAGGTGTTATTTTGGTTGCGATTGGCCTGTTTTTTTTAACATCTCCCAAAGGTTCGGAGTTCAACGTCGGAGATGCACTCACTCTTGCTTGCGCAGTATCCTTCAGTCTGTATACGGTTTACTTGAGTATTTACGGTGAGAAGCACGATCCGGCTCATCTGACTTTTATGCAATTTATTTCGACTGCATTATTTTCTATTTTGTTTGTGTCATTTTGGGAAACAGCATATATAAATATTAACATAAATTTTGTTATGCTTATTATATATCTCGCTGTTTTTCCGACAGTTGTCGCGCTGTATCTTATGGCTAAATATCAAAAATTTTCAACACCGACCCGGAGTGCAGTCATTTATTCTTTGGAACCGCCTTTTGCAGCATTATTCGCCTTTTTGATTATTGGTGAACAGATAGGAATAGGAGGGATTATCGGGGGAATTTTTATTCTTTTAGGATTGATTATTTCTGAGTTATCTGATGCCATTTTTAAGCAAAAACGAAAGAAATAACGCGGTAAGGATTCTGTCTCTAAATCGCGGTTTTTTCGTTCGTGTCAAGAGCTTTCTGTGATATTTCTCAAGTGAAAAAAAATGATGCAATCATTACTTGCGGAATTCATAACCAAAAAGTATATTAAAAAGAAATGAAATTGGGGTCTAAATATTTATCTGCGGCAGTCATTCTACTGTTTGTTTTTACAGGAATGGCGTTGTCACAGGGCAAGCCTGAGATTAAAGTCGTAACTAATGACGGATATATCAGGATTAGCTGGACGATGCCTGATAATAATTCTGAGGCGGGCGTTGATCATTATGAAGTGTGGAGGAGCAGTGGAATTTCTGCTTCTTTACCTATTGCTAAGATAGCTCGAGGGACATTTTACTTTAATGATATAAATTTGTATAAAACAGAAAGTCATTTTTTTAGTTATCAGGTCAAAGCGATAGGTTCTAATTCGACCCTTCAAAGCACAAGTGAATCTGTTGGAATAAGCTACGCAGGTACGAATGACACATACAAACGCACCTGGGGCAGCATCAAAGCAATGTTCAGATAATAAGTTGTGTTTAGAAAATCTTTTGAATAAGCGAGCATTATGCATCGCTTTTTTTGTTTTTATACGTTCTTATGAGACCTTTGATACTCGCATCCCAGTCGCCTCGACGAAAAATTTTATTGAAACAGATCGGGTTAAAGTTTCGTGTTATCCCAAGCCATGTTTCTGAAGTACTCTCTTCTTACCAATCGCCCGGTGACAATGCAAAACGCATTGCAGTTGATAAGGCTGCTGAGGTGGCCTCTCGTTTGCGAAAAGGGATTGTTATCGGAGCGGATACGATTGTTGTGCTTGATCACCATGTTCTCGGCAAACCGACATCGAAAGATGACGCAAAACGGATGTTGAAACTGTTGAGCGGGCGCGAGCATTCAGTATTTACAGGTTTTAGCCTTGTCGATGTGGAAACAAAGAAGCATGTGGAAGGAGTCGAAGAAACAAAAGTGCGATTCCGCAAGCTGGACGAAAAAGAAATTATCTCATATATCGATTCAGGATCGCCTATGGATAAGGCGGGTTCGTACGGAATTCAAGATGACTATGGAGCTGTCTTTGTAGAAAAAGTGAATGGATGTTTCTATAATGTTGTAGGATTTCCTCTTGCCCGGTTCTATTCGGCCTTACAACGGTTTATTGCTCAATTAGAATAATGTGAAATTCAGAATATAATGACGAAACAAAAAATACGAGTTCTTGTTGCCAAAGCCGGATTGGATGGACATGATCGCGGAGCAAAGGTAGTTGCTGCCGCATTACGGGATGCCGGATTTGAAGTAGTTTACTCAGGACTTCGTAAAACAGCGGAATCAATCGTGGAATCAGCGTTACAGGAAGATGTAGATGCGATTGGCGTAAGCCTTCTGAGCGGCGCGCATATGACGATCTTTCCAAAAATACTGCGGATAATGAAATCGAAAAAGATGGAAGACGTACTTCTTTTCGGCGGAGGAATCATTCCATCAAATGATATTCAGGAATTGAAAAGTATGGGAGTTGGCGAACTTTTCACGCCAGGAACTAATACTGAAGACATCGTTAATTATCTGCTCCGGTGGAATATGACCCGCCAATCTTAGTTGTTTTCAGTCCAATTGTACAAAAAAGAACCCGTTAAGGGAATTCCTTAACGGGTTTGCTGTGTAAAAGATCTATTGACTGACCTTTACCACTTTAACGGCCTGCAGGCCTTTTTGTCCTGTCTCAACTTCGAATTCTACTTTATCGCCCTCTTTGAGCGTTCTGTAGCCGTCGCCGTTGATAGACTTGTAATGCACGAATACGTCTTCACCAGTTTCTCGTTTGATGAATCCGAATCCTTTTGAATTATTGAACCACTTAACTGTACCCTGTTCCATACGGGTTCGCCCCTTGATACATTGAACATCACACCGCAACTTTGCACTTCAACGAAAAAGGTGTATCGGATGCAGCACCTATATTGATTAACCCTACCACATTCCTCAAGTGAATCGGCTCATTCGAACCATAAAATTGAATCCACAGGGATTATGTGATAGTGAAAACAAATTACGATGAAACAAAACCGGTGTATTTAATTACACTAGAATATTACAATTTGGTATTTAAAAATGCAAGTGTTTGCAGCAGGTTTTTCACATTATAAGGCTAATCGCCTTCAGCCAGCCATATACCGTAGTCTTCTGTATCAGGCTTAATCTCATCTGTCTCCTGTGTGACTTTGCGGTCAAGAATGCGGATGCCCTCATCAGAGAAACCGAAAATATCATCCAGAGAAAGTATGCGATCAAGCGCCGTTTGTTCAAAAAAATCCCGGAACTTGTTTACCGCTTCATGGAGTCTTGCAAGGTAATAGGCAGTATTTTCATCGGCTTTTAAAGGATCCCAGTCTTCGGCCAGGCGTGAATTACGGGCAGGGTCGGCATCTGTCTCTGTTCCGGAGATATAGTAGGAGAGTCCTGTATTCACTTTGACAAAGAGGCTCGAACGAACCGCTGCTTCAAGCGCAGGCGAAGGGGAAATCCGGCCTGCGGCAATTTCGTTCTGGTACATCTCTGTATCCATACGTAGAATTTCAGTCTTACAGAAATCCCTGGGAGTCCACTGATGCTTTACGATCTGCGTATAACCGGTTGCATATAAATGATGCAGCCGCATTAAATCGTTTGTAAGCATGCATTCAACAAATCGCTGGATGAATATTCTTAGATAACGCTCCATCCCGCGTGAAATGAGGCTGTTGCCTTTGATCAGGACATTATTGTTTTGGCCGAGTATTGCATAATTGTTTTTCCTGTAGCTGAACATTTTTTTATAATGGCCGGACGGCACAAGAGATATGCCTTCGGGGAGTGTATTCGAGAGCCGATCGATGAATTTTATGCGGTTTGTTTCTCCGATAATATTATCCGGCATGAGCAGGAAAAATCCACGATCGTCGGATTGAATAATGGTGGCATTGAAGAGTTCGATTTGATGCGTGATTTCTCTGAGAATTTCCCGGCTCGCGGTAATTACGGTTTCGGCTCTGTCAGGATCGTTAAAAAGTCCTTTTGCATAACCGAGCGATAGATGAAAAGAATCAAGCAGATGTTTCAATAAATTCAGCTTGGTGTCCCGGTATATTTCTTGCGATTGCACCGTATCTGTTTTGTCGAGTGCCTTCTGCCGCAAAGAGGAAAAACCTCTCAGGAGTGAAAGAAAGACATCTAAATCATCTGTTCCGGGTTTGATGCTTTGGTGCAGGATTATCGAAGGATATAAACCTTCGAGTTCTATATAAATGACCTCTGAAAAAACACCGGTACGATAAATCTCCGACGGAATAATGATATTGCGGGAACCTTCCATAGGTTTGGGAACAGAATGTTTTTGCCTGACGTATTCTCTCAGCATCAGTGATTCGATGCGAGAAGTTGTCCCCGTATGGATGAGCATTCTGAAATTGAATGGACATATCTGAGCAAGATAAAAAAGTGAAGGCAGGAGCAGATTGCTGACCTCGCGTTCAATGACGGCATTCTGCAAAGATTGATCCATTGCTCTTTTTAATGTGAGTTTTAGTTCTTTTGTTGCCTGATGGGAAGCAGGAGGCTGCCCCGTGTCGGTGAGAACACCTAAATGAGCGGCTAATGAAATTAAACTGAGTGATTGCTCGGTGGTTCTCCTGGTGTTCATTTCTGTTTCCGCAACTGCCGCAATGTCCACAAGGTGCCTGCCGAAAACATCATATGAAAACCATTCAGTCTCACCGGGTCCTGCAGAGCTAAAACCGCTCGGCACACGCATATTACTGCCGTTTCGGCCGATATCAAACGGTATTTGGTGCCGCTCGCTGGCGCGGGCGAGAGCGGGAAGGATCGTTCCGAATAAATCATATCCCTCGATAACATCCGGGTCAATCTCTTTGATTTGCTCAATACATTGTTTTATAATATCCGGCTCATTTTGTTTGGATGTTTTCAGGACGTATTTCTTTTCACTGCTCGTAATAAGTGTTATTACAAGTATTTGTTTCTCAGTGCCCTTGCTCTTATTACCTCGTTTCTTTTCCGCTGCAGGAGCAGATTGAACATCGATGTGAAGACGAACGAGATCTTCAAATTCCATTCCCTTGAATAACGTTATTCCGGATTGCAGGAGGAACTGGCGTACCGGATCGGCACGAACCAGGATTTCTTTTAATTCCTGATATGATGAGATATGCAGCGAATATCTTTTGTTGTATTGTCTGAGAATGAAATGTACCGCCTCCCACATTTCACTCCAGCGGGAGAATGCTGCAATGAACTGATAGTAAGTTATTCCCGGCAAGCTTCTTCAGCCAGAATTTTTTCGGGAATTCCTTGATAAGCGCTTCGTCCGCCAGAAAAAAGAAGGGGAAGAATTCCACATCTCTGTGTAGAATCTTCCCCTCAATCCGCTTGAACAACCTGATCGTCTGATCGTTCAGCTGATGGACGGCAACAATACGCTCTTCAGGATTATGTCCGTAGAGCAGCGGGTCCATTCATTATTTCTGCAGTTTGTCCATATTCATAAACGGTTTCAACAGATCTATCGGCACCGGGAAAATTGTGGTCGAATTATTCTCAGTCGCAATTTCGCGGAGAGTTTGCAGATAGCGCAGCGTAAGAGCGCTCGGTTGTTCGCTCAATACTTTTGCCGCATCTGACAGCCGTTGTGATGCCTGAAATTCTCCTTCCGCTGCAATGACCTTGGAACGGCGTTCGCGTTCGGCTTCCGCCTGTTTCGCCATCGCGCGCTGCATCTCTTGCGGCAGATCGATCTGCTTCACCTCAACATTGGTTACCTTTATTCCCCAGGGTTCGGTATGGCTGTCAATAATTTGCTGCAGCTTCTGATTGATTTTATCACGCTGCGAAAGGAGATCGTCCAATTCCGATTGTCCTAAAACGCTGCGCAATGTTGTCTGCGAAAGCTGGGAAGTAGCGAATAAATAATTCTCAACAGATATAACTGCTTTTTCCGCCTGCATTACACGGAAATATATAACAGCATTAACTTTTAAAGATACGTTATCCTGTGTGATAATATCCTGCGGAGGAACATCCATTACGACTGTCCGCAAACTCACTTTTACCATTCTATCGATACCGGGCCACAACCAGATAAGCCCGGGCCCTTTTACTCCTAATAACCGGCCTAACCGGAATATGACACCGCGGTCATATTCACGCAGGATTTTTATTGAATTTGCAGCAACAATGACGATAAATATAATACCAACAATAAAAAGTGTTATAGGGACTTGTTCCATAAATACTCCTTTGTTAAAAGTCCGAAGGACTTCTTCGGGGCATTAATTTGTGGATGTTAATTATTTGACTTGTTCAACTTTAAGTTTCAGATCTTTTATTTGTAAGACACGTACACGTGCACCTTTTTCTATTGTATCACTTGCCGATTCTGCCTGCCAGAATTCTCCGCTGATGCGAACGGTTCCTTCCGGATCCAAAGGAGTAAAAGCTTCACCGATTTTATCGATCAATCCTTCGCTTCCGGTTTCAGGCTTTTTTCTTTGTGCTTTCAGTCCTAACCCGATGAGAATGATAAAAAAGGAGGTTGTAACGGCAAGACTCGTAATAATAACAGTCCAAGAGATTTCTGCAAATTCAAGCAGACTTGATGTACGAATAAGCATAATTGATCCTAGAAAAGTGGAAACGACTCCGCCGATTGCCAGCATTCCATGACTCATGATTTTTATCTCCAGTAGAAAGAGAATAATGCCGAAAATGATGAGTGCAAGCCCGGCGTAATTGATGGGCAGAGTATGCATCGAATAAAATGCAAGCACCAAACTGATAACGCCGACAATGCCGGGGAAGATAGATCCCGGATTATACAACTCCAGCATTAAACCGATAACACCGAGCTGAAAAAGAATCAAAACAATATTCGGATTGCTCAGGACATCCAGCAGCTTTTCTGCCCATCCCATTTCAATGGATTCAATCCGGGCGCCTTTAGTATGTAATGTCTCGGTCCCGTTTACGGTCTCAACTTGTTTTCCGTCAATCTGAATCAGCAGATCATCAAGGTTCTTCGCAATAATATCTATAACATTTGTATCGAGCGCTTCCGTTTCCGTAATAGCTTGACTTCTGCGAACAGCTTCTTCCGCCCATTTCATGTTGCGGTTTCGTTTTTCGGCGATTGTGCGGATAAAAGCGGATGCGTCATTTGTTACTTTATCGCTCATCACCGAATCCATTTTACCTTCCATATCCACAGGATGAGCCGCCCCGATGTTTGTTCCGGGCGCCATTGCAGCAATATGTGCCGCCATCGTAATAAATACGCCGGCAGAACCCGCCTGTGCACCTCCGGGAGAAACATAAACGACGATAGGAATCTTCGACTCAAGGAATGAACTGACTATGACACGTGTGGATTTGAGCAAACCGCCGGGAGTATCCAATTGTATAATAAGGCATTCGGCATTTTTTTCGCGGGATATATCTATACCGCGTTCAATGAATGCTGCTGCTGCAGGATTAATAACACCATCGATTTTCAGAGTAACAACGTTCTGAGACAGCACGATACCGATACAGAAACTGCTGAGAACAATGAGAGGAATCAGGCGTCGAATCATAGGCGAAACTCCTATCCAGGGCAAATGCTTATTAATTTATTCTTTTCGAAGAAGCATATACAACCCGCTTCCTAAACAGGTTATAATAACAATAATATCTACAAAGGACCAGAATATATGATTATTAAGAATTATTCCCGCAATCATAAAGATTACTGCGATAATTAGAAGCCAGCCTATAAGTTTTCTATTTTTCATGTTGGAGCCAATAATGCTTTATGAAGGATGAAAACCGAAATCCTGCAATTTTCTGTATATCTAAAAGATAAAGAAACAGCGGTCAAATAGCAAAGGACTTCGGTTTGCAAGGATAACCGGATCATTGTGAAATATACTATACACCGGATTTTATTTTTGAAAATCCTTGAAATACTGCGGCTTATCTATAAAAAAAATCGCGATATATAGAAAACAGATTCTCAGGAATTCAATCTATGACTTAAGCCATGTCAGCGCAGCTTCTCTATCCGTGAAAAATCTAATTATATAACCTGCATTTTCCGATACTGTCTCGCAGAAATCCGATATTTCTTTGTTCTCTTTCCGATCAACAACAGCGGATTTGAGATGTGGAGTGCCCGGCGGAAGTGAATGAATAAGATGATATGAATCCATAAGGTCCATTCGATCCTGCATTAATTGGGCATCGATAAGAACGCTTTTTGGTTGAAAGGTTTTTACGAGATCGGATATCTTATACAAGATCTCAACTGCTTTTTCTTTACCCCCTTTGCCAGTAAGTGTGACTTCCAATATCCCCTGATCAATCGAAGATGTAAGTTCATATTCCATGATTTACTCTCTTTCGGATTATTCAGGTTTGCTTTTTTTGATTTTAGAACTACTGGTTTGGCTGTTAAAGTGCTATTGAGTTGTTCTCCTTTTGTGATGGTTACGTTAAAACTAAGCGTATGGCTCCGATAAGATGTATAATTCCTATGCAAAATGCAATAACAGAAAAAACGACAAAGTAATGAGAAGAAGCCGCCGATTAGCAAATATTTGCTGCTTTCTGCTTAATAAAAGTGATGCCTATCGATCAGGAATTCTTTAGTATCGCAGACCAGCTAAACGGTAATTTTGGACCTTGATATGCTTTAAATCCATTATTCTCAGCGATTTTGATTGTTCGTTCAAATTCTTTTTTCGAAACGTGAAATAGCTTTGGTTCTACAATTAGGAATTGCCCACTTTCAGCAAGGATATTTTTAAGTTCTCTAAAAAAGGATTCCTTATCCGGAACTTCGTGAACCATATAAAAAGTTAGAATAAAATCGGCTTTCTCCGATACATTAATTTTATCTTTGTCACATTTTACAAGTTTGATTATTTGCTGCAATTCCGTACCGCTAATTTTATTTTTAATTATTTGCAGCATTCCTTCCTGTAAATCAGCCGAGATAACTCTCCCATTTTTGCCGACCATCTTTGCCATTTCAATAGAGAAAAATCCCGGTCCGCATCCAATATCGAGGACTGTCATTCCTTCTTTAACATAAGGAGCAAGTATCTTTCTTGGATTTTGCAGCCATCTTCGTATTTTATTATCGAGCGAATTGGCAAGTTCAACGGGGCAAACACGAATACTTTCGTTATTCACATTTTCTCTCATATTTACCTCGTCTTTATAACGCAAATCATTCGTTGCAGGGAATAATCCGGATTTAGATTTTAGATTTTCTAATGAGCTGAGGGCAGTTACTTTTTCTTGAAAAGTCGGGTCATCGCTTCTATCGGAGTAATGACCTCATTGACTTCTACGGTGTCATAGTAGTATCGCCATGGAGCGAATTTTGTGTCAAATTCATTTTTGCTGTCAGCTTCCCAGATGCTGAAGCCGACGGCAGGATCGTTTTTAAGGCAGTGAGTTTCTCCCCGGATACAACTTCTATCTAATTCACCTTTCTGCAATTTCTCTCCAAACTCCGCCATCTTCGCAATATTTACTCTGACTTTTACTTGAAATAACATTGTGTAATCCTTTTCTAATTCTGTGCAAAATTGCCGACAGTAATGCTTTTTAGCGGACTCATTCCGTCAGCTATTTTGTTGAGCGCTTTCTGTGAAACTACGCTGCTTTCCAGCGGGGAGCCGCTGGTGTTGGATAGCCATTGTTTCGCCGTGGCGTTCTGCTTGATAGAAAATGCGGCTTTCGTCATCGTTGTGTGCCTGCTGTGTTTGGTCGTAAACACTTTTAAAGAACTCAGCATCCCGCTTCGCGGTATGCATCGGGAAAGTATTATTTACTTGACTCTTTCCTTTTTAAAATGGTCAGCTGGCGGCCATTAACATAATTACAAGATTAATATTCTCTTCGCTTGGGTTATATAGTTAATTGCTAAGAAATCGTTTTGCCTTTTGATTAATTATTATCTGAGGATTCATATCAAGTATCAATTTTAGTAGTGTCGATAGTTCTCTTCTACGAAAAAGAAAAAAATAATTAATTTTAATATCCTTCTTCTGGGGATCTGTGCTACGTATTGCGAGAAGATTCGTTTTATGTAATCCATATGGTATGTTACCCATCGCAATTTCACCAATCTCGTCGACTAAAAAAGTTTGAACCGTTGCAATTCCAATTTTAAATGAGATACTTTCTCTTGAAACAGTTAGATAAATCGAATTTGACCAGAGAATGAAAATCAATAGAATTGCAGCAAACAAAAGAAGGAGCAATAACGGAAAGCCAATAGTAATATAAATGTATATTGCAACAACTAAAATCATTGTGTATACAAATTTGAATCCGACTAATACTCCACCATTAGCACGAATAGTAAAAGACGTTATTGGTTTTGGTGTGTTTTCGAGCATATTCAATGTCCTAAAAAACGAGAGTAATTATTATTATCAGGTCAATTATTAATATAAAAAGCATAATTTTATCAAGGCCGCCAGCTAACTATGATTAGACGGACAGCTCCTGATATACATGTATTTTCTGCATATTATACGGATCAGTCCGGATAATATATATTATCTTGGATTTGTCTACTATTGCATACATAAC
Organism: uncultured Bacteroidota bacterium; assembly: GCA_963770945.1. GTDB lineage: Bacteria > Bacteroidota > Ignavibacteria > UBA10030 > UBA10030 > Fen-1298. The sequence goes on along the minus strand of CAVYRP010000008.1, from coordinate 271,745 downwards.
TATCTCTTACTTTAAAAGGCTTCCGTTGGCGTTAGGTGAAAATGAGGTATGATAACTCCTCACATACCTTATATAAAGCAAATATGTTTGTTCTTCGATTTAAAATCAAGCGGTGGCGGAAAAACGATATTACTTTCCGAAAGTCCTCAGAGCAAATCCATCGGCAACTTTCGGAAAGTTACCGGTTCGTAACCTTTTCAAGGTCTCCAAGCATTACTTGATTAACCTTGAAAAGGTAGACAAACCCGTGATCACCCGCCAAAAAACATGTCGGGCAAGCCGATCGCGGCTAGAGTATTATCTTTAGCCTGCGAAATCGATAGAAGTAGAGACGTTCAATTGAACGTCTCTACGTATTGATTCCCTTTTAGATTCTTTTCTGTCCCGCTACTCTGCATCCCGCTGCGGCGGGACGCATCGGGAGAATATTATTTACTTGTTGAACGTTTCTTGTGAAATCCCGCTGTTTTTGCCGAAGGCATGCCTGCGGCATTAGCGGGGGCTAATGAAAATTTGTAACACACTTCGTGTGTTTCATTCTTAGGCCTCCGGCCTGCCCACCGTCTTTATGGTGGGCTCTTTTTAAAATGGTTAGGCGGCCGTAGATTTAATGTTATTGACGAAAGTAAAAAGTTCCTCTTCTGCCTTTTTAAGATTATTGATTTTGCCATGTCTGTAGTCTCGAAAAGGCTCCCAAAAATGAATGACTCGAACTCTACCGCGTTTAGGGAAAAGAATAGCTATTGGGTTGCCACCTCCCCAGTATTTGAAAGCCTTGATCTCCAACGAGAATGGCTTTTTCCATTTGCTGCGTTCCGACCAATCAAGATCACTAGATGTGAACCTAATTTTTCAATCCAATTTGAATCAATATATTCTTTCCAATTAGGGCTACGAGAATATACGAGGAGTATCGTTTTCCTCCTTTCGCCCACTTTATTTCACCATTGATATTTGAGATAAACACCAAGAAAGCAATGGATTATGAATTGTAAGAATAATGACAACTATTCCGCCAATAAAAACCTTGGGAAGCAAAATAACAAGAAAGTATTGAAATGAAACCAATTATTACGAGTCAAGATTCCAACAATTGGTAATATTTTTTTATTGAGTGATGCCATATTTCGGCCGCACTATCGGATGGTGCATTAAGCTGCGCCAACTTGCCCGCCATGCTTTATCTTGTGGCGGGCGATAACTTTCATATTGCTGTGAACGAAATAAGTTCATGCTGAAAACGAAATTAATAAATATTAAAGTTATGAGGTACAAAGAACGTTATAGTGAAAACTGAAACCCACCACCAGCCATGGAATACTGCAGTACCAGTTCATTGCGTCAGCTTAATGTGCTGGTTAAGGCGCGCTTACGAAAATATATTTTTTGTCTAATAAAAACGGTAATAATGATTACAAACGGAGCAACAATTAATATAATTATTAGAGTAAATAATTCGCTTTGATAATTGTCTTCGATCGGACCATATTTTGATATGTTAAGATGCTCGACATCATATGTTATGTTTATTTTTGAACCAATACTTGGTCCTGCTCCTTCGCCCTTCATAGTAACTTTTTCACCACCCCCATTAAATTGTTTACCATCAATTTTGTAAGTGTACATTAATTCTTGCCATCTAGAAGCAGCTTGCAATAACTTCAGCTTCTATCTGCACTCCACGGTTTTTCAAATTATACAGGATTTGAATCTCTGACAACATCGAAGTGTTGGTTAAAATCACAATTACCCATACACTCCATAATACTAATGCAATCAATATTTGATATTTGATTGGTAATTTACGCATATATTTTTCACAATAATGAAATTGCGCCCTAACTATGATTAGACGGAAAGCTCCTGATAGCATGCATTTTCTGCATATTAAACGGATCAGTCCGGATAATATATGTTATCATGGATTTGTCTACTATTGCACACATAACTATCTCTTACTTTAAAAGGTTTCCATTGGCGTTAGGTGAAAACGAGGTATGATAACTCCTCACATACCTTGTATAAAGCAAATATGTTTGTTCTTCGGTTTAAAATCAAGCGATTGTATACGACGTTTTTCTTGTCATTCCCAGCCGGAGGCGTATAATTGAATCACGCAAAGCGTGATACAACATCAGGCTTTACCAGACATCGATTACCTTTTGGTATCTTATTTGTCCGGGACAACCAGCGATTGTGCACCCTACGAAAGCCCGCTTACAGCGGCTGTAGGAAACTGCTTTTCGCTGAAAGAAGCGGCGATTGGAATCTTATTTGTCCGGGCAGCCCCGATAAATCGGGGTAAACCGGAGGCCCATTACAAACACACGCAAAGCGTGTGACCATTTTTGTTGTGCCCCTACAAAAGAACCTAAAGGGACTGAAAGGATCACTTTTCGATAGAAGAAAGCGGCGATGAACCTTGTCAAGGTTTTTTGGTTCAAACCGCTGTAACCTTGACAAGGTTACAGCACTACGCATCCTTATCCAGCTTAAATTGACCGACTCTTTCTTTTAATTGTTCGGTGAGCTGTTTAAGTCCTTCTGAAGCGGAGGCGACTTCTCTAGTGCTGTCTGCCGTTTGTTTTGTAACGGAATAAATAATTTCCATGTTACTTGTGATTTGTTCGCTGGTCGTGGACTGTTCTTCGCTTGATACTGCTATCTGCGATATCATTTCCGTCACTTTCTGTGATTCTTCTACTATCTCACGCAGTGATTGTCCTGCTTGTTCGGCCAATTTCATACCTTCCTTGACTTCCAGCGATCCTTCATCCATCGAGACAACTGCCTGCCTTGTTTCCCGCTGGATGTTCTTGATCATTGACTCGATTTCTTTTGTTGCTTTCATCGTCCGTTCAGACAATTTTCGAACTTCATCGGCTACTATGCTGAATCCTCTTCCCTGATCACCCGCACGCGCCGCCTCTGTAGCGGCATTCAGCGCAAGAAGGCTCGTTAGATCTGCAATGTCGTTGATGAGCTTTACGATCTCTCCGATTTGTTTACTCGAAAGTTCCAATGCCTTAGCTATTTCCGAACTTCTGCTTGTTGCCTGTGCGATTCGTTTCATTCTCTCGGCAGTTGCTGAAACAATTTTTCCTCCTGCTTCAGCTGTCAGCCGGGCTTTCTCCGCGGTTTTTACAGTTTCGACGGCACTTTTACTATTATCCATGATCGTTCGCGTCATTTCTTCGATTGATTTGGTCACTTCAGTTGCCTGACTCATTTGCTCCTGCGCCCCGGTCGCAATTGCTTCTATGCTCAATGTAATCTGTGACGATGCAAATGCGATTTCATTCGATGCCTTGTGCATATGACGGATGTTAGTCCGGAGCATTTGTATCATGGTTTCAAATGCACGTGTTACATATCCCATTTCATCGGTAGATGTCAATTTGCGTTCCAAAGCAGGTGTTGATACTTTTCGGAGGTCGCGGCCGGCAACAATTTCAGTCTGAAGTTTCAACTCACTCATCGGTTCTAAAAGAATCACTTTCATGGAACGATGGAAGATCCAACCCAGGCCGGCAATGATTATCAGAGTGACCAGCAATGCAATTATCTTCAGCCTGGTTTCCCTGGCATGAATTTCCGTCATCGACCCGGAGAAACCAAACAGTACGGCTAAATTTTCTTCCTGTCCTTCCGCAGCAGGATGGACGTCATTCTTTGTGTGGCACGTTATACACTCCGGTTTCAAATTATACGATGCAAAAACTGCGAGGAAATCATCTTCATTTATCGGTACTTCCTCAACAAACAGTTTGAGTTTTGGATCGCGCTTGAATGCCGATTCGGCTCTTTTTTCGATTTCATTGCTGCTGTTCGCTTCGTAACTCTCCGATAGACGAACCATGTGAAATTTCAGGTTTTTTGACTGCGCAAAATCTGCTGCAGAGGAATGAGGCATAAATCCGGATGCCGCGGTTAATGAACTGAGTTGTTCGCGATACCACGATTCGGCCTCATAAATTTGTGCCGATACAAAGTACCAAGTGCCGATGATAGCGATGAGAGCAACTGTTCCAAATATGGGATATACGATTTTCTGCTGAAGTGTAAGATTTTTCATAGATTCAGATAATCTTGCTGTTTGTTAATATGCCTTTTTCTCGATTACGGTGGATGTATTTCGAGGATTTCAATTTTCGCCGGCGGTAGCGGCGGGTGTCTCCAGCTTCTTTATGAATCGCTTAATTTGATATGATAGCAGCCATCCGAGCATCGCAATGATAATCATCGGTACGACGGTTAATAACACGGAGTAAAACAGAAAATCTTTCAACGGGTTTACTAAAAATATTTCTCGGAATGGCCACAACCAACCAAAGCTGTGCCGACTTGAAAGCGCTTGTAAGAACATGCCAGGAATGCAGTTCCTTCTTGAACTATTTGAACTGTGTCCGATGTATTCATGAGTATGTGTATTTCGCCTGATTTGAAGGACGAGGAATTCTGTGCGATAACACCAGACGAACTGTGAATACTGACTGAATAGTTATTATCGAATGGGAGCCCGGCAAGAATATCGTTAAGCCGTTTTGCATTCCACACAACCGTCAGTGTAAACGGTATCTGGTGAACTTGAAACTGCATTTGCATGGCGAGTAATAGCGTCGGAAGTTCTGTCCGGTTAAGCCATGCAATTTGAAGAGCGCTGTCTACTTTTGAATGTTCCCAGATGCTGTCCGTGAATTGTAAATTGAGCAGAGGATAGGAGGTATCCCGGCTCATAAGCTCATCGGAAAGCGCGGAAGAATGGATCCTCATTTGAATAATTTCGGGATGAAGCGCCATCATCATCTGGAGAATGGCTTCACCTTCACTCGGTTTTTCTGTTATTTTGGATACGATAAACCGTGGGATATTGGACCAATCGACGATGGTATGGTCGATATTGTCAATAGAAGATTTTTGCAATTGCCGGACAGCGGCGAGTCGTTCGGCAAGAACCGAAGCTTCGTACTTCGGGCGTGCGATAAACCATATATAACTCAATAATCCCGCAGTAATGATTCCGATGGCGAGAAGGATTTTTTTTAGGAGAGACAGTCTCATAATAACCTGCGAAAAAGTGTTCGATGACTACTTCTAAAAATGATAAGAATATTTGTCTTTAACCTCCACAGGTTTGTGAAAATGCCGAGGTTTTCTTTACTGATAAAGTGCGGAGGCATGAGGCGGCCCGGCCGATTCCCCAGAGGGAAATATTTATCGCAGCAAGTTAGCCGTCTATTTTTTCTGAGCCCAGAGGATCAAGCCTTCACGGAACGGATTGTCGATATCCGGATGCTTGGGCAGAACACGTACTGTATGTCCTATACGTCCGCTGCTTTCCAGTTTTATGGTCCCGACAAATTCATGTGTTCCGTTCTCCGCCTGTTTGAGGTACTGCATAGAAGATGTTTTTGGAGACTCTATATCGCCGCTTGCATTTAATGATCCGTAAAACAGTTCTACTGAAATATCATCCGATTTACATTTACCGAGATCGAGCCATGCGTGAATAACGCAAGGGTCGCCGACTTTAAAGCCGTCGAATTTCTCATTTTTAACTTCGAGAATTTTGAGTGTGCTCCAATTTGTTCGCAGGTTATATTTCCATGCGGCAAGCTGCTTTGCATGCTCCAGATTGTCCTTACAAAGAATTTCAGCACGTTGAAGCGCCGGCAGATACATCTCTTCTGCATATTGGCGCACCATCCGGTTTGTATTGTATTCCGGTCCGATAGCGCGCATGGCAGTTTTCATTTTAGCGATCCATTGGCGCGGAAGGTCGTCTGTTGTACGGTTGTAGAACATTGGAATGATTTCTTTTTCAAGGAGATCGAAAAGTGCGTTTGATTCCACTTCATTTTGATATTCTTCATCACGATACACTTCGCCGCGGCCGATAGCCCAGCCGGTATTCGAGTTGCATGCTTCAGCCCACCAGCCATCCAGGATACTGACATTAATAGCGCCGTTCAGCGATGCCTTCATGCCGCTCGTACCGCTGGCTTCCATCGGACGGAGCGGTGTATTCAACCAGACATCGACGCCTTGTACAAGATAACGCGCCACGACGATATCGTAATCTTCGATGAATACCATCCGCCTGCGTGCTTCCGGGCGGCGCTCAAAATGTATGATATGGCGAATCAATTCCTTGCCCGGATTATCATTCGGATGCGCTTTACCGGCAAAGATGAATTGGACAGGCCGGTCTTTATCTGTAAGAATTTTTATCAAACGTTCGGGATTGCGTAAAAGGAGAGTAGCCCGCTTATAAGTCGCAAAGCGCCGCGAGAAACCGATCGTGAGTGCTTCCGGTTTGAGTATCTCGTTTGCTTCGGCTATTTCTGAAGGAGTTGTGCCGCGAGCTTCAAGCTGAGTTCGGAGACGATTGCGTGAAAAGGCAATAAGCCGTTCGCGGCGGCGCTCATGTGTACGCCATAGTTCTTCATCCGGAATTTGATGCACTCTGCCCCAGAGCCAATATTGCTGGTCTGCATCTTCGCGCCAGCCGGGACCAAGATACCTATCCAATAATTCTGCCAAATCGCGGCTGATCCAGGACGGTGCATGTACGCCGTTGGTGATGGAGATAATCGGAATATCGTTTACCGGAACTCCGGGCCATACGTTCTTCCACATCTCTCGCGATACGTTTCCGTGCAGTTTGCTCACACCGTTGCTGCGGCCGGACATTTTAAGAGCAAGAACAGTCATACAAAAACTTTCAGATGTATTGCCCGGATTCTCACGGCCAAGTCCAAGAAACTCCGCTGCAGTGAGTCCTATTTCTTTATAGTAATGGTTAAAATACTTCTCTAATAATTGCGGTTCAAAGTAATCGTTGCCTGCCGGTACAGGCGTATGTGTGGTAAAGACAGTGCTTGCGATCGTTTGTTCACGTGCTTCTGCAAAAGTTATGTGATACTCAAGCATAAGATCCCGGCAGTGTTCCAATGTCAGGAAGGAAGAATGGCCTTCATTTAAATGATAAACTGCCGGCTTCAATCCCAGCGTTTTGAGTGCACGGTACCCGCCGATGCCTAAAAGAATTTCTTGTTTAATACGCATTTCCCGATCACCGCCGTACAGCTGGTCGGTGATATCCTGATCTTCCAGGGAATTTATAGGAATGTTCGTATCGAGGAGATTAAGTATTACCCGTCCGACCTGTACTTGCCAAATCTGAGCAAAAACCTGACGGCCCGGAAAATCCACGGAGATGATTTTTTGTTTTCCATCAGAGTCGAGTGCCGGTTTCAACGGAAGTTCATAGAAATCATTTTCCGGATTCCGTTCCTGCTGCCATCCATCGGCATTTAGATATTGCCGGAAATATCCTTGTTGATAAAGTAAGCCCACGCCGACAAGCGGCAGTCCTAAATCGCTTGCAGCTTTCAGATGGTCGCCTGAAAGTATTCCTAACCCGCCGGAATAATTTTGCAGACACTCGGTTAATCCGAACTCAGCTGAGAAATAGGCAAAACAAGAGTTCTTTGCTTCAGGATGAATCTTATGGAACCAGCTCGAACCGGTGTCCTTGTAGTCTGAAAAACGCCTTCGGGCACGTTCAGCCTGAAGGAGAAAAGCGTCGTCTCTCGTCAGTGTATTCAACCGTTCCTGTCTGATCATTCCTAACATTTGTACAGGATTGTGATTGGTTCGTTCCCATAAGTCCGGATCAATTCTCATGAAGAGTTCCATTAGTTCATAGTCCCAGACCCAGAGCAAATTATATGCGATGTCTTGAAGGCATTGGAGCTCTTGAGGAATGGATGGAGCGACGGTATAGGAAAGGATCGGTCGAGTCATAATTATCTCACTTTCTATTGCTGAACAGTTCTATAAATGCTCAACAATTGAAGATGGAGAAAAAGAGGTCAACTCGCAATATTTATTCCAATCAAAGTGAATATTCTTCAGAAAAACCATAAAATAGAAGGGGAATTTCGTTGCTTTCGCTGACATTATGTATTATATTAGTGTATTAGCGGCAATTTCCGCGCATAGTAAGTTCATCGAATTGGCAAAAAAACCTCATATTTCTGGTATTTTTTTCGCATTCCTCACACTTTCAGCTATTATTGTTCTCAGCACGGTTGTATGTGGTATGCCCCTCGTCTTTACTAACGGCCAGCCGACCCTTGAAGGTCTGGACGCCGGAATTCACATCGATTCGCCAACTCGAAAAAAGATCGATTTAGCCGGAACATGGCATTTATCCATCGAAGGTGAAACCTGGATGGATAGGCTGCTCGAAGCGAATATTCAAAAAGAAGTAAAAGTCCCCAGTTCAATCGATTATGAAGGGCGGATGACTTTCAATCGAACATTTACACTGAATGAAGACCTGCTCAATAAGTGTGCATTCAAATTCGTATCGCTTGGAATTAATTACGAATGTGAAATTTTTATCAATGAAGTGTACGTGGGAAAGCATGTCGGCGGGTATACAAGTTTTGAGTTTGAGATTCCGGAAGAGGCGCTTCAAATTGGAAAAGAAAACACAATAAAAGTAGTTGTAAACAACCGGCTTGACGCAAGTAGTACGTTACCGGTCCGCCAGCAAACATGGGGGTGGAAAAATTACGGCGGAATTCTACGTGATATTTATTTACTTGCCACACCGCGGCTCCGGGTGGATCGTATGGACGTCCGGACCAGCATTCAACCGCAGCGTCAACAAGCGATAGTGCATCTCGATGGTGTTCTGAGCAACATACGATTCGATAGGTCTGAATCGTGATTCGAGTTTGACAAAACCAAAACAAGTATCTTATTTCGTAAGTGCGGAAATATACGAGCGATTTTCAGACCTTCTTGTGGCGCAGGGAATGTCGGCGCCCTTTCCGTTGGAATCGAACAAGAATATAAATGTTCAACTTGAGCTCACGGTAAACGGTCCGAAATTATGGAGCCCGGAGAGCCCGGAGTTCTACATCTTGAAGACAAATATTTTATCGGTGGACGGCAAACAGAAGACCACAATAGATCAATACAGCCTGAATATCGGTTTTGCATCGATGCGTGTTGAAAATAACAAGCTGATTCTAAACGGGAACAAGACGGCGCTTAAAGGCGTTGTATGGCATGAAGATTCACCGGGATATGGAGCATCTTTATCGTACGAGCAGATGGAAAAAGATGTTGTACTTATCAAATCACTTGGCGCTAATGCGATACGATTTGCGTTTCATCCGCCGCATCCTTATATGCTTAATCTATGCAGCCGTTATGGATTAGCGGTATTGGAAGAGATGCCGGTCTGGAATGTTCCGGCAGATATTTTAAATAAAGAAACATTCCAATCTTTGGCCGAAACCCAGATGAGGGAGATGATCGAAAGAGACAGTCATTTTCCATGTGTAGCTGCGTGGGGTATCGGTAATCAGTTTGATTCCGCCGATGAAGAAGCCGCCGGTTTCGTACAGAAAATGAGCAGCATCGTACGCGAGTTGGATGTTCGGCCTGTGTATTACGGTTCTCGCATGCTGAAGAATGATGTATGCGCATCGTTCGTCGATTTCGTCGGTATTGTTTTACCATCTTCCGATCTCAAGGAGTATAAAAGGTCGCTGTCGGAATGGAAGAAGAATCACCCGGAGCAGCCTTTAATTATTTTAAGTTACGGTAAAGAAGTGGAACATGAGAACCGAAACGGGTACAGCGATCCGTCATCACAGGAATCGCAGGCCCGGTTCTATCTTCAATATTATGCGGCAATAAAGGAAGCAAATGCATCCGGCAGTTTTACTGCTGCTCTTTCAGATTGGCGCGGTGATCGTCCTATTCTTAGTTTCCAGAACGGTGATCGCTATGTCCATCCGGTAGGCCTGCTAAACCAGGCAAGAGAAAAACGGCTCGCTTACGACGTAGTACGCGCGCTCTATAATGGAGAGCGAATCGCCGCTATTCCGGCAGGAAACTACCGGGCAAGTTTCCCTTGGGCGCATATCCTTATCGGATTGTTTGTGATTATCCTTATCGGTTACGAAGCGATGAACCGCAGGTTCGGTGAAAACCTCAAGCGTTCTTTTATTCGTTCTTATAATTTCTTTATCGACTTGCGCGATTTGCATACGGTTTCCATCGCGCACACGCTTATTCTTTCAAGCGCCATTTCCATCACATTCGCATGTTTGTTCTCCAGCATTATGTACCATTATCGCGCAGATAAATTTGCAGATTACGTTCTTACGTATCTATTTGTATGGGATTCGCTTAAGATGCAGTTTATTCATGCTACATGGCATCCGTTTGCCGGTATTGTTGTGCTAACCGGATTGTTTTTTTTATTTGGGATGCTCCTTGCATTATTGATAAAGGTAGTTGCATGGCTGGTTAGAGCGCATGTTTCATGGTTTCATGTATATTCGATTTCCGTGTGGAGTGCGGCGCCTGTTATTTTCCTGAGTCCGCTTGCAATGAGCCTGTTCAAAATCATGGAAAATCCTTCTTATGTGCTTCCATCGCTTGTTGTCGTAATTCTCTTTCTATTCTGGACATTCTTTCGTGTACTAAAGGGAATTTCCGTGATTTACGATCTGTCGCTTGTAAAAACATATATCGGTGGAATCATTATGTGCATACTTCTATTAGGCGGCCTGTTCTTCTATTACAATTCGGCTTATGCTCTCGGTTCGTACATTAAATTCATTGTACATCTCGCGCAGAATCTCGGATAATGTATTTATCCAAACTGGAAATATTTGGATTCAAGTCGTTTGCACAAAAAGTGAATCTGACGTTCGACGAGGGATTAACTGCAATCGTCGGCCCGAATGGCTGCGGGAAGACGAATGTTGTCGATGCTATCAGATGGGCTTTAGGCGAACAGCGCCCGACAACGCTTCGTTCGGATAAAATGGAAGATGTTATTTTCAACGGCACGAAATCACGAAAACCGCTTAATGTTGCAGAAGTTTCCATCACGATCGAAAACACTAAAGGCATCCTTCCTGTTGAATATTCAGAAGTGACGATCACGCGGCGGGTATTTCGGTCCGGTGAAAGTGAATACTACCTGAACAAAACACTCTGCCGGTTGAAGGACATCCGCGATTTATTTATGGATACAGGCATGGGTTCGGATGCATATTCCGTGATTGAATTAAAAATGGTGGAAAGTATTCTGAGCGAGAATTCCGACGAACGGCGGCGATTGTTTGAAGAATCCGCCGGCGTCACGAAGTATAAGCATCGCAGGAAAGAAGCAACCCGCAGATTAGAAGTTGTACGGCAGGATCTCACCCGTGTAAACGACATCATTCGAGGCGTAGAGAAAGCGGTGAATTCTCTGGAACGTCAGGCTCAAAAAGCGGAAAAATACAATGAACTCGTAAAACAGCTGCAGGAGATGGAAATAGAACTGCTCAATCGCGAGTATTCCAAGCATCGTATTGAAGATAGACCCGCTATCGCAGCAGCTAGCAGTTGCGGTGGATGAAAAGAATCGTATCGAAGTGGAAGTGAAGCAGGAAGAAGTGCTGCTCGATGTACTGCGGCAGGAATCGGAAGAATTGGAGCGGCAGCTTGCGGTCACGCAGGAAGACCTCGTATCTCGTCAGTCGGCAATACATGAGCTGGAACAGCAGCGCGCAACGTCACAGGAGCGCAGGCGTTCGCTTTTATCCAACATTGAACGATTTGAACATGAGAAAATAGAACTAAGTCAGCAGCGCGTGGAACTTGAACAGAAACAATCCGAATTGGCACAATCGCTGGGACTGCTTCAGACAAAAATCAGTGCGGCTGAAGAAATCTATCTTCAGAAGAAAACCCAGCTTGATGAATTTGAAATTCAACTAAACGGCAAGCGCGCCGAATTGAAAGCCAATCAGGACCAGGTTATCACGTTGATGCGTGAGCTGGCGGAATTACGCAACCGTGAAAATCAAGTGAAAGCGCGCATAGAGAACATACGCGGCCGTGTCGGTTACACGAAAGAAGAAAATGACAACATATCGCCTGGATATCGAAAAAAACGCCGAATTGATTGCAAGATTAACAGCGGAGAATAAACAATTGCGTCTTGCGTTTGCGGAAGCCGAAGTCCGTACGCACCAGATGGAAGATTATAAACAGCAGCTCCAGGATGAAATTGAGAAATTACGCCGCCAGGATCATGAAGTACTCGGAGATGTCGAGCGGAAACAGGCGCGGATTGATTTTTTAAAGGGGCTGGTGGAAACTTTCGATGGTTATTCCGAAGGTGCGAAGTATCTCATCACCAGTAATGAATGGAGTGCGAAGATTCAAACAACGGTTGGCGAGGCTGTGCAGACCGAACCGCAATACCGTATTGCTATTGAGACGGCGCTGGGTGAATCGGCCGGATATGTTGTCGTCGAAAATGTACAGGAAGCATATGCCGCTATCGATTTTTTAAAAAAGAATAAAAAGGGAAAGGCGACATTTATCTGTCTCGACCGGCTGCCGAGTATTAGCAATCATCGGGTCTCGATTCAAAATGCCGGTGTTATCGGATGGGCAAGCAGCCTGATTCAATTCGACAGCAATCATGAGCGGCTTTTTAACTTTCTTTTCGATGAGACACTGCTCGTGAATGATGTTGATTCTGCGCTTTCTGTTGTGAAGGATTATCCAAGCGTCCGCTGCATCACTCTTGATGGAGAGATCGTGACAGGAAAAGGTGTTGTCCGCGGCGGAAGCGTAAGGCAGGATGAAGGCGGGCACATCAGTAAAAAGTCGCAGCTCGAGGAATTTACCGCGGATGTTCATAAGCTTCGGGAAAAACATGAACGCATCGAGCGCGATCTTGAGAAAAAATCGGAAGAATTGGAAACTGTCAATCTGAAAAAATTGACAGAAGAAGCGCGAACTATAGAACAGCAAAAGACATCGGTAGAAATTCGCATTGCACAATTAGAATTTGAAAAGAAACGAGCACAGGACAATATCGAGCGCAACGAAACCGAAACTGAAAAACTGTCGCAGGAAATAGAACTGCTCAACACGGAGCTTCGGACACTTGCACCGTCGATGACAGAATCAGAACGCAGACAGGCAGAGGCTGAACAGGAAGTCGGCGCGGCAACTAGTGAAGTCGAAACGATGGAAGCGCTCTGGAATGAATATTCCGGCAAAGCAAATGAAGCTAACCTTGCAGTCGTTGCACTCCAAAGCGAAGAGCGCAGTATCGTGCAGGCGAAAGACTATGGAATCTCAACAATGCAGTCGATTTCGGCAACATTCGACCAGCGTACGGAAGAAATCTTCAAAGCAAAAGAAGACAGTACCTCGCTCGAGGCTGATCTGGAAGCCATTGCAGTAAGCCTTAAAGAAGCACATCAGGAATACGATACTGTGATGGAACAAAAAAAATCGTTCGATCAGGATTTTAATGTCAAACGAAGTCATATTCATGAAATTGAAATGAAGTTAAAAGATGAGCGTCTGCTGCAGGAAGGTTCCTTGAAAGCGGCACATGATCTGGAAATAAAGATTCAGGAACTGTCCATGAAAGCGGAGAACCTCAAGTTACGCGCAAAAGAGGATTTCGATTTTGATATACAGCCGAAGGAGTTTGAAGATGCCGATCAGTATAATTTTGCTGCAGTACGTGAAGAAGCACACAAGCTCAAAGATAAAGTCCATGCGCTTGGTGCGGTGAATTTCGCAGCATTTGATGAATACAAAAGCGAGAAAGAAAGACTCGATTTTATGTCTGCCCAGCGGAACGATCTAGAGCAGTCGGAAAAGACAGTGATGGAAACGATCGACGAGATCAATATGACTGCGCAGAAGCAATTTCTTGAAACCTTCGAGCTTATTCGTGAAAATTTTATTGTTACGTTCAAGGGATTGTTCGATGAAGGGGATGAATGTGATTTACGTCTGGATGAAGACACAAACCGATCCGCTTGAAGCAAAAATTGAAATCATAGCAAAACCGCGAGGTAAACGCCCGACGTCCATCGACTTGCTCTCCGGCGGAGAAAAGACGCTGACAGCAATTGCGTTGCTGTTCGCTATCTATCTCGTCAAACCGAGTCCGTTTTGTATCCTTGACGAAGTGGATGCACCGCTTGACGACACGAACATCGACCGGTTCGCGCGTATTCTGCGAAAATTTTCAAATAACACGCAGTTTATTATAGTTACTCATAATAAACGGACAATGGAAGCAACGAATGCAATGTACGGCGTTACGATGGAAGAAGAAGGCATATCGAAACTGGTATCGGTACGTTTTAACGAAGTTCAGAACAATTAAGATAATATCGCAGGAGTGAGGTAACCTCACTCCCACTTTGGAAAATTTATGGTTCGTGTTTTTTGTGATTTTGATGGGACCGTGTGCCTGCAGGATGTGGGCCAGCAGTTCTTTCAGGAATTTGCCGGTGAGAAAGCCAAAGTGAGTGTTCAGACGGCTGCTCGGCGGTGAAATCACCATGCAAATGTGGTTTATGGAATTATGCAATGCGATTCCTTCTATCACACGCGATGAATTATTAAAGTATGTGGAACAATTTTCTATCGATCCGTATTTCCCTGAGTTTGTCCGTTTCTGTTCAGATCGTGACGTGCCGGTTACGATTCTCACCGACGGTTTGGATGTGTATGTGGAACGTGTTCTATCAAATGGAGGAGTAGGCCACGTACCGATCTTTGCGAATCATGCGGAGTTTGTCGAAAAGAAACTGAAGGTTTCCTTCCCGTACACGGATGCAGAATGCAGCATATGCGGAAGCTGTAAGCGGAATCATATGCTGAATACATCGGCAGACGAGGATATTATCGTGTATATCGGGGATGGCTATTCCGATCGATGCGCGGTACGCTACGCGGATTTTGTGTTTGCAAAAGGACAATTGATAAAATATTGCCAGCAGCAGAATATTACTTTTTTTGCATTTAATGATTTTAACGATGTGCAGATGAAAATGGAAGAGATACTAAAGCGGAAACGCATCCGAAGCCGTCAGGAAGCTGCTATGGCGCGGCGCGAAGTATTTATGCAGGGATAGGATATTCACCTCGTTCCCAAACTCTGTTTGGGAACGGGAAGCAATGAAGCTCTGCTTCTGAGCAAATAGTGGAAGCAGAACTTCCGATAACAACACTCCCAAGCAGAGCTTGGGAGCGAGAACAAAGTTGGAAATCTGAATTTGGCAGGTATGAAGAAACTAAGACAATTATTATTCACGCTACGAAGCTATACGCCGATTCCATTTTTATTGGTGATGATTATTTTTGCTCAACCAACGGCAATAACAATGCTGATTGGATTTGTTTTAGTGGCTTTTGGTGAGTTGATGAGATTCTGGGGTGTTGCGTATGCCGGAAGTCTGACCCGTGTAACCGGCAGTGTTGGCGCACCGGAAGTGATTGTGGCAGGTCCGTTTGCGTATGTACGTAATCCATTATATGTCGGGAATATGCTTACGTATATCGGTATCGGTGTTATGTCGAATGCGTTATTTCCATGGCTGGTTATTGCAGCGGCGGTCTGGTTTGCATTTCAATATTTTCAGATTGTTCTTGGTGAAGAAGAATTTCTTGTCAAGGAGTTTGGCGAGAAATATGATGAATATAAAAAGAATGTTCCGCGTTTTATTCCGCGTTTCATTCCATATAAACATCCTTCACAGGCGAATCAACATGCACGCTGGCAAGAGGCTGTTCATTCAGAACGGCGGACGTTTCAGGCATTAGGTTTTAGTATTATTGATTCTTTTTGTTCTTTGGTATATGAGGTAGTCCGTGGTCAAACGCGTGATGATCATTGCAGGTGAGGCGTCTGGCGATTTGCATGGCTCCGGTGTTGTGCGGGAGTTGAAGCGTCTCTCTCCTGGTATCGATGTGTACGGTGTCGGCGGCGATAAAATGAAGCGCGAAGGCATGGAGAATATCTATCACATCAATGAACTTGGCTTTATGGGATTTGCGGAAGTGATAAAACATCTCCCATTCATCAAAGCGATGGAGCACACGCTTGAGCAGATCGTCAAGTTTAAAAGGCCGGATGTTCTGGTTCTGATCGATTATCCCGGATTTAATCTCCGGTTTGCGCGAATCGCGAAACGATACGATGTAAAAATCGTCTATTATATCAGTCCGCAGGTGTGGGCATGGCATAAATCGCGAGTGAAAAAAATGCGGGCGCTGGTAGATAAGATGCTGGTCATTTTTCCGTTTGAAGTCGATTTTTACCGGGCAGAAGGAATTGATGCAGAATTCGTCGGCCATCCGCTGCTGGAAGCTTTGGAATCTACGCTTGATCGTAAGAATTTCTGTAAGCGGTTTGAACTTGATGTGCAAAAGAAAATTCTTGCTTTACTGCCGGGAAGCCGAAAACAAGAAATTGAGCTGATATTTCCGGTAATGCTGAGTGCTGCGAGAAGAATAGCTGCGGAGAAAGAAATGGAAATCGTTGTTGGCGTTGCACCGACAATCGAAGAACAGTACTTCCGGACGCTCTACAATCTCAAGGATGTTCATTTAATCACAGGTCTGACATACGATGTGATGGCCAATGCGGATTTTGCGTTTGTTACTTCCGGCACGGCGACATTGGAAACCGCATGCTTTGGAACGCCGATGTTCGTCGTGTACAAAACATCATGGCTCACATATTGTATCGGCCGGTTGTTGGTGCGTGTGAAAAATATCGGACTTGTCAATATTGTGGCAGGAAAAACAATTGCACCGGAGTTTATCCAGTATCGGGCGAATGCAAAAGAATTGGCAAAATCGGCATTGAGATTGTTAAACGATGAAAAGCAATTAAAAGATATGAAAACAGAACTTTCCAAAGTAAAAGGAATGCTCGGCAGTATCGGTGCTTCGAAGAAAGTTGCCGAACGAATATTGGAAATGAAGTGAAAAATAATCAGTTATCAGTATATCAGATATCAGTTATTACTGTTTACTGATAACCGAGGGAAAAGAATGCGAAAACTTCTATTGCCATTTTCTTTATTGTTCTGGCTGGGAGTCGCTATTCGTAATTGGTTCTTTGACATAGGAATTTTAAAGACAACGAAAGCCGGTATTCCGGTGATCTCGGTAGGAAATATTTCAACAGGAGGAGCCGGTAAGACGCCGATTGTTGAGATGCTGATTGAAAAATTGGCAATCAGTCGTCGGTTATCAGTTGTCAGCAGAGGATATGGAAGGAGATCGAAAGGAACAATCGTTGTAAGCGATGGTAAAGGAAATCTTGCGTCGGTTGATATTTCCGGAGATGAGCCGAGTCAGCTTGCAAAGAAATTCCCGGGTCTGATCGTTGTGGCCGATGAGAATCGTGTCCGCGGCGCTCAGAAAGCTGTGGAACTTGGAGCTGAGATAATATTGCTTGATGACGGATTTCAGCATCGATATCTGCATCGAGATCTGAATCTTGTTGTGATGACGGCGGAAGAAATATTAAACCGCGATTGGCTGCTTCCGGCGGGAAATAGGCGTGAGCCGATGAGTTCTTTGAAACGTGCTGACGATTTGATCATTACGAGGTGCGCAAATTTAGAGCAGTTTAATCGGGCATCGGGAATAATGAAAGCACATTTTCAAGCTGAATCCCAATCTTCCATTAAAGAAGGAGGGATGATCGGATTACAAACGAAATTTAAATCGTTCAAGCCGGCATCGACGAATGAAAAAATTGAAGCTGTACAGTTCATTGGCAAAAGAATTATTGCTGTTTCCGGAATAGGCTGCCCAAAATCGTTTGAATCAACTCTTTCAGATGCGGGAATTGCAGTTATTAAACATTTTGCATTTTCTGATCATCATTGGTTCTCTGAGAAAGATATTCAGATGATCATTAAAGCGAGAATAACATTAAATGCTGATTTTATCTTCACAACTGAAAAAGATTTTATGAGGCTGAGAGAGCGACATATAGAATTTTTAAGAACTGAACCGGTGATTGTCGCCGAAATTCAGCAAGTGTTCGTAGCCGGGAAGGACAAGTTGGATGCATCAATAAAACAAGTATTGAGATAATGCAGATTGGAATTGTACATAATGAGTTTTATAATAACTCTCGCTGCGTCATCTATGCGAGAGGTTTATCAGATAAATAAGAACTATCAATCAATAGATAAATGAAAGGATAAGATACACAATGGCAAAAAATAAATACGTTTACTTTTTCGGCGGCGGTAAAGCCGACGGAAATGAATCTATGAAAAATCTTCTTGGCGGGAAAGGTGCGAATCTTGCCGAGATGGCCGGTCATCCGAAGTTAAAGCTGCCGGTTCCTCCGGGATTTACCATCACAACGGAGGTATGCACATATTATTATGACCACAAGAAAACCTACCCTAAAGAATTGAAAGCACAAGTGGATTCTGCGCTAGCAAGAGTAGAAAAAATTATGGGTAAGAAATTCGGCAGCACAAAAGATCCTCTTCTGGTTTCTGTCCGTTCGGGTGCACGAAAATCTATGCCCGGAATGATGGACACCGTGCTGAATGTCGGCCTGAGCGAAAATACAATTCCGGGAATGATTGAACAAACGAAGAACCCCCGGTTTGTGTACGATGCATATCGCCGCCTTATCATGATGTATTCCGATGTTGTCATGGAAAAAGCAGCAGGAATCGAACCTAAGGACGGAAAAGGGATCCGTAAGGTTCTCGATGATCGTCTTGGAAAAGTGAAACAAGCAAAGGGATACAAGAGCGATACAGAACTCACGGTTGAAGATCTGAAAATGTTGTCGGCAGAATTCAAGCAAATCATTAAGGATGTTTTGGGCAAACCATTTCCAGACGATCCGAATGAGCAGTTATGGGGCGGGATCAGCGCAGTATTCGCAAGCTGGAATGGAAAACGTGCAATTGATTATCGCCGTATAGAACGCATCCCTGATGAATGGGGAACCGCTGTGAACGTGCAGTCGATGGTATTCGGCAATATGGGCGATGACTGCGCCACAGGTGTTGCATTCAGCCGTAATCCGGGCAATGGTGAGAATCAATTTTATGGTGAATACTTAGTCAATGCACAGGGCGAAGATGTAGTAGCCGGTATTCGAACTCCCTCGCCGATTAATGAATATTCTAAGAATGATCAGAGCCGCAATTTGCCGACATTGCATGATACTATGCCGGCGATTTACAAGGACCTGGACAGTATCAAATCGCGTCTTGAAAAACACTACAAGGACATGCAGGATATCGAGTTTACGATTGAAAAAGGAAAACTCTTTATGCTCCAATGCCGTGTCGGTAAACGCAACGGTGTTGCAGCAGTTCGTATTGCAACCGAGATGGTTAAAGAGAAGTTAATCGATACAGAAACAGCGGTAATGCGCGTCGGTCCGAATCAGTTGGTTGAATTGCTGCTGCCGATGATCGATCCGAAAGCAGAACTCACCACACCTGCAATAGCCAAAGGCTTGCCTGCCGGTCCCGGCGGAGCCAAAGGCCGTGCGGTATTTACATCGCTCGACGCAGTAGCATGGGCAGCGAGAGGTGAAAAAGTCATTCTCGTACGCGAAGAAACCTCGCCGGAAGATGTCGATGGTATGCACAAAGCGCAAGCTATTCTTACGACGAAAGGCGGAATGACATCTCATGCGGCACTTGTAGCCCGCGGATGGGGCAAATGCTGTATCGTCGGCTGCAGTGATATCGAAATCGGCGACAACGGCAAGTCATTTAAGACAAAGAAGGGTGTTGTTATCAAAGAAGGCGATTGGATTACTTTAAACGGAACCAAAGGCCTTACTTACCAAGGCAGTATGCCGCTGGTCGATGTAGACCTCGAGCATAATTCTTCGTATACAGAACTCATGAAAATGGTGGACAGCGTACGGGTATTGAGAATTCGTACGAATGCAGATACGCCGAAAGACACAAAAAAGGCGGTTGAATTCGGTGCAGAAGGAATCGGCCTTTTCCGCACGGAACATATGTTCTACGGCGAGGGAAGCGATAAACCGTTATTCCTTCTTCGTAAAATGATTATGAGCCGCACGGAAGCGGAACGCAGGAAGGCTTTGGATGAACTTTTCCCGTTTGTGAAAAGTGATATCAAGGCAACAATGGAAGCAATGGACGGCAGGCCGGTGACTATTCGCCTTCTAGATCCGCCGCTGCACGAATTTGTTCCGCACAGTGAAGATAAGATGCAGGCTCTTGCGACTGAACTCGGTGCTACTCTTGCTGAATTGCACAAACGTGCAGATTCCTTACGGGAGAACAATCCGATGTTAGGCCATCGCGGTGTGCGTCTTGGTGTGACGTATCCTGAAATAAGCGAAATGCAGATCCGTGCAATTCTCGAGGCTGCAGGCGAATTGATAAAGCAGGGTAAAAAAGCGAATCCGGAGATCATGGTTCCTGTTACCTGTGCAGTATCGGAATTGAACAATCAAAAGGTTATCTATGATCGTGTATATGCCGAGACTTGTGCCAAACTGGGACTCAAGAGTATTCCATGTATGTATGGCACTATGATCGAGATTCCGCGTGCAGCATTAACAGCTAATCGAATGGCGGAAACTGCCGAATTCTTCAGCTTTGGTACGAACGATCTTACTCAGATGGGCTTTGGTTTTTCACGTGATGATATCGGTTCATTCCTGCCGGATTATCTCAGTTCAAAAATTCTTCCTATCGATCCATTCCAATCGATTGACCAGGAAGGTATCGGCGAATTGATGAAGGTCGGTATTGAGCGCGGACGAGCAACGCGGAAGAATCTGAAGGTCGGTATCTGCGGAGAGCATGGCGGCGAACCGGACAGTGTAAAGTTCTGTCACCGTATCGGCATGAACTATGTCAGCTGTTCGCCATTTAGAGTACCTATAGCAAGATTGGCAGCGGCACAGGCAGCAATCGAGTCAAAGGTTCCGGCATCAAAGAAAGCAGTTAAGAAAAATACAAAGAAAACATCGCGCAAGAAGTAAGCAGGTGTTAAGTTAAATAAATAATGAAGGCGGTAAAACAGTTTACCGCCTTCTTCACCTTTCAATAATAGAAGGGATATGAGCAATGAAGCTCTCCGATTTCAAATATCCGCTTCCGCGCAACTTGATAGCAAAGCAGCCGGCTAATCCGCGAGACCACTCGAGATTGATGGTGATGAACCGTCCTGAAGATACTATTGAAGAACGGAAGTTCTATGAAATCGCTGAATATTTTCAAAAGGGAGATTGTCTTGTCGTAAACGAGACGAAAGTTTTCCAGGCGCGTCTTTATGGAAAAAAAGAAAAGACGAATGCAAAAATCGAAGTCTTTTTACTGCGCGAGTTAAATGCTGAAGAGAATATTTGGGATGTCATAGTTGATCCGGCGCGTAAAGTACGTATCGGTAATAAAATCTATTTCGATGACGGCAAGCTATGGTGTGAAGTTATCGACAATACCACTTCGCGCGGGCGCACGGTACGCTTCAATCATAAAGGCGATTTTTTTAAGATCATCGATAGGATTGGTTTGACACCGCTGCCGCATTATATTAAGCGGGATGCGACTAACAAAGATAAGGAAAGCTACCAGACGGTCTATGCCCGTGTTGTCGGCGCAGTTGCCGCACCGACGGCAGGTTTGCACTTTACAAAAGCGCTTATCAAGAAACTTCAGACGAAAGGCGTGAAGATTGCGCCGGTCGTGCTCCATGTCGGACTCGGGACATTCCGTACAGTCGAAGTTGAGGATTTAACGAAGCACAAGATGGACTCGGAGTTTTTTGAGATTACCAGCGAAGCGGCGTATATTATCAATAAAACAATTGACTCGAAGCACAACGTATTTGTTGTCGGCACAAGCACCTGTCGTGCTGTGGAATCAAGTGTTACGGCAGACGGCCATGTGAAACCGGCGAAAGGATGGACTGATAAATTCATTTTCCCGCCCTATGATTTCAAAGTAGCCGATAAGCTGATCACAAATTTCCATTTGCCGGAATCGACCTTGCTTATGCTAACGAGTGCATTTACAGGGCATGATTTATTAATGCGCGGCTATAAAAAAGCAGTAAAAGACGGATACCGCTTTTACAGCTATGGCGATGTGATGCTGATATGGTAAATCGATTGTTTTAGAGGGGGTTAAGTGTTCGATTTTGTAAAATAATTTAGAACGTGATCCCCCTCTAACTTTTTTTGGTGGACTTTTGTCAAAGAGGAATGTCGGAAGTATGTCAAGATCAAGGCCAAAAGTCGTTGCAATTATTCCTGCTGCGGGTTCAGGCACAAGAATCGGCGGCGAGATTAAAAAACAATTTCTTCCATTGAAAGGGAAGCCGATTATCGTTCATACACTCCAGCAATTTGAGCACTGTCCGGAGATAGACGAAGTGGCGATGGCTATTCCCGAATCCGCATTATCCGATATGGAAACCGTTGTTGCGCGGTTTAGACTGCATAAAGTCAGCAAGATAATAACGGGCGGCAAAAAGCGGCAGGATTCTGTGGAGAACGTTCTTGAATCGTCTGACTCTGAAGGATTCCGATATCGTTCTTGTCCACGATGCCGTTCGGCCGTTCATAGAAACAAAACGTATTTCACATCTTATTAAAATCTGCAGAGAATATGATGCAGCGGTGCTTGCTGTTCAGCCTAAAGACACGATTCGGCGTTCGACAGGCGGCGGTTTTTTCGATCAGACACTTGACCGCACATCGCTCTGGCTGATACAAACGCCTCAGGCCTTTCGCGCAAAACTATTGATTAAGGCATTCGAAAAAGCTAAAAAAGATAAATTCTATTCGACGGATGATGCTGCATTGGTCGAACGGCTTGGAGTCAAAGTGCGCATTGTGGAGGGAAATTACGACAATATCAAAATTACGACACCTGAGGATCTGGAGCTGGGTGCATTGATATTGGATCGATGGCGTGCAAAGGGTTATCATGTAGTTTGCTTATTGATGTCGAATTGAATATCTTATATATAGTTATCATCATAAACAAAGGATAAGTTCGTATGGTTAATATGGTAATTGTAACGCTTTTGAGTTATCTGATAGGATCTATTCCGACAAGCGTTATGCTTTCCAAGTGGAGGCATGGATTTGATATTAGAAGCAAGGGAAGCGGAAATGCAGGCGGTACGAACGTCTTTCGTGTTCTTGGCTGGAAGTCCGGCGTTTTTATTATTGTGATGGATGCGTTGAAGGGCGTAATAGCTACAACCGTAATAGCACGGTTATTTTGGGATCCGACTCTGCCTTTCTATAATCATACTCCATTTGACGACTTTACGATTATCCAAATGATTTGCGGCGGCGCTGCAATTATCGGCCATGTATTGACGGTATTTGCCGGATTCAAAGGCGGAAAAGGCATCGCAACAGGGGCAGGAATGCTTATCGGTATTGCGCCAACAGAATTTGCGGTTTCCATTGCAGTATTTTTTATTTTCTTATTTGCATTTCGTTACGTGTCGTTAGGTTCTATTATGGCAGCAGCGGCTTTTCCATTGACGCTGATCGTTCGATATAATATCCTTTCGGATGAAATTCACAGCTATAAGACGCTGGTCTTTTTCAGTATCGGAATCGCACTTTTTCTGATTTATTCTCATCGTGCGAATATCAAGCGGTTATTGGAAGGAACCGAACGGAAAATCACAAGCTTCAGAAGGAAAACCGAATCCGTTAAACCCTAAACAGCATTCGATTCTCAAGTAAACAGAGAATTCTGACCTGATGTATCATTAATACTATGAAGATTACCGTTCTTGGCGCCGGCAGCTGGGGAACGACACTTGCTCTCGTTCTGCATGACAATCATCATCAGGTCAATTTATGGACCTTTGAGAATAGACAGGCAGAATACCTGCGTGAGAATCATGAGAACATAGAATTTCTTCCCGGTATCTCTCTGCCGCCTGAAATTAAAATTGCAACGGACATCGAAGAATCATGCCGGGAACGTGATATGATTGTTGCGGCGGTTCCGTCTCAATTCCTGCGTTCAGTTCTTCAGCGTATTGCACATCTCGACCTGGAAAACACAATTATATGCAATGTTGCAAAGGGGATTGAAAACGGTTCGTTAATGACTATGTCCGAGGTTTTACTGGATGTCTTAATGCATGAACGCAAAGAAAACCTGGCAATACTATCCGGTCCGAGCCATTCGGAAGAAGTGAGTTTGAAAATCCCGACAATGGTTGTATCTGCATCGTTTAAGATGAAAACAGCCAAAATGGTTCAGGATGCTTTCATGACCGATTATTTTCGGGTATATGTGAACGAGGATATCCGCGGAGTCGAGCTTGGAGGAGCTATTAAAAATGTTATCGCTATAGGAGCAGGATTGAGCGATGGCGCAGGATTTGGCGATAATACGAAAGCGGCAATAATGACGCGCGGTATTTATGAGATTACCCGGCTCGGTGCAAAGATGGGTGCACAGCCGATTACATTTGCCGGTTTATCCGGAATGGGCGATTTAATTGTGACCTGCATGAGCCGGCACAGCCGTAATCGCTATGTCGGTGAAGAAATAGGCAAGGGGCGCAGTGTTACGGATGTATTGGCCGGAATGGTTATGGTTGCCGAAGGTGTGCCGACAGCGAAGTCCGTTCACCAGCTTGCACAAAAGCATCATATCGAAATGCCGATGGCTGAAGAAGTATACCGCGTGCTTTTTGAAGATAAGAATCCGCGCCAGGCCACACTTGATTTAATGGGCCGCGATACGCGCGGTGAGGGAGCACATTAAATAATTGCTCTCCTGAATCATTCCAGTGATTCTTATTTAATATTAGAATTCCCGGATAGATTTTGCAGTTTAGACATTAATTGTTCAGCTCGAACAGAATCCCCCAATTGTAAATAGCATTCCGCGGCTGCATAATATGCTTGAGAAAAAGTAGAATCGAAACGTATTGCGTCTAAAAAATATGGAATTGCTTTTCGATATGCTTGTTTACTCTCTACTATTGTTATGCCTATATTATATTTGATGACCGGATCCTGCGGTGCATCATTCTCCGCGTATTTAAAAAGAATCATTGCTTCCGCAAATCTTTTTTCGTCAGTATAAAGTATTCCTAAATTCGTTTTGATTTGATAATTTGCCATTTCTGAGCGCAGCATAGTCTCATATACTTCCATAGCTTTCTTTTTTTGTCCCGTCGCTTGGTAAATGTCGGCCATATTTCCCCATAACCGTTTATTTGTAGAATCAATTGCAATATATTTTTGATAGTACTGAACAGCTTTTTCATAATTTCCTCGATCACGATGATAGACTGCCAATTCTTCATAAGCGCAAAGATGTGCATGTTTGCTCCATAGACGATCATCCTCCAGAATTTTAAATCTTTCCTCTGCTTTACTCTCGTCTGCATTCACACCAATCCAGAGGCCTGTTTGTAGAAGAGAAACCACGCAAAGCATTATGAGAATCCGATGCCTGACCTTTTTTCTTATATTCCATTGTATTCCAAAGGGCTATTGCTGCGGCAGGTATTCCCAGGCTTATCGGTGCGAGAATATCCCAGTCTCTGCTCATGCCGATTTCACAATTTAAAATGACGATAAATATGCATCCACAAAAAGCTGTAAGGAGTAAAAATTTTGTTTCAATCGTTAAAGTTTTATGGTTCCTCCAAATTATAATACCTGAAAGTATAAGAAGAATCGATATAGCAGGATAACTCAAGATGAGAAAATTAAAAACATCAATAACATGGCTCTAAAGAAAAAAATCATAAGCTTGATATTTATTAAGAGGTGAAGAAAATGGGAACAATATGTCGTCCTGTTCCACCCAAGACATTTTTAAGAAGTTCAAGCGGATACAGAGAAAGCTGCAGTAATGAAAATATTATCGAAGAGTGAGAAAAAGGGACACAATTATCTCTTTCCATCTGTTTTCTCTTGGCAGCAAAATAAAATAAAAAAGCAATTGCGGGAAGAAATATGAGTGTTCCAAAATGGAATATAAATGTAATTCCGTAGATAAATATTACCCAGGTAATCGAAATCCTTCCTTTAAGGTATAAAACACCAAAAAGAAGAAAAAGGAGAATACCGGCAGCGCTTGGAGAATAATTTTCGACATAACCGAAAAAAAGTTGACTCACTCCTGTTGTAATAAGAAGAATAAAAAGCATGTATTGTTCTGTTCGTTCTTCTGCATATTGTCTCACGAATCTCCATGCAATTATAACAAAGACAACACCTGAAATAATGCTGAGCCAGCAATATGCATCTAGTCAGAGGATTTGACTTGTTTAAGAAATATAAATAAGTTGGTTAAAAGTAATATGCACAATCCAATCAAGGGTTCCCGTTTGTAAGCAAAAGCCATCTGATCTGCAGATGTGATACTCTGAATGCTCCTTAAAATCATAGCTGGCCATCTCCTAAAAAAAACGATCTCACTCGAAAGATCCAGAAGAGCAGTACTAATCCGCCGAGAGCTGCAATCGTTAAAACAACTCGAAGAGCACGAGGTTTTTTGCTAAACCAAAGGCTGAATAATGATAACCTGTCGATAAAAAAATCCTGGATAGCCGGGATGGTAAAAAGCAGCATTAAGAGCGGGATAAGAATGATAATTTCTATATCGTAAAAAGCTAAGAAGTGAAAACCCCAATTCCAGCCGGCAGGGATAAAATGCGGTACCGAAAATTAAGAAAGCAAATACGGTGACAAAAAAAGCAGCTATGCGGGCAAGGTTGTAAGTATTATTATTCTTCGCTTTTATCATTGGCGATAAAATGTAATATTCAAGCGTTATAGATGCAATGATAACTGTCTTCCGTCAACGAAAAAATATCATACGTTTTTCTCATAGGCTTATTTACTCATTCGCTCATAGACTCATAGACTCGCAGACTCATATGCTCAAAGGCTCATAGGCTCACAGGCTTTTCTATCCCCAGTTGCTTTCCCCTTCACTTTTCCGTAGTTTTCTCAAAGAGATGATTTCAACGGCCATAATAATTCGGGTGTAATAAATTGGTTATCATCTTATGTCTCTTGATAGGATATCTTGCCGGATCTATTCCTACGGCTTATTTAATAGTCCGCTGGAAAACAGGGCTTGATATACGGCAGCAAGGCAGCAGAAAAGTCGGCGCTTTTAATGCATTCGATGTAACACAATCAAAAGAAATCGGAATTTTAGTAGGAATATTAGATGGAGTAAAAGGTTTCGCTGTCGCATTTGCGGCCGGGCAGCTTATAGAGGGATCGTTCTGGATTCAATCGTCGGCACTGTGCGGAACTCTCCTCGGACATAATTATCCGATTTGGCTGCGATTTCATGGCGGCAAAGGATTGGCAGCTGCAGCGGGCGGTTTATTTGCTGTCGGAGTGAGTTACACGATTGTCTGGTGCATAACATGGTTCATTTCATATAAAATCGTCAAGGATATTTTAAATGCGAACCTTATAGCTGTCATTCTCGCACCTGTTATTATGTTTGTTCTTCCTTCATCTTGGATTGATTTGTTTATGATACACGAAATTTCTGCAACCGAATACCGGTATTTATCGTCTATAATAAGCGGAATTCTTCTTCTTAGTCATTGGGATACCGTGAAAGTTCTTTTTGTAAAATCGACTTGAAATTTATTACAAAAGAGGTCATGCAATGAATAATCCGTATATACGTTTCTTTATCATTTCAGTTATACTGCTGCTTGTTGGTTTCGGTATAGGATATGTCGTAAAACCGGCCGGTGTGCAGTCAGCGCAAGCTGCTAATACGGTTTTCGATCAGACATTCTCATCGGAAGGATCGACTCAAGAAAAAAATCCGCAGGAAAATGAACAGCTTAACTTATCCCGGCAGAACGCCATCACACGCGCGGTTGCGAAATTAAGTCCTGCAGTAGTCGGCATCAATGTTATTGCGGTTCAGCAGGTTCGGTACCGCGATCCCTTCTCGCAATTCTTTGATGACCCGTTCTTCAAACCGTTTTTCGGCGATCGAGTGTATAAACAGGAAGTCAAAGGACTCGGATCCGGATTTATTATTTCACCGGATGGATATATCGTTACAAACGATCATGTTGCCGGAAATGGAACAGATATCACGGTAACCATTACAGGCGGAAAACAATTGAAAGCAAAGCTTGTTGGTACAGATCCTGCAACGGATATTTGTCTGCTGAAAGTTGACGGCAAGGATCTCCCCTATGTTACAATGGGTAATTCGGATGATGTAGTTATCGGTGAATGGGCTATCGCACTGGGAAATCCGTTCGGCCTTTTCGAAATAAATGATAAACCGACCGTGACGGTCGGAGTTGTGAGCGCAACAGGAATGAAACTGGGACAATTACAGAACCGATATTATCGTGATATGATTGAAACGGATGCTGCAATCAACGGAGGCAACAGCGGCGGTCCGCTTGTTAACAGCAGCGGAGAAGTGATTGGGATGAATACGTTGATATTTACAGGCGGACAAAGCAGCACATACATCGGCTATGGGTTTGCAATCCCTATTAACAAAGTTAAGAAAATTGTTGTCGAATTGAAGAAAAAGGGAAAGATCGCGCATGATATTACCGCAGGGTTCGACGTGCAGCCTGTGGATGCCCGGATCGCTCAATATTTCGGATTGAAACAGCCGCAGGGTGTTATCGTCAGCGATGTTTACTCGGGAGGCCCTGCAGAGGCGGCAGGCCTGAGGGTCGGCGACATTGTCACCGAAGTGAACGGTGAGAAAGTGAATTCGGACAGCGATATTCTTTCCGTGATGGTTGATTTAAGCCCGGGCGATATTTTAAAATTCAAGGTCTACCGCGAACACAAGACAATAGATATTAATTTAAAACTGGCATCAACACCAAAGGGAAAATAATGATAGACCGATATACGCGCCCGGTTATGGGGAAAATTTGGGAAGACGAAAACAAATTTCGGATTTGGCTGGAAATTGAAACGCTGGCATGCGAATCGCAGGCAAAGCTCGGTGTTATTCCGAAGAAAGCCGTGAAAGTAATCCGGGAAAAAGGCAGTTTTAAAGTCGAACGAATTCTCGAGATTGAACAGGAAGTCAAACATGATGTCATAGCTTTCCTTACAAATGTCGGCGAGTATGTCGGCCCGGATTCGCGTTTCATACATCTTGGTATGACATCGTCGGATGTGCTGGATACGGCGCTTGCAGTTCAAATGAAACAATCCGGCGAAATTATACTTAAAGGATTAGAGGGGTTGCGGGATGTGCTGTCAAAACGTGCTAAAGAATTCAAGCGCACGGTTATGATCGGCAGAACTCATGGTATACACGCAGAACCGGTGACGTTTGGATTGAAACTTGCATTGTGGTATGCAGAAACTGTCCGCAATATCGAGCGGCTGAAGGCGGCGATAAAAACTATTTCCGTCGGGAAAATTTCAGGAGCTGTCGGCACATACCAGCATATTGATCCTGCTGTCGAGCAATATGTCTGCAAGAAACTGGGGCTTCAGGCGGCGCAGGTTTCGACTCAAGTGCTCCAGCGTGACCGTCATGCTGAATTCATGAATACGCTCGCTGTCTGCGGGTGTTCATTGGAAAAATTTGCAACGGAAATACGCCACCTGCAAAAAACAGAAGTGCTTGAAGCGGAAGAATATTTCTCGAAAGGCCAGAAAGGTTCTTCTGCAATGCCGCATAAACGAAATCCCGTTGTATGCGAACGTATTGCAGGATTAACACGTGTTCTTCGATCAAATGCTATGGCGGCGATGGAAAATGTTGCCTTATGGCATGAACGCGATATTTCGCATTCATCGGTTGAGCGGATCATTATTCCCGATAGCTGCATTATTCTCGATTTTATACTCAATGACATGACGAAGATCATCGAAAACCTGCTTGTATATCCCGAGCATATGACGCGCAACCTGAATGCAACGCGCGGCCTCATTTTCTCGCAGGAAGTTCTTCTTGCCCTGACAAAAAAAGGAATGAAGCGCGAGGATGCATATAAAATGGTGCAGGAACAAGCGATGAAAGTGTGGAAAGAAGGAAAAGAATTCAGGTCGCTGCTACTTGGAAACGAAGAGGTAATGAAAGTTCTTTCAAAGAAAGAGCTCGATGAACTATTTGATCCGAAAAGAAGTTTAAAACATATCGATTATATTTTTAAACGGGCAGGAATTCATTAAAACTGGAGGTCCGTCATGCCCCAGAAATTTCAGAATTTCATCAACGGCCAGTGGGTTGATGCTAAATCGGGAAAGACATCTACTAACCGTAATCCAGCCAACTGGGATGATATCGTCGGATTGTTCCCGAAATCGGGGAAAGAAGATGTAGATGAAGCAGTGAAAGCTGCCCGGGCAGCGTATGAAAAGTGGCGGTTAGTACCTGCCCCGGCACGCGGCAGCATCCTGAGAAAAATAGGCGATCTTCTTGTGAAGAATAAGGAAGAGATTGCCCGTGATATGACGCGTGAAATGGGGAAAGTTCTCGATGAAGCCCGCGGTGATGTTCAGGAAGGAATTGATACTGCTTACTATGCCGCAACGGAAGGGCGCCGGTTATTCGGGAATACGGTTCCGTCGGAACTTCCCGATAAGTTCGCAATGGCAATCCGGGTGCCAATAGGAGTTGCGGGAATTATCACTCCCTGGAATTTTCCGATGGCGATTCCGACATGG
Organism: uncultured Bacteroidota bacterium; assembly: GCA_963770945.1. Lineage (GTDB taxonomy): Bacteria > Bacteroidota > Ignavibacteria > UBA10030 > UBA10030 > Fen-1298. The sequence goes on along the minus strand of CAVYRP010000008.1, from coordinate 241,204 downwards.
GGAATTTTTCCGGCGGTGCTTTCCGGCAATACCGTCGTATTTAAACCTGCAAGCGATACACCCAAAACTGCTGACAACGCTGATTCAAATCATGATGGAAGCAGGATTACCTGAAGGTGTCGTGAACCTTGTTCATGGGAGCGGAAGCGAGGTCGGCAGCGCAATCGTTACACATCCCGGTGTTGATATGATTTTGTTCACCGGCTCATCCGAAATAGGAAAACAAATCTCACGGGATGCAAGCGCAACACTCAAACATGTCTCGCTTGAACTTGGCGGCAAGAATGCACAAATCGTGATGGACGATGCAGACCTTGCCCTGGCGCTTGACGGCGTGCTCTGGGGTGCCTTTGGTACAACGGGCCAGCGCTGTACAGCAACGAGCCGGCTGATCCTTCATGAGAATATTTACGATAAGTTTATGGAAATGCTTATTGAAAGGACAAAACGGCTGCGATTAGGCGACGGACTTCTTCCCACGATAGATGTAGGCCCCTGTATTAATGAAGCTCAGAGGAGAATTGTGCAATCGTATGTAGATATCGGAAAATTCGAAGGCGCTCAGCTGGTCTGCGGAGGTTCGATACCTCATCAAGGTGATCTAGCCAAGGGCTGGTTCTTTGAACCGACGATATTTGACAAGGTAAAGCCGGCCATGCGCATTGCACAGGAAGAAATCTTTGGACCTGTTCTTTCAGTTATTCGCACAACATCACTTGAAGAAGCTGTGGGAATTTTAAACGGGACGATATATGGTTTGTCTTCTTCTATCTACACTCGTGATGTGAATAAAGCGTTTGCAGCAATTCGTGATATTCAGGCAGGGATCGTTTATATCAATGTGCCGACAATCGGTGCGGAAGCGCATCTGCCGTTCGGAGGCGTGAAGCAGACCGGTAACGGCCACCGTGAAGGCGGCTGGGCAGTATATGATTTTTTCACGGAATGGAAATCCGTATATATCGATTACAGCGGCAGGCTTCAGCGGGCACAAATTGATAATTATTAAGGATGCATATCTCTTATTTTGTGGAATAGTCTCAAGAGATATTTTGTTTATAAGCTGATAATAAGCCTTATATGTTAAGCTTTTTGAGCCAGGAGATGCAGGATTTGGCTTTTGTATCCGGATATTTGTAAGTTATAATATGACAGGTCGTCCTTATATAGTTTCATTATATGAGCATCAGGAATTCTTCTGATGGATCGGCGTATATGTAATAAACATATCACATGTATAAGAATCACCGAATCCATTCATATTGTGAATTTCGAGGTGCATCATGTCCGAAAAGAAATTTGAGAAACCGACGGCAGAAAAACCTGTAGTTATTCCCCCCTCCGAAGTCCATGCAGCTTTAAGCCGCCATATGCTCGCGGATGGATTTGAGATTGTTGTAGATCTTCAAAAAAGCCATGGCTCGTATATCTATGATTCAAGATCAAAACGCGAACTCCTCGACTTTTTTTCTTTTTTTGCTTCCAATGCTGTAGGCCTTAATCATCCTAAATTGACGACACCTGAATTTCTCAAGAAACTCAGCTATGTAAGCGTGAATAAACCTTCCAATTCCGATGTTTACTCAGTTGAACTTGCAGAGTTCGTTGAAACCTTTTCAAGGATTGCTCAGCCGTCATACCTGCCGTATGTTTTTTTTATTGACGGAGGAGCGTTAGGAGTTGAGAACGCATTAAAGGCCGCTTTCGACTGGAAAATACAGAAGAATCTTGCAAAGGGTTATTCACGCGAAGTCGGCACGCAGGTTATTCATTTTAAAAACGCATTTCATGGGCGTACCGGATATACAATGTCGCTGACCAATACAGATCCGGTAAAGATTAAATATTTCCCGAAATTTCAATGGCCTCGTATTCATAATCCGATACTCTCTTTTCCGGTTACGGATGCAGTAATCGAAAAAGTAAAAAAAGAAGAAGCGACTGCAATTGGTCAGATAAAAAATGCTATTAAAGAAAATCCGGATGATATAGCAGCGCTCATTATAGAACCGATCCAGGCGGAAGGCGGTGATAATCATTTTCGGAAAGAGTTTTTTGTTGAGCTGCGTACGATCTGCGATGAAAACGATATATTGTTTATATTTGATGAAGTACAGGTCGGACTCGGCATCACAGGTAAGCTGTGGGCCCATGAATATTTCGTAAAACCGGACATGATGGCGTTTGGGAAAAAGATGCACGTCTGCGGATTTGTTTCAAGCACACGCATCGATGAAACTCCTGACAATGTATTTCATGTACCAGGCCGATTGAACTCTACCTTCGGCGGCAATCTGACCGATATGGTGCGCGCCGCCAGGATTTTAGAAGTTATCAACGAAGAAAATCTTGTGGAAAATGCCCGTAGAGTCGGGGAATATTTACTAAAAAGACTTATCGATCTGGGAAATGAATATCCATTGCTTATAAGCAACGTACGCGGACTTGGTTTGTTCTGCGCGATGGACATGGATGCATATCAGAACCGTGAATTGATCAAAGAGAAGACATTGGAAAAAGGACTGGTACTTATCGGCTGCGGTAACCGGACGATTCGCTTCAGACCTCCCTTGATTTTATCAAAAACGGAAGTAGACGAAGGGATTGAAATCATTCAAAGTTGTCTGAAAGAAATGAAACCGGTTTAGGAAGAGGTAAATATGGAACATCTTATATGACTATTAAGGCGGAGCTCAAGGTTGATGCTAAAATTGTGCGAGGGTTGCTGGTAAAATTTATAAAGGATCAAATATCGAATGCCGGATTTGCAAAGGGCGTTATCGGTATCTCCGGAGGTGTTGATTCGGCAGTAGCGGCAGCACTGGCAGCAGAAGCGCTGGGAAAAGACAACGTCCTGGGCATTATGCTCCCTTATCGGTACAAGCAATCCAAAAAGCGCCGAGGATGCAAGGCTCGTTATTCAAAAGATCGGTATTCGCTCTGAACTCATAAATATCAGTAATATGGTAGATGCATACTGCGAGGAAAATAATGTTACGGATCCGATCCGCCGCGGCAATGTAATGGCCCGGATGCGCATGGTAGTACTCTATGACATCTCTGCGCGTGAGAGGGCACTCGTTATCGGTACCAGCAATAAAACAGAGATTCTTGTCGGATATGGAACTCAATACGGCGATGCAGCATGTGCTTTCAATCCGCTGGGAAATCTCTATAAGTCGCAGATTTGGCAGCTTGCAGAAGAACTCGGTGTTCCAAAGCCGGTCATTGAGAAAGCGCCTTCTGCTGATTTATGGGAAGGACAAACAGATGAGAGCGAAATTGGTGTAACATATGCTAAACTCGATGAATTACTCTTTGAGATGATTGACCGGCAGCATTCCGACGAAGAATTGGCGAGGCTGGGATTCGATGAAACGCTTATCAAGAAGATCCGTTTTATGAATCAGAAAAACCAATTCAAGAGCAGAATGCCGATGATTGCCAGTATCTCATAACCAACTGTCAATACGGAAACATTATTTGGAATTACTTAATAAACCACAAATGAACAATACAACTATTTCATCCGGTGTCCTGTATCTTGTCGCCACTCCTATCGGTAATTTAGAGGATATCACTTACCGCGCTGTAAAAGTTCTTAGTTCCGTTGATCTAATCGCTGCTGAAGATACGCGCAAAACGAAAATCCTGCTCGATCACTACAAGATCAACAAACCTATGATAAGTTATTACAGCTACAATGAGAAAATACGTGCTCCGCAATTGATTGAAAAACTTCTTGCCGGCCGGTCTATCGCGATAGTTTCAGATGCCGGAACGCCGGGAATTTCTGACCCGGCTTTTCATATTGTTCAGCATGCCTTAGAAAATAGAATTTCTATCATTCCGATTCCAGGCCCGACGGCATTTATATCTGCGCTTATCGCAAGCGGTCTTCCGACAGATCGATTCGTGTTTGAGGGCTTCCTTCCGGTAAAGAAAGGGCGCAAAACAAAATTCGAATTGCTGAAATCAGAATCCCGCACGCTTATTTTATATGAATCTCCTCATAGAATTCGTAAAACCCTCGCTGAAATCCAAAACTATTTCGGAAATCGCAATGTTGTAGTTGCACGTGAATTAACAAAGAAATTTGAAGAGATTGTGCGCGGCCCAATACAGTTTGTTCTATCCGAATTGGAGAAGAAGGAACCCCGTGGTGAATATGTGGTTGTCATTGAAGGCGCATCCGGTGAGATGGGAAGCCACGAAACAGAAGAATGACCGGCCTCCTGCTTATCCTGCTTCATTAGACTTCTATATCCCATTACATTTAACTCATAATTATAGATTGCACAAAAGAATCTTTTCTAAAAAGATTTAGAGTGCAATATCTGCGCCCTGATGCAAAGTTTGCACGGTGCAATTTACGATATCGTGTTTTTATCACATTGGGTTCGTTTTTTCTATGGTACGAAACTTGCACAGTAATTATAGCTGTTTTATACATTATATTAATGCCCTTGTTTTCAAAAAATGAGTGAGGGAAAGAATTTCATAGAACTTCTTCTTTTCTATATGACAAATATATATTAATACATAACAAAAACACGCTGCGTTAAATAAATAGAGGATTATTCCATGAGAAATCAACTTATTGTATTGGGAGCAGGCTTGTTGCTTTTATTGTCCATATTTGGGTGTGAAAAGTCGTCAGACATGGCAACCCAGCCTGGCATGGGTGTTCAAGTCACAAGTCAAGATCAGTCTGCCATGGGAAGTCTTATTGCGCGGGATCCGATTTTTACTACGGATGCAGCTGCTTTGAGTGATGACGTTCCTTCATTATCAAAAATAGGCACTGCAATTGTTCCGCATGGCTGGGGAAGGAAGATTCAGAACGTATCACGAACCGTAACATACGACCATGTGGATGATTCCACAGTTATTGCCACCGTTACTAATACCCTTACCGGACAGGTATGGATACATGTTAAACAATCACCAAATGATACCATCATCTATAAGCCGTTGGAAGAAACAATTATCCGGAAAGTAGAATTTCGCCAGGTTTCGATTGCAGGATTTGATTCTCTTCGGAATTGGAGAATGGCTGCTGTTTCCGGCGTACAGGGCGGAACTGTCAATAATGGACTGATAATTCAGAATATAACATTCTTCATAGATGACGATACAGTAAGTGTGACAAATCCGCTGGACTCGTTGTTCCAATTTGTGCGTGGATACAAACACTGGGGTGTCCGGGAATTGCTGGCGAATCATGCTGCTCAATTTAAAGTGCAGGTTACTGTAAAGAGCACAGATCCTGACAGCGATATCGTTGTCGCTCACCGTCCGGTTTGGTTCAGCCATGGATGTGCATACGGACGTGCGTCGATGAAATTGTTGAGCTCAACTTCTAATGGTGACGGCACTTTCACAAGAGTTTATGAAAATGATTGGAAATGGCAAAGTGCATTTGTCGGGAGATATTCGGTATACGCCAGCGCTATTACAAGACAATCCATTTATGATGATCAAACAGCGTTTTCTTCCAATGTATGGGCGCTTCCATATATTGTAGAATGAAAAAGGTGATATTCAGCGGTAACTTTGATAGTTATTCATGAAAAATCCGGAGCCCCCGGTTGATGGTTCAATCGGGGGCTCTGTCGTTTACATTTATTAAAATGGAAAATCTTCTATCGTACCAATGCTTCGTCATTTCCATCCAGAAAAATAGTCCGCGCCACCTGCCGTATGGTTTATATCTTTCGTTCGATAGTGCGGTCGGTCACTTTTCGGCCGTCATGATAAAGGTCGTAGTACTTGCCGCGCACCCAGGAATCTAATCCAAGGTAGTCGTACCGGCCGATGAGTTTTAAAATGTTAGCTGCCGAATATTCACCGACACCTTTAATGGAACGAAGTTTTTTGAAAAGTATATCGGTGGACAATTCTGAAGACCGCCAGCTTTCTACATCGAGTTTGCCGTTGGCGACATTTTCTGCAAATTCCAGAAGAAACGGCGATCGATAACCTGCTCTGATGGTTCTTCCGGAGAAACTGTTCCGTTGTTCCTGCCAATGGTCTCCGGCAAGGGAAAGCTTTTCAGTGAATTGTTAAAGGATTTTCCCAGTTCTCCCACAAGATTTTCGACCATAATTTCAGTCAATGACCAGCTGCAGTTTGTAGTACAGATCGTTTTTACAATATCTTCAAAAACAGACGGTGCGCGAAGCATTCGTCCGGCTTTTATTTTCGTAATCCAGCGATATTTGGGATATCGCTTCACTTCTCGATAAAATTCAGAATAATCCTCCGTAAGCCGGAGACAGGATGCGATTTGAAGTTTAACATCGGAACATTGAATTGCCGACAGCTTAGAAGGATGACTAACTTGAATATTGAGAGAAGATTTGCCGATTCCTGTGATTTGACAATATGCAAGCGAATTATCGCTCAAGGTGAGGAGTCGATTCAATGACTTCTGATCTTTGTCCACACTGAACGGAAGCAGCGAACACCATCCATGGCTGTTCACTGTATTCCAGAAGTTAAAATCTTCAGGCGTATCGAGTAAGATGGTCGTAGTTTTCAGCGTGCTAAACTCTCCGTTTATTGTCCCTCAATGTACTATCCATGTAATCGATATGCAAAATATCATATAAATTGCTTTTACACCAAACCTTTATCATTTTAAATAAACACTTCGATAAATCAAAGGAGTATAATATGTCGCGTGGGTTTTTTATTCCGCAGGGATATCGTCCGTTATTGGATTTAGATACTACCGAACAAGCGATAAAAAAGATCAAGGATTTTTTTCAATTGAATCTTGCTCTGGAATTGGATCTTACCCGATTGACGGCTCCGATTTTTGTTTTAAAAGGAACGGGAGTAAATGACGATCTGAACGGCGTCGAGCGACCTGTATCGTTCAGGATAAAGGCACTTCAGGATAGAGAAGCGGAAGTTGTGCAGTCGCTGGCAAAATGGAAACGGATGGCGCTTGCCGATTATAAGATTCCGGTCGGATCGGGAATTTATACGGATATGAATGCGATTCGCGCCGACGAAACACTGGACAACCTTCATTCGCTGTATGTCGATCAATGGGACTGGGAAAAAGTAATTACCGCTGAAGAACGGACATTGACCTATCCTTCAAAAGATTGTTCAAACGATTTATGATGTAATTCGCCGCACAGAATTATATGTCTGTCATGAATATCCAGAAATGAAACCTGTGCTTCCGGAGAAGATCACGTTTGTTCATTCTGAAGAATCTGATGAAACGTTATCCGAAACTATCGCCGCCGGAACGCGAGGACTCGATTGTACGCGAACATAAAGCTGTGTTTATAATCGGTATCGGTGGAGCGATGTCTGATGGCACGAAACATGACGGACGTGCTCCTGATTATGATGACTGGACTTTGAACGGCGATATCTTTGTCTGGAATCCGGTTACAGAATGTGCCTTTGAATTGTCGTCCATGGGAATCCGTGTCGATAAGTCGGTGCTTGCCAAACAACTCAAACTCTCCAATCAAGAACAGCGTTTGAAACTAAAATTCCATCAACGGTTGATGAATGATGAGCTGCCTCTTTCCATCGGCGGCGGTATCGGACAATCGCGTTTATGCATGTTTTATCTTCGAAAGGCACATATTGGCGAGATTCAAGCAAGTATCTGGCCGGAAGAGATGATCGCAGAATGCAAAAGAAATAATATTGTCCTGTTGTGAGTAATCAATGCATTTTAAGATTCGATCTATGTTTTGAGATCCGAATGATATTGTCTCAAAATGCATAGGAAACGACTGAAAATTTTTGTATCTTATCATAGTCGCAAGTTGCGACAGACCGCATCCGTGCAGCAATATTAGCATCGGGAGCGGACATTTGAGACTCGCTCTCTGATGATAAAAGCTAAGGTAGTGCACGGAAAATATTCCCGTCTTCGCATGTATGCGTTTTCCAGGGTAAACTTCTCCGAGCGTTTTTAACTTCTGTTGGTTTCGAACTTCTATAGCGTGTTTCTTCATTTTTAAGTAAGGATTTATTCATGCCATTTTCAAATCTTGGTCTAGCCGACCAACTTGTGCAGGGCATTCTCGCAACAGGATATACTGCACCAACTGCCATTCAATCACGCGCGATTCCGTTAGCTGTCGCCGGACGCGACATAATCGGTTGTGCGCAAACAGGCACCGGAAAGACCGCTGCGTTTGTTCTGCCGATGCTCAACTATTTTCTCCAGCATGCTCCATCTCATAAAGGCCATCCTACGCGCGGACTTGTTCTGACGCCGACACGCGAACTTGCACAGCAAGTGGAAGAATTCGTTACAGGATACGGGCGTTTTGCGAATATGCAAAGCATCGCCGTCTTCGGCGGGGTCAATATGGAAAACCAAATAAAACGTCTTCGCCGCGGAGTGGATATCGTTGTGGCAACACCGGGGAGACTGCTCGACCATATAAACCGCCGTACAGTCGACCTGTCACACGTCGAGATTCTCGTAATTGATGAAGCTGATCGGATGTTCGATATGGGATTTATTCAGGATGTCCGAAAAATCATCAGCCGCATTCCGGCGAAGAGACAGACATTGCTGTTTTCTGCAACAATGTCGCCTGAAGTAAAGTCGCTTGTCGGGTCTATCCAGACCAATCCGGAATTGATCGAGATCGGTGAACGGCGGAAACCTGTAGAAACAGTAAAGCAGCATTTTTATTCGATAACGCAGGAATTGAAAATTGACCTGCTTTTACATATCCTCCAATCGAAAGAACTGGATTGTGTTCTCGTTTTTTCGCGAACAAAACATGGCGCCGATAAAATATCACACAAACTCGAAAGAAGCGGCGTTAAAGCTGTTGCCATACATTCCAACAGGACACAAGCACAGCGGCAGCGGGCATTGGCCGGATTCAAGGGGGGCAATTTAGAGTTATGGTTGCGACAGATATTGCAGCCCGGGGAATCGATGTGGAAGGAATATCGCATGTCGTGAATTTTGATACACCGACTTTTGCGGAGGACTATATCCACCGTATCGGCCGCACAGGCCGTGCATCTGCGACCGGAGATGCTATAACATTTGTTTCTAACCAGGAGCTTAAATATTTAAAGAGCATAGAACGGTATACCGACAAACGGTTTGAATTAAAACGATATCAGGGTTTCGACTACGCGAAGAAAGCATCGCCATCGGAGAAACAAGCCGGACCGAGATCATCGGAAGACCGGCGTGACAGAGGGCATGGAAGAAAATTTGAACACAACGATCGCCGGCGCTCAGACTCTGAAAGGCCGCAGCATGATCGGAGGCGTACGGAATCTTCCGGAAAACCACACAGCGAGCAGAGACATAAAGACTTTTCAGAAAAGCCTCGCAGTGAACAAAGACATACAGGGTCTTCCGAAAAACCTTACCGCGAACACAGACACAAGGACTTTTCAGAAAAACCTCGTAATGAACAAAGGCACGCAGAGTCCTCCGAAAAACCATACCGCGAAAAGAGACATAAGGTTTTTTCAGAAAAGCCGTTTGGTGGAGAAAGACATAAAGATACAACAGGTAAATCACGCCGTGAATTTTCACCTCATGATCGCCGGAATGATAATACTCGCAGACCGTCGCAGGAAACTGAGAAGCCTCAGTATGTTAAGAAACAGCCGCCTGTTCAATCAATTCCGCCCGCGCAGGATGGCGATTGGCGTGCACTAGTCGCTGAAATTGAGTCAGGGGGCAGGCTCAAAAAGAAGTTAAAGAAGCTCTTTATTCGTGAAAAGGTTTAAGTAATAATCAAAATGCTGTACTTACGGCTGTCAACTCCGAATCTTTTTTTTTGATTCGGAGTTTTTTGTTATTGCAAAATTGAATCATTTTTGGTAAACTTTAATATCTAGTCCTAACCAATCTAACTATCAACTAAATAAGGGTGTGTTATGAAAAGAGTGTCTCTAATATCAATAATTTTATTATCTATTGTTTTTACTTCAGTGTCTTTGTCGCAATTTCGTATGTCTGTTGGACCGGCATTTGGTATGAATTTCAATTTGCATGGCGGGTCTGATGTTGAAAGTGGAACGGGTTTTGGTATTGCCTTTTCAGGGAAGGCTGATATGTCTTTTGACCGATCAAGAAGTCTCGGCGTTATTTTTGGACTTGCATTCTACGATGGCAGAGGCGGCTCATCCAGTAACACGGGAACGTATAATGGTATAGCTTATACACAAGATAATGATGTAAGTATTTCATACTTTCAGATTGAAACTTTGTTTCGTTATCGCCTCCAAGGTGGAATCTATATCTTTTTTGGCCCGCAAATAGGATTTTGCGAGTCAGCCGAATCGGAAACAACAACAAGTGCGCAAGGTTATAATAGTCAAAAAACTAAAACTTCCATTAAAGATACACCGGCTCGCTTTGAAATAAAAACAGGTGCAGGATATGATATTCCGCTTTCCAAATTAATCACATTATCACCGGAATTTAGTTTCGGTCTGGGTTTAACGAATGTCATAAAGGATGTAAAGTATCACATTCATACTATCCAGGCAGGAGTGGTCTGCAAATTTAATATAATTTAGGATGTTCTCAGCTACATATTATTGCTTTTAAACCCAATCTATCAATTAGGTTGGGTTTTTTATTTATCGCAACCACAAAATTCTCGGATTACTTAGGAATACCCCTTGCTGCTTGATTTTCCCGTCCTCTTTACCCAAATTGTAGATAATCGAATTGAGATCTGAACATTTTAAGAAAGTTGAAAACCCATGAAACAAATCATCATAATAAATATTTTTGCAATTTTCATTCTTGCGTTCATGGCTTGTAATAACGGGGAAAAACAAAAAGGAAATTCTGAAATGACCCTTAAGCAAAAAATTGCGCGATTTTCTCCTACAGATATTTCTGCCGATGTCTCAAAACTTTCCGCAGGTGATAAAAAAGCCCTCGATAAAATAATTGAATCTGCACGGTTGATGGACGATATATTTTTACGGCAGGTGTGGCAGGGTAATGAAAAAATGCTTCAAGAGCTTAAAAAAGACACGTCTGCAGAAGGAAAAGAAATGCTGCATTATTTCCGGATAAATATGGGGCCATGGTCACAGCTCGACAGGAATGAGCCGTTTGTTCAAGACGCTCCAAAGCAAAAACCGGCAGGAGCAAATTACTATCCCGAAGATTTGATCAAAAGAAGATTTCGAAAAATGGATTGCCGCTCTTTCAGAAAAGGAGCGAGAACGAGCGATAGGATTTTTCTCGACAATACACCGTAATGCTGATCGATCTTTAGGAATTATCCCTTACAGTATGGAATACAAAGAGTGGCTTGAACCTGCAGGTAAATTGTTAAAAGAAGCCGCAGCATTAACTGAAAATAAAACATTAAAGAAATTTCTTACAACACGCGCGGACGCTTTTCGCTCAAATGATTATTATGCAAGCGATATTGCATGGATGGAATTAAATGCACCGATCGATCTAACGATCGGCCCGTACGAGACATATATGGATGAATTGTTCGGTTATAAAGCCGCATTCGAAGTATTCGTAACACTTCGGGATGATGCCGAATCGAGCGAAACTGGAAAAGTTCAGTGCTTATCTTCAGGATATTGAAAATAATCTTCCCATAGATCCGAAGTATCAGAAATCCGAAGTTAGGTGCGATGTCTCCAATCCGCGTTGTCGATGTGATTTATGCAGCGGGAGAAGGTAACCGGGGAGTACAGACGGCAGCATTCAACCTCCCTAATGATGAAAAAGTTATTCGTGACAAGGGTTCAAAACGGGTTATGCTGAAGAATATGCAGGAAGCGAAGTTCAATAAAATACTTATTCCGATATCGAATATCGTTCTCGATTCTGCACAGCGATCCGGTATTTCGTTTGAGGCATTTTTCACCCATATACTTGCGCATGAATTAATGCATGGGCTCGGGCCGCATAATATTACGGTAAACGGGAATGCAACAAATGTACGTAAGGAGCTGAAAGATCTATATCCTGCTATTGAAGAGGCGAAAGCAGATATTACCGGACTCTTCGCTCTTCAGTATTTAATCGACAAGGGCATGCTGGAGAAGAAGATGGAAGAAGAAATGTATATAACCTATCTTGCAAGTTCTTTCCGTTCAGTTCGTTTCGGCATTAATGAAGCGCATGGCAAGGGTGTATCATTAATATTTAATTTTCTAACCGATGAAGCGGCGATTTGGATAAATGAAAAATCGGGAACATTTAGTATTGACGAGACAAGAATTAAAAAGGCGGTAGAAAATCTCACGACGGCTATTCTTACTATTGAAGCGGAAGGTTCGTACATTGACGCAAAAGAGATGCTTGATAAATACGGAATCGTTCGTCCGGAAATGCAAAAAGCCCTCGATAGGCTGCAGGATATTCCTGTCGATATAGAACCGAATTTTTTACTTGTTCCGAAGCTGGCAGGAAGTATACGATAGGCTGTAAGATTTTAGAATTATTTATTATTATAAGTTTTCTCTCTTACGAGGAGATGGAGTTATTCACATATTTATTAAATAAATGCCGAGCAGTTATATCGATTTATTAAATGATAATATACTATGTCAAAGAAACAGAATTCCGCGGATCAACAAAAAAGTAATAAACAAAATACTAAACGCAAGGCACGAATTGCGGTATCTTTCACGGTAATTGCGATTGCTCTTGTCGTAATCTTTATGCCGAAGAAAATGGAAAATAATACATCTGAATCGATAGATTCACTGAAGTTTAAAAAACAGGGCGGGCTGACTCTGGCTGACAGTAAAGGGAAACCGATCGTTTCCATAGATATTGAAATCGCAGACAATGATGCCAAACGCGAAGTGGGCATGATGGGGCGCTCGGAGATGGAAGACCGGCAGGGAATGCTCTTTGTATTTCAGGAGGAATTTATTGCTTCATTCTGGATGAGAAATTGCATTCTTTCGCTTGATATGATTTTTGCCGATAAGCAGGGAAGAATTGTTACCATACATAAGAATACAAAGCCATTCTCAGATGATAATTACTACTGCTACTGCATTAACATTATATGTTCTTGAAGTGAATGCGGGATTTTCAGATAAGTACGGAATCAAAGAAGGGGATATGATCAGCTGGAAGAGGGATTGAGCAAACCCGGTAGTCGCGATCTTTAGATCGCGTAATGATGAATAACGGAATTCCGAAAGCTGAAGCTTTCGACTACTAATATTTTTTTATTCTTCTTTTCCCCGCATAGAATCCCATAGTGCGTAAACGATAAGTAAAACAAATGCCGCTAATCCTGCAATCTCGCCGTTTGTAGATCCCGCCCAATTCGTCATATATAGACTTTGAAAGCCAAATGACCATTGCTGGTCGAAAAATTTTAAAAATGCATTTAGTACGCCGAATAATGCACCGCCTGCGATAAAACCGGAAGCGATGAGTGTGCCGCGCTGCAAGCGCGCGTTATTCAACTTTTCGTTCTTTGTCCGGGTTGAAACAAACCATGCAACTAATCCTCCGAAAACAAGAGGTGTATTGAGTTCCTGAGGAATATACATTCCAAGCGCGAATGCCAGCGGCGGCACTTTAAGAACTACCAATAGTAATGCAATCATTGCTCCCACGATATAAAGCATCCATGGCGTCTGCGTATTCGACATAAGCGGTTTAATGACTGCCGCCATCGCATTTGCCTGCGGTGCAACCATTGCCTGATCGCCGGTAAATCCGTATGCTTGATTCAGTATTAAAATGACTCCGCCGACTGTTGCCGAGGATACAATCACGCCGAGAAATTTCCATATTTCCTGCTTCCTTGGCGTTGAGCCGAGCCAGTAACCGACTTTTAGATCTGTAATGAAACCGCCTGCAACCGAAAGTGCTGTGCAAACGACGCCGCCGATAATCAATGCGCTTACCATTCCCGAATCGCCGCTCAATCCGATTTGCGTCAATACTAATGAAGAGAGAATTAACGTCATCAAGGTCATTCCGGAAACCGGATTTGTTCCGACAATAGCTATCGCATTTGCCGCTACCGTTGTAAATAAGAAAGAAATGATTATTACAACCAGCAAGGCAACCGCATGCCTGTATGAACGACGGAACCACACCGAGAATAAAAAATGCAAATATAGCAATCGCCGTTAATAATATCAAAAGAACGACCCAGAGCATACGGATGTCGGTTTGTGTACGGAGTATTTTTTCATCGCTATCGGATTTTCGATGAGCGATTTCTTTATAAGCAAGCGAAAAAGCGCCGGCAATGATTTTGGAGGAACGAATGACGCCGACGATACCGGCCATTGCAATTCCGCCGATGCCGATTTGGCGGACATAAGTCCGGAAAATTTCTTCCGGAGACATTTGAGCAATCAATTTTGTCGCTGTTGCTCCAATCGGTACAATAAGATATTGACCTATTTCGTAGACCAGCGGTACCAAAACAAACCATGAGAGTAAAGAACCGGCCGTCAATGATTACAGCGTATTTCAATCCGATAATATAACCGAGTCCGAATACCATTGCTGAAACATCCACTTTAAATACTATTTTTAACTTATCGGAAACTACCTGTCCCCAGCCGAACATACGCGTATGTAATTACTTCAGACCATGCACCGAAAGCGCTGAAAATAAAATCAAAAAATCCGCCGATTAAACCGCTTGTTATAAGCACTAAAGCCTGCTTTCCGCCTTTTTCACCTGCCACGAGAATTTCAGTTCGTCGCTGTTGCCTCGGGAAAGGGAGAGTACACCGTGCATATCTTTTACAAAATATTTTCGGAAGGGAATAAGAAAAAGAATTCCGAGAAATCCGCCGAGCGCTGACGCAATGAACATCTGAAAATAGCTGGCAGGCAGCGCCAGTATGTACAAAGCAGGAATTGTAAAAATAGCCCCGGCAACGATAACTCCGGATGCACCGCCGATGGACTGGATAATAACATTCTGGCCGAGTCCGTTTTTTTTCTTTGCGACACTTGTTACGCCGACGGCAAGAATTGCAATCGGAATTGCGGCTTCAAATACCTGTCCGATTTTTAATCCAGAGTAAGCCGCGGCAGCGGAAAAAAGAACCGCCATGATAAGTCCCCAAGTCACCGACCAAACTGTTACTTCCGGATAAGCTTGTTCCGGTTTCATAATTGGCCGGTATTCTTCGCCTTTTTTTAATTCCTTGTATGCATTTTCCGGGAGATTATTTGTTGATGCCTGTTGTGTCATTGGAATTCCTTCTTATCATTTTGTATCGGCAAACTTACTTGCTTTTTTCAACCCAAATTTGCAGGAGATTCAATACTGTTTCAACTGCTTTTTCCATTCCCCATACATTGACCCATTCAGTACGGCTGTGATAATTCGCTCCACCGGTAAAGATATTCGGTGTCGGTAAACCATCGGCAGTAAGCCGTGAGCCGTCTGTGCCGCCGCGGATTGGTGTCCATACCGGCTGTAATCCGGAACGTTTAACCGCTTCATCAAGATAATCGACAACTCGCGTATCTTTTTCCAGCCCCTCTTTCATATTTCTATATTGTTCAGTGACTTGAATTTCTATTTTTGCTTTCGGATACAACGGCTGAACTTCTGCAACAACTTTTTCGACGATCTTCTTTAAGTTATCAAGCCCGGCAGTTTTAAAATCGCGGAAAAGAATTTTTACTGTCGATTTTCCTACGCCGCCTTCGAGTACATACGGATGGATATAGGGTTCATATCCTTCCGTAGTTTCAGGTGCCTGATTTTTTGGAAGGCGTGAAATGATATCGGAGATGACCCGAACAGAATTGACCATAATATTTTTTGCGCTGCCCGGATGAATATCCCGGCCATAAACAGTGATAAGACATGAATTAGCGCTGAATGTCTCTTTATTCAATTCGCCGGTAGTATCGCCGTCAAGTGTGTAAGCGAATTGAGCGCCGAATTTTTTGATGTCGAAGAACTTTGTACCCGCTCCTACTTCTTCGTCCGGAGTGAAACCGATCTTGATCTCTCCATGCGGAATCTTCGGATTGGCAATCAATTGCTGGACAGCAGTCATAATAATTGCAATGCCAGCTTTATCATCTGCGCCAAGCAGTGTTGTGCCGTCGCTTGTTACAATAGTTTTACCTAATGCTGTTTTTAATGTCGGATTTTCAGATTCCCGGATAACAATGTTTGAATCTCCCGGCAAAACGATATCACCGCCTTTATATTCTTTGATAATCTGCGGTTTTACATTTGCACCGCTGACTTCCGGCGAAGTGTCCACATGTGCGACAAATCCGATAGCAGGAACTTTTGTCGATACATTGGCGGGAAGCGCTGCCATTACATATCCGTATTCATCAATGCTTACCTGCGGTACGCCGAGATCTTTTAGCTCCTTTACAAGTAAATTCAGCAGGTCAAACTGTTTGGAGGTGCTGGGGTAAGATTCGGAGTCTTCTTTCGATTGTGTGTCAATGACAACATATCGAAGAAATTTATCAATTACGGTGTCGGCCATAAAATATCCTTTCAAAAAATAGAACAGGATAAGAAATTATTCTGTTTTAAATGAAATGTTAGTGGGTTAAGATAGAAAGAACACATCACAAAAGCAGTAGAAAAATCGCATTCCCCCCTTGAACTAATCGCCAATTGTTTTTATTATTTAACAAAATTATTCAAATCGGACGCGCCACCGATGATAATTCGTATACAATTTTCGCTATTAATACTTATATGTGCTGTTCTATCCCTGGAAGCACAGATCGTATCCTTTCCATATTCCGAGTCTTTTGACGATGTAACAGCGCCTGCATTTGCCTCAAGGCTGGTCGAGTGTCGGATTTAAAGATACAATTTCAGGCCCATATTCAACTCCTAATTGTATTTATGGGATTGGAAATTCAACTGCGAAATCTCTTACATCGCCGATTTTTGATTTCACGAATTACATACCTGAAAGATTAACATTCAGGGAGAAACGATCGAGCACCGCTGCGGATTATCGGCTCGAAATTCGTGCTTCCATAGACGGCATATCGTTCGATATTCTCCTGGCCCGATTCGATACGATATCTTCAACATCCGCCTATGTTCAGAGGAGTATTGATCTTAAAAGCAGCGGACTTCAAAACCAGCAAAATGTCCGGTTCCAATGGCTATTACTTGCAGACAGTGTTAACACAAAAGGAGTTCTGCGGATAGACGATGTGTCGCTGACAATTTCTACCGGTTTTGATGTCGGTATAACATCAATGGTTGTTCTTCCGGCAAGTCGCAACTCGAAAAGATTCATTGGCTTTCATCGTTAAAGTTAAGAATTACGGATCTCTTGCGGCGTCAAATTTCTCTGTTCAATATTTTATCGATAATGATCGCGATGGTCTTGCGGAATCGAATGAACAATTTTCAGTCCTAAGCGGACTCGTTCTCAACCCCGGTGACTCTTTGATTTGTAATTCATCCCACCCGCCGATGAAAGCAGGTGAGGTTTGTTTTATCGCTGTTATCGGATTCTCTCAGGACGGGAAGAGGGCAAACGATACCGCAAGCACAATCGTGAATATTCGATGTATAAAAGGCGACTTGCTCATCAATGAAATTATGTATGCACCGGACGGCGATGAACAGGAATGGGTTGAATTATACAACGCTTCGCCCGATTCAATAAATTTGAAAAACTGGAAAATATCGGACAGCAACATAGCGACGAAGTCCAATATTTCACAATCCGATAGATTTATAGCGCCGGGTTCTTTTCTTGTGGCAGCAAAGGACGTGGATTTTTCCGTACTGCATCCGGATGTTTATTCTGTTATAACTAATTTCTCGGCTCTGAATAATTCCACTCCCGATGCCGTTGTTCTTTATGATGATGTCATCTCGTTCGATCGATAGTGTCATGTATCAGCCGAACTGGGGCGGGCGAAATGGAAAATCGCTTGAACGGATAGATCTAAATGCATCGAGCGATATCGGCTGCGAATTGGGGATCTTCTCTGGACTCAACAGGCTCCACGCCCGGTAAGACCAATAGCATTGCGCGGTTGGACTATGATTTGGCAATAGATAGTTTGACACAAACGCGAATTGTATCTGCCGGAAAAATAATTCCCGTTATTAATGCGACTGTTCATAACATCGGAAGAAATGCGATCGATAGTGTTACAATAAATATTTATGCAAACAGTAATTTCCAAATATGCCCGGACAAATCAGATTTATTGCAAAGTGTTGTTTTGACTCAAGGAATCAACGCCGGCGATTCTGTGCAGGTATCCGAATCGCTGCCGCAGCTTGGCCCGGGAGAAATGAGTGTTGTAGTTATCGCAGAGAATTGGAGAGATGAACGATTGAGCAACAATCGGGATTCGATTATAATCAAAACCGGTTATCGAACCGAGTTCGCTTATTATTAATGAAATTAATGTATGACCCGCTCGAAGGTCAGAATGAATGGTTGGAGTTGTATAATCGAAGTTCCCAACCGATCGATCTTGCTTATTGGACATTTAACGATAGGCCGACTTCAAGCGGAGTCAATTCATTTACTATTTCCGACTCTTCAATGATGATACAACCCGGAGGATTTGCTGTCGTTGCTTCGGATTCGTCGGTGTATAATATCTTTACCGACTTAAGAGGCCCTAATTCCGATATCTCTTTATCAATTCTTAACCGATCCGGCGGATTTGGTTTTAATAATGATGGTGATGCTGTAGTACTGAAAGATCTAACCGGCCAGACTATCGATAGCGTTGCTTACCTGGCGCAATGGCATCATCCGGATGTTGTCGATACGCGTGGGCGCTCTCTGGAACGTATCAATCCGAACGTAGAGACAAATGATTCGCGTAATTGGAGCACCTGTACAAAAGCTGCCGGTGGAACACCGGGAAGAATTAACAGCGTGCTGACAACGAGCAAAGCGAGTCAATTCTTCGATTTCTATCTCACCCAATCCATTTTCACCCGACGGCGACGGCTTTGAAGATTATTGCATTATTCATTACAATTTTCCGATGTCCGCTTCTATACTGAATGTGAAAATCTATGATATAAAGGGCAGATGTATTCGAACGCTTGCTAATTGTGAATTCGCCGGAATGAAAGGTGAAATTATCTGGGATGGATTCGATGAGAGCAGGCGGAAGGCACGCATCGGAGTATATGTCGTTTATCTTGAAGCAACAGACCGGTCAAGCGGCAGAGTTGAAAGCGCGAAGGCGGTGGCAGTTGTGGCGGCGAAATTATAAGTTAATCTTGAATATCAAACAAACTGACAGTTATTTTTTATTTGTTGCAGGTTTTCTCCAGCTTTCCCATTCCCCACCAAAAAAGTGCGAAAAATAATCCGGGATACATAGGTTCTATTCCATACCAATAGGCAGGGTTACCGTTGACGGAATAAATATTTCCTGTGATGAGACTTGCCGTTGACATGAACCAGCCGTTCACCATAGCGTCGAATGCATATACCGCAGGAATCTTTAACCGGTCAAAGTAACTTGCCATTACGGGCACTAATAATCCGGGAATAATACATGAACCGATTGTATACCAGATGCCTACAACTGAAGGAACTGATATTGCCAGTGCAATTGAAAAAAGTGCAGAGATTACAAGTCCGATTTTTGTCCATCGTTGTACAATGATCAGAATCATGTGCGGCATTTTTCCATCGGCCGACAATATCTTTTCCGATCGTAATTGCAGAGATAAGTGTAAGACTGCTCAATGTCGACATTATCGTTGCCAGCATTCCGATATAAAACATGCCTTTTGCAACTGCCGGTAATGTCACTTCTGCAAGAAGCGGATAGGAATACATCGGCTGCGAAGATGCCGGAAGAGCAGCGCGCGCGTATAATCCCGCTGTTGTTGTCATAAAATCAAAAACGAACCAGAATAGAATGGAAACAAGTATTCCTCTTTTTGCCGTTTTGCCGTCTTTTGCCGCATAGCATCGCTGATGGAATGCCGGATCGACAAGTGTCCACAAGGCGATGAAGAACCAGACTGTGATATATTCCATGCTGTGCCCGCCATGCCAGGTGAGATGCATTGGCGGAACATTAGAGCGGATATAATCCAGTCCGCCAAATTTTGTGAAAGAGAAAAAAACAATAAATCCAAAGCCGATGAACATCATCACGAATTCAAATGCATTTGCCCAGACATCGGAACGGAAACCGCCTTTGTAGAGATAAACAACAGTCAGGAAGTGTTGTAATAACTATGCAAAGAGTAAGATCGATCCCAAATATTAATTGCGCAAGAATGCCGAGCATCAGAACATATGCGGCGGGTGTAACGAGAAAGAATGTCAGAATACCGCCGGCAATCGCAGTTCGTTTATCGTATGCCTGCTCGAGTTTATCCGGGATAGTGAAGAGATTTGTTGCGCGAATTTTCTTTGCAAGAAATAAAGCAAAAAAGAGAGCAAATATATAATAAGGAAGTCCGAAGACAACCCAGTTGGAAAGGCCGAACCGGTATGAGTATTCCCCAACGCCGAGAATTCCTCCATACCATGTGGAAACAAGTGTCGCAACAAACATCGGCAATGTCAATGTGCGGCTTGCAAGAAGATAATCGTCTGTATTGGATTTTTGTTTTCGTGCTGCTCTGAATCCGATAAAAACAACAGCGGCAAAATAAAGGATAATGAGCGCGATATCGATAAAGGCAAAATGGACCATAAGCCGTTACTTTATTGGATACATTATATATATGATAAGATCGCCGCTCCGGACTTTAATATTTACTTGCGACGAAACGGCTACATTGCTTGTGCTTTCCCGAACACCGAGTTGAAGCGCTTCGTTTTTAAGGTCCCATTTTAATCCGGAAGTAACTATCCCGCTGCACCGGGAAAGCGGCAAAAGTGATATATTTGTTCCGACGGCGGCAGAAAGAATTATTTTACGTCCGGCATAGATGAATTCTCCGGTATCATCAACAAATTTTACGGCTGCTTTATGCGAAAATTTTGCGAGAGCGCTAAGATTTCCCATAGCGTGATCAAGCCGCCCGCCGGTTGCTCCCAGGACTACAATTTCGTTACACTTCCTTCGTATAGCTGCTGTTAAAGCTTTTTCAAGGTCTGTTGAGTTTTGGCCTTTTAATTTCTGAAGTTTTGCTTTATTGAAAATTCGAATTGTTTTGTTTTGTACAGAATCAAAATCGCCTATTATCAGATCCGGGGAAACGTCAAAATTAACGGCAGTGTTCGCCCCTCCATCAGCACAGATAAATAAATCTGACTGCGATAAATATTGTTTGAACAGCCGTTTGCCGGGCGGCTTTCCATTTGCAAGAATCAGTGCACGTTTAATAGTGTTCATTTATAAAATTCTCATTTCTATCCCAGCCCACAGCCACCGGCCCGGAAGGGGGACGCCGGTAATTTCTTCATAAGTCTGGTTCAATAAATTATTACCGCTTATATACATTTTTGTAAATGATATTCGTTTCGAAATACTTGCGTCAACGAGTGTATAAGCATCACCCGTAAGTTTAATTTTATGAATTATACCGACAGAATATTGCATGATAAACGGCAGGCTGCCGGATGCAAACAAGGAGATCTTATGACGCGGATGACTGTAGCTATAGCGCGATGAGAACACCGGACGGTGTTCGATATGGGAATCGAGATATCCGTAACTAACGGAGATACTTTCCAGCCGCGGTGATTCCGGCGGGGGGTTGTCTTCGGTTGAATGTATCGTATTCCATTGTATGCTCGTTTCAATCCCGCGCATTACGGCGCTCGAGAAATTTACTGCCTGTGCAGTGTCGAGAGATGTATATTGTACATAGTCTATGAGATTAGAGTGATCCTGTTCAAAGAGAGAGAAAGAAAGCCGCATCTGCGATCCTATATAATATTCCCAGCCGGCTTCGTAAGACCAGCCCATTTCCGGCTGGAGCGACGGATCTCCATGAGTCGATGAATTGTAAATGTATAATTCCGTATATGCCGGTGCGCGGAACGACCGGCCTGCGGTTCCGTAAATTTTTTGCTGAGGTGTGATAAAAAATCCGACTCCCAAGGTCGGGCAGATTCGGGAGCTATAGCTGGAGTGGAAGTCCGCCCGTACCCCCGCATCGAATGTCCAACCGGAAAATCCTGAAAGTAAAGATGCAAACAATGCGCCGGAATTTCTGGAGTGTTCCTTATATACATTGCTTATTATTCGGTCATGTGTCCATTCGATTCCTGATACCATATTCACTTGTTCGGTGATAGCTGTTGTACCTACAATCTCGCTGTGAATGACGGTTGTTGTGTGCGAATATATATTCTGATCCGGCAGGCGAATATCGTTTAAGAACCGGTCATAATGTCTGCGAAAACTCAATTTCGGAGTCAGTTGAAATGATGGAAGAATAAAATTACTGCCTGCGTTAATAACAGTCGTCTCAGTCCATTCTTTCGAAGGTTGATTTCTGCCGGGAGAATAGAAATCGAAAGCTCCGAATTCTTTTTTTGTATATCCTGCAAACAGCGATACATTTGCAATCGAAAGGGGAATCTCGTTGGATGAAGATAGGTTTACCATTGAAAAGTCCGTGTCGTAGCGGTAACCGCTGTTGCGCGAATAGTTAAAAGTGTTTGAGGAGCGCAATCCGGGAAGGGCCATTTCATACGAACCATTAGTTGAGAATAAACCGTAATTGCCGCCATTCATAGACAAAACGGCCGATGTCTCCTCAGGAATACGGGTTATGATATTCACAACGCCGCCCGATGCGTTTGCGCCGTATTGAGAAGAACTGGGGCCGCGAATAATTTCGATTCGTTCTATTTGCTCGAGTGAAAGAGGCAGATCGAAATTATGATGAGCTGTCTGGGGATCGTCAACACGCGAACCGTTAAGGAGCAGCAGGGTCTGCGAGAAAAGACTTCCGCGGATGCTGAGATCGGTCTGCGCACCGAATACTCCGCGCGATTGGACATTGACCTGTGCGTAACGTTGAAGGACATCTCCTATGCTTGCTGCTGAGAGCATTTCAGGGCTTGAACGGTCAACGACTTCAAAAGACCGATTGACGAAACAAGCAGCTGTCGGCATTCGGTTCGCAGTTACAACAATCGGCTGAAGGGCTACCGTTATAGAATCCGATTCCTGTGCGCTCGTTGTGAGGCAGTTGACAAATATGAAGAGCGGAAAAAAAATAAGATATCTCAAATAATCGCTTTCATTGTTGTGTTACTATTGTACAAATTTAGTAATCCTGATGCAAAGTTATTGATTTATTTTTGGTTTTTGTGATACGATTTAAGAATTCCTTAATTTAATACTCTAAGGTAATTCCGAAAACATAATTTCTTTCGGCGGCAGGGAAGAATTCCTGACCCTCTCCGCTCATTGTGTATAAGTTGTTAAGAAGATTTCTTGCCTCGGCGCGGATCGAGATATTAGACTGAGAACCGAGAAGATATTTTATAAAGAAGCGTTAAATTGAGAACAAAATACTCGTCGTTTTTAAATAGTTCGTTTTTGAAATTATCCGTATAGAAGCTGCCGACATACCTGGCATCTGCCGAAATACTCCAGGAATTCTGCTGCTGTGTCAACCGGATGCCTGCAAGGTAATCGGGAGAGCCGGCTATTGGATTGCCATCGAGACTGTGACTATATACCACGGCACCATTTGAACTGTCGACGATAGAATATTTTACAAGCCGGTTATAGGAAAGTGAAGCATTGCCGCTTGCTGAAAATCCATAACCCAAATCGGTCCGGCCTTCGAGTTCCACGCCTATATGCCGGGTCCGGTCGGCATTGCCGGTTACCGGCTGGCCGAATATATCGACTTGTCCGCTTTTTATGAGTTCATCTGTGAATTCCATCCAGAAAAAATTCAAAGAAAGAAGAGAAATTTCATTCCGGTAAGCGCCGCCTATCTCAAAATCGAAGAGACGTTCCGGTTTTGCGAGCGGTTTATTATAATCGTACCTGATGATGCCGTCGTTTATCACTGCTTCGAATTGCGGTGTTGCGCCATAGAACGATTCTTCTGCTGTGTACAGGTTTTTTAACCTCGGTTCTCTGGATGTATAAGCTACACTTGAATAGAAATTCAAATATTCATCCAAATTATAATTGAGGCCTATCCTTGGATTGATAAAAAAGTATGGAAGTGAAAAATCATTTCCGAGATATTTTTCGTTCGCGATTGCATAACGGTTATAGACAAATTGAACATCTGCCATCAATGTCATGTCCGGCCGCAGCTCGAAGAGCTCGTGTCCATAAAATGAAATTATGTCTTTTTCGCCGTTATATTCGTAAAACCTGTAATCCGGATCGTAATTCAACGGTAAGTTTTCCGCATAACTTATTTTTCCCCAGTGAAGCGATCTGTGAAAACGCAGTTCGGCACCAATCGTCAGAGTTCCATTTCCATGGTTCCATTCGACCCGCGGGAGCCATCCTATTTGTTTATTACCGACGTAAGCGCGGATAATTGTATTGGCGGGATTTGCGGATGCTGGAAATCCATAAACGGTTCCGAGCCGCAGAGTAGACGTGTCCGCCCATCCATCATAATAGTCGTAATATCCGTCTCCCTGAATATAAAATAACGTATTGAATAATTTGAATTTCGGAGTTAACTGCCATTCATTCATGAGTTCAAAATGCGGCTGTGAAAAATTGTCTATCTCCTGCGGTTTACGAAGTGAGGCGTAAGTCACCTTATTATATTCATCGTTTGTACTGAAACCGTTGTAATTCTTACGCCTGAGATCAAGGTCACCGTTATAAAATTTCGGCAGCCCGGTGTATACCAGTCCATCATTAAAAGGCCCGCCGTAAAAATGAATCAAGGTTGTCATGTTTTCATCGAAGCGGGAAGCTCCGAAAAAATATGAGTCGATGTTTGCCCATGATTTATCGCGGTATCCATCCGATCTAATTGTGCTGAGACGTCCGTAGAACATATACTGTTTTTCGACTAATCCTGAATTGAAAGCGGCAGAATACTTATGCGACGAAAGTGCGATTGTTTTTGTTGAGCCGTATTCCTGCAGGCCAATAGAACTTTCTAATGTTATACCTGGCCGGGAATTGTAGGGGAGAGCTATAATATTAACCGAACCGCCGATTGCAGGCGGTCCGTAAAAGGCGCTCCCTGCACCCCGCTGGACCTGAATATTCGTCGTGCTTCCGAGCAAATCCGGAAAATCAATCCAGTAAACATTATGATCTTCAGGATCATTTTGAGGCACACCGTTAATCATAACGGAAAGCCGCCGCTGGTCGAATCCCCGCATATTGATATAATTATATCCGATTCCGTTGCCGTTTTCAGAGTAAAACATAGTCGACGGCAATTCCGAAAGTAATGCAGGAACATCCTGGGTAGAGTACCTCTGCTGTATTTCCTGTCGTCCGAGATTGGAAAAAGTAACCGGCGTAAGCCTTTCTGTCGCATAGGCCGCCGTTACGGTGACGGGCGTCGATTGATATACAGTGTCGCGGTCAGGTTGGACTTGCGCCTGTATTTCCCGGCACATAGTAATACTGACAATTAAAAGTATAATATATTTTTTCATACTAAGGATTCTCCGTAAAAATAAAAAACCGTTTCCCATAGGATCATGGAAAACGGCTTCAAATAAATAAAATCGTTTTTATTTCCCTACGCTGGTATTATCCAGATCAGGTTACAAGGGTGTAATCTCAGCCCGGTCTTCTAAGAAAGAAAACCGTAGCACCCCATACAAATTATAGAAAAGAACTCACTCCATTAAATAAGCAAATGGAGAATATTATGAAAATCAATGAATACCATTCAAATATATCCTGTAGAATTCAATATGTCAAGGGCTTGCTTCTTATTTTCTCCCGCCAAATAAGCAAAACAAACCGTATTTGTAATACAGATATTATTCCCTTCAATAGGGATAGTTACGATGGCAGGGAAAAAAATGTAAAGTCGATTATATTTTATCATTTATTGTCCGCCCTGTCCAAATACTGTTATTATTTTCGACAATTAATAATCCGGAATCGGAATCGCTCATTTCTGCAATCATCTTGCCATTTTTGTCCCAGAATGCGCTGCGTCCACCTGAAGGCTGGCCCCATGAATCGCCGCTGTAATTAGACATTAAAACATTCATTGCAAAAATTTTAGCATAATTGCTCAATGAACTATGAGCGGAAGGCAGTCCTTTTGGCGAAAAAAATATGCTTGCAATATAAATCGAACTTCCGGATTTACCCGCGTTCTTGGGATGCAATGGATGATCGATATCTGCACAAATTGCCAAAGATATACTTTCATCATCATATTTGATAATCGGATTATATTCAAAAGATGATTTAAAATATTTTTCTTCCCCGGGATGTAGAAACTGTTTTGTGTAAATCGCAATTGATTTATCCGGCTGAACAATAAACTCACCGATAAATAGATCGGAATCTATACTTATTGGTGCTCCTGCAATAATAATTATTTTCTTATCAACTGCCAATTTCGTCAGATTGTCCAACCGGGAGTCGTTGGGAGAGAAAGTCAGAATATGAGCATTTTCTCGTTCGTAACCCGTAATTGACATTTCCGGGAATGCTATCAAATTTGCACCTTCATTAGAAGCTATTTCAATCAATCTGTAATGGTCAAGCAGATTTTCCTTAATATCGCCGCGTTTTGGTTTTGTTTGTGCTGCAGCTAAGATCATTTTTATAATTCCAATTATTTTTGATTTCTATAAGCTAAATAGATAAGTGCCGTCTTTTTTCACATTGATTTTTGGCAATGCTTTATGTTTTTCAAAATAGTCATATCCGGTTTTTAGATTCAACCAAAAATCGATCAACCGTTTATTCCGGCTATTATTTTGCAATATTTGTATTCCATCTTTAAACCTGGCCGGAAATATATATACAGGTATTCTTTTTTGTCCTGATGTACGAGCCTCTACCGCCAGCAGGTATACTTCTTTAATACAATCGTCAGTAATCGGTATACAACCGATCGTAACACAATTTCCATGAATACAGATATTGCCGCCCAGACTTCCTTTTACTCCGATAATCCTGTCGGATTCATTGGGATAATTTATCTTAAGAGAAAGATGGAAATTGCTGTTTGGATTGAATCCATCAATGAAGTAAAATCCTTCGGGGACTTGTTCATCGCCTTGTTTTCTTTTAGGTCCGATTTCGCCGGAAGAAGCGCATATTTTGTACTCTTTAAATATCTGAAATGTATCTGAATTATGGCAACGTATCCAGAGCTCAAGAATCATCTCTGTTTTGAAAATTCGAATGAATATTTCTTTCGGGGGATAAGGAAGCCCAGCCTGCAAAAGCGAATGCTTCAATGATGCCTCTTTCTCCCGGTAAGCGTTCCTTACCCGTATATATTTATTTTGCTCTGTTCTGAAATCCTCTGCTGAGGTATTTTGCACAAACAAATACGCAAGACAAAACGATATTTGTAATACGCAGTATATCTTGTTCAAGCCATGGGCTCGTTTGAATGGATTATTAAAAAGCGATATAAACAAACCTTTAATTTCAGCTTCATTTTATTCCCACTATGTCGAACGCTGGATAGTGCGTACAGCCACATTAAATGAAAGGAAAAGGAATCCGACGAACAAGAGGAATTGGATAAGAATTTCCATTCCATCGCCTATACCAATTGTCAAATATCGCATAACATTCGTATGCCAGGTGAGAGGATTGCAAAGCGAGGGAATCCGGAGCAAAACCGGCATTTGATCTACCGGATAAAACAGACTGCTTATGAACATAAGCACAAAATAGCTGGCATTTATAACCATATTGAATGTATCGTTGCGGCGAATAAGAAACGCAACATTAGATAAACCGAAGAACCATCCTGCGGTTCCAAGAACTACTCCAAGAAAAATAAAAGGAAGCATAATAATCTGAAAACGAACGTCGAGTATGAGCGCAGCCGCAAGAAGTGTTACAATTGCCTGTACTATAGTCATTAATCCTTGAAAAAGAATTTTTCCAAAAAGCAGCTGCCCGCGTGTCAGAGGGTAGGTGAGGTGTTCGTAGAAAATTCCATTGTCGCGGTCGATGAAGAACCCGTATGATTGATTCACGGCATTTCCGAAGCAGGTCATGGAAAGAACGCCGGCAAGGAAGAAATCGTTGTAACGGACCGGCATACCGTTAACGGTAAAACTTGTGCCAAATGCCCTGTCAAATGCAACGCCAAACAACAATAAATAAAGCAGCGGCACCATCACATCGAAGAACATCCAGGTTAAACTTGTCCGGCGAATAAGGTATTCCCGGTACATTACTGCAACAACAGGATTCATGCGCTTGTCCCGGTTTTTTTATCGATCAGTTCGATGAAAGTATCTTCAAGGCTTGCACGGGATATTTCAAACCGCAGAAGAGCGTATTCGGTGCGTGCAGTATTTATAATCTCGAGCGCTTGTTCCTCTGTCTTCACCGCGATGGTGAATGTCTGCTGGGTTTGTTCGATGGATACCGGATTCAATTGTTCCAGCCACCGGCGAATTATTTGAGGATCTGATTGGCAGGTCATTGTCACAGTATACAATTGAATTCCCATTGATTTTACTTCTTCAATGCCTCCTTGAGCGAGTATTTTGCCGTGGTTTATGATAACGACCGCGTCGCACAGTGCTTCAGCTTCGTCGAGTAAATGAGTAGTGAGAAGTATTGTTCTTCCCTTATGGGATTCTTCGCGGATTGCTTCCATCGTTGTCCGCTTGTTGAATGTATCCATCCCCGTTGTTGCCTCGTCCAGAAAAACAACAGGTTTATCAATGAGAAACATCTTTGCTACCTGCACACGCCGTCTCATACCGCCGCTGAGGTCCATTCCGGTTTCGTTCAAATATTCTCGTAAATCGAACAGTTCGCAGACTCGGCCGGTTCGGCTCTCGATTTCCGATGCAGAGAGGCCATGGAACCTGCCGAAAGAACGGAAATTATTTCGTACCGAGAGATATAGTTCAATTGCATTTTCCTGAACTACCGCACAAATGTGTTTACGTACTTCGTGCCCGTGCGAAGCAACATTGTATCCGCTGACTGTCGCTGTACCGGAAGTGGGAGGCAGTAGAGTCGTAAGAATCTTAATTGCGGTCGATTTCCCTGCGCCGTTCGGGCCAAGCAGTCCGAAAATCTGTCCCCTCTCTACATTGAAGGAAATGCCGTTTATAGCGTGAACGGGCGAACCCTTTCTCTTGGAATATATCTTTGAAAGATTTTGAACTTCTATGATGTTTGTTGCAGCCAACGGTTGTTTCAATGAAGTGATAAAAATTGCTAATGAATATTTGTGCATAATATACTAAAGTTTCCCGCGGAATGGAATTTTCAAGGATATGTCTAAAAATAAAGGTGCAAGTATTTTTTTTCACAAATTGATTGGAATTACCTGGGCGGTAATATTATTTTCAATGTATAATCCGGTTATTAATAGTTAAAAATATTTCCCGCCGACGACCTGTTGTCCGGACGAGGGTTTACCGGCACATTCTACAACCGATTAAAAAATGAGTGGGAGGATAAAATTATTACTTATTGTGGATTGATTTACCAAGCCCTGAGCAAGGGCGAAGAGATTTATGAGTCTGCCGGTATTTGAGAAAATATGCCAATGAGCCTGAAAGTAAACCCGTAATTAGGATTGGAGGGCAGGATAATAGATGCAAGGATGAATCATTTGTAATTTACTTTCGAAAACTCTTTAAATTGAAATCGCGATTACTCCCTGAACTTACTTGCACAGTTCGGAACCGAAATGTCAATATATTCGTATATATAAAGATAAGGCCGTACTTATATGTGTTTCTTGATTGTACATCCATTTCTCTCTATATTTAAAGGAAATACACAAAAATTCGGAATTTTCAATGATTCATTTTACTGCAGATAGACTATCGCAAATTCAGAAGGGTTTTGCAGGTAAACGAATCGCTGTGGTTGGCGATTTGATGCTTGATAGGTATTTCTGGGGCAGGGTTGCGCGCATTTCACCGGAAGCCCCGGTTCCGGTAGTCGAGGTCGAAGAAGAATCGACCCGGCTTGGAGGAGCAGCTAATGTGGCAAACAATATTGCTTCACTTGGCGGTGTACCGATTATGATCGGTGTCGTAGGCGAGGATGCGGGCGCGGAATTGCTGCGGTCGTTAGTGACAGAAAAAGGATTCCCTTTAAATGGAATTGTTATCGATAAATCGCGCCCGACAACAAGTAAGACACGTGTCATTGCACATGCACAGCATGTCGTACGTATTGATCAGGAAGAAAAGACTGATCTTGATTCCGGTATGCAGGAGAAAGTTCTTGCTGTGCTTAAAAGTCAGATAGAATCTCTTGATGGGATCATTCTCGAAGACTACAATAAAGGTGTGTTGACAAAGGGATTGATAAAATCCATCATTGATTTAGCTAAGGATAATAAAAAGCCGATTACCGTAGATCCCAAATCCAATAATTTTTTTGAATATCAAGGTGTGTCTGTTTTCAAGCCTAACCGTAAGGAAGCCGAAGAAGCTCTGGGCCGGCGGCTTGATACAATATGCGATATGGAAGGAGCTGTACGCGATCTTCTAAATAAACTCGCTGCCGACAATGTATTGCTAACGCTTGGCGAAATGGGAATGATTCTGCTCGAACGAAACGGTTCTCCGGCGCATGTAGAAACAAGAGCCAGACATGTGGCGGATGTATCGGGTGCGGGCGATACAGTGATTGCGACCCTCACAATGGCGATGGTGGCAGGCGCAACTATCCAGGAATCGGCTTCACTTGCCAATTATGCCGGTGGAATTGTATGCAGTGAGGTCGGTATAGTTCCTATTGAAAAGGATGTTCTTATCAGTGCAATCTTAAAAGATATCAGCGGCGGAGGCAAAAATTGATGGGTGAAGTAGTAGAGCATTCTGAACTGCGGAAGATCAGAGAACGATTAAAAAAAGAGAGAAAGACTGTTGTCTTTACGAACGGTGTTTTTGATATTTTGCATCGCGGACATGTGGAATATTTGAGCAAGGCAAAGGAACTCGGCGACGTGCTTATTGTCGGCATGAATACCGATGCTTCTGTCCGGCGTTTAAAAGGGCCAAAGCGGCCTGTCGTTTCACAGGATGACCGCGCTTTTGTACTTGCCGCTATTCGTGTAGTGGATTATGTCTGTTTATTCGAGGAAGATACGCCGTTCAATCTTATCAATGAGCTTGTGCCTGATGTGCTTGTAAAAGGATCCGACTGGGCAATTAATAATATTGTTGGGAAAGATATCGTTGAAGCGGCCGGAGGGAAGGTGCAGACGATCGACTATGTACCGAACCGGTCCACGACAAATATTATTCAGAAAATTTCCGCCGGTGGAGCGAATTAAATATTCACTCTATTATATTCCGGAAAGCACTCGATTGCATTGGAGATTTTTTTTATGATAACTACTGAGTGAGAAAGAAAACGTGCGCAGGTTCTTTCGAATCATATATTATACTGGTGGTGTGTTGGTATTTATTCTTATTGCCGTTATCGGGTACACGCAAACCCGTACGTTTAGAACATATCTTAGAAATACTCTTATTCGTGAATCGCGTACCGTTTTAAACGGCTGGTTTCAGTTTGGAAAAATAGAAGGAAATCTCCTAACCGGATTTACGATTGACAACGTATCCGTCAGAGGAGATACCAGCGAACTTTTTTCAGCCGGGAGTGTTGAGATCAAATACGATCTCCTTGGATTTCTCTTCAAACGTGTGGCGATCAGCAGTGTAGTTCTGGAAAAGCCATACATCAATTTCTATCGTTCAGTTGACGGAACTTTGAACTTTACACATCTAATAAAACCGATACAGAACGATACTACTCCTTCCGGATGGACGATCGATATAAAAAACCTGGAATTAAAGAGTGGGGAATTGTTCTTTACCGATTCTCTTCTTCTATCTCAACGAGAGGCCGGTACTTCCGAAATCCCTCCGGACAGCGTAATCGATTATGCCCGAATTCATCTCAATGCATTGTCGTTGGAAACTTCCATACAAATTCAAAACGGCGAATATGAAGTGAAAATGAGAAATCTCGCATTTACTTCTCAAGAGCCGTCATTTGCGTTGAGACATTTCGAAGGAAACTTCAAGCTTACAAAGGACGAAGTAAGCGCTAGAAAAATAAATATTGAAACCTTAAAATCCAGTCTGCAGCTTGACGCGGAAATAAAAGATATTGATATCGCGTCTTTATCGAGTTTGGAAGAGCTGAAATCAAAGCCGGTCAGTCTTACACTTTATGCGGAGGAGATCGATACAAGGGAATTAAAGCAATTTCTTTATCCATCGGTAGACTTTCTTGATAACGAGCTGAGACTTCGCCTGAAAGCAGACGGTACATTTAGCGATTTAAGAGTTGAAAAACTTTCTATCCAGATGCCGCATTCGTTTGTTCAGCTTAAAGGTCGTCTGCGAAATTTACATTCCCCAAAATATTTAGAAATGGCAGTACAATCTGATGATAACGTTGTCACGCCGCAGGATCTTATCGATTGCCTGCCGGGATTAAGGCTTCCGGATTTTTCGTACCTCGGTACTGTCAGGTATTCTTTGAATTATGAAGGGAGGCCGCTGGACTTCAAAGCACGTGTCTCCTGCAGTACTGCTGCCGGAAACATTGATGTTGACGGAAAAATGAAGATTGTACCGGAAAATATTAAGTATTCAGGAACGATAGCACTAAAATCGCTAACGCTGGATACTATTTTCCGGAATGAGAAAATGAAGAGCAACCTCAATGCCCGTATGACGATTAACGGATCGGGTTTTGATCCGCGAACGATGACAGGATCGGCAAAACTCGAAATGGATTCTTCATCGTTTCATGGATTATCTCTGCATAGTTCAATGTTTACATTTGACATTGCCGACGGAATGCTGCGGTCGCAAATTGCGGCTTCTGTTGGGAGCGGCACATATGATCTTTTGAGTTCTATTCAGTTTATCCGGCAGGATTCGTCGGGTTACAATATTGCCGCTAAAATCAGATCGCTTAATCTTGCTGAATTGCTCGAGGATAAGAAATATGAAAGTTCTTTATCGTTTGACCTTACAGCAGCCGGTGCCATTGGGAAAGCCGTACGGTCGGACACGGCAGAATTGAATTTTTATCATTCATCATTTGGAAAAGAGGAATTTGAATCGGGAGAAGCGAATGCAACATTCACTTTAAGAGATAGTCTTCGAAGTAATTTGCTGCTATCGTCAACGTTATGTGATCTGGAAGTGAACGGCCGTTTTTCTCCTGCCTCATTCATATCCGCATGGGAAAATTCGTACTGGCTAATAACGGAGGCGATTGCCTATAGATTCCAGAGTCTGGATTCTCTCCGCTCGAATAGCGGCTCAATTGCAGCAGAACAGAAATTTGATCCTTCCCGGGTTGCGAAGAATGTTTCCATAGATTCGCATTTCAGGTTGAATGTAAACGACTTCAGGCCGATTGGATTATTTATCAATATACCCATGACCGGCCAGGGCATTATAGAAGGCAGTGTAGCAGGTGATTCAACAGATATGCATCTTATCGGCGATATGAGCCTCGAACAATTCGAACTTTGTGCAGGAACAGATACGCTTTCCGCAGACACGGCAGCAATCCAATATTCTTTTAGCGGAATTAATGCTCAAACCATATTTCAAACCTTCAATGCGTCGATCGAAACAGATTTGAATAACTTTTCAATTAATGATTTTCTTTTTAATCAGTTGTCCGGACGGCTCAATGTAAAATCCGATTCCAGCAATTTTCATTTCTCGGCATTCATTGATTCCACAGCCCGGATAAAAATTAACGGTTTGTCCCGGGTAAATGCACATTTAATGGAATTTGAAATTCCGGAATTAAGCATCGAACTAGGACGGTACATCGCAGAAAATACGGATAAGGTTAAGCTGATTTTAGGCCGCGACGGATTTCGAGTTCAATCGCTGGCCTTGGCTCATGAATCCGAAGAAGCTTCGTTTTCCGGATATTTTAGTCCGACAGGAATGTCGGATCTAAATATCTCGCTCAATAAATTCATTCTATCAAATTTGAAACAAGTGCTCTATCGCGGGCCGTACGCAAAATCACCTGTACAGTTTGACGGGAAGGCAAATGCAACGGCTTCCTTCCGCGGAAGTTTTGAAAGTCCGAACATTATCATAGATCTCAAGGCTGACGATGTTCGTGCAGAAGATATTCGGCAGAATAGAAGTCATGATTTCGGTAATATTGAATCGCACCTTGCATATTCAGAATATGTACTCACTTTACTGCTGAAACTTATGGGGCATTCTGATGATCCTCAAGCGCCGCCGGATTTACTTCTCTCAGGATCATTGCCGTACGAATTTGTACTCGTACGTGAAAAACCGCATGAGCTTGAAGGAAATGTGGATCTATCATTGAAAGCCGCAGGCCTGGATTTGAAATTTCTCGATCCATTTATCCCTGAAATTTCCGATCTCAGTGGAAAGATGACATGCGACATGAAGATGATAGGCCCATTCAATGCTCCGCACTATGAAGGATCGATGTCCATTCAACAAGCGAGCCTAATATTCGATCCGCTGGGTATTCGATACATCTTAAACGGAGATATGATTCCTGCAGGCGACCGGATTCGACTGGAACGTTTCACTATTAAAAATGATCCTTATGAACCCCAGCACAGCGGAACAATGAACATCTCAGGGAGTTTCACGCTTCTAGGATTGAACCTCAAATATTTTGATATAATAGCGCAAGGCGACCTGAAAGTAATGAGAGAAGACAGGCGGCGCGCCGGACAAAAAATCTACGGTGATTTATTCGCTGCTACAGGTCCGAGAGGACTCCATTGGGAGGGAGATCTTTCCAGTTCTATGGTGCGCGGAGATGTTTTCATCAAAGATGCACAATTAGTCTTGCCGCCGGAACGTGAAGTTGAATTTGTGAATACAAGTGTCGTAAACGTAAAGTTTCTTGACGATACTTCGCGGACTATACCTGCGGCTTCTAAAGAGTCTAAATCAAGCAGCGGGAAAACGAAAATTCCACAAACTAGCGGCAAATCCACAATCGGCTCTGATTTATTCATCATCATTTTCCGAAGCCTTACAAAATTCATTCCTTGACGGCATTAACTATGATGTCAATATAGAAACACAGGGGCCAACCACACTTCGGTTTGTATTCAATACACAGACCAGTGAGGAACTCTTCGCTGATCTTGAGGGACGCCTTTACTTTAACAAAATTCCAGGAATGTCCCGCCTCTCAGGTCAGGTCGATGTCGGCAATCGATCCTACTATTATTTCATTAAGAGGTTTGAAGCGACGGGAAAAATCCTATTTACCGGAGATGTGTTGAATCCTGAACTCGATATTTCTGCCACATATGAAGGCAGGCATGATACTGTTAGTCAATCGCAGCCAATTGGAGGATATGCCGGACCTGAAAAAGCTCATCAGGTATTAGTAACTCTGCTGATTACTGGAACACGGAATGAGCCCAAAACGAAAATTACTTTACAAACGAGGATTCCGCCGTCGAGGGATTGGGTTAATTGGCAGGGTGGAGATGAAGAAGGTAATGCAATGGCCTTTGTTTTTACCGGTCAATATCGAGATGAAATTACCAACCAGCAGCGCACTGGTGCAATAGGTGCAAATCTGGGTTCCAGTCTTGGATCGGCCTTTGCCTCAGGTATGTTTACCGGTCCCGTGAGTGAAGCGATTCGCAAAAATTTCTGGGGAGGATTCCAATCGCTTGATGTATTGTATTCCGGCGGACAACTCGGCCAATCAACAGATCTCCGGGTGACAGGTCAGGTGGGAGAAGCCGTAATCCGTGCCGGCGGGTACGTGTTTACCGGTGATATTGGAAATATTAATTATAGCGTAGAATTGCCTATGAGCTATGTGATCGGAGTTGACAGGCTGCGTAACCTTATTCTCACGCTTGAGCGGCGCGTAGACGGTGTTCAAAATATAGAAGAGCAGCGCCGGGCATCTAACGGATTACGGTTGTTCTATCGATTTTCATTCTAAAATTTTTTCATGTCCATAGGAGTCGCCATTGCCAACTAAATTTTCCGGCGAGAGTTCTGAATCGCTTCAAGATCGTATTCTGCAGTTTCTTGCGCGTTTTCCGAATGAGTCTTTCAAATTAAAAGAACTATCACGACGTATAGGCATACGTAATGTAAAAGACGAACAGCTTTTTAAAAAAGCACTTCGTACGCTGCAGGATGATAAAAAGATATTACGCATCCGCGGCAAGAAGTATGGCCATCTTCACAAAGCACAGTTCTTAATCGGGGAGCTGGAAATGACTTCTCGCGGCTTCGGGATTGTTACTGTGGAAGAAAGCGGTGAGGAACTATTTATCCGCCAGGATAATCTTAGCGACGCTTCGCATGGAGATACGGTTGAAGTATCACTTTTAGTGCAAAGTACAAAACAGCGGGAACGGGGAGCACGGCGTGAAGGAGAAGTCGTAAGAATCATCAACACGGGGAATTCGTACATTTGTCGGTACTCTCGAGCGTATTCGAAAACAATTCTTCGTTGTACCGGATGATCGGCAGATTGCACGCGAAATACTGATTCCAAATGAGCAGCTTCAGGGAGCTAAGGAAGGCGATAAAATCGTTGTAGAAATGACTGCTTGGAAAAAGGCTGATCAAAATCCGGAGGGACGGGTATTAGAAGTACTCGGCAAATCCGGCGAATTATCGGCAGAAATCCAATCTGTTGTACATGAATATCATTTGCCGACATCATTTCCGGCCGAAGTATTGAGCGAAGCAAATGCTATTCCGGCAGATATTCCGCAGTCTGAAATTGACCGCAGGACCGATCTCCGTGCGCTGCTCTGTTTTACCATCGATCCGGAAGATGCAAAAGACTTCGATGATGCAGTTTCTTTGGAGCTGCTATCCGATGATTTATATCGTCTCGGAGTGCACATCGCAGATGTATCTTATTATGTGCGGGCCGGAAGCACGCTGGATAAAGAAGCTCTGAAACGCAGTACGAGTGTGTACTTTCCAGCCGGTGTTATTCCCATGCTGCCGGAAAGACTTTCCAACGATTTATGCAGTCTTCGTCCGGATGAAGACAGGCTGACCTTCTCCGTTTTTATCGACATTTCTGCCCGGGGGAGTGTTAAAGAATATAAAATTGTTGAAAGCGTTATTCGCAGCAAGCAGAGATTTAGTTACGAGCGTGTACAGGAATTTATTGAAAGAATGGAACGGGGTGATGTTATTACACCGGGTGACCGGCCTTTTGCCGATGTGCTGAGTAATATGTACCATCTGAGTAAGGTATTGACAAAGAAACGGTTGAAAGAAGGTAGCATCGATTTCGATTCTGCCGAAGCAAAATTTGAGCTGGACGAACGCGGCCGGCCGGTAAGTATTACGAAAAAAGTGCGTTTAGAAAGCCATCGATTGGTCGAAGAATTTATGCTTTTAGCGAACCGCATCGTAGCGCGTCATATCGGATTTGTAAAAAAAGAAGAGAAAGCAAAACCGTTTCTCTATCGTGTACATGATTCTCCTAATCCGGAACGTATCGGTGAACTTGCAGCGTTTGTAGAGAAATTCGGATTTAAGCTGGACATTGACGGAGGAGTTACTTCTAAATCCTTACAGCGGCTGTTGGAACAAATAAAAGGCACTGAAGTTGAGAATGTGATAAATGAAGTTGCATTGCGCTCTATGGCAAAAGCGATATATTCCGATAGGAATATCGGCCATTACGGCCTTGCATTCGATTACTATTCACACTTCACGTCTCCCATCCGCCGTTATCCGGATTTGATTGTCCATCGGATGCTGAAACAATATAACGGAGGAATCTCTTTAGCGGAACTGGACATACTTCGCCAGCATTTACCGTCAATAGCCAAGCAATCATCCGAAATGGAACGGCAGGCAATGGAAGCCGAACGAGCTGCTGTCAAAGTAATGCAGGTGGAATATATGAAACGCCATATCGGCGATGAATTCCATGCAGTAATTTCCGGTGTTACACATTTCGGCATTTTTGTGGAACTTACCGATTTGCTTGTAGAAGGCATGATACCTATCCGCAGCTTAAGTGATGATTATTATGTTTATGACGAAAAGCAGTATAATTTAAAAGGACGGCGCACTCATAAACAATATCGGCTCGGCGATTCACTGGAAGTTAAAGTTATGCGTGTGAATCCCGAAAAGCATCAGATTGATTTTACTCTTATCGAGAATGAAAGCGCGAAGATATTGCATCGGCGCAAACATTGATAGTATTCAATAAAAATCAACCGACCGGCTTGTTTCCGATGCGGTTTTATTAGAATATATTTAGTGTGTTACGATTTAGAAGAAATGAGGTTTGTATGATACGGCGTTGTTTTCTTATCGGGTTGATTTTATGCGGAGCGGTTGTGCATGGATCAGCGCAAAATTCTGTTTTCGGAAAAAATAAGGTCCAGTACAAAGATTTTCATTGGCAGTATATACAGACCGACCATTTTGATATTTATTTCTCGCAGGATGGTTATGATATCGCGCAGTATGCCGCTTATGCATCGGAAGCGGCCTATACATCGATCAAGAATCTTCTCCGGTATGAAATAAATAACCGCATATCTTTTGTAGTCTACAACTCGCATAACGAATTTCAACAGACAAATGTTATCAGTGAATTTTTGGAGGAGGGAATCGGCGGTGTTACCGAGCTTTTTAAAAATCGTATTGTTATTCCCTTTGAAGGAAATTACGGGCAATTCCGGCATGTTATACACCATGAATTAGTTCATGGAGTTTTAAATGACATGTTCTACGGCGGAACTATCCAATCTCTGATTTCCAGTAAAGCGCCGGTGCAGCTGCCGCTGTGGATGAATGAAGGCATCGCAGAATATTCGGCTCTGAAGTGGGATAATAATTCGGATATGTTTTTGCGTGATGCAACCGTGCATAATTACCTGCCGCCAATACCCCGCCTGGGCGGTTATTTCGCATATCGCGGCGGACAATCCGTGTGGTATTATATTGCAAATAAATACGGAGAGCAAAAAATTTCCGAAATATTCAACAGCATAAAAAAAGCTCGAAGTATTGAAAAAGGATTTAGTAATTCAATTGGAATGACAGTAAAAGAGCTTTCCGAGCGCTGGCAAAAGGAACAGAAAGTGTATTATTGGCCCGATGTCGCCAAACGCGAAGAGCCGGCGGATTTTTCTTATAAACGCCTGACAAACCACACAAAAGACGACAATTTCTATAATACCAGTCCTGCGATTTCTCCGCAGGGAGATAAAATTGCATTCCTGTCCGATAGAAATGATTATTTCGATGTCTATATTATGTCAGCAATGGATGGAGAGATTCTTGACAAAGCTGTGAGCGGGCAAAGAACAAACGATTTTGAAGAATTACATTTACTGACTCCAAGGATCACATGGTCGCCGGATGGAAAGAAAATTGCACTTGCCGTAAAATCAGGAGAACATGATGCAATTATCATGGTGGATGTAGAATCAGGTGAAAAAGAAAAAATTGAATTTGAATTGGACGGCATTTTCTCAGTCGATTGGAGTAAGGATGGCAATCTGCTCACTTTTGTCGGGGTTAAAACACCGCAATCGGATATTTATGTCTATAATATTGCCACAAAAGAATTGAAGAATCTTACGAATGACATTTTTTCCGATACAGATCCGGTTTTCTCCTGGGATAATAAAACAATTTATTTTGCATCCGACCGCGGAGGTAATACGTCGCCGTCTTTAATGCCTGCAAATTTTAAGATATGGAATTATGATTTTGGACAATCCGATTTGTACTCGCTCGAAATCTCTACAGGGATCATTAGCCGCATAACAAAACAGCCGAATGGCAGCAAATCTTCACCTGTTTTATCTCCGGATGGCAAAAAGATTCTATATGTTTCCGATATTAACGGTATTAATAATCTTTATGTACAGTCATTGGAATCAGGTAAGTTCTATCCCATCACTAACTCTATCAGCGGGATGTACCAGCTCTCACTTTCACGCGATGGTTCGAAATTAGTTTTCTCGTCTCTTAATGAAGCAGGATTTGATATTTACTTGATGCTGCGTCCGCTGGAAAGGAAGCTAAATGTGACTTCATTGGAACCAACCGAGTATTACAAAGTGAAATATAATCTGCCGCGTGAAGTAAGGCCTAAGGAGGTTGTCTCGGTAATTCCTGTTTCCGATACTATAGCGGTTTATAATAATGTGGTAGTAATTGCAGACACAGTGGAAGCCGAAACCGTTTATGATCCCGGTACAAAACCGGACCTCTCCAGTTTTATCTTTTCTACAGATGCAATGCACGATACAACAAATGTTACTCCTCCGATTTTACAAGTAGATATTTCAGATAATCAGGACAGCGAAGGCAATTACATTCCGCGTCGCTATAAACTGAATTTCTCACCCGACCTTGTTTACGGCGCAGCAGGTTACAGTTCGTTTTACGGATTGGAAGGAAATACTATCATTGCATTCAGCGATATGCTTGGTGATCATCAAATTATTTTTCAGACAAATTTATTAATTGATTTAAAAAACAGCGACTACGGCCTTTCGTATTACTATTTACCGGGGCGGATTGATTGGGGTTTCCAGGCATTTCATAATGCGAAATTTTTATTGCTTGATAATCAAAATTTCTACTATAGCATGTTATATAGATTTCGTACGTGGGGAGCCGGATTGATGGCGTCTTATCCGATTGATCGATTTAACCGCATAGACGGCTCTTTGATGTGGTTGAATTTATCACGCGAGAATTTGGATATGCCGTCAGAACCGTCGCAAAAACGATCACTGATTCTGCCGCTTTTAAGTTATGTGAGGGATAATTCACTCTGGCAAGGTGCTTGGTTCGGTCCAAATAATGGATCTCGATTTAATTTTACATTCTACGGAACGCCGAAATTAGGAGACGAAGGATTGGATATTCAGACCTTTACAGCAGATTATCGAAGTTATATTAGACTTTCAAAGGAATTTATTCTCGCATATCGGCTTTCCGGCGGTACAAGTACAGGTGCAAATAAACAAAATTTCTTTATTGGCGGAACAGAAGGATGGATTAATCCTGAACTTCAGGGCAATGAAATTCCTATCAAGAACGTGGAGGATTTTGCTTTTCTCACGCCTGTTTTACCATTGCGCGGTTTCAGATACGCCCAGCAAATCGGCACCCATTTTGCTGTCGCAAATATGGAATTTCGTTTCCCGCTTTTAAAATATCTTATTTTTGGCGCAGTACCGATAGGATTTGCCGATATTCTCGGGGCTGCATTTATAGATGTAGGTTCTGCATGGTCCGACTCGAAAAGCTGGAAAATGTGGGGGAATGATCCGTATAGCGGTGAATCAATATTTAACGATTTGCTAGTCGGGACCGGATTAGGTACTCGCCTATTTTTCTTAGGCATTCCGCTGCGGATTGATATTGCATGGCGCTTTAGATATTCAAGCTTTTCTGAACCATTTTACTATTTTTCATTTGGTGCGGATTTTTAAAATATCTACGCAAAATCTGAAAAATACTTTAGATTTAGATGTTCGGTTTCTAAGGCTGCATAGATTTCAATTTTATCTTTTGTGTGCCGGGAAGAAGTCCGTGTTTTAAAATGATCTTTTGACCTTCTGCCGTGGCGACATATGTACCGAATCCAGCCGCTAAATCCACATGTGTACGGGTGTACATATATATCGCACGCTTAAACGGATAATAATTAAGAAAAATGTATGCCGGGTGCGGAGAATAGAATTTTCCGGCTGCCTCAGGCGGAGGTGCAAAAGTCGTATCGGTGTCTTCTTTTGTGCGTCCAAGTTCGAGTATTTTGGCTTGCGATTTAGCTGAATCGATCCAGCTTAATGCGACGAAGCCGATTGACATCGGATCATTTTCTACCGATTGTATTGTCTGAAGATCGGAAAGTGTCCATTTGATTTTTGCGGATTTCTTTGTGTTCCTTAGCAATCGTTCTTTGAGGTATGCTAAGTTGTCTGATGAGTCCTGACAATATACTTTAATAGTTCCCTTCATCGGCTCGGCAGCTGTAAGCTGTTCCCATCTTGTTACTGTTCCCGATAAAATATTTTTAATTTCTGTTGTCGTCATCTGTTTTAAATTATTCGTCGAAGAAACGATTACAGCGATTCCATCATATGCAACAATCAGTTCATTGAAGTAAGGAGATATCTTTTGTTCTTGTTCTCTTTCCTGCGTCGTGAGCGGACGGGGTATAAATGCAATCCGGCCTGTATCCTTGATAAAGTAATTTTTTGCTTTTTCAGATGAAGCAATTGTGTATGTGATTTGGGCGCCGCCTTCTTTATAGAGATCTAAAAAATGTTCCACTTCGTCGATCATAACGGGAGCGATGGACTCCGGAATAATAAGATGCAAACGGCCTTTTGTTGTTGTTTCTTTTTCTTCGGTACTGCACCCGACCAGCAGGGCGATCAGAACAGCAGAAATGAAAATGCGCATATGAAGTTCCTTCCTGAATGATATCGGTAATTTAAGCTTCATTGGAAAAATATTTTGTTGAATGTTCTTCAACGCGTTGTAATAAGATAAGCCCGGTAATGAGAAAGAATCCTACAGAAAGAATTGCAAATCTTTGATTAGAGTATACAGAAATAATTCCGAAAACAAAAGGGCCAAGAATGGCCGATGCTTTTCCAAAGAAGGAATAGAAGCCAAAAAATTCCGTCTTTTTCTCCTGCGGAGTAATATCGCTCATTAGGCTCCTGCTTGTTGACTGAGACGAACCTAAAGCGATGCCTGCAAGACCGCCGACGATATAAAACAACCATTTAGCCTGAACGAAGTACGCGAGAATGATAATTAACAACCAGAGGAGCAGCGTCATGCTCAATGTACGTTTATGTCCTGAATGATCTGCCAAGATTCCGAATAAGAGAGAGCCGGCAATGGCAGAGGTCTGCACCATAGCGAAGAAAATGATAATTTCACCGATATCCATTTTAAGGGTTTCGCGTGCAAAGATGGAAGAAAATATTATGATAGTATTTACTCCATCAATATAAATAAAGTAGGCAAAGAGAAAGCGTGCAATATTGCGATATTTCGGGAATTGCTGATATGTAGATTTGCAGCCGTTTAAAACCGATTTTGATGGAGTCCAATTTCAAGACTGGCGGTCCGCTGTTTATCCGGCAAGCAGAAAAAATAAAGGCAGAGAAAAAACGAGGAAACATCCTGCAGCAATGAGAAAGCTGAATCGCACATTGAATAGATTCGTCTCGCTAAAACCGTCTGCGTAAAGAGGATATGCTACAGCGAGAGTAAAAAGTGATCCGGCGTATCCTAGTGCATATCCATAACCGGATACGCGGCCGTAACTTCTTTCAGTTGATATTTCCGGAAGAAAGGCATCGTAAAATACTAATCCTGCTTCGAAGCCGATATTTGCAAGAATCAGGAGCACCATCCCAGCAACGATCATTCCGCTTTGGACGAAGAAAAGAAATGCAGTTGCCAGAATACATAAGTGCGGTAAAGATTCCCGAGAAAGCGTTTTTTTCCTGCACCATAGTCTGCAACGGCGCCGAGAATAGGAGAAAGCAGTGCAACAACGATCATGGAAATGCTGAAAGAGGAACCCCATAAAAGATCACCCTGCCTGCTCCCGCCGGCTACAATTTCTTTAAAGTAGAGCGGATATCCAACGGTGAGAATGAGAACATAGAATGCAGTGTTTGCAAAATCGAAGAGTGCCCATGAAAAAACCTGTCCGCGTGTTGCCGGACGGGATGAAGATGAGGAGAGGGTACGCACTCATCAGGATTTGAGTTTCTTTGTCACATGAGTATCGACAAGTCCGCGTCCTGATTTTTTAATTCGGCCTTCCTTTTTCAGATCTTCAAGAATGGAGTCGAGCACACCGTTGACGAATTTATCGCTTTTATCGGTGCTGTAGGCACGAGCAATTTCGATAGCTTCATTCATTGTGACTTTTGGAGGGATATCTTCAAAGTGCAATAATTCGCAAATACTCATTCGTCAAAACGATCCTGTCGATAATGGCAAGGCGATTGAATTCCCAATGTTCCACTCGCTGGCGTATGAGGTCTGTCTAATTCTTTATTGCATTCAATTACTTTTAAGATGAGCTGCTTTGCAAAGGCGTATGATTCCGGCTGCTTCTGTAAATCACCTGCAATGTTCTTGATGATCATCTCAATAGGTTCTTGAGACAGTTCATAAGCATACAGTGCCTGTAAAACCCGTTCTCGTACTACCCTTCGTCGGAGGGACATAATTTTGTTGTCTAACGAACTTATGAATTTAATGGTTATGCAATACAGTCTAACTTATGTAAAAAATGGGCAGGAGGCAAATGAAGAAATGAATCAACTACCCGGCAGATTCAATCGTAGAAATCCGTCCTAGAGCTGATTACCATACGATTTTTGCTGTTTGAAACGATGGAGTGACCAAATATTCTTTCGGAAATTTTTGGAACATGGAAAAGGAACGTGAAAAGAAG
Source organism: uncultured Bacteroidota bacterium (assembly GCA_963770945.1). GTDB lineage: Bacteria > Bacteroidota > Ignavibacteria > UBA10030 > UBA10030 > Fen-1298. The sequence goes on along the minus strand of CAVYRP010000008.1, from coordinate 196,674 downwards.
TCACAAATCGGGAATATTAGGGGGGCGCATCGCTTTATAGGGCATGACGGAAAATTGTCTTTAGTAACGATCAAAGACAGATTACAGCCGCTTGTTTTATGATGCGGCAATGAATGACAAAAAGACCGATTTCCCTTTATTTTTCCGGCCACTTGCCTTCGATTTTTTGTGCAGTGGCTGAAAGAAATTCAGGCTCGAGTGCAATAAACGATAAGTCCGGATTCATGATTTCTGCAAAATCGTATTGCCGCCGTATTGCTTTTTCCAGTGCTGCAATAGCTCTTTGTTTATTCCTCTGGATAGAATAGAGATCAGCATTACGGAAAACAACTTCGACAGAATTGCTGTCGAGCCGCATAGCTTTATTCATGGCCGCTTCACCTTCGGGGAATTTTCCAAGACGGGAGTAAATCAATCCGGCATATGTATGAGCAATTGCATCATTGGGATCATCGTCTATCACTTGTGCAGTTTTAGTCAATCCTTTTCGCAGCCATTCCTGTGCTATGCTTATTTGGAGTGAGAGTTGATATGCGCGTCCAATCCAGTAATAATAACGGTAATTTTCCGGTGAAGTACGGATCATTTGTTCGCAATAGCGTACAACTTTATCGTAGTTACCCTGACCGATCCATACATTCTGAACGTAATATGCCATTAGAATTGAATTATTATCCCCCGGCTGCTGCGCTTGTTGATATGAATTTTCTGCTCCAAAATAATCCTGTCTCATCTGCTGAACAAGTCCAAGCGTAAAATGAGATTCGACATTTTTGGGATCATAGAGCAATGCGCTGGAAGCATAAGAGTCAGCCTCATCAAATCTTCTGGCAATAAGAGAAAGAAGTGCGAGTTCTCTGTAACATTCCGGACTTTGCGAATGCAATTCCAGGCTCAGGTTAATAGAAGATAAAGCCGAGTAATAATTTTGTGATAGGCGATTACCCGTAGCAAGGACTTGATAGGCAAGAGCATTGTTGGGTGAACACCGAAGTGCCCGTTGTGCATATTCCATCGCGGATTGAAGAAATTGCGGATCTTCCATGGTTTGGAAAGTACGTACTTGTATGTCGGCCAGCGATCCGTATGCTATACACAGTGAAGGATCAATTTGAACGGAAGTTTGCAGTAAAATTCTTGCTGAATCTGTGTCCGCTCCGGATTTTTGATGAAAATAATGAATACCCTTTATATATTTGATAAATGCATCAGTGTTGGCAGGCTGCGTTATTACCGGTATATCCGATCGAACCCCGGTTTTTTCGAGTACCCTTTGCAGAATTGATGAACGCATTCCGCTGATCGTCGCGTATGATCCCTGTACTGTTCCAATATCTATTGCTTTTTCTTCATCAGGTGTGAGAAGGTTAAGCTGGACGGTGTATCGTCCGCCGTCTTCCTGAATTGTTCCGGCAAGAACATATTCTGCCCGCAGGTTTGCCGCGATCTTTCTCAGGTATATCGGATCGGACATATACAGGAGAGAAGATGATGGAGCAATGACTGTAATGTGATCGCATTTTGAAAAATCTTCAGCCAGCAAGACCGGAAGTACATCCGATAAATCCAATTCTTTTGACTCACCGGTCGGACTGGAGAATCTCAAAACGGCAATCGATGCGTGCTTGGGAAAAATTAAATCGAAGATTTTCGGAAGTATAAAAAGCGCCAATAGAGCGAGTATGACAATCGCTGCAATTTGAAGCAGCTTTTTTGTTCTCGGTTCGCGAACTACCTCTTTTTGTATCACTTGGGTCTGCTGCTGTATCTGATCTTCCACTTTCCTTTGAAGCTGCGCTAGCCCTTGATAGCGCTGCTCCTCAGGCGATTGTTCAGCTTGAATACGCTGGATTTCCGCTTTTGCCTGCTCGGCCTGACGAATATGTTCCTCCAGTCGTCGACCGCCGGAATGGTTCGGATCGATAAGAAAAAGATCATGCAATACAAACGTAGCTTCTGTGAATTTTCCTTCTTGAAGCAGTGCCTGTCCTTGCTCAAGCAATGTTTCAATCTTTTGTTCTTCTTCAGAAACCTGCTTGGCAACAGGTTCCGTTTGTTTGGCTCGCTTTTTTTCTTCCTGTTTGTACCTGTTCCTCTTCTATTTGCATCAGGATCTGCTGTGCTTCGACGTGAAGAGGTTTGGTCCGAAAAACCTCGTTTATTTCTTCTTCTGCTGCATCAATGTCCTTAGTGGCGAATAATTCGCGTGCTTTTATAAGATGATCCTGAATGGAGCGTTCGCTCTCTTTTTCCTGCCGCTCTCGTTCTATCGGCGGACGTTGCTGCGGATCAAGTTTCGCGATTTCAGCAAGTTCATGCTCGGCCTTTTCCAGAGCGCCTGCCTCGAAAAAAATCTCTGCCCGTGTATAGTGAGCGGCAATTTTCTTATTCCGATCTTCTTCACTTTTTGCCTGATCGCTAAAAAGACGCTGCTTCGTTTCCTCTATTTTTTTTGCTTCGCTAAGTTCATCCTCTTCGTGTTTCATTGCTACTGAACTTTGCTGTGATGACGATACCTGTTGGGCAGTCTCCGACGGTTGTGCAAGTTCAGGAATAGTATCGATGAGTACTTCATAAACTTCTATCTCTCGGGATATGTCCTTAAGTTCCAACAACCCGATTTTAAACACCTGAATCGGCAATAAATTCTTGATATGCTCGTATGCTTCATTGGAGATACAAATGCGGTTCGGTTCGGTCATTGCTTCAATGCGCGAGACAATCGCTGTGTCTGCACCAAGTATGTCGCCATGACGAATAAGTGTTTCGCTTATATGAATGCCTATTCGAATTCTAATTGTATCTGATTCCAGCTTGCCGCGGTTGAAATTCCAGAATCTTTTTTGGATTTCAACGGCACATTTTACAGCATTGACACCGTTTGGAAACTCCACCATAAACGAATCGCCGAGGGATTTGAGTACTTTACCATCGAATTTGGCAGTCAGAACACGTATAAGTGCATCATGAGTTTTGAGAAGATCAAATGCGCGGACTTCATTCTCTGAAAGCTTTTTCGAAAAACCGGCGATATCTGTGAACATAATTGCTGAGATCTTTTGTGTTCGCATTTCTGATGGATTGGTCATAACAGCTTGCTCCTCGTTCAGGTACAAGTAAACATTCGCTATCTCACTTTAAAGATAGTGGGGTAGGAGTAGAATGTCAATAAAGTGTTTAATGAAGTTCACCGAAATTACATTTTAATGGAAGGGCCCCTTTTAGGCTGTTGTTATTGTTCTCTGTTCAAATAGTATTTTTGCGCGTATTCTCCAACCATCCTGTCTGTACTGAATTGAGAGAGGAGGGTTTGCATAGCATTTCGGATGCGTTTTAGCCATATTCGGGGAATGCCTTGTGCATCCCGGTTATAGAACTCCGGAATGACCGATTCTGCAAGCAGTTTAAGCAGGCTCTCAAAATCACGTTCATCTTGAGTCTCAAGATCGGCATCGTTACTATCATCGCCGATTTTCCATCCGTTTTCACCATTGTAACCCTCGCGCCACCAACCATCCATAATGCTGAGGTTGAGTCCTCCATGTATCGTAACCTTCATACCGCTGGTTCCGCTGGCTTCGAGCGGCCGGCGAGGATTATTTAACCACACATCAGCACCGGCAGTAAGATGACGTGCAACATTGATGTCATAATTCTCGAGGAAAATCACTTTACCGGTCAATTGAGGATGCCGGGTAGCTTCAATTATTTTTTGCAAAAATCGTTTGCCTTCATCGTCGCGCGGATGCGCCTTACCGGCAAAAATAATTTGAACGGGACGCTGTTTGTCGATAAGCAGAGGAATGGTCTTTTCCAAATGCCGGAATATCAACGGTGCGCGTTTATATGTCGCGAACCGGCGTGCAAAACCGATTGTAAGGGCATCGGGAGATAGAATATTGCTTGATGGTGCAAATGGCGAACCGGCACCATAACCGGGCTGCAGTTCTATCTGCCGGCGCCGGGCGTATTCTACGAGATCGCGGCGCAAGTTGTATCGTAATGCCCATAATTCTTCATCTGTGGCAAGTTCACCGTTTATTATTTTTTTCCAGAACTTCGGCTCCATAAATTTTTCCGTCCAATCGGAGCCAAGCCGTTTGTTCCAAAAAGCATGCGCACGTGCAGTAGCCCATCCCGGTGCATGGATACCGTTCGTTATGTATCCGATGGGGATTTCATCTACTGCTTTTCCGGGGAATATGTCTTTCCACATTTCCCTGCTCACATGCCCATGCAGCTCGCTGACTCCGTTTGCCGCACGCGACATCTTAATTGCAAGCACGGTCATGGTGAATTGCTCGTTTTTATCGGATGGATTTATACGTCCATACGACATCAGGTCTTCATGTGTCGATCCTGTAGAATCCCAGAATTTGCCGAAGGAGTGTGCCATTAATTCAGAATTGAATCGATCATGCCCGGCAGGCACCGGCGTATGAGTTGTAAAGACGCACTTCGACCGGACTGATCGTTCCGCCTCTTCGCGCGTTTTTCCCGATTTCAATTCCTGCCGCAGCAGTTCAAGCACGAGAAATGCTGAGTGCCCCTCGTTCATATGAAAAACGGACGGATTAATTTTAAGCGACTGCAGGAGCCGCACGCCGCCGATTCCCAGAATAATCTCCTGTCCGATGCGTGTATCTATGTTGCCGCCGTATACCGTGGAAGTCATACCCTGAAAATGCTGATCATTTTCAGGAAGATTAGTATCAAGCAAATATAAAGTGACGCGTCCGACATGTATTGCCCATGTTTGGAAATATACTGTGCTGTGTCCGATTTCAATAGAGTTGAGCAGCCGGCCGCCTTCGGGCTGGAGAACCAGTTCAAGCGGAAGATGATCCGGATTGTTCGACGGATATAATTCTTCCTGCCAGCCGTCGGCATTCAGTCTCTGCTGGAAATAACCCTGGCGGTAAAACAATCCGATTCCGATAAATGGAATGCCAAGATCACTTGCGGATTTTGTGTGATCTCCGGAAAGAATTCCAAGGCCGCCTGAATAAATCGGCAGCGATTCATGCAATCCGAACTCTGCACTGAAATATGCCACCGGATTTTTCAACGATCCCGCATGGCGCTTTGCCCATGTCGAGGTTTCAGTCATATACGACTCAAATTCCTCCAGGACAGTATGCACTCTTCGTGAAAATTCATGATCGCGAAGCCGGGCCTCCAACTCCTGGTTGGAAATTTCATTCATCACTGCTGCAGCATTATGATTTGAATATCGCCAGACAAGAGGTGATAGTTCTTTGAACACACGGCAGGCTTCCGGATTCCAAGTAAACCAGAGATTTCGTGCGAGTGCACGAAGCCGTAATGATAGATGAAGATGTGTAGAATTTTTTGTTTTAAAGACTGCCGACATTAGAAATATTCGATTGATTTATATATATACAAGAATGCAAAAAAATTGTTAATAAAACCAGATAGAAACGAATCTAATAAAAAAGCGCGAACATCATTGCTCGCGCCTGCATAAAATTTTATGCAATTATAGCGAATACTTTCCTTGCGATTAATCCTTTTTAGGTGAATCAACGATGCATCGGACAGTATCTCGTGCGATGAGCAATTCCTCGTTTGTGGGAATGACGAATACTTTGACCCGGCTTTTTTTTGTATTGATTTCTCCCTCTTTTCCCCCGATCATTTCGTTGTTGAGCTTGTCGTCAATTTCTATCCCGAGCCAATCGAGATTAGCGCATATACGCTGCCGGATTTTTGCTGCATTTTCTCCGATACCGCCGGTAAAAATAAGAGCATCGGCGCCGTTCATTTCAGCTAAATATGAACCGATATACTTTTTTGCCCGCTGTGAAAATATGTTCACGGCAAGTGTTGCACGCCGGTCCTGATGGTCGTTCGATTCCGCCAGCAAGTCGCGCATATCGTTCGTCAACCCTGAAATACCGAGCAATCCCGATTGTTTATTGAGCAATGCGTCGATTTCGCTCATCGACATACCTTCTTTGTGAGAAAGGAATTCTATTACTGCCGGATCAATATCGCCGCTTCGCGTTCCCATGACCAATCCTTCCAGCGGGGAAAGACCCATCGATGTGTCGAATGAAACTCCATTTTTAATAGCGCAAGCCGAACATCCGTTGCCGAGATGTAATGTTATCACATTAGTATCTTCCCGCGACTTTCCTGTGAGCTGCCGGTAACGGTATGCTACATACCGGTGCGATGTGCCATGGAATCCGTATCGCCGGATTTTATGCCGGCGGTAAAGCTGGTATGGAATAGCATACAGAAACGACGTCTCCGGCATAGTTGAGTGAAACGAAGTGTCGAAAACGACTACGGCAGGTATACCGGTGCCAAGAAGCTCACGTGCTGCATTGATACCTTTGAGGTTTGCCGGATTGTGCAATGGGGCAAGATCGATACAATCTTCAATTCCGCGAATAACCTCATCCGTTATAATTGATGATTTTGTAAAACGTTCCGCTCCATGAACAACACGATGGCCGACCGCATGAATATCCGCAAGCGATTGGATTTCTGGAATTTGTGCGTCTTTTGAAATGATCCATTTAACAACATGATCAAGCGCAGCGCGATGGTCGCGCAGAGGCGCCGCATGTTTTACTGCCGTTTTGCCGTCAGCCTGAAGTGAAACAAGCGCCTGGCTTCCGATACGTTCGATCAGACCTTTGGCAAGTTGTTTATCGGCAACTTTCTCAATCATTTCAAGATCGGTCTGAATAATTTGAAATTTTAGAGATGAACTGCCGCAATTTAATACGAGAATATTCATTTGTTCTGTCTGAAGTTTATCGTGATAAAGAAAATAAGCGATAGGTTTTAAGGATTTATCGCTATTGAAATTATATAATTAACGTACGGCTTTGTTGCTGAAAACTCAAGTTATGAGTGTTTCATTTTTCAGATATTTTCAGCTATCTTCATTTATAAAATGATCTTGAGCATCTATCGGTGTAAAAGTATTATTACATTTGTAAGCTTCGGCAGCGGAATACATTTGCACTTCTATTCGGCATGAAATGAAAAAATTCACACTGAAGCCGCTTCCCGGCGATCATCTGCATCTCATTCAGCCGCAGCATCTACGCATCAACTATAAACAGGAATTGAATCCTGCGCAGTACGAAGCTGTTACTTCGGTCAATGGTCCGCACTTGATTATTGCCGGGGCAGGAACCGGGAAGACCCGCACAATTGTGTATCGAGTAGCATATTTGGTAGAATTAGGCGTTAAACCGGATTCGCTGCTGCTGCTGACATTTACACGCAGGGCGGCACAAGAAATGTTGAGGAAAGCATCGATTTTATTGGACAGCCGATGTGAACAAGTCTCGGGCGGAACATTTCATTCTTTTGCTAACAGTGTCCTGCGAAAATACGCCGGCCAACTTGGATACGAGAGTAATTTCACAATTCTTGATCAAGCGGATGCCGAAGATGTTGTCAATCTGATTCGTACTCGAATGAAATATGATACAAAAGAGAAGCGATTTCCGCGTAAAGAAACATTATACGATCTCTACAGCCGTTCACTGAATACGGTAACTCCGGTGAAAGAACTGCTGGCGATGGATTATCCGCAGTACCTTGAAATTGAGACGGACATATCTGCACTTCACAATGCCTATGTGAAATACAAACATGAAAATAATTTGATGGATTACGACGATTTACTCTTGAATCTTGCGTTATTACTGCGTCAAAACGAAGCAGTGCGTGCAACGCTTTCCGACCGCTATAAATATATTATGGTGGACGAATATCAGGATACAAATAAGCTGCAAGCTGAAATTGTAAAATTACTCTGCTTTCAAGCACAGGAATTTAATGGTAGTAGGCGACGACGCGCAATGTATTTATTCATTTCGGGGATCCACGATTCAGAATATTCTTAATTACGGCGAAGAATTTAAGGACTGTAAAATAATCAAGCTGGAAGAAAATTATAGAAGCACACAGCCGATCCTGAATCTGGCGAATGAAATTCTTTTGCGCAGCGGGGAAAGTCTGGGCGGTTAAAATGTACACGAAAGAACTTTTTACGAAGAAATCCGGCGGCAGCCTGCCGCAGCTAGTTTCTGCACAGACGGAGAACCAGCAGTCAAGATACGTTGTACAGAAAATTCTGGAATACCGCGAAATGGGAATTCCGCTGGAGGAAATGGCTGTATTGTTCCGATCGTCATTCCATTCATTCGATCTGGAAATCGAGTTAGCGAAGGCGAATATTCCGTTCCTAAAATTCGGCGGATATAAATTTATCGAAACAGCACATATAAAAGATATCGTGGCATATCTGCGAGTGCTCGAGAATCCGCGGGATGTAGTTTCATGGAATCGTATTCTTTTGCTCATCGACGGCGTAGGTCCGCGCACGGCAGAAAAGGTTGTAGATGATATTTTAAAACGCCGCGTCGGTCTGGCGAAGGAATTTAAAGAGTCCGTAACGGCAACAACAAAATTCTGGATGGAATACGGCAATTATCCCGCTAATGTGCGCAGGCTGTTTGATGTGCTGAAAGAAGTCGTTGCACCGAATATTTCTCCGGCAGAAAAGACATCTCTCATTATCCAGTATTATGAACCGATCATGCGCGCCCGCTATGAAGACCACATTAAGCGAAAAAAAGACATCGACACATTTCAAAATATTACCGAACGTTACAAGTCGGTTGATGAATTATTGACGGATCTGGCGCTGGAGCCGCCGAACGAGAGTATCTCCGATATTGAATCACCCGGCCCGGAAACGGAATACCTGACACTCTCGACAATTCACAGTGCTAAAGGATTAGAATGGAATACTGTATTTATTATTTATGCACTCGAAGGAAGATTCCCGTCAATGCGGGCCGCAGCTAGCGATGAGGAAATGGAAGAAGAACGCCGGCTGATGTATGTCGGCTGCACCCGTGCAAAAGAGCATTTGATTATTACCTATCCGATGAATATATACGACCGCGAGAGCGGTTTAATTCTAACAAAGCCTTCACGCTTTATCCAGGGTATCGGCGAACACCTGTTAGAAGCGTGGGTTGTTGACTGATCTATGATGCTGTTATAAAAAAACCTGAGATTTATGAAAGGAGACGTCTGAAAAATTGAATAAGGATAGTCATTGCGAGCAAAGCGAAGCAATCTCATCTGTTAAAATAAAGTAAAAACGAGATTGCATCGGCATGAGGCGCCTTGCAATGACAGTATTCCTTTAATTTATCAGAAGTATCGATAGATAATTTGACGATAAAAGGAATGAATCAACCTTCACTTTACGGAACAAATGTATATTGTCTGTTAAAATGTACTCTTATAAAAAATCCGTTAAATCCGATATTTCAGACGAACTCATTAATACATACCTGCTTCGTCCCATAGCTGGCTTGATCGTACTGGCGCTCTATCATACGCCTGTTACAGCGAATCAGGTTACAATTGCGTCTACCATCGCCGGTCTTGCGGCGGCATTTTATTACTTAACAGGAACTCCGGATGCTTTTATTGCTGCCGGACTGCTTGTGACGCTTAAAGACTTGCTTGATTCTGCTGACGGCCAGCTTGCAAGAGCGAAGCAACAAAGCAGCCGCGTGGGAAGATTCCTGGATTCAATCGGCGACTTTATAGTTAACGGAGCTGTGTTCGGCGCCATTGGCTGGGTTCTGTTTCGATCAACAGGTAATTGGCTGATGCTGCTGCTCGCAATGCTTGGACTTGCCGGTATTTCACTCAGGGTATCTTACCATGTCTTTTATCAAGTAAAATATCTCCACCTGCAGAAACAGTATATAATCAATCGTCTATCTGAAGAAATTCTGCAAGAAGACCTGAATAAGGGCAGCTTTGAACTCATTCTTCAACGGATTTTTTTGTGTATTTACGGCTGGCAAGACCGGCTTATCGAAAAAGTTGACCGATGGAGTTCCGGAGTTAATTTTTGCAGGTCCTGCGAAAATACAGGAATAAATCCCTTCAGAGATTTATCTATTCAATGGTATTCTGATCGTATTTCTTTGCGTATTTCCGGACTGATAGGTTTTGGCACGGAATTGTTTCTGTTGATGCTGTGTTCGGTCTTGAACCGTTTAGAGTTGTACCTCTATCTTAACATCTTTTTTATGAACGGAATTCTTGTACTATGTGTTCTTTACAGGCGGTTTATTCTGTTGAGAAATATGCCGGCGGTAAAGAAGTAGCTAAAGGAAATCCCACCGGGTATAAAAAACGATGAGAAAATGCTCTCGCTTATGCAGTTATCATAACTGGGATATGTTTACCCGCTACTTTTTTTAACTGCCTAAAGCGCTTTAATTTTCCTCTTAATGTTGAGACCAGCGTCTGCTCGGAAATAGGTTTCATCAAATAATCATCCACTCCGAGTTCTTTACCGGTACGGACAAGAACCTCGTCTGTAAGTCCTGATAGAAATACAAATGGAATACTCTGAATGTTTTCCAATTCCTGTACTTTTTCGTAGAATGTGAAACCGCCCATAGTTGAAGTTTCAAGATTAATATCACAGAGGATCAGATCAGGAACGAATTTACGAAGCAATGCGTATGCTTCATCGGATGTTGATAATGCTGTTACATCGAAGCCGTTTTCTTCCAGCGATGCTTCAAGTAATTCCAGCAGACGAGTGTCGTCGTCGATGACAAGAATCTTGTTCCTTTGTTTGTGTTGGATAACGTTCATCAACTGTGTTTGAATTTGGTCATGTTCCTCTTCAGATATCTGATATGTGCTTCGTAATTCATTAAGAAAATTAGCATCTGATAGAACAATTGGATTACTGGATAATTGCCGCAGAATGACATTTTTATAGCATTCTCGCTTCACATTTTTTTCTATTCCCTCGTGTTCTGCATCTGTAATTTCCAGTATTGTTTGTAATTCGCCTAAACGGCGCTTCTCTTCTGTCGTTAACGCTCCATCATACCACATCTCTGCAAGTGTTTTACGATAAGATTCCAGTTCAATGCTTCTATCGACAACGCGCTCTTGCTGCGGTTCTTTATCTTTTACGGCCATTTCAATAGATCTGTCGAGCGGGAACGGCGGTAATGTTGACATCGGTCTAACAAATGTTTTAGTCAGATTAACCTCTGCAGGCTTCGGTAAAGACGGCATCGTAATAGTTTCGGCAACAGGCAGAGGAAGAGTGGATATAACAGCTGGCCGGATAGAATTTTCAAGACGTTCTTTTACTACAATCCGTTCGATTTCTATTTTTAAAGCAGATATTCGTTCTTGCATTGCAAATGCATATACATTTCTAGGGTCGATTTCCTTGGCTTTTGCAATCTCTCTTTCTGCACAATCCAGTTCGCCTTTCCGGATAAGCTGGTCGACACGTTTTAAGACCTCACTGACAATTTTTTTATTGTCGTCACGAGGTGTAAGTTCATGTTCCGGTTGGAGATTTTGCTGCTGCAAATTAGTCATTTTCTGATTCCTTCTTCTGATTCCTTCTTTTTATCTCTTAACCTTTTTTGCATCAATAACCGTTCCGGTCTTTTAATTGTTGAAGTGTGTCTTAAGCAGCGCTTTTGGCGGCTAAAACAAGAAGAATTAGGTGTTCTATAGTGGATTACACCAGTGCAGTAGGAATAATACTAAGCGAATTGTAGAAAAGTAATTGGTTCAGAAGAGGGTTATCCCTAAAATCTCTCGATTTTAGCCAAAAAGGCGATTTTGTAGAAATCCCTCAGCAAAACGCCGGAGTTTGTGAATAGAGGCCTCTGAGCTGCTTGAAGCGTTTCAGTTTTCCATGAAGTGTGGATAGCAGTGCATTTCTGGAAACAGGTTTTAGTAAGTAATCATCGGCGCCAAGTTCTTTTCCTGTCCAAGCTAGCTTTTCATCCATTAGTCCTGTAAGGAAAACGAAAGGAATATTTTGAAGATTCCTGTTTGTTTGAACTTTCTCATAAAGAATGAAGCCATTCATTGTTGACGTCTTAAGATTGATGTCGCATAAAATGAGATCCGGCGTAAGTTTTTGCAGGAGTGTATAGGCTTCATCGGATGTAGGTACAGCGACTACGTCAAATCCCTCTTCCGTCATAGAGTTGCTGAGCATATTTAGGAAATCGTCATCATCATCAATAATCAAAATTTTATCGCGCTGTTTTTGCTGTTTTTTTTGTGCAGGCGGACCGATAATCCGTAAATGCTCCTCGAGTGAGATGACATATTTATTTTGAAGATCTGTGAGAATCTTTGAGTCTGAAGAAGCAGCAACACCTGCGCCGAAATTTTTAGCCAAAGCATTTTTATAACATGAATATTTAATTTCTTTTTCAAGTATTGCATGTTCAGTATCTAAAATTTCTAAAACAGTTCGTAATTCCTGTAAATGGCGTTCTTCTTCATTTGTCAGTGCTCCGTCGTACCAAGCTTTAGCAAGGGCTTCGCGATAGCATTTGAATTCGATGCTTCTATCGCTTGATGGATCCGGAACCTTTGATTCCCCGGTTAGAGTTACTAGTGTTTGTTCGTCTGTCAGCGGTGGTGTGTTTTCACTTTTTATTGAAGGCGAAACCACAGACATCATCGCATCTAGCGGCGCTAGTGGTAAAGGTTCAGGCGGCATTTGACGCGCAAAGAATTTATTATTTATCGGCGAAGAAGCTTGAGGTGTCTTATAATGTTCTTTTGCAGTAAGATTAGCACGTAGTAATTCTCCTTGTGCACGGTCAAAATCGCCCTTTTGAATCAGCTGATTTGTCCGTTTGAGAATTTCGCTTACTAGTTTAATTGATTCGTTTTGCGAAGAATTTGCTTGCTGCTTTTGCTGAATGTCGAGCTTTGCCATGATTACTACTCCTTCACATCCATAATATTAAACAGCACAAATATCAATACGTTCGCTTTCAAAAAATGTGTTTTCTATCACATACCGCTTTTACGTTGCATGAAATATTAAAACTTTCTAATGAAAAAGTCAAGCGGGAGAAATATAAACAATAATAATGTGTCGTTATTAGAATTTATTAAAATATCGAAAAAATGGCTTAAAACTTGCCAAAATGTCATATCTTTCTAAAATATTAAGTTTGAATGAAAAGCTAGTAATAGGTTTCTTTAAATTTGATTGAAACCGGGCATATTTATTTAGCAAGGGCTGCAGAAGCTGCGATAATAGAATCAGCGCCTGCCTTAAGAATCTTAATAGCACAGGAATTCATTGTCGCCCCAGTTGTAATAATATCATCAACAAGAAGACATGTTTTTCCATAAAGCTTTCCAGGAGCGTCCGGAAAAATTTCAAACGCATCCTCCATATTAATTAGACGCTCTTCAAGATTTAATTTGGTTTGTGTTTGTGTATAGCGTATTCTTTTAACTGCATCCAACAAAATAGGTTTACCGATAATAGAACCAATGCCCTGTGCAATATAATCTGATTGATTATAGCCGCGTTCGCGATATTTGATCCGGTGCAGCGGTATCGGAATGATAATATCGATTTTCACATTCCAATCCTTAATAAGTCCGCCTATCTTTTTCCCCAACTCTGTTCCCAATGATTTGTACTCCTGATATTTAAGTGCATGTGTAATATGTTGAGACGGACCATCTCTTTCGAACACGAAACATGAAACAAGATCATCAATACAGCCATAAGCAAGAAGCTTATTTAGAGTTTCCAGATAAAGAGAATGGTTCCTGGTAAGAGAAGGGAGGGCGTTCCAGCAGTTATTACATATCTTCTGGTTTCCATCGGAAAGAAGCGCGTCGCATGAGATACACACAGGCGGATATATAAAATTGAGCAAAGGTTCTATTATAAACCTGGTGAAATTCATTAAAGTTTTGTATTAAAAGGCGCTTTGTTTTAAACCAATGACTGTTGAACGAACGGATAGCTGCCGTTATCATTTCTAATTTTTTTTGACGGAAAAGATAAGCTTTCGGCGATTGTCCTTAAAATAATCCACAATATTTTTTTTCTTTTACAGATCTGTACGGTCTTTCTTTTCTAACTTTTCAATTTCATCCCGCAATTCTGCGGCACGTTCGAATTCCAGATCCTTTGCGGCTTGTTTCATCTCTGTCCTTAATTCATTTATCAGATCTTTCTTTTGGTCGCTTGAGAGGTACTTTGCTACTGTCTCGGCAATAGCCGGAGGTTTGGATTTTTGGTAACGTTCATCCCGTTTCATCTTCACATCGGCAATAGAGGTAGAAGCGAGGATTTCATCCACAGTTTTATAGATAGTAGCGGGTGTGATTTTATGTTTCGTATTGTAATCCATCTGTTTTGTACGGCGTCGATTTGTTTCGCTGATCATACGTTCCATTGAACCGGTCATTTTATCGGCGTAAAGAATAACCTTGCCGTTGACATTGCGTGCTGTACGGCCTGCAGTCTGGATGAGAGAGCGTTCGGATCGCAGAAATCCTTCCTTATCGGCGTCAATAATAGCAACGAGAGAAACTTCGGGTAAATCCAATCCTTCACGCAGCAGATTTACGCCGACAAGAACATCGAATTCACCCAATCTCAAATCGCGCAGTGTTTCTACCCGTTCCAATGCATCGACTTCCGAATGGATATAACGGACATTAATTCCAATATTTGTCAGGTATTCCGTTAAATCTTCAGCCATTCGCTTAGTCAGAGTAGTAACCAAAGTACGTTCTTTTCGCGCCGTGCGAGTTCGAATTTCCGCAATTAAATCGTCAATCTGGTGTTTGCTTGGTCGAACTTCGACTTCCGGATCAATCAAACCTGTAGGTCGGATTACTTGTTCCACAAAGACACCCTGACATTTCTGCAATTCGTATGGTCCCGGTGTTGCGCTGACAAAAATGATTTGTTTCTCCATAGCTTCCCATTCATCGAAGGTTAAGGGACGATTGTCGAGCGCAGATGGAAGTCGGAAACCGTACTCCACAAGGGTTGTTTTACGCGAGCGGTCGCCGGCATACATACCGCCGATTTGAGGTACAGTGACATGCGATTCGTCGATAATAGTAAGGAAATTTTTCGGAAAATAATCCAATAGACATGACGGACGTGAACCCGGCGGTCTGCCCGCGAAATGGCGTGAGTAATTTTCAATACCTGAACAATAACCGACTTCACGCAGCATTTCCATGTCAAACCGTGTCCGCTGTTCGATTCGTTGTGCTTCAACCAGTTTTCCGAGAGATCGGAGTTCGGTTGTTCTCTCACGCAACTCCGAATATATGTCATTCATTGCCCGCTCGATAGTTTCGCGAGATGTAATGAATTGTTTAGCGGGATATATCATTTCGAAATCAGATTCACCGATGACTTTACCGTCCACTTTATTGATGTATGAGATCCGTTCAATCTCGTCGCCGAAGAATTCGACTCGTACTGCCTCTTCATTTTCATAACTGGGTATAACTTCCACCACATCGCCTCGTACTCGAAATGTGCCGCGGGCAAACTCATAATCGTTTCGTATATACAATAAGTCGATAAGTCTTTTGAGCAATCCTTGACGGCCAAGGTGTTCACCTTTCTTCAGTATAAGTGTCTGGCTGATCCATTCATCCGGTGCGCCGATACCGTAAATGCAGCTGATTGAAGCTACAACGATAACATTGGGATCACCGCTGAGTAAGGCGCTTGTTGCCCGCAATCGCAGACGATCAATTTCATCGTTAACTGAAGAATCCTTGGCTATATATGTATCAGTGGTCGGAACATAAGCCTCCGGCTGGTAATAATCATAGTAGCTGATGAAGAACTCAACACGATTTTTAGGGAAGAAGGTTTTAAATTCAGCATACAATTGGGCCGCGAGAGTCTTATTATGAGACATTACGAGTACCGGCTTATTGATGCGTGAGATGACATTTGAAATAGTGAAGGTTTTCCCGCTGCCTGTAACGCCAAGAAGCGTTTGATGCCGATCGCCGCGTTCTACACCCTCCAAAAGCTGCCTGAATTGCTTCAGGCTGATCGCCGGAAGGAGTCAGGTCTGATATAAGCTGGAATGACATTAGTATTATACTGTTTTTATTCGCGGTTGAAAATGAAAAATATTAAATATTTAGCAAAGGAGCACTCATAACATATAATAATTCTCTATTTAATATACAACAAAGCAATCATGTCTTCAACTTTTAGGTTTGATAACCTGGTTCATTACTGTTTCGCGGCATGGTTGTGAAAAGCGGCATTTGATAGGGGTTATTTTTTTACTATTTTCATTGCGTAGTAAGATTGAAATATTATTTCTGGAAAATAGGATAATGAAAATCGCTCTTGTTCATGATTGGCTTACCGGAATGCGGGGTGGAGAAAAGATTCTCGAGGTTTTTTGCGAATTATTTCCTGACGCTACGATTTTTGCTACAATCCATAATGAAGGGATGATGTCTCCTGCAATCGAGCGAATGCATATAAAAACCTCATTTATTCAGCATCTTCCTTTGAAGACAAAAAAATACCGCAACTATTTGCCGCTGATGCCCGCTGCTATAGATGCGCTCGATTTTTCAGAATATGATTTTATCCTTTCAACCAGTGTTGCTGTTGCCAAAGCAGCAAAGCCGCGTAAAGACGCCGTTCACATTTGTTACTGTAATACGCCTATGCGTTATATCTGGGATCAATACGAAGAATATTTTGGAAAGGGCCGAGCAGGATTTACTACAAGAATAGCAATGGCTCTTGCAGCACCGTATCTTCGACGGTGGGATATTCGCACTTGTGAGCGTGTGAAATATTTCATTGCGAATTCAAATAATGTTGCCGAACGTATCTCACGGATTTACAACCGTACATCGGACGTTATTTATCCGCCGGTAAGTACGGATTTGTTCACCGTGTCGCATAATGACGATGGATATTATCTTATTGTCAGTGCACTTGTTCCTTATAAAAGAGTGGATCTTGCCATTGAAACATTCAATCATTCCGGCGAGAAGCTTCTAATTGTCGGTTCCGGGCCTGAAATGGAAAAACTGAAAAAAATGGCAAAAAGGAATATCGAGTTTCTTGGATGGCAGGGCGATGAAAGTCTTGCAGGGTTGTATGCCGGATGCCGTGCATTGATTTTTCCCGGTGTTGAGGACTTTGGTATTGTGCCGCTTGAAGCGATGGCAAGCGGGAAGCCTGTGGTCGCATTTGCAAAAGGAGGCGCCCTGGAAACTGTTGTCGGAGAAGGCAGCTTTCCGACCGGAGTATTCTTTTCTTATCAGACCGTTGAAGCACTTGATGAAGCTGTCAAATCCCTTTCGGGAAAAAAGTTCGATCCATATGCAATCCGCCGGCATGCAGAGAAGTTCGACCGGAAAGAATTTAAACGGCAGATAGCTGATGTACATATCCGAAGCAAATTACACGTTTCGATATCAACGTATTAGCTAAGTTATCTTTATTTCCATCCCTTCGGCAGCGCCGAAGCATTTGATGGTCGATTTTTGGGTGAAAAGCAATTTCTGTGCATGTTTCACCATTGCATCGATTGCAGCATCATCGTGTGCAGGATCGTGATGGAACAAAGCAAGTTGTTTCACGTTTGCTTTGACCGCAAATTCCACAACCGATTCGATAGGAGAATGTCCCCACCCGATTTTTGACCTGTATTCATCCAGGGTATATTGCGCTTCACTGACAAGGAAGTCCGCCCCTGTTAGAAAATCAATAAACTTCTGATCCAGCTCCGCACCGTATTGAGATGCAAGCTGATCTTTTCGCGCGGCATGAAGTGTATAGCGGTACGGCTCATTGTCCGAAGCATAAATAAATGTTTTTCCGTCCTCTACAATTTTATACGCAAGCGTCATTGCCGGATGATTAATATAGAACGGCGTTACCTGTACCTCTCCGATCCGGAATGTCTCGCGTACCTCCTGCATTATGATTTGCGCATTCAGGTCGCCTAATGGCACGGGAAAATATTCCGAATCCATTTGAAACTTTAAAAGATCCTTCAAGCTTTTATCGCGTGCAGGCGGCCCATAGACGTGCAGCTGGAAGTTTTTCGCGTAAGCCGGCATGAAAAATGGAAAACCTTGGATATGATCCCAATGTGTATGGCTTATGAAGAGATGTAATGTCATCATAGGCTGAGATGCGAATTCTTTTATCAGTTGATTTCCGAGATCGCGGATTCCCGTTCCCGCATCGAAGATCAGAATTTGCTGACCTGCTCTTACTTCGACGCATGATGTGTTCCCGCCGTATTTCACCGTCGATTTTCCCGGTGACGGGATGGACCCGCGTGTTCCCCAAAATCGTATGTTTATCATATTTGATTCGCTCGTAAGTTCATATAAAGAGTGGCAATTTCAAGAAGTTCCTTGGGTAAAAACGGTTTCACTACATAGGCATCAGCTCCTAATTGTATGGCTTTATCCACATCGGTTTTATATGATTTTCCTGATGTCACAATTATTGCTGTCCGCTTCAAGTTTGAATTAGCTCGAAGCATTTTACATACTTCGAAACCATGAAGTCCTTCCATCATAAGATCAAGTACAATAACTGCAGGCGGATTGATGAGCGCCTGTCTAATTCCTTCACTCCCATCATAAGCGATCGATACATCAAACCCGTTTCTTTCGAATATCACTTGAGCAAGCCTGCGGTGTGAACTGTCATCATCAATAATCAGTACTTTGGGTTTTGGTGCCGTCATATCCATATATTCAGATTTCCGATTGAATCCCAATGTATCTCGTTCTTACGAATAGTACGTTGAATTTATCAAATATGGAATATAAAACTTATTATGCGGCGTTTTCTAAAGACGGAAAGGGATATGCCGGGTAACTGCGGCTTTATAGCAAATAATGGATCCATGCTGTTTTTTCATTTAATGCACGGTAAATCAAAAGAAACAAGCAAAGATTCACGGAATAGAACCGACGGAATTGATAATATTATTGCGAAACAGATTGTAATGCCGGCCAAAAAAAAGCGGATAAAAATCAAGCCCCTAAAAATTTATGAAGGCTATTCCGCGGATAGTGTTTTCTCGAGTTTTTCCGACGCTTTTCCCCAGCGCCAATAAGCATCTTCTAATTCTTTCTGAACCGATTTATATTCTGCGGAGACAGCTTTTGCTTCATCTCCCTTTTTATATAATTCCGGATCAGCAAGAAGCCGTTCAATCTCATTTTTTCTCTGCTCTCTATGGGCAATTTCTGCTTCGACTGCTTCTATCTGTCGTTTTATGGAACGTGCTTCTTTTTCTATCGCTTTTTTTCGATCCTGCTCTTCCTTTCTTGCAGTGCGCGCCGTGGTTTTCGAGATTTCAATCGGTTTAATTTGTGCGGCGGTTTGCCGGGCCAGCGTTTCCTGCCTTTTCTTTGAGATGTATTCAGGCATAGTACCGAGATAGAGGTGCATCGAACCGGGCCGTAATTCCAGAACTTTATTAATTATAGGATTCAGGAAGGCACGGTCGTGCGAGACAATGAGGAATGTTCCTTCATATTCCTCAAGCGCTGCTTGCAGCACTTTCTTCGAACGCATATCGAGGTGATTTGTCGGCTCGTCCATAATGAGAAAATTTGCCGGGCGTAAAAGCATGCGTGCAAGCGCCAGCCTGCTTTTTTCGCCTCCGGAAAGTACCGATACCCGTTTAAATACATCGTCGCCGTGGAAAAGAAAAGAACCGAGCAGAGTTCGAAGCTGTGTTTTTGTCTCAGATGAAGAGACTTCTTCTACCGTTTGAAGAACGTCTTTGGAAAGGTCGAGTTCATCTGCCTGATCCTGTCCAAAGTACGAGAGCAGAACATTATGTCCGATGATTCGATCTCCTTTCTCAAATGATTCCTCACCTGAGATAATCCGGACAAGCGTCGATTTTCCTGCACCGTTTACACCTACAATTGCGATACGGTCGCCGCGCTCTATTTTGAAATCAAGATGACTAAAAACTTCCAGCGAATCATAGCTTTTTTGTATTCCCTGTAAATCCATAACCACTCGCCCGCTTGAAACCGGCTGCGGAAACCTGAACCGAAGTTCCTGTTCCTCGGGTTCTACCTCTACTATTTCTATTTTTCCCAGCATCTTTACTCGGCTTTGTACCTGCCGCGCTTTTGTAGCTTTATAACGAAACCGATCGATGAATTCCTGTGTGTGTTTGATTTGATCCTGTTGATTTCGCTGTTGACTCAAAAGAAGTTCGCGGCGGACAAGACGCTCTTTTTCGTAGAAAGAATAATTTCCGGAATATTCTTCAAACCTTCCGGCAGAAAGGGCGAATGTACGTGAAGTGAGGTTATCGAGAAATGCACGGTCGTGCGAAACGAGGATAATAGCGCCGTTATATTGAAAAAGATATTCCTCTAACCACTGGAGTGATTCGAGATCGAGGTGGTTAGTAGGTTCGTCGAGGAGTAAAAGGCCTGGTTCCTGCAGCAGCAATTTTGCCATCGCGATTCGCATCTGCCATCCGCCGCTGAATTCTTCCGTCGGCCGGTTAAGATCTGTTTGTGAAAATCCCAGTCCGTTTAAAACGCGTTCAATCTTTGAGCGCATACGGTAAGCATCCAGATCTTCAAGTTTGTGCTGCAATTCTCCGCAGACTTCAAGTGTTTCAGCATACTCGTCGCAATTCGGATCGATCTCAACAAGAGTATCCTGTGCTTCTGTTAATTTTTGCTGAGCATCCATAATATCTTCAAAAGCCGTCTCTGCTTCCCCATAAAGCGTTTTGCCATGCAAGGCAATCGTTTCCTGTTGAAGATACCCGACAGTCACGTAATGAGCTTTTTTAACGTTCCCCTCTTCTCCCTGCGATGAACCGGAAATGATGCGGAGCAGTGTGGTTTTTCCACTGCCGTTGGAACCGACTAATCCGATACGGTCGCGAGGGCCGATGGTTGTCGATATATCGCGGAAAAGCACACGTTCTCCAAACTCAAGTGCAATATGTTCGAGTGAAAGCATAGTGTTTTAATATAGGGAAAAGTGTTCGAGCAGAAAAATGAATAGTGTTTCAGTTTCATGCTTTCAGGATTTGTTTATTCGCCGAATGCCTGTCATGCGGTTTGCTTGGCGGAAGCACTAACACGAGCGATCCGTCGTTCAATTGGACGGCAGCAGTCCGGTTTACGGATAAAAAAATCTGCATAAGAATCCTTCGCACCTGATACCGCTGATTTAATTCATCAAATTGAAATACCTCCAGGCAACTCATAATCCATCCATTTTACGTTATAAGTTATTAAACAGTTTGCTTTATTCAATAATTACAGTATCTTCAGACTGTGCGACGCCAAACTAATTGACAAAATCGCACTCTTTCGTGTTAGCAGTAAAACGCCAGAACACGAGAACAATTAATCAATCATTTCTTGCAGGAGGATGTATGAAAATACCACGGATGCTGATTCTTGGGATTCTTGCTATTATATGTTTTGGGGTGCTTTGGGCATATCATAGTTCCGCAAATAACGCGACGGCTTCTCAGAGCTACCAGCTCACGGGAAAGGAGAATCATCAAATTGATTTGATGACAGCACAAAGATTGATAAAAAATCATGAGATGAGTTCAAAAGGTCAATCAATAAGGGGAGGATTTGTTGGCCGTGATGCTGTTGAAAAAGTTTTAGCTCAGCCGGGATGCATAGGTATTCGATATTACTATGCTCAGAATAACGACGGTACACCTACAGTTGTTATTTTCGGGGTAGATGCGAAAGGTGTCGATATGGAAAATGGTGTACTTCTTGATGCAGTAAAACCCTGTCCTCCATTCTGCGAGCCGCCGCATTAAAGCAAAGCACTCTTCATGAACGTGATAATCTATGCGGTTGTAATAATTCAATTCTGTGTAGTATGTGTGGGAGGCTTCCGTTATAGAAGCCTTCCACAGCCTTTAAGATTGCTTGAATATTTACTCATATTTGTTTTTGTAATGACTATCATCGAGTTGATTTTATCGGATTATTCTATTAATAATCTTTGGGTAGTGCATATTAGTACAATAGCTGAATTAGTAATGGTATTAACCATTTTTTCTTTGTGGATTAAACAACCCTTTTATCGCTCGGCTTTATTTGGAAGCTTGATAGGATTTATCATTATCTGGATAATAAGCAAATTTTCATTTGAACCATTTACTCAATTTGACGGATGGACTTCGACCATTTCTAAAATAATACAAATAACTTTTTCAGCTATCCTGTTTGTGAAAGTGGTAAGGGAGAGCGATATAGATTGGACAAAAGATCCGCGCTTTTGGGTCACTGCGGGAGTCATTATATATTCGGCAGGAAGTTTATTCATATTTGCATTATTTAATAAAATGCTGCAGGTTTCTCCGGTCTATTTGATGATGATATGGTCTTTAAATTGGATACTTCTCATATTATCGAATATACTCTTTGCATGGAGTTTTTTGTGCAGGAAGTAACCTTCGATATCTGGTGGACAGTTGCATTCGGAACCATTGCGCTTCTATCGATTACAATCGGATTGATTGTAGTGGTTATGACAGGCAAACAAAAGGAACTGGTTACCAGAAGGCGCCAATTAGAAGAATTGACGATAAGTGAACACAAGTACCGAAATTTATTCGAACAGTCGCCGGCGGGTATGCTTCGCCTGACGATCGATCAATGGAATATTATAGACGCAAACCAAGCTCTTCTTCGTATGTTTGCAGTCGAAACAATCGACGAAGTGAAGGAAATACTATTTTCAATATCCGCACAAGACCGGGAATATCTTGCGGGATGTTTATCGGCCGGCAAGCCGGTAGAAGACTATAAAACTCTTTTGCGCCGTAAGGACGGTTCGGAACTCTGGATTTCTTTTTCAGCTTCTATTCAGCCTCTTGAAAGTTTTGCAGAAGCAGTTATTATCGATATTACCGCACGGCGGCTGGCGGAAAATAAAATTCGCGAACAGGCGATGCTGCTGGATCAGGCACAAGACGCCATTCTCGTTCTTGATCTTAATAAAAAGGTGAGATACTGGAACAAGGGAGCTGAGCGTATGTATGGTTATGAACCTTTGGAAGTAATAGGAAAAGATGTGGCAAAATATCTCTATGGATCGGATGGGACAGAAGCATTTAATCGCGCATACGCAACTGCGGTACAGAAATCAGCATGGTCGGGTGAGCTTCACCAGGAAAAGAAAGATGGGACGGCCATTATCGCGGATTGCCGATGGTCTCTTATTTACAATCCGGAAGGTGAACCTACCGGTATTCTTCAAGTATGCTCGGATATAACAGAACGAAAACGGCTGGAAACACGTTTTCTCAGGGCACAACGAGTAGAAAGTATCGGAATTTTTGCGAGCGGCATAGCGCATGACTTAAGCAATACGCTGGCGCCAATCCTGGTCGGAGTAGATATATTAAAACGGAAATTATCGGATCAACAAAGTCAGCGGCTTTTGAAAGCCATCGAAACGAGTGCAAAATACGGTTCTGAAATGGTCTACCAGGTTCTCTCATTTGTAAAAGGTGTAGATGGAAAACATGCAGAAATCAGTACATTAAAGATAGTAAGAGATGTTTCAAATTTATTAGATAGCATTGTCCCCGGCAGCGTTAAAGTTCATACTCATGTATCTGATTCTGTGTCGCCGGTGAATGGTGATAGAACACAGATACAACAGGTGTTGATTAATCTTTGTACGAATGCACGCGATGCCATGCCGCAAGGCGGTGTATTGACATTTTCAGTAGAAAATGTTCTTGTAACGAAGGAGATGGCGGAAGAGCAAGCGGATGCAGTCGAAGGAACGTATGTAGTATTTAGTATCAGCGATACAGGTGTCGGGATACCGGCTTCCGAAATCCTAAAGATCTTTGAACCGTTCTATACAACAAAAGAGATTGGAAAGGGAACGGGTCTCGGCCTTTCGATTTGTCTCGGGATTATCAAGGGACATAGAGGATTCATAACAGTGGACAGCGTGGAAGGGAAAGGATCAACATTTAAAATGTTTTTGCCTGTAACTTCTGCGATTAAAGATGGTACAAAGAAAGAGAGTGTTGAATAAAAATTATATTGCCGTAGTAAAAGGTGCAATGATTCTAACAAACGCGGCATCGGAAATTTTTATTCTCAAGAAAGTACAGTATTTCATCGACACTGAATTGAGACTTTCGTTGAACGGCTTCCTTTGTGTTGAATGCATTATGCGGAGAAAAGAGGACGTTCGGATATTGCAGTAATTCTTTAATTGATTGAGCCGCAGGGGAAGTATTAGTGTGCTTGCTTCGGAGGGCGACAGCAATGTTTGGTTCGTCTTCAAATACGTCAAGTCCAAGCCCGCCAATATGATTTTCTTGTACTAACCGCACTAAATCGGCAATAGGCGCATGTTCTCCCCGTGCAATATTAACGAATATAATTCCGGGATGTGCGTGTTTGAAGAGATCGTAGGAGAAATAGCCGTAATTCTCTCGAGTCAGATTCATTGAACAAATAATGACATTTGCCCAGGAAAATCCTTCTTCTTTACCGGTATAATATATATCCTTATAGCGTTGTACGATATCTACGCCCCGGACACTCATTCCCAGCGCGGAACCGATTTTCACAATCTCACTGCCGATTCTTCCAACACCTACTACTAAGAGATTTTTTCCTGTACATTCTCCGCCCGTAAGTCCATCACGGTTGAAATTATTGAATTGCACCATTTGCTGTGGAAGCCGGCGCATTAACGACATCATGAGCAGAATAGCATGTTCTGCGACAGCACGGGTTGCATATTCTTCAAGGTAACCGCAAGGAAGGGGTTTATGGATTATTTCCAAGTATTTCTTCAGATGATCGTATCCCGTGCTTCGGCTCTGTGCGCCATCAAGTTTATCAGACCATTCCGGCGGAATGATTGATTGTGTGCGTATGCTTATAAGGCGGGCAGGCGGAGCGGCATGTCCGGTTTCCTGTATCGTTTTATCAGTCATCTCATAGGTGAACCGGCTGCCGATAAAAGTTTTCAGCGATTTTGCTTCTTCCTCAAACGCCTCGTAAAAGTAGACATCCATGTTCATTTAATCGATATGAGATTGAAACAGTCTTTGAATGCTTGAAATAGAAAAAACCTCACAATGTGAGGTTCTTAGTGCCCGAAGGGGGATCCCGCTAAAAAGCAACGGGATTTCATCGGGATGGCTATTGCCATCTCTCCTCAACTTGATATTCATATCCGTTTAAGAGGTATAAGATAAAAAGCCACCCACAAGGGGTGATTTTTATCTTAGTGCCCGAAGGGGGACTTGTCCGTCTCGAATTTCATTCGAGACGCGATCTCGTTTCGATGCTTTGCATCGAAACGGAAACCCCTATTAAGTGCCCGGAACAGGACTTGAACCTGCACAACCTTGCGGTCACTAGCTCCTGAAGCTAGCGCGTCTGCCAATTTCGCCATCCGGGCATCGAATCTATTTCAAAACCTGCGCTTTTTTCTTCTACACTAACCTTCCAAACGTCATAATTTCAATCACTATGTAACGATTTGGTAAGGTTTATTATATGCTATTATAGACTATGATATATTAATGTTAGAATAAGGTAAGGATTTTTCTTTAGACGTTCAACTGTGCTTTTATACATGATACAGCTTGTACTTGATCGGGAAATTAAGTATTTTAAAGGCGTTGGTTTGCCAGGCTGACAATCCTCACAAAAGATTCGAATATTATTCGGATGACATTAATTGAAAAAAGCGGACATCTGTCAGGTTGTGTTAGTTTAATTTGACATACCCTTTCTTGTCGGGTTTCATCCCCAAAGTTCTGCGATGCTGGAAAATATCTTTCTTAGCATCGATTTTTTTTAATCATTGTAGATACTCTATTCTATGGTTCTTATACTACGTACACCTCCAATATATTCTTTGGATTTCTTGAGTAGATTTCGAGTCGTCTGATCAGCTTTTTGTCATTGTCACTTCTGCCGTCATAACAATTGTCGCATAAACCTTGCCACGACGCGATGTGTGATTCTTCTGCAAGTATATTATTATGGAGCTTTTCGACGTATTTTAATTTGTGCTGCGCCCTTAATCGGTTCTTGTGAAACAAAAATAAGATATCCGCCGCCTCCAGCCCCGGATAATTTCCATCCGTATACAGAGTTCTTATATTTGTCTATCACTTGAAAGATATCATCATACGCCATATTCGGAAACATTCTGATTTGCGCTTCAAAAGATTTTGTTAAGAATTCGCCGAATTTTTTTAGATCTTTTTCTAAAATAGCATTCCATGTCTTCTCTGCAGCGATACTAAGGGCCTCAACATTTTCCTTGTTAATCAAAGTATTTACAAGAACATGATAATTATTCTCCCGCGGGCCAAGCATAATTAAATATAAATGTTCTTCAATCCAGGATAAAATCTCCTCATCGTGAACAGTTGAAATCTTTACAGGCCAATATTCTCCCGTATAATCAATCTTATTGAGACCTGGAAAGACAATTCCTATAGAATCTTGTGATCCTGCAACAATACAAGTTCCAGGCGGATTTTCATAGCCAAATAACACTTTCGCGATTTGCTCTCTATTTCCCTGTGGAACATCGGTGTGCCATATTTCGATTGCTTTTCTTCTTGTACTTGAAGCCATCCCGCTTCTTTGGTTAAACTCTATAGTTGGTTCGATGGAAATCGTTAAGACAGGCCCAGGCGCAAGTCTCCCGACAAATGGCTGATCAAGCCAACCGCCTGCTAAATCGATTCTATAGGGCATTGTACATTCATTTCGTAACGCTGTACTTGATCGAGCCGGTAGTCGTCCATGAGGAGTCCTTTTTAAGACGACATATTCAATTCCTATCTTTTTGCTCAACTCCTCTTTTGCAAGTGTATTTCCATCTTCATTTACAATAAAATAACTAGGTTTCACCTTCTCAATTTCTTTTATAAAATCCATAATACCGGAACCGGAGTTTATAAGACACTCTTTTACGCAGGACAATGCATCAATAATATACTTTCGTTCATCTTGATTATTTATCGGATAACGCCCTTTCAAATTGAAGACGGTTTCGTCCGATCCAAGGCCGACATACACGTCTCCATATTTTGCTGCTTCTTCGAAAAAAGCTATATGCCCGCTGTGGAGCATATCAAAACATCCAGTCACAAATACTTTCTTTTTATCCGTCATAGCCTGCCTATAAATTAGTCTTATCAACTCGCCCCGGAAGACTTTTCACCTTTCTATTTTTTTATTTTTTCTAAAGCTAGTTTTGTTGAATTGAGTAATTCTTCACTTCCGACAGGTTTACCGGTTGCATTTTTCATCCATAAATTCGGAGTAATACTGCCGGCTTTCACCATGCGTTCTACTTCTGCGCCTATATTGCCGCTTTTCTTTACCTGTGCTTCAATTTGACTGGAGATCATGTAGCCGATTGCATAATCCGGAATGTAGAGAAAAGAATGAATAATGTGAGAATATATAGCCAGCAGCACGACATCCTTCTTTTTGAAGACCGGCGCAAAGTATGTATTCCAGATATCCTTAGCAATTTGAATCATAGCGGATTTCAGTTCTGCAGGTGATGTGTCGGGATGACTATACATCCAGTGCCATATTTTCATATCAACAAGTGAAACGCCGGCAATTTCATAAGTCATCCAAAAATCATTCAGCGCTTTAAGTGCATCACTTTGAGGATCTGAAGCGGACATGCCAAGCAGGTCGAGATCATGTGCCTGAAAAACAAACGCAATGGCTTCGGTAAATGCGGTATTTGGTACACCGCTGAGAAAATAATGGTCGATATCGTTAAGCGACAGCGTCTGTTCGACATTGTGTCCCATCTCATGAACCGCAATATTAAAACCTTTGTAATCCATTCCGTCTTTACCGACACGAGTGCGTAAATGTGCTTTTGCCGAACGCATTCCTGCACCGGCGGCATGTCCTGATCCGCGGGCCGGATCGACTAAAATATTACCGGCAATATATTCCGCACGATCTTTGCTGAAGCCGAGCTTCATAAGCATATTCGGCATATCGGCTTTATAAGCATCGGGAGTCGGGTATTTTTTTTTCACAATTTCATCGAGTTGTGCCTCGGAATATTTCCCCTTAGAACGAAAACCATCGTACCAAATATCGTACGGTTCAAGGGGTCTGCCCAATCTTTCTTCAATAAATTTCGCAATTTTCGGTACGAGCGGCGAACCAAGCACCGATTCAAGCATTGCTTTTACCTGCTCTTCCGGAATTTCGCGGTTTTCATCAAACTGACGAGCGATGAGAGTCGGGGCAGCAGGAGAGTAAGGATCCACTTTCTTTGAAGCGAGAAAAGCTTTCAGCAATGTTGCATAACGTGTATCGGGTTCAGGAGTATTACTGATTTTTAAATTTGATTTGAACGAAACATCGAAATCCTTCACGGCTGCCTGTTTAACCTCATTAGTAAATGGATTCCAATCCACATCCGGATTATTCACAACGATTTCCGGAATGGTCTGTGTTACGATCCGGTCCATCACCTGTTGGATCATTTTTTGTTTTGCAATTCCTTGTTTTTCATCCTGATAATCGGCTTTCAATTCATCCCGCAAATTCCAATGTGAGAGCAGCCGCATCTTTGGAGGGAACAGGCGGTTACCGTTTGCGTCGATGAGGTGATGCATGTAAATATTGTATTCGGAGATATATTGGTCGGTAATAGAAGCAGCTTCTGCAACAGCCAGATTGACTTCCGCAGGAATACGTTTGGCGAATCGCTGTGCAAGTCTTACTTCTGCCCATTGACGGCGTGACCATTGTTCACCGTTCGTCAGCCGTTCGTTTAGAGTGGTAAGCGGGAAATTAAGCAGCACGATGAATGCAAGCTTGTTATTGAAAAAATCATCGGTAATATGCGCTCCTGGCGAGTATGCAGCAAATGTTTCATCATAAGGGTAGATTGGGCCATGGTCCAGTTCCGATTGTTCGCGAAACGACAGTGAGATTTCATTCAGATGCCCGTTAAGCTGCTCGAGCAGATTTTCAAACCGGTTGAACATAACATCGAGAGTTGCTTGATCGCCCGCGAAATTTGTAAGAATGAAATTTTCGAAAATATCAGCATTACCGTCTTCTTCCCGCCAGAAGCCGGCGGTTTGCTTTAATCCTTTCTGGATGCGCGTACTCTGCGATACACCGTATTTATCAATGAGTTCTTTTTCCAGTTTTAATTGAGAGTCTTTCATCCATTCCGGTTGTATTGCCTGCGCTTTCATGTGTGTCCCTGCGGTGAAAATTAAGAATAATGCGAGTATGGATATGAAGACGAAATTACCGGATTTTGACATAACATGCTCCTAACAAAATAGTTTTTCAATGTGAGAATGTTCAATATCGGCCTTAAACTTCCAACGGCTTACGTTCTGCCCGAAGATTATCTATCGTTTCCGCAGCGTGACGCAGGTGCGGAATAACAATACTTCCGCCTACAACGAGCGCCACATTTAATGCATCATATAATTCCTCGTCTTTCCATCCTGCATCGATGCATTGAATGAGATGATAGTCTATACAATCGTTGCACCGGAGGACGGTCGAAGCCGTCAAGCCCAGCAATTCTTTTACCTTGGAATCGAGCATCCCTTCTTTATATGCAGCACTGTCTAAATTTAGAAATCGTTTGATACCAAGGTTGTCGATTTGGCTGAGGCGGTTGTTCATTTTTTTGCGGTAATTTCGGAACTCGTCAAGTTTTGTCGACATAGCATGTCCTTAAAGATACTTTTATTTTAATATTATTAAATTTGCCCGGCTGCGATAATGTATTCTATTTCGATGCAAGAAACGGAATATATTTTCTATCCGTTCCGAGGACATGCGACGAATACCATTCTTTTAGATACCGTAGAAGTTCTGTTCGCGATTCATCCCGGCTGCTTTCCACTTTCAAGGCGAGGCTGAGTGTTTTCATGATAAAGTCAATATGTTCCAGCACGTGCTGTTTCAAATCCGGAAAATGGACTTTTAGAAGATAACGTTCTTCTGTGGCAAAATGTGTATAGGCATAATGGATGAGCGAGTAAAGTGCCGGTGAGAATTTCGATTCATCATATTTGACTCTCTGTTCTACAAGCAGTGTATTGATCGTATCGAGCAGGCTCCGGTGTTGATCGTCAATTTCCTTCACGCCGACGCTGTATTCGCTTTGCCACTCCAATTTTTCCATTGTTAATTGTCCCTTGTTCCTTGTTCTTATTTAAATCCTTTATCTAAAAGAGTTTTTTGATAATCCCTGTCGGTGCCAATAATATGATCCAAATACCAGTTTTTCAAAAAATCGAGGATCTTTTGTTCGATACCGGGTTCTTTCTTTTCACAATCGTGTGCAAGCTTCATCACTTCTATTATGAATTCAGTATGCTCCTGCTGATGTTCGATTAGTTTAGGATATTCCGCATCCCGCATATAACGTTCCTCGGTAGCAAAATGAACTTTTGTAAAATCGATAAATTGATTAAACGTTGCGAAGAAAAATTTTCCTTCCGTTTTGTAATTCCGCGATGTAAAGAGTCTGCTGATGATATCGAATAATCCCCGGTGCTGAATATCGATCTCCTTTATGCCGATGTTGAATGTGTCTTCCCATTCGAGGAACTGCATATATGTTTCTCCTGTCTTTTATGTCCTGACAAAATGCGGCATTTCAAATGGAATGGGAATGCTCAGTTCGACAAAACCTGCATAAATTCCATCTTGATACCAGGGCGTCTGATAGATAAGTTTTTTTACGCCGTGTTTTTCAATCGTATAGCAATTTGGCTTTTGAGTGCGGAGCATTTCTTCTATACGTGTCCGTGCTTGCTCCGGGTGGCATTCGAGCATGTTCTTTCCGATCAACTTTTCGCCCCCGTCTTTTTGAAAAGTTTCAATTGCCTTGCTGTTCATCTCAAGAATAATTCCGCGCGTATCACAAACAATAATAGCCGCAGGAAATAATTTTACCCATTCGGGATTCATTTTCCTTTTCCTGCTACCATTTCATTTTTTGGCGAAATGCAACAATTTGCTGCAAGTGAGAATTGCCGTGATTTGAATACAGCTTTAAAACATCAAAAAGAGTCACCTTGCCGTTCTCAAGATGAATCCCTTCTCTTGTCCAGCTTGTCTCAGGCAAAGACCGCAGGAAAATGACCCATCGCTCGTGCAATCCTTTGACGAGAGTTAAGGTGGGTTCAACCGGGCCGTTTTTACTGTCTGCAAGAATTGCCCATTGATCCTGGTCGTATGGTTTCAGGATGGGCTTTTTTTCAGTCATAATAAGTTTCATTCGTGAATATGCGTTGATGTTGGCATCGGCAATGTGATGTGTAATTTGTCTGATATTCCATTTGCCTTCGCCTGCAGGAGTATCCAGCTGTTTGTCAGATAGACCCAGAACTGCAGTTCGGAGAGCTTCGGGAAGGCGTTCAATTGCTTCGATATAACTTGTTTGTTCTGCCATTAAATTTATCCTTTGTTATGGTTTGAAAAGACCTGTCTGCTTGGAACCAAGAAGCCCTGCTTTATATGAACGTTGATCGACACGTGAAAGTTTCCGCGCCATCGTCGATGTCATGATACGATATTTACGAATATTGTTCAATGCGTCGCCGATAACATCCATTGAACCGTCATGAATAAACCAGTCGAGTTTATCAAAACGATTAAGGTCCAATGGAGCCGTATAGCCAAGCAGGGTTCGTTCGCCTGCGATATTATAATATGATTCAAAGTACGACATAATCAACTCGCGCAGGCTTCGATACACAGGTTCGCGGTATCGAAGTCCGGTAAAATTGGATTTTGCCAGTGCGCCCCAGTATTTTCCCCGGTGAAAGACGGCTAAAATATGATCATCGTCGCGATCGTTCGGCAGCATCTCTACAAGAAGAGGCGGATAGCCGATCATCTTTAAAGCAGCGGCGGCAAACACGGCGCCGTCATAACAATGAGCTTTATAATCAAGAAGGACACTTCGCGGGCATCGGTATCGTTCCTCGCTGCTGTATGCAAGTGAATCGAGAAATTCCTGTATTTTGACGGGAGTTGAAAGCAGTGAAAATACTTTCCGTTCTTTCTTGCTGAGAATAGATTGTATACGAGTTATCATATAAGGAATTAATATATAGACTGCCGACTTTTTTCTCTCTCTTGGTAAGGAGGGGAAAAACGGAAGTTGTGCTTATTAGAATGAGATCCGACTATTCAAATAATTCTTTTTCTCACTTCTTCTAGACGCGTTTTTGCCTGCGCGTCTTTTAGAAAAAATGTTTCAAGTTTTTCACAAGTATATTCCGGGCAATATGCACAGTTCTCTATTGTTTTTGATTGTGCGCAGCTTCTGATCAGGCAATCCTTGCATCCGGAGAATATTCTTTGACCTTTTGTCAGGCAGCCGTCGCAGTCTGTGACATTCGCTGCATCGTATTTCGTACCATAATGTTCTGTGATTAATTGAGCAATTTCCGATCTCTTTTTTGCCTGTTCTTCTCTATTCGGTTCTCTCGTAACTAAATAAATAGGACAATTACTGCAGATTATTCCACAATAAGATAGAATTTCGCTCATGTGATATTCATAGAAAGTACAAGCCGAAAAAAATTATAAACTTCTTGTAATCTCCAACCTATTTTTGCAATGATTTAATGGCATTAAAAGTATCTGTTCGTAATAATCGGGATAATAAAATAGGCCAGGCTCATACCGGCAGCTGTGAGCCCTGCGAGTGCAACAACCGACCAGAAGGCCATCGACAGCTCCCCGTTTTCTTTCCTGGCGCTTCGCATTGCAAGATAAACGGCAATACCGCCAACGACTAAACCGATGCTGAAGATAATTCCAAAAACTATAAGTAGTAAACTATCCGGCATGATGGAACTAATATAAAGAAATGAGCGGGCGGATGCAAAAAAGAAAAAACGGATATGGGTGAATTTAAAGCCGCTGTTAGTATTTTGCTGACAGCTTCGAGAAAGAGAGCAGTTAATAATCCGTGGACATGGCCTGCTTTAGTTTAGATAGGAATTCATTCGGCGGTACGAAACCGACTATCCGCGATTCGGCTGATTCTGTGCCGTCTGTACGGATAAAGACTACTGTCGGGACACCTGAAATATTGAATTTCTTTCTTAAAACTTCCGATTCCGGCGAATCAAAATATGTCAGATTTACTTTTAATCTTCTGATGTCTTTTGTTGCATCGATGACTTTCGGATCGGTCCAGGTGTTGCGGTCAAGTTCCATACATGGGATACACCAGTCTGCGGAAAAATCGAGAAGCACCGGCATTCCGTTTTCCTTGGCCTCTGTTAAAGAAATATCGGAATATTCTTCCCATGTTATTCCTGTGTCACTTATGCTGCTGGCATAAAAAAGTCCGAGCAGTATAGCTGCAATTCCGAAAATCCATTGAATTTTTTTCAGCAGAGGCTTATCTTTGCCGGAACTGTCGATAAATCCGAGATAAATTCCGCCGATGACCAGAACGAGGGGAATCACATATATTGTTTCTTTAGGCGCGACTGCAAGCGAAAGATAGAACAATGCCGTCCCTGTGAGTATGACTCCGAATATATGTTCCACCCAGACAAGCCAGGAGCCGGAGCGCGGAATTTTTTTGATTAACCCCGAGAATGTACCGAGGATGAGATACGGCAGTCCAAGTCCGATTGAGAGAATAAAAAATGTCCAGAAACCGAACAATACATCTCCCTTTGCAGCAACGAATGTCAGCAATGCGATGACAGGCGGGCCGACACAGGGAGCAGCGAATACTCCGACGACCAAACCGGAAATGTAAGTGGCAATAAAACCGGTACCGCCTATGCCGCCGAGTCTGCTTGTAAGCCAATACGGCATTTGAATATGATAAAGGCCGAACGAACTGAGCGCCAATGTAAATAACAAAGCTGCTATAGCGCCGAGTACCCATGGACTTTGCAGCCAGCTCCCGAACAATCCTCCTCCTAACGCGGCTGTTACTCCGAGCACGCTGTACATGGTAGCAATACCGAGAACATAGATAACGGCTTTGATGAAGACTCGTACAATATTGGTCTCTGATTGTGAACCGAACAAAGATATCGTTACAGATAACATCGGGTAGACGCACGGTGTAAGGTTGAGAGCAAGGCCGATGAAGAAAATTGCCAGAAATGCAAGCAGCGATCCTTTTTGATCGAATAATACCGCAACTTCATTTTTTAATTCGCCTCCAGTGAATTCAGACGGTTTGTATTGTGCAAAAATATTTTGATGCTGCTGTATGATCGGTTCTCCCGCATTAACGATTTGTACCGGAATGTTCACTTCGACGGTAGATGGGGCAAGACAGAGTTTATCGTTGCATGCCTGAAGCATGATGCTTGCCTTTAACGTATCCATCACGGGGGCAAGTTTGTCTGAAAATTTTATAGAGGTGAAGATTGTTATTGTCCCTTCGTAAACGTCGATCGGCTGTTCGGCGAAGGAAAGTGAGACAGGCTTTCCCTGTGGATACTGAACATCAGTCAGAATGATTCCTTCTCTTGACTGAAGATCGAAAGACAGTACCGATTAAATAATCGAAAGTGGGATGATGCGAGTTGACATGCCAATCCTTGTTAATGGTCAGCTGGAGAGCTGCCTGAACAGTGCTGCCGGCTTGCACTTTTTCAGATGAGAGCAAGGTCTCCACAGACACTTTTTTCCCCGATGAGAGAGACTGGGCAGGTAAGAACAAATGCCGGTAAACTTACAACTATAAGCAGTGAAAGAAAAGTTTTCATATTACTTTAATAATGATTTCAATTTTTGCTCAAGTGCGTCTTTCGAAAGAACACCTACCTGTCTGCCTGCAATATATCCGTCTTTATCTATTATGAAAGATGTAGGAATGGCTTCGATGCCGCCGTACTGCTGCACCTCTTTATCCGATCCCAATACAACCGGATAATTTATTTTTGCTTTCTTTATATAGGGAGCTACTTTTGACCAGCCGTCTTCGTCCATTGCAATGCCGATAATTTCAAATCCTTTGGATTTGTACAAATTATATACCTCGATAAAATCAGGTATCTCGGCACGGCAGGGCGGGCACCATGTCGCCCAAAAATTCAGAAGAACAACTTTTCCTTTTAACTTAGACGAGTTCGATCACTTTGTTGTCTTGAGTCCGGAGCGAGAAGTTCGGGGCTTTATATTTTTTTTCCGGTTGTTCTGCTAACGCGATAAATAAAAAAAAGATTACCACGGCTAAAATGCTTAAAATGCGTTTCATGTCAATCCTTTCTGACCTATGGTATTGGAATACCGTTTATTTCAATAACCAATAAGAGAATTATAAGGTTTCATTCTTAATACCTGCCGAAAAATAGCAAAAATTCGATTGAATTGATATTTATTGAATAGAAATTGCTTATTGTTGATGTTTATATCGCTTATTATCTTTTTATCGTTTGCTTTTCAAAGAATTATCGTCAATATTTTTCTAATCTATGGATAAACCTCTATATATCATCGGTATTGACGGCGGAGGAACGAAAACTACTTCCGTCCTTTGTGCACTTGACGGCGCAATCCTTGCGGAAGCTCAAGGCGCTCCTTCAAATTTCCAAATCATCGGTATTGAACGGACTTCTCATACTATTTTTGATCTCATTGAAACCTGCTGCCATTCTGTTGGATGCAGCATTTCGCAGATCGGTGCGGTTGTAGCGGGTCTGGCTGGAGCCGGCCGGCCCGGTGATAAGCAAAATATGTATGATGGAATAATGGATCTGGCACATAAACAGAACGTTTCAATCAATAATCTGGTAATTGAAAGTGATGCACGTATCGCACTTGAAGGAGCTTTTAGCGGGAAGCCGGGATTGATCGTCATCGCCGGCACCGGATCGATTGTCTTCGGTAAAGATGAGCATAGTAAAATATACCGCGCAGGCGGATGGGGAAGATTGATCGGTGATGAAGGCAGCGGTTATGCGATCGGTCAAAAGTCTTTTTGTGCCGTCGCAAGGTCGCTTGATGATAAAAGATCGAAAACAAAATTGACGATGCTATTCGATAAAAAGTATGGACTGAATTCCCAGGAAACGATTATAGATTCTCTTTATAAAGACAACTTCGATATTGCTTCCGTAGTGCCGGTAGTTATTGAAGCAGCATCGAAAGGAGACAAACCCGCAAGAAAAATTCTTGATAATGCGGCTTTGGAATTAGTTGAGCTCATTGAAATTACCCTGAAAAAGATGAATATGAACATTAAGAATCCGCCGAAACGGCCGCTGGCGCTTATAGGCGGCACGCTTGTCAACAAACATTATTACTCGCAGAAAGTTATTTCGCTGATCAGAAAAAAAATGCTGCCGGTTTTAGTCCGTCAGGCCGAATCATCGCCCGTAGTCGGGGCATCTGTCATGGCAATCAATGTGCTGAAATCCTAATCCCACACATCAGAGAATTCACTTCATCAAGCTTAATAATAATGAATACACTGACAGTGATATTATCGCATTCATCGGCTCCGCAGTTTGAAACAATAATTCGCCGCTTTACCGATTCGCCGCTGGTGGAGCGCGTTTTTATTGTTCATGATAAAGAATATAAAAGCCCTCATTCAAAATGTGAAACAATAAAATCCGGTTCATTTACTTCCGGGAAAACTCTCAATGGTTTGATCGAAAAAATTAAGACGAAGTATTTCTTAATGATAATCCAGGCGCAAAGAATTGATCCTGGGCAGAATGCAATGGAGCGGATGATAGATATTGCAGAACAAACTCATGCTGGGATTGTTTATTCCGATTATTATGAAATGAACAAAGATGAGCGCCACGAACATCCGGTTAACGAGTACCAGCTTGGCAGTATTCGTGATGGATTTGATTTCGGGCCGCTTATTTTATTTTCCACTGCCGCCGTAAAGAAGGCGTTCAAAAAGTACGGCAGAATCGAGAATGTAACATACGCCGGATTGTATGATCTTCGCTTAAAGGTTTCTATAGATAATCGGCTGTTTCATATCAAAGAATTCCTTTATTCAAAAATCAGTTTTGATCCAGGTACGAATGGCGGGAAGCAGTTTGACTATGTCGATCCGCGCAATCGGAAAATGCAAAATGAAATGGAAAAAGTTGCGACGCAGTATCTCAAACGTATCGGTGCGTATCTCAAACCAAAATTTGAAAAAATACCGAAAAGTATTTTCCCGTATCCGGTGGAAGCGAGCGTAATTATACCTGTTCGTAATCGTTTGAATATAGTCGGTGATGCGGTAAAAAGTGTGCTGGAACAGAAAACCGACTTTCCGTTCAACTGTATTGTTGTCGATAACTATTCGACTGACGGAACGACATACCTGCTGCGGGAACTCGCAAAAAGTAATAAGCAAGTGAAGCTTCTCATCCCGCAGCGTACGGATCTTGGCATCGGGGGATGCTGGAATGAAGCGGTCTTCTCCGAGTATTGCGGCCGCTATGCAATTCAGCTTGATTCGGATGATATCTACAGCGGACCAAATACTCTCCAAAAAATTATTGATGAATTTCAGAATCATAATAACTATGCGATGGTGATCGGTTCGTATAAATTAGTGAATATGAAACTGGAAGCGCTTCCTCCGAGCATAATCGACCATCGGGAATGGACTCCGGCAAACGGAAGAAACAATGCACTCCGTATTAACGGTTTCGGTGCTCCGCGTGCATTCAACACCACTATACTGCGGAAGGCAGGCGGATTACCTAACGTAAGTTATGGCGAGGATTATGCTGCCGCTCTGCGGTTATCACGTCAATACCAGATTGGGAGAATTTACGAACCGATTTATCTCTGCAGACGCTGGGAAGGCAATTCAGATGCGGCATTAACATTGAAAGAAACGAATCAAAATGACGAGTACAAAGACAAGATCCGAACCATAGAAATACTCGCCCGCTGCCGCCATGCCGGAAAAATAAAATGAGAATCAGTTATCGCCGCTGGGAATTGATGGATGTCGAAAGTATTCGTCAATTACTACACGATACATGGCTGGATACGTATGCAGAATTCATTCCTCGCGAGGACATTCTGGAATATCTGGAAGAATATTATAACGAAGATATTTTACGATCGTTCTTTGCCGATAAAAATATTGTCGGTTTCATTGCCGAAGTTGACGGCGTTGTAGCAGGATATGAAAAGACATTCTATAATAGAAAAGAAAACCGGCTTTATGTTCAGCAATTATATATTTTACCGCGGTATCAGGGATCGGGACTCGGTAAGCAGTTGATGGCATTTGCAGCCGACCATGCGCGAACATACGATCTTGATCGTGTCTGGCTTGGAGTTATGGTCAATAATATGACGGCTTTGTTGTGGTACCAGAATATGGGATATCAGATTATGGAGAAAACGCCGCAAACGCTGGGAAAGACGACGGTAGAACATTATATCGGTTATGTTCCGGTCGCCGATATTTTTAAACTATGTGAAAAAAAATAATAAACGACAAGTATATCCCGTGAATTCCTTGGACGATTCTCTTCTTACACAGAAAACCTTTGCCGTTTTTGACTTGACAAATGATCGCGGTACTCTCGTCCGGCTCTGTAAAAATCTCCTGGAACAGCAAAAAATCATCTGGCCGCAGTTAAAAGAAGGATATACGGCGCTGGAGTCGGTTCGTGTTCGAAATATTGCCTGTGACGGATATAAGGTCTCCCTGCAATTCAATCCAAAGCGTATTAAGAGTACCGGAGCAGATCTTGATGTTAAAGCAATTCAGGGACGCAAGTGTTTTCTTTGTCTTGAGAATCTCCCGGAGCTGCAGAAAGGAATCCTATACCGCGATAAGTTTTTGCTGCTTTGTAACCCTTTACCGATCTTTGATCGACACTTTACTTTTTCCGGCATTTACCACAAACCGCAGGAATTTGAACCTTCATTGGATATTATGCTTGATCTTGCGAGAGATCTTAGTCCTGATTTTACGGTGTTTTATAACGGGCCAAAGAGCGGTGCGTCGGCACCGGATCATTTTCATTTTCAGATAAGTCCAAACCGGGCCGTTCCTGCCGAAAACGATGCAGTTGATATGAGACGGCGAAAGCCGTTGTATTATAAAGGTCATGTTGCCGGCTGCTGCTTGATGAATTACGGCCGTACAGCATTTGTGATAGAATCAACTGATATGAACCGGTTGATCGAATTTATAAAAAGTATATTAAAAGCATGGAAAAAAGCTCTCGGTATTTTGGAAGAGCCGAAGATGAATATCCTGTGTTCCTATCAGGAGGGATTGTGGCGGCTGATCATATTACCGCGGCGTAAACATCGGCCTGATATATATTTTCTTAAAGGTGATGATCGAGTTATGATTAGTCCTGCTGCCGTTGATATGGGCGGCCTTATTGTAACGCCGCTGGAGAAGGACTTTCTTCGTGCAGATGCGAAGCTTATTGAAAGTATATTTGCAGAGGTGACCGAGCCCCCGGAAATATTTGAAAAAATATTAGAGGATCTGCGGTGATTTCGGCAGAACCAATTATAACAGTCGGAATTATCGAACACACGCGGGAAATCCATGGCATATTCCATGGTCTTTATGAATTACCGAATTTTGTTCGCCTCCAGGGTCAATTTACAGTAATTAGTAAGAACAGTACACTTATACTATCTGACAGCGAAGGTGTTGAAGTTATTCGAGGTGCAGGAATTCAATGCCGTGCATTGAATGAAGCGACATTCACGTTGTGTAATGTTACCATCGGTATAAATTTTCATTGGGAGCGCAAAGAAAATCAATCATTCGAAGGAAACTTGACAATTCTTGCGGATGCGGTTGGAATGGTTTCGGCAATTAACGAAATCGGAGTCGAACAATATCTTGAGAGCGTCATTTCTTCCGAAATGAATTCTGAAGCACCTATCGAATTACTCAAGGCACATGCTGTCACATCGAGAAGCTGGTTAATTGCAATGCTGGAAAGGAAGAAGAAGGTTGCAAATATACCATCGCAGAAATCTCGGGAAATTAAGGATGAAATACTTCGATGGTACGACCGCGAGGATCATGCACATTTCGATGTATGTGCAGATGATCATTGTCAGAGGTATCAAGGTGTTACAAAGGTTATTTCCAAATGTGGCGAAAGAAGCAGTATCGGAAACGCGGGGCCAATTTATTCTGTATAAGAATGAGATATGCGATGCGCGTTTTTCCAAGGCATGCGGCGGCATAACGGAATTATTCGAACACACGTGGGAGGAAATGCCGATTCCTTATCTTCAATCCATTTCCGATTCTGCCCAAACTTATCCCAAATTATTAAACGAATCGGATGCAGGCCGCTGGATATTATCTTCACCAGATGTTTTTTGCAATACTTCCGATGTGAAAATTCTTAAACAGGTTTTGCCGTCATTCGACCGGGAAACGACTGATTTTTTTCGATGGAAAGTCGAATATACCCAGGAACAGCTCGCCGATATTCTTCATATAAAATCGGGAATTGATTTTGGAAGGATATTGGATATTGTGCCGCTTTTGCGCGGGCCATCCGGGCGGATTTTTAAGTTAAAAGTAATCGGAAGCAAGCGTACAATAATTGTCGGAAAGGAATTGGAAATCCGTCGTTGGTTTTCCAATTCGCATCTTTACTCAAGTGCGTTTATCGTAAAGATTGAGCGGGATGCGAAAGGAATACCGGAGAGATTCATTTTATCAGGTGCGGGATGGGGCCATGGAGTCGGATTATGTCAGGTCGGTGCGGCAGTCATGGCAGTAAAAGGATTCAAGGCGAAGGAAATTATAAATCACTATTTTAAAAATATTGAACTTAAGAAATTATACTAGCACGCTCAACGAAAAAGGAGATCTATATGGCTCTTGTATGGACCGAAGCATACAGCGTGGGGGTGAATGAACTAGATAATCATCATCGGGAACTGTTTTCTTTATTGAACAATAATTTGAAAAGTGTTATTGATAAGAACGGGGATTCTAAAGCGGTATCTGCTGATTTAAAACGATTGCATGAATATGCAATCACTCATTTTAAAGCGGAAGAGGATTTGTTCCTGAAAATCAATTATCCCGATGCTGAAGCGCACCGGCTGGAACATGAAGAATTCCGGAAAGAACTAAAAAAACTTGATGCTCTGGCAGACGGGAACGATGATTTAGCGAAATTGAAACTCCTGCTGTTTTTGTCTTCCTGGTTTACCCGGCATGTGATGACTGCCGATAAAAAATATGTTCCTTATTTCAAAACGAAACAAGAATGAGCATTCAGAAGGATAGAAATCCATGGTTATGGGTGCCGTCATTGTATTTTGCGGAAGGCATTCCGTATGTGATGGTTATGACGGTTTCCGTTATAATGTACAAAAAGCTTGAAATCTCCAACACAGATATCGCGCTTTATACAAGCTGGCTTTATTTGCCATGGGTGATTAAACCGCTCTGGAGCCCTTTTGTAGATATATTCAAAACGAAACGCCTATGGATTATAATGATGCAACTTTTCATTGGAGCGGCATTAGCCGGCGTCGCTTTAACAATTCCTGCACCGAATTATTTTCAATATTCTCTTGCCGTCTTTTGGCTGATGGCATTCAGTTCTGCGACCCATGATATTGCTGCAGATGGATTTTATATGCTCGGCCTTAATGAATCCAATCAAGCTGCCTTTATCGGAGTACGAAGCACATTTTATAGGATCGCGATGATTGCCGGACAGGGTGGTCTGGTTATATTAGCGGGAACACTTGAGCCGGCACTCGGCATAGCACAAGCATGGTCGATCACATTTTATGTAATGGCGGCATTCTTTTTAATTCTCTTTTTATATCACCGCTTTCTGCTGCCGTATCCGGTATCGGACAAATCAATACGGGGAGATAATTCGAAGGGAGTTATTCCCGAGTTTGCCCGTACGTTCGTCCTTTTTTTCCGACGAAAAGATATATGGATAATTTTGTTATTTCTGCTTTTCTATCGCTTTGCTGAAGCACAATTGGTCAAGCTTGTTTCACCGTTTTTGCTTGATGCGCAGGAGAAAGGCGGACTTGGCTTAAGTACAAGCGATGTCGGAATAGTCTATGGGACTGTCGGTATTCTGGCTCTAACTGCCGGAGGTTTACTTGGCGGTTATGTTATATCGAAAAGAGGCCTCCGCAAATGGCTTTGGCCGATGGTTATCATCATGCATACGCCGGACCTGATATTCGTGTATCTTTCACAGTTACAGCCGTCCAGTTTTTTGCTTATCAACGGTGCAATAGCACTTGAACAGTTTGGATATGGATTCGGCTTTACTGCTTATATGATGTTTATGATTTATATCTCGCAAGGCGAACACAAGACGGCACATTATGCTATCTGTACGGGTATTATGGCGTTAGGTATGATGCTGCCGGGAATGATCAGCGGAAAAATACAGGAGCTTATCGGCTACCGGCATTTTTTTATCTGGATAATGATCTCTACTATTCCTGGATTCATCGTTGCTGCATTGGTGAAAATCGATCCGGAATTCGGGAAGAAGAGAACATAAAGATTTTAAGAATATCATCTTATTGCGAAATGTAGTTTTGTCCGGTCAGCATTTCCTTAAGACCTTGATTAAGCTGATTGGCCATGTTCATGTAAATCCGGTAAGATAAGCTATGCAAATTCATCTGCTGAAAACAAAGTTCGTCCTTAACAAAAGTCTCCCGTAAATCTTGCTGATCCTGTTATTCAGCAACTAAGATATTTATCCATTCGATCCAGTCACGATTCCCTCATTGATGCGAGGGAGTCAAAAATCTACAATTCATAGTTATTCTAACTTCTGTGAGGTATACATCAATCTCCAAAAAGGATTAATTACTTTTTCACACTTTTAGACTATTGTATTTCGAGGCTCTCATCGGTAGACTATTTTGAATTCATGTTCGGTCCAACTTCATAAAAGGAGCAATAATGAAAACACGAATAGTTTTCGGATCAATCGTATTAATATTTGTGCTTGCCCTCCCGGTACATGCCGATGGAAAAGGTGAAAT
The DNA here is from genome assembly GCA_963770945.1 of uncultured Bacteroidota bacterium. GTDB lineage: Bacteria > Bacteroidota > Ignavibacteria > UBA10030 > UBA10030 > Fen-1298. The sequence goes on along the minus strand of CAVYRP010000008.1, from coordinate 153,744 downwards.
TCAAAAATACTTCAGCAATGCCGCAATTAAAGTGAAAGCAGCAGACAACCCATTCGAAAAGCGTACAATTCTCAACGAATCATTTCAAACGATGTCCAAAACCTTGGACATGGTACAAAGCTCACCGTTGATTTCGAATGACGATCGCATCGGTATAGCCCAATTCAGAGTTACCCTGCAAGAAAAACAAGATGAACTTGCAGGCACAAATGGTTACACGCGTGTGTCCGACTCACAACTTAATGCTTTCTCTAATTATGTAGTGCAGGATATGGAGCAGGCTGCTCAGACGGTAACCATCAGTGTTGTCGCTCTCATCTTGATCATCCTCGTGCTTGTGCTCTTGCTGTAACAATTTCTCTCTACGAGCGGCTGTTCCGGATATTTTGAATACGAAACCTGCGCAGCCGAATGCTAAGGAGCGCTGTATAATCGAAGGCCTTTATAAGCATCGGTTGTACGGCGCTCATTGTGCTGCTGTCTTCATACAGCTCAAGGTTCCATGTTCAGCGCGATGTTCTGCAGGCAAGCGGCGAAGGGTGGTATGTTTACGGCGTCGTACTCAATCGCGTGCGTCATCCCTGGTGATGGTGACTTACTCTATCACGAGGCAATTGGAAATGAATACAAGGCAGACTATATGGCTCTTGAAGGAGCGAAAATAGGTGCACGGTAAAATTTGCGCGCCCGAGGTTCTCTTTTTACATTAAAGACTTTAGACGGCACTTCCCTGTAGTTTTTCCCCTTCGCGAGTAAGAATTCTATTATTACCGGAAAGATCGGCTTATAGCAAATGATTCGCACCGGCGTGATCAGGAACGATCATAGCTGAATCCTGAAGTGGGGCTGTTTCAGCAATTCCATAGCTCACGAAGATTTTAATCCGATCCACACAGTCACGATTCTCTCATTGTTGAGAAGGGAGTCAAGAATCTACAATTTATTGTTTTTCTATCTTCTGAGAAGCATCCTTCCATCTCCTAAAAAGGATTAATTACTTTTTCATCCTTTGGGACTATTCTTGGTTAACAAAATTATTCTTATGCTTTTTTACACTCAAGGGAAAAGAAATGTGGATCAAAAACAGGGATTATAATTAGAAAAGAAAATGGAAGGAGCAGAGGAGTGAAACCAGGATTCATTAAAGTAAGGGAAGCAACAAAAATCAAGTAATCCATAAATTATTTAATCCTATATAGGAGTATTATGAAAAATAGAATATTCATCTTTGCTGTCATAGTATGTGTGGCAGGAATCTTTTTAGCGGGCTGTAATAAAACATCAGAACGGAAAGTTGAGGGAGCAAAACAGGAGTTAAAGGAGGCAAAAGCAGATTACGTGGCAGAGTGGCAGAAATTTAAGACCGAGTCTGAAGCGCAAATAAAAGCCAATGAAGACAGGATTGATGCCTTTAAGGAAAAGATGGATAAGGCCGGTACTAAAACTAAAGCGAAATATAAAAAAGCAGTAACTGAGTCTAGAGAAAAAAAATCACGAGCTCAAAAAGAAGTTAGAAGAATATAAAGACGATGGAGAAAGCAAATGGCAGGAGTTTAAGACGAACTTCAGTCAAGATATGGACGCTGTTGGAAAGACAATATCGGATTTATTTAAGGATAATGATTAGCGGTAATGATGACATTTCTTCAATTGACAAGAGGACAACCTGAAGCTCCGTTGTTCTCTTGTCGACATATCGGAAAACATAAATCGGGGAAGTATCAAGTTTTTCATGATTCTGAAGCCTTCGGGGATGAAAGTGAAAAAGCAAATGGTGTTCCGCCGACGAAGTATTAGACGATGTAAAGAGGAATGCAATGAAAAATACTATATTATGTGTTCTAATTATTTCGTTGTTGTGTTCGGGATTACTTCAGGCACAGTATCGCGCAAAGCTCGATGCACAATCCGAATCTAATCAAAAGATCAGAAATCAAGATCAATTCTACAATGTTGATTTCAGATTTTATTCCTACCTGGGATTGAATACCGCAAAACAATCGCTCGAAGATAATAAACAAAAAAATGCTGCAATCAAAGACAGTATATACCAGGACACTGTGCACAATAAGTACGGTGATTTACGGAATGACAAAGCAGAATTTAACAAGCAATATCCCTTGTGGACGGTTGCTCTGAAGGTTACCGGAGCTAATGTTGCTACATTTTTAATTGATAGATATTTTTTCAACTATGAATATTCGCGTGTGGGATTTAATTCCTGGAACCATAACATACAAACCGGCTGGGAATGGGATCAAGACAGATTTGGCATGAACTTTATTGTGCATCCGTACTCCGGAAGCGCTTTTTTCAATGCTGCGCGCTCAAGCGGCTATAATTTCTGGGAATCAGCGCCTTTTGCAACTCTTGGCAGTTTGGAGTGGGAGTATTTTGGAGAAAACACACTGCCGGCATATAACGATGTTATCAACACGACGGTCAACGGCATATTCATTGGAGAAGTATTTTATAGAATAGGCTCGGATATTCTCGATGATCAAACAACCGGATTTGATAGATTTTTTCGGGAATTTTCTGTTTTCGTACTTACTCCTACGAGAGCTTTCAGCAGGTTCACACAGGGGAAAATGTTCAGGGTGACCTCGGAAGAGGTCTACCAGACAGAACCGCTTAATGTCATGTTGTCGGTCGGGATGCGTGCAGTCAATGATGGATCAAACTTCTTGAGTGGATCATCAAACTTCCTATTCACTATTAACCTTGACTATGGAAATCCGTTAGAAGTAAGGTCGCGAAAACCTTTTGATTATTTTAAAGTGAAGGTGGATATTACACAAGGAGCGGGAAGAAAAATATTGGATAAAATCACCGGTTATGGACTCCTCTTTGGTAAGAATGTTCATTCCGGTAATCTGGATATGCTAGTTGGTGGATTTCAACATTTTGACTACTTCGATAATAAAACGTTCGAACTGGGCACCATAGGATTTGGTCCGGGAATAATCGGTAAGCTGCAGTTGACTCCGAATTCCAGTCTTTACACTAATATCCATGTCGGCGTAGTGCCGCTTGCCGGTAACAGCACACGATTCGGACCTGACACTACTCAGTTGAGAGATTATAACTATGGAGGAGGGGCTGAATCAAAGCTTGAATGTTATCTTAATCTTGGCTCTTATTTAGGTTTTACATTTACCGGCTATTATTTCTGGATTCATACGTATGTGGGATCTGCAGGGGATCATTTCATCGGTATTCTCAAACCCAGCATTGCATTAAGGCTTTTCAACAATCTCAGTATTGGAGTTGAACATTTAGTATACTATAGTGATAGATACACGCGTGATTATGGTAATTTTCATCAGGTAAGAACCGAACAGAGAGTCAACCTGACACTCTTCTTCGAAAATTTTAAGCAACAAAAAAAATGAACTGTTTTTTTGAGTCTCGTTGTCTTTATTGGCTGGCTGCTCTTTAGAAAGGAATTATGATTATGACAAAGAAGCCAAAGAATCGGTTCATTCTTATTCATGTCATCATCTTTTCGTTGGCTGTTATCGGCATGGTGAAGCCGATATATTCGCAGTCTCCGGTAAGGGATACTACATTTCATCCATACCATGTTAATTACTGGGTAACAGGTGGTATCTTCATCGTGGGAGTTCCGGCAACAGAGATTGCGGCACCCTGGGTATCGAACAAATCGCCTTAACAAATGCAGAATTTCAGACATTGGACAGAAATGATATTAACCGCAATTGACCGTTGGGCTTTGGAACAGGATCCCTCGAATAGGGGTTACTACGCAAATCTTTCAGATAATGTGCTTACAGGTATAATCCTTCTTCCAGCTCTCACACTGTTGGATCACAACATCAGGCAAGACTGGTTGGATGTGGCGCTGATGTATGCGGAGACCCAATTAATTGTAAATACTATATACCTCTATAGTCCTCTCGGACCGGCTTTTCAAAATAGATTACGTCCTGTTGTTTACTACGATGCGCTTGGCAGCAGTCACGCGAGAACGACAGGCCTGGAACCGGAGTTCATTTTACAGCGGCCATGTCTGCATCTGCCGCAGCGGCATCTTTCTTTGCCGCAAAGATATTTTGTGATTACCATCCGGAACTGGGATGGAAGAAATATCTTATCTATGGTGCGGCGGCAATACCGCCTCTTATCGTGGGATATCTAAGAATGAGAGCACTCTTCCATTTTCCATCCGATATATTCGTTGGTTTTGGAGTAGGTGCGTTATGCGGCATATTGATTCCCGAAATTCATCGCATCAAAATTGAGAATGTTTCACTGGGATTATATTCTTCTTCTGAAGGAACGGGAATAAGTCTGAAATGGCATCCGGATTTTGGAAAATAGATCATGTTTACTTTCAGAAGTCGGATTTCGTTGTGTCTACTAATATGGTTGTAATTATGCTGTTGAGTTATGTACGAACGAGATATAGGATCCATTTCATTTACATATATTTTTAGTAGAAGGAGAAACATCATGCGCTATTTACTTGTATTCATCGCAGCAGTGTTATTGTCGAGCACTGTAGATGCACAGGTAAGTATTAATCTCAACTTCAATGTAGATCGTCAACCAATTTGGGGCCCGACTGGTTACGATCATGTTGAATATTATTACCTGCCGGACCTTGAAGTGTACTACAGTGTTCCTCAGCATAGGTATTTCTATCAGGAAAGAGGACGCTGGATTGGCAGATCATCTTTGCCTTCCCGTTATCGTGGTTATGACTTGTATAATTCTTACAAAGTAGTGGTGAATGAGCCGACACCGTATCGAAATCACAACAGGTATAGAGAACAATATGCCTCATTTAAAGGTCGTCACGATCAGCAGCCAATCCGCGATAGCCGTGATCCAAAATACTATGTAAATCCAAACCACCCCGAGCATAAAAACTGGGTAAAGCAGCAAAAGCATGATAATGGCAACGGAAAAGGAAAGGGTAATGGAAAAGGAAAAGGCCGCGGCAATAATCATGGACGAAAATAACAGACATGACAAACAAGATCGGCATGGGAATGGTGGAAAATGAAATGAATCCGCAGGTAAACAAGAACATAAATGTTCTTGAACAACCTGCGGATAAGGGGATCAGTCACGAAAGGACTATGATTTTCAAACAACTTCGTGTACTGCGTTGGCCGGATATGCTTACTCTTCTTGGTCTTCTGTGTGTTTCCTTTTCAGTTTATTTTTCTTTCAAAGGATTTTTAGTAATTGCATACGTTCTTATTCTCACGCAATTCCTCTTAGATTATTTTGATGGAAAGTTAGCAAGAGCAATTGGCGGAGGAGTGCTGGGCGTTTACCTGGATAGTTTTACGGATTTTATGGCAGTTGCTTCCTCGGTTGTATTCGGTTGGTTCGTAGGGATAAACGGTATTGCTATGCTCATTGCCGGATTTTTAAATGTCGGCGCAGCATCAATACGATTGGCGTATTTCACGTCATATAAACAAAAGGGTTTCACAGGTATTCCGACTGTATTGGCTGCTTCAGCAGTCTCTACGATTGCCTTCCTTGGATATTTCTTTGCCCAGGCATATCTTGACTGGTTTGTGATTTTTTATTTTGTCTCAGCAGTTGCAATGATTTCTGATTTAAGACTTAAGAAAATATAATTGTATCTCTAAAAAATGATACTATTTCTATACTTTATAGGATGGCACCATAATCCCTTTGATAAAAAGTTATCGTGTTCTATGATAGCAGCACGACTGGCTCATCGCAATAAAAAGAACGATCATGAGACAAACGTCAGCAAAAAGATTAGGTATCTCAATGCGCCATAAAATTTCTATATCACTCCTCCTTATTGTCATTTACGGATTCTCACCATTCAGAGCTGCGGACCTCTTCGCACAAAATCCAATTTCACGTGATACCGTAATCGGGAACAAATACAATTTCTCTCAGTTCGGTAATGAGACCTGGAGATTAATTAAACAACCGGCGAAATGGGACGGAAGTGACTGGCTAAAAATCGGAGTGATGGGTGCCGGATCATTTTTACTAATCGAAACTGTTGATCAACCGGCTCGAGATTTGGCTTTTAAGGACAGAAGTTATTTATACAGTGTACCGATTGAGGCAGGCAGAATATGGGGAGAGCTGTATTCCCCTATAGTGCTTTTTGCCGGCTTTGCTGCACATTCTTTGGTAATGAATGACAATGCGACAAGGAAAATCGCATTTGAAATTGGACAGGCATCTCTTTATACAGGCGCAATTACCTATATTCTAAAATCTTCGTTCGGCAGATCAAGACCGTTTAAGAATGAAGGTAAATCCAGTTTTCACCCATTTACATTTAATGACGACAATCATTCATTTCCCGGAGGGCATACAGCCACTGCATTTGTCATCTCAACTGTCCTTTCCAGAAATGCAGGCCCGACATGGCTGAAAATACTTGCGTACTTGCCTGCTGCGATTACCCCATTCTCTCGGATATATGAAGATCAACACTGGGTATCGAGTAATTTTTTTGGTGGTGCAATGGGCTACTTTATTGCAAGCTGGGTCGTAGATCTTCATGAACAGAATGAATCGCGAGTTAGCGTGTCTTCGATTTTTCCACTTACGATCAGTGTAACTCTCAATTAAGGTGGATGATGACTCAGATATTCTTTTTTGAATAAAATCTCAAAATACATTTTTCTATTTTACGGAGCGTACTAAAGCACCATGTGCCATAAAATTATCTTATCACTTCTCATTTTGATCAGTTGCGAATTTTCACTTTTCGCACAAAATCCCGCTTCACGGGATACCGTATATGGAAACAAATACAATTTCTCTCAGTTTGGAAATGAGACATGGAGTTTTGTTAAACAACCGGCGAAATGGGACGGCAATGATTGGTTAAAACTTGGTCTGGCAGGCGCCGGAACATTTTTAGTCATGCAAGCCGATCAGCCGATCCGTGATGCAGTTCTCAGAGATAACAACAAGTATTACTACAGTGTACCGATGGAGGGCGGCAGAATGTGGGGGGAACTCTATATGCCGGGATTGCTCTTTGGCGGTTTTGCTGCATATTCATTGCTCACAGATGACATTGGAACAAGGAAAATTGCTTATGAGATCGGACAGGCTTCGATCTATGCAGGCTTGCTTACTCAGGCGCTCAAGATATCAATTGGAAGGGCAAGACCTTATGTCGGCACAGGTTCTAAGTCATTTCGTCCATTCTCATCGTTTTCATTTATAAAGAATTATCAGTCGCTTCCGGGCGGGCACAGCACTGTTGCGTTTGTGTTATCCACCGTGCTTTCCAGAAATGCCAAACCGGTTTGGTTAAAAGTACTCGCGTACGTTCCAGCCGTACTAACATTTACCTCTCGGGTATATCAAGATCAACACTGGACATCAGATGATTTCCTCGGCGCAGTACTCGGTTACTCTGTTGCAACCTGGGTTGTAGACCAGCATGAGCGAAATGAATCGCGAGTGCATGTGTCTTCGATTTTTCCACTCACAATCAGTGTAACTCTCAATTAGCCTGGATAATGACATCCATACTTTTCATTGCAAAATATTTTAAACATATGTTACTCTTTTGTAAAGATTACTGGTACACTATGCATCGCATTATATTTCTTATCATTCCTCGGTTTGATCATCTGTGAGTCTTCTCTCTTCGCACAAAACAAATATAATTTGTCCCAATTCAGAGACGAAACTGCAGATTTTATCAAACAACCGTCAAAATGGGATGGAAATGATTGGCTCAAACTCGGGGTAATGGGTATCGGTTCATATATACTTATCATAACTGCTGACCAACCAGCTCGAGATTTTGTTCTTAAAGACAGAAGTTATTTATACAGCTTTCCGATTGAGGCAGGCAGAGTATGGGGAGAGCTGTATTCCCCTATAGTTCTCTTTGCCGGTTTTGCCGCTCATTCTTTGATAACGAATGACAATTCGACAAGGAAAATCGCTTATGAAATCGGACAGGCATCACTATATACGGGCGCAATTACCTTAATATTAAAGACCGCTTTTGGCAGGGCAAGACCGTATATGAACGAAGGTATTTCCAGTTATCACCCATTCTCATTTAGTGACGATGATCATTCGTTCCCCGGAGGACATACAGCCACCGCAATGGTACTCTCAACTGTTCTTTCCAGAAATGCAGGCCCTACATGGTTGAAAATACTTGCGTACTTGCCCGCTGCGATTACACCATTCTCTCGGGTGTACGAGGATAAACACTGGGTATCGAGTTGTTTTTTCGGCGGAGCACTTGGCTACTTTATTGCTACATGGGTTGTAGATATTCATGAGAAGAAGGACAAACAGTTTCAAAATACTTCAAACACGCCTATCTTAAATATTAGTATCGTTATAAACTAAGGTATCATATTCCCAATAGACTTATAAAATAGCAGACAAACAGAGTTAGAGAAACAGTGAAGAATATGGAGCGACGCTGCAATGTCGAAGAAAATAATGGAGTAGTTGTCATACTGAGAACACTAAATAAAAAGTAAGAGTCATATTAAATTATGACTTCATTGCATTCACAACCAACATAAAAGGAAAGAAATATGAATATGAACATGAACTTAACAAGCAATATAGGAATGTTGCTTTTGGGAATATGGCTTATAGTCACGGGTTTGATAACAATTGTCCCGGCTGTGTATTTCGAGGGTCTGGGAACAATAATGGCGATTCTGGCCATACTTGCAGGAATATTTATTTTGATGCGTAAATAAATCAACAAGTTTATTTTTACTTGTTGACGTCATTTGCATCATCGTCTTTTGAGTGATCCGATGATGAGGTGCCTGCTTGACTTTTTCTAACAAGCTTTTCAACCGTATCAATGAAATGCAGGATAAGACTCGTTAAGCTCTTTTTACGTGGAAGATAAGATGACTGAATGTTTGAAAGCTCTTTTCCTAACTCTACTTGAAGCGAAGGCGATTTTGAAATGGAAAGAACCTGGGACGGATACACACTTCGATGTCCTGTGATCAAAAAGCTAATGACGCAAGCAACGGTTGCGTATGGTGCAATGGCAGGTCCGAATAACTCTACAGCCATAATACTGGCTGCAATCGGAGTGTTTGCCGCTCCCGCAAGGACGCTTGTCAGTCCAATTGCTGCAAATGTTCCTGCATTCAGACTGAATACATAAGCAAAGAATAATCCAGCCGTCGCACCGATGAAAAAAATCGGTGTGACAATACCGCCGCTTCCACCAAAACTGAGTGTGATAGCTGTGAAAAGCGGTTTTACTAAAAACGCATACCAGTCAGTAGCTTCTCCACGAAACGCGGCTTCAATTGTTGACAGTCCTAATCCTAAATATTTGGTCGAAAATATATACGCCAGTCCTACGAGAAGAACTCCGCCAAGAAGGCCTTTGAAAGGTTTCCATATTTTTATTCGTTCCGATATTCTATCACCGGCTCTTAACATTTCTATAAGAATGATGGAACAAACACCAAAGAACAATCCGGCTACCATGACTTTTAATAGAAACAACTCAGAGAAAACAGGAATAATATTCACTGAGCCCGTGGAAATATGTAACGCCGAGCGCCGAAGAAACCTGATAAGCAGTAATTCCAGCAATAAAAGAGGGAAGAAGTACTTCATAGAGGATGGCTCCGACAAACAATACTTCGACTCCAAAAAATGAACCGGCTATTGGTGTCCCGAACACAGCAGCAAATCCTGCGCTGATTCCGCAAATGACCAGCTTTTTTCTATCGTGATCATCAAATTTGAGAATATCGCTGAAGAGAGAGGTTAAACCTGCTCCAATCTGCGCGCACGGTCCTTCTTTGCCGGCAGAGCCGCCAACTGCGAGTGTAATGATAGTCGCAACGAGTTTAACGGGTACAACCAGAAGTCGGAATTTTACCGGAGCGCTTGTGAATTGCCTCAATAACTTTTTCTGTACCGTGGCCTTCTGCTTCGGGAGCAAGGTATTTGATCGACAACGCACTGAGAAATAATGCAACCGGTAGGAAGTAAGAAAAGTATATGGTGATTGTTGGCCAACACTCGGTTGCCCATCCAAGAATTTTCAGAAATAATGCTGTTGCTCCGCCGACAATTGCACCGGCAATGGTTGCAAGAAAAACCCATTTGATAATGCTGATAAATAATACTGTCGATTCTGTAATGCGCTTCCTCACGGTAAATCTTTCATATCGTAAAACATAATTTTATTAGAACAATGATTCAATTTACAAAAAAAATCAGATTTAATTTCTTTATATGTCATTTAAAACGACCATTGGAGGCGAACATAGCCGCTTTTACCATATCCAGTGAACTCTGTCAAATCATCACCCCGAAATATTAACGCAAGGATCATTAAATAGAGGTTTGTGGCGACAGACCAAGTGAAGGATGGAACAACGACAAGTGATTCATCGTTGGGGTTGAATATTGTAAAGATTGATCCCCGAAAAAGTGCAGTAATATCATAGGAGATTTCACCAAAGAGTGACCAGTGTGCGGGAGAAAGAAGTCCGATCTGTTGCGATTGATGAGTGAACAGTCCTGCATCCTGCGCAACACCTGCACTGTTATAGAGCGATTCAACATGGAGATACAATGAACTTGGTAAAGTATACCTTTTTCGTGAAGAAGATGCAATTCTTGAAGCAGATTAGAAAGATAATAAACACCGGCAACTTCATATTGACTGTGATCTACAGTCGTAAACAAGAATTTCTTATCTCCGTGTTCAGTGCCTTGGATATGAAAATCGTTCACAGTGATCTTCTGATCGCCATCAGTGTCTTCATCCTGCAATAAATTTAGCAACACTGATGTTATCTCGATGAGAATCTCTTTCGATGCTGGTTGCAGATGAGCACTCTGCAGCGTAGATGTCAGAAGAAGTATAGTAATAAAAAGAGGCCGAATCAGTTGTGTCAGCGTCATGATATTAATCTATTTTTCAAAAGTGATCAATCTCAACGTCACTTTTCGGATTTCTTATCTTTTCCATTCCGTATTTGAATCCAAATGAGGAGTGCATCCAGGACGATGGCTAATAGAATCACAAAAAGCCAATTAATCTGGATGTAGTCGTGCGCATTTAGGCTAAATAAGAAATTGATGAGTGCGCTTACAAAAAGCATTGGAAAGAACATAATAATAGAAAATCCGATGTATTTTTTTATGAACATAAAGCTGTCTCCTTTGTTATTATATTTTTTATTTCTCTGAGTTTATAATAGTATCATGGGCTGCAATGAAACGTAAGACGAGGAACCCGACACATCCGGTAATTAACGATGCCAGAAGCACAGCCGTCTTAGAAATATTCAGAAGATGTTCATCGGCAAATGCAAGGCTTGCAATGAACAACGACATAGTAAAACCGATTCCTCCTAACAACCCGATTCCATAGATATGCTGCCATGTCACACTTGAAGGGAGCTCTGCAAGTCCTGCTTTTACGGATATCCAAGAGAACAATGTAATACCGATTTGTTTTCCTATAACCAATCCAAAGATAATACCAAGAGCCGCAGGCGTTATTAGATTTACACCGATATTTTCTCCAATAACAACCCCTGCATTTGCAAGAGCGAATATCGGCATAATAGCGAATGTTACCCATGGATGAAATATACGCTCCAATCTTTGAAGTAGAGTCTCTGCCTCTTCGTGTGAAAGTTCAACCCGATGACGGGCTGGAACTGTCAATGCCAGCAATACGCCGGCAATTGTTGCATGGATTCCCGATTCCAGCAGCATAAGCCACAACACTAGCCCAAAAATCAGATAAACTAATGGATGACGGATACCGCCCCAATTGGCACAAAGCAAAATAAAAAACACGAATGCCGCAGCCGCCAGAAAGAGCCATTGAATCTGTGAGCCATAAAAGAGTGCAATAACCAGCACTGCTCCCAGGTCATCGATAATGGCAAACGCAATCAGCAGTACTTTTAATTGATGCGGAATACGGGATCCAAGTAATGTCAAAACACCAAGTGAAAATGCGATGTCTGTTGCCATTGGGATTCCCCAACCTACCTCCATTTCTGTACCTGAAGTAAAAATAAAGTAAATGAGTGCGGGGACAAGCATTCCTCCCAGGGCTGCTGCAATGGGAAGAGTTGCGCGCTTGATGCTCGCGAGTTCACCAATTAAAAGCTCCCGTTTAATTTCAAGTCCGACAACGAAGAAGAAAATGCACATCAAACCGTCATTGATCCAATGAAGCAGGGTCTTCTTCAAACCCATCCCTTCAACTCCGACGGGCAATTCTATTTGCCAAAACGATATATAATATTGTTGCAGTGATGAATTTGCCAGGATGAGGGCAATAACCGTGCATCCCAGCAGAATTAATCCTGCTGATGATTCCAAACGGATAAAATCCTGGATCGGTTGAATAATCTTATGGAATAATTTTTTTGTCAATTGATTTTGATGTTTATCATTTATTTGATGCCAGTATCTTTGCCGCTATAACTAGACCTGTCTTCAAACAAAGCCTAAAAAAACCAATATCTAAACAATAATATGAATACAAGAATAATTTGTGTAAAAACAGCTATATAAGCAGTAGAAGGCCAGTGATACATATCATATTCGTCATTCATCCGTGCTCTGCTTCGGTGTGCTAAGATAAGAGCAAGCACTCCAAAAATACACGTTATGAATGAGATACTTACTCCTCTGGAAAAATAATCCCCTTTGACCCGGGCTATGATCCCGCCGCTTATTACAAGAAGAGCATAACTAATACCTATCCATGAATTCAAATCCATCTTAACTCCTCTATAATCCTGCATCAAAAATGTTATTCAAGTTAAAATTTTTGATATATGTATTTTTGTATTCATTAATAGCTGTTATTTAGAAAATATTAGCAATGCTAAAATCAAGCCTAGTGCCACTATACTGTAAAATCCAGCCATAATGAATATTATTTTATAGGAATGTTTCTCTGGTTGTTCTTGTTTATTCTGTTCGTTCAATTTGTTTGCCTTTCTTTTCTCGTTCTTTTCGAAGGAGTTTTCTGAAAAAATAGACAAGCGTTCCAAGGATCGCTGTCCAGGTAATTATCATTATAATGAGGTACACTTTTAATCATTTGAATATATTGTTCTGAAATAAAGTTAGCTTGAATCGTTATTCGTCCATAAAGCATCGATTTCTATTATTTTCGATTTTTATCGCTTACCAGCAATGCGGACAATTCACCAATTTTATTTTGAAGATTTGAAAATTCGTTCATATCGTTAAACAGGTATAATTTGATATCGCCGATGATATGAAAATCGTATCGAATTAATTCATTTTGTACTGCCGGAATACTAGTTGTCATTTTGTTATTGGTTATTTTATAAATGTGAATTATATATATCCGTACAACTTCATAAAATGTTTGTTGCCGGAAATATAAAAAGCATAATTCCTTCGAATAGCCGCTTTATTTCGAAAGCGTCATTCGAGGATTCTTATCTGCGAAATTAAAACGTAGGCTATATCTGTGGTGGTGCGCGGGAAGTATTAAGAGATAACGAAGGATCGGAAAGAATGCTGAATGTAATTTGCGTTATAGTATTACCAGCTATAAAAAAACGTGGCGATTCTGGTTGTGCGAAAATAGCTGCGGAAGGAACAGAAACCTTAAATGTTGATGGTATATGCTTATACTGAGTCCAATAAACCTTTATTGTAGGTGGAGGGCCGCCATTGTTTTGTTTAAGTAACTGAGGATCGGATCCAAAACCGGATAGAACCAAAGTCCCAAGATATCCAATAACTCCAAGGAATATATAGCAGAACAGCAAAGAAAAAATGATAATATGACGATAACGATAAAGCATCTAAATATAGGATACGAAGTCTATTCTAGATAATCAAGTTAATCTTCAAGTAAAGAGATTTTGTTCCAGGCCTTAAAATGTTTGGAGTAATTTACAATTATTGATGCATCAAGGTATTTGGAATAACGTGTACGTTTTACTTCTGCCTGCTCTTTGTTTGCGTGGATATATGGGCTAACAAGATATCTCCCTTGAAACGAACGGCTACAACTTTTTTTGGCTGATAATTGAATTGATGAACAACTCTTTTGAATTCTTCTTACTATTTAGTATAATAAAACATAATGCATAGGTACAAAACCATACTACATACACGGAATAAAATCGTTATCAAGATTGGCACGAACCTTCTTGCTGAAAAGGAAAAAGGCATCAATCTTGAACGGATGGATGAAATTGCGAAGAGTGTCTCTACCTTGCAGCGGCTTGGCAAGCAGGTTGTGCTGGTCAGCTCAGGTGCAATTGGCGCCGGTGTCGCAGCGTTGAAAATGAAAGAACGTCCCAAGACGATCCCGGCGAAGCAGGCGACGGCAGCTATCGGTCAGCCTCTGCTCATGGAAGCATATGAAAATGCGTTTAGAAAACAGAAATGCATTATTGCCCAAATACTTCTTACAAAAGACGATTTTACGGACAGGGCAAGATATCTAAATGCGAAGAACACTTTTTCGACGCTTCTTGAAAAAAGTGTCGTTCCGGTTATCAATGAAAACGATACGGTTGCTGTGGAAGAAATAAAACTTGGCGATAATGACAATCTTTCCGCGCTTGTGGCAAATCTTATTGAAGCCGACCTGCTTATTATCTTGAGTGATATCGACGGCCTTTTCTCGGACGATCCGGCAAAGAATCATCAGGCAGAATTAATTCCGATAGTGGAGAAGATTACACCGCAGATAGAAAAACTTGCCAAGAGCAGCAAGACCGAATTGAGTACCGGCGGTATGATTACCAAAATTCAGGCTGCAAAACGATGCGTATCGGCAGGCATTGCAATGATCATCGCGAACGGAAAAAATCCAAAAGCACTCGAAGAAATATTTTCAGGGAATTTCAGAGGCACATTGTTTTTACCGGCACAAAAAAAATTGAACGTCAGGAAAAAGTGGATTGGATTTGTCTCGCATGCCAGCGGATATATTGTAGTGGATGACGGGGCAAAGACTGCATTGTTGAAAAGCCAGAAAAGCCTGCTTCCTTCGGGCATTCTTGAAGTACACGGAGAATTTAAAGCTCATGATACAATTTCCGTCCATGATACGAAAGGCATAGAAATTGCCAAAGGTGTTACCGGTTTTTCCTCGGCGGATATCGGAAAGATAAAAGGGAAGAAGACAGTTGAGATAGAGGAAATACTCAATTGTAAATCGTGCGGCGAAGTTATTCATCGCGATAATCTTGTGTTGATTGGAGAAGAATGATGTTTGAGGAAAGTGTAATACAGAAGGCAGTATCCGTAAAAGCATCCAGCGGTGTGTTGTATAATTGTTCGACTACCCGGAAAAATGCATTGTTGAAGGCGCTTAATAAAAGGCTTCTAAGTGAAATGCCGGCTATTATCGCGGCGAATAAAAAGGATCTTGAAAATGCTCAGAAAGCAGGAATCTCCGGTGTTTTGATAGACCGATTAGTTCTCAACGAAAAGCGAATTATGCAAATGATCGCCGGAGTGAAGGATGTTATCAAGCTCCCCGATCCTGTCGGCAGAATTTTCGATAAAATACGAAGGCCGAACGGCCTTGTAATTCAAAAGATGCGCGTGCCGCTTGGTGCTGTGGGAATTATATATGAAGCCCGTCCGAATGTCACAATAGATGCTTCTGTGCTATGCATGAAATCAGGGAATGCAGTGCTGCTGCGCGGCGGTTCGGAAGCTTTTAATTCAAATAAAGCCCTGGTCGAAATAATGAAATTAGCGTTGGAAGATGTGAAACTTCCGGCTGGATGCGTGGAATTAATCGATACGACTGATCGTGAAGCTGTTGTTGTTATGCTGAAACAGGATAAATATCTGGATGTAATTATTCCGCGCGGCAGCCAGCAATTAATCCGGTACATTCAGGAAAATTCCGCTGTTCCCGTAATTGCGCATGGCGAAGGCAACTGTCATGTATTTGTAGATAGTTCCGCAAATTTGAAGAATGCGGAAGAAATTGTTTTTAATGCGAAAGTACAGAGGCCGTCCGTGTGCAATGCTGCGGAAAAACTATTAGTACATAAAAATATCGCAGCAAAATTTTTACCTAAAATTGCCTCGCGGCTCCGGCAGGCAGGGGTTGAAATACGGGGCGACGAGACGGCCGCATCGATTCTACCTTTTATAAAGACCGCGGATGAATCGGATTGGCATAAAGAATATCTTGATTTAATAATTGCAGTAAAAGTCGTAGCAGATATCGATGAAGCAATAAAACATGTGAACCTGTTCGGTTCTCATCATTCGGATGCCATTGTGACCGGAACAAAATCTAACGGTGAAAGATTTTTACGCGAAGTTGATTCTGCAGCGGTCTATGTGAATGCATCGACCCGGTTCACCGATGGATATGAATTCGGACTCGGAGCTGAAATAGGCATAAGCACACAGAAGCTGCACGCTCGCGGTCCAATGGGACTCGTCGAACTTACCAGTGCTAAATTTATTGTCCATGGAAAAGGACACGTGAGAAAATAGTTCTTTGATTTGTCAATGAATTCTTTTTGTAGAAATTATTTATCTGAAATAAATTCTTCAGAATATAACGGGAAATATGGTATATATGATCGATATATTTAGACGGAAATGGTTGAATTTACAAGCGAGTGTATTTCATCAGAAATTGATATATTCATTTTCCGGCATGAATTACAATCTTTATTTACCGGTCGTTTGTGGCACGCATGATGTGCATTATAGTGCATATAATGCATTATTAAAGAAAAAGGATACCTTATTTCGGACAAATTTTAAGTATTCTCTATGGCATATAGATTGCTGCTTTTTTGATGGAATAATATACCCTTGAAATAGTATAAAGAGGAAAGCGACATGAATGAACTGAATATTAAGAAGACAATTACTTTAAATGCGCAAGCCGCAAAAGTATGGGAAGCGTTGACGAAACCGGAAATGATAAAAAAATATATGGCAGGTACTGAAGTCATTTCCGACTGGAAAGTAGGAAGTCCGATTCTCTGGGTTGGTACTTCGGAGGGTGCGGAAAAAGTTATGGTTAAAGGTTCAATAGAAAAAATAGAAGCGGGTAAACTTATACAGTTTACAACATTAGATCTGAATGCAGAATATACCGATGTCCCATCTAATTATGTGAAAGCGACATACGAACTTATACCAAAACTCGGGAAAACGTTGTTGTCGGTAACACAGGGAGATTATTCACGAGTTGAAGAAGGCAGAAAGAGATTTGTTGATGATGATGGCGGATGGAATAGAACTTTAAATGCATTAAAAGAATTCATAGAGACAAAACACCGATGACAAAGGTATGAGAGATAAAATGATTCGAAGCAAGTTCTTATATTTACTGTACCATCCCGAATCTCTTATTCTTTAGGGTCATTTTCAAAAAGTATTTTAAACGCTGGTTAAATATATCCGGACGATGTCTGGCCGCGTCGATCCATCCTATACGTATCCGTTTGTAAGACATTGGGAATCTTCACAAAATGTTTCCACGCTGCAGGTTCCGTTTTTAGTATTTCAATAATATCCTCGGGAAATGTGAAGCTTTTGAGATTCCGGGATTCTGCTGATTTCTTAGAATTATTTTCCAAATGCTGTTGAATGCTTTCTAATCCGAAACGCGTCATTTTCTTTGTTCTAATCAACCGGCGTATGCGCTCCTTGTTCATTTCCGAAAGTTTGCTGTTCTTTCTCCGGGGACTGAATCTTTGTGCAAAACACTGTTCGTCTATCGGTTTCAATATACTGTCAATCCATCCATAACAGAGCGCTTCTTCAACGGCGTCGTTGTACGGTATGCGCGGTTTGCCGCTTTGTTTCTTGTAATATATCAACCAGATTTCCGAAGTAGAACGATGGTTCTTTGCAAGCCATGAGCGCCATTCTCTGCGGTTTTTTGTGTAAAGTGTTTTGCCGATATTCATTTACTTGAGGAAAATTGTTCGAGGATCAGTTGCATGTGACGATTCGCTATTTCGTATTCCTTTTTTGTACCTATTATTTGTTCAGCAGTCTGAATATATAGTGCTTCCTGCAATTCGTTTCCGCAATTTTGTACAAGCATCTCTACATTGACCTGCATTACTTCGAGATGGAATTGCAGCCCGAGAACATGTTCGCCGAAGATAAACGCCTGGTGTTTGCAGGCTTCACTTTCTGCGATCAAACGAGCTCCTGCCGGAAGATCGAATGTATCACCATGCCAATGAAATGCAGTGAATTGTCGCGGGATATATTTGAATGGGTTTGATGATTCAAGTTCGGAAAGATCTTCAACGGGAACCAGCCGATTTCTTTTTGGGCATTGGGATATACCCGTGCCCCGAGTGCGGATGCTATAAGTTGAGCGCCAAGGCAGATGCCGAGAACCTTCTTTTTCTGCCTGATTGCTTCTGAAATGAAACTTTTCTCCTTAGCAAGCCATGGGAATAAATTCTGGTCGTACACTCCCATCGGGCCGCCCAAAATAATCAGAAAATCGACATCTTCAATCCTGGGTAGTGCATCATCATGAAAGAATTGCGTAATACTCGATGAATGGCCGTGCGATTCAACCCATTGCTGAATGGAGCCCGGATTTTCAAAAGGGACATGCTGGAAGTAATGGATTCTCATATCTTAGCAGTCCCTGTTTTGAAATATTTAATTAAACATATCAAGGCCTTTTAATTCTTTGTTTCCGGATAAAGCACGACCTTTATATAATTCTCCATATTAAAATATTTCTTTACTGCATCCCGGATGCTCCGCGCTGATAGATGATCCACAAGTTTCGGATAGTTTAAAATCATCTGCGGGTCTTCGTTATTATCATAATAGAACTGAAGATTGCTCAGCCAAAAGCTGTTCTGCTTTAAATTTACTTCATGTGTCCGGCGCTGAATCTCGCGGACTTTTTCAACGGTTATTGAATCCAATTGCTCATTCTTTAAACTGTCGATCAGCATCAGTGCTTCCTTAACAAGTTCATCCACACGATCAGGATCGCAGCCCCATGAAATTGAAATGCTGTATCTCTGACGCGGAATTAACGAGCTGGCGCCGGAAGCTCTCACGCCGTATGTTCCGCCTTTATCTTCGCGTAATACTTCGCGTAATTTTATATTCAAAGCTTCAAGCATGGCATTGAAGTTGTACCGGTTTTGCTGCGACCACTCAAAAGGGCCTGTGAACGTGATACTTATCGAACTTTTTGGTTCAATGCCTTTATTAACCTGTTTATTGATAACACCTTTCGGATTTTGCATTCCGATATCTTTCCATTTTTCAATACGGTTCAAACGGGGGAGCGCCGCAATGTACTGCTCTATGAGCGGTTTGATCGTGTCGATTTTGAAATTACCTACAAAAAGAAAAGTGAAATCACTAAAATCGGCAAACCGGTCTTTATAAATGGAGAGTGCCCTGTCTAGATTAATCTCATCCATCATCGGGATGGAAATAGGCCGGGATCGGAAATGATAATTAGCGAGTGTCACCTGAATAGTATCGTTATATGCCGCTTCCGGGCTGACATTGCGATTTTGCAGCATTGCTTTATAGCGGGTTATGAGAGAGTTAAAAGCCGTTGTATCTTTCCGCGGTGACGTGCCGTAGAGATAGATGAGCTGGACCATCGTTTTAAGATCCTCCGGCGATGTACTGCCGCTCAATCCTTCGGAAAGCTGGCTGATTGACGGGCTGAGGTTCACGATTTTTCCGCTTAATTCTTTTTGAAGATTGATGGCATCAAAGTCTCCAATGCCTGATTGGCCTATGACGGCAGTGGCAAATGCGGCGGAAATATAATCCGAATCCGGAATAAGCGATGTTCCGCCGTCGCTGAACGCTGAAAATAAAATTTCTTCGTTTTTAAAATCTGTCGGCTTTAAAACGACTCTTGCTCCGTTTGAGAGAATCCATTCTGTCACTCCCAGCGAAGGAATCTTTTTCTCTTTAACTATCTTTCCGGATGAGGGAAGATTTGAAACCAGCGGTTTGGAACTGACTTTGTCTATATACGGATTATCTTTCTCTGTCGATAATTTATCGATTAATGCCGTCACTTCTTCTTTTGTCGGTATCTTTACACTTTCTTTTTCCGGCGCCGAAATAGAGATGACACGGTTATCCCGGGTCATCCGTTTATCGGCAAGCTTGTTGACCTCTTCAAGAGTAATACCCGGAAGAAATTGCCTGAACAACTTGAGCTCGACTTCAATACCGGGAATTGTCTCATCAATTAAAAAATTCCTCAGATACTCATTGATAATGCGCCCGGACTCCGTTTTGTCCCTCTCAAGGTAAGCTTTCTCCATCTCACGCAAGATTCGGATTTTTTGACGATCGAGTTCAGTTGCGGTAAAGCCATGCTGTTTCACACGAAAACCTTCTCTGATAACCGCCTCAAGTCCGCCGAGAATTGAGTTTTCCATAACACTAGCGCCGAGAAAATACGCTTGTTTTTCACCGATGAACCGTCCATCACCGCTATAACCGTAAATAAAAGGCGGATCCGATTTTTGAAGTAGTTCTCCCAGACGTGCATTCAGCATAACATCATATAGCCCGCCGATGATATTATCTCTGTATTCTCCGGCTGTGCGCGGTTCATGGATATCGCGTTTGAATATGACTTCAACAGAAGTACGTGTGAGTTCCGGATCCGTAACAATTGAAACGAGAGTTTCTTTATGATCCGGCACGGGGAATTTTATCCGCTCCCGTTCTTTTTGCGGATTCTTGAGACCGGAAAAATGTTGTTTAATGAGTGCTTCAATTTCATTTTTATCGAAGTCGCCTACCGCAAGCACAGCCATAAGGTCAGGCCGGTACCAATCGCGATAGAATTTTCTAACTGCATCATACGGGCATGATTCCAAAATTTCTTTTTTCCCGATAGGAAGGCGGTCGGCATAATGAGATTTATAAAGTTGAAAAGGTATATGCTTCATTGAAACGCGGTAATCTGCGCCTCTTCGAAGGCGCCATTCCTCAATTAATACACTGCGTTCCTTGTCTATTTCCTTATCATCGAATGAAATATCCTGCGCCCACTCCTGCAGGATTTGAAATCCTGTTTTCATAACTTCGGGAGAGTCCGTGGGTACTTGCAGCATATATACGGTCTCGTCGAAATTTGTATACGCATTCAACTCGGGCCCAAACCGGACGCCGGATTTTTCCAGGAAATTCACAAGGTCTTGCTTCGGAAAATTCTTCGTTCCGTTAAAAGCCATATGTTCTACGAAATGCGCTAATCCCTGCTGATCGTCATCTTCGAGAATCGAACCGGCTTTAACGGCAATTCTCAGCTCTGCGCGTTTCTCCGGCCTCTTGTTTTCCCGGATATAATATTTTAATCCGTTGTCAAGTTTACCGATAAGAATTTTCGGATCGGGCTCGAGAACTTGATCCGGCTTGAATGTCTCCTGTGATTGAACGACGGTAATGAATCCTGAGAATAAAAATACAAAAAGCAGTATGGATAATTTAAAAAATTTCATTGTAACTCCTCTTTATTAAAACAAGATATGTATTTTCAATCGACTATGAACAGGGTCGCGCCATCCATTGTGTGAGAACTGTGCGGATAATTCTCATCCTCTACCTGGTAGGATATACCTTTGCGCAATTGGATTACTCTTCCATCTTTAAGCTCTGTCGTCATTTCCCCTTCAAGACAATACAGAATGTGCCCTTTTTTACACCAATGGTCGGCTTTGTATCCGGGCGAATATTTTACAACACGAACACGGATATCGCCGAACTGACGAGTCTTCCATTCGGCATATCCGGAATCGCCGTCATGACGTTCGCTTTTCACCTCCGACCAATCGACAGCTTCAAAAGGAATATCTTTAATAATCATTTTGTTTTCCTGTGTATTCTCGAATAGGGAAATATTATCTTTCCGGTTTTGTAAATTATTGAATTATAAAACCTCTCATTGAAATTGAAGCATTTTGAAAACTCTCATGGAAAAAATTAATCTTTTCCCCGTCCTCTTGCAGAGCCGCACTATAAAGCATAGGTAAGTAGTGATCATTTGTCGGTACGGCAAGCTTTCCAGTTGTGCTTAGTTCGTTATAGCGAAGTAACCGGTCAGTATCTTTCCGGATAAGCGCGTCTCTGATATAGTCGTCAAACTCTACAACCCAAGGATACGGCTGCGCATCTTCTTGATACTCCATCCGGCGCAGATTGTGAACGATATTACCGCTGCCGATAATAAGGATATTTTGCCGGCGTAAAAAAGCGAGTTTTTTGGCGAGTGAATAGTGGTCTTCTTCGCTCATTGTTGTATCAAGACTCATCTCCAGCACAGGAATATCTGCTTTAGGATAGAGATAGTAAAGAACAGCCCACGCAGCGTGATCGATTCCCCATTCAGTATCGATTTGAATGTTTTCGGAACTGTGTTCACGGGCGATCGACTTGGCAATTTCGGGCGACCCGGGCGGATGGTACTGTACTTCGTATAATTGGTCCGGGAAACCATAGAAATCGTAAATTTGTTCAGGGCTTTGTGCGCCGCAGACAAATGTTCCTTGTGTCAGCCAATGCGCTGACACTACGAGAATTGCTTCAGGTCTGGGAAGAGTAGTCACCTAACATTTGCAAAGACTGAGTATACGTGTTGCGATTTATAATGTTCATTGGCGAGCCGTGGCCAACAAATAGAACAGGCATCCTGGTCTTTTCTATCATCTGATTTTCTTAATATCTTCTTTCATCCTTTTTAAATCAGTTATCCAATCTTCAATATCCTGCTCGTGTTCCAATTCTTCGCCTAAAATCGTCGTGGCCATTTGATGTGTAGTGTGATCTTTTCCGTTCGTAAAATCCGCTAATTCATTATACCGCTTAATTGCACATCGCTCGCCATGGAGATTTTGATTCAGCACAGCTTCAACATATGGGTCCTTAGGCGCATCATACTCGCACTGGCTCAACTTAAACCAATCTGCCGGATGCAGAACAGGCGTGCCGCCTAATTGTATGATTCGTCCGACGACCAGAACGGCATGGTTTAATTCCTGATTTGCATGAAGCATTAATTCCGGCTCAATCTCGCTTCGCATCGGACCTTCCATCAACCTTGCTCCGATCCAGTATTGATAATAAGCGAGCCATTCTTCGCTTAACGCCCCGTTGAGCATGGTGATTAATTTTTGAACATCTACTCCTGCAATTTCAATTCCATGTGTACCCATTGGGATTCTCCTCTATTATTTTGTATGTCATTCTCTTAGGATTTAAACGGTATTTTTTGATTGTTTGTCCCCGATTATTTCGGCGCATTATTTTCGAGACACTTAAGAATTCTGTTACGCTCTTTATCGGTCATCCGGGGAGCAGTCTGTTTCAGCAGCATTATAAAGGCAGTAATCTCTTCTTTTGATCCGGGGTATCCGATATTCTGATTTTTCGGCATCACATTGGAGTTGGCGATCATTTTTCCTTTTTTATTGAGAAAAACGTAAAAAGGGATTCCGGAATTTGCACCGCCAAATTTTTTCAATATCTCCTTGCCTCCGGGATTCTCATATGCTTGTATCTTTTCTCCCCGTTCCTGTACATCCAGCTTTGCGATAACGTAATTTTTATCAATGATCGGTTTGATTTCAGGGTTTTCTAATACTGTATCCAACCGTTTGCACCATTCACACCAGCTGGCATTAAATATGAGGAATACATTTTTCTTCGTCGACCATGCTTCAGCGACAGCTTCTTTTAATATGTTTTGGCCGGAATCCGGTTTGCCGCCCTGGGCGGGAGAATAAAAAGTAATAAGTATTACAAGTATTGGCAGGAAAAAAACGGTCTTTCGCATTGTATTTATTCCTTTTAAGAGCACATCAATGGCCATGATCTGCATATTGGAAAGCTACAAGAAATCATCAAGGAAAACAAATCCTTTAAATATAAATTGAAAAAAAGATTGACCTTATTAGGCGACGAAGAGCCGCTTTGTCGAAAAGTCCGGATCACTTGTCAGGTTTACACCGAGTTTGCGCAACCCGGCTTCATCGCCGGGAGTAGGCATATGTGTAAGATGTACTTCGCACCCTCGCAGTTCCTTTAATTTTTCTACGGCTTTCTGTGCAGTGGAATCGGTGGTTGCACTTATACTGAGGGCAATTAAGGTTTCTTCCAGGTCGAGACTCAGCATTTTTCCCCGCAGAATATCTTTTTTAAAATGGCTGAGCGAAGTTATAATATTCGGAGAAAGCAGGTGGATGGTATCAGGCAGACAAGCAAGATGTTTAATAGCGTTCAGTACTAACGCTGATGAGGCGTGCATCAAGGTCGAGTTTTTTCCGGTTATAATTGAACCATCCGAGAATTCGAGTGCAGCTCCGCAAAAGATGCCGTCATTTCCTTTTACCAGACGCTCGGCATCGATCGCAGCCCTGCGTGCGGGATTGACAACAATGCGGTCTGTCGGTTCGACATTTAATTCATTAAGTAATAATTCGGCGCGTTGAACAGTTTCTTTATCGGTAAATCCTAATGCGTATTCACATGCGTACCGGAAGTAACGCCGGATCACTTCTTGTTTCGCCGCTGATTGAACTGCTTCATCATCGATAATCCCGAATCCTGCGCGGTTTACTCCCATATCGGTAGGCGATTTGTAAAACGACGGCCCGTTTGTGATCTTCTCAATTATTCGGCGGAGCAGGGGAAATGCATCTACATCGCGATTATAATTTATGGATATTTCGTTGTAAGCTTCAAGATGAAAAGAATCAATACAGTTGAAGTCGCGTATATCGGCAGTCGCCGCTTCGTATGCGATGTTGACCGGATGTTTCAGGGGAAGATTCCAAATAGGAAAAGTCTCGAATTTTGCGTAACCGGCATGAATGCCCCGCCGGTATTCATGATAAAATTGCGAAAGGCATGTAGCCAGTTTTCCGCTGCCGGGACCCGGTCCTGTCACGATGATAATCGGTTTATTTGTTACAATGTAAGGATTGGCTCCGTATCCTTCATCGCTCACGATTGTATCGATATCGGTAGGATAGCCATGCGTTGCACGATGCGTGTAAACATGTATGCCGCGCCTTTCTAGTTTATTCATGAATAGTATCGCCGACGGCTGTTCGTCAAAACGTGTTATAACTACCGCAGCAACATTAATTCCCCATTCACGTACATCGTCGATGAGCCGGAGAGCATCAGAATCGTAAGTTATGCCGAAATCGGCACGCATTTTCTTGCGCTCTATATCGCCGGCATAAATGCACAGGATCACCTCGGCATTTTCTCCAAGCTTTTGAAGAAGCCTCATTTTTACATTCGGATCATAACCGGGCAGTACGCGCGCTGCGTGATAATCGTACATCAACTTGCCGCCGAACTCAAGGTACAGTTTGTTATCGAACCGATTGACGCGTTCGAGAATAGCATCACTTTGCTGGGTCAGATATTTTTCATTGTCGAAACAAATAGTCTTAGGCATAGAATATTTTTCAATTTGTAGGGTTTGTCATTATTTTGCCCAATATCGATATAAATATAGTAGAGAGTTTTCTTCTTATCTACAAGCGTGGAAAAAATATAAGAATATTTTATTTTCTTTATTTATCGGTCACGGAGGGAATTTACAATATCGGTGCATATTGTCATTGCGTCGATTTTTGGCTGGGCAAGAACAACCGCAATAAGATTTTTTAAATATGTTATACAGAGATGAGCACCTTTCTTATCTGTCATAGTGCTTCGTGTGCCTTGCTCTTTGAAATTGGAGAATCTACTGCCGGCCTTAAAAATACTCTGCGCATCCATATACCGTTCTTTTGCCTCGCTGCCGGAATTGTATTGGAAAATATATAGCTGATGTGTCGGATAGACTCCGATAATTCCTTCTTTCATCCTGAATATATTTTTAGTATCGAAGGTGTAGAAAGAAGAAAGGCCGATACTTCCCCTGATAAAAGTACATGACAGTAAATTGTCTTTTGGTAGATAAGATGCTAAAGCCGGTTCTTCCCCGGACGCACCAAGGTGCTTATCGATGCTTGCTGCCATCTCCAGAATACCGTATTTTATTTCATCCGTCGTATCGTCGCCGGTAAGAAAAATAAGGAATGTATTCTTCCAGAACATCAGATAGTAATCAAAAAGCCTGCCTTCATTACCGATCTGGACTTTTTTCCCTCGAGTACCGGCATTAAGTGTAAACATTCCATATGCCGCAGGGGCGTCCGACATTTCGTATATCTCAAGTTTGATCGAATTATCGAGGTAATTCCTGTATTTAGCCGCGGCCGCTTGTCGAAAACCATATTCGAGAAAGATATCCGCCCCGCCGTCGATTAGCGTAAAGAGGTCTTCGCCGGCAAATACACGGGCAGTATCTTCCATATCCCATCCCGTAAATTCACATGGCAACGGGGAGGCAGGTCAAAATATTTTGATCTTGTGAAAATGCTGTTCTAAAAAAAAGTGTATTAAAAAATATAATGCAGAAAAACAGTCGTAATAGCGTTTTCATTTTCTGCTTTAAATATATAAGAAAGACAGTCAGATTTCCCTAATAGATAATTTCTTTATATCGATTTCGCCAAGACCGAGTTCGTAAGCATACTGAATCATCAATACATCCTTGGGGACCAGGTCGAGTAAAGTCGCACAATAGGCATCCACGGATACACAATTTATACCGGCGATGACTTTGTGGGCTTTTTTGATTTCACCTGGACCGAACGGCCCGTTTGTAATAACAAATTCCGTCGCATCGACAATACAAATATTAGGCTGGCGAATTAGGTTCACATCGGCAATGCACTGTGAAAGGAATTCTACGTCGTCATAGTATCCGACTAATCCGCTTTTTTTGGAGCCTTTGTGGAAATATCTGTTTGTTGAACCTGAGCACGCTCCCATCATGTTCTTTAGATTTCCCGTAAAGTTTGTGCCTTGATGATTCTTCACAATCGGGACGTTGATTAAGACATCGCAATCCAGAAGCGTTTTTGAAACATCGGCTTCTTTGAGAACCTTTCCTTTGGGAATCTTAATGTTAGTTTTGGAATCGCCCGGTTTAATTTTGTCGATATCATTTTCGAACTTCTGATAGAGTTTACTCCGTTTCCAGTAACTCGCCGAAGCATCTTCGATGGAATATATTTCTTTCGCGCCGGCTTCCATGCACATCTTCAAAACCGCAAGCGCCACGTCCGGATTTGTATATGTTCCGGGTTTATCCCATGGAGAATTAATAAGCAGTCCGACTTTGCTTCCCTTGGATACAAACTTGCTCATTCCGCCTATCAGGTCGACGGCTTTCATTGTATTCTCAAAAAAGTTCGCACCATTAACGACCGAAAGGTCAATTTTAGAATCAAGAAAATTCCCGAATAGGGCGGAGGGAAGAGAAGCGGATCCGGCAGCGGCTACGACACCTGCTGCAACGCTTTGTCTGATAAATTCGCGGCGATTAATTCTCTTCTTCATAGATATTCTCCTCTATGGGATGTGTATAAAAAAATCTATATCAATACTAAAAAAAATAATCTATTCCTATTTATCGATTCGTAATAGAATATGGTAAGTCTCTCTGAAATCCGTATAGCTCAAACGAACTAACGGTTCTATTCGGAGATCCACCGGCATATTTATTTGGTATCGAGAATCAAGGGAAGTCCGTCTTTGCCTGCACCGATAACTATGACTTTAGTATTCGGCGATTGGGCGATTTTTTCAGTTGCTTCGATGCCTTTCCATCTTAAAAGCTGTTCGCTGATACCGCGCGCAACAATATTCTGGAAGTCTGAAATACCCTGTGCTTCAATTCGTTTGCGATCGGCTTCCTGTTTCTCTTTTGTTAATACGAATTGCATTTGCTGACTCTGCTGCTCTGCCTGCAATTTCGCTTCAATGGATGCCGTCAAACCCGGAGGCAATCCAATTCGGCGCAACGGTGTTGACTCAACAGTGACGCCTCTTGGTTCGACGAGTTTTTCTAAATCTTTTAATAGAAGCTGTGCCAGCATTTCGCGTTCGGAGGTATAGAGTGCTTTGGCTTCGTAGCCCGCAGTGACTCCGCGAGCTACAGAGCGAAATTGCGGTTCGAGGATAATTTCTACATAATTTTCTCCCACTGATTTATAAACTTCTGCCGCCTTGTCTGGATTAAGATGAAAAAGCGCGCTGATCTCAAGTGACACAGTCATTCCTTCCTTCGAAGGTACGTCCATTACTTCTTTGATTTCCTGTGTTTTCACTGAGAACTTGACAACACGGGCAAGCGGATTGACGAAATTTATGCCTGCTTTCAATGTATTGTCAGATACCGTACCGAAGAAATCAACAACTCCAACATTACCTGCTGGTACGATGGTAAACATTTGCGAAAGTGCAATTAGCATGAACAATAATGCCGTTACTCCGGCAGCGGATGCCGTAGTTTTGAACAAAAGATTTTTTTCTTCGCGCACTTTTTTTCGAGCATTGAACCATATAACAACAGCGCTGATAATAACGACAAGACTGAATAGAAATAACATACGTCCTCCGGTTGAGAGTGTGTGGATCGAAAGAGAATATTGGCTTCAGTTCCAATTTAAACTTATCAGAAACATACAACTTTTTGAATTCTAATCAAATAGATGTAATTAAAAATAAAGTGTAAATGAAAAGCAATAGGAGTACAGTTTGATGGATATTATAAGGGATTTTCATTGCTGAATTTTAACTTATAATGGATTGGTAATTTAAGCGATTGTATTTTCTTTGAACGCCTGCCGGATAATTATTAAATAAAATTGCTTCATCATTCACTTCGGAATATTTTTTCCTTATGACGCTATGCCGACCCGGGGATTCTGCTCGAAAAGCGCGAGCTTTTGGACAACTTTCGGAAGAATATTTGTGAAAGGAATATTTTTTGAACTCTTATTGCATCAGCTGCTTTGTGAGAATTCGTTATATAGTACCTGCATCCTTATGTTAAATTAAAATTCTTATTCTTCATCATATTCGTAATCCTGAATCGTTTAGGATATCCCTGTACGGCTTGAATTCTAAGAGTTTTGCTGTCAATATCCTGGGTTGAAAACGAAATTCCTTTTTCATGAAGAAGCTCTGTCACCGCATCGATTTTACATTCGAGATATACTATTAATTGAACTAATCCTTCGATCTCAGGAGATAACTGTGACATGGTTTCATTCCTATAATTGTTGAATGAATATATGATTTTGTCTATATAACGGATCAGAATTGTTAATATGCATTCGACAGCAACTTACATCTTTTTGGCCCGCCCTGCAAATGAATATCGTGTGAAATACATATTTCTCAAATATTCGATTATTTTAATTCTATCGAAGGAGCTTTGAATGTGGACGGATCGTTCACAAAGCCGCGCTTGTAATTTATTACTTCGATTATTTCCGGAATCACTTTAATAAGCATTAAATAATTCCAATCCGGAAAAGCCTGATTCCAATATTCTCTTTTTCGCTTCAGTTTTTCATTCATATCGTCTACGAGGATTGCTTTTCCTCTGATAGACACGTAGCCTGTTCCCCGGGCATGGTTGGAATAGTATAGGCAAACATTTGGATTGTTCCGGATTTCATCTACCTTCCGGCTGCGGCTGTTAGTAGCAATCCAGACGGTCATATCTTGTTCCGGCGGGAACGGGTTCATAGTCCTTGCCTGCGGATATCCGGATGAATCGACAGTGATTAGCGCACAATAAGTTTGGTAACCGATAATCTCGCGTGCTGCGGCTATAATGGAATCGCGCTCAGCAGGGCTTGCCGATTTTTCCAGCGATAAGCATTCTAGAGTCTGCGCTATTAGAAGAAATAATAATATAAAACAATATAATCCGCATTTATTCCAAAATGACAAAATGTTTACTTGCATGATGTTCTCCAATAAGTTTCAGATTTATATGAGATGTTGTATCACTAATCGTAGAAATCCATTTTTGCTTCAGGTGATATATACGCATACATCCTTCCGGATAAGCTGTCGACAATTTTTACCGATATTTCGTATCCTTGAACTTTATTAAATACTGAAATCTCTGTAAGCAGGCTCGTTTTAAAAAACTCTGAACGTTCTTTCCAGAGCTTTCTGTTCACTGTAATAATGGTGCCCGATGCATCTCTCAAGTACTTCCGAACCAATCCGTTGCGCAGCAATCCCGGCAGTGTGTCAGCGGCAAAATGCTTTGCAATTCGCTTCTCTTCTGTACTGTATTCCTTTAAATAAAAGAAAGGAGATGTGCAGGTAATTTTCCGTTTGTATTGATAGGCGGCCGGAGGTTTTTGAATCTGCCATATGATAGTGACAATGACGGAGAATAAAACAATGGACGGCGCAAGCCTAAAAATATTTCTCAATAATTTAAATTTGATTTGCCCGTCGGTCATAGTCTCTCACCGCATCTACTGAGATTTGAATTCTTCCAGCTCTTTTAGTTCGGCGTCAATCTTATCCGACCATTCCTTTACCTTTTTGCTTTTCGTTCCCATTGCGCTTTCTCTTTTGTACCGGACAGTTATTTTTGAAAGTTCTTCCGTACGCGCTTTATAAATACTATCGACTGCTTCGGCCGGATTTTCGCCGTTAAAATCGGCTCCGGTAAAATCTTTGCGCAGTATTCGTGCATATAATTCATAGATGTTGAAAAGTGTTTGATTGTATGAGAGGAGCAGGGGTTTTGCCTGGGCTTTTTTAATCCATGAGGCTTTCTTGTCCATATAGCATTCCACAGTCGCGGATGCGGATTTGAGAATTTGCTCTTCGTGGAATTTTACCTGTAATTGAACGACGATTTCAGAAGCGGCTTTAGATTCTTTGGCAGGTTTGCCCTGAAAATCATTCCAGCTGAGTTTTGTTGTATCTGCCCACCGGACTATATTGTCCGGATTGATATCCGATTCTTTCAGTATGTCTGTCGGTGCACAGGAAAAAAGAAAAGTAAGCAATCCGGCAAATACAAATGGGATCATTTTCATGGTATGCCCTCTTATTTTTTGTTTTTCATAATAAAATATCCGTCCTCTGATCGAATAGATTGTCAAATATACTAAACATAAAAACACTTAGCAAAATGATTTTGGACTATTACATCAACTTATCACGATATCTTGCCGGATAATGGTTGATTAACAAACATCTGAGTAATTGCTCACCCTATTTTTACAATCGTTGAACTCCTAACGGAGTTCCGCATTTCTATTTTGGTTATAGTTACAAACATACGACTCCTACGGAGCCATTACAGAATTAATCTTCGCCTTTTCAATCCCGTAGGGATTGCACGTTTGTAATTCTGAAAAACCAAGATTATCAGAACTCCAGAGGAGTTCCACTGCAAAATATTTTCACTGAGTAGTTACACTTCTGCAATATCTATTTATAGTTAAAATGGAAAATCATATCGTAAGCAGGCATAAAATTGCTTCTTTTCCAAAAATAGATCTTTTTGCCTTCTATTTCGTAAATTTTGTCCGGTTCATATGAGAATCCTGATAATTTTAAATTATTAGCAACAATAAGCTTATACTCCGCATTATCCAATGCCTTATTCCATCGTTGTGTTGAAGTTAAGATATATTTCACGCTGTCGCTTACAATCGTTTGGATGTATTTTATATGGTACACTGCCGTATCCCCACCGGCAATTTTCAGTAAAAATGTAAATCCGTCCTTACTACGGTTTAAAATTTTTGGAATAGTATTCTGCGAAATATTATACACTTCAATTGAATCTATTTTCTCGGTACCATTGCTGAATGGATAATAGATCGTACTTTCAGATGGTTTTTCGGATTGATTGGCAAACCAATAGTACCCGTCTACTGTAAAATAGTTCATGTCTAATGTAAAGTTTATATCCTCTTTAAAAAATGATAGATCCTGACTAAAAACAGCGGGACTCATTAAAAAGAGCAGTATGATAATTGATCTCATAGTTTGCATTATTTTAGCAGGATCAATGAACCGCTCTTGTATATTTTATTATCCAGAACGAGCTGATAATAGTATGTTCCAGTCGCAGCTGCTTTTCCGCCAAAATCTTTCCCATCCCAATGTACAGACGATTGATTCGATAATGCTATACTGTTTATTCTCTGTCCGAGAACGTTATATATATTGATCTGTTTTTGTCTGTATTTTTGTGAAGACGGAATTGTAACAGCAAAGTTTGTGCTCGAGTTAAAAGGATTGGGATAGTTTATGACACGTATTTCGTAATCAGGTTTATATGCATTTTCTTCCACTCCGCTGAAATCCTCTAATATGTGGATGTCTTTTTCATATTGAACTCCCGGATTGATATTCAACTCAATTGTATCAATGTCAAGATAAACAGGCATTGACCCATATAAATATAGATGATTATAAGTTACTTTTCTAGAATATACATTGGTTAAATAAGTACTGTCTTTTAAAAGAGAAAAATTACAATCCAAATAATCGGCTCCCTGAGGTACTATACCGAAGGTTCCCTCGGTTATGAGTTTATTATTTTTATCATAAATATGTCCTGTAAGTAATCCACAAGTTCCGATGGTATCATTTGGCAGACCGATTGAGGGACATTTATCCTTGGCGAATATATCGAGGAATATTTTTACGATTGAATATCCACTTGGTATTGAATCAATTGTTGAACCGGGAAAATTGCCAAAACGTAACAAAGTAAAATAAGGGTAGGTGCTAGAATGGCTATATGAATAGAGCTTTACATAATCTCCTGCTCTATTCATAAGAAGAGGACTTGTTAGACTATCAGACGTTACAACTAATAAATTAGTACTGTATGCAATATTGTCCAATCGTATTCTCGAAAATCCATTTGATGTTTCGACGCAAATGCTGTCAAATTCTGTTAAACCACTTTGCGATGCATAAATATTGATTTCTAAAGACCATTTATCATGCTCATCAAATGAGAGTTCGGAAATCATTGCGCAAGGACTAGGAATTGGATTGCTTAATAACGAATTTGTGAAAAATAATGCTATTAATAAGAATAAATTTATTTTTCTCATATCAATACTCTCTATATAGATAAAAGAATCAAAAAAATCTCATAATCTTTGCTCTCTATTACTCTTACGGCCAAACATCCCACTTCCATAGAATATTTGCTAAAGGATCGTCCGGGCCTTTGAGGCCGTGAACCGCGCCAAGATAGAGCTGCTCGCTGTCGCTGCGCAAGTGAATAATTCCCTGAATGGAACGCTCGTAAATTTGCGCCTTGCCGGATTTAAACTGTGCCTGTTCTTTTTTTGATAGACGGGTAAAGCAGGCGGCCAGCTCCGTTGAAAACACCGCCGGCTTCTCGCATCGTGAATAGCGTGTAATCGTTCCCATAAGTACAGCGCGCGGATGCCCATGAATATCGTTCCTATCGTCTCCGGAGGAAATTACGGCAGCATCCGGCTTGATGGCCTGAAGAAATGGTACTGAGAAATCCTGACTACCATGATGTGCAGCCTTGTAAACGCGGGCTTCAAGAAGACTCGGCTTTTCTGCGCCGGCCGGATAGGATTTAAGCATGTCATCCATAGATGTTGTGTTTAGATCTCCGGCTAATAAAATTCTTTGACTGCCGTGCCGCACGCAGAGTGCAATAGAGTTTCCATTGACTGTTTTTCCGGCATCTCCGTACCATGAATAGGAAAGCCGGCCGTTCTGATTAACGGCTTGCGGCCAAAGCACTTCAATTGATAAAAGTTTTTTCGGATCGTTGAATGGGGGAAGGAATCTGTCCGCTGCGTCGAGTCGTTTGCATACGAAGCCGCTTTCAGGAACATCCACTCTTCGTTTATTATCCTTCATTTTTTTTATTACGATAGGAAGATTCTTTTCGGCTTTATCAATTGCGGTGATCAGATTTTTCATGAGCGGAGTGAGCGCCGGTACATCCGCCGGGTCCGGCCGGTCGGTGAGGCCGTAAATGCGGTTATCTTGACATTGGCCGGGATCCTGGGTCTTATTTGTCCGCCGGAAAAGGCCGTTATGGTAAAAGCGCTTCACTGCGATTTTAGGATCTTTCAGGATGTTTAGAAGGCCTTTTGTATGGTCGGCATCCGAGTGCGTGGCAACGATTGCATCGAAGTCAATGTAATTTTTTGCCTTATCCAGATTGTACTTGTTCCGGATAAATTCGTGAGCATCCTCGGTCTCTCCGCCGTCAATCAGGATGCGCCTGTCATCAGGAGTTTGAATGAGAATGCAGTCGCCCTGACTGACATCGATGAAAAAAATTTCAAGATGGCGGTCTCTAGTCAAATCCGCAGGTTCTATATATCCGTTCCCTCCGCGGTACCTTACATAGACACGGCCTGACAGCGAAATGTTCTTATCTAAAATTTTTGCCCACTCGCCTAAAAAAAGATTTGCAATTCCGCTGTTCCCGCTCCGATTTTTAAAGACCTTGACCAATGCTTTGGCTGTGTATACTTAATCGGGAAACATAGGATCGAAATGGGTTCCTGATATTACTTCCGGCATAAGTCACCTCCTGAATGAAATGAGCGTATATTTAGTCTGGCGCATAAAAAAAATATTATTTAAATAAATCCGGTGTATCTGTGCCTATTTAAGAAAATGAGTCATGGGCCTTATAATATCGGCTAAAGAAAATGATGATTGTTTCTTTGAGATGTTCGGGAGTTCGCTCAAATTAACCGTACCCCAATTTTGACCGTTGACATGTCCTCGAACCATCGTAATTGTGGTACCGGAGTTTAGAGTTTGCTTAATATCGGAGGGTCCTATTGCTAACCAGAATTGTCCGTTTGAGGTGCTGGATTCAACAAGACTTGTCATGCTGGAAGTGGTTTTGAACCACAGGCAAGAATTGAAGTTTCCGCAGGGGACTGATACACTTACTGTGTCCATGAGAATTTCTTCAATTTTCATTGTATAGTTATAACCTTGATAAGGGAATGTAGTTTGACTAGTATATTTTTTATTGAATACGACCTTATCCGGAAGGGAAGCCATAGGTTTATCAAATAATATAAGTGACTCGCCGTAAGGCTTAAATCCGGCATAACCTTCCGAGCTGTAATAATATTCGGTCCCTTCGTCGGTTATTGTGGTTATATAGGTTTTACTGTCAATCGTAATAATCCGGTTGTATTCTTCCCATGAATTATCGGACCATACTTTATAATATGCATTATCGAGTGCAGAGCTGTAAGCATCCATGGATATTGAATCTTCATCATCACTGCCGGTGGAAGCATTATCGCAGCTAATAAATGAAAAAAGTGCAAGCATAAGCAGTATACAAAAATTATTTTTCATTGTGATTACTCCCGAAGAATTGTAGTTAATTAACCGCTCTGATAGAATATTTCCTATCAGGGCAGCCAGACTGCTATTATAGTCATTCGCGAACTCGTCTGCTGTACAATGGCCTGCTGTACTGCCGCCTAGTCTTACAAACGGGCTCTTAAAAAATATATTAGTATTCCCGTAAATAGTACCGATACATAAGATAATGCCTTATGAATTATGGCCGCTGTCGAAGGCATTGGATTGCCGGCACTCAATAAAGCTCCGGACACAACGGAACCGAGAAACACAATAATCATCGATGAACCCAAAATTAGCTCCGATGTATTTAAACCGGCTGCTTTATAAAGTTGATAACAAGTTACAGCGATATATATAATTATACCGGCTGAAATCAATTTATGTATTGCTAAAACAATAATGTTATACGGTTTTCCTGTTTTATTAAGCCATAATCCGGAAAAGAAGATAATTAGAAAAATAAAAACTGTGATTATAACCTTTAATTGGATAGTACTCATTTCGCTTCCTTTTCAATGACTCCAAACATCTGATCAGATGCTGTATATATGGAGACATTTTAAAAAATCATCGCTGCTGCTCTGAACAAAACAAAAAGTCTTGTTTTTGTGTATTATATTATTGTGTCTATTAAAGCAGAGCGAAGCTACTTTATAAATTCGAGCAGCTAGTACATCAGCACGGCCGGACAGACCAATGCTTGAAGAAAACCCAGAACACCTTCCCGGAAGGTCGCAGCATGTTGGATGAAGTAAACTGCTGCACCGACAAATGCCAGGCCGTATATGCCGCCGGAAGTCATACCGGTATTCATCGTTCTTTTGTGATCGTTATCTTCCAAAAATCCTCCTGTTGATGAATTTCACACGAAATAATGCCGGCCGGTTAACCGGCTGATATAAAGTTAACTAATTCCGGATACCTTTTGCATCAGCGAACCTCTCCGGCGGCGTTTACAAGAATGACGTTGGACAGAACGGCGGTATCGGCTTTGTCCGGAAGATGTGAACAGAATCCGATACCGGCATAGAATGGTTCATCGATGTGCAGCCGGATGGGAGCGCCGAACTGGTGCATCGGTTCGCCGTTCATACTGACGAAAAGTGCAAAGGAATCGCCGCGTTTTTCTATACCGATACGTTTTGCGTGGGCAGTGACGAGATCGTCCGGCGATTTGCCGCCGGGAAGTCCGCCGCGGCTGCCGATGCGGTACTCCATGTCCTTGATACGCAAACCCTTATCGGGACGCCATGCCAGATGTATCATGCCTTCACCATGGAGAGCAACGATGGCTTCCTTGGAATCGTCATCGAGGCTCTGGCGGATTACAATGATGGCTTTGCGGTCGAAGAAGCCAAGTGAATCCGGGAAACTGATATCGGCCGCAAGTGAAACATCGCCCGACATTTTTTTCCACAGATACCTGAATTCATCGCGTACATACCATACGTTATAGCCGGCAGATGTGATAGTGTATTGCTTTAAAGTGGTGTCGTAACTTGAACTGCCCGGAACCACTGCAGCTCCAATATCTGACTGGCCATCGAATATGCCGATTGATTCATTGGTTGTTCTCGCAGGCCGGTGAAAATCTGTTGGCGGTGATACCTGTGTATGAGTTGCAGATCCCGGCTGCGACCACTCGGGTACATCGGCTTTCTGCGCGGAGGCAAACTGCAGTGCGGTAAACAGCATCAATGCGGCCGGTAAAATCCGGAGGGCATTTTTTATCATGCAGATATTCATATAAAAGTTACTTTCTGTAATAATTGACCCTGATAATGTGCTGAGATGAATAAATTTTAAATAAAGTACGAGAGAGAACAATCAAACGCAAATATAAATGCTACCTCGTGCGCGGATAGTACGGCAGCGGATCGGTTGTTAAAATCCCGTTTTTTGCAGGGGATACCTAAATAGGTGCAAATGAAAAACGTTTGGTCATTCGAACAGCCACTTGAAAGCATCTTCCATATTTTTGAAAGTCATATATGGAATTTTTGAATCCATAATATCCATTCGGGTATCAAATATTCTGCCAAAACCGAAACCCAGGTCAGATGAAAATACAAGTGCCGTCCTGCCGCCTTTTCTGTAGTTTGAATAATGTTTCGTCAAGGAAATGAATTTATCAACATGTTCGATCCGCAGCTTGCTTAAATCGGCTTTAGAGAAATCCCACAGAACTAATTCTGTCGGTCCGCTTTCGCTGTAAGTTTTGATCTTATCCGAAATATCTTCGGGGTATACTTCGCCTGTAATAGTATGGACAGTTAACCGGAGACCTGTATCAATATTAGTATCAATAGCAGCCATAACTTCCTCCGAGCATGCTTGAATAGCATCTGAATTGTCCGCTCCCGGTGACCGCCTGCCCGCCCTGCTTATCCGGCAGGCGGGAACAGGCTATCCTGAACTCAAAAAGCGTCGGCGAGCAGGCAATGACCCTGCAACCACTTGAGATATCGAAATAAATTTTAAATGCTAAAATATATATTTACTTCTCCTATTATTTATTTAGTTTTTTTTAAAATATTAATTATTTCCGCATCAAGCCAATAAATATTATCGCCGCTGCAGAAGAACAGGTATTTCCCGTCCGGACTGATGTAAGGATTCCTGCTGTCTTTATTGAATTCAATTTTGTCGCTTAAATTAATCGGGCTGCTCCAGTTCCCGTTATTATCTCTAAAACTTAAATAAATTCTGCAGTCTTCTTCATATTTATTCTGTCTATTTGAACAAAACAACAAGAAGGATTCATCCCTGGAGATGAAGGGTGTATAATCGACTATATTCGTATCGATGATATTTATCGGCGCCTTCAGGATCTCCGGTTCAAAATACTTACCGTTTTTAAATCTTGAGCGGAATATTCCGTTGCTGAATCTTTTCCCTTTTAAATATCCTGTATAATAAACAGTACCGGTTTCTGTAAATACTTGCTGTGTTTCAGACTGATTGGTGTTAATTGGGGATCCAATGTTAATCGGCTTTGAATAACCGTCATCAGTTTTTTCGATGTACCATATATCGGTTCCGCCGAAACCATAGGGTACATCGTTCGATGAGAAATATAATCTTTTGCCGTCGTAACTAAAGACGGGGAATAAGCATCTATATATTTTTGAAAATGACACCTGCTGCGGTTCAATCCAATTCCCTTTAAATTTTGTAAAGAACAATTTCGGAGGTAACGTCATCCAGACAACTTCTTTGCCGTCCGGTGAAAAAGACGGGAAGCAATGCATTCTTCCTTTTCCTGAAATGATTCCAGGGGCAAATACTTCAGGTTTTAATTTCGGCGGTTTCTGGCCGAAATATTTCCATTCCGTGTCGTTTGTTTGGGATAACAAAAAAAGAGAGGAGAAGGCAGTTAAAATAGAGAATAATATAAATCTTCTGTTCATAGGTATTTTCTCAATTAAATATTATGATCCTTAGGTAAAATCATGAGTTTGGGAATCCTTACATGGGCAGGCTGTTCCATTATAAATTTTACGGCGTCTACAATATTGTCAACATTCAACGGCTCATAAATATTCATGCTTTCCTTCGGATGGATTTTCCAATCTTTATGCAGTTCGGTCATAACCAATCCGGGTTCAATACAGGAGACCTTGATATTTGTTCCCGTCAGTTCCATACGTAATGCTTCCGAAAGCGCTTCCAATGCAAATTTTGTAGCTGCATAAGCTCCGGCAGACGGCCTTACTTTTGTGCCGAGAACGCTGGAAATATTTATTATATGCCCGGACCCCTGTTTTTTAAAACGCTTTAAAAATTTATAAGTCAACCGGAATGTAGACTCCACGTTCAACCGGATCATTGAAGACATTTTATCGATATTAATTTCTTCAATAGCTCCTGCTTCTATTGTACCTGCGCAATTAAACAGGAAATCGCATTTGTTATAATTATTGAAAATATAATTTTCTAGTGAATCCTGGAACTCCGGTAAATTCAAATCGCCGGCGAGTATATCGTTTGGATCTAATTTTAATTGTGATAGCCTGTCTTTGCGGCGTGCTGTTGCAATTACTTTATATTGGTCGCATGCAGAGCATTGGCAATTGCGAATCCAATTCCGCTGCTTGCACCTGTTACGAGGCAAATCTTTTCTGTGTTCATGAATGTTCCGGCCGTCTGTAATAGTAATAAATAGAATCGCGAAATGGAAATAACAAAATACACGAGAGAACAATCAAAGGTAACAATATATGGAGATAATAAAAAACCCCTGCTGAGTTTACGGCCGGGGTTTGGTTCAACCATCGCTTTATTTGGTGAGGAACCATAGAATGGCGCGATGTTATATTATATAACAATTGCAGGGTTGAATTTGTGCCGGTAAATCAAATTATTTTTATTTCACCTTATTTTCAGGTAGTTTTTATGTGGAATTTCCAACCTTATGGGTAAGGTTGATTGGTTAATGCATGGAAAACCCTGACAAGGTTATTACTTCCGTCATAGCTGCATAGGTGCTTCCGGCGGAGCTGCAGGTTTTTTCTTCCCGAAAATTCCGTATCCGATAATTCCGCCTATCATTGAAAAAATCGGATATAGAATGATTCCGAAAAGAAGTTCGCTTAAAATGTCCCTGAGCTTCAGACCTTCATCTATGGATTTTTGAAGCTGATTGATCATTTCGTCTGCCTGATTTAAAGAATCCGGCGGCAGAGTTCCCTGTTTTTCCGCCCAGTTTAATAATCTTACGGCGATTTTTTTATCAACCGGTCCGAATATTAAACTGCTAAGAATACCGACGACGGTTCCTATCAATGCACCGGTCAATCCCGCAATAATACCGAGGATCAATGCATCGGAGGATTCGAGAGGCTGCATTTCATCATTAAACTCCTGCTTATATAAATAGAGGCTTATCAAGCCGCAAAGCATGACGCCTCCACAGCAGCAGCATTTATTTAAAAAGGAAATCGCCGGCAAACCTGTAATGATTCCGATTATGAGTCCGCCAAGAAGTGCGGCACGCAGTTTATTGGGTTTTTCTAACATATTGAACGGCTCCGGTTTCTAATGAACGATTATTATTTCGGGTAAAAAGCTGCGAACAAGCCTCGACAAAAATAGGGAATATAAACCATGCCATACCGATGCCGAACAATGCACCTGTGACTGTCCGGGTCACAGGTGTGCATGAATGAATGCCGGCGGCATTCAGTACGACATCGACAGCCATAGGAATGACCGCTAAAAAGAAGAATCCAATAGCAGAGAAATTCTTCCGCATTATCATATGCGATAAAGGCAAAGATATCAATCCTAAAAGGAATCCAAAATAGATACCGCTGCAGCGGATACAAACGCCGACTTTTTCAACTCCAATGTGGAAGGAACGTGCATCGTCCTGGTGACAAACGCGCGCGAAGAACGAATAGAGCACGTCTGCAGTTTGTATCCAGCCCGCATGCTTCAAAAGCGGGACGGCTATAATTCCAATACACCAGAGCGATACCAGAAGCGTGACAAGACCATATATTCGTATGTATGATTTCATAAAAGTGTGCTGTTATAATCGGAACAAAAGCCCTCTTTGTCAAGTTTACTTTTTAAATGGACTTTCTTTCCGTTGATTTCATCGCATAATTTTTGCTTATTATAATTGATAACAATAACCCAATAGTTTTGTGGAATTATTAAAATCTCCCCGTCTCTTGATAGGAGAAGGTTTGGGTGAGATCAAATCGAAGAAATGACGTCATCTTGATCCTCCCCTGGAGGGGAGGAGAATATAGAGATATGAAATTATGAATCAACAGGAACTTTCAAAAGCATATAATCCGAAAGAAGTTGAAGATAAGTGGTACTCTTTTTGGGAATCGAACCGGTTGTTCCACGCAGCCGTCAATAAGGAAAAAACGCCGTACACGGTCATCATTCCTCCGCCGAACATTACCGGTATTCTCACGATGGGGCATGTTCTGAACAACACCCTGCAGGATGTTTTTGTACGGTGGAAACGGATGCATGGATTTGAAGCATGCTGGATTCCAGGAACCGACCACGCGGGCATCGCAACACAGAATGCCGTTGAGAAATCTCTTGCGAAAGAAGGCAAACACCGCCGCGATATCGGACGGGAAAAATTTTTAGAAATTGTCTGGCAGTGGCGCGATAAATACGGCAGTACGATTATAAAGCAATTGAGAAAATTAGGTGTCTCGTGCGATTGGGAGCGCGAACGCTTTACCATGGATAAAGGATTATCCAACGCTGTCAAGGAAGTTTTTATCCGTCTTTTCGACAAAGGGCTTGTTTATCGGGGTAAATATATCGTCAACTGGTGTCCGCAGCATCAAACTGCTTTGAGCGACGATGAAGTCGACCACTCGGAAACGAACGGCAATCTCTATTATATCAAGTACCCGATTGTCGGTTCGAATGAACCTGCAATTATAGCCACAACGCGGCCGGAGACTATGCTAGGCGATACAGCCCTCTGTGTGCATCCAAAAGATGACCGATATAAGCACTTAATAGGGAAGACCGCAATTCTTCCCATCGTCGGACGTAAATTGACTATAATTGCAGACGATTATATCGATTTGAGTTTCGGAACCGGCGTTATGAAAGTGACTCCCGCGCATGACACGAACGATTTTCTTCTCGGCCAGCGTCATGAACTTGAACAATTGAACATCTTCGATGAAACAGGCCACTTGAATGCAGCTGCGCCAAAACAATATGAAGGTATGGACAGGTTCGAATGCCGCAAGCAGCTTGTGAAAGATTTGGAAGCGCAGGGATTTTTAGTAAAGGTTGAACCATATGTACATAATATCGGCAAGTGTTATCGATGCCACACTATAATCGAACCATGGCTTTCCGACCAGTGGTTTGTAAAAATGAAACCGCTCGCGGCTCCGGCTCTGCGTGTGGTGCATGAAGGCAAGATTCATTTTCATCCGGACCGCTGGACAAAAGTCTACGAGCACTGGATGACGAACATCCGTGACTGGTGCATATCGCGTCAAATCTGGTGGGGACACCGGATACCGGTGTATTACACGCCCGACGGCAATTATACTGCGGCGCGAAGTGAAGAAGAAGCGCGGAAAAAACTGGGAATTGGTCCTGAAATTGCAATTCGCCAGGATGAAGATGTACTCGATACATGGTTTTCGTCGTGGCTCTGGCCTTTCTCCACGCTTGGCTGGCCGGAAGACAATGCAGATTTGCATTACTTCAATCCGACCGACACGCTGGTAACCGCGCCCGATATTATTTTCTTCTGGGTTGCGCGCATGATCATGGCGAACATGGAATTCTTGAAAGGAACACCGGGCCGCGATGGCAAGCCGCGAAAGAAAGACGACGATCTGATTCCATTCCGCGATGTGTACTTCACGAGCATCATCCGGGATATGGAAGGCCGCAAGATGAGCAAGTCGCTCGGCAATTCACCCGATCCGCTGGATGTTATAGATCAGTACGGCGCCGATGCACTGCGTTTCACGGTCGTGTACCTTGCTCCGCTCGGACAGGATGTACTATTCTCATCTGAGAAATGCGAGATAGGCAGAAATTTTGCCAATAAGATATGGAATGCCGGCCGTTTCCTGCTGATGAATAAAAACGAAATTTTAGGTGATAATACAATTTCACTCGAAATACTTCCGGCGGAACATCTCGATCTTGCCGACCGCTGGATACTTTCGCGGCTCAATCAAGCTGTGAAAGCATTCAACACATCACTTAATGAATTTCATGTCAATGAGGCAACGAAAATAATTTATGATTTCATCTGGCATGATTTCTGCGATTGGTATGTGGAATTGGTGAAAACGCGCTTCTACGGAGACGAATCGAAAGAAATAAAATCGGCAGTTGTTACACGGGCGCTGTGGATTTACGATCAGGCGCTGCGCCTGCTGCATCCGGTAATGCCGTTTATTTCGGAAGAGCTCTGGCAGCACCTTACCGATCGAAAAGAACAAACGCTGATCCGCGCAGAATTTCCTGTGGTATATAAGAGATATATCAGCCAGACAATCGAAGACGAATTAAATTTTGTCATCAAGGTCGTTGAAGCAGTTCGTAATATCCGCGGAGAGCTGAATGTTGCACCTTCCAAGCAGATTGAAGTGTATATGTTCCTCCATGGCGATAAGAATGAAAAATTCCCGGAAAGCGCCGACAATATGCAGGGGCTTCTCAGTTACATAGACCGCCTGTGCCGTGCAAAGACAGTCACAACATGGGACGGCGAATCGAAGAAGATTGAACGCCCGAAAGCATCTGCCAGTGCGGTGGTCGATGGAACGGAAATTTTTGTTCCGCTTGAAGGTATTATCGATCTCGATGCCGAACGGAAGAGATTGGAAAAAGAAATTACACGCCTGCAGGGATTGGTCGATGGCATCGAAAGAAAACTGGCAAATGCAAGTTTTGTCGAGAAAGCCCCAAAAGATGTTGTAGAGAAAGAGCGGGAGAAACAAAAAAATATTAAGATGAATATGGAGAAGTTGAAGACGAGCCTGGAGCAGTTGAGCTGACCCGCCAAACGGCATAGCGGGCAAGTGAGCCGATGAGCCTGGAGAACCTTGTCAAGGTTCTCTATGCTTGTGCTTGGAAACCTTGACAAGGTTACGAGTCATTGAGTATGTTGACATATTAGTAAAGTCCGGTCACCGACCGGACTTTTTTTTACTTATTATATCGATATTGTCCGATCTGATGATCGGACTCTACAAGGACGCTTTTTCCCCGTTATTTCGACATATACAATCTAATGATCGGACTCTACAATGAAACTTTCCGGTTGTGAACCGCCCTTGATTTGCGTATTTTTACATATATAAAACATCCTTGTCAAGGTTCTGAACCTTGATAAGGATAAAAATCAGGCTTGGCTTGCCCGCCACTGGCGAGAACCTTGACAAGGTTTAAGGAAAGAACATGTCTTACACTGTTACGATAGAAACTGAATTTTCCGCGGCTCATATTATACGCGGGTATAACGGCCCTTGCTCGGAGCTTCATGGACATAACTGGAAAGTGACCGTTGAAGCCAGGACCGAAGTACTTGATAACATCGGAATGAGCGTTGATTTTTATGTCTTGCAGAAAAAAACGGAAAATATAGTTGCAAGATTCGACCATCATGATATCAACAAAATACCGCCGTTCGATAAAGAGCTTAATCCGACTTCGGAAAATATTGCACGATACATTTTTCAGGAATTAAAAAAGACTCTGCCAGCTCAAATAGGCCTTTCATTTGTAGCAATTTCTGAAACCGGCCAGTATACGGCGAAGTATTCGGAGTCCTGATAATTCCAAGGAGTAATTGTGACGTCGCAGGACACTCTCATCATCAACGAGATTTTTTTCAGCATCCAGGGAGAATCGACACGCATGGGACGGCCCTGCGTCTTTGTCCGGCTTACAGCCTGCGATCTGAGGTGTGCATGGTGCGACACGGCATACGCATTCGAAGACGGCGCTGAAATGATGATCGATGCAA
The DNA here is from genome assembly GCA_963770945.1 of uncultured Bacteroidota bacterium. GTDB lineage: Bacteria > Bacteroidota > Ignavibacteria > UBA10030 > UBA10030 > Fen-1298. The sequence goes on along the minus strand of CAVYRP010000008.1, from coordinate 108,950 downwards.
TAATTCAAAAAGTAAAAGAATACGGATGCAATCTTGTTGAAATCACCGGAGGCGAACCGCTGATGCAGGAGGGCGTGCACCTCCTGATGAGGCGTCTATGCGATGAAAAATTTGAGGTTATGATTGAAACAGGAGGGCATTACGATATAAGCAGGATCGATAGACGTGTAAAACGAGTTATGGATATCAAATGTCCCGGCAGTAAAATGGATAAACGAAACCGTTGGGAAAATATTGAAGCACTTAATCCGGAGGACGAAGTTAAATTCGTTATAGCTGATAATAAAGATTACGAATGGGCGAGGCATGTCCTTCTGCAATACCAGCTGGACAAACGATGTACCATTTTAATGATGCCGGTGTTCGGCACTTTGGAAAATCGTACATTGGCAGAGTGGATCTTGCGCGATAAGCTTCGCGTACAATTTCAACTGCAAATGCACAAATATATCTGGGATCCGACAGCAAGAGGAGTATGATGTGAATCCGATTAAAGAACTTGAAACTTTCGACAATAAATATCCGGGCCGTGATTATACGATAACGATCGTAAATCCGGAATTTACTTCCGTTTGTCCCAAAACAGGTCTGCCCGATTTCGGTACTATTACCATTCAATATATTCCAGCAAAGAAATGCGTCGAGCTGAAATCATTGAAATACTATTTTCTGCAATACCGTTCAATGGGAATATTCTATGAGACGGTAACAAATAGAATTCTCGACGATCTCGTCTCCGTGCTTGATCCGAAATGGATGGAAATCACCGGGGCATTTACGGCACGCGGCGGTATAACCACGACGGTAAAGACGGTGCATTCAAGAAAAGGAAATCGTAAGAACCGATGAGCAAACCTCGCGCGGTGGTCCTGGTAAGCGGGGGAATGGACAGTTGTGTTACTGCTGCCATTGCCAACCTTGAATACAACGCAGCGTTTCTGCATATCAACTACGGCCAGCGGACCGAGCGGCGTGAATTGAAAGCTTTCCGCGCGCTTGCCGATCATTTTGGAATCGGAAAACGCCTGGTTGCCGAACTTACACACCTGAATAAAATCGGCGGATCGAGTCTGACGGATAAAAAAATCAGAATCACGGAAGCCGATCCGTCGAAACTATTTCAATCGGCAAAAAACGATATTCCGACATCATATGTCCCGTTTCGCAATGCAAATATTCTTTCTGTTGCCGTGAGCTGGGCGGAAGTAATCGGAGCTCAAAAAATATTTATCGGAGCGGTAGAGGAAGACAGCTCCGGATACCCCGATTGCCGGAAAGAATTCTACGAAGCATTCAATGCGATGATCGATCTGGGGACGAAGCCGGAGACAAAAATTTCCATTGTAACGCCGGTTATCGATCTCAAGAAATCGGAAATCGTGCTACGGGGAAAAGAACTCAAAGCGCCGTTTGAATTGACATGGTCATGCTATAAAAATGACGACATAGCATGCGGCGTCTGCGACAGTTGTGCTTTACGCCTGCGTGCTTTCCAGATTGCCGGGATAGAAGACCCGATCCCGTATTTAGTCAGGCCAAAATATAATTGACTTGGTCTTTTTCATCAATTACTTTGTACCATGTGAAAATATAAAAGGGTAATTTTCACTCAACTTATTTTTATGTGTTTATATGTTTCCATCAGAAATACTTCGAAATATCATTAAACTTTTTCAGCTCCTATCTCGTGGATTCAAATCGAGTTTTTCGATTAATCCAAAAGAGAAGAATATAGGCCAGCCCGGCGCCAATCGGCCACTCCCGGTAGCACACCGTAATATCTGTCCGCACTGCAAACTTGATATTCCAGACGGTGCGCGCGTATGTCATCATTGTCACCAATTTGTAAGTGTACGATTCAATCTTGCGAACGTCATCACCATCATAGCTTCTGTAGCTGCAGTATCCATGTCGGTATACTCGTTGTATATGACTGCAAATCAGGCACAGGTAACAAAGAATATTGAAAGCCGCCGATTTTTAATCGAGACGCTCGATAACATGCAGAAAACTCAAGGTGAATTACAAAAATCGCGTGAAAAAGGAGGCAGCGAGGATAATCTGAGCGAGAAAGAAATTTTACTTTTGAATTACTACCAGGTCCTCTCACGTACACTCGCGCAATATATTAAACAGGAACCCGGCTTATTTGTTAAAGCACGATGTACATACGAACCATTCCTCCCGATTCGTCAGCGCCCTGCAGCAAAATCAAAGCAGATCGGGGCAATCTACAAAGATGAAGAAGTATTTCGGCTCGGTCACTTTCTCCTACGGAAATGACGAAGTGTGGTATTATGTTGCCAGTGCCGATCAGCAAAAAATCGGGTGGGTGCATAAATATCTGGAAATTGTGCCGTGAACAAGCAACCTTTTCAAGGTCTCATTGTCTAAGCTAAGATACCTTGAAAAGGTTTCATTACAGGATAGCTATTCTCTCCATTTAATCGAGCAGCCTATCGAAGGAATTTGCTCTGTTGGAATCGGTTTTCCATCTGCAAGCGTGGTAATTGCTTCTTTCAATTCTTCTTTCGTCACCTTGGATTCTTCTTTCCAGTTGTCATCCACGCGGCCGTGGTAAACAAGCCTTTGCCCGGAATCGAACAGATAAATATCCGGCGTGCACTGTGCATCGAAAGCGCGGGCGATTTTTTGAGTATCGTCGATAAGATAAGGAAACGGAATTCCCCACTCTTTTATTTTCTTCCTCATTTCCTCCGGTGAATCATCTGGATATCCGGGATTTATATTCGGATTGATTGCCAGAACATTGATTCCCTTCTCCATTGCATATTTTCCAATACGAATGATCCGCGGCCATACTGCTCTTGCATAGGGACAATGATTGCATGTAAAAACAACCAATAATCCTTTTTTCCCTGAAGCGTAATTGCCGGCCTGAATGACTCCTTCGGGATCTTTTAAAATAAAATTGGGCATTTTTGTGCCGATTGGAACATCTATCGATTCTAATTGTGACATATAATATTCTCCATTTCCTTATAAACATTGAAAAATGTAAAAAAAGTTTCCGTTAATTGCCGGTACTTGCAATTCATATGAAATTGAATGACATTTGATCGTTTCGCTAAATGTCCAATTCTCAAAAATGTGAATACCTGCCGTTGAGTATTCGGATAAATGCACTCCTTGAGTCGCATATTATAATAAACGGCAGAAAAATCAAGATATCGAGGCTACAATGAAACGCGTTCCAAAACTGAATAAAGTTCATCAAATCGATTCCATTCAGGATATGCTCATTAAGTCTGCAAGCACACATGGCGATAAACTTGCTTTGGAAGATTTGAAAGATACACCCATTCCAAGAGTAAGTTATAATTCGCTGCTGAAGAATGTTCTGAAATTCGGTATGGCTCTTCGTGAACTCGGACTTAAAGAGCGAAGCCATATTGCGGTCATCGGTGAAAACCGTGTGCAGTGGGGGATCACATACCTGACGGCTATGTGCTTTAACTATGTTATTGTGCCTATCGATGCAAAATTGAGCACTAACGAAATCCTGAATATCATACACGAATCGGATGCAAGCGCTATAGTTTTTTCCGAATCATATGATACGATGCTTCGCGAAGAAAAACGCGCTTTAAAACATTTGCGTCATTACATCAGTATGGACCTGCGGGCGAAGAAAGACGGCATTCATTCTATGGTAGAGCTCATCAGCAACAGCAGCGGCTGTACAATCGACGAGCTGCCGAGATTGGATCCAAAAGCTATGTCAGTAATTATTTTCACATCGGGCACGCTGGGCAGGGCAAAAGGTGTTATGCTGAGTCAGCGTAATCTTGCGGCAAACCTTGTTGCAATGGTCAGTATGATGATGATTCATCCGGAGGACAGGTTTCTTTCCGTACTGCCTCTTCATCACACGTATGAGTGCACATGCGGATTTCTCTGTCCGCTTTACGCGGGCGCATCGGCGCATTATGCACGTTCGCTCAAAACGGTTGTAGATGATCTTCAGCAGGTAAAAGCCACGATGCTGCTCGGCGTACCGCTGCTCTTCGATAAAATGTTCAAGCGCATTTATCAGGCGATTAAAGAAAACCGTGTAAAATCAGTTATTGTTCCGCCGTTGATAAAACTGACCAATGTTGCCGCCCGGTTCGGTTGGAAGAGTTCAAAGAAGTTGATATTCGCCGAAGTCCATGAAAAATTCGGCGGACATATTCGTGCATTCATCGCAGGCGGCGCCGCACCGGATCCGATGGTGGCAAAGGGTTTGCGGGACCTGGGATTTACATTCGTACAGGGATACGGTTTAACCGAAACATCTCCGATTCTTACACTAAATCAGCTTGATAACTTTAAAGATGAAGCGGCCGGTCTGCCGCTGCCCGGTGTAGAACTCCGTATAGATGCGAAGACTGAGGACGGTGTCGGTGAGGTATTGGCGAAAGGCGCGAATGTGATGTTGGGATTTTATAAAAATGACCGCGCCACAAAAGACACGTTCGATAATGGATGGTTTAAAACCGGTGATCTCGGTTTCATCGACAGCGACGGTTTTCTGCATATATGCGGACGAAAGAAAAACGTAATCATTTCGCGCAGCGGTAAAAATGTATTTCCGGAAGAAATTGAAGATATGCTGAAACGCAGCCCGTTTGTACAGGAATGCCTCGTGTACGGTGAAGACGATCCCAAACTTGATGAAATTATATGCGCTCAGGTCGTTGTAGACGCTGAAGCTTTTATCGAATTATCCGAATCGCGCGGCGTGCAGATTACACCCGAACTGATTAACCAAGTACTCGGTGAAGAAGTGAAGAAAGCGAATGCTGAACTTTCGAGTTTTAAACAGATAAAAAAGTTCGTTGTTCGCGAACAGGAATTCGAGAAAACGACAACGCAAAAAATTAAACGATACCTGGCGCTGCCGAAATAACATCTATGAACCAGCAGCCTTTTGATCCGGGACTAACACAAAAATATTTTGGCGAACTCAGGCGTGCTATCAATAAAGACGGCAGCTTTAATGTTCATCGAAAAGGAACAATTCTTCAGGATTATAGTTTTTATCAGTTTCTTATCACAATTCCGTGGATATATTTCCACATTATTATCATTCTATCATTTATTGCGTTAAATTCTTTTTTTGCAGGGCTGTATATTCTGGTAGGAGTAGAAAACCTGCAGGGTGCCGAGTCGTCAACAGCGTTCGCAAGTTACCTCAGTGCATTTTTTTTCAGCGTCCACACGTTTACAACCGTAGGATATGCTACGATTACTCCTAAGGGAACAGGTGTCAATGTCATTGCGGCTATAGAAGCAATAAGCGGACTTATGAGTTTTGCACTTGCTACCGGATTGCTCTATGGGCGCTTCTCAAAGCCATCAGCACGCATTAGCTTTAGCAAGAATGCTATCATTGCTCCATACCAAGGCAAAACGGCATTACAATTTCGTGTCGTGAATCGCCGGAAAAATAATTTGCAGGAGATGGAGGCAAGTGTTCTCCTTATGATCGTCGATAAATCCGGCCCCCAGCCTATCCGAAAATATTTCCAGCTGCCCCTTGAACGTCAGTCGGTTTATTTCTTCCCGCTCACATGGACGATTGTCCACCCTATAGATCAATCAAGTCCGTTCTTCGGGAAAAAGCAGGGAGATCTGGCTGAAATCCATGCAGAAGTTCTAATATTGATCAAGGGATTTGACGAAACATTCGGACAAACAGTACATACACGATATTCCTATCGATATGATGAGATTATATGGGGCGCACGGTTCATACCGGCTTTTCAAATCGATTCTGAAGGAGAAATGCTGCTTCATCTCGATGATATCAATAAAATTGAACGCGTCGATCTTACCGGACCTTCTTGATTTCTTCATTTTTGAATTTGGAAATCGGATTTTGATTATTAGTGTCGTCCCAAAAGAAATATATAGCTCATCTTGATCTTGACTGTTTTTTTGTTTCAGTTGAGCGTATTAAAAATTCAGGCCTTATCGGCAAGCCTGTCATAGTCGGAGGCAGAGCCGATGAACGAGGAGTCGTTGCGGCGGCATCTTACGAAGCGCGAAAGTTCGGTGTTCATTCCGCAATGCCGACCGCACGTGCGCAGAAACTCTGTCCCAATCTTATTATCGTCCGCGGCCGTCATAGTGAATACAGCCGCATCTCTGAACAGCTGTACAAACGTATGTGCGAAATAGCTCCTCTTGTCGAACGTGCTTCCATCGACGAAATGAATATGGATTTTACCGGCTGTGAAAACCTTTACAAGAACGACCTTCCGGGTTTCATGAAGACAATTCAGAAAATTGTCCTCGACGAATTCAAACTTCCATGCACTATCGGACTCGCTTCCAACGCAACAATCGCAAAGATTGCCGCAAATCAAGTAAAGCCGGCAGGAGTTATTTTTGTGCCGCATGGGAAAGAAGCCGCATACCTGGCGCCGCTCGATATAAGCGTAATACCGGGTATCGGAAAAAAGACTGAAGAATTTTTACGGAACAAGGGATTTCAAAAAGTTGCCGATATACAGGCAAAATCCGAAAGCGAACTGCTTTCGATTCTCGGCAAACATGGAAGCTGGATTCTTCGTGCTGCAAGCGGACAAGGTTCGGATATCATTGGAGAAGAATGGGATGCTAAAAGTATTTCACGTGAGGAGACGTTTGCAAAAGATATTTCCGATCGGAAAACTCTTGAAAAGGTTATTTTTGAATTGACGGAAGATGTATGCCGGCAGCTCCGCTCTCACAATTGGATGGCACGGACAGTTACACTTAAGCTGCGTACTTCCGATTTCAAGACAATCAGCAGGGGAAAGAGCATCGAACCTGCTAACGACGATACGGTTATTTCACGCATAGCACGCGAACTGCTTCGTTCTTCTTACACGAGCAAATTACCGATAAGATTAATCGGAGTTCGTTTGACAAATTTTCAAGAAGAAGAGCAGATAGAGCTTTCACTTTCGCCGGATAAAGAAAAGAAGCAGACGATATTAAAAGCAGTGGATCAGATACGAAAGAAATTCGGCAAAGATGTTATTCATGTGGGAGGGGAATAGCATTAATACTATTTTTCTTCTCTCATTCCTACTAACTATGTTTCTTTGGAAGAATTATCCAGAGGATCTAGATACACAACAAAATCCCGGTATGCCTTATTGGCACAAAAGATCCAATAATAAACAGTATCCTGACCGTTGTTCGGCTTCCATCGAGCCATTCGGCAATTCCCCCGCATACTCCACCAATGTAGACTTTATGATCTCATTGATACGCCATTGCAGCTCTTTTAGTCGCGGCATTCATTATAGTTTATTTCAGATGTTCTTGTACGAACTTTTCCCACATGGTTAGCTTCGAAATAACCTTTAGATGTTGCAAATGCACGTTTTAGGGACCCCGTTATGAACTGCTAGCGAAGTTATGGTAATAGTTATTAAATAAATTGCATGAGAGTAAAAGACGGATAAATATGGGCAATAACATTATCCAAAAATAGTCAGCATTCACAGTATATTTTTTTATACAGCACGCAAAATCCAAGTAGATGATCTATTACATTTCAAATCCACCACCCCTTCATAATGAAGTCTGCGTACTTATTAAAACACGCACCGCGTGTAGCTTTCTTACGCTCCTCCTCGTTTGAGGAGGGGACGTTCCGATGTTTATCAATCGGAACAAGGGTTGTGACTTTGTGCAATCAAAGAAAGCGACGATAAGTCAAATAAAAACTAAATACCATTTCATTTAATTAATTATCATCGGGCTGAATATATCCGAATTGTCCTGTCATAATGTGGTACCAATTGATTTTCATAAAGTTTCGTTTTTAATTATAATTTCAGTGCCTTTTTGGAAGAATTATCCAGAGAATTAGATACACAACAAATCCCGGTATGATTGGCACAAAAGACCCAACAATAAACAGTATCCTGACCGTTGTTGGCTTCCATCCGAGCCATTCGGCAATTCCCCCGCATACTCCACCAAGAACTTTATGATCTCTTGAACGCCTTAAGTCTCCTAATTGCGGCATTTTCGTTTTATCCTTATATCTATCCAACAATAGTCAACATTCCAAGTATATGAAGTCCGATTTCTTTATTTCCATCGCAGTGTATCATCTTTTTTGCACTTTCTTGATCCATCCCCTTTGTGAAAATACGCCATGCAATTTCTTCGGGAATAATGACTTCTGAAATCTTTTCTCCATCTGGAGTTTTAATTAATATCCATTTTTCCTCGTTACGGTAAAGATGCCAAGAGCCGCCGCATTCGCCTGTCACGGTAACCTGAATCATTTTACCGGCTTCACTTTTAATATCTCTATAATGGTACGGAAGCGCTCTCATAAAAGTATTGAGAACCGGATAATAAAGCTCCCTTGTCATAATACCCGGCGTATTTACCGCCAATCTGATTTGCTGCTGGTGCAGCCATCTCTCGGTAAATTCCCGCGCTGTATCGAACCAGTTCTCGAAATATCTTCTCCGGCCCAGCTAACTGCGAATGCAGCTTTTGCAAATGGATCCAGGGATTGATGAAACGCCGCATACTCTTTTGACGCAGTCTCCATTAAGCCAATTAGTATTTTCGGACTTAAACGCCTGTAAATCGTTGCTCCTTCAAGATTCAAACGATTTATGAAAGCAGAAAGATCTGCGTGTGACTTAATAATGGGGAATTCAGGAGCATATCCATCTCTGACAATTGAAAGTTTACGCAGTTGAGTATCAAGAAGGTGTGCTGCAACATCCTTGACCTTCCATTTTCCGGCAATTGTTTGTTTTTCCCAATCCTCAGTGCCCAGAGAGCGCAGAAGTTCAATGAGCAAGTGTTCAATTTTGTTAAAAAGATGGGCAATGAGAATTGGTTCAAGAGGTTCGATCATTGGTTAACGCCGATTTTTACAAGATTAATGATTATAAGATTGTAACGAGTTCTCAAATTAATTGCAAGTATTTTCAATCATTATTACAATTTCATTTTTCTCAGCATATGGGTAGGGCAGGGTAGTTATTATCAATGTAATGAATATGTCGGATTAAGGATGACCCGATTTAGCTTCCCAGTCAACAAATCCGTATCTTATAAATATATGGCAAGATTCAAGCTTACAATCGAATATGAAGGCACGCGTTTCAGCGGCTGGCAGGTGCAGAAAAATGCCCGCACCGTTCAAGGAGAGATTAACGCTGCTATCGGCAAAGTTTTCGGAACTCACAACTTTGAATTCTACGGTTCAGGCCGCACCGATGCAGGTGTTCATGCATTACAGCAGGCAGCGCACCTCGAAATTAAAACCACGCTCGCGCCGGAAATTATCAGATTAAAATTAAACGACGAACTCCCCGCTGATATTAATATTATCGAAGTGGAGAAAGCCCATCCCGATTTTCATGCCCGTCATGATGCTCTGGCTCGAAGTTACCTGTACCAAATCTCACGAAGACGGACAGCATTCGGAAAAAAATTCGTCTGGTGGGTAAAAGATCCGCTCGATATAGTAAAGATGCGGCAGACTGCCGAGCTGTTTCAGGGTCTTAAGGATTTCCAATCCTTCACTGCCGACGATCCGGAAGAGAAATCCACGAAAGTACACGTCAATTCCATCGATGTTCAGCAGTCGGGTGATTTAATTCTTATCCGCATTGTCGGGTCGCATTTTATATGGAAAATGGTGCGGCAAATTATCGGTGTGCTGGCGGAAGTCGGCCGCGGAGCGATGCCGATAAACGACGTGAAAAAATTTCTCCATACAAAATCGGATACGCCTGCAAAAATGACGGCGCCGCCGTCGGGATTGTTCCTCGAGCGTGTCTATTATAAAGGCGATGTGTGGCTGAAAGAATTAAAGCCGATGATGGAAATTTCAGCAAAACTTTCTGTGCGGTTTACAAAGAAACCGGAAAAGAAATCCGAAAAGGATGAAGGACAGCAAACAGGAAAAACGGATATCTAAACCGGATGCTTCTTTGCCGTTGTACTGTGATTATTCATGTGTACATGCGAAATTTGCTCAACCGGATGCTGTCGGTGCATGCAGGCGTGATCTTGCTAGTGTACTGCAGGAAGTTTAAGAAATACAATAATAAGAATTCCCGCTGTTTCGGCAAAGCAACGTAAATTTTAAAGTATTTTAAGAAGTATGCCCCAGCATCTTAATGAAGAATTGAACAGCATCGCAGAACCGTACACTAAGCTTGTACTTGCTGTCGGCCAGCACGACGCCGATTATGTCGATGCATATTACGGACCAAATGAATGGGCTGAAGAAGCAAAAACAAAGAAAAAGCCGCTGACAGCTATCGGGGAAGAAGCGCTACTGCTTAAAATTAAGCTTGATAAAATAAATTCTTCGCGGAACAAAGAAATTCTCTGCCTTCGCCACAGGTATCTGCAGAAACAAATTGCGTCGCTTATCTCGCATGTCGAAGCGCTGAACGGAAAAAAGCTTTCCTTCGATGAGGAAGCGAAAGCATACTACGATGTCGAACCGCCCTATTTTCCCGAAGAGCATTTCAGGAAACTTGTGAATGAATTGGATTCAATGGTTCCGGGCAAAGGGAAAGTCCCTGAACGTGTAGTGGCTTACCGAAAGCAATTCATAATTACCCGGGATAAACTCGACAATGTATTCAATGCGGCAATCGACGAATGCCGCAGCCGGACAAAAAAGCATATCGATCTTCCCGAAAACGAAACATTCCGGCTGGAATATGTCCGCAACAAATCGTGGAGCGGGTATAACTGGTACAAAGGAAATAATGAAAGCCTGATTCAAATAAATACGGACCTGCCGATTTTTCTAGAACGTGCAGTCGATCTTGCTGCACATGAAGGGTATCCGGGCCACCACGTGTATAATAGTCTATTGGAAACAGCATTTGTACGTAAATTCGGATGGGTTGAATTTTCCGTTTATCCGCTTTTCAGTTCACAGTCGCTTATAGCCGAAGGGACTGCAAACTTCGGCATCGAAGTCGCATTTCCGGGCAGAGAGCGGATGGAATTCGAGCGTGATGTGCTCTTTCCGATCGCCGGGCTAGATAAAGATGAATCGGCAAAATATTCAAGGATACAGGCACTCGCAGCAAAACTCAGTTATGCCGGCAACGAAGCAGCACGCCGCTATCTTAACGCCGAGATTTCGCGCGATGAAGCCGCCCAGTGGCTTATCAATTATGCATTGATGTCGCCGGAACATGCACAGCAGCGTACGCGTTTCTTCGATCAATATCGCAGTTACGTCATCAATTATAATTTCGGCCTTGATTTAGTGCGGCAATATATTGAACGGCGGGGCGGAACAGAAAACAAACCTGCAAAGCGCTGGGAAGAATTCACAAAACTTATTTCATCACCGAGACTACCTTCAGGATTGCAATAGATGTCGCCTGTTAAATCTAAAATACCGAAAGAAGAAAGACCGTTCCTCGACCGCTTGCTGGATGAAATTCGCTATAGAATTTCGACGGTAGAAGACATCGATGCAGCGGGTCAATCTGTACCGCGCTATACCGGTGAATTCTGGACATCGAAACAGCGGCAGGCGCACTCACTGCACGAAATATCGTACCGGGCGTGCTTCAAACCGCAGCTTCCGCACTTCTTTATAGAATATTTGACAAAGGAAGCCGACAAGGTGTACGATCCTTTCAGCGGGCGCGGCACAACAGTTCTTGAAGCCGGACTCATGAACAGAAATGTAGTTGCGAACGATATCAATCCTCTGAGCACTCTTCTTAGCAAGCCGCGTTTCTTCCCGCCGCCGATTGAAGAATTGATGAAACGGCTGGATAGTATTCCGATGGTCGAAAACGAAAGCGCCGATATAGATCTCTCGATGTTCTTTCATCCGAAGACCGAAGCAGAAATTGTTTCCATTAAAAATTATCTCACCATCCGACGTGAGAGCGGGGAAGAAGACGACATCGACCGGTGGATCAGGATGGTTGCCACAAACCGGTTAACGGGACATTCAAAGGGATTCTTTTCCGTATACACACTGCCTCCGAATCAGGCTGTGAGCGCCGACAGTCAGCGTAAAATCAACCTGAAGATGAAACAGACTCCGGAACACAGGGATACACGTGTTATCATATTTAAAAAATCCCGGACTCTTTTGAGCAATTTAACGGATGCAGAAAGAGTTCTTCTTTCTCAAATGGGCAAGTCGGCCCGTTTTCTCACATCCGATGCACGGGAAACGAAAGGAATCGCTGCCGACTCTATTCAGCTTACCGTGACTTCTCCTCCATTTCTAGATGTTGTCGATTATGTGCAGGACAACTGGCTGCGGTGCTGGTTCAACGATCTTGACGCTGCAGAGACTTCAAAAACAATTACAATGGCACGAACTCTGGAGGACTGGTCGGCAGTCATATTTGGAGTTTTCCGCGAGCTGTACCGTATTACAAAACCGCATGGCTTCGTGGCTTTCGAAGTCGGGGAAGTGCGGAATAAACAAATTAATTTAGATGAGCACGTTGTTCCTCTCGGTGTGAAAGCGGGATTTAAGTGCATAGGTGTCATTATCAATGAACAGTACTTTACAAAAACTTCAAACATCTGGGGAGTCGATAATAATGATAAGGGGACAAATTCCAACCGTATTGTTCTTTTCAGAAAGGAAAGAAAATGAAATATGTAACTTTCGTAAAGTCTTTTAGATTAGGCAGAGTTACTCTACGAAAGTATCTTTAAGAAAGTAACGGTATATTTTACTATGAACAAAATAGAACTTGAAAATCTCCATGCTATTATTCACCGCGCGCTTGAAGAGGATATCGGCAGCGGTGATATCACAACACTAAGTACAGTTCCGGTAAAATCTGTACTCAAAGGAATTTTCATTGCAAAGGAATCAGGAGTGATAGCCGGATTGGAAGTAGTGCGCGAGACTTTCAAATATCTCGATAAACAGGTTTCCTTCACTCAGAAAGTCCCTGACGGCAAAAAGGTTGTCAAAGGAACTGTCCTGGCAACGGTACGAGGCAGAGGCAGAATCTTATTGACTACGGAACGAACGGCTTTAAATTTTCTCCAGCGAATGTCGGGAATTGCCACGGCAACCCGTGCTTACGTAGACGCAGTAAAAGGTACAAACGCTGTTATCCTCGATACCCGTAAAACATCGCCGGGCAACAGATTACTTGATAAACAAGCGGTTCTTCTTGGCGGGGGAGCTAATCATCGATTTGGATTGTTTGATATGGTAATGATAAAGGACAATCATATTGAAGCTGCCGGAGGGATCACACAGGCAGTGACACAGGTATGGGCAAAAGATAAAATGGAACGGCCGATCGAGGTAGAAGTAAAAAATCTGAAAGAACTGCGTGAAGCGATTTCGCTGAAGGTCGATAGGATATTGCTCGATAATATGGATATCAAAACTCTGCGTGAGGCAGTACAGTTTTACAGCCGGGCGTGTTTCGCTGGAAGCATCCGGTAATGTTACACTCAAGAACGTTGCGGCAGTGGCTGCTACCGGAGTCGATATGATTTCTATCGGTGCACTGACACATTCTGTTCATGCGCTGGATATAAGTTTTAAGATAAAAGGAAAATAGTCACATAAATTTCTTTGGCAAAATCGTCACATACATTTCTTGTAATCCAGCTATTGTTCCCTCTCCTCATAGGAGAGGGTTATGGTGAGGTCAATGAATAATGACCCACGTTAGCCTCCCTAAGAGGGAGGAGATGTTTCAAGTAGAATGAAATACGTATTTATGACACAAGAAGAAATATATCAAGATCTGAAATTGAAGCTGCACGATGTCGTGCCGGATGTTGAGCTGCGGTTGAAATCCGGACTCGCGTTTGAGATCAATAAACTCAAAGTCGAGCGTAACGCCGTCATTCTCGGGCATAATTACATGGAACCGGCGCTCTTTCATTCCATCCCCGATTATTCAGGAGATTCTCTTGAACTGAGCCGTATCGCATCGAAAACCGATAAGGATATTATTGTATTTTGCGGTGTGCGTTTTATGGCGGAGACGGCAAAAATCCTATCGCCTCAGAAGACCGTTCTTATTCCGGCAAAGAAAGCCGGCTGCTCGCTTGCAGACGGAATTACAGCACGAAGATGTCCGTCAATTGAAAGCTAAGTATCCGGGCGTTCCGGTTGTAACCTATATTAATACGAATGCGGAAGTTAAAGCCGAATCGGATATTTGCTGTACATCGAGCAATGCAGTCGCAGTTGTTCAGTCGCTCAAGAATGAAACGGTTATTTTTCTTCCGGATGAATATCTTGCCCGCAATGTAGCAAGTGCGACGAAAAGGCATATTATTTTCCCTTCATTTACAGGCGGCGGAGCGGAAAGCGACACGCTTCTCGAAAAACCCATCATCGGCTGGAAAGCACGATGCGAAGTACACGAGAAATTTACAATCGAAGATATTCAAAACGTCCGCAAGCAATTTTCGGATGTGGTTATTCTCTCTCATCCTGAATGCAGTCCGGAAGTCATTGCAGCGTCGGATTATTCGGGCAGTACAACGCAGATGATACGGCATATCCAGAAGACTAATGCATCTCGTTACCTTTTATTAACGGAGTGTTCGATGGGCGATAATATCATGGCTGCGAATCCGGAAAAGAATATGCTTCGTTTATGCAGCGTCCGATGTCCGCATATGAATGAGATTACAATGGAAGATACACTGGAAGCACTGCGTCAGACCCGGTACGTCGTTGAAGTACCTGAAGAAATCCGGGTGCGTGCACTGCGTGCGGTTACACGTATGCTGGAAATTATTCCATCGGCCGCAGATTAATTATTTGAAGTTGAAATGAAATTTTAATTTCAGTCATGCCCGCGGACTTTTGGCGGGCATCCAGGTCAAGTATCCCTCAATTCTGGATTCCTCGCCTGCCTAAGCGTTCTTTGTGCGGCGGGCTGGCTGACAGAAGTTTTCTGGAATGACAGCTATTATTATAGGATAGAATATGCAAGAATATATCCAGTGTGATGTGCTGATTATCGGATGCGGTGTTGCAGGCAGTATTGCTGCTTTGCAGCTTGCGGATGCCGGTGTTAAGGTCGTTGTTGCAACGCGCTCAACGGATCCTGAAGAATCCAATACATATTATGCACAGGGCGGAATTGTGTACGAAGGTAAAGGCGATTCACCGGAACTTCTTGAAAAAGATATTTTCCATGCCGGCGCCGGGTATTGTAATCCTCAGGCAGTGGAACTTCTTGCAAAGGAAGCACCCCAACTTGTTCGATCTCTCTTTCTGGAAAAACTTGCAATTCCTTTCGATCGAACTTCGGACGGCGAACTCTCTTTGGCGCTCGAAGGCGGACATTCGGTCGCGCGCATTCTTCATGCAGCAGATTCAACAGGCAGCCTCATCGAACGGTATTTGATTAAGGCGCTCAAATCAAATTCAAATATAACTTTATTGACTGAGACGACGGCGGTTGACTTGCTTACTCCCGCTCACCATTCATTGAACCGGTTGACTGTGTACGATCCGCTTTCCTGCAACGGAGCATTCCTCCTCAATCAATCGACAGGGCATGTGCAGCGGGTGATTGCACGGGCGACCATCCTTGCGTCAGGCGGACTGGGACAGGTTTTTCTACGAACGACGAATCCTGCAGGAGCCCGTGGCGACGGATTGGCAATGGCATACCGTGCCGGCGCCAGAGTGCTCAATTGCGAATTCATGCAGTTCCATCCCACTGCATTCTATCAACAAGGAGCGCCTTGTTTTCTAATTACCGAAGCAATGCGCGGAGCAGGTGCAAAGCTGACGGATTCACGGGGCAATTTATTTATGCAAAAATATGATCCTGAATGGAAAGACCTCGCCCCCCGTGATGTCGTTGCCCGAAGCATTCATCAGGAAATGCTGACGAGCGGCACCACGCATGTCTTTCTAGATATTGCATCGTATCTTCCGGCCATTGAAATTAAAAACCGGTTCCCTTTCATCTATAAAAAATGTCTTGAGTACGGCGTCGATATTACGCAAGGGCCCATCCCGATAGTTCCGGCGGCGCATTATTTTTGCGGCGGCGTCTGGGTCGATCTCTGGGGGCGGACAACACTCGACCATCTTTATGCCGTCGGCGAAGTTGCCTGCACAGGACTTCATGGTGCAAACCGGCTTGCAAGCACGTCGCTGCTGGAAGGCGTTGTCTGGGGCAAACGAGCTGCAGAACATTTTCTCCGTAACATGCAGGAACATCCAAAACCGAATATCGATGATATTCCGCCCTGGATTGAAACCGGTACGGAAGCGCCGGATTCCGCACTTATCAGTCAGGATATGAGCGTCATAAAAAACATTATGTGGAATTATACCGGATTAATCCGCACAACCGAACGCTTGCAGCGTGCCTTACGCGAACTGCGCCATCTTGAATCCGAGATTGACCGTTTTTATCAAGCCGTCAAACTGACTGACAGCATTATCGGACTGCGTAATGCTGTACGTGCTGCTATCATCATAACAATCGCAGCATGGGAAAATAAGACGAGCGTCGGCTGTCATTTTAGACAATGATGGAGATTGTGAGATTGTGAGATTATGAGATTGTGAGATTTTGAGATTGTGAGATTATGAGATTGTGAGATTGTGAGATTAGATTGTGAGATTGAGAGATTTTGAGATTTGATGATTTTGTCTTTGTATTGTTATCTTCTGCCGATTTCGCGGGCTCATAGAAGTGAAAATTTAAGAAAATTGTCATTCCCGCGCGCTGTTAGCGGGAATCCAGGTCAAGGAATCTTCAAATTTTAGTTTCCTGCCTAACCGCAGGATGGTAATCCAATAAATAATCCCGCGAAAAATATACCGGGCAAGCAGGAATGACTTTCTTTACTTGCTGATTATGTGCGGAAATCATAGATAACGCACCATCTTTTCTTTCCCACCTTTATTTAGTACTGAATTTTCCTTATACTTTATTAATTGTATTATTGAAAGGAATAGAAAATGTTTAGGCCGCAGATCACGGTTGTGGATTGTACTATCCGCGACGGTGGATTGATGAATAAGTCCCAGTTTACATTGGATTGTGTACAGGCTGTATATAAAGCAATTTGCGAAGCCGGCATCCATATAGTAGAATTAGGTTACCGAAACAGCCGTAAAATGTTCGATCCGGACAAGTACGGTGCATGGCGATTCTGCGACGACGAGATGATCAAAAAAGTAGTCGGGGACAATAAATATCCGAACACGAAGATTGCGGTCATGATGGATGCGCATAAAAGCTCAGTAGACGACCTGCTTCCCAGGGATAAAAGCCTTGTGGATGTGATCCGCTGTGCTACCTATGTGAAGGACATCGATAAATGCATTATGATTGTCAATGATGCCGTTGCAAAGGGATACGAGACGACTATTAATATTATGTCCATCTCCACCGAGCATGAGCGGGAATTAAATGAAGCATTACAGCAGATCCACGAAGAGACCAAGATCAAAGCGTGCTATATCGTAGATAGTTTCGGTAATTTGTATTCTGAAGACATCGATTATTTTGTGTCCAAGTATCAAAAAATGCTGCCCGGCATTGAAGTCGGCATTCATATGCATAACAATCAGCAGCTTGCGTTTGCCAATACGATTGAAGGTGTCATTCGCGGAGCAAATTATCTTGATGGAACGCTGTATGGATTGGGGCGGGGTGCAGGCAACTGCTGTCTGGAACTTTTACTCGGTTTCCTGAAGAATCCAAAATTCAATATACGGCCGATACTGGATGTAATTTCTTCTCATATAATTCCTCTGCAGAAAGAAATTAATTGGGGATATTCTGTTCCATATATGATAACGGGTATTGTGAACCGGCATCCGGAAGAAGCCATTAAACTGAGCATGCTGCCGGAAAAGGATCCGGCAAAATACAACTACCGTGCGTTCTATGAGAGAATGCTTGATCCGGAACCATAGAAATTTTTTCGGAATAATGGTAGTCGCGAACTTTGGCAACGCCATCCCTTCTCCGTAGGAGTCCTTCGGACGGGACAGTTCGCGGGTGCATTCAGCAAACAATCTAAAGATTGCGGCTGCTTGTTTTACACTTGCATTTATTTACTGCAATTGATAGATTACCAGCGCGCATAAGAAAGATACAATGTAAAAGTATCTGAAGAAAGTGGGGAATTATTGGAAGCTATCGGAAACGCTAACAACTTTAGTGCCAGAATCCATTTAATAGTTACTAATCATAGTCGCAGAGCTTGCAGTCTATTGGCGAAGCTATGGATTCCCACACACAAATTCATCATGTTAGGCTGCGGTGTGCAGTCTAATCATAGTTAGGCTACACAAGTAAACGTCAATTATGGACGACAGTATACTAGAACATATTGAATATTCTAACTTGTATGTTGAAGCAATGGACTACAATATTTGTAGGAAATGTAAAGTTGTAGATAAAGACGACAATCGTACTCTTGCCGGACAACCTTGTACAATTTGTAAAGCACCAAGCGAAGGTGGATACGCCTTTTTCGGACCTAACGCTTTTTCAATGATAGAACTACTGCAGGAATCTTATCAAAAACTTCACCCAATCAAATCAAAGCAAAATGATTATCCATCTGGTTCAGAACGAGCACAATCCGCTTCCACAGTGATATTCTTTTGTACATTGAAAGAAATACTACTCGAAAAAATTTATTTCTGACCGGATGTCGTTCTTAGACCTTCCAATCACAGTTCAGAAAAGACTCAGCAAGGATAGCAATACTCATTCAGCCAGACTAAAGAAATTATTTCCTGCTCTTATAAATATGAAATGGGATGAGGCACTCAATATTCTGAATCATCAAGATAGGAACGATTATCAGGATATAAGTAATTTTCTTAGGGATATCACTGAAGCTAGGAATGATTTTGTACACGAGGGGAAGGATTGGCCTATGGAAAAGGCTTTAGCAGATAAATGCATCCTATATTTATTTCCTATGATGGATTTGTTCGTCGAATTACACAATAAATTCATTCACGAACCAACTTTAGTCAAACTTGTGTAGCCTAACCACTTTAAAAAGGATTAAGTCAAGAGAAAATATACTCCCGAGGCAAAGTGAATCAGAACTTTGCCATATATGTTCTTTGAGTTTGTTATAACCGATACACCGCAGTACCGCTGTACGCCATGGCGCGGAACATATAAATGCGAGGCGCCACTTAGCGCTGGTCGTCAGGCGGCATTTGACTTTTCATAATTTCGAGGAGTGACAAATAGATGAAAAAAATATTTCGATTTCTATTTATTGCGATTTGTTTATTCGAAACTACAATGCCATTACAAGCTCAATGGGTACAAACTACTGGACTATATGGCGCCAGCGTTTATAATATTGTCGTCTCTGGAACAAATCTTTTTGCAGCAACTCAAAGCGGAGGTATTTTTTTATCTACCGACAACGGTACAAACTGGGTTGCAGTCAATAACGGTTTGTCGAGGACTGATGTGTATTCTCTTGCTGAAAGCGGCACGAATCTCTTTGCAGGTACAGGTGGAGGTGGAGTATTTCTATCGACAGACAATGGCACAAGCTGGACTGCGGTTAATGACGGCTTAACAGATGGTTCTTCTCGTGATGTTCGTGTCATCATAGTCTTCAACAACGGGGCAGGTGGAACAAATATCTTTGCTGGAACTAGTGGCGGTGTTTTCCTTTCTACAAACAATGGCATAAGTTGGACTGCGGTTAATAACGGCATTACATATAATGGTGTGTCATATAACATAGTGTCTCTCGCTGTTAGTGGTACAAATCTTTTTGCAGGGAGTAATGACAATGGCATTTTTTTATCGACCAACAACGGTACGAACTGGACTGCTCTGAATAACGGTTTGGCGAATACCAATGTCCGTTCTCTTGCTGTTTCGGGTACAAATCTCTATGCCGGGACTGGTAATGGCGTTTTTCATTCCACCAACAACGGCGCAAGTTGGACTGCGATGAATAACGGTTTTCCATCCGGATGTTTTGGTCTTGTTTTAACCATTGCCGGATCAAATATTTTTGCCGGAACTAATGGGAGAGGTGTCTATCACTTGACCGACAACGATACAAGTTGGACTGCCGCTAATATCGGCATGACAAATGCATATGTATTGTATATGTATGCCTCGGGCACGAATCTCTTTGCGGGGACTACTCAGGGTGTTTTTCTTTCCACCAACAATGGCACAAGTTGGTCAGCTATTAATAACGGCTTGATTAGCTCAGATGTCAAAGCTCTTGCCGTAAACGGGACGAATCTTTTTGCCGGGACTTATGGAGGTGGCGTCTATCTTTCGACCAACAACGGAACGAACTGGACTGCCGTCAATAATGGTGTGGATATTTATATTCATACTCTTGCCGTAAGCGGCAGGAATCTTTTTGCCGGAACGGAGGGAAATGGTGTATTTTTATCAACAAACGATGGCACAAGTTGGACCATAGCCTCTACTGGCTTGACAAATCCTTGGGTCTTTTCTTTTGCCGTCTCCGGTACGAATATCTTTGCCGGGACTAACTCAGGTGGTATCTTTCTTTCCACCAATAACGGTACGAGCTGGATTCCTGTTAATAACGGTTTGACAAATTATTATGTCTTTTCTCTTGCCATCTCTGGCACAAACCTCTTCGCCGGGACTTTTCAGGGTATTTTTCTTTCTACGGACAACGGCACTAACTGGACTGCGGTCAATAACGGGTTGAATATCTCATATTTTCGTGTTCTTGCAGTCTCGGGAACTAATATCTTTGCTGGGACTTATGGTGGTGTTTATTTATCGACTGACAACGGCGGAAATTGGATTGCGGCCAATGCTGGTTTGGAGAACACTAATGTGTTTTCTCTTGCTGTCTCGGACGCAAATCTCTATGCCGGGACTGATAAGGGTGTTTTTCATTCCACCAACAACGGCACAAGCTGGGCTGCTGTCAATAATGGTTTGACGAATACTTCGGTCAATACTCTTGCCATCTCCGGCACTAATCTCTTTGCAGGAACAACTACTAGTGTTTTTAGGAGACCGTTATCTGAGATGATCACGTCAGTGGAAAGGCTGTCGACCGACTTACCGAAGCATTTCAGTCTTGGTCAAAACTATCCGAACCCATTTAACCCAAGTACCAACATTTCGTTTAGTCTTCCGTCAAAATCTTTTGTATCATTGAAGGTGTTTGATATTATTGGAAGAGAAGTGGCAACTGTTTTCAAAGGAGAATTGTCAGCAGGAAGTTACACAAAGCAATGGAATGCGGTAAATATGTCGAACGGAATTTATTTTTATCGTTTACAAGCTGGCTCATTCGCTCAAACAAAGAAACTCATTTTGCTGAAATGAAAATATTGCACATTAACCGGGCGCTCCCCAAAAGAATAGGGGCAAGCAAGCTGTTATGTAAAAAGTCAATATGATAGGTATTATTCTTAATAATTTATTTTTCAGCGTGAACTCACATCTCTGAGTGCATTTTGTGCCGAAGACATCCCTTTCCCGAAGGGACTCCTTCGGAGTGGGAAAAATTATCAGTGCCGCAGCGCGTTGTGTGCATCCCGCTATCGCGGGATCCACGCTTCAACCACGATTTGATTAGGAAACATCAAATCTGTTGAAGCGGGACTTATTTACCCCGTGTTGCACGGTTTTTGTGTCCCGCCTATTTTTTAGCGGGATTGACGGGGGGCGCTGGTTCTGCTTGCAATTGTTCTTTAACTATTTCAAAAATGGAGAAACAGATGAAAAATATTTTCAGGTTATACTTTATCATATTTACTCTATTGATTACTACTATTCCATTGTGTGCCCAATGGGTACATACTAACGGACCATATGGTAGTGGTGTAAATTGCTTTGCTGTCAATGGTTCAAATCTTTACGCCGGAACAGTTGGTGGTGTTTACCTTTCAATTAACTTTGGTACAAGCTGGACTGACATCAGTTCCGGGTTATTGAGTTTAGACATTCGTGCTCTTGCTGTCGCTCCTGATGGAAAGGGTGGAACAAATCTCTTTGCCGGAGTGTGGGATGATTTTGCAGGTGTAGGGGGCTTGCGGGGAGCCATCTTTCGTTCCACAGATAATGGTATCAGCTGGACAAAAGTTTTTGTTGATAATCTCGATAGTCAACTCGGACGTGGAGTAATGGCTCTACTTGCACATCCCAATAAAACAGGTGGAACAGATCTTTTTGCATCCTTTTATTTGGATGGTAGAATTTTCCTTTCAACCGACAACGGTTCTTACTGGAAGGAAGTAATAAGGCAGTCACAGTTTAACGCTTTCACATCTATAGATTCAAATATCTTCGCGGGCGGGAACAACATTTATCTTACAAACGATAATGGCGTTACCTGGACGGAAAGTGATTCTGGAATAACAAATTTGGTTGCCGGTTCAAGTGTCAGTGCCCTTGTCGTCAATGGGACGAATATATTTGCGGGCATAAGTAATACTGTTTCAGATACCAATAGTTGTATCATCTATCTTTCAACAGATAACGGTAAAAGCTGGAATCGAAGGGGTTCAGGAATAAACGCTACTAAAGCTAATTCTCTCGCAGTTATTGGTAATAATATTCTTGCTGGAACAGATAACGGTATATATGTCTCAAATGACAATGGTATGAGCTGGAGTGCAGCAAATACCGGGTTAGAGACAATAGGCATCGGTCCCCTTGCAGTTATCGGTACAAATATCTTTGCATCAACACAACATGGCGTTTTCCTTTCAACTAATAATGGATCAAGCTGGAATCCTATTACAGGTTTGATACCATTATTTGTGAGCACACTTTCTTCAAACGGTACGGATCTTCTTGCCGGTACATATCGAGGTGTTTATCTATCAACAGACAACGGAAATAATTGGGCTCCAAGGAATACGGGATGGCCAGATTATTCTATCACGGCTCTTGCTGCCAGGGGTTCGAATATTTATGCCGGAACTTACGGCGGTGTCTATGTTTCTACTGATAACGGTAGTAGTTGGGGTATAAGAGATACGGGAATAGTTACTCAAGGCATCAATGCTCTTGCAATCAATGGCACAGATATCTATGCTGCCGGAGGAAGAAATGTGGAATATGTTATTGTCAATAATCGTCCAAAAGCTTTATATCACCTTGGTATGTACCGTTCTTCAAACAACGGTATGAACTGGGCGATGATAGATTCCGGTTTGGCCGGGGGTCAAGTGGTCTCACTTGCAATCGATTCGAGTATTACGGATCATAGAGTTATTTACGCTACTACCATGTACCCGGATTATTCCCAAACTGACACATCAAGCGGTATATACTGTTCGACGAATAATGGTATTACATGGTCACGCATCAAAACATTAGACAATAATTATAGTATGATTCAAACGTTAGGAATAGTCTCAAATGGAAATGGTGGCACCAACTTGATTGCTCCGTACCTCTTGTTTACTCATGTCATCTATGGACACTATATTTATGGCGCGAATATTTCTACGGATGCCGGTGCGACGTGGAACAAGATCACTAGTAGTACACCAACGAAGTCGATTATTTATAGTTGTGCAGTTAGCGGCACCAGCATCTTTGCCGGTTCTAATCTCGGTGTTATTGTTTCGAATAACAGCGGTATGGATTGGTTGGATGCGAATAACGGTTTAACTAATTTAAATGTCAGATCCCTTTTCATCAAAGATGGCAATCTTTATGCCGGAACCGGTAATGGAGTATGGAAAAGATCTTTATCGGAGATAACCGATGTCGATAATAGCTATGTTCAAGTTCCTTTACATTTTACATTAAACCAGAACTACCCCAACCCATTTAATCCAACTACGACAATAAGATATTCAGTTCCAAAATCACAATTTGTTACCCTTAAAGTTTTCGATGTACTGGGAAGAGAAATTAGGACATTGGTTAATGAAAATAAAAATGTTGGTAATTATGAGGTAAGTTTTGATGCAAGCGCTTTAACGAGTGGTATTTATTTTTATCAATTAAAATCTGGTAATTATTCAGCAACTAAGAAACTTGTTTTGCTCAAGTAGTAATTGCAAACTAACCAGGTGTTTCCCGCGAAAGAACGCGGGGTGCAAAAAACGCATAAGCTGACGGAATGGGCGTCGCCCGCCGGCTTTACTTAAAAGCAATTGTCGGCGGGTTTGTACGTTAAGCATGGCGCTTAACAGTTAAGTATATTTTGAAGGCTATCAGCATGAACTCGGTTCGTTCTGTGCAATTTGCAGGTTCACATTGTTGCAGCTTAGCGCCATCGTTATGATGCAATTGTTACTTAACTATTTCAAGAATGGAGATACAGATGAAAAATATTTTCAGATTATTCTTTATCACAATTACTCTATTGATTAATACTTTTACATTGTGTGCACAATGGGTAAAAACTAATAGCCCATATCAAGGACAAGTCAATTCTCTAGCCGTATCGGACACGAATCTCTTTGCCGGTACACAAGGTGGTGTATTTCTTTCGACCGATAACGGCGTTAGATGGACTGCTGTTAATAAAGGATTGAAGAATATTTATGTCGTTTATCTTGCTGCATATGAGAAGAATCTTCTTGTCGAGACCAATGACGGTGATCTTTATCTTTCGACCAATAACGGAGCAAGCTGGACTGTTGTCAATAAGGATTTCTCGTATTATGGGGGACAAATTCCTCTTGCCGTCTCAGGCACTAATATCTTCGCTGGAGCTGCTGAGATTTTGACTGCTTCAGTACCCAGTGCTGGTGGTGTCGTTCTTTCGACCGACAACGGCATCAGCTGGACACAGACTGGTTTGAAGAACACTCAAGTCGGTAATTTAACCGCCTCAGGTACATATCTCCTCGCGAATACTCATGTTACTTATGTTGATAGTCTCTATCTTTTTCTTTCGACCAACAACGGTACAAGTTGGACTGCTGTCAATACGAGTTTGCCGTACACTGGTGTCTTTGATGCCTATTCTCTTTCCGTCTCGGGTACGAATCTCTTCGCCGGTACTCAAAGTGGTGTATTTCTATCGACCGATAACGGCACAAACTGGACTGCTGTCAATCAGGGTTTGTCGAATACTAAAATTTCTTCTCTTGCTGTCTCAGGCCCGAATATCTTTGCCGGTACCTCATCAGAATTCATCTATTTTGGGCGACGTTTTTCTTTCGACCAACAATGGTACAAGCTGGACTTCTGTCAATACGGGTTCAACATTTTATGATATTCAGTCTCTTGCCATCTCGGGCCAGAATCTCTTCGCCTTGACTGATAATGGCGTGTTTAGACGACCATTCTCAGAGATGATCACAAGAGTGGAAAATAATAACACAGAGATGCCAGCTCGTTTTATTCTTAACCAAAACTATCCCAACCCGTTCAATCCGATGACGACTATTTCATTTAGTTTGCTGTCGCGATCATTAGTAACATTGAAAGTTTTCGATCTGGATGGAAGAGAGGTCACAACCATTGTCTCCGAAGAGTTATCAGCGGGAAATTACTTGCGACAATGGGATGCATCAAATATGGCGAGTGGTATTTATTTTTATCAATTAAAATCTGGTAATTATTTAGAAACTAAGAAACTTGTTTTGCTCAAGTAGTAATTGCAGCTAACCGGGGCGCTCCCGCCCAACAAGACGACGGGCAAGCAAGCTGTTATGTAAAAAGTCAATATGATAGGTATTATTATTAATAATTTCTATTTCAGCATGAACTCACTTCTCTGGGCGCATTTTGTGCCGAAGACATCCCTTTCCCGAAGGGACTCCTTCGGAGTGGGAAAAATTATCAGTGCCGCAGCGCGTTGTGTGTGTCCCGCTATCGCGGGATCCACGCTTCAACTACGAATTGATTAGGAAACATCAAATCTGTTGAAGCGGAACTTATTTACCCCGTGTTGCACGGTTTTTGTGTCCCGCCTATTTTTTAGCGGGATTGACGGGGGGCGCCGGTCGTTAGGGCGCATTTGCAACCAAGGAAGATATATGAAAAAAATATTGCTGTGTTTCCTTCTATTGTTTGGGTTTTACAATGGATTTGCACAGGGATATTTTCCACTGCAAACAGGAAATCAATGGGACTTTGGTATTTTAAATGGACCACCCAATTTTGGGTATCAATATATATTTTCAATTAAAGTTTTGGGCGACACGATAATGCAAAATTCTATACAGTATGCAATCGTTCAACAGCAAAATAGTATTTCTTACAAGCGTCAGGAAGGGAATATTTTGTATAACTATAATTCGTCTGGAGATGTGGTTGAACATGATTTCACATATCAAGATGGAGATACAACAAGTCGATATTTTATTCCCACGGACACTATTTTAACTATCGTTCATGTTGGTATTGGCGAAAAATTTGGGAGAAATTTAAAATTTTGGTCTTTTACTACCGATGCAGTGAATAATTATGCTTATGAACCGTCTTGGTATATTATTACCGATAGTTTAGGGTATACTTATTTTGGTTATTCGCCTGGTGAGTACGAGTATTGTATGGGCGTTAAGGTGGATGGGAAAGTTTATGGCACGATAACATCAGCAACGGATAACAAAAGTGATGTCCCTAGTCAATTCCAATTATTTCAAAATTATCCTAACCCGTTTAATCCAACGACCAAGATTGATTTTATATTGCCGAAAACCTCATTTACGACATTGCGAGTTTTTGATGTTGTAGGGCGGGAAGTCTCTATTTTGTTTGCAGGCGAATTAACTGAGGGGCATCATTCAGAGGTTTGGAATGCAACAAATTATTCTTCAGGCGTTTACTTTTATACTTTACAATCTGGCAAATTTAGCGAAACAAAAAAATTATTACTACTAAAATAAATTGCGCCCTAATATACAGTCGTTTAAGTTGGTACTTTAATCATGACTAATGAAGGGTTTAGGTTTTTATTATTAACTTTTCAGTACCTCGCTGGTTGGGGATAATTAATTTGGTTATCAGCATGAACTCGTTTCGTTTTGTGGTAAATTAAAATTGGTCACGGCGCAGCTTATGCGCAGTCCGTTAGCTGGCAACAAGAAAGAATATTCATGATTTCTAAACAATTCAATCCTTTTATGTTTATCCTGATTCTATGCGGTCTTAATAACCCATGTTGTAGCCAATTATACAGACTGAGCACACAAAGATTAAATATTGACATGAAACCTAAAGAAGTACTTATAGAGGCTGTAAATAAATTTCTGAAAGAAAAGCTCAAAGAGAAGGGATTTGTGTTCTCTGACTCACAATTGAAATTTACGAAAAAGCTAAAGGGCGAGAAAAAATATAGTCTTCCATCAAGATAAAAACGTAATCGAGCATGAAAAAAATAGTTGGTTTATTTATCACTCTGGCAAGTTTTACAGTCTCAGCACAGCAATCGAAATTTGCGAACGTTTATCCTTTCATCGAAAATACAGCGGTATTTGAAATCAACCAGACTGAAGGTCACACGGTTTGTATTCCTTTGAAATCGGTTGGTGAAGCATTAAATCTTCAGAAATCGAAGTCAGAAAATGTGCTTTCGTTGAATGGAAGGTGGAAATTCCATTTTGCCAATACTCCGGAAGGTACACCCAACGACTTTTTTACATCAAATTTTAATGATCAGAAATGGTCTGAAATTACAGTTCCCTCCAACTGGGAAATGCAGGGTTTTGGCGATCCTTTGTTCCGAAATGTTGCACAACCGTTTCACGCCAATCCGCCATTTGTTCCCCGCGAATACAACCCGACTGGCTCGTATCGCAAATCGTTTACTTTGCCGGCGAACTGGAAAAGCAAACGCATTTTTTTGCGCATGGAGAAAACCGCTTCGGCATCGTTTGTCTGGATCAACGGACAGGAAGTTGGCTACAACGAAGGTGCGCAGGAGCCTGCTGAATATGATGTTACCAGTTTCCTGAAACCAGGAAAAAATACCATTGCCGTCAACGTAATTAAATATTCCGACGGGGTGTACCTCGAAGCACAGGACTATTGGCGCCTGGCTGGTATTTTCGACGATGTTTGGCTGTATGCAAAATCGGATGTACATATCTTCGACTGGTATGCCACTACCGACCTGGACGAAAACTATGAGAACGCAAAACTGGATTTGCAGATTACGGTAAACAACCAATCGAAAACCGACAAACAGAACTACAAAGTTCGCACTTCGCTGTTTAATGCACAGAATGTATTGGTTCAGGATTTTACTTCTGATGCAATTCAAATTAGTGCTGATAATAAGCAAATTATAAATGTTTCTTCATTGGTAAAAAATCCCCAAAAGTGGACCGCCGAAACGCCCAATCTCTATCGGTTAACCCTGGAATTAATTAACGGCGAAGGAAAAACCGAAGAGGTAATTGCCGGTCGCATAGGTTTTAAAGAGACCGAAATTCGCCATCAGGTTTTTTATCTGAACGGAAAAGCCATTAAACTGAACGGTATAAACTCGCACATGCAACATCCCGATTTGGGGCACACCATGGACGAAGCTACCATTCGGAAAGATTTTGAAATACTGAAGCAATTCAATATCAATTGTGTGCGAACTTCACATTATCCACCGGTTTCAAGGTATCTGGAGTTGGCCGACGAATATGGATTGTATATTATTGATGAAGCAGGAGATGAAGCTCATGCAACTGAATATTTAAGCGATAAAACCGAATGGGAGCCCATGTACCGCGAGCGGGTTCGCAAAATGGTGTTGCGCGACCGGAATCATGCCAGTATTCTGTTTTGGAGCGCCGGAAATGAAAGTGGCGAAGGGAAAAATATTTGTGCCGTGATTGATGAAGGAAAGAAATACGATACTACCCGTTATTGGATGTATGGCGGAAATGCTTTTTCACACCCTTGCGAAGAGATTATCGGGCCACGTTACCCATCACCTTTTGACCTCAAAAACCAGGTGGGGATGGTTCCTGAAAGTGTTGATCCGCGACCCTCGTTTCTGGACGAATACCTTTCCGTTGCCGGAAATGCCGGTGGCGGACTGGACGAATATTGGGATGTGATTTACCAGTATCCACGCATCATGGGCGGAGCAATCTGGGATTTCGTGAGTCCAGGCTTGCGCGAGCCAGTTCGCAAATTGACAGATTCTTCACCAAACAATGTAGCAACTCACATCATGGGACGCGCCAAACTGGTTGCCGGACACGATGGAAAAGGTATTGATCTGAATGGTCACGATCAGTGGGTGGAAGTTTATCAGGATAGAAATATTGAAATCTCGGGTGATGAACTAACGGTTTCGCTTTGGATTTTTCCACGCGATTTAATGAAAATGGGTGGAACACTGCTCACCAAAGGAAACTATCAATTTGGTTTGCAGCAAATTGGTGACAACTCGCTCGATTTCTATATCTACACTTCGAAAAAAACAGTTGTCAGTGGTGCATTACCCAAAGATTGGACACAAAACTGGCATCATGTGGCAGGTATTTATAACGGGAAATCGATTTCACTATTTATCGACAACAAAAAGGTGGCTGAAAAACCGGTCACCGGGAACATTACCAATTTCCCTTTTCCTCTTAATGTGGGCAAGAATGCCGAGACACATGGTCAGCATACCTCCGGTTATTTGTGCGATGCCATTATCGATCAGGTGGGTATTTTCCCCAAAGCGATTGAAATCAATGATTTATTTGCAGCAAAACCGGACTTGAAAAATCGTGCAGCTTTGTGGCTCGATTTTGAACAGGAGCAAAACGAAGGCGAGTTTTTCAGCTATGGAATTGGCGCGCGTACCTATGGATGTATTTGGCCCGATCGGGTTCCGGAGCCTGAAATGTGGCAAATGAAAAAGTCGGCTCAACCCATTTCTGTAAAGTGGAGCAATGCCGAAAAAATGGAAATTGAAGTGCAGAACCGAAACTTTTTTACCAATACGAATGCCTTTGAAGCACGTTGGAATTTGGAAGAAAATGGAATCCCGATTGCTTCCGGAAAATTGGAGGTGGATGTCGAACCGGAAGCAAAAAAAATCTACGTTCTTCCTATCCCAAAGCCTCAGCTAAAAGCCGGTGCAACCTATTTGGCAACAGTTAGTTTTCATTCGAAAGAAGCTACACAATGGGCGCCGAAGGGTTTTGAACTGTGTTGGGATCAATTGGAATTGCCATGGATTGTTCCTGCCGATGAAAAATTGGTACAGCATCAGACCAATCCTTTAAAAGTGACAGATAATGAGCAACATTTGATTGTATCCGGAGTAAATTTCGATTATACCTTTAATAAAGCCGATGGACAATTGTACTCCATGAAATACATGGGTACAGAATTGCTGAAACAGGGAGCGCAACTCAATGTTTGGCGTGCCCCTCTGGCAAACGAACAGGACGACTGGACCTATTATTCGGTTAATGTATTTCCTAAAACCGAGGGCTACGGAAGGATGGTTGCCACTTCATGGTATTCCATCGGTCTGGATAAAATGAAGTCAAAACTTGAATCATTTCGGGTTGAAAATAAGGCTGAAAATGCAATTGTCAGTATTCGTGAAATTGCTCTTTTTGGAAATGCAGGCAGGGCAGGCTTCGAAAATGAGATGATTTATACGATTTCGCCCGACGGTGAAATTAGTTTACAGCACACGATTAATCCGAATGGAAAAATGCCCATGTCGTTGCCACGCATCGGAACAAAATGGGTTTTCGATGACCAAATGCAAAATGTAGAATGGTTTGGACGTGGGCCGCAGGAGAATTATCCCGACCGCAAAACCGGCTACCGGATTGGGCATTATCAGTCGACAGTTGATGCGATGTTTGTACCGTATTTGCTGCCTCAGGATTGTGGCTTGCGCACCGACAACCGCTATGTGCGACTGACAAATGCTGAAGGAATCGGAATTGAGTTTTCGGCAGCTAAACCATTCAATTTCAATTGCTATAATTACAGCACCGAAAATTTGTCAAAGGCAAAATACACCTATCATCTGATCAAATCGGATGGTGTAACATTCAATTTCGACTACCAAACTACCGGGGTAGGATGCACGGCAATTGGGGTGATTAATAAATATCAAACCATTCCTCAAACCATACAGTTCACAAGTTCGATAAAACCATTTAAAATCAATAAGTAAGCCTGATAATTTTTAAAATAATATGCGACGATGTAAGGACAAAAATTTGTACAAGGGCAATATCTGCGCATGTAGTGTTTCATTAATAATCTTGTTGCCAGCTAACCAGCGGCTCCATTAGACTATAGATGTAATTAACGGAAAAAATCACATGCATAACACCCCAGAAGAACTGAAGAAGTCTAACGCGGCTCAAGGCGAGAAGAGCTTACAGCTTGAATCAGACCCAGTTCTTCGAGTGGCAGAAGCTAAATAGTATAGACGTCCAAGAGATGAGTCAATGGAGAAAGCTCAGACCACCGTCAGGGTGTATGCACAACTGATGGAGGAAACGATGGATCATCCAAAAGTTGTCGTAGGTCTTGATGTAGGAGCCGAGACGTTTGCAGCAGCGGCCTTGCGCAACGCAGGAGAAGCTGGTGAGATCAAGGGATCGCTTGCCAACACAGCGGAAGGATTCGATGAGTTGGCATTGTGGATGCAGGAACGGAGATCACAAAGGAAAAAGCGGTGATATGTTTAGAGGCAACGGGAGTCTATGGGGAAGCATTATGTTATTACCTGATTAGTCGAGGTTATCGAGTAGCAGTAGAATCACCGTTGAAGGTCAAGCGCGCCTTTGCGCAATCCGCACACAAGAACGACACGGTGGATGCACGTCAGATAGCCGAGTATGGTCATCGGTTTTACGATGAACTACAGTGGTGGAATCCACCATCGGAGGTGATGGAACAGGTGCAGATGCTTTTGAGTGCACGAGAGCAGTTTGTCACCCAGCGGATAGCAAATATGAATGCCTTAAAGACGATGCAACGCAAGGTAGTCAAGACAGCAACAGGGATGAAGGCGTATGAACAGGCAATCAAACAATTGACGGAGAATATTCAGGAGATCGAGCGAGAGATAAAACGCTTGATGAAGGAAGACGACAGTTTTCACCGCTTGATCAAGACCTTGACGAGCACACCAGGTATCGGGATGTTGTTGGCAACAAGTCTAGCGGTAACGACCAACGGATTTTTCCGCACAGATAATCACAAGCGAATTGCCTCGTATGCAGGGATCAGTCCGATAGAACATACCAGCGGCACATCGGTGTATCGCAAGCCACGTTCACGATGTTTTGGGCCGTCGCGGTTGCGTAAACTGTTGTATCTGGCAGCGATGTCGGTCACTACACATAATCCAGAGTTTCGGCGTTATTATTTGCGCAAGGTCGCAGAAGGAAAGCCGAAGAGATTGGTTCTGAACAATATTTCCAACAAATTGCTGAAAATCGTCTGTGCGCTGGTCAGAACCAGAACGGAATACATCCCGAATTACAAATCTGTCAATCCGATCTTTTTAAAATCGGCTTGACTTTGTCATAGTATTCAAGCTGACCGAATGAGCGTTGGTACGTTAAGCATGGCGTGTAACGGTTTGGTGCAAAATTGAAAGAACCAGCGTGAACTCGTTTCGTTTTGTGTATTTTTAAAGTTGGTCACGGCGCAGCTTATGCGCCGTCCGTTAGGGCGCAATGCTTATCAAGAGGATCTCATTGAATGATTAAAGACTGCAGAATATTCGGAACTATTCCAGATAATGTACCAGATGATATAGTTGATGAAATATTATTCGAGTTCAAGTATACATCTAGGTCGTTTTTGTTTTGCCGGCCACCGATTGATTTGTCTTACTTAAAAGGATTAAATTTTGGTTTTAGGACAGGGGATGATGGTCCTATGGCAGTAATAGAATCTATTTTCCCTCAAAAAATATTTACAACAGGTCTCTGTATAATAAAATATGATTTTGAAAAGCATCTTGGATTGAAAAAAGAAGAACGTTATCTGCATATTATGAATCTTATGGAAGAAGGAATAAAACCGTACGCATCGCATCTTGGTTTGGATATGTCGTTTTTTAATCAAACATTTAAACGGATGAGGGAGATGGGTTTTAAGGGATGTAGTTTTATACTTGACCCAGTAAAATCATCTAAGGATAGAAAATACAAAGCCTCAATGGAAGTTGAATTTTCGGAGAACCTGAATACCTTTAATATAATTTTTCTGGATAAATCAGATCAGGTTGTTAAAAGGCTACAAATAAATTCAGTTAAATTGCCTAGTCGATCAGATAATTCTGGCACACTTTTCTCACCGATTGGTCGGTGGCGTTGGTTATCAAATGAAGAATTTGTAATGTTCGAGACGGCACCACATGGAGTTGGATAGCATCGCCATATCGTGATGGATTTGAATTTAAGAAACGAGGAGATTACAATAAACCGTATGGCTATAATGCATCAGCTTCCCGTATTGTAGTGTGGAATGAATTTTGGAAGATAAAGGTATTGAATAAGACATT
This sequence comes from uncultured Bacteroidota bacterium, assembly GCA_963770945.1. GTDB lineage: Bacteria > Bacteroidota > Ignavibacteria > UBA10030 > UBA10030 > Fen-1298. The sequence continues at coordinate 75,545 of CAVYRP010000008.1, read as the reverse complement.
GCGCCCTAACCAGGCGCTCAAGCTGACGGAATGAGCTCGGGATGAATTAGCATTGCGGGTGGTGGGTTTTCGTTTTTACTATTAGCTTTTCAGTCTCTCGTTGGTTGGTGGAAATTAATTCGGTTATCAGCATGAACTTGTTTCGTTTTGTGTATATTGAAAATTACCTGCCTGCCGTAGTGCCTACGGCACGCAGGCAGGTCAGCGCCGCAGCTTAACCGCCAACTGTTAGGTTGCAATTGTTATAAGAATAATAGGAGGATTTATGAATCGTTCAATAGCTATTTTCTTAGTCCTTCTTTCCATTATTCTTTGTAATGGCTGCAAAAACAATAATAATCCAATTACTCCTGGAAGCTCTCCAACCTGGACTCAAGTTAATACAGGATTAACAAGTACAAATGTTGTCGCCCTATTTAATAGTGGGTCAAATCTGTACGTTGGTAGCGATAGCGGTGCATTTCTTTCAACAAATAATGGTACAAATTGGAAATCAATTAGCAACGGCTTACCAAAAGGATCTATTTATTGCTTCGCGAGAGGCTAATCTCTTTGCCGGGACTCATAATGGCGTCTATCTTTCCACCAACAACGGCACAAGCTGGACTGCCTCGGGGTTGACCGATTTTGTCTTGTCTCTTGCCGTCAGCGGCACGAATCTCTTTGCCGTGGATGTTGGCGAAGTCGTTACTTTCCACCAACAACGGCACAAGCTGGACTGCCGTCAGTTCGGGGTTGACCTCTGTCTTGTGTTTTGCCGTCAGCGACACGAATCTCTTTGCCGGCACTTATAATGGCGTCTATCTTTCCACCAACAACGGCACAAGCTGGACTGCCGTCAATTCGGGGTTGCCGCCCTACACTAATGTCTGGTCTCTTGCTGTCAGTGGCACGAATCTCTTTGCCGGGACTATTAATGGCGTCTTTCTTTCCACCAACAACGGCAAAAGCTGGTCTGCCCGGGGGTTGACCGATGGTGCATGGTCTCTTGTTGTCAGCGGCACGAATCTCTTTGCCGCGACTTATTATCAAGGCGTCTGTCTTTCCACCAACAACGGCACTAATTGGATTAGTATCGGTTTAACTGATCCATCTGGAGGCGTTCAATCTCTAATCACCAAATAGTGATTATATCTTTGCAAGTACTTCTGGTATAAAATGGTGGAGTTTGGCGATGTCCACTGTAGTTATATTGTAAAAAATAATTAGCAACCTAACCAGGCGCTCCCCGCAAACACACGGGACACTGGAAAACGTGCAAGCTGACGGAATGACTGGGTGCAATTTACATGGCGCGTGGTGGTTTTAGGTTTTTATAATTAACTATTCAGTACCTCGTTGGTTGATTGCTAATTAATTTGGTTTGTTGTATGAACTTGTTTCGTTTTGTGTATATTGAAAATTACCTGCCTGCCGTAGTGCCTACGGCACGCAGGCAGGTCAGCGCCGCAGCTTAGCGCCGGTCCGTTAGGCAACATTATTTCATGATGATAAATATTAAGACAGTTGTATGTGCTTTATTATTATTAGAGAGTTCATTTCTAGACACTTACCTCCGGACAAGCATCGATTTGACACTATTGTATTCTCTGTTGGCTGGAAAATGTCCTTACTATTAGCTACTCCCGATAGCAGTAATTATTAAACCTTCTGAAGTTATGAATTCATATTCTAAGAGCGCCCTATTAAAAAAATATGAGCGACTTTTTTATCCCAATGATTTTCATCCTTCTGTCGTCAAATAGCCACCATACTCCTGGAGAGCTGTTGTCTATGTCAAAGATGAAGGAATATCATCCTAAAACTATTTGGATTCCAGTCAGATTATAACAGCCAGGTCTTATTTAAAGACCGTAATTAATAACTATTTGGTGTTTCAATGAATACTTCTGTTTTTTAAAAAATATACGCGAAGTACTCCATATATATTTAAAAGAGGTAGCCTTAGTATCACTCAAGCAATAAAGTTTTATTACGCCAGATAATATCAACACGAATTGCACTTCTTTCATACGAAATTGACGATTATATCCAAGATTCACTGGCACATCAAAATCATAATCGATACTACGCTCCATTATCATTTGCGACGTTTTCATAAAAGAACATTCGAAGTTCGCCATCTGGTCTTACTGCAGTCAAGCTTATTATATAGCTTCGTGATACTAATGAGCAAAATGAAATCGAGGTCCCTTCAGGAACGCAAAATAGATATCATATTAAATCGCTGGTTAACGGTGGTATGAGCCTACGAATTTATATTATATGGGAAGTGATGACACTCTCTCGAGGAGCTTGGTATTGATTAATCGAGGCAAGATAAGAACGGAAAATTCAATTGTTAAAGTGGGATTCTCTAGCGAGGGTAATTTACTATTAATTGTATTCATTTAATCAAGACTGGAAAGAGAAGAATCGTAATTCTATATAAAATGTTATAATGTCGCCTAACGCGAAGGTAAATTGAATTCCGATAATAAGTGCCACCTTCCAGCCACAAGCTGACAGCCGGAGGCCTGAGAATGTTATTGCACGAAGTGCAATACAATTTTAAAGTAATGAGTGCATTAGTCATTGCAAGTGGTGGGTTTTTGTTTTCATTAGTAAATATTTAGTCTCTCGTCGGTTGATTGCAGATTAATTTGGTTTTCAGCGTGAACTCGTTTCGTTTAGTGTATTTTGAAAGTTGGTCACGGCGCAGCTTATGCGCCATCCGTTAGGCGGCGATAGATTCTAAATGGAGGATTTTTATGAGTTCGATTGCACTACATAGAACCAGATTAATCATGTTGTGCATAATGATGTTATGTGAATTTCTCGCGCAAAACCTCGGCGCACAGCAAACACTCAAAGGAATCGTCAGAGGCAAGGTCGTCAATGATTCCACAAATTTATCTCTTCCATTTACCAATATTTTCATCGCAAATTCAACTATTGGAACTTTTACCGACAGCACGGGAAGATTTCAAATAAAAGAAGTACCCTACGGCGTTCATAAAGTCGTCGCTTCTATCGTCGGCTACGTGCCTCAAGTCGTTAAGGTGCATATAACTGATACAACAGCGAATAATATTGTGTTTCGACTCAAACTCCAGAATATTCAATTGTCGCCTGTCGACATTGAAGGAAGTGAACCAAAAGAATGGAAACATAATCTTCAGAAATTTTTAATCGAATTTTTCGGATCGACATCAAATGCCGAAGAGTGTAAATTATTGAATCCCGAAGTGCTCGATTTTGCCGTCGACGAAAAGACATCCGAATTTGTCGCGACGGTGCGCGCGCCATTGGTTATCGAAAATAATGCGCTGGGGTACCGCCTCTATTATTATCTGAAGTACTTCAAACTGACGAAAAAAGCTTTACAATTCTTCGGAGAAGCAAGATTTGATCAATTAGAGACCAGGAGTGAGGAAGAAAGCTCGCGGTGGAAGGTAAACCGGGAAGACACATACTATGGGTCAAGACGTCATTTTTTTTCCACACTCTTCCATAATATATCCAAAGAGAAAGGATTTAATGTTAAGAGCATATCAAAAATAAAAAATCAACAACCCGATTTTTATAGAATCGAAACCGGATCTTATATAACCATCTCCGGATCGTACAGAACCGAGGAAAGGGTGAACCCGGAGGACTTTGTTGCCGATGGCGCAAGTATTTATGAAAAGAAATTATCTTTCCCGGGTTCAATACAGGTCACCTTCAATAAAGGCCTGTTCAATTCAAAAATATCCCAAGTCGAATTACAGCAAAGTTTGATCACTATTTACTCAAACGGCGAGATAGCTACGCCGAACCTCTCGGAGTATTAACATCCGGTTATTGGTCAACCCAGCGGGCGGCGGAATTGTTGCCGTAGGATCAGAACCATAATGGTTAAGTTGTCCATTAACAATATTTGTTACACTTCATTGCTTAAATATCGCCGCCTAACCATTCTAAAAAGAGCCGGAGGCCTGATAATGTTATTGCACAGCTGGAAGCCTGAAAATGTATCGCGCGAAGCACGAAACAATTTTTTGATTAGCAATTCAAATTTATACTATTGGTAAGCATTATTAATGGAAGAATAAGAAAAATGCTACGCATGTCGCAGTTACAGGGCTCCACCTGTTTTGTGCATATTGCGGCGAAGCCGTGGTTATGCCAAAATTTATCAACGCCGCAGCCTATTTACCCTGTAATGTTGACGGGGGCGCCCGTCCGTTAGAACACACGAAAGACTTATTGCATATAAATAATAAAAAGGAACATAATGATGAAACTGTTCAATAAATATTTCTTTATTGGCATGGCGACTGGAGTGGTGCTTGTAATACTTATTATTTGTGTTGGTGGATATTTTGTATATAAACAAGTGTCTAAAAACAGTTTGGAACAAATAAAGACTGAACTTTTACCGCCTTCATTTCCTGAAAAATCGAGAATCGCAATTATCGGTCAAGCAGATTATAGTTGGCCTCTTCGGACTCTTGACGGAAGAGAGACAACGCTTTCAGAATTTAGGGATAAAGTTGTCTTCATCAATTTATGGGCAACATGGTGCATGCCTTGTGTTGCAGAAATGCCAAATATACAAAGTCTTTACGATTCTCTAAAAAGCGAACGGGTTGCGTTTCTTCTTATTTCAAATGAACCTAAGGAAACTGTTAAGAAGTTTTTAGGCGATAAGAAATTCACATTTCCAGTCTATCTTTGCAATAAGGAATTACCTAGTGTATTTAAAACCATGGGAATTCCAGCAACGTTTATTCTTAGTCGCGATGGTTCTGTTGTGTTCAAAGAAGTTGGTTCTGCAAAATGGGATGATGTGTCTTCTCTGAATTTTCTTCGTGGATTAATGTAGGAGCTACTTAATTAAATAGGCATTCTACTGCGTGTGTTCTAACCCGGCGATCAAGCTGTTATGTAAAAAGTCAATTGATATGACTCTTGTGGAGAAGGATTCATCGAAAAAGTCTTAAATTCGATACCGTTAGATCGAATAGTGAATATCCACTGCTTGAGGTTTACATCGATGCCGACAAAAAAATGTTGGTTGATGAAATTCAAAATTGTATGTTGCATAAGACGATCTTCTTTATTATTGTTGTACGTAAATTCAATTTGTAGGTTTTAATTAATTGACTTTTTAAACATAACATCTGACCGAATGAGCTCGCTGCAAACTTCATGGCGAGCATAAGTCGGTACAAGATTGAAAGAACCAGCATTAGCTTGTTTCGTTTAGTGTATTTTGTGCGCCAAAGGCGCATGCACGTCTGACGCAAAAGTTTTCAGCGCAGCAGCTTATTTACCCCGTGTTGTTGACGAGGGGCGCCATCCGTTAGGCGCCGCCGCATATTACTTAAGATTATTAAGTACAAATTACAAATTAAAAGGAGGATATAATATAAAGCCCAGTATCCTCTCAGGTCATAAGTGCAATTTACTTGGCACTCGTCGGAATCGGAATGCTTATTGTTCCTGATGCTATAGTCTTTGGAGCTCTTGGTGAAAATCCTTTGCCCGGTTTGGTCAGCTGCTTTGCGGGCGGAGGGAGGAACTCTCATCAGTATTACTGTTCTCAGCTGGATGGCACGTGATGTTCAGCCATCGAAAGTCCGCGATGCTATCGTCGTTTGTAATATTGTTGGATATGGACTTGTTACAATCACCGGAATTGTTGGTCAGGTATCAGGAGCTCCACGACAAGCGTTGTTGTTCGCATTTATTCATGCAGTGTTTACTATCCTGTTCACAATGGTTTATATTCGAGACCACTCGGCAAAAAAAGTTTCAGCCTAACTGTGGAAAATATATCATCGACATGATATGTTTGAATAAAGCAGAATCAGATTCTTGGAATATCAATAAATATAAAGGGCAGCGGCGCGTCCAGAGTAACGAACTCAAGAGGCGGCAGATAAAGGAACAAGCTGAAAGCCGAAATCAGCCAAAACAATATTGGCAAGTTTCTCAGAAATAAAAATATTAGAAGAGCGGGATTGCCAATCCCGTTGGAGGAATAATCTGCCTTTTTTTGTAATATAAAAATCGTTAGGCGGCGCACAGAAAGGAAATCATGAAAAGAAAATATATCACCATCGGTCTTGGAATAATTCTTATCCTCAGTGGCATTTTCTTTCTTATCCAAAGATTCTGGATTGGCGGAGTCATCCTCGTTCTTATCGGTTCATCTTTGAACTATTTGGGCTATGCACCTGGTAGAACAAGTGTTGTGGTATTTGGGCATATGTGCATTCTAATAGGATGCGGATTGACCACGTGGGGATTGTATCTCTTGCCCTATTCCCAACCAACATTGGAACACATTATATTTCGTCCTTTATTCTGGGGTTTGTTTTCAATCTTCGGTGGTATATGTGCTATATTTCATGGGTTCTGTCGATGTGTCCGTCGAGGATATGGTGATCAATTAGTTGAGATAAAGAAATAAGCGCTGCCTAACCAAGCGCTTCCCGAAGGGATCCCTTTGGGACAAGCTGACCGAAAGAGCGTGGGTCTGTTCCGCATGGCTCGTAATGGTTTTGTATATTTTGAAAGCCATCAGCTTGAAACTCAGTTAGTTTTGTGTAGCATTAAAATTATTCACGCGGTCAGCTTAGCCGCAGTCCGTTAGGCCGCCTATAGATTGGAGATAGAACAATGAAACAACAATGTTACATAGCGTCGATCTATGGTTCTTGGCTTTTTATAATCGCCATATTTGCCTTCTATGTTTCCCGTGGCAATTACTTGGAAGCAGTTCTCTTGCCTTTATTTGTCGCATACTTTCTCTGGTTGTATGTGAAGTATTTTCCAAAACTGTCCAAGGTCATGGGATATGGTTCAGTGGATGATCAGGTTGCAGAAAATGTCCAGCGCTCTATCGTTACAGTGTACTTCTATTCCGGTATTGGATGTCCCTTCTGTCCATTAGTCAAGAGAAGGCTTACGGAATTGCAGCAACGAATTGGATTCACTCTTGTCGAACAGGATGTGACACTCAAACCTGATACCTTGATAGCGAAAGGCATTCGCGCATTACCTGTAATTGAAATCGGAAATGCTCGATTGGTGGGAAATGCTACAAGTCAGCAGCTGGCGCAATTCATCGCGGCGAATTCAAAAGCAGTGTAGGCGGCCTATCCAGTCGCTTCCCGAAGGGATCCCTTTGGGACAAGCTGATCGGATGGCGTTGGTACGCTAAGCCCCGCTAAAAAGCAGCGGGATGCAAACAACGCACATGGCGTGTGGTGGGTTTAGGTTTTCATTAGTATGTTTTTGTTAGTCATAACTTTTGTGTAATACTTTCGTTACAGAATGAACAATAATAACAGAAACACGCTACGTGTGTTACAGTTACAGGGCTCCGCCTATTTTGTGTATATTGCGGCGAAGCCGTGGCTACGCCAAAATTTTTCAACGGCGCAGCCCCGCTGTACGACCTGCCTGCCGTAGTGCATACGGCACGCAGGCAGGGATTCTCGTGGCGTTAAAACACCACGGAACTTAGCGCCGGTCGTTAGGCGGCAACGAGAAGGACTATAATGGATACACAAACACATCGTCCCACAGGATTTATCCTCCTTGTTATCGGTGTCTTTCTGGGCATTGTTCCTTGGGTGGACAGAACGATGCTGGATAAGGTTGAAATTACTTAGCCTGCAGTCTTCGACATTTGCGGCTTACAACTTGTGTCGCTGCAATGAAGGGATCGCTCCATCTTGTTCGGGAATGGAGTAGAAAAACTTTCGCTCTCTTATTCCTACCTTGGATTCGTTGGAACCTTACCGGACAGGACGTTGAGTGGTGGATTACCATTAATCCCAACGATGCATGGAATCTCAATACCTTCAAGCATATTTCAGGATATTCTGAAGTCCGGTGCACTTATCACAGCTACACTGTGCAATTGACTGCGGTACGCAAAGCGAAATCATTTTAGAAAGGATCGCCGTAGTTGTTGCACTAATCTAGTCCGAATAAAATGACAAATAATAAAGTAGGCTAAGCTAGCCTAACCACTATTCCCGAGGCAAAGTGAAGCAGAACTTTGCCGAATATGTTCTTTAAGTTAGTTGTCACCGATACACCGCAGTGCCGATTGATCTATCAATATGACAGTCGTGCATAATAGCAACGACATCCCCGCCTGCTGCGGGCAGTCAAACCATTTTTCGGATTAATCCCGCACTAAAAGCGGGACGTGTCTCGTCAAAGCGAGACGTTCCAGATATTATTACCTCCATCGTTAGAACACACGAAACAATTATGTAATTCTTCACGTATAATAGAATTGTTTTGCTTGAATTTAAGGAGAGACTTATGAAAACGAAGTTGTCATTTCTCATCAATGTTGTCATCCTGACAATATTAATTTGTCCTGATCTGTATCCTTGCACAACCTTTATCCTTCATCAGAGGAACCAGCTGGTCTTCGGCCGCAATCTCGATTGGATAACCGGAACAGGCTTGGTCATGATTAATCCAAGAAATCTTGAGAAAGTGGCACTCGTAGACCCTTTAGAGAAGCCGGTCAAATGGATTTCAAAATTCGGCAGTATCACCTTCAATCAGGTAGGAAGAGATCTGCCATACGGCGGTATTAACGAAAGCGGACTCGTCGTGGAACACATGACCTTGGATAAAACAATATATCCTTCCAAAGATAACCGTTATGCCATTGGAGCATGTCAATGGATTCAGTTTCAATTGGATAATTATTCGACAATTGAAGAAGTCATGAGCAGCGATACATTGTTGAGAATTGTCGACGCCGGTTCGAAATTTCACTTTTTAATCTGTGATCGATTTGGCCACGCTGTGACCATAGAGTTCCTCAATGGCAAGATGGTATGCCATACAGGCATGAATCTTCCTGTCCGGGCACTGGCGAATAGTACGTATGAAGAGTCCCTGAGCTGTTACAGCAATAATGGCGACATTCAGTCCAATCGTTCACTCTATAATTTCTGCACTGCTGCACGTCAAACTGATAATCCTAATTTTGAAGGTAATGATTCAACTATTGACTATGCATTTCGTGCATTACATGCGGTAAGTCAAGAACTGGCTACAAAATGGAGCATCGTTTATGATATCACTAATATGAGAATATACTTCAAGGTTTTTGAAACCCCCACTATTGTTGGTGATAAAAAGATATTTTTAAAACAACCGCCATATGATCCAATAACGAAGGTCGTCGATTTTAAAGGAATGGATTTCGATTGTTCCAATGCGTCGAAAGTGCTCGATCTCGATTGTAATCATGAAGGAGCAGTGAATCAATACCTTGTCAATTATTCGACCAGCATTAATAAGGAATTCATTTCAAAGGCTTTTACGTTCTTCGAAGGATGGGGAATAAACATTAAGCTGAAAGAAACAGAAATAGACTATCTGGCGAAATATCCTGAATCTTTCAAATGTGTTGTAAAGAAGTAATCTACCGCGTGTGTTCTAACCATTTTAAAAAGAGCTGGAAGCCTGTTACATTTTCGCGCAGCGAAAAACAAAATTATTCAGTCCCCGCTAATCCCGTAAAAAACACGAGACGTCCCGCCGCACAGGGATTCCGCCCAATAGGCGGGATTCTGGAAAGCGGAACAAAAAAAGCGAAACAGCGGGATTTCGCAAAAAACGTTCAACAAGTAAATAAATTTCTCCCGATGCGTCCCGCCGCAGCGGGATGCAGAGCTCTTTGAAATTGTTGACTACCGAACGTGCCGCAGTGCCGATTGATCAATTAGAAGGAAGCCACGCAAGATGGCGGCCCCGCCCGCGTGCTGTAGATACTACGGCGGACAGGTAAACCATCCAGATAAAAAGAATATCGGTACAGGAAGTCTCAATAGCAAAGACTTTATTATCGGGATTGCATTTTGGAAGCAGAAGTGTTACTTTTTTCGAGAGGGTGTCAGTATATCCCTCATATGTGACATCAAAGGCAAAAGATGTACCGATTTGCAGGCCGGAGGGATCAATAAGAACAGCCTGATGTTTTGTCTTTGCTGGGTCTATGCCGATGATATATTTACCGGCAATGAGTTGTTGTTTTGATGTATCCATACATGTTCTCCTTTGAATGTGTGAGTGGTTAAGAGAATATCTTAAAATTTTAATTGTGGCGGGTTTATCCGCCAATCTTTATGGCGGGCTTGTTCCTAAGGAACTCCTTCGGAGCCCGCCGATCTTAGTGGCGGGGTATATCGCCAAGAATCCAAATACCAAGTAAGAGATGTTCGTCTCGGGGTGTCAGGACTTAAACCTTTGTGCTTCTTCATCCCGTTTTCGGGAGCGCCGATATCATTGTGGGTATCCATCCCTTTGGGATAGGAATATCCCGCCATTTTTTTGTAATATAGAAATCGTTAGGTGGTTGCTTTATGACGTTGCATGTTTATTAGAGGTTCACAGTGAAAAAGTATTTGATGTTTTTGATATTGATACTTGCTTCGTGTGATAAAAACAATCTGACTCCTTCGATGGACGATGGTTCAACCACGAAAGGTTCAATAAAAATTGATAGTCTTAGAGATCAATCGATTTCTATGAACTCTCAATTCGGTCCATATCAAATCATCCTGAAAAATAGCAAATCATCAATTGATAACATTGTGATATTGGTCGAATCATCCAACTGTTCATTAGTTGATACAAGTTCTATCGTTTTAGATAAGCATCAAGATCTAGCTATGCTTACAATTTTCCCAATCCTCGGTCGCTTCGGGAAAACACAAATATCAATAGAGGTTTTTGACCAAGGTGAGTGTGATTCCTCAAGTTTTTTATTGTCCGTGAATGCAAGCGATGCTAATAAACCATATCCAACTATTTTGAATAAATTGGATCAATCTGCGCTGAATGCTAAACGCTCTGAATTGTCTCAAATACTCGGAACAAAATATTTAGCAACTATGGATGATTTTTGGTTTGCCTAGGTCATTTGGGATTGCTCCAAAGAGGACGATCAAGCATCACAGACCCAAATAATGCTATCTCTGTCGCGAAAGGTGTTCTGTTACAATTGAGCAGTTTCTCGAATGTCTCAGACTCGTCTGTGCTTCAAGTTCAGGAAGCAACGAATTATAATCCAACCCCACTTAATATTTCAGATTGGACAGTTACTTTTAAAAATCAAATTCTTAATGGTATCGAAGTATGGAATACCGATATACTTGTTCTCATCAACGATAACACCGTTTTACTGGATTGGCATCATTATAAGTATGCTTTTATTCCTGATCATGATCTTATAAGTAAAGAACGGGCGAAAAAACTGTTGGTTGGGAAAGACATCATATATGATTGTTGGACGCCGGGTAAATTTACAGTGACTGATGCATCGATTAAAACTGAGAGTATGAGTTTATGTGTTTTTCCTTTGGTAAAAGGCGATTCATTGGAATTACGTATCGCCTGGAAAATTCCAATCTTTTCATTCTCGAATATCTATCCAGCTTGGTATTATTTCATTGATGTTTTATCAGGTGAGACTGTCAGAGTGGAGCAGTTATCTATTTGTTAATTCGTAGTTATCCGTTACAGACTCAACATACCAGGCGTTCCCCTAGAAAAAACAGAGGGGCAGGCAACCTGAAGGAATAAGCCCACCTACGTTACAAACCAAACTTCGGCGGGCAGGCGTAGTGCGTTAAGTACCGCGATTTTTGCGGGGTTTATTTACCCCGTATTATTGATGTGCGCGCCGGTCGTTAGGGTGCATAAAACAAATTCACATATATTATCGATGGAAAACTTATGAAAAAACTTACATCACTTATTCTCCTGCTTCTCTGCTGTGGGTGCTGTTTTATCTCTGCATGCCAGTACGTTCAATATGCTGACGTTACCACCACCAAGCTTGAAGACAACATGTGGATGCTGGAAGCATCTGACAAAACCACCATGTATCTGGTGGAAGGAACACAAAAAGCCCTTCTGATAGATACCGGAACCAAAATAAAAAATCTCGATACCATTGTCAGTCATATCACCTCAAAACCCCTTACGGTCGTAATCACACATGCACATGGCGATCATGCCGGAAATATCAATTATTTCCCTGAGATATGGATGCACCCCGCCGACACGGTCTTGCTTCGAAACGGGTACACCGGCAAAATTCATTTTGTCAATGACGGAGATATTTTTGATTTGGGCGGGACACAGATCGAAGTAAGCTATATGCCCGGTCATACTCCAGGTTCTATTGTACTCCTCGACCGAAAAGCCGGGAACTGCTATTCGGGCGATGCGTTCGGTTCGAATCATGTCTGGCTGCAGTTGAAACCGCTTTCTCCGATGCAGACCTATTTTAATTCATGCCTCAAAATGGAAAAGTTGATGGACAGCGGAATTACAAAAAATTATTGCGGTCATTATTATTTCGTGAAAAAACCATTTGATAAATCGTACATCACAGCAATGCGTCAGTTGAGTGAAGCCCTTATTAACGGTACTGCCCCCATAGCTCAGCCATACTCTCCCAAAGCAGGCTGCGCCAATCCTATGTCAGTGACAAGCGGTCCCGCCACCATCGTTTTCGATCCGGATAATCTAAACCAAAAGAAAGAATAAATATTTTATTAGAATGAAGTTTCAAAACATAGTTTATGAGTGCCGGTATTATTCAAGAGTTGAAGAAATAATAAAATCTATGAAGCGAAAATCAGACTTACAAAACCATAACAAACATATGAGATAACTTATGATTACAAAATCATTAAAATCTATTTTAACAAGGCGGCCTCTTTTAGGATTCTTCTTTCTATCATTTGCAATATCCTGGGTATTGTGGATACCATTATTGTACGGTCACTTCAAGTATGGATGGACATCGTGGGAAGGGGATTCCTGGACAAATATTAGAACAATGCTTGGAATATTAGGTTCACTAGGCCCCGCTCTTTCGGCGATCATTTTAACTTACAATCTTGAAGGTAAAGCAGGTGTGCGGCTGTTATTGAAAAGGTTGCTTCTGTGGAGAGGTGAATATAGTTTGGTGGCTCATCGGATTCTATTCCTGGTGGTTAATTGCCTCAATACTATTATCCATGTTACAATTGTCGCCTTTTAATAATATTGTTCTTCAATTCGCTTTCTCTCTATTAAATATTCCTGTAATAATATTCCTGCTGCAAATGCCTCTCTTAATCGGTATGGTTGGTGAGGAATTAGGATGGCGAGGATTTGCATTGCCAAAATTATTAGAGAAATATGATCCAATCGTTTCGAGTTTAATTCTTGCACTTCCGTGGATATTATGGCACATCCCACTTTCTGTTTTCCAAGAGTGGACCGGCAATATTCCCATCATGGATTTTTTATTCAAGCATGCCCTTCTTATACTGCCCTTGACTCTTATTTTTACTTGGTTTTTCCAAAGAACAAAAGGGAGTATTCTCCTTGTCATAGTATTCCACAAATCATTCAATCTCACTTTTAATGCTTATTCAAACGTGATGGGATTAACTGAAGAAGGCGGCAAGCTGGTATATAACGGCTTGATTATTGTTTTATGGCTGTTGGCGGCTATACTCGTAATGTATTATCTGCGTACTAGGATGAAAAAGAGGTCTGATGTTTTTGACAATAAAAATACAAAAACGGATGGAGCCATGTAGCAAAATAATTAATAACCTTTGCGCTCTCCGAAACAGCAAGCTCAGGAGGAAGCAGAAAAAGTAACAAGCTGGAAGCCAAGGTCAGTCAAAACAATATTGGTAAGTTTCTCAGAAATAACGATATTAGAAGAGCGGGATTGGCAATCTTGTTGTAGGGATACCACACCGTTAGAGTTATTTGCAGTAATGTATAAATAGTTATACCGCTTGGGCAAAAATAAATATTATCTGTTTGACATAAATTACGTCGTAAACTTAAAACGTTCATGAAAAAACTAATAACATACCAAATTGATTCTTTCACAAAAGTGCGATTTAAAGGAAATCCGGCAGGAGTAGTTGTTAATGCTGACGGATTGACTGATGCTCAAATGCAGCTAATTTCAAGAGAATTAAACAATTCTGAGACGGCTTTTCTTTTCTCACCCGATGATAGTGAATGCGATGGAGTAATAAGATACTTTACTCCTAAAACAGAAGTTCCGACCTGTGGTCATGCGACAATCGCTGCAATGTATGCTAAGGCACTTGAAGAAGATTTGGATTCCTGTGTTTTAAAAATTAAAACACGAATTGGCATTCTTCCTTTTGAGATAATTAAAGGAAATGGAGACTATCAGGTAATAATGACTCAGGGTAAATATCAATTCAATCCTGCATTTGACGACAATACAATAAAAAAATTGTTAACAGCATTAGGACTTGATTCGTCTGATATAAACGAGAAGTGTCCTATTCAGATTGCTTCAACAGGACATTCAAAAGTTATGATTGGAATTAAAAGTAGAAAAAAGCTCAACCACTTGACTCCAAACTATAACGATTTAACTGATTTAAGCGCACAAATTAAATGCAATGGATATTTTGTTTTTACATTTGATTCTGATACTAAAGAAATATTAACATATGGAAGAATGTTCGCTCCAGCAATTGGCATCAATGAAGATCCAGTTACAGGGAATGCTAACGGGCCATTAGGCGGATACTTAGTACAAAATAAAATTGTAGATTATAAAAATAACCTGTTCGAATTTAATGGAAGGCAGGGAGAGAAAATAGACAGACTCGGAGTTGTCAATGTAAGAGTTGAGATTGAAAATGACAGACCTTCGTTAATTCAAATAAAAGGAGAAGCCGCTGTTATTTTTAAAACTGAGATAGAAATATGACAATAAGCCGCATACGCACAACAAACATAAAAATGAATCGCAATTATTAAAAAGCGATATGCAGGCGGATGCTGTTTTTTTAACGTAAGCGTCCTGCTATCCGTTATACTGCTTACTATTATAAAAGCACAAAACATAAAAATTATTAAAATTACAACATAAACAGTGAGAATAGCGTGGAACATATTCTTTGGTATGATGCACACAAATTAATTCTAAAGGATATTGTTAAAGCAGGGGGCATCATTGATCAATGATAAAGGAATAAAGTAAAATACCGGGTATGCACAGCCGAATAAATCCTGCTTACAGAGGTTTTATTTAAGAATCGTACGAAATAAATGATACATGATAAACAGTCTGTAAAATGCTTGGCCGCAAGCGTTCGGTCATGTTTATCTTCTGCATGATGTTTCACGACCCGTGCTTGAGTGTGGAATATAACATCCTCAGCGATGTTTGTTGTAATATCTGCCACACGTTCTAAATTACGGCTGATGCGGATGAGTTCCAATCCGCATTCTATTGACCGCTTATCCGAGCTTTAACAGTTCAATAACTTCTGTCTGTCATAGACCTGTTTAGATTATCAATCTGGTCGTCGCTTTCAAGCACCATTTGTGCCAATTTGGGATCCAGCAGAATAAAGCTGTCGAGTGCCTGGCGCAGCATAAGTTTTGTAGTTGCCGCCATTTTTGGAAGTTCTAACAGAGTGTCTAACGGTTTTATCTTGAGAAGATTTAAATCGGATTCTGCAATATTGACCGCATGATCGCCGATTCGTTCAAGGTCGTTATTAATTTTTTGTGCTGCAATAATAAAGCGCAGATCGCTTGCCACCGGCTGCTGGAGTGCAAGCAGGTCGATGATAACGTTGTCAATTTCTAATTCCAGTGTATTAATGCGCACTTCATTATCTAATACCTTTTGTGCCAGAGATGCATTTTGTTCCAGCAGCGCCTGGAGAGCGCCGGTAAGGTTCTCCTCGACAATGCTTCCCATTTTAACGAGTATGGTCTTTAAACTTTCAAGTTCGTGCTGAAAATGCCTGTTCATTTCTTCTCCGTGATGTTTATCCGAACCTGCCGGTGATATAATCTTCCGTTTGCTTGACTGCAGGCATTGTAAATATTTTTTTCGTTCCGTCGAATTCGATAAGCTCGCCCATATAAAAGAAAGCCGTATAGTTGCTAACACGGGCTGCCTGCTGCATGTTGTGTGTGACAATGACGATGGTATATTTTTTCTTCAGTTCGAATATCAGCTCTTCGATTTTTAAAGTTGCAATCGGATCGAGTGCGCTGGCGGGTTCGTCCATTAGAATTACTTCCGGATTTACGGCGAGCGCCCTTGCGATACAGAGACGCTGCTGCTGTCCGCCGGAAAGGCTCATACCGCTCTTGGAGAGAGAATCTTTTACTTCATTCCATAATGCGGCTTGCTTCAGGCTGTGTTCTACAATTTCCGGAATGTTTTTTTTGCCGCTTAAACCGTTGAGCCTGAGTCCGGCAGCGACATTATCGAATATCGACATTGTAGGGAATGGATTTGGTTTCTGAAACACCATTCCAATTCGCCTGCGTAAATTGACCGGATCGTATTCCTGAATGTTTTCACCGTCAAGCAAAATTGTTCCTGTCGCGGTTCCCCCTGCAACCTCATGCATCCGGTTGAGACAGCGGAGAAATGTAGATTTACCGCATCCGGAGGGGCCGATAATTGCCGTAACATTTTGTTGCGGTATCATAATTGAAATGTTTTTGAGGACAGGTGTTTTCCCGAAGTATGCATAAAGACTATTCACTTCAATTTTACTTTCCGTCTTGTTTATATTCTGAGTAAACGAAGGATATTTTATACTGTCTTCCATCGAAGGTTTCTCAATTAAATTTGTCTGCATATTTTCCTCTCGTGACAATTCGAAAAACAATGTTCACAATGAAAATCAAAAGAATTAACACGAAAGCGGCGCCCCATGCCTGCTTGTTCCAGTCATCAAAAGGCGCTTTGGCATAATCGAAAATGAAAACTGTCAAAGATGCGATGGGATGTCCGATATCCGTCGACCAGAACCTGTTGCCGAGGGCGGTGAAGAGGAGCGGTGCGGTCTCTCCGGCCGCACGCGCAATAGCGAGAAGAATCCCCGTCGTAATGCCTTTCAAAGCAGCAGGGAGTATGATTTTTATAGTTGTTTTCCACTGCGGCAAACCGAGCGCAAGCGCCGCTTCCCGGTACGAATTGGGTATAAGCTTGATCATTTCTTCCGTTGTGCGTGTTGCCGTAGGAATCATGATTATCGCAAGAGCGACTCCTCCGGCGAGAGCCGAGAACTGTTTCATCGGTATAACGACAAGCATATAGGCAACTACGCCGACAACAATCGAAGGCACCCCGCTAAGGACATCCGTGAGGAATCTCACTACTTTTCCAAACGTATTATTCCCGTATTCGGCAAGATAGATGCCTGTAAAAATACTGATCGGTAAACCGAAAGCGCAGCCCAAACCGAGCAGAATAGCGGTCCCGGCGATGGCATTTGCCATTCCGCCGCCGGTTTCTCCGACAGGTTTCGGCATATGGATGAAAAAATCGATATTAATAGCACTTAATCCCTGCGCTAATGTATAAAAGAAAATGAGGAACAATGGAATAACCGACAGCAATACACTTAGTACGGAAAGAGACGTTATAATCGTACTTTTTATTTTTCTCCAATAATATATTTTTGGGTTAACGTTTTTCATACGGTTTTGAATTTCGTAGTAACGCTCCATACAATAAACCGGGCTAGAGCATTCAATAAAACTGTTATCACAAATAGCAGGAGCGCGATTTCAATGAGCGAGCTTGTATAAAGCGGTGAAGTTGCCTCTGCGAATTCGTTCGCGATTACGCTTGCCATCGAGTAGCCCGGATCCAGCAGTGAGAAAGATACTTCGGGACGGTTCCCGATTACCATGGTGACAGCTATTGTTTCGCCTACTGCGCGGCCGAGTCCAAGTAATGTCGCACCAAGAAGGCCGGATTTCCCATCGGCAAGTATGATTTTTGTCGTTTCCCATTTTGTAGCTCCAAGCGCCAGTGCGGCTTCGCGCTGCAGGGTTGGGACGGAACGAAGAACATCTCGCGAGATGGAAGAAATAATGGGAATGATCATGATCGCAAGTATTATCCCGGCTGCAAGCATTCCGAACCCGTACGGCATTCCGCGGAACAGCGGAAGGAAGCCGAGATTTTTTTGCAGGGCAGGTTCGATATTTAAACGAAGCCACGGGACCAGTACGAAAATACCCCACAAGCCGTATACGATGCTGGGAATAGCGGCGAGCAATTCGACGAGGAAAGAAACAGGACGTTCTATCCAGCGGGGCGCCAATTCAGACAGAAAAATTGCAACGCCGATGCTGAGCGGAAGTGCAAGAAGCAGCGCAAGCAGGGAGGATGCCAATGTCCCGAAAATAAAAGGCCATGCGCCGTACTCGTCTTTTACAGGATCCCATGTCGTGTTTGTAATAAAATTCCAACCGAATTTTTTTATAGATAATTCAGATCCCAGTATCATCTCAAATGCCATTACAAATACAATTGCAAAGACGACGAATGCAAAAAACATAGTTATGTTCTTAAAAATTCTATCGCCGGTATTTGTATTCGTTCTCATCATATCAGCTGTTTTATATAAGAAAGGGCGGATAACAATACCCCTCGTTGTTTCCACCCGGGTGTTTTGAAGTAAACATTATTCTTCCTGCCTGGAAGACATAGTGCATGTTATTTTATCGAAATCGATTCGATGCTCTTTTCGCAAAGTTTAACAACTTCTTTAGGCAGCGGCGCATAGTAAAGATCTTTCGCATAAGATTGTCCGTTACCCATAGCCCATTTGAGGAATGATACGATTTCCTTCGCTTTGGACTTGTCCTTCATATCCTTATAGATTAACAGCCATGTAAATCCGGAGATCGGATAAGAATTGTCGCCATCGGCATTGGTGATGGAAACGCGCAGATCCGCCGGCATATTTTTTATCGCGCCAGCGGCAGCAGCGGAGACGGATTCAAATGTCGGATTCACGAACTTGCCGGATTTATTTTTCAGGACTGCATATGGAAGATTGTTCTTAACGGCATAAGCAAGTTCTACGTATCCGATAGAACCGTCCGACTGCTTTACCAGGCCGGCGACGCCTTCGTTGCCTTTTCCGCCAAGGCCGACAGGCCAGTTCACAGAAGTACCATTTCCGATATTTACCGACCATGTTTTGCTTACTTTATTTAAATAGTCGGTGAAGATACTAGTGGTACTCGCTCCCGTCCGACCGATGAGCTACGATAATTGACTGGTCCGGAAGTTTCTTGTCCGGATTGAGTTTCGCGATTTTTTCATCGTTCCAGTTTGTAATCTGGCCGAGAAATATTCCGGCGAGCACGTCGGGCGAGAGACGAAGGTCTTTTCCTGCTGCAGGAAGATTGTATGTTACAACAACGGCCCCCATTACCGTCGGTATGTGCAAAATGTCGGAGCCCTGTTTGTCTTTTGCTTGTTTCAATTGATCGTCAGACATCGGACCGTCCGTAGCGCCGAAGTCGACCGTACCTTCTATGGTCTGTTTGATTCCGCCGCCGCTGCCGATAGATTGATAATTAAATTGAACGCCATGTTCCTTGCTGTACACATCGAACCATTTCGAGTAAATGACGTATGGAAATGTTGCACCGGCGCCGTTAAGCTTTAACTGGGCTTGTGCTGTGTTTCCGAAAAATGCTGCAACGAGCAGGCTCAGTAATATTTTTGTTATTTTCATTTTTATCTCCTTGATAAATTCATAGTTATAGAAATACGTAATAAATTGTCACACGAGCGGTCACGGATGGATCCGGTTCACCATGACCGGGAAGCGCTTCATAAGTTTCATAGATTACGTTCGGCATAATGGAAACATTCTTTTCCACTTTCCAGGAAAGGCCGGCAATAACATAATTGCGAGCATCGCCTTTTGCGTTTGCTGCGCTGTTCGTATTCGGATCGGAATAATCGTACCTGCCTACCAATGCGAGTTCGGGAATGATATTATAAGAACCGAAAAAGGAGATTCCCATACCGCTCTTTGAACCTATTGAACCTCCCGCCGGCGTAAAAGCATTAGACTGCGAGACTAAAAAACCTTCGACGTTGATATTGTAGATAAACGGCTCCGCATAACCGATAAAGATTGCGGCGGTCATCGTCCCGTTTTCACCGGCGCCAACCCTGGCGGCATCTTTATAATCCGCATAAACTGTTGCTTGAAAATTATTGGATGGTTTTAGCTGCAGGTGAGCATAGTACCGTTTATATTTATCTGTTTCCGGAACGTTCCCGCTGTTGTTTGCAGCCATCGCCCAATAATTCACAGTTCCATTCTCGGTCAATTTTCCTTTAAGCGATATGCCGAAATCGCGTGATGAGACAGCTCCCCTTAGATCCAGGATTGTCTTTTCCAGTGCCCGGTAACCCCATGCCGCTTCAGATATCTCAAAAGCGGGCGTTGGCTGGATGCCGAAAAATAAATCGCTTCCGGTGAAAATATTTTTCCAGCGCAAGTAAGCATCTTTTACAAATACACCTATTTTGCCGTTGCTTGCATTTGCGGCCTGATCGGCTTCAATCCGGAAACGCGCCGTGAACCGCTCGGAAATGTCGTTGTCGTATGTCAGATATATCCTGCGGAACTGGAATGCCTGCATTGCTTGCGGCCCGGGTGCTGCTGACCCGGACGCTGAATTTAAAGGTGCAGTATGATAAAACGAACTGTCTCGCGTGACATTGTAATAGTAATCGCCGAACATATAACCGCTGAATTTTCCCTGGGCATTGAGAGACGAGATACCGCAGATGAAAAACAATGAAGTAAAAAGAAGAAGTCTTTGCATATAAAAGTTCCTTGATGATTGTGGATTTATAGAGTAATTAGAAACAGTAATCATAATTGTTATCCCTGGAATAATATTTTTAATATAATGAGTGCCGCGATGATCATACCGAAAATACTAAAAAGTTCGCGGTTGCTGACAGGACGGTTATCTTTATTCTGATTTTCTTCAGCTGCAAGAAAATGCCTTACCAGCCAAAATGTGAAAGGTTCTCGAGACTTCAGATATGTGTTCATATAGCTGCCTTTTTCTGACCTTGATCCCGGACATTTTATTATGTCCTTGAACTCGACACAAATATAGAAAAGAACTATTATCTAAAGCTTACCTAATTGTTATAAAAATGTTAATTATATCGATTTGCCGGTCCGGGAATGTCTCTATAATATAAGGCCAGCGAGCAGGTTTAATTTGTATTGGAATTAATATTAATTTTTATAAACTTACAACCAGATTTTACCGGTAACCTTAATTTCAGAAAAAAAGTATACCAAATTTTGTATAAGCCGGAATCGTTTGACCGTTGCAATTGTTATACATTTAGCTTCAATCTATTACCAATTTAAAGGAGATGTAAAATGTTAAAAAAAACCCTATATGTACTTCTTGTACTTGCCTGTATTACGGTATTTGTTAATGCTCAGGTGCAATTGCGCGTTCCACGAACCAGTCAGGGAGCCAAAGTCTCACAGATTATCGGTTTAAGTGAAGTGTCGATATCCTATCACCGGCCGGGCGTAAAAGGCCGTGTAATTTGGGGCGAACTTTTGAAGTATGATGAAGTCTGGCGTGCCGGTGCTAACGAACCGACTTTGATTACATTCAGCGATGAAGTGACGATTGAGGGGAAAAAACTAGGCGCGGGGACATATCGCTTCCTGGTAATCCCATCTAAAACCGGAGATTGGACGTTGATATTTAATTCTGAAACTAAAAATTGGGGAACTGTATACGATTCAAAGTATGATTCACTCAAAATCATGGTAAAACCTGAAGAAAGTCCTATGGAAGAATGGATGTCTTTCAGATTTACAGATCTCACTCCGACCTCTGCACGGGTTGTGCTTGAATGGGAAAAAATCCGGATAGGTTTTAAAGTTGAATTTAATTTACTCGGAAAGATTCAGGGATCAGTCGGAAATTGGCAGCTGCTCAACAGTGCGGCACGGTTTGCATTGGATAATAAATTATATCTTCAGGAAGGACTCGGCTGGATAGATCGTTCTATCGCATTCGAGAAGAATGAGCGCAATCTCCAGACCAAAGCTGAGTTACTTGCACAATCCGGAAAGTTTAAAGATGCAATCATGACAGCGGAAGAAGCCGTCAAGATTGCAAAGGCCAAGAATCCTAAAGCTAACACAGAGCATGCTTGAGAAAATGATTACCGATTGGAAATCAAAGAAATAAAAAACAACGGATTAATCTGACACCTTCCGGATTTATTCGGAAGGTGTTTTTTTTGTACGGTTTTTTTTCGGCTAGGATGTTGTTGAATTGCTTATAGCTTTATAATTCATTATCCGTGAGATAATAATACCTGCGCTCACGACAGCAATGCACCCGATGATATTATACCATAGCCAGGCGATGGGTGTAAATTTAAAGCAGCAGAAAACCGTGATCTCGCCAATTATGCCGCTGATGAAGGCTGCTGTTCCATTGACAGATTTAAAAAAGAAAGCTAAAATAAAAATGCCGAGCATTGTGCCGTAAAATAATGATCCAAGAATGTTCACTGCTTCTACGAGAGATCCCATTTTTCCGGCGAATTGAGCGAAGAAAATTCCGTATATCCCCCAGAATGCCATCATAATCCGTGAGACAACGAGATAATGCTTTTCACTTGCCTCGCGTTTAATGAACCGTTTATATATATCTATAATTGAAATTGTCGCCAGCGCGCTTAATTCTCCGGATGAAGACGACATTGACGCTGTGAAAATGCATGCGAAAATTAAACCGACCAATCCTGCCGGCAGGTATGTGAGTACGAAGGTAAGGAATATATAATTTGTATCGCTCGAACCGGACTCGCTGTCTTGAGTTGTGCTGAGGCCGGCCGCTTCTTTGCGGACTGCCTCGTATTGCTGCTGGATATTCTGAAGACTTTCTTTCTTCTCTTGAATTGCTTGTTCATTCTGTTGATGTTTTACATCAATGTACTCATTGATCGTTTTTGATTTTTCCAGAAATAAATTATGATGTTTCGCTTCCAGCTTATTATAGACTTCCAATTGCTCTCCCGACTTTATTTTCTCCACTTCAACCGGATTGAATATCAGCGGGGGTTGAACAAATTGAAAGAATACGAACACCATAACACCGATTAAGAGGATAAAGAACTGCATCGGAACTTTTGCTATTCCGTTGAATAATAACGCTAAACGGCTTTGTGTGATTGATTGGCCGGTCAGGTAACGCTGCACCTGTGATTGATCGGTCCCAAAATATGCAAGTGCGACAAACATTCCGCCGATTAATCCCGACCAGACATTGTAACGATTGCTGAAATCAAGCGAGAGGTCTATAGTGTTTAACTTTCCCATAACTGCAGAGACGGAGAGGGCATCGGTAAAAGAAACATCGCGGGGAAGCAAATAGACCGCCATTCCGAACGCAACAGACATACCGGCCATTACGATGATAAGCTGGAGAAAATCCGTATAATTTACGGCTTTGACTCCGCCGGAAGTTGTATAGATTATAACAATGCCGCCGATAACCAGAGAAGTGATCTGTATGTTCACATTGAGCATAACGGAAAGAAGAAGCGACGGGGCATAGATAGTGATTCCGGCAGCAAGCCCTCGTGAGACAAGGAAGATCAAAGTTGTGAGGACCCTTGTTTTTGCATCGAAACGTTTTTCAAGATATTCATAAGCTGTAAAGACTCCGAGTTTATGGAATATCGGAACAGCGGTGACGCAAAGAATGACCATTGCTATCGGCAGGCCTAGATAGAACTGGACAAACCGCATCCCGTCCGCAAATGCCTGTCCCGGAGTCGATGTAAAAGTAACAGCGCTGGCCTGAGTTGCCATGATCGAAAGAGCCACCGTGTACCATTTCATAGACCTGTCCGCAAGCAGAAAACCTTTTATGTTGCGGCTTCCGCGGCCTTTCCATGTCCCGTAAAGGACTATTACAAGGAGAGTTGATGCAAGCACTATCCAGTCTATATATCTCATCGAAATGCTTCGGAAAAGAAATAAAGAAGAATGATAATGGCAGCCAGGTTTAGAAGAACGACGAGGTAGATGTTTCGCCATGAACCGAGGATAGGCGGTTTTTCGTCATTGGTGCCGTTCCCGGAATTCAATTGATTTGTTTTTTCGTTTCGTTGTTTAACCATAAATTTGAAATTCTATTTTCGCCTGCTGCTTGTCTCGGGCTTGGCGGCCGGATTTTGCTTATGATCCGCCTGCAGCGATAGGATATTCGCAAATAATCGATATGCACCTTCTACTCCTGCGGGTAATTGCCGGAAGAATGAATAAGCGCAAAAAACAAAGTAACCTTTTCCATATTGTGTAGACAGCAGACCGCCCGCTCTACCGGGTTCGCCGGCATCATGGCAGGTAAATACGGAGTCGTACTTTGCATCCCATCGGTCCGCAAAATAAAGTCCCCGTTCCTGAATCCAGTTATTAAAATCATCTTGACTGATAATGTTTGGTGTTGTGAGCAATTTATGATTTCGATTCAGGAAAGTTATTTGTGCATCTTCTTCTGAGACCCGGTCACGCGAGATATTTATAGGGTACGGGCCGATATCTTCCGATTCATTTCTTTGCGGCGTGAAATACTGGACGATATATGTTCCGCCTTGCTTCACATATTCCATAAGCCGCTGTTTGAAAATTTTTAGCTTCGGACGCGTGTTGTATGCTCTCACTCCGGCAACGATAACGTCATACTGATCGAGATTTCCTTCGGCAAGCTCTTCGTCTGAAATAAATGTGACTGAATATCCCATTTGGCGGATGGCAGCAGGCATTTCATCTCCCGCTCCCATAATATATCCGACACTCTGTCCGATTTTCTTCAGATCGATTCTCAGAAGTTTTCCTTCTGCAATCGGAAATATTGTCTGCGGCGGAATGTGCCTGTATTGAATGGTTTGCATGCCGCGGTTAACGGTAGTTTCCCCGGTCCTGACTTCAACGGTAAACGTACCGCTTTTTGCACCATTGAAGGGATGCACATTGAAAGTAAAAGTTTGTTCGTCGTCGTTGTTCTGAAATTTAAATTCGTATTGTGATGGAGCGGCATTCCAATTTTGCGGTAAATTCAAGCGAACGGTTCCGTTTGTATTTGCCATCTCGCTCTTTAAAGTTATGTGTAATTGTTGTTCCGATATATTCGGAAAAATAACAACCGATTCCTGTGTTTTGATAATAACCGGCGGGACAATTACGAAAGGACGCAGTAATTCTCCTTCCACCGGATCTATAACTTTTTGAACGAGGGGCAGATTAATTCTTAAATTGCCGTCAGGGGATGAAAGCCGGAATGATATCATAACCGGAGGTATGTTCTCCGGTTGTCCGGTGTATAATTTATCCGAAATATTATATGAACCGACATCCGGTTTATTCAATCAGCCAGTATGGCTGAGAGCAGCTTATTTGTTCCGGCAATCTCAACGTAAGATTTTCACGCAATGTTCTGTTGTTTTCCAAACGCTTATTGAATAACGTATCGGTCCCTCCAAACGGTAAAGAAATGCTGTCGAGAACAAACGGATACTCCGACCGGTTGATAATAGTTGTATTGATTTTTACTTCATTTCCAGGGACTTTAAAATTATCCGAAGTCGTTGCATCGATCCATAATCCGGCGCATGCAAGAATCACATGAGATATTTCTTCTTTTTTAATGCCTGTCCAGGTATCTTGTGTCAATGCATTGATCCGGTTCAAAGCTTTGAAGAGCAGTGGTATAGATCGGGCGGGTGCTGAATCATCAAAGGTCCGATATGCTTCGTCAAGAATTCTGCCGATACCGACGGCGTCATGAATTCTTGACCAGCCGGCATCGATTCCATCAAAAAGATCCTTCTTTGCTGTGTCTCCGTCGGTGTGCTGGAAATAATTGAGAAATTCACCGCGGTTCAGGCCCGAACCCATACCCTGACTTTTATGCATGCTTCGCGCTTCACCGGCAATTTCTGTAAATGATTTTCCGAGCAAAGGCGAATAAGTACCGGCGTCCATACTTACAAGAGGCAGGGTGCTTTGAATTTGTTCATTCTGCGGCTGACGGAATAAATTGAAAACAATCCTTTTTGCCTGCCAGAGCGGTACGTATTGTAATTGTTCGGGGAAACGTTTTGGATCTGCAGCCGCGTGGAATGCTTCAATGGCGAGTATTGCGGATGCAGTATGATTGCCATGTCCGCCCAAAAGCGGAGTAAAACGCGTCACAATAACATCAGGCCTGAACTTGCGAATAATCCAGACTACATCGGCAAGAGTTTTCTCTTTACCCCAGAAGCGTAAAGTTTCCTCTGAGGTTTTGGAAAATCCGAAGTCAACGGCGCTTGTGAAGAATTGTTCTGCGCCGTCTATTCTTCGTGCTGCAAGTAATTCTTGTGTCCGAATTAATCCTAATTCTTCTCCCTGTTCGGGGCCTAGAAGATTTTGCCCTCCTTCACCTCTTGTAATGGATAGGTATGCTGTTCGGTAGCATCGGTCCTGTGCCAGAGCGGCAAGTAAAGCAGTATTCTCATCATCGGGATGTGCGCCGATGTAAAGAACTGATCCTAATACGGTAAGTTTCTTCATTGCGAGCTTGATTTCCGAGGCATTGTACAGATTCATCGATTGAGCACATATTGAGCTCCCGATCAGAAATATGAAAGTCAGTAAGAGAAATCGATGTTTCATATATAATCCTAAGAGTTGTATATTTCTTAAATTAAGGTTCTAAACTTGCCGTATTTACAATTTACGATTCGCCCCTCCAACCTGCAAGAATGAATAAACAATGTTACGCAGAACCAGAGTATATGCCTATAAACATGGAATGTAATAGACCAAAGTATACCACCCTTTTAAAGAAAAATATGCGCATTTATTGTAATCCCAATTCGTGTGATTACTTTATTACGCTCCTCCTCGTTTGAGGAGGGGAAACCGTCCCAATTTATGGTACTTTTCAATATGCAGCATTTCAATATCGGGATGGAGGGGAGGTGGACAACTTTATGGAATGTACGGCGCGAAACATCAGTGTATAAATAAGGTGTATGATATAAAGCCTGGTGTCCGGTTTATTGAACCGGCTATTTTTTCCCTTGTCCTTATTGCCGAATATGTAATATATCAAGTTCTTACATCTTTGAAAAAAATCGTCATGATTGTTAACGATGAATAAAAAACAAAGATGGTATAAGTTGAAAAGGGTTGTTAAGATCAAGGGAGTCGATTTTAAAATTTTTACAGCTTATCTCGATGTGACTTTTTCTTTCTGACTTTTTTCCATGGTTTTAATAAGAAGATCCAGCATCTCTTTGTGCGTTTTTTCCGGTTCCGATTCAAGCAATCTGATAAGTTTCTCAATACGTTCCTTTGTCTGCCTGCTCATTCCTTTAAAGTAAAAATCCTTCTTTTTTCCGTAATCTGAGATTGCTTCTGCAACAACTCCCTTATTTGTTTGACCTGTCGTTTTACCGTCGATGATCCAGACGATATCGCATCCTTCTTTTATCAACTGTTCGATGAGGTTTATCGGGTCAAGTTCCCCCGAAAAGTATTTATTTACATTTTGCGGCCATATCTTCATGCGCTGTGCGAATTCTGTTTTGCTCCATCCCTTTTGTTCCCACCAAATTTTTAGACGGCTGCCCCGCTGTACCAATATATCACCGGTAATATTATTTATTATATTTCTTGACATTTATACTAATAATAATTATTATTGAATAATCGCCAGTGCGTCAACAACTGTAGACTAAAAGAAAGATGACAAAGAACTTCGCCAAAATCAAGCCGATGGTGAATCAAGCGGAAATTGCAAGACGATTAAGAGTCGACAAATCGTATGTAGGTCTATTATTCGCGGGAAAGCGAAATAGTAAAAAACGTCTCGAGCAAATTAGAAAAATGCTTATTAAGGAATTAGATATTTTAAACCGTAAATAAACAGAAAAGAGGAAGGAGTTATAATTATGGACGAACAATCGAAAGTAAGACTCGCCAACGAGATTCGTATGATAGTCATGTCTCTCAATAGCAAGATTACTGAAGCATTTCAGCAGCAAATTGTTACGACCATTACTCAGGAAAACGGATATTATTCAAGGGCTTCAGGTGCACCGGGTCTGGTTTCTGCTGATATTCGTGAAGAACATATCTTGTAGGTATGTTATCGACCGTGATTTCTTTTTCGTGAGGCGGATGAAGACGATCCTTTCCTATTTTAGAGATAAATCTTTTTTCTCTCCGCTGTATTTTTAAGCTATTTTAGCTTGAATCATATCAATGTGACCTCTATATTAGTGGGGTTCACTATCGAAGATATCTTAACTATGAAGAAAACCATTCTTGTTGTCGACGATGAAAAAGATATAGTCGATCTTTTATCGTATAATTTGGCGAAAGAAGGTTTTACAGTGATAACCGGCCGAAACGGCCGCGAAGCTCTTGAGCGTGTAAAGCAAAAGCCGGATTTGATCATTCTTGATGTGATGATGCCTGAAATGAACGGACTGCAGGTAATTCAAGAATTGAAAAAGGAAAAGGACATGGCTTCCATTCCGGTCATCTTGCTTACCGCAAAAAAATCGGAGACAGATGAGATCGTCGGATTGGAAGTCGGTGCGGATGATTATATTGTAAAGCCGGTCAAGATAGGAAAAATAATCGCACGTGTGCATACGGCCCTTCGGCGGAAAGAACAAGCTGCAAATGGTGCGTTGCCTCAAATCGATCTGATAAAAATTAAAGAATTGGAAATTAATGTATCGAATTACACGGCGAGACTCGGGAAAAAAAGACTTGTACTTCCCAGGAAAGAATTTGAAACGCTCGTGTATCTGATCCGCAATAAAGGAAGAGTGCTTTCACGGGAATCCATTTTAAATGCCGTCTGGGAAGAAAATGTTCACGTTGTGGATAGAACGGTAGATGTCCATATAAGAAAAATCCGCGAGAAGCTCGGAATTTATGCAGACTATATTGAAACTGTTCCGGGTGTGGGATATCGATTTAAAGCATAGACTATGAAAATTCGAACGAAGATTACAGCGACTTATGTCTTACTTGCGATACTGATGGTTACGAGCCTTGGAATATTTACAAGTCTCTGGATGGAGTCCTTTTTCAAGGATCAAATGGTAAATGAACTGAGCCGGCAGGCGGACTTAGTTCTTTACATTTTGCAGGAAGATTCAACGCGATCGTTTTCACAATTGAATGAACAGGTCAAACAAGTCGGCGGTCTTGGACACCTGCGCATTACGCTCATCGATGATAAAGGAAATGTATTAGCGGATTCCGATGTGCCGTTTCCGGAAATTACCGAAGTAAAGAATCATCTGGATCGTCCGGAAGTGCAGCAGGCGAAACGCACCGGTATCGGCCACGATATTCGCCGCAGTGCGACCGTCGAGCGTGATTTTTTGTATATGGCAAAAGAAGTGAAGAAATCTCCGAATAATTTTTTCTTTCAGAATCTTCATTATATCAGATTAAGTGCTCCATACGAGCAAGTACAGAGGCAGGTTGATCAGATTCGTTCGATCAGTAATTATTACCGGATTTGGAGTCCTGCTTGGTGATTATCTTCGTCAGTATATTTGTTTCGCGGCGCATTACGCATTCAATGGCGCAGATAGTCCGCGGTGTTGAACGGATTCGCGCCGGTGATTTGGATGCCCGGGTTTCGGTTAACTCAAAAGATGAGATCGGGCTGGCGGCACTGGCAATCAATGAACTCATTGATAAGCTTAAAGCGGATATCATTCAATTAAAAAAATTGGAACAGGTACGCAGTCAGTTTCTGGGAAATGTATCGCACGAACTTCGTACACCTATTTTCTCTGCCCAGGGATATTTGGAAACACTGCTGGGCGGTGCAATAAATGATGCTTCCGTGAATCGTTCTTTCCTGGAAAAGGCGCAGGCTAATCTTGAACCGGCTGCATTCATCTTCTGGAAGATCTCATCAACATCTCTCAGATTGAGTCGGGAGAAATGAAGATGAGCTTTCGAATCTTTAAAATTAACGAGTTCCTTGAGTCAGTCTGTAAAGAATGCGAATCTATTGCGGTAAATCGGAATATCGCCTTACATTTGGTCATAAATACAAAAATCGAAGATGAAATCTTCGGAGACCGGGAACGGTTACGGCAGGTATTGAGTAATCTTATAAGCAACGCGATTAATTATAATAGGCCGGGCGGTGAAGTTGAGCTGTTCTCCGAAAGAATTGCAGATGGAATTCGAATCAGCGTAAAAGATACCGGCGTCGGAATTCCGTCAGAACATTTACCGAGAATCTTCGAACGATTTTACCGCGTCGACAGCGATCGGTCGCGTGCACTTGGAGGTACCGGGCTCGGTCTTGCGATTGTTAAACATATCATTGAAGCGCACGGAAGCCGGATCGATGTAGACAGCAAAGTAGGAGGAAGGAAGCACTTTCCGGTTTGTTTTGAAAAGCAGTTAAATGCACGCGTTGTTGCACTCATCGTTCCCAAGCTCAGCTTGGGAACGAGAAATGGGGCTTTAATCGATCGTAATGTTTCGTCGGCCAATCGTCTTTCAAAAGACAGGATAGAATCAGAATGTTCCTTAACTCCGGATTATCTTTCTGCACATGCTGCTTCCGCAATGGCATTCCATTAAAGTACCGGCAGGCAGTTCTTCAGTATAATCAGCGGTAATTTCTTCTCCTTCTTTTATTTCCCTGACAGCAATATCGCAGAAATCCTTTGCGGTTGTATTCGGTTCGCAAGAGTGATTTACGAATTTTTCCGGATCTTGCATGACCACATAGGTATTGTTAAAAAAAGATATATATTTTTTTTCCTCTTTCGACATTTTATCAACTGTTTCCCCGGATAAAACATGCGATATGTCCCAGTGAAGGATGATTTCGTCCTTTTTAAAATCACGAACTGCAAATACACCTTTACCGTTGATAACTGATTTTTTTACTATTACTTTATCTGTTTTCATTTTGTTTATAATTATTGCGTGGAAGAAGAGATTGCTGCGGAATATTGAAAGTTAATCGATCAACTGTTTGTGCAGAAGTCAATACTATGAGATATCCGAAAGAAGAATCATTGTACATACACTGGCACAGCAACCGAAGGGAATACAATCTCGACAAGCTCCTGTTCCAGTGCCAGCAATTCATTTCGCATTGTTTCCCGGTAACGTTCCGTTTCTTCCTTTAATTTCGGAATTAATGCTTTGTAATGCTCGATGCCATCTTCAAGATTTTTCCGGAAAGTATCGAAATATTTTTGTTCTTTTGCATTCCAGGAATCGAGTCGTTTCTGGATTTCTTGTTTCATATAATCCACATACAATCTTAATTCATTGATGAAAAGGTTGGGGCGGTCCGGGTTTGTTAAAAGCTGCAAACGTCCGTAGATATGTCCGACCATCTCCTCCAATGAGGCGATCTTTGAAAAATAAGCAAGATTCGGTCCCGGGCAGACGGCAACAGCACGTTCTATCGCCGGCCCATGCCCGTTGCTATTGATGAGACCTGATGCAGCGAGATCTTCGCAAAGGCATGCTCTTTCAACTATTCTCGCAAGTTTTTCTAAAAAAACATTTGGCGAGAGATTTTGTTTTTTCAGCTGGTCAATCTTTGAGTTCCTGATATTGGCTGGATGCAGTACATATCGGCTCTTTAGTAAATTCTGTATTGGAAACAAGAAATTTTTTCGTGCACTTGCTGCCCGGTTTTCCGTCATTGGCACGCTGCTGCAAAAGCAGATCGCTTGTGCTTCCTCGAAGATTGTTAAAGGGCACTCCGAGAGGCGAAGCGTCGCTGATGTAATAATCATCTCTCTCTGCATGAGCGAGCATCTGCCTTGTTCTCTCATCAACATTTGTCGCTTCCGGAACAAGGAGGAATGGCGATCCCCAGCCTGTTCCTTCAATACAATAATATTCACGCAGGAATGTATCTTCCTTTGCCGTGCCTATTCCGCCCTGCACAGTTATCCGAAACGGCATTGAAGAAGGAAGCGGAATTCCTTTCTCTTGTAATGCAGCGGTATAGATTTGCTGTAATTCTGACAGCAATAATGATCGATGAGTTTTGAATTCTTCGAGAATCGGTCCGAGCAGGAATCCTTGCGAAGGAAATGCATGGCCGCCGCAATTTAATCCGGATTCAATACGAAATTCTGAAATCCAAATCCCTTTTTTTGCAAGTATCTTTCCTTGAATAAGAGCGGAGCGGTAATCGCTGACTTTAAGTATCACTCTTTTATTAAGGATGCCGTCTTCATCCGGGAAAAATTCGGGACGCTGTCCCATGTAACTGAACAGTCGGGAATTTAATCCTGCAGATAAAATAACCGATGAATTCAGGCCGCTCTGAACGAATCCGCGTAAAGATGCAAGCGCATCAGTAAACTCTACAGGCAGCTGCTCCCGGTTTCGCCCGGTATTCACCTTGTCGAGTTTTGTCATGATATTCACATCGATATCGCCGGGAATTATCCTGTTTCGCAGTTCATTCTGCAGATTTAACTGAATGTCCTTATCATTAGTATGAAGCATTCGGCGATACAGAGCCTTCAGCGGTGAGTGCTCCGATAGCATTTCAAAATATTTTACAATGTCGCTTCCTTTTTCAAATGCCGAAATTTTGATGGCAGCAATTTGCTTCTGAACAATTTTATGGACGAGGTTGAGGTAAGCGGTAATTCTACGTGCCCGGTAATCTTCATCTACCACTGTAATTGGATTATAAGTTTCGCCGTACAGATGGGCATAATGTTTTCGCATATGCTCAATTAGAATATCATCGACAATAGATATTACTGACGAAATACCGAATCGACCAACGCGGATAGGAGTGTCGATAGAAAATGCTAATCCTAAAACGGGAATATGAAAAGTATGTACTTGCGAATTTGTCATTTATTAATAATCCAATAGAATTTTTAAGAAAACATTATGTAATATCGTGTATTTTCTCCCTAAATCAAATTTACTTGAGCGATTATCATCAGTTTTCGCGGTTATATTCCGGTTTTTTCTATTGCAAATCTCATATACAGGTTGCCGCGCTTAATACAATTTACCGCAATGTTAAAATTAAAGATGGAGGTTCAGATTGTTATAGTGTCCAATATAAGATTGAGAACTCATGTATTCTTTGCATCCGAAGTTTTTGTCCGTTATCTTAAGCAAAATTTGCGATTCACTTTGAAAGCATTTATATGCCTCTGATAAATCCTATTATTAATTTTCTTGAGTTCCAATGCGTATTTGTCTTGTAGCGGAGTCCTATCCACCGGCACTTGGCGGAGTAGAATTCGCACTTAAGAAGCTTGTGGAGGGCTTCATTACCGATGGCCATGAGGTCCGGGTTATTTCATCCGGCTGGCAGCGGAATGCCTCCGGTGTTGAAAAACGCGGCGCATTGACAATCGTCCGAGTTCATACCCTTCCTATAGTTAAAAGATTCTGGTTCATGGTCTTCTCTCTTCCCGGCGTCATCAGAGCAGCACGTTGGGCTGATATTGTTCAAGGAAGCACATTTGCCGGAGCTCTGCCGGCATTTCTTGGAGCGGTGCTAGCAGGCAAGAAAAAGGCGCTGATCGTTTACGAGGTTTTTGGCAGAAAATGGTTCAAATTTGAGTCGAATATAATTCGTTCATTATTCTATTATTTGGCTGAACGGCTGATTATCGGTCTTCCTTATGATCGTTATATTGCGATCTCTGAATACACAAAGGAATCGCTGATGTCAATCGGAGTATCCGAGAAAAAAATCACAGTTATCTATCCCGGCGACTCGAAGCTTGAGAACCCGGCTTTATCAAATGAGGAAGTCCGGAAACAACTGTGTTTCGATAGAGAAGATTACATATTCCTTTCATTTGGCCGTACAGGTATCACAAAAGGTTTTGAGTATTTAGCTGAGGCAATTCCTGAAATCTCGAGACAAATTCCAAATGCCCGGTTTGTCCTCGTCCTTTCTGTTTACGATGATCGAATCTGGAGGCTTGTGCAAAAGAAGGTTCTCTCTTGTCCATCTCATGTGTACAGATTCATTCCATCTCTCTCTCGTGAGATGCTTGCAGCTTATATGTCTGCGGCGGATTGTGTCGTTATCCCGTCGCTTTCCGAGGGGTTTGGATTCTGTGCGCGTGAAGCATGCAATGCAGACAAGATTGTAGTCGCAGCAAATTCCGGTTCATTGCCCGAAGTGATTTCTGGCAATCATGTCTTTGTAGATGCCGGATCGGCTCATGCACTTGTTGAAGGGTGCGTGAAAGCATTTAATAGAGATGTCACGAATGCGCCGGTTAAGAATTTTAGCTGGGAAAAAACTGTTAAGTCGTACCTGGAACTGTATAAAGAGATTCTTTTATCATGAACAAAATCGCTCCAAAGGGGCAGAGAAAAATAATTGTTAATGCACGTTTCCTGACGCGCCGTATCACCGGACTTGAACGCTACGCGATAGATATCTCGCGGCAGCTGAAAAAGATTCAGCCGTCGCTGACCTTTATTGCGCCAAAAGATGTTATACACCAATCTCTTGCAGAAGAATTAGGCGCCGAATGTTTTGGAATGTCTAACAGGGCATCTTTGGGAACAAATCGAGTTTCCTATGCTACTTCGCCGCAATAATAATCCATTACTGATTAACTTGATGAACACGGGGCCTATGTGGTACAGGAATCAAATTACCGTTATACATGATATGGCCTTTCTGAAAAATCCAAAATGGTTTTCCAGGCGCGCCGCTATGTGGTTCAAGTTCTTAGTTCCGCGTGTAATAGACGCTTCTTCCGTCATTGTGACCCAAAGTGATTTTACAAAAAGTGAAATTGTGGAGCTGCTGGAAGTTCCTATACAAAAAATTCGTACCGTCTATCCGGGAATATCTGAAATTTTTTATTCATCAAATACAAAGAGACATAAAAAGAAATCAGATATAACAATACTCGCAGTTTCAACGCTTGAACCGCGGAAGAATCTGAAAAACCTTATCGAAGGATATAAAATTGCAGGATTAAAGAATGCAAAACTTATTATCGCCGGCGGGGACAATCCGCTGGTATTTGGAAAAGCCGGAGAACTTAAAAAAAATATTAGCGATCCGTCAATTGAGTTTCTTGGGTATGTAACCGATGCACAGCTTATCGATCTGTATCATCAGGCGGACATTTTCGCGTCGGTTTCATTGTATGAAGGATTTGGATTCCCTCCATTAGAAGCTTTTGCCGGCGGGTGCAAAGTGCTTGTCTCCGATATTCCAAGTCATCGCGAGATCTTTGGAGATTGCGTTATGTATGCGAATCCATTTAATCCATCCGATATTGCTCAAAAATTGAATTCGCTTGCCGCAGCAGGTAATAATTCCGCAAAAAAAGAAACAGAGAAAATCCTATCAAGATTCACATGGCAGCGTGCGGCAGAACAACTATTGACAATTGCAGATGATTATTTGAAGTATTATTAACTTATATTTTACAATGTATAAAATAGTCCAATATATTTACAACAAATTAGCATGGCCTTCAGATGGATGAGAATATTTTATTATTTGTATTAATTGGATTTATTGCAGAAATGATCGACGGATCACTGGGAATGGCCTATGGTGTAAGTGCTACAAGCTTTCTATTAAGTCTGGGTTTGCCTCCTGCCACTGCCAGCGCCAGTGTTCATGCATCAGAAATTGTTACGACTGCAACATCAGGTTTCTTCCATATGAAATTTGGAAATATAAAAAAAGATCTTGTCCTAAAACTGCTTATACCGGGAATAATTGGAGGTGTTATTGGCGCTTATCTTCTTACTGAATTACCGATGGATATTATTAAGCCTATCGTCACGGTTTACCTTCTTCTTATGGGAATTGTGATAGTTTACAAAGCTTTTCGTCCGGTAAAAGGGGAGCCGCACACACCGTTAATACCTCTCGGACTGGTAGGCGGTTTCTTTGATGCAATCGGAGGAGGCGGCTGGGGGCCGATTGTTACGACAACACTTGTTGCCCGTGGAAATCAACCGAGATATGTGGTAGGTTCTGTAAATCTGGCCGAATTTTTTGTCACTGTCTCCGAATCAATTACTTTCTTTTTAACTATTGGATTTTTCCAGTGGAAGATTATTCTTGGCCTCATGCTCGGAGGAGTTGCGGCTGCACCTCTTGCCGCGATGGTGACGAAGAAACTGCCGGTGAAACCATTCATGATAATTGTCGGAACGGTAATCATTTCTCTAAGTCTCAGAAATTTATATCTTTACTTGAGATGAATTTAATGTTTCAGAAATAGTGAAGGCCAGGAGATGGTTTTTTGGTTTACAGGTTTATCTGCATCAGGTAAAACAACTCTTGCAAATCTTTTATCAGATTACCTGCGGGACAAAGGATTTAAAGTGGAACGGCTTGATGGAGATATCCTCCGTACAGCTTTCCCTAATACCGGCTTTACAAAGGAAGAAAGAATATTCCATATCCGCCGGGCAGGCGAGCTCGCTGCAAAATTTGAAAAAGAAGGGAATGTCGTCGTTGTTTCGCTGATATCGCCTTATCGGGAAGCACGATCGTATGTCAGATCAATATGTTCACAGTTCTTTGAGGTATATGTGAAAGCTTCGCTGGAAACATGCGAGAAAAGGGACCCAAAAGGATTATATAAAAAAGCCCGCAATGGAGAAATAAAAAATTTCACGGGTATCGATGATCCTTACGAAGAGCCCGATCAGCCTGAATATGTTGTCGAAACAGATCGCCGGAAAATCGAACAGTCGTTTGATCTTTTAAAAGAGTATGTAAAAGGGAGCCTTAACCGGGCAGGCCAAAAATGAACGGACTATCATAATGGATCATCTCGACCGGCTTCAAGATACAAGCATCCACATTCTGCGCGAGGCATATGCGAATTTTAAAAACCTCGGGATGCTTTGGTCGATTGGCAAAGACAGCACGGTGCTGCTTTGGCTGACCCGCAAAGCGTTCTTTGATCATGTTCCTTTTACGCTGATCCACATAGATACGGCGTATAAAATTCCGGAAATGATCCAGTACCGGGATCGCCTTGTTAAAGAACTGGGGCTGAATTTACTTTACGGAATAAACGAAGAAGCTCTGAAGAATAAACTGACATTTCCGGACGGCAAAGCAGACCATCTAACCTGCTGTAAAACGCTTAAAACGGATGCTTTGGTTAATACAATAAACGGCAGCTGGATCAGGTACCGCTTCAACCATAAAACAAAGCAGTACGAATCAGAAAAGAACGGTGAGCCGTTCGATGGTATCATCGCCGGTGCAAGAGCTGACGAAGAAGGATCACGTTCGAAAGAACGGTACTTTTCTTCACGCGATAAAGATAGTCAATGGGATATTGCCGATCAGCCGCCGGAATTCTGGAATTTTTATAAAACAGATTTCGCTCCCGGCACTCACGTCCGTATACATCCGCTTCTCGACTGGACGGAACTGAATATCTGGGAATACATAAAGCGGGAAAATATTCCGACTGTATCGCTCTATTATAATCAGGGAAACGGCAAACGCTACCGTTCGCTTGGCTGCTATCCGTGTACGTTTCCTATCGACTCCGAAGCGAGAACGGTGGATGAAATTATTGAAGAGTTGAAAAGCGGCCGGTTAAAAAATATCGCAGAGCGGAGCGGGAGAGCGCAGGACAAAGAAGATCAGGGTGGATTGGAAATGCTACGAAGAAATGGTTATATGTAGAATCTTGACTAACAGCCGTCTAAATATTGTAGTCGCAGGCCATGTGGATCATGGCAAATCGACACTCATCGGTCGTTTGCTTGTCGATACGAACTCTCTGCCGGAAGGGAAACTCGATCAGATCAGAGCTATGTGTGAACGAAATTCAAAACCATTCGAATATGCGTTTCTGATCGATGCGCTCAAAGACGAACGCGCTCAGGGTGTTACAATCGATATCGCACGAGTGTTTTTCAAGACAGCCAAGCGTAGCTATATCATTATTGATGCACCGGGACATATCGAATTTTTAAAAAATATGGTTACAGGAGCTTCTCGTGCCGAAGCAGCGCTGTTGGTTATAGATGCGCTTGAAGGTGTTCAGGAAAATTCACGCCGTCATGGATATATGCTTTCAATGCTGGGGATTGAGCAAATCGCTGTTGTCGTAAATAAAATGGATCTTGTTGGCTATCGTAAAGATGTATTTGATGCTGTCGTCAAGGATTATTCGAAATATCTTGAATCGCTGGGAATTCACTCGGCCGGATTCATTCCTGTCAGCAGTCTCAAAGGAGACAATATTGCTTTAAGAAGTGAATCGATGCGATGGTACAACGGCGCGACGATACTCGATACTCTCGACGGATTTGAAAATGCAGCCATTCAGCCCGATCGCCCGCTACGAATGCCGGTGCAGGATGTTTATAAATTTACGCGTTATAACGATACACGCAGGATCGTCGCTGGTACGGTGACATCAGGATCACTCCGGCCCGATGATGAGGTCATCTTTTATCCTTCAGGGAAGAAGAGCAGAATAAAGACGATAGAGACATTCAGCGCTCCAATTCCTCCGGTCGTAACAGCCGGTTCAGCAGCAGGCGTTACTCTGCAGGAGCAAATATTTGTCACACGGGGTGAAATCCTGACAAAAGTCGGGGAGCAGCGGCCATGTGTAACTTCGAAGATAAGAGTAAGTCTATTCTGGATGGCAAAGCAGCCGATGGTTGCCGGCAAACAATATATTCTTAAAATCGCCTCTGCCAGAGTTCTAATGCAGGTTGAGGAGGTAATAAAAATAATAGATGCATCCGATCTGAGTGTGCTTCATAAGCAGAATACTGTAAATCGTCATCAGGTCGCAGAATGTATTCTTTCACTCTCTAAAGTAATTGCATTTGATTGTGCAAAAGAGGATGCGGCGATGGGGCGGTTTGTGATTGTTGATGAGTACGAAATTGCCGGCGGTGGAATTATTCTTGAGGCGCTCGAGGATGAACAAGAAAAGATCCGAAATTATGTATTGCTGCGGAATATTAAGTGGGAAAGAAGCACAATTCCTGCTGAAGTGCGCGCAGAGAAATACAAGCAAAAACCTGTACTTATATTATTTACCGGCAAAAAGGACAGCGGAAAAAAACCGCTCGCACGTGCACTGGAAAAAAGATTGCTTGATGACGGGCATCTTGTATATTTTCTCGGGATCGGAAATGTGTTATACGGCGTTGATGCAGACATAAAGGGAAATCACGACGACCGCCGCGAACATATCCGAAGACTGGCGGAAGTCGCGAACATCCTACTCGACACAGGCTTGATTTTAATCATCACTGCTATCGATTTGCTGCCGGAAGAGATTGAGTTGATTCGTTTGACATGTAACAAGAATGAAATACATACTGTGTGGGTCGGTGATTCCTCGCCTCAAAGTTTGAAGTGTGATCTCACTCTTTCCGGTAATACACCGCGAGAGGTGAATATCGAAAAAATTCTAGGTATTTTAAAATATGATCGTGAGTGATATTCTTTCCATATAGGCTCCTATGAATATAGAATTTAAACAAAATAATCAGGTCCACCCCATAAGAATAGGCATCATAGGAGTTGGATCAATGGGAAAAGGCATTGTATTCCAAAGTCTTTCAACACCGGGTATTAAATGTGTGGCAGTAGCTGATATCAATATGGAAAAATGTATCAATTCTTTGGAGTCAATTGGGCAGGACTATAAGATTGTTCATACCCTGTTTGAAATGCATGATGCAATTGAAGGAGGTGCTATAGCGATTTGCGAAGATGGAGAACTTCTGGCCAAGTGCGAAATGATAGATATTCTCATAGAAGCTTCGAATTCGATAATTCCAGCGGCACAATTCGCAATAGCGGCTTTAAGGAATAATAAACATTTGATTCTTGTAAATTCCGAAATTGATTTAATTTTTGGTCCATTTTTGTTACAACTGGCTTCGCAGAACAATCTGGTCTACACAAGCGGCGATGGTGATCAATATGGTGTTATCAAACATTTGATAGATGAAATTCAATTTTGGGGTTTCCAGTTGGTTATGGCGGGTAATATAAAGGGATTTCTAAACCGTTATGCTGATCCGACTTCGATCGTTCCTGAAGCGGACAAACGAAACCTCGATTACAGGATGTGTACTTCCTATACCGACGGTACCAAGCTGTCTATCGAAATGGCTTTGGTTGCAAATGCATTCAATCTCCATACTGCGACACCGGGTATGGTTGGGCCAGCAGCCCAGCATGTACAGGACGTTCTTCAATGTTTTAATCTTGCGGAGTTATGGAAGGAGCGAAAACCATTTGTCGATTATATTCTCGGTGCGCAGCCGAATGGAGGAGTCTTTGTAGTCGGATATTGTGATAATACATATCAACGTGCAATGATGGAATATTATAAAATGGGCAAAGGACCTTATTATGTTTTTTATCGCCCATATCACCTTTGCCATATTGAAGTGTTAGCCACTGTGAAAGCGGTTGAAAAAGGAATAGCGCTCCTGCAGCCCTCCTATGGTTTCCGAACCAATGTCTATGCATATTCTAAACGAAATCTCAAGACTGGCGATATTCTGGATGGGATTGGCGGTTATACATGTTATGGTTTAATCGAGAACCAGGAAGATAATATTGAATCTCCCGGACTCCCGATTTGTCTAGCTGATGATGTAGTTATGAATAAGGATGTTAAAAAGGATCAAAAAATATTCCTCAGTGATATTGAATACCGGCATGATCGTTTTGATTACCAGTTATATTTTCAGGCGTCTTCGATAGTATCAAAAAAATGAATAGTTAATCATGGAACAAAGACATGTTTCAATTGCAATGGCAACGTGTAATGGAGCAGAATATATCAGCCGTCAGCTTGACTCTATTTACGCTCAAACGTACCGACCGTATGAAGTTATAGCAGTCGATGATTGTTCGGAGGATGAAACACTAACGATCCTGGAATGGTATCGGAACCGGTTTGGAATCAGGATCATAAGAAATTCAAAGCGGCTCGGTTTTTTAAAAAATTTTGAGAAAGCGATATCGTTATGTTCAGGTGAGTATATAGCACTTTCAGCTCAGGATGATATATGGCTTCCGCACAAAATTGAGAAGCTTATCTCATCCATCGGAACGACTTCGTTGATCTGCTCGGATGTGTCATTGATCGACGAGCGCGATAATGTTATAGTCCAATCCCTTCAAAAATCGGTCCACATACCAATACCGAATACAGAGCATCAATTCACTACACTCGCTTTTCTCGATTATGTCCGCGGATGCACTAGTATGTTCCACCGAAGCCTGTTGAAAAAGGCCCTTCCGATACCTGATGCGGCCATGTCGCACGATTGGTGGTTGGGGATATGTGCGACACGCATGCACGGAGTTACGTACTTGCCGGAACAATTGACCCTCTATCGACGCCACTCGACGAACACGGTTGGCGTGCATGATCTCTGGAAATTTGGATCGGCATTACGATATTTCTTTTCTTCGAATCGAAAAAAGATATTTAAACATGAAAGAAATCGTATCCAGGTATATCTCGATATGTGTTTGTACAACAATAAGAGCGAAGAAGAATATCTTAATGATCTGCTTGAACATTATTCATTAATAGCAAGGCCGGGATTTCATGGTAAAGCGTTCTGGCTGATTTTTAAACACAGAAGGAAGATTTTTGCCGACC
Source organism: uncultured Bacteroidota bacterium (assembly GCA_963770945.1). Lineage (GTDB taxonomy): Bacteria > Bacteroidota > Ignavibacteria > UBA10030 > UBA10030 > Fen-1298. The sequence continues at coordinate 33,949 of CAVYRP010000008.1, read as the reverse complement.
TCGGTTTAGTCGCTAAGTGCCAGTATCTACTCGGGAGACTGGTGATATTCTGAGACCAACCAGAATTTTGTCATCGCGGCAGGAGTACTGTAACCTGACTCTATATGATTATATAAAATTTTTGGAACAGTCTATTCTCTGTCTATTTCCGGAATACGGATCGGCACCTACTGGGCGGCAGAATAATAGAAGGATATGAAGGATGCCGATAACGATTACACTCTGTGTATATTCCCTAATATAAAATAATCGGAAGAGGTTTGAAAGATGTCTATCATACAGATTGTAAGCGCGAGTGATTGTAATTTTCCGCCGGATCAACGGCATGACAAGGAAGATTGGTATAAAGCAGCAGTTGGAGGTATGTGGGAAATGATAGGAAATCTGCAGTTTGATTTTCTGGTTAAACAAGGCTTGAAAAGCGAGCACTTTCTACTCGATGTCGGTTGTGGAAGCCTGCGAGGCGGGATTCACTTTATTAATTACCTTTTTCCAGGGCATTATTATGGTATAGACAAAAGTCTTGACCTGTTGAAAGCAGGAGAGCAAGAACTAACTATCAATAAGTTGTCCGGAAAAAAGCCAAATCTATCTCAGATGAATCAATTCGAGTTTCAATCTCTCGATAGAAGATTCGAATTTGCACTGGCCCAGTCAGTGTTTACACATCTTACTCTAAACAGTATTTTAAGATGTATCGTAAATATTGAGAAAGTTCTGGTAAAAGGAGGCCGGTTCTTTTGTACATTTTTTGAGTTCAAAGGAGACAAGCGGAATCTTGAAGCTTTGATGCATCCTTGCTCAGGAAGCATTGATTTTCCGACTTATCCCGACAAAGATCCATTCCATTACTCGTTTGAGACATTTGAATGGCTTTGCGAAGGATTAGACCTGCATGTTGAGTACCTGGGTGACTGGGGACATCCAAGAGATCAAAAGATGATGGTCTTTCACAAGACATGAATTATCTTGGCAAGAAGAAATCCTTATGTTAATGCTTAATGTGTAATCATATACGGAATTATGTTCATTAGTGCATGAAAATTATTATTCTTCTGCGCCATGGTGTGGTTTTATAATAAAATTCTAAGAACGGATTTCTTTGCTATAGAATGTTCAACTTTTGATATTGGAGGAGGCAATTTGTATCTTCATTAGTGTGTTTGGATCGGAGAAATAGTGTACATGTAATTCCTGACCGGATTTTTTATCATATCGCACAATAATTTAGTGAGATACGAATAGTATGCGAAAAGAAAAAGAAAATTCATGGCAAATTGTCTGGATTTTAGCGAAGACGGATTTTAAACTTCGCTATCAGTCATCACTCCTTGGCTTTCTATGGGTGATCCTTAAACCGTTAAGTACATTCGCGATTTTGAGTCTTGTTTTTACCAATGTATTCAAAGGAGGGCACGCCTATTCAATGGGAATGTTTACCGGTATTATACTATGGAATTTTTTCTCAGAAGGAACTATGGCCGGCATGATCTCTTTCTCGATGAAATCGCATATAGTAAAGAAAATTTTTATACCGCGTTGGATTATTGTTGTTGCTTCCTCAATCAATGTTCTGTTGAATTTTATTATTAACCTATTTGTTTTAGCTATTTTCTATATTATCTACGGGATCACACCAGGAATACCGTACATTCTCGTCGGGTTATATTATTGTTTATTGACATGTCTGATTGTCATTACTTTTTCTTTTTTCACGGCTCCGCTGTTCCCAAAGCTCCGAGACCTCAATCAGATCTGGGAAGTGATACTTGTCGCAGGATTCTATACGGCTCCCATCATCTACCCCATGGAAATAATGCCGCCGCATGTACAAACATTACTTTATCTTAATCCAATGACGTTTATTATTGTTCATATAAAATCGGTTCTCATAAATCAGCAGTTTATTTTTCCGATCCATGATTTGATCTTTACTTTCATAGTGATAATAGGATTTATGGCGTCGCTTTTCGCTTTTAAAAAAACATCACGGCGCGTAGCAGAATATATCTAAGGATAAAATTTAGCGGATCTATGAATACGGCCTCTATTGTGACACGGAATATTTCGAAATCATTCAGCATACCGCACGAGAAAATCAATACAGTACGGGGCGCGGTAGTAAATATATTTAAGAAGAAAAGCTATGAAATATTCCGGGCTTTGGACAATGTATCGTTTGAAGTACAGAAGGGAGAGTGTTTTGGAATTATTGGGAGAAACGGAAGCGGGAAATCCACTCTCTTAAAAATCATTGCAGGTATTTATGAACCGGATGAGGGTTCTATAACAATAAAAGGGAAAATCTCGCCTTTTTTAGAACTTGGAATTGGTTTTAATCCTGAACTTTCAGGACGCGATAATATCTTCCTGAACGGACCGATTCTCGGACTTTCCAGGCGTCAAATCGAAGAATGTTATGATGCTATCGTCGAGTATTCGGAGCTAAGCAGGTTCATCGATCAAAAATTGACTAACTACTCCAGCGGTATGCAAGTTACGGCTTGCCTACTCAGTGGCAATTCATGCCAATCGAGAGATACTTCTTCTGGATGAAGTATTCGCGGTGGGAGACGAGAGTTTCCAAAAGAAAGGTATTAAGGAGTTCCAAAAATATCGTGACCAGAATAAAACGGTAATACTTGTGTCCCACAATCTTGACAGTATCCTCCATCACTGTGATCGAGCGCTCTTAATACATGGAGGTAAAATTATAGCAATCGGCCTTCCCCGTGAAATAGTATCGCTTTATAGATCTGAGTATGTTGCTATACCACTCGGCGGAAAAAGTGCAACGTTGTAGATGATATTTTTTTTAAGAGATTCGCAATGCTGAATTTTATAGGTATTGGTGCCCAAAAAAGCGGTACTACCTGGCTTTATAGCACATTAAAAAAGCATCGCCGGATTGCATTTCCTGCAGGAAAAGAAGTACACTTCTGGGATCAGTTCTATGCCCGCGGTTTTGAGTGGTATGAAAGAGCTTTCAATGATGAACGTTACTTTAATGGCGATATTACTCCTGCATATGGACACTTGCCATCAGAAAGAATCAGTGAAATTTATTCGAGGATGCCATATCTGCGGCTTATTTACCTAATCAGGAATCCAATAGACCGGGCATGGTCGTCTGCAAAAATGGACCTTGCCAGGGCGGGAATGTCAATAGAAGAAACACCGGATCAATGGTTCATTGATCATTTTCAATCCGATGGGTCAATCGCCAGGGGCGATTATGAAGCAAACATTCGCCGGTGGCACAGCTTTTTTCCCGCATGCCAATTATTGATTATTCGATATGAAGCAATTTGTACGAACCCCGTTGCAGCTGCCAATATGTGTCTTAAACATATCGGCATAGATGACTTATTCACGGACAAAGATAAAGAGCAATTGATGCAAAGAGTATTTGAAGGCAGTAGTGCTTTATTAAGACCGTCGTTACATCAGACTCTATTGGAAATTTATCAACATCGGATTATATCACTGGGAAATTACCTAAATGAAGATATTTCATCATGGCTTGGAATGCTGAATGGATAAATCTTGTACAAAAAGATTAGTAATTGTTCTTGGTATGCATCGAAGCGGTACTAGTGCAATTACTCGCGGATTAATGGCTTTAGGCATTGAACTTGGCGATAATCTCATGCCGCCTCTGGAAGAAAATAATGAGAAAGGCTTTTGGGAAGATGTTGATATCAGTAATCTCGACGATGAAATCCTTCATTATTTAGGATATGACTGGCACACGCTGACATCTATTCACCAAAAAGAACTGGAGCGGGATGATTTGGATTTGTTCAGACTTCGCGCTGTGGAACTATTACGCGCGAAGATTAAGGATACGCCGATATTCGGATTGAAGGATCCTCGTATTGCCCGCCTCCTGCCATTCTGGAAAGATAGTTTTTAAACAATTAGAAATCGAAGCAAGTTATATCGTTGCAGTACGTCATCCTTTAAGTGTTGCGGACTCTCTAAACAAACGCGATGAGTTTGAGCTGGAAAAAAGCAGTTACCTATGGCTTTGCCATATTGTCCCAGCCATGTTAGATTCGGAGGGCAGTCCGAGAATTGTAGTTGATTATGATCTTCTTATGGCGCAGCCGGAAAAACAACTATGCCGTATAGCAGAAGCGTTGGGAATACCGTTCGATGCTTCCTCTCCCGGCGTTAATAAATATATAAAAGAATTCCTTGCTGATGATTTGCGCCATACGCAATTTTGTATTGACGATCTTACTAATACTCCTGGAGTTCCGAAGGATGTTGTGGAAGCTTATTATCTTCTCGATAAGTTGGCAAGAGATCAAATGTCTGTGTCTTCAGAAAAAGTGCATGAATGTTTTACACAATTGACTAAATTCTTAGATGAAATGTCCCCGGCTTTTAAATATATGACAAGGAGAGATCTACAAATTGTTAACCTCAAGAATACACTATCTGATTGTAAAAGGCAGATTGATAATCTCAATCAAACTGCGGCTGAGCGCAACACACAGATTGATATGCTCAATCTAATGATAACCGAACATGATAAACAGAGAATCGAACGCGACGCTCTTATTACGGCAATAAAATCATCATATTCGTGGAAGATTACACGGCCGCTGCGTTTTTTGGGAACTTTAATTGATAACCTCAATCGATAATAAACAACTTGATTGAATAATCTCAAATGTTGAATTTAAAGCCTGCAATATTTTTACATATTCAAAAAACAGCCGGAACCACGATTGTTAATATTGCCCGTTCAGCTTATGGGAACGAAAATGTCATAAGCCATGGCGATTTTTTAAATGCAGTTAGTCATTTTCCTCATGAGAAAAATTTTCGGATAAATAGACAAGTGATTGATAATTTTCATAATCTCCCCTTTTTATCCGGTCATTTTGGTTTTGATTTCTCAAAACAGTATAAACAAAACAGGTTCTTTTTCACTTTCCTGCGTGATCCTGCAGAGAGAATTTTATCTTTTTATCATTTCTGCAAAAATCAAGATCCAGATTTATTCAAAATATATAGAATATGCCGCCAGACAACGATAGATGAATTCCTAAGCATGGGCTTGACTGATCCGGCAGTAAAATCATTTATATGGAACAATCAGGTATGGCAGCTTGCCTGTGGTTTTGGAAACATGGATAACCGGGGTTTATCATCGTTTACCGCAGATGAACTTATTGAACTTGCGATTCATCATCTCAAGGATTTTTCATATATTGGTTTTGTAGAAACATTCGAGAAAGATCGGAATAATATCCTGAATGCTCTGGGGATAGCTGTACCAGCTGAAAAAATTGTCCTAAACGCGAATCCCGATCGGCCGGTATTCGATGATTTGCCGCAATCGACACAGAGTTTGTTGCTTGAGTTGACAGAGATGGACCGGGTTCTTTATAAAAAAGCCTGTATGGATTGTATCACTTATGGATGAAAATGATGCACGCAATAGAGCGGATTAGACTGCAAATAATTACAGCACTCTTCAAATTGCATCAATTGTACAGACAGGTGATAAATCGAAGTCTTTCCGGTTCCATTTTCGGAATTAAGAGTCCCTGCATAAATGGAATTAAAGTATCCGATAAATTCAATTCCTTCTGCACGTATCCGTTTTTCTCAATTAATATATTATCGGATGGAACAGCAAAACCGTGTTGCGCTTTTAGACGTTGCATAGAAAAAAACGGAATATCTCTATCAATCTATAAAAACACAATCGATGAAATCTGGAATTCGAAAGATATGCGCGACATACGCCGCTCTATGGTGGAAGGCCGTCCGGTCGGCGCCTGCAATTATTGTTACAATCATGAGCGCGAAGGTTTGCGAAGTATGAGGATGAAAAATATCGATAACTGGAATGCGGGTTTTCTCAATCCATCGTTCATAACTATCGATCAAGTGAAAGTCCAAGCTAAAAAAAACAATTACTATTATTCTGAAGGACCGGAATTGTTTGATCTCGATGTAGGAACTGTTTGCAATCTCCGGTGCCGGGAATGTCATGCATTTTCCAGTTCCGCAATCGCCAGTGATCCAATTCAATCAAGCTGGTCTGGTTCCCCGCCAAAACAACGTGAAGAAATAGCTCATAGCCGGTTAGCCGGGGGTGTTCAATGGTTTCGCGATCAGGAATTTCTAAAAGGGGAGTTGTTTGGCAATCCCAAGAAAATTAAGAAAATCCAACTTATCGGCGGCGAACCTTTGCTCATAAAAGAAATCCGGAACATTTTGCGGCTTATGATCGATTTAAATATTGCTCCGAATATCCTGTTCGTCTTCGCCACGAACGGAACCTATTGTGATCAAGAATGGCTCGAACTTTCATCGAAATTCTCAAAGATATCGATGGCTGTCAGTATCGATGGTTTCGGACCTATAAATGAGTATCTCCGTTTTCCATCAAAATGGCAGAACATTGAAGTCAATGTGGAAAAATTTGTCAATAAGTTTAACCCAGGGGTTTTCGTCAATATGACGGTTCAGACTTACAACGTTCTTAATATTATTGAACTTGCGGATTTCTGTTCCCGGCTGAATGTCACATTTCGGTGTCATTTACTCCAGTACCCGGATTATCTGAGCCCTTTTGTTTTACCGCACGAAATAAGATGTTTTGCTGCGAACCGCTTGCGATCTTATGTAAAAACTTTGTATATGTTGCCGGATTCAATCCAGTCAAATATACAACAAACAGTATCTATCTGGAACACTACTACCGGGAAAGAACTAGAGATGCTTGTGTACGCTTTGGAAAATGGGCCGCGAGAGTTTAATGCAGATCTAATGCGACGGTTCATGTTATTCACAAACGATTTGGATGCCTCACGTGGACAAAGTTTCGCCGCCACATTCCCTGAACTCCGCGGTATGATCGAAGATGCAGGCATTCACTGGATAGATGACAGGTTTTTTTATAAAGATGCACAGGTCAATCAAAATTAGATATGTGTCGTGAAGAATGACGTATAAAAAAGAACCTTTTTGAAAATGATTGAAGATATGGGCAGAAAAAAAGAAAATACTCAAGCCGAATTACAAAACACGCGTAATGAATATCTTGAACTTATTCAAGCTTGTCTAACCGGCAGCATTTACAGAGATCCTTCTCAGTCGCCGTTCGGGTCAAACTCATATGATGAGCATCTTCGAGAACATGGACTTGACTGGCCGGAACATGCTCAGACAATGATTGGAGAGAAACGGCTTGCCAACCTGCGGACACTGACTGAATCTGTAATTGCAGACAACATTCCCGGAGATCTGATTGAGGCAGGTGTGTGGCGCGGGGGTGCATGTATTTTAATGCGCGCTGTTTTGTTTGCGCATAACATTACTGATCGTATTATTTGGGCTGCTGATTCTTTTAAAGGATTGCCGATCGGCAATGAATTGCAGTATCCAGCGGATGCCGGATCAGATTACCATACGTATAAGAAACTTGCAGTGTCCTTGGAAGACGTTAAAGAAAATTTTCTTAGCTATGATTTGTTGGATGAGCAGATAAGATTTCTCCAGGGTTGGTTCAAGGATACTTTACCGGTCGCACCTATCAATCAATTGGCTTTAGTGCGGCTTGATGCCGATATGTATGAGTCAACCATGGACGCATTGGTCAATCTTTATCCAAAGCTCTCAAATCAAGGATATGTGATCATCGATGACTACCATATAGTACCTGCATGTAAAGCTGCCGTGCATGATTATTGCAGTAAGAATTGTATCACACCCGAAATCATTGAAATTGACGGTGTCGGCGTCTATTGGCGAAAGTCTGATAGAGCGGGGCATGATACTTTTACAGCAATACAAAGCCAAGCAGTTGAGGCGCCGGAAAAACAAGTATCTCGCTTAAGTGAAGCTATAATCGAATTAAGCCGAAGTTTAATTGTTCGACTTAATCAGTCATTAACCGAACGAGATGCAGGGATTGCAAAGCTGAATAAATTGTTAACCGAACAGAAAACAGAAATCGCAAGGCTTTGCCGATCATTGAATGGACGAGACACGGAGGTTGCCAAACTTAATGCAGAGTTTACAGCGCATAATTCAGAAATTGCCAGGCTTAATTCGGAGCTGGCTGCCATGCACTTATCTGTAAGCTGGCGAATAACTAAACCAATGCGATCTCATTAAAGATTCCATCAATAATATTCAATCCAACTTTAGGACTCAAGAAACCGGAAAGAAAGTTTTAAACCAGCCGCATGTTCAACACTCAGCTTACGTTGAAACATTACCGAAGCCGGATGGCATCAATGGCGTACATCAAAAAAACAATAAAGGGAAAAGCCATAGATACGAATATGAAGTCGATGTGTCGTCTGATACAGCGGCAGCGAAAGTGGTTCGTATGGTTGGTTACAATAAGAAGGTGCTTGAAATTGGAGCAGGGCCAGGTTCAATTACAAGAATTCTTCAACAAAAAAACAATTGCCGTGTAACCGGTGTGGAGTTAGATTCTTCGGCAATAGAAAAGCTTACTCAATTTTGCGATATAGTTTATCAATGTGACCTCAATGCGCCTGATTGGACATCTGGTCTATCGAAATGCGGAACTTTTGATGTTATCGTAGCTGCGGATGTTTTTGAACATCTTTATAATCCAAAGAGTACCTTAACCGCATTAAAACCTTTCTTTTCCCCCGATGGTTATTTAGTTATTTCATTACCACATATCGGTAACAACGTTATCATTGCCAGTATTCTTAATAATGATTTTGAATATGGTGATTACGGCCTTTTAGACAGAACACATATCCGTTTCTTTGGAATTAAGAATATGCAGCGATTGGTCGAAGACTCGGGTTATAAAATACTGTCCGCGGAATTTGTAATTACTCCACCCGGATTAACTGAATTGGCTGCACATTGGAAAAAAGCACCTGCAATTTTAAAATCGGCATTGGCTCGAAATCAATATGGTTCTGTGTATCAGGTTGTAATGAAGGTAGTCCCTGCTGAATCTGATATAGACGATATAAAGCTGGTGGATATTCCTGTTCCTATACATGTGAGTACGCCGATGGAAGCAATTAGATCCTGGCTGGGCCCATTTTTAAGCCAAAGAATACATACTTTTTTTTTACAACGAAAATTGTGAAGTGTATCCAGCCGGGAATCGAGGCATTATAACTATCAGCAACAATATTTAAAGGAATGACAATTGATCTCAAATTATTTTCAATATTTGAAAGCATTAGTTAAGGGCGATAAAAAGGGTACTGCTTTAATCTCAGACATTCTTAGTAAAACGGGAATAAAAGAGAAAGAATTTATTCCCGAAGAAAAGTGCACGTACGAATTAAACGGTGTTAAGTTTTGTGTAACCTGGGATCCTGATATTTTAGGGAATATGCGTTCTTCTGAAAACTGTTTCATCCTTGGTAAGGCACAGCCAATGATTGAACGTTATATATCCTTGAATCGGGAACAGCAAGTAAAAAAAGTATTTGACATGGGGATTCTTCAAGCCGGCAGCGTTGTCTTGTATGATCAGATATTCCAACTGAATAAAATTGTTGCGATAGATTTGATGAAGGAACCGGTTGATGCACTGACGAAATATATTGAACAGCGCAATAAATACAACTCGATAAAACCTTACTATGGTATTAATCAGGCAGATCGCACTGCGATGGAGTCAATTCTCTCAACTGAATTTTCAGAAAAAGATATAGATTTTATTGTTGACGATGCTTCTCATTTATATAGAGAAACACGTGAAGCCTTCAATATTAGTTTTCCATATTTGAAGGCAGGCGGCCGATATATAATTGAAGATTGGGGATGGGCACATTGGAGCAATGAGCCATGGCAGACTGCTGCTAATCCGTTTGGAAAAAGTGAGGCAATGAGTAATCTGCTTATTGAATTGTTCATGCTTGCAGCCAGTTGACCCGACTTTATAGAGGAGATAATTATTAATCATAATATAATTATCGTGAAGAAAGGTTCGGGTCAAATACCGATACAGAGTTTTGATATTGGGAATTACTATCTGCTGCGCGGGAAAACTTTTAATCCATGGCTGTAACTTATACTATTTACTTTTTAGTCTCATAATTCTGCTAATTCTTGCAATATAGATACGATGATAAATAATCAATCATTTTCGGAAAATAAGCCAGCGCCAAAGCTGATAGCTTTCTATCTTCCGCAATTTCATCCAACTGCGGAGAACGATCAATGGTGGGGTAAGGGTTTTACTGAATGGACCAATGTGACTAAAGCGATGCCGCTTTTTAAAGGACACTACCAGCCTCACCTTCCGACTGATTTCGGATTTTACGATCTGCGTGTGCGTGAAACAAGACATGAACAGATTAAAATGGCAAAAAAATACGGTATTGATGGATTCTGCTATCATTATTACTGGTTCTCCGGAAAGAGGATTCTGAATTTGCCGCTGGATGATATGCTGGCAGATCCGGATAGCGATATGCCGTTTTGTTTATGCTGGGCTAATGAGAACTGGACTCGCCGCTGGGATGCCTCCGACGATGAAATACTAATCGCTCAGAAGTATTTGCCTCAGGATGATCTTGGCTTTATCAAATCACTTGTACCGTTTTTTAAAGACAAACGCTATATTCTTGCAGATGGCAGACCTTTCCTGATTGTCTACCGGCCGCAACATATGCCTGATGCGCCAAAGACCGCCCGGATATGGCGTGAATACTGCCGATCAATAGGGCTGGGAGAGATTCATATTTGCGCTGCGCTGACGCATGGCAATGAGGATTACGTCAAATTTGGATTTGACAGCGGTGTCGAATTTCCACCTCATAATCTGCCTGTTGCAACAATTAATAATAAAATACCTTTTCTTAAGCCGCATAAGGGTTATGTTTTCGAATATAGCGAGGTCTTGCATGCTTTTCTGAAGAAACAGTATAATTCTCCAAATGTTTATTTCGGTGTAACTCCGTCATGGGATAATACAGCACGGATTAATGATCGTGCGTGTATTTTATTCAATTCCAGTCCTGAAAGTTATGAATACTGGCTGTCTGCTGCAATACGAAAGACGCAAGACACTTACCCGAATGAACAACGGATGATCCTTATTAATGCATGGAATGAATGGGCTGAAGGATGTCACCTTGAACCCGATATAAAGTACGGGCATAAATTTCTTGCGGCTACACTCAACGCGAAATTGAATCCGAATATTTCCAGGGAAGAGATTAAGGTATCCTATCCGAGTATAAATGAATCAAGATCATTTTTTAGAGATATTAAAAATGTAATTACAGAACATTTGCACTACTTTTTTTCCTCAAACAGGTCATTTCTTACACGGTTCCATTTTCTTTATACAATTTCCAGCGCAATAAGGACTAAATTGCGCAGATGAAACTGTCTATTTGTTTAAGGCGGCGAATGGATAAATAAGCTTGATTGAAAAGTATTAACCGATAGTTACGATGAAAAAAGAGAAAATCTCTATTGCATTAGCGACGTATAACGGCGCAAGATTTCTCCGTCTGCAGCTTGATTCCATATTTCAGCAGACATACCGGCCGCTGGAAGTAATTGCCGTCGACGATTGTTCGACAGATGGAACCATTGAGCTCTTATCGGAGTACAGCAGAAATTATCCTCTGCGATATGTTGTCAATGAAAGCCGCCTGGGATTTGTGAAAAATTTTGAACGAGCTCTATCGCTCTGTGAAGGGTCTTATATAGCGCTGGCAGATCAGGACGATGTTTGGCTGCCGAAGAAAATTGAAGCGCTTGTCTCGTCGATTGGAAAATCATCGCTGGTATGCACGGATGTTTCATTGATCGATGAGAACGGTGCAATTTTTGTAGAGTCGCTTCAGCGAAAAATTCATATTCCTGTTCCAGGTGATAAAAATCAATTTTATACACTGGCATTCCTCAATTATGTCCGTGGGTGTACATGCTTGTTCCGGCGTGAGCTTCTTTTAAAAGCTCTTCCGATTCCGGATGCCGCAATGTCGCATGACTGGTGGCTGGGTATGTGGGCAACCCGGATGCAGGGAATTCGTTATCTTCCGGAGCCGCTGACATTTTATCGCCAGCAGTCAATGAATACACGCGGAGTACCGCGATTGTGGAAGGCCGATGTGTTAATTCGATATCTTTTTTCTGCAAAACGGAAAGAAATATTCCAGCAGGAACGTGAAAGAATCAGGTTATATCTCGATACACCTCTTTATAGGAACAATGAAGAAAAAGAATTTCTCGATGACCTTTATGAACATTATTCATCACTCATGCATAATGGCCTTCATCTGAAAGCGTTCCGGCTGGTATTCAAACATCGGAAAAAAATTTTTGAGAATACAGGGAAAGTATCGATGTACGGTTATCTTTTCGGACGTCTGATATGACTGAATCGGTTGCGTGCTGAATATTCTGAACTCTTCTCAGTGAATCGAGTGTTTATCTGTCTTTAAATATGAGAAGATCAGATCGGGATCGAACGCTAATGAAGTTTTTTTAAAGCCGATGATTCCTGTGTCCTATTTTTTCGCTGTGCCAGTAGTTTGTTGTTTTGAGCGGTTTTAAAACCGGGATGGATTTCAAGTGCTTTGTTATAGCATTGAATTGCATCTTCAAAACGCCCTAATTTTCCCAATATATTCCCTTTGCTATTCCATGCTTCGTACATATCCGGTTTTATTCCTATAACTTTATCAAAACATATAACAGCTTCTTCGCTGTTTTCAGTTAAAGCGATCGTCGTTCCTTTATTATACCATGCTTCATAATAATTCGGTTTCATTTCTATGGCTTTATCGAAACAATCGACAGCTTCCCGGTGTCTCCCTAATAATGCAATCGCTGTCCCTTTGTTGTACCATGCTTCAAAAAACTCAGGTTTTATTTTTATCACTTTATTAAAACATTTAACGGCTTCTTCCTGTTTTTCTAATAATGCAAGTATTGTTCCTTTGTTGTTCCATGCATTATAATACTCCGGTCTTATTTTTAGGACTTTATCATAGCAAGCGATGGCTTCGTCATGTTTCCCGGCCTGTGCAATAATGACTCCTTTATTATACCATGCATCGCAATATTCCGGTCTTATTTCTAGGGCTTTATCGTAACACGTTACGGCTTCTTCTTTTCCCCCTGTTAACGCAAGAGCGACTCCTTTATTATACCATGCTTCACAGTATTCCGGTTTTAATTCAATAGCTTTATTGTGGAATTTTATCGCTTCTCTATGTCTTCCTGTTAGTGCAAGAGCGACCCCTTTATTAAACCATGCTCTTGCATTATTAGGAGAGTTTTCAATAACGTCTGTCCATAAGGTCAAGTCAGTCTTCCAAACGTTATTTCTTGAATGACTCAAAATGCCAAAAATGAAAACTAACAATACAAAAGAAGAATATAAATAAGTTGTTTTCAACTTCGACCCTGTCATAAATACGCTGCTTAATAAAAATAAGATTATTCCAGCCATAGGTAAATACATCCTATGTTCAAACATCGGATCGGCAATTGGAATGATGCTAGATTCGATTGATAATGTCAAAAAGAACCAAAATATTCCGAATGAAGAAGCTTTATTTCTTTTAAACAAATAAACTGCTAAGGTAAATAATCCGATTAATAACAAAAAACATCCGATAACATCAAATCTCCAAAATGTCGTAATCAACGGAAAGCCGTCTTCAACATTTCCATAATCCGCACATTGATTAATCGGCAATATTGTTAATTGCAAATATTTTGCTATAACGACGAATTGATTGAACAAATAATTCATGCTGCTTACCTTCATGCCATGTAAGGCGGAAGTAAAAATATCGCTGCGGAAAATCAAGAATGTAATAAAAACTGCGAAAATGGCGGATAAAGAAATGATAATGTAGCTCTTGTATATTTTATTCTCTTTGCTTCTTATAAAGCAAAATTCAAATAAAAGGAAAGCAAATGGAAATGTAGCGGCGCTTTGTTTGGTCATAACTCCGAAGATCCCGGTCGTTAACGCTGCCACGTACAATAAAATAGATTTGAGCACCTTATTATTCCGGACTTGTTCGATTCTTCCCAATGCATAGAAATATACAGACATGATGTAGAACATAGCCGCCATGGAAGCCATTCGCTGTACAATATATGTTATTGCCTGTGTTTGTACGGGATGAACGACAAATATTAATGCAGCAAGTAAGAGCGAACCAGTTCTTATGTTTATCTATTTTGTAGTTTTTGTAATTGTTTAAATCCAGCACCAGTTTAATAAGAAGAAAAACAAAAATACCCGAGATAATATGGATAAGAAGGTTAACAAGATGATAGCCGAATACACCGGGCCCGGTGAAATGATAATTAAGAGCGAAGGAAAAAATAGCTAACGGCCTGTACGAGTTTCAGCCAATAATCTATATCATAGAAAGATGACAATCTTTTTATTTGAGGATTACCTGTAATGCTGCTTTCATCGTCAAAATGAAATTGGCAATCGAAGCTGTTGGAATAGACTATAAACGCCGCTAAAGCTATTAATACGAAAGCAAAAATGTCGCTGTATATATAACGTAAGGATCGATGAAAAGTATTGCCGATTGCCTGGCCCGTTTTTGCTTCATTCATTTTTCTTTTCATAGAGCTGCGATTCATGCTTTTTATACGGATTTATGCAATGCCTTGATATAATGTCGATTCAAATATAACTTCATGTTGTCTGTAATTCGTATTCCCGGTTAAAAAAATACTGAATTCCTTCAGGCATTGCAAGCTGAATAAAAAAAGTAACTTTCGAGCCGGTTCTTGTTTAACCCTTGACATTCTTCACTCGCATGCTTAGATTTATTCGATAGGATTACAACGAAGGTTCTCGCCAAAAGTGAACTTTAAGAGTGCCTTAAAGGAAACCGAATGATCTCTGAAAAAGATGTGCTCATATTAATCCCTGCATACGATGAAGAGAACCGTGTAGCTGACGTGATCAGAGGAGTACGCCAATACCTTCCCGGAACAAGGATCCTAGTAGTTAATGACGGATCAAGTGACGGGACGGCTAGAGTTAGCAAAGAAGCAGGCGCTTGTGTCATTAACCATCCTTTTAACCTCGGAGTCGGTACAGCTTTACAAACCGGTTATAAGTATGCCGTTCAAAACGGATATCAGTATGTAATACAGCTCGACGGAGACGGCCAGCACTCGCCTTCTTTTCTGCCAGTGTTTATTGCGAAGCTTAAGGGAGACGGCTGCAGATCTTGTTATCGGATCGCGTTTTTTACAGGGACGGAACTCCGATGTACCGTTTATGCGTGATGCCGGCAACGCATTGTTCGGGATACTTGTATCTTTTCTGATCCGTGAAAAACTTACGGATCCTACATCCGGCTACAGAGCATTTAAATCGACAGCGTTAAATTTTTGTGTGCAGGACATATATGCATTTGACTATCCAGATGCCGATTTTCTCCTGACATTGCATCGTTCGGGATTCCACATGGTTGAAATTCCTATAGAAGTGCTGCCGAGAACGGGAGGCCAATCTCAACATGATGGTTTGAGGCCGATTTATTATACTATCAAAATGTTTCTTTCCATCTTTATAATCTTATTACGCAAGAAGAGTGTTAAATAGAATCAATAAGGAATAAACTATGTCTTCACGCCTCAAAATATTCGTTGTTCTTATCGGCCTGTCAATTTTTATAGGAATTATAGAACTTGTCCGAAGGCGAAAGCTGCGGGAAGAGTACTCTTTTATATGGCTGATGGCCGGCTTTGTTTTTATTTTAATCGCAGCCGACAGCGATGTTCTTAATTATATATCTCAAATAATTGGCATCACACTGCCGGTAAATATGCTGTTCTTTTCTACATTGATATTCATCATGCTGCTTTGCCTGTACTTTTCACTTCGAATTTCGGCTCTCACTACACAGGTAAAAAACCTTGCCCAGCAGCTTGCTCTGCTTCAAGCTAATAACGAATGCGATCAACTGCCGCACGAATAGGATATACCGAATCTTTATTTCTCAGCTCAACTAACTCTGTTCATATACAGATTTAAATATCTTCGCGAATTCCTCTGCGGTTGTGGGCGTCGTATTCGCAGGTGTGCGGCGGGCATCCTCGAGAATTTTTCCTTCGTTCATAGATTTCGTGAATTCGTTCAGTTTATCAATTACACTCTCGCCAAGACCTGTTTTCTGCATTACTTTTTTTGTCTCTGCATATGGAATTTGTACATATTTTAGATCCGGTTTGCCGATTGCTCTTCCATAGATCTGCGCTATATCGGCGTAGGTATATTCGCGGTTCCCGAGAATATATTCGTGTTGTTTGCCTTTGAAATTAAGTGCAAGAAGATGTTTTAATGCAGTTGCAGCGACATCCTTTGATGCAACCATGGGAACTTTTAAATCGGTTCGAATCGATGCGCCTATAATTCCTGCCTGCTTTGCCATGCTTGCCAGAGAGAGGCCGTTTTCAAGGAAGTACGTTGCCCGAAGATGCATTACATTAATATTCGGAATAGCGTTAAACGTTTCCTCCATTTTTTGGAGGCCCTGCACGACACCTGCCCCGGAATTAAGATGTGCGCCTACACTGCTCAAGGTTACAACATGTTTAATTGTTGATACTTTTAATGCTTGTGCAATTGCATTTACATGCCTCAATTGCATCTGTGTGTAATCCGGAGTTGTAGCGTCGAAAGGAATCAAAACATAAAGCGCGTCAGCGTCTTTGAATACTTTTGAAAGGAAAACTGTATCGGTCGAATCTCCTGTGAAATGATCAGCGCCTTTTTGAATTAGATCGGACGCTTTTTCGGCATTGCGGCTCACGGTGCGTACTCTGTGCCTCTGCTCCAGCAATCCGAGAGTGATCGGCCTGCCGGTATGGCCTGTGGCTCCTAATACGACATATGTGCTCATATTGGTAAATCTCCATAATTGTTTGTGAATACCTATTTATAATGATTAACAACATATTTCAAAACAGATATGTTCCCATATTTTTTTGGTTCTATTATTTAGGACTAGGAAATTAAGGGTGAAATATGCTGCTTAATCGAAGAAATTGGATCTAAAATCAGAGATAGGAATAGGAGGAGACATCTTTAATAGATCTCAGGATTCTCCACTTCGCTTATATAGGACTCCCCGCCTGCGTGACTGCGTCAGCAGTCGGGCAGGGAATCTGCATCCCGGCTTCGTCGGGATAACAAATGGATGTTCCACCATTGAGCTGGCGAAATATCAATCTACGTTTTCACTTAAGGTGTGTGTGGATGACAGAAAAAGGAAAACTCCTGCCTTTATTTCATACATTTATAATATGAAAACATATTATTTATTTTTTAAGTTTTACCAAACAGGTGGAGATTCGAATTGAAATAATTGGAAATACTAACTTATCACCGGCGCCTGAAGTGAAGACAGGTCAGTCATAGTGCTGGATGGATTCTTCACTTTATTCAGAATGACTAGACCGCATAGTTGAATTATTCTAATAGTCTTTTAAAACAAAGAAGGGGCTATTCCTTTTAGGATAGCCCCTTTGCAGAAGGTACCGGAAAGAATACTTCTAATTATTGGATATTTAACAGCGCTTGATTGAATGCTTCATCGACCGCAAGGTGATTTTGCGGATTCGATTTAATGTCCTCGAGCTTTTGATTAGGTTTAAAACTATTTAACTTCGCAAGGGCATCGTTCAATTTTGCGTCTTTTTTCAGACGTTCGACAACGGTTTCGATGATATCAAGTGTCTTGGAATTATGTTTCAGGAAATGCATGAAGATTCCTTTACGTGCCTCGATAGACACTGCAAGATCGGTACGCATTGGATGGCAATCAAATTCAACCACACTATTCCAGCCGATTTTGTCAAGATAATAGAAAATCTCGATAAGCCCTTCTTTTCCGAGTCCGACTAGAACCGGGAAGTCGTCATCGAACTGTCCGGGAATTTGTCCGCCGACATGGAGGAAGGTAAGTTTCTTCATCCATGCAGCCTGCAGGATTTCGAGGAATGGAGACTGGTTTCCCATAGCGCTATGCTGAGGTATCTCGGGATTCACGCCCCAGAAATCCGGATTCTTCAACCGATCAATGAATGCAATTGCCGAACCGACGAGCGGAAGATACATTGCGCCGCGCGGTTCGTTAATTTTCGGTTCGATGGTGCCTTTTTTAATAGAATAATTGTTCTTGATGCAGGAATCACTAACAGCATCAAGGGCATTTTTCAGCCAATCATATGGAGAATTTCCCGGTTCCATGTTAACCGTCATCGGCATTTCGAATCCATCGCGAGCAACCCAGTATGTAACTGTCTGAGCGCCGAGTTTGTTGCCGATCCAGCCGCATCGTAGAGCTTTTTTAATAGCCAACTCACGCACTAGAGGATTACGATTCGTGAATCCGCCCGCCGCGAAAATAGGATGACCATGGAGTGAACATGTTGCCATATACATCGGCATTTTCTTTGTGTCCATGATTTTCTTTATCTTGGCAATTTCTTCATGGATTTTGCTTTGCGGTTTCAGATAGTCTTCAGGATCGTTCGGATCCCAATCTAAGAGATCGTCGTCATGAGCCGAGAAGTAGTTGATGATTCCGGCTTCATAGGCTTCTGCAAGAAGTTCCACGCCTTCGATCGCCGAAAAATTTTGCAGAACTGGTCCGCCAAATGGATCTTTGCCGTCGTACCGTACAGTCCACAGTGCTCCTGATCTTTTTAGTTTCATTTTGTTTCTCCTGTATTAATTTCCAATGTTACCCAATTGGTGTTATATCGGCCGAAGCGGCGATATGCATGTTTATTATAAAAATGATGATCATTCTACGAATCAGTTCGGATCCTATACAATATCTAATCGGAAAATATCGCGGTTCATGAACATCTTAATTTGATTTGAAATATAAAATATTTTTTCCTCTAAGACAACTGAGCGTGCGCGAAAACGTTCCCGCATGATTCCAATAAATGTTCAGAAAAATAAAAAAACTCTATTTAACAGCAAACCTCTATTTTAAAAAAAATCAGCTAAGATTCAAGGTCCATGAGGAAAATCGACTATAAAATTGCTGAAATCAAATGAATGCAAAAACCTGATGAAAAATCATCAAGCTTGGCTCCGCGAGTAGTCCCGTTTCGATTCTATCGGATGGGAGAACCTGCAACCTTTCTGTTAGAGGTTGGTAGTATAGTCAATATCCCGCGTTGAATGGATTCTCTGCTTTTCAAGGCCTTAATATTCTTCTAAGCTTGTTGAGCAAGTTGAAGATTAGGGAATTCTTTCAAAAAGACTCTTTTCCATGTCCAATACCTAGCAGTAAATCCATGGCAGAGAATATTATGAAACTCAAGTGGTTGGGAAATATTCGTGGTAATACCGACGTAATACTTTTCCTGCGATTCTGATTGAAGTAGGTAGAAATACCATACTATAAAATAAATCAGTGCAAAGAAAATTTGGCGACCTGTATAGCTCCGCGAGTCCCGACAAGAAGCGTCGGGATCTACGCTTCGCTTCGATAGGACTCCCCGCCTGCGTGACTGCGTCAGCAGTCGGGCAGGGAACCTACATCCCGACTTTGTCGGGATAACAGCCGGATGTTAAAGAAGAACATCGCCAATGACTAACCGTTTAATCATTAACTTACTTTTCCATCGTTTTATTTTGCATTCAGCCTGCTGAGCCTGCTTTTTATTAGGAAATTCTTTTTTAAAGATTAATTGCCAGGGCCTATATCGAGAAGTGAATCCTTTTTCAATTGTGTTGTGGAACAGTAATCGTCGTTCTGGATCATCCGATGATCCGGTATAATACTTGTCGGCAGAATTAAAATATAGGATATAAATAAAGTATTTCATAAACGAAAAAAGCATGAATATGATTTTTGGCTTGAAGTGGCTCCGCGAGTAGGACTCGAACCTACAACCCTCCGGTTAACAGCCGGATGCTCCACCATTGAGCTATCGCGGAATGATTATTAAATATACTAAAAAGAACAAAGAAAATTACCGCTCCGGTTAACAGTCCGTTCCGATATGTAATATCGGAACGAGATCGCGATCATCGCAAAAGCGATGATCGGACCGGATGCTCCACCATTGAGCTATCGCGGAATATCAATTGAAAAGCTCATCATAACTGATGAGCTTTAATTAAATATATCTGCATTTCTCTCGAAAGTCAAGAAGCGGCGGTAATATTCACGTTCGTTGACTTTCCCTCCATTTCAGGGTATATTGACTCATAATTTTTTTTAAAAAATTAAGGAGAGTGTACGATGTTTAAAGGTGGTATGCCGAATATGCAGCAGATGATGAAGCAAGTGCAGAAGATGCAGGAAAAGATGGATCAGGTGCAGGCAGAATTAGAGAATAAAATTGTGACTGCTGAATCAGGCGGAGGCATGGTAAAGGTTACGGCAAACGGCAAGCAGCACATTGTGAAAATTGAAATCGAGAAGGAAGTTGTCAATCCGGATGAAAAAGAAATGCTGGAAGATTTAGTGCTTGCAGCAGTGAATCAAGCGTTAGAGCGTTCGACTGCATTGGCAGCGGATGAGATGCAGAAGGTAACCGGCGGTATGATGCCGAACATTCCCGGCATGAAACTCCCAGGCTTATAATTATTTCCGGAGTTTTCATGTATTACACAGCCGAATCAATTGAACAGCTTGCAGAACAATTTTCGCAGCTTCCGGGAATCGGAAGAAAGACGGCACATCGTCTTGCGCTGTATATATTGAAAATGCCGCGCGAGGAAGTCGTTCTGCTGGCAAAAGCATTGGTCAATGTCAAGGATAAGGTGCGGTACTGCTCGGTATGTTCGAATATAACTGAATCCGATCCTTGTGCGATTTGTTCTAATGCTAAACGAGAGCGGTCATTTATTTGCGTTGTGGAAGAACCGCATGATGTTATTGCTATTGAAAAGACGCACGAATTTAAAGGGTTGTATCATGTACTCGGCGGCGCGTTATCACCGCTCGACGGTATCGGTCCGGACGACCTGAAGATCAAAGAATTGCTGCAGCGTTTTTCCAATGCAACAATTGAGGAAGTAATTTTGGCATTGAATCCTAACGTGGAAGGTGAAGCGACCACGCTGTACCTTTCCCGCTTGCTGAAACCGTTGGGCATGAAGATTACACGCATAGCGCGGGGTTTGCCTGTAGGTTCCGATCTAGAATTTGCAGACGAAGCGACGCTCTCCAGAGCGCTGGAAGGCCGCATTGCAGTGTAAAGGAATTCAGATGCCGCGTAAATCGGTTTTGATGATTGGTATAGTGCTGTGTTTGAATCTATTTTCTTGTGATCTGTTTAAAACAAGAACACCTGTTGAGCCGGATCAGATCAGCACGAACGATGTGCCGGCAACCGACGCTTCGCTTGTTTTTCAAAATATGATCTATGCATTCCAGGAGGGCAACGCTTTTAATTATTCAAAGACAATTTCCGATAATTCGTTCATTTTTATTGCAAGCGGCAAAGCGCTTCGGCGTTACGGGGAATTGAACGATTGGAATAAATTAAAAGAACGTGATTATTTTAATAACGTAATAAGCATTATCCCCAAAAATTTGAAAATAACTTTAGAATTAACTACAACAGCTTCGACAAACTTTCCGGATTCGTGCGATTTGGTAAAAACATATTTAATAAAAGTTCCCAACACGGCTGCAGGCGGCCAGACAAAGGAATATAAAGGGCAGGCACAGTTCACACTCAGACGCGATCCTTTGAATAGTTACTGGTACATCTGCCGATGGTCGGATTATGAATTAAACTCTTCAGATTCAACATGGAGTGATTTGAAGGGCTCTTTTGCCAATTAGTGGAAGCAATGTAAATTATTAACGAAGTACGTGCTGCCGAATATTGATACATTATGATGGGTTATTGAAAACCAATTATTGCTTTTTGCATTATGAGATATTTCATGATGAGCATACCGCTTCTTTTTACATTCTTTTCCTGCAATCCGTTTGCTCCTGAATTGGACGAATCCTCAGGAGAATCTTTGTCGCTCTTAAGTGATCAGAAAAATGCCGAAGGTGTGTTCCAGAATCTTAAATATGCATATACGTTTCGCGATACGACGATCTACGGGCAGTTGTTAGACGGTAATTTTGTATTTCTTTATCCCGATTATGACAGAGGGGGCGCAGAAATTTCATGGGGAAGAGACGAAGAAATGCGGACTACAGACGGGCTCTTCAGAAACGTTCAGCGTTTGGATCTTATTTGGAACAATATTGTCGACCAATCGTTTAATCAGGACAGCACTGCGGTATACATCAGCAGGGGATTTAACCTTACGGTGACGTATAGCGCGAGTTCTATTGACCGTGTCGATGGTTATGCAAGCCTTCAATTGATCCGTCAGAGATCTGAAGATCCATGGATGATTGTCCAATGGCATGATGATTCGAACCACTAATATGAAAAGATAAAATATGATTGCATATCAAGGCGAAAAAGGATCGTTCAGCGAACAAGCAGCACGGCAATTTTTTGGTGCTCATTCTTCGTTGAAACCGCTTCCGACTTTCTCTGAGGTGTTTGCCGATGCTGACCGGCGGGCTGCAGGCCGTTGTATCGTTCCAATAGAAAACTCGCTTTTTGGGAGCATTCATCAGACATATGATCTCCTGTTGAAGCATAAGCTTTTTATCATTGGTGAAGTAAAGCTCCGTATAGAACTGCATTTAATGGCCATTCCTGGAACTAAACTGGGCGGTATTCGTACGATCTATTCTCAGCTGCAGGCGCTCGGTCAGTGTGAAAATTTCCTCAGTAAAGTAAAGAATGCGAAAATAGAAGCTGTGCATGATACCGCAGCGGCGGCCAGGTTTATCCGTGAACGCCGGCAGCATGACGCTGCTGCTATTGCGAGCGAACAAGCTGCACGAGCCTACGACCTGCAGATACTAAGACGGAATGTAGAAAGCGATCATCGTAATTATACGCGTTTTATTGCGCTATCACACAAACCTATTCAACCGCGCGGCAGGGCAAAAACTTCGCTCGTTTTTGCTGCAAAGAATATTCCCGGTTCGCTCTTTAAAGCGCTTGCTGTTTTTGCCCTTCGGGATATCAATTTATTAAAGGTAGAATCTCGTCCGATCATTGGAAAACCATGGGAATATCTTTTCTACCTCGATGTTGAAGGAACGCCTGAAAGCGATCCGCTTCGGCAGGCATTGAATCACTTAAAAGAAATATGCACATTAGTACGGGTGTTGGGCAGTTATACTCCTTTTGAAGGTAATCGCGGTTGATGCTGGGACCGATGAGATAATCATGCAGCTACGCTATGTGTTAAGAGAAGGATTCTCAGGATTTAAACGCGCAAAGCTCTCTATGTTTGCAGCGGTCTTCACTATCTGTGTTTCGCTGCTGCTGTTGAGTTTTTTTGCGATTCTCTTTATCAATGCGAACAGTGTCGTGAACTCTCTCAGAGAGAAAGTCGAGATGGAAGCTTTCCTGAACGATCAGCTCTCTGCCGATAATGTTACGGAAGTGAAGGGAATAGTGGAGATGCTGGAAGGCGTACGTGAAGTGCATTATGTTTCCAAAGAAGAAGCCGCGAAAATATTCCAGCAGGAATTCGGCGAAGATATATATAAGGTACTGAACTTCAATCCGCTGCCGGCATCGCTTAAAATATTTTTGAAAGAAGGCTATAAGACAGCCAGGCATGCCGAGACCATCGTTCAGCAGGTGAAATCTATCAAAGGAGTGAATGATGTTATTTACCGTAAACAGCTGCTGGAGATGCTGGATGAGCGTGCCATGACATTTTTGTGGATTACACTCGGTATAGGTATTTTTATCACCGTTTCATCCGTTATTTTGGTTGCGAATACTATCCGCCTTGCTATTTATGCTAAACGCAAAATTATTCAAACAATGAAGCTTATCGGTGCTACACGCGGTTTCATCCGGCTGCCTTTTTTACTGGAAGGATTTCTTCAGGGCCTGATCGGCGGATTTATAGCGGCGGCAATTATTTTTATTCTGTTTAATTATCTGGAACAATGGCTTACAATGTCTCTTTCACAATTCGTTTACGTTGAGACATACTACTATGCAATCATTACGGGAGTCGGCTGCCTGCTCGGACTATTCGGAAGCATGATTTCTGTCCGCCGTTTCATCAGCGAAGGCGTAAGTAATTAATGAATATATCTATTTATAAAAAAGGAGGTTTTATGTTTCGATTCTTTCAAATTACATTGTTTTTTATCGCTCTCGCAGCATTGACACTTTTATACGGCTGCAGTGAAGAGAGCACGGGGCCCGGCGAAGGTTTGGGGGATGTCTCGGGCGCTTATGTTGAATTGGAAAACCAGATGTACTTGATGTCGACAATTTCCATTCAAAATCCGAGCGATTTGGATCAAGTGAATTTTGTGCATGCGAACCAGTCCTATAAAGATGCCGTTGCAAAATCTTCCAACGATGCGGGCGCTAATTTCGGTGCAGGCCTTTCAGAGATATTAATGATTTATTCTGATCCCTCAGTGAACTCGATGATAAAACGCTGGGATTCTGTTTCGCTCGGAAAAAGTTCAGCGACTTCTTTCTTCAGGTTTGGTATTCCGACCGGCACCAAGGAAATGTCGGTGCCTACTCAAGCTCTTGCAAAAAATATGGCTAAAATTGTACAGGCGGCTTCTGTAAATCCTCCTCTGATCAGCGAAATGCAGAACCTGATGCGCAATAATATTTTGCCTCATATCGATTATGCATTAGCTCGTTTCGCTATCGTGGAATCGAATCCAAACTTCGAATTTAAGATTTCCGGCAAAATGCAGGGCGATCCGAACTTGGATTCGTTAATGCTTGATAATACTGAGGTTTACATAATGGATGGTGTCTTGATGGGATTGAAGGCAATTGCAGAACAATTTATTGTGTATAACTTTGAACTTCCTGAATATACAACTCAAGCTATTGTTCAGGCGCTTCAGCCAAACAATACGACATTCTTCTATCTTGCTTTGGATGGGAAAGTACGAAGCCAAAGTGTAATGGCGGATGTTACCGGTATGATCGGAAAATTTAAAAATGCTATTAATTTTCTCAAATCCGAAACAGACAGCCAGGGCGATGATATTATTAAGATCGGCCAATCGGGAGATAGAACTGTCGCCCTGAATGATGTGGATACAACTCTGGTGTATTTAGATAAAGCCCTGAATTATCTTACGACTACTCAGAATATTTCGCTTTACGAAGCAGATTCCGACGGGAATGATTATACCATCGGGATCAATATTGCTAATCTTTATAATAATCCACCGCAAAATCCGAAGACCGCATGGCTCCCGGCTTATTCGATCGATACATCTTCATCCGGCGGTTTTCTCTGGCATTGGACAGATCAGACGTATGCTTCATTCACTTTTCCGGATCCATCATTTAGCGGTTTGTTCGTTCAGATTAAAAATGAGAATACAGGAAACACCGATATGAATGAAAATCTGAAACGATTATTCGGTATTGACAGGGCATTCGAAGAATAAATCGATTTATGAAGTTATTTTCAATCTATCAGCGCAGGCTGGGTTATACCGGACCTAACCTGCGCTTTCTGTTTATTCTTCTTTCCCTTTTATGTATTTCGTCAACATTACTGAGTCAACTCGCAGATTCGGTTATTCATATCAGGACGGATATATCGAGCGAGTACTCGGATATTATTCGCCAGCATTCCGATCATTCTTCGGCCACTGTCTTTGCGCGTTCATTCGATGCGGCAATATCGGCCTCTTACGGGCATGATACGATTACACTTGCTTACTCCGGATGGAATCAGTATGCATCGTATAATAACTATGCTTCGGAAATTGCATTATCTACAAAGAACGGACTCCGTGCGTTGTCACTTCAATGGATAAATTCTTTGGGCTGGCTCGATTATTCGGCAAAAGTTTTTTTTCCATTTTCTATTAAGGCATTTCCTCTTCAATATAGTGCATGGATAAGATTAAATCCTTTTGATAAAATATTCATACCTTCGCTCAGTTATGATCGGCTGTCGATATCGTCTGTGAGCGGATTAGGATTGAAGGATTTTTCCTTTTCTTTGGATGAGAATTGCATAAGTTCAGCCTGGAATATAATGCTTCAGAGCAAGCCGATAGAATTCATCGAGGGTTCATTCTCCTGGGGAAAAAATATATCGACTACGAGCAATGAAGCAACCGGATATTCCTTACCCCTTGACTGGAAAATGCAGAGGTTTTCCGCTCAGCTTAAAATCCATCCGGAGGAAAGTTCATCGGTTTGGTTCGGATGGAAAAGAAGGGAAGAAAAAGGGGAAATGAGATTTATTAAAGAGGGTTTGTCATTCGGAGATCTTGCGTACGGAAAGTTTATTTTCAATAACTGGCAGGCGGGTGCAAGCAAAATAATATTTTCATTGCCTGTGTCCTGTGAATATAACTTTTATCGATGGGTAGTGTACGGTGTCGGACATTTTGAATCTTGGCCTTTTACAACCGTAGCATCATCGGTTTTTGACAATCGATTGTATTATATAATCGATGGAATTATCGATGTCCATGAATTTGAAAGCAGAACATCAGTTGCATGGGGCGATTGGATTATCAAACCTTCTTTTGGATTACTCTATGTTCTGCCTGATATCTCCTGGAGACAATGGGAACCGGACTTTATAATTTTCTGTGTGAAGAATGCTAAAGAAGAACCGCTGTCAATTCAACAAAGCTGGCTTTTGCGTCTTGGCTGTGAGATCAACTTTTCGGTTTTAAATATGAATATCGCCGTACAAATGGAACAATACATACCTATCTCCAGCAAAGAACGTGAAAAACAATCAGGCGGCACCGGACCGAGTACTCCTGCAGCTCCCGGTACTATTTCATCGACAGACGGAGGAAGGCGGATTCGTCTGGAAGTTGTTTTACAATAGTTTGATTGCGATCTTTTAAACTTATATTTTATGTTTAACTCCTGCTTTAATCCGGAACAATAAAGCTTGCTGTTAAAAACATATCTTTTGTGAGGTAAAAAATGATAAAGATTTTATCCGATCATGAGCGCGTCCGGCTGGATCGGCTAATTGCTGATGCTGAGAAACGCACAAATGCACAGATCGTACTGGCTGTTATTAAACGCAGCGATGATTATGCGGAATTGCCATGGAAGACTTTTGCCTTGAGCGCTTCTGTTGCAGGCCTGTTTGTAGTTATTCTGGACTTTATATTAAACTACTGGGTCTCACATACAACACTGCTCATTGCTGCGATAGCAATGCTTTCAACGGGCGCTGCATTCGCACTTCTGACAATTTTCATACCGGGATTTGCAAGAATTTTTCTGTCTGCAAATCGTGCAGAGGTGGAAGTAAAGCAGTATGCCGAATCGCTCTTTCTTAACCGGGAATTGTTCGCAACCAGAAAACGAATCGGCATTTTGCTGCTTGTAAGCCTGTTTGAGAGGCAGATCGTTCTTCTTCCCGATAAAGGATTGAAAAGCCGGCTAACAAAGGAAACAATGGAGAGTATCATTGCGTGCATGAAGCAGCCTCTTGCACATAATGAACTCAATCGTGCTCTAGAAAATGGTCTTGAAGAGCTGTCCAAAGTACTGGAACTCTCAACTCAGGGTAGAGATAATATTGAGAATGAACTGTCAGATCAGATTATAGAGGAGAAAGGCGTATGAATAAAATATTACAGTTATTGCTTATATCGCTGATTCTTCTGACAGCATTTACTGCAATGGGAGCTGACGTTCCGTATCTTACAGGCCGTGTAACTGATAATGCACAAATTCTTTCTTCTGAGACGCAGAAATTGCTCACAGACAGTCTTAAGGCTCATGAGAAACGTACAGGAAACCAGATCGCCATACTTACTCTTCCTACGCTCGACGGAGAAAGTATTGAAGAATATGCCGACAGGGTTTTTAAGGAATGGAAACTCGGTCAAAAGGACAAGGATAATGGCATCCTTATCATAGTAGTGCCGAATGACAGACGCATGCGCATCGAGGTCGGCTATGGTCTTGAGGGAACAATGACGGATTTAATGGCAGGCAGGATCATCAGGGACATTATAACACCGAAGTTTAAGAACGGAGATTATAACAGCGGAATTACGGAAGGCACACAGGCTGTTATAAAAGTACTGGAGGGAGATCAGCAACTGAATTCCACGGCCCTGGATACAACAGGCGATGAAGGTATGGCATCGGAAAATTCTAATTCAATAGATTCTCAGATAGGGGATCTATCTATTATTGAACGCATTCTTATTGGTTGTTTTATTTTCGGTATTATCGGGCTATTCACGATCATCGGGATTATATCACCCGGGGTCGGCTGGTTCCTTTATTTGTTTTTGATACCTTTCTGGGCAATGTTTCCAATAGTTGTTCTCGGCACAAAAGGCGCGTTTATCTGTCTCATAACATACCTGATTGTTTTCCCGGCAGCTAAATTGTTTATAAAACATACTAAATGGTATGAGAAGGCAAAAACAGATTTGCGTACTAAGGGAAAAGCTTCTATCGGCGGGTTCATGCTGTCATCCGGCGGGTCCGGCGGATCCTGGTCGTCCGGTAGTTCATTCTCTTCCGGGAGCTCCGGCTTCTCGGGCGGCGGAGGGTCTTCCGGAGGCGGAGGATCGTCAGGAAGCTGGTAACCGTCTTCTGTCGCTTCATTGTTCAGTAAGGGAATGAGATACTACAATAACTTTACATTAAAGAAATTGATGAATAGATATAACTAATATGCTGACATATGTAATTACAATTGCCGGGTATTTATTTCATCATATGACAGCATAACAAGAGGCTCCGGATGCTTATTCCCAAGATAAGAAGCTGAAATTCTTATATTATAAGCTGCTGCAAAACCATTGCTTTTTCTAAAAATCTTCCCTACACTCTGAGCAGAAAAATGAATCGGATGGTGGTTCAATTCAACAACCATCGAAGAGCACCGCTGTTAAACAATAATATGATTTCTATGAATAACATCTTTACTTTTTATTACTCGTCTATCGGCAAGAAAGTTCTGATGAGTCTCACCGGCTTATTCCTCATCATCTTTCTGACGGAACACCTGATCGGGAATCTCCTGCTCTTTGCAAATGATCACGGAAAAATGTACGAAGCCTACGGAGATTTTCTCGTTTCAAATCCGGTCATTCGTTTTATCGAAATATTTTTGTCCATCGGAATTTTCGGACATGCGATTCTTGGTGTCATACTGTGGTTTAAAAATCGAAAGACCCGTTCGGTGAAATATAAATCTTTCAGGTTGAAAGATAATGCAACGCTGGCTTCGCGCACGACAATAATTACCGGAATTGTGATCGGTGTATTTCTCTATATTCATCTGACAAACTTTCTTCATCCCGTCGCGATTTTCTGCTGAAAAGGTTTCGACTTACGAACTCGTTGTGCAGGCATTTTCCAATCCATGGTACGATCCTATTCTATCTTGTTGCTCTCTTTGTGCTGGGATATCACTTGCGGCATGGATTTCAATCGGCATTTCAGACGCTCGGTCTGCGAAATAAAAAATATACTCCATTTCTCGATCTCATTGCATTTATCGTTTGGTGTCTGATTCCGCTTGGGTTTGCCGCCATTCCGATTTATTTCTTTTTCTTCCATCAAGCTGCATCTACAGTGATTATGGGAGGATCATTGATTATGACGCTTGACTCAAAAATTCCTGATGGGCCGATTGAAAAAAAATGGTCCAATCATCGTTTCAATATGAAATTAGTCAATCCGTCAAACCGGCGAAAGTATTCTGTCATAGTTGTCGGTACCGGTTTAGCCGGAGCTTCTGCTGCGGCTTCTTTGGCAGAACTTGGTTATAAAGTAATTTCAATTATCCTACCATGAATCGCCGCGGCGTGCGCACAGTATTGCAGCACAGGGCGGTATCAATGCACCGAAAAATTATGCAAACGACGGCGACAGCGTCTATCGTTTGTTTTACGATACATTAAAAGGCGGCGATTACCGGGCGCGGGAAGCAAATGTGTACCGGCTTGCTGAAGTGAGCGGAAGCATTATCGATCAATGTGTTGCACAAGGTGTGCCGTTTGCCCGCGACTATGCCGGGTATCTCGATATGCGTTCTTTCGGCGGTGCTCAAGTATCGCGGACATTTTATGCGCGCGGACAAACAGGCCAGCAGCTATTGCTTGGTGCATATTCTGCTTTAAGCCGTCAGATTGGTGCAGGTGCCGTAAAATTCTTCGATCGGCGTGAAATGATGGAGCTGGTTGTCGTTGATGGAATGGCACGCGGTATCATCTGCCGAAATTTGAGAACCGGTGTAATCGAGTCGTATGTCGCGGATGCAGTTGTGCTTGCGACCGGCGGATACGGCAATACGTTCTATCTTTCGACGATGGCAAAGGCGAGTAATGCGACGGCCATCTGGCGTGCTTATAAGAAAGGTGCATTGTTTGCGAATCCATGTTTCACGCAGATTCATCCGACATGCATTCCGGTCAGCGGCGATTATCAATCCAAGCTGACTCTTATGAGCGAAAGCCTGCGGAACGACGGACGCATCTGGGTGCCGAAGAAATCAGGCGACTACACGCACACCATCGCAGATTCCGGAAGATGAACGCGATTATTATCTCGAACGTCTTTATCCTTCATTCGGCAATTTAGTGCCGCGCGATGTTGCTTCACGCCGGGCAAAAGAAATATGCGACAAAGGATTCGGTGTCGGGAAAACGAAGATGGCGGTGTATCTCGATTTTGCAGATGCGATCAAACGAAATGGAAAACATTGGATCGAAGAGAAGTACGGCAACCTCTTTGATATGTATCATGAAATCACTGCCGAAGATCCGTATGCAGATCCCATGCGCATTTATCCCGCTGTCCATTATACCATGGGCGGATTGTGGGTCGATTACAATTTGATGAGCACGATTCCCGGTTTATTTGTTATCGGTGAAGCGAACTTTTCCGATCACGGCGCAAATCGTCTCGGTGCCAGCGCCCTGATGCAGGGTTTGGCCGACGGATATTTCATTCTGCCTTACACGTTGAGTGATTATCTTGCGAAGACAAAATTTTCGTCTCTTGCGACCAATCATCCGGAATTCGAGAAAGCGAATAAGAGCGTTGCTGAGCGAGTGGAAAAACTTCTTGCCATTAACGGCAAACAGCCTGTCAATGAAATCCACAAGAAGCTCGGCAAGGTCTTGTGGGATTTTGTCGGGATGGGACGGAATGAAAAAGGATTGAAGAAAGCATTGAAGTTGATTCCGGAAATTCGGAAGGAATTCTGGAACGATGCAAAAGTTATCGGTGATTCTGATAATCTCAACATCGAATTGGAAAAAGCCGGACGCATTGCTGATTTTCTGGAATTGGCGGAACTGCTTAGCATTCGATGCATTGGACCGGAAAGAATCATGCGGAGGGCATTTCCGGGAAGAGTGTCAAACACCGGAAGGTGAAGCGCTTCGGAATGACAAAAAATATGCCTACGCAGCGGCATGGGAATTTACAGGCGACGGCAAGAAACCGAAGCTGAACAAAGAACCGCTTACGTTTGAATATGTGAAACCCTCGGAACGCAGCTATAAGTAGTTAATTGTGTGAGGAATAGAGTGAAGAATGAACATTTGAACTCACATTAAAAATTTGGCGTCAGAAGAATCAGAACGATGCAGGAAATTTTGAAACGTATGAGGTGAAGAATATTTCACCCGATGCATCATTTCTCGAAATGCTGGATGTGCTGAATAATCAACTGGTGATGGAAGATCAAGAACCGGTCGCATTCGATCATGATTGCCGTGAAGGTATTTGCGGAAGCTGCGGAATGATGATCAACGGCCGCGCGCACGGTAAAGGGCGCAAGCAGGCGACCTGCGATGTGCGGATGCGAAATTTCACCGACGGGCAGACAATTACTGTCGAACCATGGCGCGCAAATCCATTCCCGGTTATCAAAGATCTTATTGTAGATAGAACGGCGTTTGACAGGATTATGCAGGCAGGAGGATTTATTTCCGTGCGAACCGGAGGTGCACCGGATGCGAATTCTACTCCGTACGCAAAGAGAACGCTGAAGAAGCAATGGATGCAGCGGCATGTATCGGATGCGGAGCATGCGTCGCGGCATGTCCTAATTCCTCTGCTATGCTCTTTGTTGCCGCAAAAGTATCACAATTTGCATTACTGCCGCAGGGTCAGCCGGAGCGCAAGGAGCGGGTCCAGAAAATGGTTGCTCAAATGGACAAAGAGGGATTTGGCAACTGTTCCAACAATTATGCATGTGAAGCCGAATGTCCGAAGGGAGTTTCCGTAACGCACATTGCGCGGCTCAACAGGGAATTTCTCCTGGCGAAGCTGACATAGGAGTGTAGAGTCCTGCTAGTCGGAGCATTACGAAAAAGTAATCAAACGAAGTGTGATCAATCTTCGAGTGTTGCAAAAAGTAGGCCTCCATCTGACCGCGAGCCCGCCAATCCGCTCGCCGAAGTATTGTAGAGTCCTGCTCGTAGCAGGACGAAAAAAATCGGTAATCGTTTAATAAGAAGTTGTATATTTTGTCCGACTACGAGTCGGACGCTACGAAATAATTGTAGAGTCCTGCTCATAGCAGGACGAAAAAAGGAATGAAATAAGGAAACACTCTACGAGTGTTGCATAATGGAGCCTCCCGGCTGATGCGAGTCGGACGCTACAAGTTAATTGATATGAAGCGCCAAACCAATAAACCGCCGCGTTGGAAGGAAAGCCACTCAACCTATTTTCTCACTTTTTGTACATATAGGCACAAGAATAATTCTTCATTCTGATGGAGTCCCTGTTGCTATTCTTAGAAGATTTAAAATTCTACTCAAAAATAATAAGGGAACTTATTGCATATACAATAATGCCGGATCATATACATCTGCTTGTCGAAATTGAGGATGTAAAAACACTATCGAAATTTCTTCAATCCTTCAAAACACATTCATCAAAGAAAATTCAAGAACTGACCGGGAAGAGCAAATATCCAATCTGGCAGCGTGGAACAATGGACCATTGTATTCGTGATGAAAACGGATTTTGAGAATCATCTAACTATCTCTTCTATAATTCACAGAAACACCTTAAAATCCACCAAAGGATTTATCTATCACAATTTTCAAGAAATTGTTGAACAAGGATGGTTGGAAGATGATTTCTGCGATTTTTCAGAGAAGACAGAAAAAAAATTTGCAATGTGGACGGAGTAGAGTCCAGCTCAGCCGGAGGCATTCTACAAAATCGCACGAAGTGTGATTCAATCTTTGATTAAGTAAGTAAGTCCGACTGCGTGTCGGACTCTACGAAATAATTGTAGAGTCCTGCTCATAGCGGGACGAAAAAAGGAATAAAATAAGGAAACACTCTACGAGTGTTGCATAATAAGGCCTCTCCGAAGGAGCCTTCGTCCGGCTGACTGCGAGTCGGACGCTACTAATTTGATCTGCTGATTAATGGATCGCGGTTGGCCGATTGGTAATCCTCCGACCACTTCAAAAAGTGTGTTATTTATCAGATGGATCTTTATATCAAAAATTGCATAATCTAAAAAAACTCTTGTGAAACTCAATCTGTTCAGTTCTGAAAAATAGGGGACATAATACTGCCGGACAAATCCGGCTTCTATTCTCTTTTGAAGTATCTTCTCCGGCCATGGAAAAACACACCTTCGAAGATATCGGTATTACGATCGAGCACGGTTCTTTTGTCTTTCACCATGTCCAATTGAAGTGCCGAATTCATCGACAGGAAAAAATTTATTCCTCCAAAATCTCCTTCCGATTTTGTCTCGTCCGGATTGGATGGAATATTGATCGTATTAGGATTGTCGGGATCTGTCTTTACATTGCCGGCGATGATAAGTAATACACTCTTTCGTGCAGAATTGGCCCGATTGCCGGAAGGTTCTAGGATTAAAAAACGGCAGTAAGCA
>CAVYRP010000007.1:0-507214 GCA_963770945.1 uncultured Bacteroidota bacterium | reverse complement strand
CTTTTATGTAGTCTCTCGTTCATAACATACTCAAAGATCGGCAAAGGAGCATTTGAAACTGAAATGATCAGACAAGTTTTTAGATACTGATTTACTGCTTAAGAAATTCGAGTTTAAACCTGGGATAAATATCATCTTGGGGAGATATTCCGGAACTAAAGCACAACGTGGAATAAATGGAATTGGAAAATCATCTTTGATAAGATTGATTGACTATCTTCTACTGTCAAATGCCGCGGAGAATAAATTTGCTGAACCAAAATATGATTTTCTGAGAAATGAAAAGCACTCTGTCACAATGGAATTTGTTGTCGGAGAAAAACCATACTTTATAAAGAGATCGTTTATAAACAATGACGAAATATTGTTTGGGGAAAAGCTATATAAACTCGAAAAGTATTCCAAGGGAGACGTAAAATCTATCTTGACGAACAAATTTTTCCCATTCACAGGAGAAAATATAGTTTTCAAGGGAGAACGTTATGGAACATTGATGGACTTCTTCGTCAAAGATGACCTTGAAAACCAGACAAGAGTAGAACCGACTAATTTTTCAAACGGGACATCAAAACAAGCAAGCAAAGCGGTATTCAATTTCTTCCTATTAGGATTGCCGACTAAGAACCTAATCAAGTTTGAATCCAATAACATAGATTATGATTCTAAGAATAAGACTATAAAAGGATTGGAAGACAAGATAAAATCGGACTACGGAAAGACAGTAGAAGAGTTTAAGAGCGAAAGAATCAAGATAGAAGAAAGCATTGCCCTGTTGGAGAAGAGCACAAAGGATTATAAGTTTTTAGAAAAATATAAAGACATCGAAAGTAAGCTGATAGACGCTACGTCTAAGATTAATGAAAAGCTTAAAGATTACCATTCTCTGAACCGGAAATTAACGAAGGTCAAAGAATCATTCCAATTCAATCAGGACATCGATACCAAGCAGATCAAAAATATATATAACGAAGTACGCGAAACGTTCGGAGATTTGGTCTCTAAGACATTAGACGATATTGTTAATTTCAGGAAAGACATATTAGAGAATCGTAATAAGTTCTTGTATGCAAAAGAAAGCCAGCTTCAGAAATCTGTCAACACGATATTGTCAGGAATATCTGAACTGGAAAAAACCCGCAGTGATTTATACAAAAGACTTGAAGAAAAAGGTGCTCTCGAAAGTATTACGAATACCTATGAACAAATGGCTGTTGAAAAGTCTAGTTGAGCGGTAATTTACAAATTTTAAAGAATATTGATGAATTACAAGAATCGTTGGGCAACATATCCGTCACAATTTCCGAAGTAAAGAGAGATTTGATGACAGACCTTAAGCAATATGAGACTACCGTTAACAACTTAAGGAAAATATTCCTCGATATATTAAAAAATGCGATATTGTTGGACGAAGATAACCCGAGTGGGTATTTTGATATTAAGGTAAATGCTGACTCAAATAGGAATCAATTACCATTCAATGTTGATATACAGATTCCTAAAGCCGATGCGCTTGGTTTGTCAAGATTAAAATTGGTGGCTTATGATTTGATGGTATTCTTAAATAATGTAAACGAAAAAAGGGATTTGCCAAAATTCCTGATTCACGACGGTGTTTATCACGGAATATCATTGGACACTATTATAAGATCAATGAACTATATTTATCATCAATTTCTTGCCAATCCACATTTCCAATATATCGTCACTTTCAACGAAGACGAGATATATGTTCCAGAAGAAAAAGAATCTGTGGTAGGAAAATTTGATTTCGATATATCTCCTATGATTGTGGCGGAATTTACAGATAACCCCGAGGGGATGATATTTAAAAGAGATTTTAAATAAAAGAATCATTCCGTATTTATTTGCTATGAATCATTAAAAATAAATATTGCAACTACCCAAATTGTTTTCCATTTAATGATTGCGCCATTTTGCTACCAATTAATTGTATTTCACTCTGCTCTTTGCTATATTTCCGGTGTCAAAATATTGGGAAAAACCTAGAGCCCAAGAGACCTGTTTGAGTCCAAGAGACCTAAATCGTGAGCGGCGATATATTCCGTCAGCGGTTTAGGTTTTTCCTTTTTATTAATCACTCAATCTCCACATTCTCATTTCCTAACCCATTACTTGTAACTGGTCACTGTTCACTGCTTTACTCAATTGCCTTTCTCTTCGCTCTTCGCTATATTTCCGTTGTCAAAATACCGAAAACGCCTAGTGTCCATGTGACAATTATTGTGTCCTTAGTGGCCTAAATCGAATCGGCGGAAACAACGCCTGCGGTTTAGGTCATTTTCATTTCTATCGATCAGAAAGGGACACAATGGAATCATCAAAAGGGTTCGAACGCGTTATCCTACCTT
Organism: uncultured Bacteroidota bacterium; assembly: GCA_963770945.1. GTDB lineage: Bacteria > Bacteroidota > Ignavibacteria > UBA10030 > UBA10030 > Fen-1298. The sequence continues at coordinate 504,845 of CAVYRP010000007.1, read as the reverse complement.
ACGGCAAACCTATTCCCATTTCAAAAGATACGCATCAGATTTTGCTCAACAACTTTGATAACAAAAGAGCAACTAATAATCTTGGAATAATCACAATCCAGATGAAGAAGCTCAAGGGTAACATGCGGGAAGTTGCTCGTATTAATACCCGGGTTTTACCACCTACCATCGAATTTGCACTCGAAGAAATTCCAGAAATATAAGACATTTAATCCAGCGCCTTTTTCATCCAGGTTAATCAATCATTCACTATCACAGGGAGAAACACGTGGCAAAAAATGGTAATAGCGACAATTCTCATTTCACCAATCGAAATAAATATGATGAATTCTATCGTCTGAATTTCCTTCAATCAGAAAAAGGAGTATGGTTAGCACAATTTGACAGACCTATGCCGGTAGAGCTTCCTATCGAACAACAAGAGGAACATTTGATGAAGCATGCATATCTTTCCGATTGCAATAGTACGTTCGTGAAAATGTACGGTTATGAAGATCCTAAAGAAATGATCGGTGTTCGTTTCCCGCAATTGTTTGATAATTCTGATGCGTCAAATTTAGACAATCTTCGCACATTCTTTAAAACAGATTACCGGGTTATCCAGAAAGAAACTTGTGAGATCGGAAAAAATGGTATAAGAAAGTATTTCCTCAACGATGTTGTCGGAGTCGTTGAAGACAACCATCTAGTACGTGTCTGGGGAATGCAGGAAGATGTAACTCTCCAAAAGTCAGAATCTGAACCAGAGAACTCATTGGAGAAACAATTGACTCCACAGCAATTGAATGTCCTCAGGTTGACAGTTGAAGGAAAGAAAATAAAAGAAATAGCTGCAGAGCTTGATATAAGTCCGAAAACAGTCGAGTATCTCCGAAAACGCATCAAAGATGAGTTTTGACACTGAAAGCATTCCGGAATTGGTCGCACTTGCGAGTTAAATTCGGCATCGAGATCAGAAAAAATTAGGTATTCTCTGCAGTTAGGGATTTTCCTCAACCATTAGGGAAATCCCTAACCCCTTTAGGGAAAACCCTAATTGACTTAGGGAAAATCCTCTTCGCGTCAGGGATGATTTTCCTTGACAAGTTTTTCTCTTGGCTGTATCTTGTAGGCACGCCCTTCTCAAATCCATTGATTAACCAAAAAGATATTTCAGTCGTAATCCCGTGTCACGGAGTTTCTGCTCTAAAACCATCGGGAGTATCTATGCGTAATATACGATTTGCGCCAACTAGTCAAGTACGGATATGTCTTTTACTGCCACATATAACTGTTGTGCTGAATAATGTCGGATTTCCTAATAGGGGGGAGTCCTGCAATCAAGCGCATCAAAGCTTCCCTCACAAAGCTATCGGCAGAAACATCTCCGCTTGTCATTATCGGCGAACCGGGTGTCGGCAAATCTCTTTTGTCTTCCCGGATTCACGCACATTCGTTATTGAAGGACCGTGAGCTCGAAACCGTTAATTTCAAAATTCTAAGTGAACGCGATCAACGTGTCAGATTACTTGGAGGCAGCCCACCTGAACTTCCCACAACCCGCCGTAGTATCCTTGAATTGCCAACCACTGTAGTCCTAAAGCATATCGATTGTGCACCCAAATTTCTTCAGGAACGACTAACGGAAGCTATCCGTAAAAGAGAGATTGCTCGACTCGGTAGCGACGAAGCGCGGCCAATCCGCTGCAGAAAAATATTTGTTTTCAATGACGCACCAAATGAGTTATTTCGTAAAGGTTCGATCATTTCAGAGCTTTCAAAAACTATCTCCAAATATCATATTATTGAACTTCCACCACTGAAGAAAAGGAAAGAAGACATACCGGAACTTGCACAGCATTTCTTTACGCAATTTCAGATACAACGACGAAAACAAATTGATCAGAACTTCATCAAGCTGCTTCTGCGTAACAGATGGAATGAAAACATTCTCGAGCTCAAATCATTCATAAAGACTTTCGATATGCCTCCCGATGAAATTGCAATTCAGCAAAAGGATAGAATAGAACTTGCTAAAATGAATTTGATGATTGATGAGGGAAGGGAGTTTTCGTTGAAGGATTCTCTGTCTCAAATAGGGAAGGGCATGGTTATTCAGACATTACAGAAACATTCAAATTCTCAGATTAAAACAGCCCAATCACTTGGCTTAACTGACGGTGCTATCCGGCACCTTACAAAATGATTTTAGGCATTTGTAATTTCTTTTCTATTATCCACCAGCTTGTTGCAAGCCATGCTAATTGCAGGTAGCTTGCCCTGCGTTCTTTCGCCGGGCTCATACATTAGCGTGAGCCTGGTTAGGCAGCAATTCATTTCACAATCAAATTCTTGAGGTCAGCCATCGCTAGCCAAGGTCTTCGACGATGTAGCATTCGGTGACAATTCGGACACACCAGTGCTATGTCACTCGGCTTAATTCGATGTACACCACGTATGATACTGATTGGAACAGTATGGTGCGCTTCAATAAAATCAACGCCGAGTTCACCATACATTTTCTCGAAATCGAAACCACAAATCTGGCAAGAGAGATGCCCGTGTTTCTCCTTGAAAGCCCTTTTTGCAACAGTCACGACGAGAGCGTTTCGCTCTCTTTGCTTGTGCATGCGTTCAACCTCTTTGCCTTCTGGGAAATCGGTTTCATCTGCGACATCATCCTGTGGATTTGCCCGGAGCGTAAGGGCATAAATAGCATCGAAGGTTTTCTTGTCGATCTCTGTTGGACTAGTTACCCGATAATTAGTAGAATTGAATATAGATTTGGGAATCTCTATCGGTCGGGTTGTACGAATAGTATCAATCGGCTTGACTTTCCATCTCAAATATTGTGACTCAGAATCTAACTTCTCAAGGAATTTTTCTTTTGAAAGATTCCTCCAACGCTTTCCAAGACTGCCACCAAGTTGCAGCAAGTCATTTCTTTTCCAGTTAAGAACAGATTTTGAAACAGGGGGATTGTCATCATATTCTGTATTGAGATAGAATCCGATTGCATACCATCTACCGTGCATATAAGTGCCAAAGACAATATTGAAAACCTCTTTTGCCTTCAAAGAAGACGGTCGATAATAGCAATAGCCGTAATGCTTCCCTTTGATTACCAGCTTCTGATTAAAATTCCAATCCTCGTGTCCAAAACCATTTTCTTGAACATATTGCCCTTCGCCAGTGGGTCCTAGTCTGCCAGGTGATGGTCGAGTCCACTGAAAGTGATTTTGCACTATTCTGTTAAACATGTAGATATCATAAAATCATCTCCAAGTGAATTGCCGCCTAACGGACTGCAACTAAGCTGCGGCAACGAAAACCCGCAGGTTGCTGAAAACAGGCGGAGCCCCATAACTGTAACACGCGCGGCGTGTTTCCTCTTCTATAGTTCATTCTGAAAAGGTTATTATTAAACATCTGAACCTCTACACGCATTGATTAACGTACCCACAGCCTGCCCCCGCTACTTTTTAGCGGGGCTCATTCCGTCAGCTTGTTGAACGCTTTTTGTGAAATCCCGCGTTGTTTGCGGGAAGCCGCTGGTCAGCTGTCGTTGCTTAAATCAAGAATGCGAAAAACGATAATGATGAATATCCTTGGACCAAATCAAGTTTACTGGTGTGGTCTTGGTTCTACTTGCATCCGGTATCCATATTGTTGGAGACGGACTAGAGCTACTAAAATTCTCCAACATCTCAGTTTGTATGTGAAGCAATTCGTGAAAAAAGAGACAAGTATTCAGAAAATCGTTCCTCCCATTCGGAGTAGGTGATGTATTCCATCTCATATGATTCCCCATGATAATTTGTCAGATAAATTGAGCCATTACTGCGCAATGAGTACTTACCGTGAGCGAATGCATTTCTGAGTTGACTGTGATAAGTAGCTTTGAGAATCTGTCCAGCTTTGAGATTGGCATCAAGGAATACTTGAATAATACTTTTTGAAATAAAGCCGTATCTATCTCTCTCGGGAACATCGAGATACCAATCATATGGTTTTGATTCAACTAAGTTGGCAAGTTGTTTTAATTGTCTCAATGCATAATCATTTTCCCAAAAATGAGTATAGATCATAAGCTCAAGATTCAACGTGTATCGAATCAGACGATTGCGATCTATCTTTCCTGAATTAGATAGCAAGGACTCATCGCCTGAATTAAGGTAATCATAGATAAATTCCCTGCTTAAGTCATAGTCCAAGCCAAGTTCCCCTGGGCCAACAATCAGACCATTAAATCCTTTTATCTTTGTAAGCCTAGAATCGAAATGGCCATTTGATAGATAGACGATAATGTCGTTAGGAGACTTTTGATGCTCTTTGGCAGAATGCAAGAGTTCCTTTATCGCATCCAGTACTTTCGGCTGAAGGTCTTTTACTTTTTGAGATGAAAACATATTTCCTCTAGCAACGCCAGCTAACGATGGCGGCTAAGCTGTCGCACTGAAAACTTTCAAATTGTACTAAACGAACCGAGTTTCAAGCCGATTGTTTTCAATTTGCAACAGACCGTTGCGCGCCATGAATTTTGCAGTGCGCTCATCCGGTCAGCTTGTTGAACGTTTTGTGTGAAACCCCGTGTTGTTTGCGGGGAGTCTCTGGTTAGGAGTAATACGAACTATTTTTTTAATAATTTCCATTTCTTAAAAAAGTCATCATATTTCCGAGCGCAATTAATTACACAAACATCATTTAGAGATCGTGACAAAGCGGTGTAAATTAGAAATTCCATACGACCATTTCGGTTAAGAAAATGAGAAGAAGGAGGAATAACGAGGATAATTCCTTTAAGTTCCCACCCTTTGAAACTATGAATCGTTGAAATTTTAAGCCGCCCATCTCCAAGCCAAAATAGTTCTTTTAATCCGCCGAAAATATGGTTGACAAGGATGTTTTTTGATTCAAAGAGTTGCACAAGGGCTTTACCTGTGCGATGATCAAAAACTTGGATAACAATGTCACTAGGACACAGTACCTTTTTGAGAATGAAAGTCATAAGCACGCAACACCATCTCTTGCATTTCAGTTACATTGGAAGCATTCGCATATAGCAATTCCGGGTTGTTGAAAAGTTCAAGATTGGGATTAGGTTCGATAAACTCTTCATCAGGAAGCGATAGATATTGATTGCCAAATCGATTCAATTCAACAACAACTTTTTGATTCAAACGATAAGAAAGATTGGGCAGGGTGCGCCATGGACCCCTAAATTTCACATCCTTCATTCCGCCATCCGTCCATGAACCGTCTCGAGAATAAATGTTCTGTTTCTTGTCGCACATCAAGACAAGTTCGCCAGTCTCCTTTAAGTATTGGCATAGCAGGTCATACCATTCCCAGCAAAAATCTTGTCCTTCGTCGATTAATATAGCATCAAAATGGAGTTTACTTCTAAGTGGCTTTGGATTTGAAAGTCCCTCAAATAATCGATTAGGAATGAGTTCAACAAACTTTCTGTTTGAAGCGAACTCTCTTCTGAGGGTCTCTTTCATATCAGGATTTGCATCTTTGATTTCTTTCATCTCTTCTTTTGACAGCTTAACTTCGGAATCATCTGGCCAATGCATGCCGATTCTATAATACTCATCGCGACAAAAACCATGAAAATGCTTAAAGACAATGTTTTCCCAGTAAAATTCAAAAGGCATTCGGTTAACCTGAGCACGTATGTAATGCCAGAGTGTCTTGTTAAAGGTGACAACGAGAACTCGTTTTCCTTTAGAAGCTAACGCTGCTGCTCGCGATGCTAAAACTAGAGTCTTTCCGCTTCCAGCCACTGCCTTCACCCTAAAATGACCCTGCCTAGGTGTTGCGTGTTCTTTTTGTCGATCACTAAGCCTGATAGGAGTACCTTGCTCAATGCTGTGAAATGGTGGTATAAGCCAATTACGTAGCGGATCGAAGATAGTTTTTACTGAATCTGGAATAGCAAACTTTTCTTCGGTTGGAAATTGTGAAGCAATAGTATCCAGATTTAAATCTTCACCACAAATGATTTGGATATCTTTATAATTCTCGAACAAAGTTTTAATAATATCTTGACTGAGATTCGGGCAATAAAGAAATAGTTTGATGAGGCTTTGATTACTACGTTTAATATCGATTAATTCTGAGAATTGTGGGACGTAGAGACACTGGATGTTACTTTTCACTCCATAAAGAAGATGAACTGGCGCACTTGTTATTTCTTTAAGTTTACGCTTGCGTTCCCTTGGACTCAGAGAGTCTAATTGATCCAAATCTTTTACAGTTGAGTTAAAGGGTTCAATTACTGAGATGCCATTCTTTTCATTTAATAAAACTACGGCAGGACGGTCACCATTTAGAAATGGATTTGCATATATCTCCCATTCCTCTGATAGATGTATGTCGAAAAACGATAACAAGCCCTGATTATTTTCATTTTCAGGATTATCAAGTTCGCTTATGCACTTAAATAAACGCTTCTTCAATCTTATCTTTCAATAGCATTACGCCTCATGGATGGCGGCTAAAAGTTCAAAAACCTCTATCATCACCGCCCGCAAATCCATAGGTTTCATAAACCTTATCGCAACAACCATATCATTATCCAATTGTAACTAAATATTATCTAAATGTAATAAAACCATATTTTGAAGTTGAATCAAGTATCGTTAAGAGACCTCCATTTCTTAAAGTCAAGCAGGATTTAACTCCTGCTTGTTTCGCCCTCCACATCCCTTTAATTGCATTGCAATTATTTAGCGAGTAGAACGAAGCTAAGTCAATAGGTTGCAATCAGCATCCCGCAACGCTTTTATGCGGGATCTACTGACATAACACTCATTTTTTGAAAACGCTGTTATTCTGTAACACTGATTTTTAAAAGTGCTGTTATTGGCATTTATGAGCTTGAAAATTGCCTTATAGAAGAATTTTTTCCGAGAGGATACACCGTTGAATCAAAGCAGCCATCCGAATCAAAGTTCATTTCGCTGGATTCATTTGTTCAGATCCTTGCGGAAGGAGAAGGTCTCTGAAAGCTCCATTGAGTCCTATGTAAGCGATCTGAAGGCATTTCTCCAAAGTCAGGACATTTCGTTCGATTCTATCGAACATTCGGCAGTCAATCAAATTCAGCAGAAGCAGATCGAATCCTACCTCCAGCAGCTCATCGGCAAGAATGTCAAGTATTCGACTATTCGTCGAATTCTTGCCTCAATCCGACGGTTCTTTTTCTTCCTGGAAGATGAAGGGATCATCAAAACCAATCCATCACAGGCAATCCTTCTCCGTTCAACACGCAGAAATGCTTTCACACCTGAAGAAGCTCTTCAAATCTTCCGGTATCTCTCAAAACGTCAACGATCTCAAAGCACGACCGAAGTTCTCCGGTTCTTCCGGGATGAATTGATACTGCTGCTTATGGTATTCCACGGATTGCGGCAATACCAAATTCCCAAGCTGAAGCTTTCATCAGTTCAGCAATCAAACGGAACAATCATTCTGAATGTCCGAAAAGGTTTTGGTATTAAACTCGAAGGTTTCATTCTCAATAAGCTCCGAATGTATCTCGTGATGAGGAATTCAAACTCAGAATCCGTGTTCCTCGAACCATTCGAATCAAAGCCCATTACAGTTTCCGGTCTTAATGGCAATGCTCATTGAGCTTCGTTACGCGCTTACTCTGGATTGCACTCCAAAGAAACTTTTCAACACCTATCTCTATTTCCAGGACAATCCCGAAGAGAAGAAACGGATCCTCGATATCCTCACTTTCGAATCTTCTCGCAACTCAGGAGGATCGCCGAATGCGTAAACAATGAAAATCTCTCCCCCTATTGTTTAGGGGGAGATTACAGAGGGGGTTTGTTCTTATTGTGACTATTAGCTTCTTAGTTCCTGCAAGCTTCCAACAGCAGCAGACGATCCCAGTATTGTCAGTAATCTTCGATTTACACCGAGTGCATTTGATTCGTTCACCAAGAACACAGAAGTCCAATACACGTTGAAGAATCCGGTCACAGTCAACATTTCGATTGTCAAAAAAGATTCATCCGGTCAGGAATATCTTGTCAGAACAATCGCAGAAGACATCCACGAAACCAAGGGAACGCATCGGCACACTTGGCTTGGCGATACCGAGAAAGGTTTGTTTGCTCCGATCGGCACATACATCGGCATAGTTCAAATTGAATCCCAACGCTTTGAAGCAACCGTTCTTGTATTTCCACTTTTAGGATGACAGCATGACAAAGCAAAATCAAAATGGGGGTTCATTCATCATTCACAATTCAAAGAGGTATCTATGATTACCCACAAGAAGTATCATCGCAATTGCTTTCGTTGCACTTGTTGTTATCGCATTCTCATCTCGTGCGAGAGAAGTAAACAGGCCACCGAAAGCACGCAGTCCACCGATATTCCTCAATATCAATTTGAAGCAACCGGTGAAGATTATCTTATTTCTGCACTTGATGAAGCTGGATGCAATTGCAGATTGGACAAACATCAATCAGAACGCGAAGAGAACATCGATCTTGCCTTCAAGGAATCAAAAAACCGTTCTCGCGAAGACAAGCATCGATACAATCTATATCTATGGTGCAGCTTACCGAGGATGGCTACGGAGCAACCATCACTGAGCGATACACACATCCTAAAGGTTTGCTCGTTGATTACGGTCCGCAAATCCTACGGTAAAGAAAACGGTCATGTCGTAACCGAGACAAAAAGATATATCTCTCATTCGGATTTTCTGATTGATAATCCGCAGCAGAGTAATATCACAGAAGTATTCGGCCTCAGTCGTGATACAATTGTCACTCACGTGACTCAAAAACGGAACGCTTGAAACATACACGTTCCGCTTGCCGGTCGTGACCAGAACGATTAATCCACAGGACGGATCCGTTAAAGTGTCATCTCGATTTGGTCTGGACAATATGGTCGTCACCGAAGTCAGAGATGGCAATAATATTGTTGCAACAGATACGAAGAACCTACGGTCAGTCTGATGGTGGTTTAGTAACTCGTACAGAATACGCCGATTCTACATGGCGACAGGTTCGAACACTTGGCCGCGCTGATGGTTCAATTCTCCGTGAAATAACATCGAGCAAGTAAAGTAATGAATCAGAGCATCCACAAAATAGGTTTCATCGTAAAGAGCGTGATCCTGTTGTCATCGCTCATGTGGAATGCTCTGTATGGGCAACCCGTTCCCGTCTTTCCCCCCGAGGCGGGGACGGTTCCCATTTATAAAATCATAGATAGCCTCGAATTGCATAAGCTCGAAATCGATATCCAAAAAGCAGAGGAACAAGTTGCACAAACAAATTTCTTCCATCGATTAATACCAAATATTAGCATCTCTGCAAGCTATGGAATTGGTAATCTATTATTTATCGATCCTACATCCACTACAACGTACATCATGCCGAAGGATGCGTATCGACTTTCCTTAAATCTTTCAATCAGTGAACTACTCTTCTCTTCAAAACATTCAGAAGCATTACTACAACTATCAAGACTTCAAACGGAGTATCAACACATGAAATATCTACAGGAAGCTACTCAGATAGCCCTTCGATTAGAATTACTGGACATCGGCGATAAGCTCCAATCCCTTGAAAAACAATTGTCGATGATTCAGGACTTAATCCATTTCAATGAATTGCGATTTGAACAAGGGAAAATCGAATACGATGCCTTAATACGAACCAAGCTTGAAATGCTATCTCTTCAATCTAACATCAACGCCCTGAAACACCAGCAAGCTCAACTACTTCTAAAAATATCAAGGGAGACAATAACTATGAAATATATTTTGGGTTTTTTATTCCTGCCATTCTTCTTAGCATCCTGTATCTATGTAACTGCAAATGATACTCCCGTTCAAAAAACTTCAACTGTCATTCAGTTTACAATTCAAGCCGGTGATACAGCTCGAGTAACAGTTTATAATCTGCTTGGCAATTTCATTGCTGAAAAATCTTTTCACGAAGCTGGATTGCATCGAATAACCATTGATATTTTTAATCTTCCTGCCGGTGTCTATTTTGTCAGAATAAAAACATCTCGGAGTTCCATCCTTAAAAAAGCGTATGTCATTCCATAAATAGGGGAAGGAATGATGATCAATGGCGCTGTCGAAATCATTGCCGGTGTTCCGGGGAAGCATCTTGACCCGCTTTTGCTTGCGCAATCCCAAACCACCGATTCGATTAATCTCATGGTAATTGCATACGAGATACCGAACCCATCTTGCGAAAGAGAAGATTCTTCGATCTTCTCTTTCTGAGAGGTTCAAGAATATTCGATTGTGCACGAATGAATCAAGACCTCCGTTTTCGCCTTCAGGTCGAAAAGGTCATATCAACATTCAAGCACGGTCCGGTGACGATGGAACACGGATTCATCTCTATAAAGCTTCACAGGATTCAATGGAACAGTTCCGCTCGACATTCTATTATGAACCGTGCCTAAAGATTCAGCTTGAATCATTAACCAAGAAGAGTGTTCAAAAGCTTCTCTCCAATTCAACTGTCTGTCAGACACGGTATCATTGAGTGCAACGATTTTTGTCAAACCATTCCCAAGATCGTTTTACAGGAAATTCGTTCCTCTCAGGAGTTGATCAGTTACGTCCCATCTTCGATGAAAGGACGGCTTCTACTCTATGATATAGATAAGAACAACGAGCTTATTCAAGAGCGATATGATTCAACGTCAATGAATTTCCTCTTCAATTATCAAAACACATCAAAACGGCAAGAGACGCTTATCCTTAAGAAAGATGGATCTGATGGAATTCAAAACCAGCAATCGGAAATGCTGAATGAAGCCAATCAGATCACAGATCTTATCAAACAGATACTAAACACACCTGAACAAAAACAAGAAACACCCGAACTCTTGAATTAGAATTTCCTGAAATGGTCATCAAGACCTCGGATCAAAATCGAATTGATGTTGAGGCAAACACAAAAAATCAAGAACAGCTTCCGTTTAAGCGTCATTCACGAAGGACAATAAAGAAACAGACAGACGAACCAAAGGAGAAAAAGATCGAAGAGAAGAAGGAGCCGCAATCTGAAATCATTAGCTCTCTTTGAACGCATCTTTCGTTCATTCCGCAGGGTTGTGTATGAATGTTTAGGTGAGAAGGGCGAGACGATCATTGCACAAGCCGAAAGTCAAGCCCGCTTACTGCATCCCGATTTTAGTCTTTCAGCATTAACAGAAGCAAATGCAATTGTCATTCTCGATGTCATTGAAAGTGTCATCAAGAACGTGCCTTTGCTCAAGCGTTCGCGCGTACGCAATGCAGTAGTGATTCTTGTTGCAGACGCTTACAACAAACAATACGATTTGCTTGAACGTGCGAAGGTGCTCGACCGGTTCGAGCAGTTCTATTATGAGTTGAAGAGGTAATGAATGAAATGGTTTCACCACGAATGTGCAGCACGATACGATTCCAAGCTCCAGATCCTTGGCTCCCATTATGGCGCTGAAGGCATTGGCATCTATTGGGGACTCCTGGAAGAAATCGGCCAGCATTCGGATACTTTTCATCTGAAAGTCATCGGTGTGAACGAGGAAATCGATCAGAAATTATTCAGAATTTCTGCAAAGTTCCAAGAAGTCTCAAGGAAGTTTCGTCAGAGCTTTCACCTGACCCAACTCGCATACCAGTGCTACCCTTGAAAATTCTTTCCAGAAATCTCTTTGCATCCCCCAAACGGGTGATACAAGTTATCCAAACGGCCGCAGAAATCGGACTCTTTGATCTGCAAAAATGGTCTGAATTCAATGTTTTATACAGCCAATCCTTCGAACAACGTGCAGACGACTACACGAGACGATTGCAGCGAACTACGAACAAACTACGGACAGACTCCGAACCTTCTACGGACAATGTTCGGACACAATCCGAAGAAACTCCGAACACTCTCCGAAGTTTGTCCGAAAATGTTCACACAGAAACAGAAGCAAAAGCAGAAGCAGAAACAAAGAAAGAATTAGAAACAGACATGCATGCAAGGGATAAATCTGATTCAGAGAAAAACGAAATCACTTATGAACAACTCAAAAGCGAACCATATCTCGTCGAATTCGATGAAAAAGGTTTTCAGGAGTATTGCCAAACGTTCCGCACGAAGATCGTGAAATGGAATGAGGAGCATCGGAACAAATTCAATTGGAATCCTGCAGATGATGAACTTAGGAAAATATTTCTTGGCGGAACACACGAGCGCAAAGTCTCGATGTGCTATGATGCCTACAAGATTCTACACGAAAAGATTCATTACCCGGAACTTGTTATTACGCGCCTTGCAGCTGATGCTGAAGGCAAGTGAGAAGACCCGCATAGCCAATCCTTTCGGTTGGTTATGGACATGCCTGCACGGAAATGGAGATGGAACAACTCCCTGGGTTCAACTTCTCACAGCAGATGAAGAATCTAACATTGGAACGATTCTGCGAAAACGCACGACAACCAGCCACCCACCGTGATTATTTTTACTAAGAACTAACTACTCATTCAATAATCAACTTAAGGAGATTCTATGTTTCCAGACTCATTCGCACGAGGAATCGCAGAATCATTCGTCAACGACATCAAAGACACTTGTGAACAAATCGAAATCGTCGGTTCCCTTCGAAGACAAAAATATGCAGTAAACGACATCGATATCATAGTCATTCCCAAGTTCATTCAGGAAGATGATGAAACCCTCTTTGGAGAACCGGTTCAAACCAATCTTCTTGACAGGCGATTGTCTCAATTTTGTTTCAAAGGAACGCTTTCACTCGAGGCAAACGGTCCTAAAATAAAACGGTTCATCAAAGTCGGTAGATGGAGAAGATGTTCCGATAGATATTTACATCGCAAACAAGAGATACATGGTGGACACTCATGCTCATCCGAACCGGAAGCAAGAACCACAACATCATGCTTGCTAAAAGAGCTATTGAAATGCATATGCAGCTCAAAGCAGATGGAACCGGATTGCTCTCTCCAGGAGGATCGATCATTCCTATCGAGAGCGAAGAGCACATTTTCGAACATCTGAATCTTACCATATCGCATTCCGGAGGATAGAGATTGATCGCATCAACTCATATAACATTCGCAGAATTCATCTATCTGCTTATTACTTACGACGACTGGTGTTGTTTTGAATGCCACCAATGCAATTATCATTGCATTTGCAGCGGTCTTGCCGGATATCGACACAGCTGCAAGCATCATAGGCAGGACATTCCCATTCATCTCCAAACCCTTAGAGCGTCGATTCGGTCATCGCACATTAACACACTCTATGATGATGATTGTCATAATTGCTGTAGCTGGAATCCCGATATTATATCCTGAAGCAAGATATCTATATCTGCTCTATTATAGGATATGCTTCACATCCGCTTCTCGATACAGCTACCAGTAAACGGCGTGAAGCTGTTCTATCCGTTCTCTAAAGTCAAATGTGTCTTTCCGATGGAGATGAACCATCCGCATTCATACCGGATGCAAACAGGCAGTAAGACGGATATGATGCTTTCAGTAATCTTCTTTATCGGCTGTATTCCTACGCTTTTCATTGCTTCTCAGGGCTATGAACGCTTTATCCGTTCGACCCAGCAAAACATCGAAGCAGCTGTTCGTGATTACAATGAATATTCCAAGGACTATCTTGTTTTTGCTGATGTTCAGGCTTACGATATGTTCACAAAGCGGCCATTGACCGGCACATTTGAAATCGTTGGAGCTCTTAATCCACAGACTCTCATCTTCAAAGGACAGGACGGTCAGCTCCATACACTTGGCAAGAACTTCCAAGCAGATTATGTTGCTGAAAAGATTCTGTGCCAAAAAGGAAATCCCGCTTTTGCTTCTATCCGCAATATCGATGTGAGCAATCAAATCCTTGTTCAAATGTTTTCAACAATCGATACGACAGCTGAGAACTATTTCTTTGGCGATCTATTGGCAATGGATAAGGTTGCATTGCCAGAGAATATTAAACTCTTTTCTCCAGTTACCGGCAGCAGCAATACGATCAAGTTCAATTATGCGACCGTTGAGGATATACTTACATACAACCTCGAATCCGTTTTCATCTCTAAAGGCATTCTCACAATTAAAACCATTACCAAACGTGATACAGTTGCAACGACAACGTCTTCAATACCAATTTATCCTAAGATGGAAAACTATGCACAGCTTTCCATCTCATTGGATCCAAAAGAGACGATCACTTTCCTGAAGCAGAAGGGAGACACTTTGAAGGAGAAGGAAATCATTGCTCAGAAGAATTCTGCACAGTTCTTCTTAGATCAGGTAAATCTCAACGAGGAGAAGATTCTTTCTATTCAGCAACAATCCGATGCTTCAATAAATGCGATAGATCAAAAGATTGCCAATGCAGAAGAATCTTTCAGAATAGACTCAATGAGCTATAGACAGAACTCACAGCTTTCATCAAGCGGATATGTTTCTTCCAACAATCTTGAAGACTGCCAAGTTGAAGTTGCAGAAAGACAAACTTCTGCTTTCTCAGCTTATTTCTTCACGGTCGACAGAAGCTTCTAAATCTCGACTCGAAATCCATAAACTCCGATTATCGAATGTTCAATTGAAAGCTCGAGCGAAGGCAGCAGAGTTACAATCAGAAGTTCGATCCACAACACACGGCATCTTAATCGACATTCGGCAAATACTCCGTAACAACAAGACACAGGTTACATTCATTGTAAAGCGATTGAACTGATGCCATACGAATGTAAACATTGCCATCATGTGCATAGCACATTTCATCTTTCGTGTCCCGATTGCGGCAGATGGAATTCTCTCTCAAGTCAATCCCAGCGATTAACCGAAACCGATGCAAGACCGATTTCTTTACCAAAGATTCGATCATCATCTGTGAAAAGAATAAAAACCAAGGTGAAGGAAGTTGATAAAGTGCTGGGAGGAGGATTCGTTCCCGGGAGTTCTGTTCTGTTGGTAGGTCCACCAGGTGTCGGTAAATCAACATTTGTGATTCAAATTCTCGAAAAGATGGATGTTCCATCTCTCTATGTAACAGGTGAAGAATCAGTCGATCAAGTGAAGCTAAGAGCAAATCGTTTAAAAATTCATTCAAAGGACATTTACCTGCTCTTTGAAACCAATGTTAATAAAATCGTTTCTCATATCGATGACATCGAAACGCATATTTTAGTAGTTGATTCAATTCAGACCACCTATACCGATACATCCGATACTCTTCCTGGGAGTTCTACTCAGATTCGTAAATGCACATATATTTTACGCCGTGCAGCTCAAAAAAAGAATTTCATTCTCGTACTCATTGGACAAGTGACAAAAGATAAAACAGCTGCAGGCCCTAAACTTCTTGAGCATGCAGTTGATGTTGTCTTACATCTTGAAGTACCGGATGAGAAAAGCAATAATCGTACTTCTCTTCGCTAAGAAGAACCGATTCGGTTCTACAGTTCCGAAATGTATTCTCTCAATGAGCAAGATGGGGCTTGAATTCAAGAATGGCTGAACAACCGACCAATATCGATCTCCGTCAGGATATGAGCTTTTTTGGAAGAACCGAAGAGCTATACCAGCTCGTTAAGAATCTCCAAAGAGGACGACACACACTCATAGTTGGAGACAAGGGCATCGGAAAGAGCCGGTTGATGATGGAAGCGAAATGGATTCTTTCCGGAAGAACAAAGAGGATTGATTTCTCTGCAAACTTTATGACACAGATACGTGGGCAGCTTGGTGTTCGCATCAATCCCAGCCAATACAAGATTCTATTTATTGAGCATTCCAATCCACTCGGCGATTGCATCAAAGAAATGGCAGAGAAGCTCTTTTATAATGGTGATCTTCATGTCGAGATAGATTCAGAGCGCAGCGATTGGACTATGGTGAAGAAGAAACTGACTGGACTTGGCAGTGTTCGTCTGCAAGCCACAATCTTTGAAGGAATATCCAAGTCATCTGAGACTTATCTGATTTTCTTTGATAACCTCGACCGGATATCTCCGAGTCAACAGGCATTCATTGAAACCTTGCTCAATATCGCTGTCATTTGCGCGGCGGTTGTTGAGATGAAGGAGAATTTTGTTTTCAAACGCATTTGGGCATCGTTCGTGAAGATAGACCTCGATCCATTGCCGGATGCTATCTGTATGGAGATGATCAACTACTTTCCTCGACAACTACAATTTGCGAATCATTGATCGAGAACTTTATCGGAGAGAAATCCTGAAATCTTCCAACGGCAATCCATTTCATATCAAGAATATGCTCTGGCATGGTTCACGGGAGAAGTATATCGATACCGAAGAGATCCGAAAACTCCGTCAGGTCGATGAAGGACATTATTTCAATATGGGACCGATCTATATTTTCGGAGTCGCAATGTTTACGCTATTCAAAATCTTTTCCATCGGAACCGACAATCGCGAGTTCTATATATATTTTTCAGCACTTGGCTTTATTGCCTATCTCGTGTTCCGGGTGTTCAGAACATTCTTTTTATTCAGACCGCAGAAGTATCGATAACTTGCGGATTATGCTCAAATTCCATATAGTCAAAGGTGTAAGTTGAAACAAGACAGCTATCAAATCGCCAATAAGCTAATTACACAAATTGAAAACCTCGACCGGGAAGTGATGAAATCAGTATTGACCTTTGGCGAAATGAGCTTGTCTGAAGGTCAATTTAGGGCTTTTAGAAAATTGGTATTAGATGTATATGGTGTGAATGGAAGAAAGGTTCGTGAACTCATAACACAATCTCTTGGTACAGGAACAGGATCGGGCTGGTGTCCCCTTTGATAAAGAAAAGGGACAAACACAGAGCAAGGAGGCGGTGTCTATGAAGTGAATAACTCCCGAGAAACAGATGGTTTTGATTTTCAAGTTGTCGATGGAAAGCAATTATCGGAAGAAGAAATTGATATTATTGCCGAAATTGTGGCAAATATGATTTATGAAAACTCAATATTACTTCCACAAGATGCTGAGCACAACAAGAATAATTATGGATCAAAGGATTAGTTTGAAATGAATAACTTAATGACACATCGGAATCAAATTGCTGTCGGTTATATTCGTTGCTCGACAGAGTTACAGGAAGATAGTCCTGAGCAACAGAAAAAAGAGATTGAACTCTATGCTACGAAGAAGGGCTTTACAGTTATTGAATGGTTTGTCGACTTTGGTAAATCTGGAACGACATTTGATCAGAGACCTGAATTCGAAAGACTCCGCAAAAGAGTCGAGAGCCATCCAAATTTTCAAACAGTGATTTGTTACGATGAAAGCCGATGGGGTCGAGCTATTGATGCGGAGGAAAACACATATTGGCGAGTTCATTTTCGGCGCTATGGAGTAGAGGTTATACTTGTTAAAACATCGGTCGATCCCTAATGAGTTTGCACCGATGTTGAAAGCTTTTGAAGGAGTTCAAGCATCTCAGTATAGCAAGAAACTTTCAGAACTAACGCTTCGAGGTGCAAAAAATAACGGCATTTATTCTAACGGTGGACCGGCTCCATATGGCTATTCCAGATTAGCTGTTAACTTAAAGACTGGCGTAGAGCGTAAGCTGATGGACGGAGAATATGCTGTTCGTCAACAGGAGAAGGTGAAATGGACAATTGGTGATGCGTTTGAGGTAAAAGTAGTCAGAAATATCTTTGAACAACGAGCAAAAGGTGCCGGTTATATTCTTATTGTTGAGGATCTCAATCGTAAAAAAGTTAAATGTCCACAACGAGGTCGCTGGCGTAACAAAGATCAGAAATGGAGTATTGTGACTGTTAAAACAATCATTGAGAATCCAGTATACCATGGAGCTCGTGTTTATAATCGTGTTTGAATGAGTTCTATTCAAGCGCAACAAAAAGGAAGAGATCAGAAGAAACATGCCAAATATCCTCATTGGAGAAACTTTGATACAGATTGGGTCATTGTCGAAAATGCGCATGAAGCAATAGTCACTAAGAACCTATGGGAAAGAGCAAATTCTGTAAACAAGCACAAAGAGATCTCTCGAAAGAATCAATACGTATACGAAAGCCCTTACCTCTTGTCTGGTTTGATCATTTGTTCACGTTGTGGTTTTGCTTTCCAGGGATGGTCTTGTCAATCAAAAGGTATCCCATATTTGAAATATATTGATGGAGGATGGAAAGATAAACGCATATGTTCGTTTATTGGCATTCCGAAAGAGAAGCTTGAACAATTTGCAATTAAATCTGTCAAAGAGACTCTTGCCGATCCTACGACCGTAAAGAAAATTGAACATAATCTTCAGCTACTTTACGCGAGCGGTTCACAGAATAAGGATGTCACTCAAGTATCTCGAAAAGACGTCAGAGAATGAAATCCGGAGAGAAAATATTCTCGAGTTTTTGAGTCACACGAAATGGAATTCAACTTGATTCATAAAGAACGCCTGGAAAAGCTGGCACCAAAAGACAAAAAAGACATGGAGAAAAAGATTGCTCCATTTAAAAACAGCCGATATACAAAAAGAATCATATGATAGGACTGCACAGGTAGTTGCAAGGTATGTACTCAATTTTGAAGAAGATTTCGAAAAAGCGAATCCTGCCAGGAAAAAGCACCTTCTTAAGAATTGTATTTTGGGGATACTTGTGAGATCGCGAAAAGAATGCTGTACAGGTTGCAGTAAACCGCTATTCCAGCCGCAACTTTGAACTGGAAGATTTGCACACAAAAAACAAAAGGCAGCCTCACAGAAGTTGTTACTGCCGTGAGTAGCGGGGGCAGGACTTGAACCTGCAACCTTCGGGTTATGAGCCCGACGAGCTACCAATTGCTCCACCCCGCGGTGACCATTTTTTAAAAGAACTCTATTTTTGACGAGGTGCAAGCACCCCGCAAAATATCTTATATAACATATTAATATACCACCATTTTGATGCTTAGTCAAGATACTTATACAAAATGAATTGTTCTTGAAAAACCCAAGATAGTGTCGATTTATTGTATTTCATTAATTGCTTTGGTACTATTATAACATAAATGATTATGGCAATTATTATACTTCTTTTTATTGGAGCAGCTCAGGGATTTTTACTCTCACTTGCCCTTGCTTCTTTACGCAGGGGGAATAGAACCGCCAATCGTATCCTTTCGGTCCTTCTCTTGTTCTTTTCTGCAATGATTTCGATCCATGCATTAAAGCAATTGGAAATGCCGGCTTATTATGAAGCAGGAGAGGAAAAGTACGGCCATACAATTTTCTTTCTGTTTGGTCCGCTTATTTACTTCTATGTAAAGGCATTAACCAGTCAACAGATGAGATTCCATTTTAAATATTTACTTCATTTTGTACCGTTCTTCTTTTTCATTTTGCTTTATTATTATATCGGCCATATATCCTATCAGAGCGGCTTTATTCAGATACTTAATACATTATTGCCCTGGTTAATGATGGTTCAGATGTTAATATATTTGATCAGTGCTCTTCAGCTTTTAAAAAAATATTCGAATAAAATACATAATAATTTTTCATCTCTTGAAAAGATTAATCTCAATTGGCTACTCTTTTTAATGATATGCCAGTTTATAATCTGGCCGTTATCGTTCATTGTCGAAATGTTTAAAAGTACACCTGTCCAGGTAAATATAATGTGGCTGGCGATCTCGATATTTATATATTCAATTGGATACTTCGGGATATACCAACCCGAAATATTTACCGGTAAACTGCAGTTTGATGGACCTGCCGGTCAATCTGAAAAGAAGAAGTACATTAAATCTACGCTTACTGAAGATCAATCTGAGATAATATTTCAAAAACTCGCTTCATACATGCAGACAACAAAGCCGTATCTCAATAGTAATCTTAATCTGCCTTTATTATCGCAACAGCTTTCAGTTTCAACCCATCATCTCTCTCAAATATTAAATGAACGGATCGGACAGAATTTCTTTGAATATATCAACAAGTTCAGAGTTGATGAGGCAAAACGATTATTAAAAGACCAGCATTTTCAGCATCTGACACTTGCCGCTATCGGATTTGAGGCAGGATTTAATTCTGTATCATCGTTCAATTCGATTTTTAAAAAATATACTTCGCAGACCCCCTCAGATTACCGTCTATTCAGCTATAAATAGTATTCTCAGATTATCCTAAACTTGTCTTCCAATCTTATCGGATTGTGAGACTTTTCGCCTGATTGCTATATATTTGTCGTTGAGATATCAAAAATGTTTTCCATCAAATATTTAAAAATTCATAGGAGGATCAAAATGCCTCGTATTGCTTTAAAACAATCATCCACGAAAAGAACGTTTTGGGCAGTTAGTGCATTCTATTTTCTAATTGCATTTGAATTCTTTTATATGGCAACACCCTTTGCGCTTTATTTTTATTCTGTCTACGGACCCGGTTTGAGTATATTGAACAGGTTTTCATCGCTTGGATGGTTGGAGAGCTTTTTCTTGCCCCATCTATCTATTGATACATCCTCTTTTCTACTGAACATCAGAGTCGAAATTGGAATAGCTCTATCTGTAATTGGTTTTGCAGGATTCTGTGTCGGTGCGGTGCAAACCTATTACCATAAACTTGCACGGAAAGGAGTTGTCACAAAAGGACTTTATCGGATAATTCGCCATCCTCAATATGCTTCGCTTATCCTGTGCAGCTTCGGAATATTATTGTTATGGCCTCGATATCTTGTGCTTGTGCTATCGATAGCTATGCTTTTTGCTTACTATTTTCTTGCAAGGCTGGAGGAAAAAGAATGCATTGAAAAATATGGGAGTAAATATATTGAATATTTAGGTCGGACATATATGTTCTTCCCGATTAAACTTCCTTCAAAAATAAGAATATCAATTCTGCCGGATCGTGGTTTGAAAAGGTATGCGGCTATTATTGTTGTCTTCCTATTCATGACATTCGTATCAATTGCCTGTGCTTATGGACTTCAATTATGGTCTGTAAACAACCTATACGCATTATATGAAGAAAATGCAGCTTATATATCCATTACTAAAATGGAAAAGAACTTGATGACTAAAATTATTCGAACAGTTTTAGCTGATGTGGAAGTACGGGAAGGGTTAAATTCTGCACCCCAATTAAAGGACGAGAAATTCCTCAATTACATACTTCCAATTGAATATTACGCGTTGGAAATTCCCATGACTCCAGTTAAAGATACCGGGAATTATCATTTCCTTGCACAAAGCTATGGCCTCAACATGCGCAAAATTATTTTTACAAAAGTTAATAGTCAGGGCAAGGATTCAAAAGGAATGCTTGTAGGATCAATATGCAAGACTCCGATACTGGAGGTGTGGTTCGATTTACAGCAGAATAAAGTTACACGTGTAATGTCAATATCAAAATATTCTGATTTTGCGAAAATTCCAGTCCCATTATTTTAGCTCATAATTTATATCGGAGAATCTATGAAACACCTGAAGATCATTATCCTAATATTAACGCTTTATTTTCCAGTCGAACTTTATTCGCAAACCGACAATAACCAAGCAGTAACACCCTTTACTCATTTTGGTCGAAATACCTTTGGAAGTTTTACAGGTACAAACTCGATAATGTTTGCTGCGGCCATTGCATCAACAATTCTAATTGTAGATTCTGATGCTGATTATAATGTTCATAATTTCTTCTCCCGAAATATCAATACTTACGATAAATATACGGCTGCCGCTTTATGGGGCGGTTATATTGCACCTTTGGCAGTTAGCGGCGGGCTATATTTATGGGGAAGGCAGACAGATGATCAGGAACTTTATACAGCAGGTTGTGCGGCGCTTCAGGCAGCAGGGATCGCACAATTAACCGTGACTGTTTTAAAAGCTTTTACCGGAAGACCGAATCCTGATCCGACAAGCTATTCAAATATGAGAGAAGCAAGCAGGGTTTTCAAATTTGGATTTCTTAGAGGCGGACTTCACTATGGATGGCCATCCGGTCATCTTGCTGTTAATTCAGCTGTTATTACCTCTTTAATGACTTACTACAATGAAAGTCTACCGATACAAATTGCAGGGGTTATAGGTATTGGCTATTTAGTTTTCGGAGTAACAGCACATGAAGGAGCAACAATGCATTGGTTTTCGGATGTTGTAGCCGGTACAATTATGGGATGCGTTATTGGTATTGTAGTTGGAAAAGACTTTCGGGAAATGTCGCCGGGTAACGTACAAACAAATGCAAATTCTCAAATTAATTTGATACCTGTGCTTTCCTCTGATTTTAAAGGAATACAAATAAGATTTCAATTTTAACAACTTACCATCAGATCTAATCTTGCATTTTCTGGGATTTCTGACTAAATTAAATGAGTTGGCAAGTATTGAAATCGCATATCTTACATATATCTCTTTGGAGGAACAATTACAATGGCAGTAAAAGTAGGTATTAATGGTTTTGGCCGCATCGGCAGACAGATCATCAACGTTATGGCTGACAAAGGGGTTCTCGGCAAAACACTCGATGTTGTTGCCGTCGTCGATATCAGCACAGATGCAAAATATTTCGCATATCAATTAAAATATGATTCGGTCCACGGACATTTCCGGGGAACGCTCAGCAGCGAAAAAAGCAATCCGTCAGCGGAAGCTGATGATGTGCTTGTAGTAAACGGCCACAAGATCAAGTGCGTAATGGCACAAAAAGATCCGTCACAATTGCCATGGAAAGAACTTGGTGTTGATATCGTTATAGAATCAACAGGTTTGTTCACTGATTCTGAAAAAGCAAAGGGTCATCTAGCTGCCGGCGCAAAGAAAGTTCTCATTTCTGCTCCCGCAAAAGGCGACGTTAAGACAATTGTCATGGGTGTTAACGATAATGAATATGATACAGCAAAGCACAATATCATTTCCAATGCATCTTGCACAACGAACTGTCTGGCTCCGTTAGTGCATGTGATTTTAAAAGAGGGCATTGGTATTGAAACAGGATTGATGACGACCATCCACTCGATTACCGCGACACAAAAAACTGTCGATGGTCCATCAAAAAAGGATTGGAGAGGCGGACGTGCTGCTTCCATCAACATTATTCCTTCGACTACCGGCGCTGCAAAAGCAGTCGGTGAGGTCCTTCCTGCGGTAAAAGGAAAGATGACCGGTATGTCATTCCGCATCCCGACTCCCGATGTGTCGGTTGTTGATTTAACATTCCGCTCGAACCGCGACACTTCGATTGAAGAAATCGACGGCTTGTTGAAGAAGGCATCCGAAACCTATTTAAAGGGTATCCTCGGATACAATAGGGATGAAGTAGTTTCAACGGATTTCATACACGACGACCGTTCATCCATTTATGATTCTCTTGCAACCATGCAGAACAATTTGAAGGGCGAGAAGAGATTCTTCAAACTCGTTTCATGGTATGATAATGAATGGGGTTATTCAGTCCGGACAGTCGATCTGACCAATTTGATTGCATCGAAACTGAAGTAACATTAAAGAATATTACTGTTCTGCCTGATTAATACTGTATCAGGCAGAATGGTTCTTTTGCATCGGGCTGACGACTCATCGGGTCGAAGCCCGTTTTTTATATATAACCTTAGTAAAGAAAATCCATATCTTTATCCGGAGAAGATTATGAATAAAAAAACTGTAGCCGATATTGATTTTAAAGGCAAACGTGTTATTATGCGTGTCGATTTCAATGTACCGCTTAAGAACGGAGTTATTCAGGATGATATACGCATGCGTGCGGCGCTTCCGACGATCAATTATGTTCTTCAACAGAAACCGAAATATCTAGTTCTTATGTCTCATCTCGGTGATCCGAAAAAGGATACAAAGAAGGCAAAAGAGAAAGCCGAGAAGGACGGCAAGCCGTTCGATGAAGCAAAGTTCATTGAAGGTAAACATAAGATGAAACCGGTTGTGGAACATCTCTCGAAACTTCTCGATAAACCTGTTAAACTCGCTCCGGCTGCGATCGGTGCAGAAACAAAAACCATGGTGAACGGATTAAAGGATGGTGAAATCCTAATGCTGGAAAATACACGTTTCCATAAACAGGAGACGTCTAAAGAAACAGCCGACCGTGAAGAGATGGCTAAAGAACTCGCATCGTACGGCGATGTGTATGTCAACGATGCATTCGGCACTGCACATCGTGCACATGCATCCACAGAGACGATTGCACATTATCTTGCCTGCGGTTGCAGGATTTTTAATGGAGAAAGAACTTGCCTATCTCGGCAAAGCAGTGGAGAATCCGGCAAAGCCTTATGTTGCAATTATAGGCGGCGCTAAAATATCGGGCAAAATTGATGTTATAAAAAATTTGATGGGAAAAGTCGACGCTTTACTTATCGGCGGCGGAATGATGTTTACGTTCTACAAAGCACAGGGACTGGAAATTGGCAAATCATTATTAGAAGCGGATAAGGTAGATCTAGCGAAGAAGATTCTTGAAGAGGCGAAGGCAAAAAAAGTAAAACTATTATTGCCCGTCGATTGTGTCATCTCTGATAAATTTGATAATGCAGCTGCTAACAAAGACTGTGAAGGTTAATGCAATACCGTCCGATTGGATGGGAATGGATATAGGTCCGGAAACGATCAAATTGTTTGTCGATGAAATTGTGAATGCGAAAACGGTCGTATGGAACGGTCCTATGGGCGTATTCGAAATGTCGAATTTTGCCAAGGGAACTACAGCTGTTGCGCAGGCGTTAGCAGATGCAACAAAGAAAGGTGCAACCACGGTTGTCGGCGGCGGAGATTCTGCATCGGCAATTGCGCAGGCCGGACTTGATAAAGCGGTGTCGCACGTTTCAACAGGCGGCGGTGCTTCTCTTGAATTTTTAGAAGGTAAAGTACTGCCCGGTGTTGCAGCGTTGAATGATAAGTAAGATTGGATTCGATTTGCGATTTGATGATTGAGGGAATGATGGACTCAGAACAATTAAAGGATCGTTTAAAAAAACTGGCAATAAACATTATTCGGTTAACTGATACATTACCGAAAAACGATTCAACAACAATATTGAATAGGCAAATTATTCGATCAGCAACATCTGTTGCCGCTAATTATCGCGCGGCATGTCGGGCTCGTTCAAAAGCGGATCTTATCAATAAATTAGGAATCGTTGAAGAAGAAGCAAATGAAACAATGTTTTGGCTTGAAATGTTTGTTGAGAGCGGTAAAGTAAGAAAGGAAAATATCACAGATTTATATAAAGAAGCTGATGAAATCGTAGCGATATTCTCTGCATCTCATAAAACAGCAAAAACAAATAATATTGATAAATCATAAATTCGTAAATCACTAAATCGAAAATCACTGAATCATATAATCACAAAATCGAAAAATCTTAAATGAGTTATAATCAAGGTAATTATTTTCGGCCGTCGATATCAGGAGGATTTCAGTTCTTCCCGCCGGTGGTGAAATCATTGTTGATTGCAAATGTCGCAGTATTTATTTTTATGATGTTCTTCGGATCTTTCCACATCGGAGAGGTCAGTTTTGGAAGAATATTCGATGAGTATTTCGGACTAATGCCGCTAGGCCACGGTTTTTTACCCTGGCAGCTTATAACATATCAGTTTGTTCATGCTGATTTCTGGCATATTCTCTTCAACATGGTATTTGGATTGTGGATGTTTGGCAAGGAAGTTGAGCATGTTTGGGGTTCGAAAAAATTCCTGATCTACTATTTGTTCTGCGGTGTGGCGGCTGGAATATCACAATTGGTGCTTGCGCCGATTTTCGAGCCGGCGCTTGGTCCGACAGTCGGGGCTTCCGGAGCGATTTACGGAGTTCTGATCGCATTCGCGACAATGTTCCCGGATCAATACGTTTATATTTATTTCTTGATCCCGGTGAAAATAAAATATTTCGTAATGGTGCTTATCGTCTTAGGTGTGATGTCCGTAGGCGGACAGGGGAATGTTGCAAATCTTGCTCATCTTGGCGGCGCGCTCGCTGGATATCTTTACATTTTGTATGATCGCTGGCGTCTTTCGCCCAGGAGAAGGGACGCCGGAGCATTTCAATCACGGATGAATACTCCTAAGTGGAGCGGGTCAAGCAGTACGAACAGCGATGTTGTGGATGCTAAAATATACGATATTAAAGAATCGAAATCATTTGAAACGAAAGATGATCAGAATTCTTCGCAGAAACGTATTGATGATATTCTCGATAAGATCAGTCGAAGCGGTTATCAGAGTCTATCGGATGAGGAGAAGAAGATTCTGTTTGAGGCCAGCAAGCGAATGAATTAATGAAGAATTTGTATGCAGGGGCACAATATATTGTGCCCTTTTATTTTAATAATTATTTGTAAATGAGTGGAATGGAAAAACACGAAACATATAAAATCGGTATACGCAGAAAAACCCGGCAGGTGAATGTCGGCGGTGTAAAAATAGGCGGCGACGCGCCGATATCAGTGCAAACGATGACAAAAACGAAAACCGATGACGTCGCAGGAACGGTTGCGCAAATCAAAAACGCCGCAAATGCAGGCGTCGATATTGTACGTGTAACTGTGAACGATAAGGAAGCGGCCGGGGCAATGGCGGAAATCGTAAAACAGTCGCCGGTGCCTATCGTAGCAGATATTCATTTCAATCATATATTTGCGTTAAAAGCAATTGAAGCCGGTGTCGCGAAGGTTCGTATCAATCCGGGCAATATCGGTTCGAGGGATCGTATTAAGCAGGTGCTTGCCGCCGCAAAAGAACGCGGCATCCCGATTCGTATCGGTGTTAATTCCGGTTCTCTGGAAGAAGACATTCTTAAAAAACATGAATATCCGACAGCTGAGGCACTGTTTGAAAGTGCAATGCGGCATGTACAGATTTGCGATGATTACGATTTTAAAGATGTAGTCATTTCTGTAAAATCTACGGATGTCAGGTTAATGATTGAAGCATACAAGCTGGTCGCAGATCGAACGGATATTCCTCTTCATCTGGGAGTAACGGAAGCAGGACCGGCCCGTTCAGGAACAATCAAATCGTCGGTAGGGATTGGAGCTTTACTTGCTCAGGGAATCGGTGATACTATCCGTGTATCGCTCACGGACGATCCGGTTAAAGAAGTAGAAGTCGGAAAAGAGATTCTGCGTTCACTCAGTCTTACTTCCCGTAATATTGAATTAATAGCCTGTCCGACATGCGGCCGGCTGGAAGTAGATTTGTTTAAAATTATTAAAGAGCTGGAAGAGAAACTTGCCGGTATAAAAAAACCTGTGTCAATTGCAGTGCTGGGCTGCGTAGTGAACGGTCCCGGCGAAGCAAGTGCGGCAGATATCGGGATAGCCGCAGGCAAAGGAGTCGGTATTCTCTATCGTAAAGGCGAAATGATCAAGCGCGTTAAAGAAAGCGAAATTGTTTCGACATATTATCGAAGAAGTAGAAAAGTTTCAGCCGAAAGAGTAATTTGCTTGGCAGTTGATTAAGCTGCATAACAAATTCTCTTATACCGGTGGAAAGTTTAGAATAAAAAGGTCATATTAGTACCTTCAGTGGTTCCATGAGAAAAAGAGCGCGATTGTCATTTTCGATATTCTGTTCTAATGATATAAAACGGATCGGCTCTGATGGTTGATTTTAGGCGAAATAGGCATAATAAACTATTGCAACCATTTACAATTTAATGCGTCTAACTTGCATAGCCCATAGAGAATAATTCATAACAAAAGAAGGGAACATAATATGAAGAAACTCGGATTGCTAATTACGATAGCGCTTGTAATGGTGAGCGCTGGACTTTATAGTCAGCCGGCAGGCGGCAGTGATTACGGCAAGATTTTAAAAAAATTGAATCTGACCGCCGAACAAAAAAAGGATGCCAATCGAATTAAGGTAGATTTGGATAAGCAATTGATCACTCAAAAAGCAAAAGTAGAGACAGCTCGATTGGAACTTCGGGAAATATGTATGGCAGAAAGTCCGGATAAATCTGATATCGAGAAAAAAATAGGTGATATTGCTAATCTTGAGGCACAAGCACATATGATAAGGGTGGACTCGTGGTTTGCAATTAACACGATATTAACTCCGGAACAACAAAAAATTTGGAAAAAAGTTCTGGTAGAAGGCCCGGTGATGAAACATAAAATGATGAATCGCGATGACCATAAGAAAATGATGAACAAAGGGGAAAGAAAAGAGATGAAAACGCCGAATTAGCCTAAAAAGCTTAAAATAAGTCATATCGAGGACGGGCTGAGAACCTAAATCAGCCCGTTTTTGTTTTATATATATGATATTATTTCTGAATCCTTATAAAAATATCTGCATCACATAACTAAAATATTATCTCATCATCCTAGTATAGATTTTGAAAGAAAAAGGAGTCGATCATGTCGGAGCAATTAACAAAAAATACTTTTCTGCAAAAAGTATTTAACTATGAGCAAAATAAGGACTGGAAGTACGAAGGTGATGTTCCTGCTGTAATCGATTTTTGGGCGCCATGGTGCGGGCCTTGCCGCATGGTAGGACCGATTATCGATGAATTATCGAAGGAATATGCCGGTAAAGTGAGCTTCTATAAAGTAAACGTGGACGATGAACAGGAGCTTGCAGGAGTCTTTGGTGTGCACAGCATTCCTTCAATGCTATTCGTTCCAAAAGAGGGAAAACCTAAAATGTCTGTCGGTGCACTTCCTAAAGAAGCGCTTGTAGAAGCAATTAAAACAGAATTGAGTGTTTCGTTAAATTAATGGATTTTTGTGATATAATGCCGATAATTACAGGAGCTCGAGTAAAATAACGCGATATTATCAATCTTCTATTTAAAGCTGCGCGATTCTTTGACTTTTTCTATCCCTATTAGTATCCATCTACTAAGCGTAGTACTCTTCGGTTGGTAAAACAGATATAAAGTAATATGGTTGAAGGAGTTATCCGAAATAGCGAGTTTGTACTCTCGGTAACGGAGAACTTTGGATGTCTCAACGGAAGAAGAGACGGATGTGCTGTAAGTATTGCGGGAGTTTAGAAACACAGAAACATGGAAAGCGAACGATAACACCAAAGAGTTACAGTCGACGTACAACAAGTCGGGTGCAGCGTTATAGGTGTCAGAGTTGTAAGAGATCATTTGCGCTTCGGAAGGAAAAGAAGAAACAGTATACTTTTGGTTTCCAACGGGAGGCAGCGCGGATGCATGTCGAGGAACGAATGAGTTATCGCATTATTGCAAAGAGGATAACAGAACGCTGTTGTTGGAAAAGTTTTCGCAGAGCTTACAACAAGCGCTATGGGAACGTTATACGCTTTATAGCTTCGCAATGGGATGCACTGTTGGAACATCAACGTGATCCTCAGATCTTGAAGACTAGTGTACGGGCAGAGAATATAAACAAACAATTTGAAATGAGATTGAAAACCATCGAAGCTTTCCAGTCTGTCGAGACGGCGCTCCAGTATCAGAATCTATATAGGAACTATTTACGCTTAAAATCCTATACTGATTGTCAAGGTGCGCGGAAATTCTGCAATGGTCTTTCGCCCATGCAGGTCTGTCAAGCCGTCCTTCCTTCATCAGATTGGTTGAAACTTGCCGTTCGTTACCCTAAATAGCCCACCAATAAGTACTACGCTTTCTCCATCTATCCCTTGATTTTAAACTGAAGAACAGTCATATTTGCGTAGCGTCATTTATGTAAAGAATCACCGTATCTTTTTCAATTTCCACTTGTCTTCGTGCAGGCAGGTCAGGCGGGGGTTCGAATGGTAAGGGAAAAATTGTTTAGTCTATATTTTTGAAAAATTATAGACAAAGTCTTCCGAAGGAATGCCTTCGGCATATATATCATCCTATCACACACAAAATATAGACCAAGTCTATCTAATTAGATGTTAGGCGGCATTAGAATTATGGACTCAAAAACAGAAATAATACCACGAGAAATAAAAACTATCTATAGAATATCTTTGACATTAGTATGTCTCATGATTATTTCTTCGCTTTTTTTCCCGAGATTTACCGAAAGAATATATATAGTATTGGGTGGAAGTATTAATTATTCTCTTATAATGTTTTTTTTTATTTCAGTTTCAACAATAAATTGGTTTTATAAATGGGAAACGCTTCTCTTGGCGTAATAAAGATAGAGCAATTGTCGCTATAGTTGTGTTCATATTATTTCTCATATATCAATTGATACGTTTATTATGAGGCAATGCCGCCTAACCAGGTACTGTGATAAAAGTCAAGAGTCGCAATAGAAAATATGTCAAAGAACAAACACCGGTGAATGTTTTAAGAAGCTATTCCTTCTAAAGCACAATGCACAGGTTTATAATCAGGGATATAAACAGAATTATTTTTCCAGAGCGTATAGATGAGCAAGAGTAATTTACGAGCGACAGCGATGATCGCAAGCTTTTTATTTTTACCTTTGGCAACAAGACGCTGATAGAAGGCTTTCAGTTGGGGATTAGCCCTGCAAGCAGAAAGTGCAGGCATAAAAAGAGCTTTACGGATGAAGGTATTTCCTTTTTTTGAGATAGAGGTTTTGCCTTTTTTTAAACCGGAGTCATTAAAGACGACGTCGAGGCCAGCATAGCTGGTAAGTTGTTTGAGATTGGTAACTAGTTGAAAGCAACGAGTTTCAGCCAGGACGGTGAGAATAGTAATATCACCGAGACCTTTGGCTGTTTTGATGTTCTTGAGATGTTGAGCCAGTTGAGGCTCTGATTTAACGAGAGCACGTAGTTCTTTTTTGATGAGAGCAATCTGGCGTTGGAGGAATTTGAGGAGAAGGGATTTGCGTTTGAAGGACTCTTTGTGTGGATGGAAAGAAGATTTTAGGGCGTGGAGTTGATTTTTAATTTGCGTGCAGTTAGCTTTGAGGCAGTGGTATTCCCTGCAGAGATCACGTAAAGTTTTCATATTCTCAGAAGGAGGATACCAGAGCGAGAGTTGCCGTTCCAGTCCGAAGCGAGTGATAGTAGCAGCGTCGATAGGGTCGGTTTTGGACTTGGATTCGAGAGATTTAGCATAATTTCTAATTTTATTGGGTAGAATAACGGCGACTTGATATCCATGGCTGTGGAGGAAGTGAGCGAGGCGTTCATAATAGACGCCTGTGGCTTCCATAACGAAGACCAGGGGGATGTCCTGAGTCAGGATAAATGATTTGAGCCA
Source organism: uncultured Bacteroidota bacterium (assembly GCA_963770945.1). GTDB lineage: Bacteria > Bacteroidota > Ignavibacteria > UBA10030 > UBA10030 > Fen-1298. The sequence continues at coordinate 473,721 of CAVYRP010000007.1, read as the reverse complement.
TTTCAGGAAAAGTTTGAAGCCAACAGGGGAATTGGTAAAGGATTTGTCTTGAGAGATGCTGGTGTTTTGTTGAGTATCGATGGTTCCGAAACGTGCATCAAAGGATTTGTAAGAGACATCGATACCGACGGTTTGTTTTAAGATATTCATATGAAAAGCTCCTTGAAATAGAGGTTAATAGAAGAAAAACATTGGCAGCTTCCTTATGATCTTGACTCGTGCGTTATACGGGATTCCACGGGAAAAAGTATGGATCTCAAAGTACCTGTTCAGATTCTAGTGAAGCACAAAGTCATAGGGAGAACAATCTGGTTAACGATATTCTTCTTTCGAGAGAAGATATCTGGCTCATACTCTCCTATGACTTTGCCAATGGATAAGGATATGAAAATATTTGTTACAGACTCAACATACGAGGCGCTCAAGCTGACGGAATGAGCTGGGTGCAATTTACATGGCTATGTGGGTTTAAATTTTTATTATTCAGTTTTTACCGTACCTATAACTTTGATGCTTATTAATTTGGTTTCGCATGAACTTGTTTCGTTTTGTGTATATTGAAACTTATCAGCGCCGCAGCTTAGCGCCAGTTCGTTAGGCGGCGAACATATACTCTTAATCAGTAGGAGGAATCATGACAGACATCTCGGGACCTGATTTTATCACTTTGCTCGTTAGCAATTTGGAAGCGTCATCCAAGTTCTACAAAGAACAGATTGGTTTGACTGAATCGTCTGAAAAGCGACCGAATGCACAGGCTTTTGACACTAAGCCATGTGGATTTGCCATAAGACAATCGCCGGACGGTCGAATGATCGAAAATCCAGGTCAGGGAATTATCATCTGGTTACATACTTTGGATGCGCCGGCTCTACACAACAAGCTGAAAGCAGTCCCAATCGTCGATGGCCTTCGTAAAAGTCCATTCGGCATGACATTCTCATTCAAGATCCCGATGGTTATACATTAACCGTCCATGATGGCGGTTAATGAAGTCCAAGGGTCGCCGCCTAACCACTTTAAAAAGAGCCGGAGGCCTGAGAATGTTATTGCGCGAAGCGCAATACAAATTAAAAGGACGTTAAGCATGGCTAATGGTGGTTTTAGGTTTCTATAATTAACTATTTAATCCCTCGTTGGTTGAGTATAAATTAATATGGTTATCAGCGTGAAATTGTTTCGTTTTCAATATATTGAAACTTATTAGCGCTCCGCGCAGTCCCGCTGTCGGGATCCTCGTGGCGTTAAAACGCCACGGGACTTAGTTGCCATCGTTAGGTAGCGGCTGCATTTATTCAACAAAATCAGAGAAAATTATTCTGACTATTGCAAATGATTTAGGCCGAAAACATTTTGAACAACCCTGACATCGAAACAATTGAGAGCAATTGTTATCATCAGAATTGCTCTGATGCTGGAATCTTGCTCTACTACTTTGTAGTACTTATTATATTCTTTGTTCATTCCTCACGCTTTTAGCAAACAAGATATGTCGTTGATGGACGCGCTTTCCGCAGCACTGCTGTATTCACGCTGGTAGCAACCACAATAGCATTCTATTACTTTCAAGCCTTCGCTGCGTCCCGAACGTCTCCCGAATTCTAATATTCAAGCATCAGAAGAAGCGGCTATTTATGCCGTGGGATTATTCGGGCAAGTTCACTAATACTCTTCATGGCGCCATTTGAAGGAGCATCCTTCTTCGGAGCTGTAATTTGTATGATTCGATCAAAACGGAACAATCAAGTTTACCTGATATACTCGTTGGAGAATGCAGCATCAGCCGTTTTATTAATCTTGGTAGGAATAATGACATTTCCGACACGTGTAAAGGGTTCTTAATACGTTGGAGTCTTCATTCGTCCTGGCTTAATATATGTAAAGTCGCGGGCTAACCAGCGGCGCAAACTGATAGCCGGAGGCCTGGAATGTTATTGCACGAAGTGCAATTCAGATTTATCTATTGGTAAGCATTATTAATGGAAGAATAAGAAAGACACTACGCACATGTACAGTTATGGGGCTCCACCTGTTTAGTGCGAATTGCGGCCAAACCGTGCCTTTCGGGAAAAATTTGACAACAACTAATATAAAAGTAATCTGCTTATAATCATTTTATATAAGGAGGAGTTATGATTAAGTTGTTTCATCAAAAACTATTATTACTATAATTGCGTTATTATTTGTGCTTATTCTTTCTCTCTCTGAATCTAAGTGGAACCCTCAGCCCTAAAATTCGAACCGAGTATTTATCGACTTTTTAAAACCTTATGTTAATACAGAAATCAGCAGTGCTAACCAACGTGGAAATCTTCTAATTTTCAATGATATTGCAATTTTAAAGGAAGTCGGCGTCGATTATATTATTGTAGAAACAAAACCGTCGCAATTAGGTTCATCATAAACCGAAGTCATATCATTACATTCCATCGCTGGCAACAACAGTACCGGTTTTAACCGTTAATAAATAATATTTCTGCGCCGTTGCCAAATCAGCGGTTCAAGCAGACCGAATGGGCGTTGTGCAAAATTAATGGCCTGTCCGGCAGGCAGGTGGTGGGTTTGCTTTTATTAACTTTTCAGTGTCTCGTTGGTTGAGTGCAGATTAATTTTGTTATCCATAAAAACTATAAAGTAGAAAAACGCTGCCATGTGTTCAGTTATGAGACTCCACCTGAAGGATTATAGTTGCAAGGCTCCGCTTGTTTTGTGTATATTAAAATTTATCACCTGCATACCGACTTGTCCACTTAACCATAGTTTAGGTGGAAGTGCTTCGGCAACGCAGGCAGCGAGCGGAAGTGGCATTGCACGCCATTGCGCGGAACATAATAGTGTGAAGCTTTAATGCCGCCATCGTTAGACGGACGAAGATTTAATACAAGGAGACTTATCAATATGGATATACACGACGCACGCGATGCGCATCAGGTTTGCTGGTGGCTTTTATGGACAACTCGTTTCCGGTGTGATATGGCTTGTGTCGGCGAGTTTGGCGACATTGAACTCAGCCAACACGGCTATCACGATGCTGGTGGTGGGAGGATTTTTCATTTTCCCGATCACAGAACTGCTCATCCGTGTTTCTAAAAGCAGGAGTCCGCTGAGTACACAGAACTCCCTTAGTCAATTGGGCATGCAAGTAGCTTTCGTCCTGCCTTTATCGATGCCCCTCCTTTTGCCTGTTAGCTTATATCGTTTGAATTGGTTCTATCCGGCGATGATGATCCTATTGGGAGCACACTATATTCCATTTGTCTTTCTCTATGGGATGCGGATGTTCGCCGTAATAGCGGCTTTGATTGCGGGTGGTGGGCTGGTTATCGCTATGTATTGGTCAAGCAGTTTCAGTATCGGTGCTTGGTATACGGGCGTAATCCTTGTCCTGTTTGCTGTTGTCGGGAGAACGCTTATTCGGCGTGAAGTTCGCGTGAGTGTTACTCAACAACACATTGCAGATGAAAATGGTAAAGGACAATAAATGCCTCCTCCTAAGTAACAAACTCAGGAGGAAGCGCATAAAGGAATAAGTTGGAAGCCAAAGTCAGCGGCTTTACGTTTAAGGAGAATGAATATAATTGGCAGCGGAGTTCATAAAGTTCATGATATTTGTTGTGATAACTCAGTATAAAGTATCGGTAGGATTTAATCCTTCGTGATTCTTCTAAATTGTTAGAAAGGAAAAAACTTATGGATAGGCGGCATTTTATCAGAGCTGGTTTTGCAGGGTTGGGCACAATGGTTTCAACAGGTAAATTAAGTGCATTAAAGTATTATCCGACGCAATCCGAAAAGAAATGTACTGTGCTCTATAGTACTTGGTGTGGAAGCTCCCGTGATGCAAGTTTATGGATTTCTGAAGGGATGGGTGGTATTGCCGATGTTTTCGATGTTCGTGAAAATCCTAATTTAAAAGAAGTTGAACATGTTATTATCGGCGGTTCTATTCGAAGCATGGTTACATCTAAAGAGCTGCAGGAATATCTCAATTTCAATAAATCGTGGCTCAGTCCAAAGATTAGAGGCCTGTTTGCAGTATGCGGCAACATGGGTAAACCTATTGGGCCGCAGCAAACAACCATGTTTATTGACGACCATTTGGCAAAATTGTGCGAAGTTAAGAATGTACCTTCCAAAGTATTCCTTGGCAGGGTCACAAAATCCTTAATGGACCCTCAAACAGCCAAAATGATGGCAGGTTTTGAAGACTACGACAACCTAAAACGAGTTGAATGCATGGCGTTTGGCAAGGATATACTGTCAAACATTACACGCATTCAAAATAAATAGATGCAGAACAGTGCATAACAACATGCTTAACCGGATTGAATAGTGATTCCTGTCCTTCGTAGGCAAAGCCTGCTAAAGTGTTTTGTTGTATTAAAGTGTTTAATGGCTTTTCAACTATTTGGCATCGTCGTTTCTTCAATCTCGTAAAGCCAAGGTCCGATACAAAAACGTATTCTTTGAAATAGCAGCACTTGTTGCCGTAATCCATGGCATGGAAACAACTCTGCAAATGTCACCGCATTACTTATATTAATAAACACAGAAGTAAATCGATTTTATGATCCGTCTATATTTCAGAGTCTAATGGACAAATTGCAATCTTTTAGATATAATAATTTGTGGAAGTGATGGCATAAAAGTATATTTAGAGAACTCTATGTTGTAAAGCATCGCAGGAAAGCAGTAACAAAAACAGTTAATGATAAAACTGTCGAAGCATAAAATCACATAAATTCTTACATTGAATTTGGCCTCATGATGGGGTCAATTACACCATAATCAGCTAAATAATCAGTCAAATTGGTATCAAAGACGGGGATCAGTACAGCATAATTGCATCGAAAATATTTGTAAAGGAATATAAGCATGTCTGATTTTCTAAATATAATTCTATTCGAATAAGTATTATATGATCCTCGTAATAGGTCTTGTGTGTATCATTATTTTTTTTGTAATTAAGAAGATGATAAAATTGATAATTTATGGACTTATTATCCTGACAGCGATTTTGGCATATATCCTATATACAGGCAAATTAGATAATACGGCTATAGACCCGATCCAAGATGCAGTGAAAAAAATAAAATAAAGAGATCTGCAAAGAATAAAACCGACAGCCGCAATTCTTCCGTAATTAAAAAAATCGCAAACCGGTACCAATATTTTATAGAAATATTTTAATTTAATAAAGGCGATTAATATCCTGTTAACCGTAATACGCTTGCCGAGGGATCAAAAAAATCTTTCATTACCTTAGTTGGAATCTTTTATAGCGGGGAATGATTCATTTTCACCTGATACAACTCTAAAACCAGTTTGTATTATCGAAATCGTTTCAAAATCTTCAATAAAAATCTTCAATATTGTAATCTTGACTATGGATGTGGAATATGCTATATTTTCAATGGAAAGAGCTATATACTTCAAGAAAAATATGAGCGAACAGCTCGAACATATAAAAGGAGGTGCATAGGTCTTCAGTATATTTACAGAAACCATCGGTACAAATACAAAATTAAACCGAAAAGTACTGGTGCTAAATCATAATTATGAGCCTTTAAGCATCTGCAATGTCAAGAAAGCCATTATCCTGTTGTATCTGGGAAAAGCTGAATTGATTGCAGCGTGCGATGGGAAGAAATTGCATTCTGTCTACACAACAATGCCGTATCCAAGCATAGTTCGCCTCTGTATTTTCGTCCATGTCCCTTATAAAAAGATAGTTCTCTCACGAAAAAATATATTACGCCGTGACGGACATAGTTGTCAATATTGCGGGAGAACAGACGCAATGCTAACAGTGGATCATATCATCCCGAAAGCGAAAGGCGGCCAGGATTCTTGGGAAAATCTGGTGGCAGCGTGTGTCACTTGTAATAACAAGAAAGGAGACAGAACTTTGCATGAAGCACAAATGTCGCTTCTTCGAAAACCGATTCGCCCAAATCATGTAATGTTTATCAGGCATTTTGTAGGCACAGTGGATGACCACTGGAAACCGTATTTGTTTATGAATTAGTTATTAGCATTCAGCAATCAGTTCTCAGACATCAGTTGTTTACTGAATGCTGATAACTGAACGCTGATCTCTGTTTCATCGAAAGGAGTCTATTGTTCTTTTGAATAAAAAGAAAAAAATTATTCTTAGTGGAATGCGCCCTACCGGTAAACTGCATCTTGGCCATCTCACCGGTGCTCTCGAAAACTGGGTGGCTATGCAGGGTGAATATCAGAATTATCATCTCATTGCCGATTATCATGCGCTAACAACAAATCCGGATACTTCCGATATCTACAATAATTCCATCGATATGCTTATCGATTGGCTTGCTGCCGGACTTGATCCTGAGCAAAGTCCGATGTTTAGACAATCACAAATCAAAGAACATGCCGAGTTGCATTTGATTTTTTCAATGCTTATCACAGCCGCACGTCTTGAACGAAATCCAACTTTAAAGGAACAAATTCGCGATCTTGAGATGGACAATGTGGTCTACGGACATCTTGGGTATCCGGTATTACAGGCTGCAGATATTTTGCTCTATAAAGGCGATGTAGTTCCGGTGGGCGAGGATCAATTACCGCACATCGAAATCACACGCGAAATTGCACAGGCGGTTTCAATACACAATATGCTCCGGTGTTTCCGGAACCGGAGGGGAAGATCACAAAGTTTGCGCGTTTACCCGGACTCGATGGCAAACGTATGAGCAAATCGATCGGCAATACGATTTTATTGTCTGATTCGCCGGAAGCTATTGCAAAAAAAATGAAAACCGCGGTCACGGATCCGCAGAAAATCCGAAAAGGCGATCCGGGACATCCGGATATATGCCTGGTATTTGCATACCATAATAAATTTAATCATACGGAAGTACCTGAGATCCGCGAAAATTGTGAAAGCGGTAAACTAGGATGTGTGGATTGCAAGATGAACTGTGCAAAAAAAATTATAGATACACTTGCACCGAACCGTGAAAAACGCGTTTACTATGAATCGAATATGGATAAAGTAAAAAATATCCTTGCGGAAGGTGAAGAACGCGCACAAGGCGATAGCAGAACAAACAATGGCCGAAGTTCATGAGGCAATGAAGCTCGGATGAATATGTATACCATAAAACTCCTTGACTTTGAGGGTCCGCTGGATCTTTTGCTTTTTTTCATCAAGCGGGATGAATTGGATATCTACGATATTCCGATTGCTCGAATCACAAAGGAATTTTTGGAATATATCCATTACATGCAGCAGCTCGATTTGGAAGTTGCAGGCGAATTTTTGGTCATGGCTGCCGAACTGATGCAGATAAAAGTCAGATTGCTCCTTCCGCCGGAACCTGGTGAAGAAGAAGAAACAGACCCGCGCACACATCTGGTGCAGCGGTTGGTGGAATATAAGCGCTTCAAGGAAATGTCGGTGGAGATGAAGAAGCGTGAAGATGAACAAATGAAAGTAAGCTTCCGCGGGTATCATTCTGCCGACGAACATGTAGTAGAAGAAGAGACCGGCGATGATCTGATTCGTGATGTGACATTCTTTGATCTTATAGCATCGTTTAAATTTGCAATGGATCGAATGCCGAAGAAGTTTATTCATGAAATTGAAAAAATAAATGTCACCGTAGAAGAACAGATTGTATATATTGAGGATTTCTTTTCAAGGCGTTCAGAGGCGACTTTCTATGAGATGGTAAAAGAATTCAAAGAAAGAATTCGCATTATTGTAACTTTTCTTGCCTTGCTTGAAGTCATCCGTTCAAAAAAATTAATTATTCGTCAGAAGCAGCCGTTCGGCGAACTTTCAATTATGAGTAATGTGATTTGATGCTAGAACAGACAACCATAGAGAAAACAGAACTTAAAATTCCGACGACGCTGAAAGCGCTGGTAGAAGCGCTCATCTTTGCAGCGCAGGAACCGCTTTCGATCGGCCAGATTCGTGCAATCTGTCAGGGCGATGATACGCGAACTAACGGATCGACGCAAATTGAATCGGAGACTATCAAACAGAGTGTAACAGATCTAAATCTGGAGTATGAAAGAGCAGGAAGGCCGTACCGCATTGTACAAATTGCAGGCGGATATCAATTCGCGACACTATCAGAATATGCAGAATGGCTGGGAATACTTTATAAGGAACAGGGAAGAAGAAAACTTTCGCAATCCGGCGTGGAAACCCTTTCGATTGTAGCTTACAAACAACCGGTTACAAAAGCAGAGATAGAAAAAATACGCGGCGTGAATTGCGATTATGTCCTTAAAACACTTTTAGAAAAAGAACTGCTTACCGTAACGGGGCGTGCAGAAAGCGTAGGGCGTCCGCTGCTGTACGGGACAACAAGGGAATTCCTAAAACACTTCGGGCTGAATGATATCACGGATCTTCCGCGGCCGAGAGAGATCGAGGAAATTCTCGGCGAAAGTCAGTTTGAAACAGAACGAAGAATGCTGGAAGCTCAAGAAGGCGCTGAACTCACGAAGAAGGAACAGGAAGATTTCAAATCGCGTTTGCCGCATATTCCGAAGAAGAAATCGGACCTTGAAGAAAAAGACGTTGAAATAATTCAAAATAAAAAGACGCGCGAAATTAAAATTATGCCGGTTATAGAACGTAAACTACCGGAAGAAATAGGACAGGAATCGATAGTTTTTAATGCTGAAGAAACACCTTCTGACGAGACAATTGCCTGCACCGTCAGTTGAAAAGGAAGAATCGAAGATTGTGCCGTCTTTAATATCGTCACAGGAAAATATTCCGGAAGAAGTTGAGGAACCGGAAGATCTAAATCAGGGTCCGGACAGATTGGAAGTCGAGCAGTCTATCGAAATATCTAAGAATGAAGCCGGGGAGGATGTAACTCAAAATCAGGAAGCTGGAGAAGAAACAAAAGAAGTAAATACAGAATATGCAGCCGAAAATATTGAATTGAATGAATACAGAAGCAGAAAATACACAACAGCCAAAGCGCTGGAAGATATGGAAAGAAAAAATACAGGTATTCATAAAGAAACTGTTCGCCTGAATCGTTACTTGGCAATGGCAGGTATAGGTTCCAGAAGAAAGAATGACGATTTGATTCTTTCAGGTGCGGTGAAGGTAAACGGGCACGTGGTTAGCGAATTAGGTATTCAGGTAAAGGTCGGAAAAGACAAGATATCTATAAACGGGGAATTGGTAAATATAGAAGAGAAGCTTGTATATATACTGATGAATAAACCGAAAGATGCAATTACAACGTTGAGCGATGAAAAAGGCCGGACGACTGTCATGAAATACCTTCGTACGAAGGAAAGAATCTTTCCGGTCGGACGGTTGGACAGAAATACAACAGGCGTATTACTTTTTACGAATGACGGCGATCTGGCACATGCACTGATCCATCCCAAGTTTGAAATAGAAAAAATGTACCGGGTAACGCTCGATCGTCAGGTAAACGATGAGGACTTGAAAAAACTCCGCAAAGGCGTTCGCCTTGAAGACGGCAATGCAAAGGCAAATACCGCTGAAATTATTCTGGGCACTAAACGAAAGAAAGTGCTTCTTACACTGAGGGAAGGGAGAAATCGTGAGGTGCGGAGAATGTTTGAGGCTATCGGGCATGATGTCCGCCAGCTTGACCGCGTTTCTTTTGCAGGCCTCACAACGCTTGGAATACCGCGCGGGAGTTCGCGGAATTTAACACGCAGTGAGGTGGAAGGACTTAAAAGACTCACCGGCACAATAAGCAGAAAAGAGATCGATGAGATTTCCTCGTAGCAGCGGTATTCTTCTTCATCCTACATCCTTGCCGGGACAGTTCGGCTCGGGAGACCTTGGTGCATCAGCTTATCATTTCATTGACTGGTTAGTTACGGCAGGTCAATCTCTCTGGCAGATGCTCCCAATAGGCCCAAGTGGATTGGCAAACTCGCCTTATATGTCATATTCCGCCTTTGCGGGGAATCCGCTGCTTGTCGACCCGCAGGAACTTGTTTTGCATGGCTGGCTGACTCAAGAAGACCTTTGTATCACTAAAGACTCCTCGGCTTATCGTGTTAATTATTCGGAAGTTACCGCCTTTAGGATGAAAACTCTTTTAAAGGCATATAGATTTTTTTTTATGCATGGAAATGCGGATGATACAAAGCGGTTTACCGAATATTGTAAAGCAGAAGAGTCGTGGCTTGAAGATTATGCACTCTTTCAGGCGCTTAATCAAAAGTACGGCGAAAGGGAATGGTCTTTCTGGGAAACCGGGCTGGCAAGAAGAGAAAATAAGGCATTAAAGAAAGCCGCTGAAGAGCTAAATGAGGATATCGCATTTCATAAATTTACACAATGGTGTTTCGACCGCCAGTGGAAGTCATTAAAAAAGTATGCAAACGACAGAAATGTAATACTTGTGGGAGATATTCCAATTTTTGTCGCTTATCAAAGTGCTGATGTATGGAAATATCCCGATGAATTTTATTTGAATAAAAAGGGAATGCCGACAGTTGTAGCCGGCGTTCCTCCTGATTATTTTAGCAAAACAGGGCAAAGATGGGGAAATCCATTATATCGGTGGGATGTTATGAAGGAAAACGGATTTCGATGGTGGAATGAGCGTTTCAAAAGGACATTTGAATTATTCGACTTAATGCGTATTGATCATTTTCGCGGATTTGAAACATATTGGGAGATCCCGGAAGAAGAAGAAACTGCTATAAAAGGAAGATGGGTAAAAGGTCCGGGTGAAGAATTCTTTAAGGATGTTCAGCGAAAACTTGGTACATTGCCAATAATTGCAGAGGATTTAGGTATTATCACGACGGAAGTACATGCGCTGCGGGAAAGATTAGGGTTTCCGGGAATGAAGGTGCTCCAATTTGCTTTTGATGGCGGGCCTGAGAATGCTTTTCTTCCTCATCGATACGAGCACAACTGTGTTGTCTACACCGGAACACATGACAATGATACAACACGCGGATGGTATGAAAAGGCATCGGATCACGAGCGCGATTTTGTCCGTAGATATTGCAAGACAGATGGAAATGAAATTCAATGGGATCTTATCAAATTCGCATTGGAATCGATAGCTGATATTGCAGTTATTCCATTTCAAGATGTTATCGGGCTTGGCAGTGAAGGGCGAATGAATATTCCGGGCACAATTGATGGAAATTGGGAATGGCGGTTCGGCTGGGACCAGGTAGAACATAGTTTAGCGAATCGTCTTTATGAGTTGACCGCACTTTACGGCAGGTGCGATCCTGATAGACTTAATCTTCGGCCGTGATATGGGAAAAAATAAATTTGAAATATGGGAAAATAATGACTGACGAAAAGAAAATTCAATCGGCCGAAAACGAGCATGAAGATTTAAATGTTTTGATGCTTCGCCGCAGGGAAGAATTAAAACAACTGATTCAGCTCGGCATCAATCCGTACCCTTATGAATTTGCTGGAGATGCTTTTTCAATTCAAATTATCGAGCAGTTTCGCGATGACGCTCCGCAGCATATTGTTTCTGTAGCAGGGAGAATAATGTCCATTCGCAGGATGGGGAAAGCATCATTCTGTCATATTCAAGATTCTCAGGGAAGGATACAGGCATATTTAAAACGAGATGATCTTGGAGCGATGTACGATGCTTTCAAGTTGATGGATATCGGTGATATTGTTGGCATAAAGGGTTATGTTTTTCGAACGAAAATGGGAGAGGTCTCGATTCATGCATCGGAACTTATCCTTTTATCAAAATCTCTCCGGCCTTTGCCGATCGCCAAAGAAAAGATTGATGAACAAGGTAATAAAACCATCTACGATCCGTTCTCTGATAAAGAACTGCGGTATCGCCAGCGTTATCTTGATCTTGCAGTCAACCACAATGTGAGACAGGTATTTATAAAAAGAGCGAAAATCATCAGTATTCTTCGCAAGTTTTTAGATGAGCGCGGATATATAGAAGTTGAGACACCCGTGCTGCAGCCGATTTACGGAGGTGCATCTGCCCGGCCGTTTGTCACTCATCATAATGCACTTGATGTGAAGCTTTATATGCGAATCGCAGATGAATTGTATCTGAAACGTCTTATTGTAGGCGGTTATGACGGAGTGTATGAAATTTCCAAAGATTTTCGAAATGAGGGTATGGATAGGACGCATAATCCGGAATTTACAATGATGGAACTTTATGTTGCCTATAAAGATTATAACTGGATGATGAATCTTGTAGAGGAACTTGTATCCACTGCAGCAATGACGATTAACGGAACAACGACTCTGAAAATTGGGAATCATGAAATAGACTTTACACCGCCCTGGAAACGAATAACGATGTTTGATGCTATCAAAGAAAAAACAGGCAAAGATCTCAGGAATAAATCGGAAGATGAATTACGAAAGATCTCAAAAGAATTGCAGATAGATATAGATCCGAAAACAGGTGCGGGCGGAATTATCGATGAGATATTTGGTGAAAAAGTAGAACAGTATCTGATTCAGCCGACATTCATTACCGACTATCCGATTGAGATGTCGCCGCTGGCAAAGAAGCATCGAACAGAGTCGGGATTAGTCGAGCGGTTCGAGGCAATTGTCAACGGTAAAGAATTATGCAACGCGTTTTCTGAATTGAACGATCCGCTTGATCAGCGCGCAAGATTTGAAGAACAGATGAAACTTCTTGACCGCGGTGATGAAGAAGCACAGGTGCTTGATGAAGATTTCCTTCGTGCTCTCGAATACGGTATGCCTCCTACGGCAGGATTGGGTATTGGTATCGATAGGCTTGCTATGCTGCTGACAAATCAGGATTCAATCAGAGATGTAATATTTTTCCCACAAATGAAATCCGAGGAGCGCTAAAGTTAGTCAAGTTGCGGCAGTAAAAACCAAAAAAACAGCAACTCTCTCATTTTTTATCCGTAATTACAGGGTAGCTGTGACAGCTGTTGTTTGAATTTTGACCGATTTCACGTATCTTGTCTAATAAATAATAGAAATTATGGTTGTGGTTCGATGGATCTATATAAAGAATGAGTTGGGTATTTTAAAGGAAAAAGTGATGAAAAAAAGATTTTCGCTATTTGCAGTAGCTGCGATAGTAATTGTCAGTGTTTTTGCAGGAATGGGAATCGATCAATTGATTTCTGCAGATAATATTTATATGCAGATTAAGAAGTTCGGCGATGTTCTTAGTATAACAGAAAAGGCTTATTTAGAGGATGTCGATACCGGAAAGCTGACCGATGCAGCAATTGAGGGAATGTTGAATACTCTCGATCCGCATTCGGTCTATATCCCGCCGAAGCAAAATGAAACAGTTATGGAACAATTCAGGGGAAAATTTGAAGGAGTCGGAATCTCTTTCCGCATATTGAATGACACTATTACTGTAATCGAGCCTATTGGCGGAGGGCCGTCGGCACGTATGGGCGTTATCTCAAATGATCGCATTGTCAAGATCAACGATACATCATCAATAAAATGGACAAACCAGCAGGTTATGCATAATCTTCGCGGGCCAAAAGGCACTAGAGTTAAGATTTCTATTGTGCGCCCGGGTGTGAAAGAAATACTTGACTTCGTTATAATTCGCGATGAAATAGCAATAACGAGTGTCGACGCTGCATTTATGCTGAATAAAGATGTAGGATATATTCTCGTAAATCAATTTAAAGAAACGACGCATATAGAAATGGAGAAAGCGCTTCAAAAACTTCATGAGAGCGGGATGAAAAAGCTTATCCTGGATTTACGAAGGAACGGCGGCGGATTAATGGACGAGGCTGTTCGTATGGCAGATCAATTCCTAGACGGAGGGACACCGAAGAATCCTCATCGGATAGTTTACACAAAAGCACGAAGACCGGAATTTGAAGAAACATACTCTGCAAAAACCGGTGATAAGTATGAAAAACTTCCGTTGATTGTCCTTATCGATAATGGTTCTGCGAGCGCAAGTGAAATAGTGGCAGGTGCGATTCAAGACTGGGACCGCGGTTTAATTGTCGGCGAGACTTCGTTTGGCAAGGGATTGGTGCAGAGGCCCTGGCAGTTGCAGGATGGTTCGGCATTCCGGCTCACTGTTGCGCGTTATTATACGCCGAGCGGAAGACTAATCCAGCGCTCGTATGAAGGAAAGGATAAAAATGCGTATCAGTTGGAAGCCTTTCAACGGGATGAACAGGAAGGGGACAATCTTGAACATAAACAAGATGCAAAGCCGGATACTACGATCCCTATCTATAAAACAAATGACGGACGAACAGTTCTCGGAGGCGGAGGCATTACACCGGATTATATTGTAAAATCTGAAAAAGCTACAGGATTAATCTTGACTATATTTCGTAAGAACCTTTTCTATGATTTTGTTAAGAACTTTATGGAAGGCCAGGGATCTGACCTCAGGAAAAAGTATGACAAACAATATGAAAAGTTTAAATCGGATTTTGTAGTATCTGAAAAATTCATGAACGAGTTTCGCAAATTCGTTGAAGAAAAAGAAATTAAAATTGACGAGAAAGAATATCTGAAGGATATCACTTTCTTGAAGGCTCGGCTAAAAGCGGAAATTGCTCAAATGATATTTGGATTTGAAGGATCTATCGGAATTTTAGTAGATGTCGATATCCAGATACAGAAAGCGTTGACGCTTTTTCCGGAAGCAGAAAAAATTGCAAAATTAGAATAAGGAATTCATTTAAAGTATGAAATCGCTGAAGCTTCTAACAAGCAGTATAATAGCTTTACTCGTCGTCACGCTTGTTTGTTTTTCAAAGGAAAAACAAACAGTGCCTGTTCAATCGGCTGCATCAACACAATCTCCTGCGAATATAATGCTTCAGGTGGGAGAGGAACTGGAGTACAGTGTTCACTACACGATTTTTAATATCGGGAAATTAGTTTTCAAGATAACAGATAAAGAAGAACGGAACGGAAGGACAATCTACCATGCTTCTGTGACTATGGATTCGAATCCGTCGCTAGATTGGCTGGTTGAGCTGCATGTACGTTTCTACAGTGAAATTGACCAGGATGCATTTTCGTACGGATGGGTGAGTGAAGACAGCACAAGTAAAAAAATGACTTATCGAAAAATGATTTTCGATTACGTTAAAAACAAAATGTACTTCCAGTGGGGGGAAAAGCTGCCTTCAGGTGAACGCAGACAAATAGGTGCCGACACCGTGGCTATTACGCAGCAATGTCAGGATGGATTATCTCTTTTCTATTATGCGCGCGCACATGCACTGGAGAAAAGACAGAAGAATATACCGACATTCATAGATACAAATGAAGTAACGACAAGAATAAATTTAGGCGTCGAAAATCTGGAAGAAGAGATTGATGCGGTTGATTACCCTGTTGATGTTGTTAAATTGAATGGACGAGCAGATTTCGTAGGAGTATTTGGATTGACCGGCGACTTTGAAGGAGTTTTTAGCAACGATATCGCCGGTATACCGATAACAGCACGGATGAAAGTGATTTTAGGAAGCGTTCGCGTAGAACTAAGGAAGTGGAAACGCGGCGGTTGGATGCCGCCTAAGGCGATGACAGAGGATTGAGCCGTTTAATCCCATATTGTATTCAGCTGACCCGCCTTTATCCTTCGATATTTGCCGACGGTGAAAGGATAATGTATGGAGTGGGAGCGAAAGAGAGCAGCATTGTCCGGTTTGATACAGCTATCCTGAGTGAAGTCAATATCCAATATTGCGATTAGTATCAATCATGAATAGCTAAAGAAATATGCTATGAAACTGACATTCTGGGGTGTTCGAGGTTCAATTCCGACGCCGGGAAAACATACTGTCCGCTATGGAGGCAATACTCCATGTTTGGAACTCCGTCTGGATGATGATCGGCTTATTATTTTTGATGCCGGTACAGGAATACGCAATTTCGGAGATTACTTGATCAATAACGGAGAATCTGTTAAAGCGCACCTTTTTATTTCGCATCCACACTGGGATCACATTCAGGGTTTTCCGTTTTTTAAACCGGCATTTATTCCGGGGAATGAGTTGACGATTATAGGAACGGATCGCACCGAAAAATCGCTTGACCAAATCATATCGGAACAGATGAACCGCATTTATTTTCCTGTCCAGCTCCATGACCTTAAGGCCAAGATCAAATTTGTACCGATCAGGGAGGAAGGAGAAATGCAGGTGCATGATGCGATAGTAAAGATGATATATGTAAATCATCCCGGATATTCGCTCGGATACCGAGTCGAATATAAAGGGAAAACACTCATATATATCAGCGACAATGAACCGTTTGATAGAGCGTCTGCGGCTTTAATGGGAAATTTCGAGCCGACGGTAAGAGAAAAATTTATGAAAGATAACAGCGGCGATCCTAATCAGCGTATTTTTGATTTTTGCCGGAGTGCAGATGTACTGATTCATGACACAACTTATACGCCCGAAGAATACATCGATCGAGTCGGATGGGGACACTCGGATTATCTTTTTTCGCTTCGATTAGCAGCGGAAGCTAATGTCAGGAGATTGTATATTTTTCATCACGATCAAAATCATAGCGATGATAAAGTGGACGACATTCTGAAAAAATGCAAGAAAGAGATTAGAAGCAGGGGATACAAATTCGAGTGTGAAGCTGCTATTGAGAATACAACTATTTCAATCTGAACTTGACATTCACTTAGGCGGAATGTATATTTGCGATGGTTCTTTGTATTCCGGGTGCTTATATTAAAGCGGCAGAAGTGGATTCACAGAAAGCATCTTAAATAAATTTAAATACGAATTAGAAGATAATAAAAATTAATGACATTTAAATTCAAACAAAAGGATTTTAAAAAGCTGGCTCAAGTGCTTGATGTAAGACCCAAACATATCGGCAAGAGCATGCGGTTTGAAATCGAGAATGTAAAACAACAGCGGAAGCTGGCGGTAGAAATTTATTCCGATATTGAAATCGGTAATCGAAAAGGAAACCTTATTTCGGTTTATACATCGACGGCGCATTTGCAGCTGCATTTTTGTACAGGATATGTCGTTAGTAAGATGCTGGGAGAAATTACTTTTATCGGAGAGGGTGATGGAAAGCTTTCCGGACTGACTATAGAACGAGAAGGCGGTTGCTCGCTTTATGCGAATGTTGATCGAGAAATTTTATCCGGTGATTTTACAAAGCTTGGGCCTGAAGTAATGCTCTCAGGTATTGCATTGTCATTAACCGAATCGATACTTCCACCGCAGATTCATAAGAAATCAACGGGACATTTGCGGGGAGGAAGTCGGAAACGGAGATGACGCAGAGAATGATTCTTTTATCAACCAACCATCCCCATCTTCGGTTTCCTGGCGGGGATGTTCTCCGTGCATTGCATCTTGTTTACAAAGGAGAAGGGAAGGAACTTCCTTCACTTGCATTCGTCTTTACTCATAACCGTTTCATCAGAAAGATTAATCGTAAGTTTCTTAAGCATGATTGTACAACGGATGTGATTGCTTTTCCTCTTGGCGAAGATGGCGGTGTGGAAGGAGAAATCTACATTAATTTGGATGCTGCACGAAAACAGGCCCGTGAATATCATGTGGCGTATATGCAGGAATCAAGCAGACTGCTGATCCATGGCATGCTTCATTTGCTGGGATATGATGACGCAACCGTACGAAAAAGGAATCTTATGCATAAACGCGAGGATATGTATTTGGAAAAGATGAAAAGAAAAAGAAGGAAGTAGAAATTAATGCAAGAACGTGTCGTTGAAATAATATTATACCTGGTAAGTGAATTGCGTTCGAATAAACGATTAAGCGACGTAGATGTGTCATCGCTAACGCGCGATGGATATACACAAAGTGAAATATCATCGGCATTTTCATGGATATTTGAACGTCTATCTCTGGGTAAGTCCATGACAGATGTAACCGGCGGAGCAAGCACTTCACATCGTATGTTGAATGATGCCGAAAAGATGGTTATAGAATCGCAGGCATATGGTTATTTGATGCAATGTCAGCAGCTTGGACTTCTTGACAACATGGATGTTGAAACCATTATCGAACGAATTATGATTGCAGGATTTTCGACTAGTAGGATTACCGGAAATGAAATCCTTTGTTGCCGGATATTTATTTGATATGGAAAGCAGCAATGGACAGGTTTCACTTGGAACGAATGATACGATTCACTGAAGAATAGGAAGAATGGAAAAATCACTTATTATTGTAGAATCTCCAGCTAAAGCAAAAACCATCAACAAATATTTGGGAAAAGAGTATATTGTTGAAGCTTCAGTTGGACATATCAAGAATCTTCCTAAAAGTAAATTGAGCGTCGATATCGATAACGACTTTTCGGTAGTGTATGAAACGATCGTCGGAAAAGAAGATATTGTAGCACGAATAAAAGAAAAAGCAGCGAAAGCAAAAGCGAGTATTTATCGCGACTGACCCGGATCGTGAAGGCGAAGCAATTGCAGCGCATATTGCTGATGAGATAAAGGATATCAATAAACATATCCGGCGTGTACTCTTTCATGAAATTACGGAAACCGGTGTCAAAGAAGGCATGGCACATCCTAAGAAGATTGATGAACATATGGTGATGTCTCAGCAGGCACGGCGTGCGATGGATAGAATTGTAGGATATAAAGTAACGCCTTTCGTCTGGAAGACAATGTATTACGGCTTATCGGCTGGACGGGTACAATCAGTTGCATTGCGGTTAATCTGCGAACGAGAAGCTTCTATTCAAGAAATTTGTTCCGGAAGAATACTGGTCATTAACGGCAGAATTTACATCCCAGCATGATGATAAATTCTTAGCAAAACTCGCTAAAGTTGCAGGCGATGAACCGAGAATACCCGATGAAACAACTGCAAATGGATATATGGCCGATGTCCGGAAACAACGTTATGAAATTTCGAATGTCGTTAAAAAACCGGTCAAACAAAATGCACCTGCACCTTTCATCACAAGCACGTTGCAGCAGGAAGCGGCAAAACGGCTTCGAATGTCTTCCAAGCGGACAATGATGCTGGCACAGAAGTTATATGAAGGTCAGGAAATCGGTGAAGAGGGACTAACCGGACTCATCACGTATATGCGTACAGATTCGACACGATTGAGTGAAGAAGCAGTCTCACAAATACGTGAATATATCTATAATAATTATGGTAAAGAGTATTTGCCAAAAGAGCCGCGCCTCTTTAAAAAAGGAAAGTCATCGCAGGATGCACACGAAGCGATTCGGCCTACATCCGTTAAACTGACACCTAAAGCCGTAAAAAAATATCTCGATAAAGATATGTTTGCACTATACGAACTTATCTGGAATCGATTCATCGCGTGTCAGATGGCACCGGCAGAATTTGAACAGATTACCGTCGAAGTAACCGGAGGAGATTATCTTTTCAGGGCAAGTGATCAATTACCTAAATTTCGCGGTTTCCTGCAGGTATATGACGACATCGTGGAAGAGAACGGCAAGGAACAAGAGGATACCGATCCGACATCGAAGCTTCCTGAAAATCTTGCGAAGAACCAGGCAGTTCAGCTTACCGAACTTCTTCCGAGACAGCATTTCACAAAACCGCCCGGCCGATATTCAGAAGCCAGTCTGGTGAAGGAACTGGAATCGCTCGGCATTGGCCGTCCGAGTACCTACGCGATGATTGTAACGACCGTAGTTGATCGAAAATATGTCGAACAAAAAGAACGAAAACTGTACGCGACTGAATTTGGCATGCAAGTGAATAAATTGCTAGTAAATCACTTTCCCGAAATATTTAATGTCAAGTTCACTGCTAAAATGGAGGAGGAATTGGATACAATTGCATCCGGCAAACAAGAATACCTGGATGTCATGAAAGATTTCTATGGCCCCTTCCATCATGCTGTAGAAAAAGCATCCGGCCTGGCTTCAGCTATAAAAAAATCGATGCAGGAAACAACGGGAGAAATATGTGAGTTATGCGGGAAGCCGATGGTGACAAAGTGGGGACGAAACGGAAGGTTCATGGCATGCACGGGATATCCGGGATGCAAGAATACTAAACCGCTTGCCGAAGATGCGGAAAAGCATCAGCATGTTGTTGGCGGAAAATGTGATCTTTGCGGCGGCGATATGGTTGTAAAGGGGGGAAGATTCGGCGCATTTCTCGGATGTTCCAATTATCCTTCCTGCAAGAATACAAAACCTATTTCTATGGGCATCAAATGTCCAAAATGTAAAGAAGGAGATCTCATAGAGCGAAAGACAAAGAAGGGCAAGCGGACATTTTATGGATGTTCGAAATATCCAAATTGTGATTTTGCTTCTTGGGATAAACCTGTTGCCCAGGCGTGTCCGTCCTGCGGCAATGAATATGTTGTAGCAAAATATTCTCAGGCAAAAGGCGAATATATGATCTGCCCGGCATGCAAACAGGAAGTGGATCGAGTTGAAGTTGCCGCTTCTGCTTAAGATGTGCATGGCTGATAGCGAATAGATACGATGGAAAAAATCGTTAGAGGTTATCTTGAATATTTAGAAACTGAACGGAATTATTCTGCTCATACCATACTTTCCTACGAAACTGATTTATTGAGTTTGACGAAATTTCTTCGGAGTAATAAGGAAGAGTCATTCAGCAATGTACATAAAGAGTCGTTAAGAGCGTTTATTGGATTTCTTCTCGATCAGGGTTTTTGCCAAAGGAGCGTGGCCAGAAAAATTGCATCTATACGTTCTTTTTTTAAATATCTTAAGAGACATAAAATTATTGAAAACAATCCGGCGCTGGTACTAATAACGCCTAAAGCAGGAAAAAGATTGCCTGTGTTCCTGGATGAACAATCGATGCAGAAACTTCTTACAGCGTCGGACCAAACAGGACATAATAAATCAAGAGACCTGGCAATTATGGAATTATTTTACAGCACTGGTATCCGCCTGAGTGAATTGATTAATCTTACATTAAAAGACATCAAGCCTGAAGAAGGACTGGTGAAGGTGAAGGGAAAAGGCCGTAAGGAACGTTTTGTTCCTGTTGGAAAAAAAGCATTATCAGCGATCGGCGAATATCTTGCTGAAGGAAGAAATATGGTTACGCCGGCGGATAAAACAGATGCCGGAAATTTTTTATTTTTAACGGCAAAAGGCCGGAAATTATATCCTCAGGCAGTCGGCCGGATTGTCCGGAAGTACATAGGTGCGGTTTCTGAAATTGAGAAAAAAAGCCCGCATGTACTGCGTCATACATTTGCCACACACATGCTTAATCATGGAGCAGATATACGTGCAGTGAAGGAATTGTTGGGACACGAAAGCTTGTCTACTACTCAGGTGTATACGCATATTTCATCCGCACGGATGAAAAAGATATATGAAGAGGCGCATCCAAAGGCATAGATTTGGCAAGAGCAGTTAATCGGAACGGACACTCAGAAATAAGGAGGATTAACAATGAATATTAAAGTTACTTCAAGGCATTTCAAATCTCATGACTCGCTAACGGAATATGCAAAGAATTCCATTGAAGAGCTTTCACACTTCTATGACGGTATCATAAAAGCAGAAGTTATTTTTTCATTTGAAAAAGCACGGAACAGCGTGAAGATAGCAGAATTATCACTTACTGTTTATGGTACAGTACTGACCGGCGTTGGCAAGAGTGAGGAGTTCGAAAAGTCGGTAGATTTGGCAATTGGAAAAATAAAAACCCGGTTAAAAAAATACAAAGAGAAACTGCACACGAAAGACAAGAAAGGTGTAAGAAGAATACGTGAGAAAGAATGATAAACCCGGGAGACGGGATTATGGCGCTCGAAAATATTAAAGAAATACAAAACAACAATATTACGGTTGGTTCTCTTTTCGAAGTTCTGAAGAAACGGCTTACATTAGAGACGGCCAATGGTGATATCGGTTTTGCAAAAGAGATCACGGATAAAAACATTCACAGGCCGGGTTTAGCACTTGCCGGATATGTTGAATTATTTACATACGACCGAGTGCAGATTTTTGGGAATACGGAGGTCCGTTACCTCAATCACCTGACATTTGCAGAGAGGATTAAAGCATTTCAAACAATATTCCAATTCGATTTGCCATGTATTTTTGTAACGAGTAAAAATAAACTCGACGACGAGCTTATTGCCATTGCCACTGAACATCATATATCCGTTATCCTGACGCCTTTAGAAACTACAAAATTTGTCTTACTTCCTTAGTGATTTTCTTGACGACCATTTTGCGCCCCAGACTGTTTTGCACGGCTCTTTTGTGGATGTCTACGGAATCGGAGTATTAATAACCGGGCGTTCGGGTATAGGTAAGAGTGAAATAGCATTGGATCTTATTGAACGAGGACATCGTCTTGTCGGAGATGATGTAGTTATGGTCTCTCGTAAGGGCGAAGGAATTTTACTGGGCTCAGGTTCGGATGTAGTAAGAAATTATATGGAAATACGCGGTCTCGGATTGATTGATGTACGTTCAATATTTGGCATTCAAGCAATTCGGTTTCAAAAACGAGTTGAAGTTATTGTAGAATTGCAGGAATGGAAGAATGACGTGGAATACACACGGACAGGTTTAGATCACGAATATATATCTATCTTAGGTGTCAGTCTTCCCCATATAAAATTGCCCATTTTCCCCGGTAAAAATATCACTGTGATCGTTGAAGTGATTGCGTTGGACTATCTCCTTAAACAATATGGATATGATTCAGCAAATGAATTTAAGAAGCGTCTTGACTCGACAATTACCGAAAAAATGAAGGGAAAAAGGGCAATTAATTATTTTCACCACGATTTTGAATAGTGTGATAAAGATTCTTGACAAAGAATTGATTATTACCTATTTTCAGCCAGCATATAGCTCAAGCTGGTGACTGTGTTTGACCGTTGAATTATTGTGATTAAATATGAAAAGAACAAAACTGTATAGATTCTCGATGAAGTCGCTGACCTTCCATGAGGTTCGCTGGGCTAGAACCCGCCTTATGGTAACGGGACTTTTGATAGGCGGTGTTGCTCTTTGGTCTCTCATTACAATCAACCAGCACTATGATGATGTTCTTGGGCTGGGATTTATTCAGCAGACGGCTTTGGTTAATGAGAATAGAGTACTGCAGAACCAATTACAATTTCTAACGCACAACTTGAACGGCATTCAGAAGCAGCTTAATATAATTGGCGACAAGGGAAATGAAATGCGGCTGCTTGCAGATTTACCAAAATTTGATGAAGATTTGCGGAAAGCCGGAACAGGCGGTGCTGAATCACGAATTGATTTTACTTCTTCCATAAGTGTAAATTCACTTCTTAATAATTTACGTACAACTGCCGAACAAGCAGAACATGAACTGCGTCTTCAATCATCGAGCTATGAAGAAATTGGAAGCGCCTACGAAAAAAATAAAGTTCGTTTCTCTCATCTTCCGGCAATAAAACCGATGGAAGGATTTTTTAATAAAAAAGGATTTGGAATGCGTTTTCATCCGATTTTGCAGATCCTCCGACCGCACGAAGGAATAGATATTGACAATGAAACCGGCACTCCGGTTTATGCAGCTGCTGACGGCACTGTTGAGTTTACCGGACATCAAGGCGGGTATGGACTTGCTCTTGAAATTAATCATGGTTATTCATACAAGACGCTATATGGACATCTCTCTAAAGTATCTGGTAAACGAAGGACAGCGGGTGAAGCGCGGCGAACTTGTTGCGCGCTGCGGAAGTTCGGGACTTTCGAGTGCACCGCATCTTCACTATGAAGTACGGGTGAACGGTGTGGCGCAGAATCCGATAGATTATTTTTTTGATGATGTTCGCGCAAGTGATTTCCAGAATTAATTCATAATGATAAATTTAAGAGGATATGAACAGACGATGATTTGGACCATCGAGCTTGCGACATATTTAGATGATGCTCCTTGGCCGGCGACAAAGGAAGAGTTGATCGATTATGCGATGCGCACAGGTGCTCCGACTCAGGTGATCCAGAATTTGGAAGAACTTGAGGATTCGGATGAACCTTACGAAAGTATTGAGGAAATCTGGTCGGATTACCCGACCGACGAAGACTATTTCTTTGAGGACGAAAAAGAATATTAGAATTACGACATTCGTTTTCTATAATCAGGGCACTTTGGGATTGTTTGTATTGAATAAAGCCCAGCACTTTCCTGCTGGGTTTTTTTATTGCTGATTTCTCTTGCAGAATTATATTATAACTATATTCCTCTGTATTTTCTGTTCAGTGCAGATAACAGCGCAAGTTTCCGTACAGAAATATGAAGTCGGTCAGCTTCGTTTTAACGGAAACGAAACATTGAGCGATGATCAGCTTCTCAATGTCATGATAACCCGTGAAACGCCATGGGGGATATGGAAATGGATATATCGCCGATTCGATAAAGAAATATTGGGCGGCCAGAAACCCGAATATTTTGATCCCATCGTCTTTTCTGCCGACTATAATCAGGTTAAACGATTTTATCGGGACAATGGTTTTATCCATTCCCAAATAGATACGAGCATCAGCATCCAGCCTGAAAAGGAAATGGTGTATGCTCAATATTTCCATTAAGGAAGGAAGACGGTCGTTGATCGATACGATCATCTATCATGGATTTGAAAATATTGCGCCGGACGTGATGAATGAAATTACCTCGAATAAACAGATTGAGGTAGGTCAGCCGTATATCAAAAAAATGGTGGAAGAGGAATCGCGCCGCATTATCGGAGTATTTGCCAATAATGGGTATGTAAATGTAAAGCTTGTTATCTGTTGATGCCTTTCATTATGCCTCTACGGATAATTTTACTCTTGTATTTGTCTTTAATCCCGGGAAACGTTATACGTTCGGTACTATTTCCGTTGAACAGGATTCAACATCGCCGCAACGCATAAATCCGACTGTTGTACTCAGGCATCTCGATTTTAAAAATGGAGAATACTATGGTGAACAAAAGAAAGTAGAAAGCGAAAGAAATCTCAATAGACTCGGTGTTTTTGAAACGACTAAAATTGAAAATGCTGTTATGATACATCGTCGGAAACTAACCAGCATTCCTATCCGGGTTTTATGTACGCACCAGGTCGTTTCAAGAGTTAACTCCGGAAATAGGTGTAAATGACGAAAATGATGCTTTTAATGTCCTGTTTGGGATCGGATATAATCACAGGAACTTCTTTGGAGGTGCGCGGAATTTTTCTACTCGTCTCCGTCTCAATCAGCAATCGATGCAATTTCTATCGTTATTTAATGGAAATGCTTTACGGGACAGTTCTCTTGTTTCAAAAGTTGAGCTGACAATAAAGTTCGTCCAGCCGTATCTTTTTAATAATAAAACAAGTTTTAGCGCGGCATTCTCCGCCATGCTCGATAAGCAGACTACATATTATAATCCAAGTCTGAACCTTCGTCTCGGCACGCAATCGCAGACAGCAACTTATACGAGACTTTTTATCGATTGGAATCTTCAGTTGAGCGATCCAAAAAAAGTTGCGACTCAGCAGGATACAATCAATCAAGAATTAGGATTTATAAAGCAATTCAACTCGTTTATTACGGTTACTCTGCAGCGCGATAAACGAAACGATATTTTCTATCCATCGGCAGGCATATTTCAATCTATCTCAATTGAAGAAGGCGGATTTTTTCCCCGGACATTTGGCAAAACACTCGGCTTGAATCTTCCTTATTCCCAATATGTGAAAATGACCCTGGATGGACAATGGTATTTTGATCCGAACAAGAAACAAGATCTTGTCTGGGCAATGCGGTCGCAAGCTGGTGCAGCTCTCATCTATGGTGATTCACCGTTGAAAGATATACCGCTTACTCAGCGATTCTATTCGGGAGGAAGCGGAAGCGTTCGCGGTTGGAGGGCAAGATCTCTTGGCGCAATGCCGGATAGCCTGAGAAATTTGGGAAGTAATGCTATGCTTGAAGGAACAATCGAAGCACGATGGAATCTTCTTAAAGGAGCCGGTACATTTTGGTTCATAGATCTCGAAAAAATCTCATTGGTTTTCTTTTACGACTTTGGAAATATCTGGACAGAACCTAAAAAAATACGTTTAAGTGAAATTGCAATGGCATTTGGACTTGGATTGCGATATAACACCATTGCAGGGCCGATTCGCATAGACTTTGGAATGAAATTATATGATCCGGACGCTCAAATGTCGCGAAGGTGGGTTACACAAAAACCTTTTTTCCCGGAGACGGTCAAAAACGGTATTCTTCAACTTGGGATTGGTCACACATTCTGAAATGTATAAAGTATGAGCTGGTCGGCGATAATAGGACAGGAACGCATCAAGAATCAACTCAGGCAAATTCTTAAAAGCCGTCAAATTGCTCATGCTTATCTTTTTTACGGCAATGAAGGAATCGGAAAGGATGCTCTGGCAGTCGAATTTGCGAAAGCAATGAACTGTGAAGACAGGCGGCACAGAGGCTTGTGGTACATGTAAAAATTGCAGGAGGATGGATACCTTCCAGCATCCTAATATAAGGATAGTATTTGCACTCCCAGCAGGGAAAGGAGAAAAAACCGGAGACGATCCGGTTGCAGTACTTACCGAAACACAGGTCGCTGATGTGCGCGGACAAATAGCATTGAAAGCAAAGGATCCCTACCATCGTATCGAAGTACAAAAAGCAAATTTTATCAAGATAAACAGCGTCAGGGATATCAAGCGTGAGTCGTCGATGAGCCGAACAGAGGAAGGGAATAAAATATTTATCATATTCAATGCGGATATGATGAATGCAGAGGCAAGTAATTCACTTCTTAAAACCCTTGAGGAACCGCTGCCGGGTGTGATTCTCCTTCTAACTACATCAGTAAAAGATCGGCTGCTTCCAACTATTATTTCCCGCTGCCAGATGCTCCCATGTGAAGCTTTACAAGAAGCGGAAATAGAGAACGCCCTCATCAGCAGGGAAGGAGCAGAACGGCCGATTGCCCGTCTTGCGGCACAGCTTGCCCAGGGAAGTTATGGAAATGCATTGCGGTTGAGTTCTTTGAATATGATAGAGGAACGGCAGGATGTGGTCGAATTTATGCGCTTGTTACTAGGCAAAAACAAAGCAGCCCTTATCGATGCAATTGATGAGCTTGCTTCATCTTCTGATCGTCCTGGTATTGAGAGGTGGCTGAAACTTCTTCAATCCTGGCTGCGCGATGCACTTCTTCTGCAGCAGAACGAGCAGGTGCCTCTGCTGGATGATGAGAAGAACAGCATGAAAAATTTCGTCTCTAAATTTAACAGTGCAAATCTTATTGCCTCTATCCAAACTGTTGAGAAGGCAATTGCTCATATAGACAAAAATGTCTACCTTCCTCTTATCTTAACGATGCTTGCAATTGATTTAAGAAAATACATAACGGAAACACCATCAGTATGAAGTCTCCCTTTAAAAGAATCCTTATTACAGCTGCACTGCCTTATGCAAACGGATATTTACACCTTGGCCATCTTGCAGGTGCATATCTGCCTGCAGATATTTATGCGCGTTATCAACGTTTAAAGAAACGTGATGTTTTGTTTCTCTGCGGTTCAGATGAACATGGCGTAGCCATTACTGTCTCGGCGGAAAAGGAGAAAACATCGCCGAAGAACATTATAGACCGCTACCATCCGGCGAATAAGGCGGCTTTCGAAGCATTCGAGATGAGTTTTGACAACTACTCTCGAACTTCGCTTCCGCTGCATCATGAAACAGCGAAAGAATTCTTTAAAGAGTTTCACGAACACGATATCCTCGTCGAAAAAAAGGAAAAGCAATTATATTGTTTAAAGGATGCAATGTTCCTTGCCGATCGTTATGTCGAAGGTACCTGTCCAAAATGTAAATCTACACAGGCACGCGGCGATCAATGCGAGAATTGCGGCACCTGGCTGGATCAAACCGAACTCATCGATCCAAAGTGCAAGCTGTGCGGAACAACGCCGGTCGTAAAAGAAACTACTCATTGGTATTTACCGCTGGGCAAATATCAGTCTCGATTGGAATCGTATATTGCAGAACGGAATAAAAGAGACGGGTGGAAGGAGAATGTTCTCAGGTATTGTGAAAGCTGGTTCAAAGACGGACTAAAAGACCGGGCTGTGACACGCGATTTGGATTGGGGTGTACATGTGCCGGTCAAAGGTTATGAAGATAAAGTGATCTATGTCTGGTTTGACGCAGTCCTTGGATACATTTCATCCGCTAAAGAATGGGCGGCATCTCATGGAAAACCTGAAGCATGGAAAGAATATTGGCTGAAAGAAGACACAAAATATATTGCATTTATCGGCAAGGATAATGTAGTATTTCATTGCATTGTTTTTCCGGCTATGCTGATGGCCTGGAACGACGGCAATACAGTTCGCTATGTGCTGCCGGAGAATGTTCCCGCGAATGAATTTTTAAATTTTGAAGGCCAAAAGTTTTCAAAGAGCAGAGGTTGGGGAATCGATGTCCAGGATTTCCTGAAATATTTTTCAGCAGATATGCTTCGATATGCTCTCGCAGTTAACCTGCCTGAAACACGCGACAGCGATTTTTATTTAAAAGATTTTCAAGCACGCATTAATAATGAATTGGCGGATATTACAGGCAACTTCGTAAACCGGACGGTTGCATTTATCGACAAGAATTTTAATGGCGCCGTACCAAAACCCGGCAAACTCGACAAGATTGATGAAGACGTTATTGCATCGATGAAACAAGCGCCTGCCGCAATAGGTGAATTGTTCGAACATTATAATTTCCGCGAAGGATTAATGGAAGTAATGAATCTTTCACGTGCCGCAAACAAGTATTTTAACGACAGCGAACCATGGAAAACGTTGAAATCAAATCCTGAACGCTGCTCCACAACTCTTTATATTGCAATCCAAATAGTAAGGTCTCTTGCGATTCTATTGGAACCTGTTGTTCCTGCGATGTCGCAAAGAATATGGAAACTTCTGAACTTTGGTGTTTCCATTAAAGAAGAGGGATGGGATTCTGCATCGGAGTTTCGAATTAGTGAAGGACAACAATTATCCAAACCGGAAATTCTTATTAATAAAATTGAAGATAAGCAAATCGACGAGATTATAAAATTTCTCGAGGGGAAAGTCGAAACTCAAACAGATCAGTTATCTCCTCTGAAACCTACAATAACGATCGATGATTTTAAAAAAATTGATCTTAGAGTAGGAAAAGTTATCGAGGCAGAAAAAGTACCGAAGTCTGCAAAGCTTCTAAAGCTGCAGGTTGAAATTGGGAATGAAAAGCGTCAAGTGGTTGCAGGCATTGCACAACACTACAAGCCGGAAGATTTGATAGGGAAATTAGTAGTTATTGTTGCGAATCTTCAGCCTGCGAAACTTATGGGACATGAATCAAAAGGCATGATTCTTGCTGCCAGCAATGAATCTGGCATATTAACGTTAGTTGGTGTGCAATCGGAGATATCTACCGGTTCAACAGTGAAATAGCGTCTTTGCCGGAACGCTGTTTTTCTGGTATATTACAATGTTAAGATGAAAATATATGACGCTGCATAAGATTCATAGTATTACACGATTTATAAAAATTGAGCACACACTATTTTCGCTGCCGTTAATCTTCAGCGGTGTATTTTTAGCATCGAAAAATCCTCCTGCTCCACAACTCATCGCGTTGATACTGCTTGGAGCGACAGGTGCACGTACAGCTGCGCTTGCTTTAAATCGTATCATCGATCGCCGAATTGACAAACGCAATCCCCGCACAATAAACAGAGAACTGCCGAGCGGAAATATGTCGCTGGGTGATGCTTTTATAATTCTATTTGCGGGTTTATGTGCATATTTCATGAGTGCAGCGTTAATCTCAAAATTTTGTTTTTTGTTGTCGCCTATTCCGCTTGTAATCTTCACTTTATATCCATATATGAAACGATTCACTTCATTTGCGCATTTTGGCGTCGGACTCGGACTTTCTATGGCGCCGCTGGGCGGCTGGTTTGCCGTGACGAATTCATTCGGTAATATTGTACCCGGACTTTTGCTATCGTTCTTTATGTTTTGCTGGGTATCCGGATTCGATATTATTTATTCGACGCTCGATGAAGCCTTTGACCGGGGTGAAAATCTATATTCATTCAGTTCTCGATTTGGCAAGGCAAATGCGCTTAGAATTTCAGCATTGCTTCATTTCATGGCATTTATTGTGCTGGTTTTCTTGTTTTTCATGCAGATTCGTGCAATTGCTGCACTGCCATTTCTGCTTATATCAGGATATCTGCTTTATCTCGAACAAAGGAAATCAAGCGATGTTGAACTGGCATTCTTTAAAATAAATGCAGTGCTCGGATTTTTCGTGCTTGCCATGGTTCTTGCCGGAGTATATTTTCCATGAGAATTATTGTCGGCATTACAGGTTCATCCGGCGCAGTTTATGCACGGGAATTCCTTAAACAATGCGAAGCAGATAAGTTTCTTATTGTCAGCAAATGGGGCAAAGTATTGCTTAAAGATGAACTCGGGATAAGCGATCATGAACTTGCCCCGCACATCAAGCGGCAATTCTCGAACGATGATCTTTCCGCTCCGACAGCTTCCGGAACGAATAAATTCGATGCATGCGTACTTTTGCCATGCTCGACATCGACGCTGGGTAAAATTGCATCCGGTATAGGCGATACATTGATCACACGCACGGCTCAAGTAGCGCTGAAGGAGCGGTATAAATTAATTCTTTGTGTTCGTGAAACACCGCTGTCGACTATCACACTCGAACAATGTGCAAAACTTTCAAGAGATGGAGCAATAATCATGCCTATCTCGCCGCCGATGTATTTTATTCCGAAAACCGCAGATGAATACGTTGATGCATTTGTCGATAAAGTTCTCGGCGTTCTCGGGCTAAGGAAGTCGCGCGGCTGGAGAGCAGAAGAATTGGAGTGAAATCAAACTTATGAGATTTCAAGCGCTTAGAGAATTTGTTCAATACCTTGAATCAATCGGTGAACTGAAGCGGATCCATGCTGAAGTCGATCCGTATTTGGAAATAACCGAAATCGCAACGCGTGCGCTCAGAGAAAAGAAACCGGCAATACTTTTTGAAAATGTAAAAGGATCAAAATATCCGCTTGCGATCAATGTCTATGCGACCGATAGAAGAATCGAATTGGCTTTGGGACGCCATCCTCAAGCAATCGGTAATGAAATGATTACCTTCTTCGAACGAATTATTCCGCCTAAACCGTTAAGACTCTGGAAGAGCCGCTCGTTTGTCCGCAGATTATTAAAAGTGAGGCTTGGAGCTTCTTTAATGGGATTTTCACAGCAAGTTGTCATGGAACCCGATCTTGATATACTTCCGATCCAGACTTGCTGGCCGAATGACGGAGGAAGATTTATTACGCAGGGTCAAGTGTTCACGTATGATCCTGTCGATAAAAAACGAAATGTTGGTCTATACCGCTTGCATGTTTATGATAAGGAAACAACAGGAATGCATTGGCAAATCGAAAAAGGCGGCGGTTTCCATTATCATCATGCGGAACAGTTGGGAAAAGATTTGGAAATTGCGGTGGCTCTTGGAACAGATCCGGCATTATTGCTTGCAAGTATTTCAGCATTGCCGGAAGGAATCGATGAAGTGATGTTTGCATCGTTTCTGCGTGGAGAACGAATTCCAATGGCACGCGGAGAGAACATGCATATTCAGGTTCCTGCAAATGCCGAGTTTATATTGGAAGGCATAGTACATCCGAAGGAACGGCGAATGGAAGGTCCGTTTGGCGATCATTTCGGATATTATTCAAATGCAGCACATTTTCCGGTTTTTCATATAACGACAGTAACTCATCGAAAGAATCCCATATATCCGGCAACAGTTGTCGGAATTCCACCAATGGAAGATAAATTTCTCGGCGATGCGACACAGCAGATATTGGGCCCGATGGCAAAACTGTTGCACAAAGAAGTGCGCGATATATGGGCGTACTATGAAGCGGGATTTCATAATTTACTGGTAGTATCGGTAGAAGAGCGTTATAAAAAGGAAGCGATGAAAGCAGCGCTTGGTTTGCTCGGTACCGGACCGTTAGCATTGACAAAGTGCCTCATTCTTGTTTCAGAAAATGTAAATCCCCGTGTCTGGCCGTCCGTGCTTCGCGAGATTAAAGACCAGTTCGATCCGCACTTCGATTTTGTACTGCTGCCGAAAGTTCCGCTGGACACGTTGGATTTTACAAGCTATAAAATGGAATTAGGCAGTAAAATGATTATTGATGCAACGAAAAAAACAGGGAGAGAGCATCAAAGACCCGGAATAAGAGAAAAAAATATTTATCGGTTAAAAAACAATATATCTGGTTTCAAGTCTTTGGATAGAAGGATTGTTGATGTTCACCTGGCCGAAGAATCGCTGCTAATTGTAAAGGTACGCAGTAATGGACAGGCAATTGTAGAAAAGCTTGTTAAACAAAAGGAACTTCAAGCGGTAAAAATTATTGCCGCAGTCAGCGATGATATAGATATAAGAAATCAGGAAAGTTACATTTGGGGTATCTTCACACGATTTGACTGCGAACGAGACATCAGATTCAGCGAAGAGAGGCTCATCGGTATCTCGCCTATTTATAAAGGCGTTATGGGTATCGATGCGACATGGAAAAAAGGATATCCTAAACCTCTTGAGATGGATCCTATTGTTGTCCGCCACGTCGATAAACGCTGGGACAGTCTTTGGAAATAACAGAGCGAGCTTCAATGAGCCATAATATTAATTTTAGAGATGCACTTCTTCAGCCGGTATGGCGAAAAATTAGAGCAGGCGTCCGTTTATCGATTGACGACGGCAGAGTTTTATTTCAAACACAGGATGTTATTTCTCTCGGCAAGATGGCTCATTTTATACAAAAGAGCAGAAGCGGTGATGCCGTATATTTTGTGCTCAATCAAAAAATTGAACCGACTAACGTATGCGTGCTTTCATGCAAATTCTGTAATTTTGCTGTTAAAAAAGGCGATGTGAATGCTTATGAGATGAGTATTGATGAAATGCTCGGTAAGCTTACACCTGAAATTCATGAAGTTCACATGACCGGCGGTTTGCATCCCGACTGGGAGTGGGCTTATTATCTTCGGATTATAAGCAATATCCGCAATAAATTTCCTAATCTTGACATCAAAGCTTTCACAGCAGTAGAAATCGACTTCTTCCACAAAAAATTTAAACTGCCGATTGAAAAAGTTCTGCGGCAATTAAAAGAAGCGGGAATTCGAACGCTGCCCGGGGGCGGGGCAGAGGTCTTTTCCGAGCGAGTCCGTAAAGAACTTTTTCATCAAAAAATCGGCGCGCAGAGATGGCTGGATATTCATCGTACGGCTCATAAACTCGGTATTGCATCCAACGCGACAATTCTCTACGGCCATATTGAAACAATCGATGAAAGGCTGGAGCATCTTATTAAATTGCGCGAACTGCAGGATGAGACCGGAGGATTTCTCTCCTTCATTCCTCTTGCGTTTCAACCCGGGAATACCGGCATAAAACCGCGTGATCAATTTACATCTGCTATCGACGATTTAAGGATGATTGCTGTTTCACGTTTGATGCTCGATAATTTTCCTCACATCAAAGCATATTGGGTCATGCTGACGGAAGAAGTTGCATCCATAGCGCTTAACTTCGGTGCGGACGATATGGACGGGACGGTCGGAGGCGAACGAATTGCTCATGATGCAGGAGCTATCAGCCCGTCAACGATGGCAAAAGATCAGATAATAAAAATTATTCGAGATGCAGGAAAAATACCGGTTGAGCGGGATATTTATTATAATCCGATAAATGTGCATACAAAAAATGTTATCGGAAAGATACCGTATCTTAATTCGGCGCCATTTTACGAGAACATCGAACGAAGGCAGTTTAAAATTCTCCCTGTGACGCCAAGAAGGATGGGCGTACTTTCCATGCAAGGGCAGCTTGATGCAGGATTGTTTTCATTGATGGATTATTTCCGACAGCGTGCTAAATTGGAAACTCTGGATTATTGTATTGCCACGCGTGATCAGGTAAAGAGTGTCCTTCTATTTTCAAATCATGGCTGGAAGGATCTTGAGGGTAAAACAATAGGTATTATCGATGATACTGCCACATCGGTCAAACTGCTTGAAGTTTTGCTGAAAAAAAAATACGGTATAAAAGCATATTTACATAGGATGAATTCCGGCGTCAATGATTATACAAAGTACGACGCTGTGCTTCTCATCGGAGATGAAGCTCTGCGCTCCAGAAAATATGGTTTAGCCGGATTTGAAATTATCTACGATCTTGCAACGGAATGGTATGAATGGAAGAAACTGCCGTTCGTTTTTGCCATCTGGGCTGTAAAGAAAACTATGACGCAGGACAAAAAAGATGAACTGAAAGGAATCATCCGGCAATCGCTCGAAAGTGCCGAGGAAAATTACGCAGCGGTAGGACAATTGCTCGCAAAACGGATCAATCTTAGCGACGAGGAAATGGTGGATTATCTGTCGGGATTTAACTTCCGTGTGGGTGTAAGAGAACGAGCAGCAATAGATGGATTTTATAAGTTATTGATGGAGATAGATACATTGGAAAGAGTATAATATTTTAGAGTTGAAGAGTAAGATAGAAAAAAGAAATGCCTGAACAATTACTAAAAAAATATGAAGAATTGATAGCAAGCGGAGCCAAACTTGTGCCAATAGGAGGATTCGAAGCTTCCGGATATAATGCACGGTTACAGAATAAATATTTAGAGTGGCGTAAAGAGTGTTTGGAGACACTCGATTTGTCCGGGCCGATAGGGTTCCCTTACAAACAAAAAATTATAGGAGATAAAAACGGAGGATTCTTTTTTCAGTCGTCCACACAATTGATACTCAACTGTATGCGCGAACTGTATGAAAAAGTGAAGGCTTCGCCGGATCTCGTATCAGCTTCGGATGCTAATGTTATAGATCTTCCAGTACCGACAGTTCAAACATCGTCAGAGACCGGAGGAGTCCGAGTATTGAAACCTCCTCCAAAACGTACAATACAGACACCCGTTCCGCCTCCTGTCAGTTCAAATGAAACTGATCATACCGGTAAGGTGTATGTTGTTGGAGAAGCTGATGATCCGCTTCGTATACAGTTGATGCAATTCCTGGCGGAAATTGGTATAGAGGAAATTAATATTGAACGTCAACATGGACAAATGCTTGCTATCGATACACTACAGGTTGATGCGGGCGTAAAGTTTGCGTTTTTTATCGTTAACACGGACGATCTATCATATATATTATTTGAACTTGGACATTTTGTCGGAAAGCTCGGCAAAAATCGCGTTTGTATACTACATATGTCCGACGTCGATTTTCCTAAAAAAGTGCCGGGAATTTTAGAGAAACCGATTGTGATCAAACTGGAGGAAGCGAGCTTTGGAATATTAAAAGATCTGAAAGCATCCGGTTATCAAATAAATTTGTAAAAGAATGGCTTTCTATCACACCAAAGTTTTTCCTTCAAAAATCCGGAATAACACAGACATAAGCGGAGAAACATTATTCATTTTCAGGAATGGACCGTATGACGCTGGAAGAAATATATTATAAAGTACAAAAAGGAATTCGTATATCGCGTGAAGAAGGACTGTTCGTCCTAAAAAATGCGGAATTATTGGATCTCGGCGATATGGCAAATGAAATAAGGTTCCGGAAAAATCCGAAACACTGGGTTACATATTTGCTTGATACAAATCCGAATTATTCGAATGTCTGCAGCGTTGATTGTATTTTCTGCGCGTTCTATCGTCATCCAGGAGAAAAGGGAGCATACCGGTTGTCGTGCGATGAATTGATTAAAAAACTAAAGGAGGCTGCATCTCAAGGCATTACAACGGCACTTCTTCAGGGCGGTGTTGACCCGGCAATACCATTTGAATATTATCTTGAACTTGTCGAACGCACAGTGAAGGAAGTCCCTGAGATTTACCCGCATTTCTTTTCCACATCGGAAATTATTGTAATGTCACAGGTTTCCGGACTATCGATCAAAGAAGTTCTTGGAAAATTATGGGAAAAAGGATTACGATCATTACCCGGCGGCGGTGCGGAAATACTTTCCGACAGGGTTAAGAAAAAAATCAGCAGTAAGAAAGGAACAACGGCTGATTGGTTGAATGTGATGCGAATTGCTCAAAAGATAGGTTATAAAACTACCGCGACAATGATGTATGGGCATCTTGAGACAGACGAAGATATCATAGATCACTTTGAAGCAATCAGACAGCTTCAGGATGAGACAGGGGGGTTCACTGCATTCATTCCGTGGTCATTTAAGCCCTCTAATACACCATTAGAGAAGATTATTCCTCATCATGCTACATCTACGCGGTATGTTCAAATAATTGCCTTCTCACGCATATATTTGGACAATTTCCAGCATATTCAGGCATCATGGTTCTCAGAAGGTAAGAAAATAGGCCAAATTGCATTGCATTTCGGAGCCGATGATTTTGGCGGGATATTACTAGAAGAAAACGTTCATGCAGCGGCAAATTTTGTCAATAAAACTAATGCTGAAGAATGTAAAAGCCTTATAAGAGAATCGGGATTCATTCCAGCTCAGCGTACAACCTTATACGAGATTATTAAAGTAGAAGAGAAATCTGTTGCTGCATAATAACTTATCTGCAAGCTCTTTAATGTATTTCTATGCTTACCGCTGCTCTGCAAAAGATGCCTTATAGAATCTATAGGAGATATATTCATGAATTACTCGATTGGATTTTTTAAGCTAATTATGATTTTGGGAATAGTTTGTTTTTTGCTCTGCAATGCATCGCTTGTCCTTGCAGGAGATGAAAAACCTCAGGAAGTAAAATTACAGATCGAAAAACTTACATTGTTTAAAAATGGACTCGGGTTTATTGTCTCGAGTGCTGATTTACCTGAAGATGCACAATCAATAAAAATGGGACAGATCCCGATACCATCATTCGGAACATTCTGGGTCGGATATCCTAAAGACGTAAAATTGAAGAATCTTGTCACATCTATGGAAGAGACGGATGTGACTATGCCGGTGCAGTCATTGAGTCAGCTTCTGCAGATGAATACAGGGCGAAAGACGATCATTCATACTGCGGATCGGGATATCGAAGGCACGATTCTTCAGGTAAAGACGGAATCGGAAGAAAAACCGGTGCTGAATCCGTATTCCATGAATTCGCGCAATTCCAGAAATCGGAATGAATATACCCAGCAAGCATATCCTTCGAATGATCTAATTTTGATAAAAACTGATAAAGGAATAATAGCGCTTAGTCCGTCAGCAATCTTGCGTGCTGAGTTTTCAAACGGCGATCCGGTGAGTGTACATACAATAAAGGAGTCAAATCCGAGAATCACAATGAATCTTGAAAATCCGGCGGGCGGCGAACAAGTTACGGTAAGTTATCTTACACGTGGAGTGACCTGGATGCCTAGTTATCTTATCGATTTAACGGATTCTAAAACTGCGAAGTTCAGTGCACACGCAATTATAATTAATGAAGTAGCGGATTTTAAAAACGTGAAAGTTCAGCTTGTAACAGGCTTCCCGAACATCAAATTCGGAGAAATTCTTAGTCCGATAGCAAAAAGTCAGAGCCTTGCGGATTTTCTCAATGCGGTTTCAGGTTCACGATCAAGCGGATCGAGGAATAATTACATGGTAGCACAGCAGGCATTGGTGAATAATTATGCAGTTGGTGTTGAAATAGATGAGTCCTCTGTTTCACCAGCATATTCTACAGCAGTCGAAGGAGATGTTGCCGAAGACCTTTTCTTTTATCCTGTAAAAAATCTAACACTTTTGAAGGATGAGACAGCATGGATACCGTTGTTTACTGCCGATATGCCGTATAAACACATATATACATGGAAATTAGAAGACTACCTTAATAAAGAAGAGCGCTATCAATCAGAAACTCAGGACCGTAAACCTGCCGAAGAGGTCTGGCATTCATGCAGATTGGTAAACAGTCTGGATATGCCCCTTACGACAGCGGCAGCCGAATTCATGACAGACGGAGAATTTACCGGACAGGATGTGTGCTATTATACTGCTCCTAAAGGAGAAACGACTATTCGCATTAACAAAGCCTTGAATGTGCTTGCTGAGCAGGCAGAGGTCGAAACCGATCGAAAGAGGAATGCTTCAGTATTCCATGGATACCAGTACGACCTTGTGACTGTGAGGGGCGAGTTAAAAATAAAGAATAGGCTCAACAAGGCGATCGATATCGAAATCATTAAAGAACATTCAGGCGAGCTTCTTGATAGTCAGCCAAAGTGCAAAGATACGAAAACAGCAAAAGGTCTCAAACAAGTCAATCCAAAGCACATTTTAACATGGGAGATAGGGTTAAAATCCGGAGTTGAACAGAAAATTATGTATCAGTATCAGGTGTATATCAGGAATTAAAAAAAGTAGTTTTTTATCAATTGTTAAAAAATGCAGAAATAGCTGGGACTAAACTGAGAGATTACAATGAAAAAAACAATCATACTTATTTTATCAATCATTTATTGTGTATTGATCTCAAACGCTCAAGTTAAGGAAACAAAATTAGTCGTTGATGCATCTGACTTGAGAATAAAAATCAATAAGAATATTTACGGTCATTTCTCCGAACATCTCGGTAGCTGTATTTACGAAGGATATTGGGTTGGGGAAGATTCAAAAATACCGAATACTAATGGGATCAGAAACGATGTTGTTGAGGCTCTAAAAAAAATTAAAGTTCCGGTACTTCGCTGGCCGGGCGGATGTTTTGCAGATGAGTATCACTGGAAAGACGGAATAGGTCCGAGAGATAAACGACCGGCGATGATCAATACCAACTGGGGCGGTGTTACGGAAAACAACAGTTTTGGTACACATGAATTTATGGAATTATGCAGGCAGGTTGGATGTGAACCATATATCAGCGGAAATGTCGGAAGCGGAACTGTACAGGAAATGTCGCAATGGGTTGAGTATGTGAATTCTGATAATGTGAGTCCAATGACTGACCTGCGAAAAAGAACGGAAAGGATAAATCATGGGGAGTGAAGTATTGGGCATTAGGAAATGAAAACTGGGGCTGCGGCGGAAATATGAAACCGGAATTCTATGCCGATCAGGTTCGAAGATACGGAACATACTGCCGCGATTACGGCAATAACAAACTCTATAAAATTGCTTGCGGCCCAAGTGATAATGATTATAACTGGACGGAAGTAATAATGAAAAATGCCGATAGTCTTTATGTCGGGTTTGTCACTTACACCACTATGCTTTTAACGATAAGAAGATTGCGGCTCGATTTCGATGAAAGGGCTGGTTTGATGTAATGAAGAATTCTCTGGTGATTGAAGAATTGGTTAAAAGCATAGCGCTATTATGGATAAATATGATCCCAAGAAGAAGGTTGGACTAATTGTAGATGAATGGGGCACATGGTACGGTGTTGAACCCGGTACCAATCCGGGATTTCTCTTTCAACAAAACACTATGCGTGATGCAATAACAGCAGCGTGTAATCTTAACATTTTCAATAATCACTGCGACCGTGTTCGGATGGCAAATATAGCACAGACAGTAAATGTACTGCAGGCTGTGATTCTAACCGATAAAGAAAAAATGCTTTTAACGCCTACATACCATGTATTTGATATGTTCAAAGTGCATCAAGATGCTTTGCGGGTTCTTACAAATATTGACTCACCGGAATATATCTTGGGCAATCAAAAGCTGCCTGCAGTCAATTCGTCTGCTTCCATTGATAAACAAGGCAAACTCCACATTACATTATGCAATATCGACCCAAAGTCTCAACAGAAAATTCTTTGCGAGCTGAACAAATATTCTGCAATTAAAGTATCGGGACAGATTTTAACAGCAAAGGAAATGAATGCTCATAACACGTTTGAGAAACCGAATGTTGTTGTTCCTCAGGAGTTTTCAAGTTTTAAGATGGATGGTAAAAGCCTAACAGTAAACCTGCCGCCTATGTCGGTCGTTATGCTTGAGCTGGATGGAAATGTTGAATTAAAACCTGTTCTGGAACTTAAAAATCCAAAACCGGGAATCCGGTACGATTACTACGAAGGAAGATGGCAAAAACTTCCTGTTTTCAATCAATTTAATCCGAAACGTTCCGGTACAATAGAACAATTTCTGATGCCTGCTGAACATTCGGAAGAGGATTTTGCTGTTCAATATACCGGTTATATAAAAATTGCTAAAGACGGTCCATACACATTTTATATCAATTCTGATGATGGAGCCGATATATCCATAGATAAAAATGTTATAGTTGACAATGATGGCTGCCATGCTGCCCAGGAATTTTCAGGCACTGTTGTATTAAATTCAGGATTTCATGAAATCACTATCAGCTTTTTCCAGGCAGGCGGTGGTAAAGTGCTGGATGCAAGTATAGAAGGGCCAGGTTTATCTAAACAAATTATTCCAGCCGGTATGTTGTTCCACTGATGCCGGACAGAAAATTCGATTGATGTAAAAGGTGCGATATTCCGCGTTTTCAATATGATTTGCTTGTGATTAAGGCTTTACTCACAATCCGGATATCCGGGTGAAGACTGTTCTTCTGTAGGAAATGATAGAAATATATAGTATCCTGTGTACAGAATAATATTCTATAGGAATCATAAAACATTCAATAGTTCCTGCCGGAAAGCAATCAGGGAAAACGCCTTAAATGAAATTCACTTATAATTATCACACTTCAAACAACATTATATATCAGTAAAGTAATTAAAGGAGCAATACTATGAAGATGTACGTCGGTAATCTTTCACGCGATATTACGGAAGACGAATTACGAAATGAATTTGCAGCCTTCGGAGCTGTTGATTCTGTTATACTCATTAAAGATAAATTCACTGGAACAGCGAAGGGATTCGGATTTGTGGAAATGTCGGTAAAATCTGAAGCAGAAGCGGCTATTGCCGGATTGAATGACAAGGAAGTGAAAGGGCGTAAAATAGTTGTAAACGAAGCCCGCCCGATGGCAGACCGAAAGTCGAAAGACCGCGGACACGGCGACTCCGGCAACAGAGGAAATCGATCTCGGTACTAGTTTGGCTGTTTTTTCCATCTTTTTCTGCTTCTCCAGAATGTTCTTGAATAGCAGAAGAGAAAATCGTTGTAGAGATCTATTGCAGATAGGTTTGTTTTAATATTTTGGAGAAATGAGAAGCAGTTTTAATTGTCGACCAATAAAGCTGCCATGTTGTCGTAAAAAATCTTTTTGATGTCGGGGATAGGCAGTCGCATTTCCTGCACCAATTTCAACTGGTTATCGACGATATCGTAACGATAACCCCGGGGAAGTAATCCGGAATCCGATCCGAACAATATCCTATTTGCCGAAAAGATATCTAAAAATTTTTGAAAAACCCGCCGCATATCCGGTTTGTCCGGATGATCGGCAATCCATGAGTTGGAACCTGCAGTATCCACGTAAACATTTTTACATTCTTGACCTGTCAACAGTGTTTCAGCAAGTCTTCCCGCACCAAAATTCGGAATGATGAACTTAATGCCGGGAAACATTTTTGCAACCGTAATAAGATCTTTGGGATTTGAAAACTCATCGTTAGTTATCGGAGTAATTCCCGCATAATCACGCGTACGCATAAGTAATTTGCCGAAGTGAACATAGATGATGCCTTTGCACTCCTGGATTAAATTGTAGAGGGGATAAAGCCACTCGTCGTTGACGCTAATATGATACAACGAAGGATAAAGCAGGATGCCTTTGAGCTTATCTTCTTTCATCCTTCTGGTAGCATTTTCCATCAATACATTTGAGTTAGGATCGATCGTAAATATTCCGGTAAACCGCGAGGGAAATGCTTTCACAGCTTTAACGACAGATTCTTCATCGCCGGGAATACTTCCGAAGAGAATCAACCGTTCCAGCTTCCATTTATCCATGATGTCGATCCATCGTTTGGCGAGCTGTTCCGGATCTTCACCGGGAATCTCAATATGTCCTTTGGCTGCAATATTCCTTAGTTCAGTATTTAAATCTGCCCTATTCGGTTTCTGTTTTACCAAGAATTTAAAATAAGAATTGGAATAGAAGTGAACGTGCGCATCGAATATTTTATAGAGGCCGATCATTGTTAGAACAAATCGATAGAGTTCACCGGAGCAATCAATTCTCGTTCTGCTCCCAGTTTAAAGAGAGTTTCAAGAGCCTTTTTCCCGCGGCTTCCCATATCTATCGTTAACTCGCTGACGTACATTTTTACAAATCGTTCGCCGAGCGCGATATCAATTCCTCGTCCATACTGCAATGCATACGGGATTGATTCCGATTGATGAGTGTATCCGTATTGTATACTTTGTTTCAAACCGGCGGAAAGCGTACGAGCCAGCGTTTCGCCGAGGTCTTTCCGTACTACGTCGAGTCCCAAAGGGAGTGGAAGATTTCCGAATTTCGATTTCCATAACTCGCCAAAGTCGATTATTTTTTTAAATCCGTGATCGGCATAAGTGATTTGGCCTTCGTGAATTAATACGCCTGCTGCAAACTCGTCTGATTCAACTCTGTCCATAATTTGATCAAATGGAATATCTACATTTTCCATTCCATTTGTGAAAATTTTAAAAATTAGCGATGCTGTTGTAAGTTTTCCGGGGGTTGCAACTTTTTTACCTTTAAGTTCTTCCAGTGATTTGTATCTTTTAGAAATAAGAACAGGCCCGTATCCTTCACCCATACTGGCACCAGTGGCCATGATCCAATATTTATCAGCGACAGAAGGGTAAGCGTGAGCAGAGATTGCAGTTACTTCAAGTTCGCCTTTTAAAGCACGTATATTCAGGGATTGTATATCTTCAAGCATATGATCGATAATAATACCGTTGAGTTTGACTTTTCCGGAAGAGAGTCCATAGAACATAAATGCATCATCCGGGTCCGGGCTGTGTCCAATTCTAATAATTCTGTCGTTCATATATTTCTTTCTATGTTTTCACAGCCGTATATATGGAAGCAATGCCGAAAGTCTGCGGATAGCAGACGGCATTTGAAAATCCGGCATTCAAAAGAATTTTGCAGAATTCTTCACCATCCGGAAACTCTTGAATAGTATTTGGCAGGTACTCATAAGCCGAACGATTCCTGGAAAAAATACCTCCAATGATGGGGAGGAAATGACGGGAATAAAATTGATAGAACTGTTTCACGAATGGACGGCGCGGTTTTGAAAATTCTAGTATCAAAGTTGTTCCACCGCTCCGCAGTACTCGATTGAATTCACGTAAGCCAAGTTCAAGGTTCTCAAAATTTCGCACTCCAAATGCCGACATTACTACATCGAATGTGCCGGATTTAAATCGAAGATTTTCTGCTGCGCCAGGTTCAAGTGCAATAACTCTTGTAAGATTTTTCTTTTGAATTTTATCCCGGGCGATTTCAAGCATCTTTGTTGAAATGTCAACACCGATTATTTGCATAGGATTCAGCCTGGCTGTCTCGATTGCAAGGTCCGCTGTACCGGTAGCGACATCGAGTATTCGCTCCGGGTGCAATTGTTGAAGAATCTGAACGAGCCGCTTTCGCCAAATAATATCTATGCCTGAACTAAGAGTATGGTTCAGAAAATCGTACTTATATGCGATAGAATCAAAGAGTGAACGTACCTCTGCTTGCCGGTATAAGTGTCGATTTGGTTTCTCTTTTCTTGTCACACTGCCTATCGCTGGTCCTTTGAACTTATATTTTTAAATCTCGAGTAAATATACATAAGAGAGCCAAGAATTCCAACGTTAAATTATATCTATAAGATATTATTGCTTATTGAATCAAATGAAAGAATGCTGTACTATTGCATCAATATATTGTTTAAAGGACACAGGTTATGAAGCATCAGTATATCGATTCTCACGCACATCTCTTTTTTGAAGACTACAAAAAAGATCTTCCGGACGTCTTATCACGGGCAAAAGATGCAGGTGTTAAATACTGCATAGTGCCCGGAACGGATTTATCGAGCAGTATTGAAGCAGTATCACTGGCTGAGCAGCATGAAAACATTTTCGCATGTATTGGTGTGCATCCTCATGAGGCTGCTAAAGCAACGGATATGGATTTAGTTAAAATTGAAGAATTAAGCATTCATCCCAAAGTAGTGGCAATCGGCGAAATAGGGTTGGATTACCATTATGACTTTTCACCTAAAGAAAAGCAGAAAGAGTTTTTTAGCGATCAAATAGAAATTGCCGTAAGACAAAGGCTGCCGATCGTTGTGCACACACGTGAATCTATTGAAGATACATTTGCAATTGTTCAGAATAAAGTAGATATGCATCCTGATTGGCGGGTGATGGGGACAGCACCAGGACGGGGAGTATTCCATTGCTTTCCCGGAACTGCAGAAGAAGTAAAATATTTACACGCATTAGGATTCTATGTCTCATATCCGGGAATAGTGACGTTTAAAAAATCGAATAGCATTGA
Source organism: uncultured Bacteroidota bacterium (assembly GCA_963770945.1). Taxonomy (GTDB): domain Bacteria; phylum Bacteroidota; class Ignavibacteria; order UBA10030; family UBA10030; genus Fen-1298. The sequence goes on along the minus strand of CAVYRP010000007.1, from coordinate 429,254 downwards.
AACTGTGCAACAGATAGGAATTCAAAATATTCTTTTAGAAACCGATTCTCCTTATATGACACCAGTTCCTCTCCGTGGAAAACGCAACGAACCGGCAAACATCGTTTATATCGGACGGAAGATTGCAGAATCGCTTCATATCACAGAAGAAGAAGTGGCGAGAATTACGACAGAAAATACAATACATCTATTCGGATTAGAAGGCAACTAACAGATGTTAGGGCTTAACTTTTGCATCCTGATATGTTTTTCGATGCTCTTCATCATAGCTTGAAAGTTTATCGTATATACTGCGATTGGGATAAGTCTGGAATATTTCTGCGATTTCTCTGGACTTTGCGTCAAAAAACTGTTTCACAATAACACTATTACGGCCTTGCCGAACCTGCACCTCGTTGATAGATTCAAGTGCATTTAGTATATTGTCCTGCGCCTTTTTCTGGTCCGTAGCGAACAAATCGATTCCATCGTAATGGTAGTTATTAAACGCGCTGCGGAAAGAATCGTATTTCATGTTAGTCAAATCATCCGAAATGCCGAACTTGCTATAACTGGCAGAAGATTGTTTCCAGTCGTTGGCTTCGGTAGAATTTGCTGCAAGTCTGACGACGTTTAGTGCTTTTTGAAAACATGAATTACCGGACATTGGAACATATGTCTCCAGGTCGTAGCCAATAATGAGATATGCATAAAAATCGAGAAAACCTGTTAGTGGATCGAAAATCATTTCATCATGATTCATACGTTGATTGGGCATGTAAGTGAATTCCCAATTGTTATCCGCTATTCTTAAAATAGGCGTCGTACGATCTGAGATTTCATCTCCAATATAAACAGGGCGTTGACTGGCGATTACAGCATTTGCCTGATAACGGTTATTACTTGATCCGCCGATGAAAGTAATATCAAGATTGCAGGAGATCTTTTCATCATTGAGATCTTCATTCGTAAATCGGGTATTATTCAAATATCGCTCGATGTCGGTTGCGAAATTACGTAAATAATCTCGCTGAGAAGATGCGATGATTTCATAATTGATTGTCACCTTGCAGTTGAGCTCTTGCGAGACAAGAGAAGCCGCCATGGTAAATACAAAAGTGAACAAACCAACAATTATTCGTTTCATAGGAGATTCATTCCGTGTATGTATGCAGGAAATATAGCCAATTTCTAATGCCCCGGCAAGGAAAAATGACATTTGCCGTATATCTCTTCTGCTCATTGATGGGCACTATATGTCTTCATTCAATGGAAAATAATGGCAGAGGTACAAAGGCCGTCGGAATGGCGAATGCTTTCGTTGCAGTATCGGATAATCCCTGGGCAGTCAATTACAATCCTGCGGGTCTCACTCAAATCACATCCATTCAATGTTCAGCATTTATTATTCCGGGTCAATTCGGTTTGTCTGAATTAAATACTATAGCATTTACGGCCGCTGTGCCTTTCCCTTTCGGAACAGTTGCACTGAAAACAGAAAAATTCGGTTTTGATTTATATAAGGAAACCGAAATCGGGATGTCTTTTGCCCGCAAATTTGACGAAAACATTTCGGGAGGATTAAGTCTTAATCATCATCGTATCGAAATTGCTGGATACGGCATTGCTCAGAACATCCTCCTAAATGGAGGTGTCCTTGCACACGTGATCAATAGTGTTAAGATCGGTTTTAATTTCAATAATATTACCGGAGCGGCAATAGGCCGATCAGGTGAGAAAATTCCGCAACAGATTTCGCTCGGTGTATGCTGGGCTCCGCTTTATGATATACTTTTATCCTTTGAGATAGAAAAGGATATCCGATATCCCGAAAGTATAAAATGCGGTATTGAAAAAAAAATATTTGATGTGGTAGCTTTTCAATTCGGAGTAGCAAATCAACCGGAAAAGTATTCAGCAGGAATAACAGTAATGATTCCTTTTTTTGAATTTGGATATGCATGCTACAGCCATGATAGTCTTGGCTGGACTCATCAAATCGAGATTTTATTTTCTCTGGGCGGCTAATAAGACATGCGTCAATTATTTCTAATTGTATTAATTTTCGTTATACCCGTTGATATCAAAGCACAAGAGTTACTGTCAAGCGATGCACAGAAAACTCAGGAGGATGTTCCATGGGAGAAATTATTTGAGTCGGATACAGAAGACGAAGAAAATACTTCAGCTGTTGACGAAGTTGAGCGGCTTGAAAGTAATCCGCTAGACATCAATACAGCGTCATTAGAGGAACTTCATTGTATACCTGCTATGACAAACATAGTGGCATCAAAAATTATTGGCCGGCGAGAACTCGCACCGATCGCCTCATTTGATGAACTGAAAGATGTCGAGGGAATGACGCAAGAAATGCTGTCTTTTATCAGAATATTCACAAGGATAAAAAATGCACAAGGAAGGCCAAGTATATCGGGTTCATTTCTCAATAGAACATCGATGGAAATTGAAAAGCGAAAAGGATTTATGACCTCCGATTACCCCGGACAACCGGTGAAAATACTTAATAAATTTCGCATATCTGCCGGCGATGACGAATCTCCCATATCATCGGTCATATCGAAAATTGATGCAGGATATATAACTGAAAAAGATCCCGGTGAACGAAGTTTCAAAGATTTTTCGAGTGGATTTGTAGGCATATCAATACCGGCAATCTCAACACAATTGATTATCGGCAGTTATCAGGTAGAGGCAGCCGAAGGACTGATGTTCTGGCGTGCATCCGGATTTTATAAAGGCAGCGATGTTATTGCACCGATGCGCAAAAACGGCAGCGGAATCCAGCCTTACCTGTCAAATAATGAAAACTCTTATATGCAGGGAATCGCTCTTTCGCTGAATCTTGATCACTTTCAGCTCCAGATGTTTTATTCAGATAAGTCGATTAATGCGGCTATTGATACACTAGGTCAGATATCCAATATTGATCAGGGAGGACTATTCCGAACAGAGACTGAATTGCTCAAAAAGAATTCAACGCGTGAGGCCATCATCGGCTGTCGTGCCGCTGCGTATATTTATGATGGATTAAAGTTTGGCGCGACTGCATATCGTACACGTTTCAAGAATCCTTTGATATTGAAAAAAGAAAATGCCGATGCTGTTAATAATTTATGGATGAAGGGAATGGACGTCTCGTTTACAAACAAAAATATTGACATGTTTGCTGAAGTTGCCGCTGATCGATCTCATAAAGTTGCAATAATCGGCGGCCTGACTTACGAGCCGGTGACATCGTTTTCAGTCTCTTTATCGGCAAGAAATTATCCATCCGAATTTCAAAGTATTCATGGAAACGCATTTGGCGAGTCAGGCAGACAAGTTCAGAATGAAAATGGCGTTTATGTCGGAATAAGGGTACAGCCGATTGATTGGTTATTGCTCTCTACTTATTATGATCAATTCAATCATACGATGCCCAATCAGTTGTTTCCTGTTTCATCGTATGGCAGCGATTTCCTTGCGCTTGCAGAATTCCGGATAGCAAATGATTACGATTTTGCGGTTCGCTTTAAGAGAAAGGAATCGCTATCTGCTGTGGATATATGCGATTCATACGGAAGAACGATGGAACAGGTTATTCCGCGAATTCAGGAAAATTACCGATTGACAAGTCAATTGATACTGTCATCTTCGGTTCGTTTTGTAAATAGAATAGAATGGTCAAACGTAATGTATAATGGATTAAATAAATCGGAGCAAGGTCTGCTGATTTCACAAACAATTAAATGTAAGTTGCTGCGTAGTTTTGCCCTTCGGGCGAGGATTGCGGTTTTTGATACGGATTCATATGATTCAAAGATCTACGAATATGAAGACGATCTTACGCGAACATCATTTAATCCTGCATTATTTGGACGCGGTATACGGTGGTATTTAACAGGCAGATACGGCATCTTTAAAGATGTTGATATTGCTGCTAAATACTCGCAGACAATAAAAGACGGAATTAAGTCTATTGGTTCAGGCCTTGATGAGATCGAAGGAAATACTCAAACATTGTTGAGTTTGTATTTACATGTCCGTTTTTAATGAATTTCTAAAGAAAATATTTGAGGCATATTACTTTTGACATTCAGGCTTATTAGCTCGCTTAAATTGCAATCTCAGTGAAAAAAGGATATATTTTCAAATAAACCTTAGTAATTATCGGGAAAGAAAAATGCTGCAATTTCTTAAAAATCTATTCGGTTCAAAGCACGAACGTGATGTAGAAGATCTTTATCCCATTGTTGATGAAATAAATCAGCATATCGGCTTCATTGGAATCACTAACGGATGAAGAACTTCGGAATAAAACAATAGAATTTAAACAGAGAATTCAGGATTACACTAAATCCACTGAAGATGAGATTGTCCGGCTAAAAGAAGAACTGAAGCAGTCGGTATTATTTGAGGAACGTGAAAATCTTTATACAAAGATAGATGAATATAATAAGCAGCTTGATGGAAAAATTGAAGAAATATTAAATGAACTTCTTCCGGAAGCTTTTGCGGTTGTAAAGGATACATGCCGCCGGCTGGTAGGGCAGTCATGGGATGTCGCCGGAACAAAAATTGTATGGGATATGGTCCCGTTTGACGTTCAATTGATGGGCGGTATTGTATTGCATAAAGGCAAGATTGCAGAAATGGCCACAGGCGAAGGAAAAACCCTTGTTGCAACGCTGCCGATGTATTTAAACGCACTCACTGGCCGGGGTGTTCATCTCGTTACTGTAAACGATTATCTTGCTTTACGCGATAGTTTATGGATGGGTAAAATATTTGAATTTTTAGGATTGAAAGTCGCATGTATCCTGCAGAATATGGATCCCCATCAACGTCGCATTCAATATGCAGCAGATATAACTTATGGTACGAACAATGAGTTTGGATTCGATTACCTGCGTGATAATATGGTCGTGAATGCCGACGAAATGGTTCAGCGTCCTTATAACTACGCAATTGTCGATGAAGTGGATTCAGTTTTAATTGACGAAGCGAGAACACCTCTTATTATCAGCGGGCCGGTAGCAAGCGAGGATCATAAGTTTGATGAAATGAAGCCGTATGTCGACCGGCTTGTAAAAGCCCAGCAAAATTATGTTGCAAAGATTACATCTGAAGCTGAAACATTCTTAACCCAAGAACGGACGCAGGAAGCCGGAGTTCAACTGCTGCGTGCTCAAAGGGGCTTGCCGAAGAATAAAAAGCTGATGAAACTCTTTTCCGAACCTTCGAATAAGATGCTCATGCAAAAGACAGAACGCGAGTATATGCAGGATCAAAGTGCGCGGATGCATGAGATCGATGATGAGCTTTATTTCAGCACTGATGAAAAATCACATGTTATCGATCTTACGGATAAAGGCCGCGAATTTCTCGCTCAAGTATATCCCGGCAATGATAAAGACTTATTTATAATTCCGGACATCAGCACGGAATTAAGTATGATAGAAGGCGATGCAAATCTTTCTGTTGAAGAGAAACAAAAAAGAAAAGATAATGCAAATAAACTTTTTGCCGAACGAAGCGACCGCATCCACACAATCCACCAGCTTCTAAAAGCATACAGTCTATACGAAAAAGATGTTGAATATGTAGTATCTGAAGACGGTAAGATTATGATAGTGGATGAATTCACTGGACGTCTTCTATCGGGAAGACGGTACTCGGAAGGACTTCACCAGGCTATTGAGGCAAAAGAAGGCGTTAAGGTAGAACGTGATACCCAGACTCTTGCTACGGTTACGCTGCAGAACTATTTTAGAATGTACAAAAAACTTGCCGGTATGACAGGAACTGCGGAAACGGAGGCGGCAGAGTTTTATGATATCTACAAGCTTGATGTAGTAGTCATTCCTACAAATAAACCGATGGTGCGCGACGATAAGGATGATCAGGTATTCAAAACGAAGCGCGAAAAATACAATGCGGTAATCGCTGAAATTGAAAGAATGCGCGCTATTCAAAGGCCTGTACCTAGTCGGAACGACAAGTGTAGAAGTTTCTGAAACGATCAGCCGAATGCTAAAGAGGAAGGGCATACCGCATAATGTCTTGAATGCAAAACAACACCAGCGGGAAGCAGAAGTTGTCGGGAATGCCGGATTACCGGGAGCTGTAACAATCTCGACGAATATGGCCGGCCGCGGAACAGATATCAAATTGGGACCCGGAGTAAGAGACAATGGTGGATTGCATATACTTGGAACCGAACGGCATGAAGCCCGGCGCATTGATCGTCAATTACGCGGACGAGCCGGTCGTCAGGGCGATCCGGGATCCTCGCTTTTTTATCTTTCGCTTGAAGATGACCTGATGCGTTTATTCGGAAGTGAACGTATTGCACGAATCATGGATCGAATGGGATTGAAAGAGGGTGAAGTGATCCAGCATCCGATGATTACACGCTCAGTTGAACGAGCCCAGAAAAAAGTCGAAGAAAATAATTACGGAATACGGAAACGGCTGTTGGAATACGATAATGTCATGAACCAGCAGCGCGAAGTTATCTATGCCAGGCGCCGGCACGCATTGCTGGGAGAACATTTAAAAGATGATATCTTCGATATGATGCGCGATTCCATAGATAAGCTTGTTGAAATTTACTTTCCCGAAGGAGATCTCGAAGGACTTCGGAATGAAGTACGGGCGCGCTTTCTTACGGATCTGAAACTTACGCAGGAGCAATTCCAGACATTAGGTGAAAAAGGAGTTGCAGAAGAAATTATCAGAATTACTCAGGAGTTTTACAAGCGAAAGGAAGAACAGATTGGCTCCGACCTCATGTCAACCCTAGAAAAGATGGCGATGCTTCAAGTGATCGATACAAAATGGCGCGATCACCTTCGCGAGATGGACGATTTGAAGGAAGGTATTCATCTGAGAGGATACGGACAAAAAGATCCTTTAGTTGAATATAAAGGCGAGGCCTTTAAGATGTTCATGGAGTTGATGGACCTGATAGAAACCGATGTACTCGATATGGTACTTAAACTATATCCTGAACGTCCTGAGCAGCTTCCTGTACAAAAATCGCGCCGGCCCATGCGCCGGGAAGATATGGTGCTCACACATGATTCTGCCGCGGGAGCAGGATTTGCCACGAATAAAGAACCTGTTGCTTCATCTGACGGACAACAGAACGCACAGCAGCCCAGCGCTCCGCGTGTTCAACAAATACGTGTAGGCCCGAAAACGGGAAGAAACGATCCATGCCCATGCGGAAGCGGCAAGAAATTTAAAAATTGTCATGGGGGTTAACCGGCAGCAGAATAATGCTAGGTAAAACCCTGAAACTTCTTTTAGCGTTCTGTCAGAGAAAGGCAGAACGCTTTTTTATCGCGAGAAATGGAAGAAATTAAAACAAAATATAAAGCAGGATATGTTGCAATTGTGGGCGAACCAAACGTCGGAAAATCCACGCTTCTCAATGCAATGCTTGATCAAAAGATTTCAATTGTTACGAATAAACCGCAAACAACGCGCCAGCGTGTTTTGGGTATTTTCAGCCGGGAGGATGCACAAATTATTTTTTTAGATACGCCTGGGCTTCTAAAGCCAAAATATCTTTTGCACAAAGAAATGGTAAAACATGCCGAAAGTGCTCTTTCAGATGCAGATATAATTCTTGTAATGACCGATGCAGCGCGAAAAGTTGAATTGCCGGAGGAAGTAAGCTTGCGTGTCCTTCCTCTATGCAGAACGAAACCTGTGTTCTTAGTAATAAATAAAGTGGACAAGGTAAACAAAGCGGAACTGCTGCCTGTAATACAGACATTCGTAAAAGAAAATCTATTCAAGGAAATTATTCCGATTTCTGCTCTCAAACGGGACAATCTCGAAGATCTTCTAAAAACAATAATACGATATTTGCCTGAACATGAACCTTTTTATCCTAAAGATATCGTTAGCGAGTATCCTGAGCGGTTCTTTGTCGCGGAATTTCTCAGAGAAAAGCTTTTTGAAAAATATCGCGAAGAAATTCCTTATTCTACTGCTGTAGAGATACGCGAATTTAAGGAGCGCGAAAAAGGCAAAATACTTATAAATGCAGATATTATAGTTGAACGTGAATCGCAAAAAGGGATAGTTATAGGAAGAAAAGGGGAGGCATTGAAGGAAATAGGAACTGAGGCGCGTAAGGAAATCGAAAACTTTTTACAGCACGGAGTGTTCCTTGAACTCCATGTAAAAGTGCGTGAAAAATGGCGCGATAATGAATCGATCATCCGTCAACTTGGTTATCATAGTTAAACTTGAAAGAGCTGCATAAGTTGCCGCTGCGGTTAAAAATTTATTTAGGTTTTTTTATCATTTGTTTTTTCTGGGGTTCATCCTGGGCGGCAGTGAAGATCGGTCTTGAGAGCGTTCCGATATTTCTCTCGCTGGGAATCAGGTTTTCAACCGCAAGTATTCTTCTCGGACTATATATTATAATTTTTCGTTTGAGGGTTCCGAACGACAGAATATTCTGGAAACTGGTTTTTTTTCTTTGCATTACATCCTTCGTTATTCCACTTAGTGCTGATTTATCGGGCTCAGGTTCAAGTAAATTCAGGGCTTGCATCTGTTCTTTTTGCTACGTTTCCGCTATGGGTCGCTATACTATCACACTACTTTCTTCCTGATGAGAAAATAACTCTGCAGCGTATTGCAGGCGTAACTATCGGATTTATTGGGGTCGTTATAATCTTTAATGATGGTTTTGCAGAAATGAACAATACAACGATCTTAGGTATGGCAGCGATTATTTTCGGAGCGTTTATGCAAGCTGCGGGCTTGGTCGCTTTACGCCGCTTTGGAAAGGAAATGCATCCGGCGCTGCTTATCTTTTGGCCGGTACTATTGAGTTCTGTCATCATGTTCGCTTTCAGCATGGCTACTGAGGATTATTCTGCGGTAATATTTGATGCGAAAGCAATTGCCTCGATCGTATATCTTTCAGTTTTTTGCACAGTCATTGCATTTGTCATTAACTTCTGGCTGATCAAATATGTAGAAGCGGTTATTTTATCCCTTTCTGCGTTTTTCACGCCGGTTATTGCGGTTATGATTGGCGTGAATATTATGGGAGAAGATTTTACATCGACAATATATTTAGGTTCGGCGATTGTTCTGATAGGTATTGTAATTGCAAATATTGGCGATCTTGTTAATGTCTATCGAATCAGAAACGGTAATAATTAATAAAGCATATCATTTGATTTGAAATTGTTTAATGGAATTTATATTGTGAAATTAAAGGCGGCAGTTTATGTTGAATCAATCGAATGAGCCGACTTACACGCTCGCTGTAAAAGATCTTTCCCTGGCTGAGAAGCTTGATGCTCTTCCCGCAAAACCCGGTGTTTACCAATTTAAGAACGATGAGGGAAAAGTGATTTATGTAGGCAAAGCCCAAAATTTACGTAATAGGGTCCGTCAGTACTTCCACAAATCCCGGGCGAATGATACAAGAATTGATTCGATGATAGCCAAAATTGTCGACATAGAACTTACCGTTACAGACAGCGAAATTGAAGCGTTGATTCTCGAAGCGAATCTTATAAAACAACTGAAACCGCGTTATAATATTTTACTGAAAGACGATAAAAGTTACCCGTATATCGCTCTCACAAACGAAATGTATCCCAGGGTGTTTGTTACGAGAAGAAGGATCCCCGGAAACCGCTACTTCGGGCCGTACACGGATGTGAAAGCCATGCGCAGTGCGCTGAAGACAATACGTGATATATTTCTTATTCGCAGCTGTAATTACGACCTCACTGAATCCTCTATATCCAAGAATAAGTTTAAGGTGTGTCTCGATTATCATATAAAAAAGTGCGAAGGCCCATGTGAAGCATATGTGACGCGCGAACATTATAATGCCATGATCGATCAGGCTGCACAAGTTCTTCGCGGAAAGACTAAAAGTGTGGCTGATCTATTAAGAAAAGAAATGGACGCACTTGCAGAAGCAACAAGATATGAAGAGGCTGCATCTGTCCGTAATCGTATTGATGCGCTCAAAGTTTATTCAGAGAAGCAAAAGATCGTTGATTCAACTGAAGCAGATCGGGATATTATCGCGCTTGTTACAAAAGATGATAATGCTTGTGCGGTCATTTTCAAAATCCGTGATGGAAAGATAATCGGCAGTCAACATATGTATCTTTCAAATATTACGGGAAATAAATACGCTGATCTGCTTGAGGCTGTTCTTGAACGGTATTACCTTGATCAAGAAGATATTCCGCCGGACTTGTTTCTATCCGATGGGCTGGAGAACATGGATATTATAAAAGAATGGCTCAGAAAAAAGAGCGGTCATGAGGTAAATGTTGAAATCCCGAAATCAGGGGATAAGGCAAAGCTTGTGGCGCTTGTACGAACAAATGCTCAATTTTGGTTGGATGAATTGGAATTAACAAAACTTAAGCGTGGAGAAATAGTTCCTCATTCGGTCGAGGCGCTTCAAAGAGACCTTAGGATTTCTTCTCCACCGAGAAGAATTGAATGTTTCGATATCTCGAATATCCAGGGAACAGATACGGTCGCATCTATGGTCGTTTTTGTTGACGGCAAACCGAGGAAAAGCGAATATCGAAAATTCAAAATAAAATCAGTCGATGGACAAAATGATTTCGCAAGTATGCAGGAAGTAGTTAAGCGCAGGTATGAGAGGCTTCTTCGAGAAAATATGGAACTTCCTAATTTGATTATGATCGATGGCGGTAAAGGGCAGCTTTCAAGCGCTGTTGAAGTGTTAAACGCATTGGGATTGAAGAACCTGCCGGTACTTGGATTGGCAAAAAAATTAGAAGAAATATTCTTGCCAAATCAAAGTGAGCCTATTCAGCTGCCTCGAACGTCGTCCGGTTTGCGTCTTATGCAGCAAATCAGAGATGAAGCTCATCGTTTTGCCGTAACATATCACAGAATTGTCCGGTCAAAACGAATACTTCAAACGGAGCTGGATTTGATTAAAGGTGTGGGAAAGAAGCGGGCAAAAGAATTGCTTGAAGTATTCGGCTCAGTGCAAGGAGTAAAATTCGCTACAGAGGAGCAAATTACGGAAATTGCAGGCGAGACTGTCGCAAGGAGAATTATGGAATATTTTAACCTTGCAGATAAAGATTTTTCAAAAAATGAAAATGCTTTATGAGCCTTATAAGGTCATAAATTGCGAATCGGACGAAATAATGGTAAGTTAAAAATATGAGTCCTTTAAAAACATTTTTACGTCTTTTAAAATACTTCCTAAAGTATAAATGGCGGATTACAGCCGGCCTTATATCTGTAGCGGTTATGAGTGCCTCGGATACTGCATCGGCCTATTTAATAGCTCGCCTTTTTGAGATCCTGCAGATCATCGGTCAACAAGTACGGGCCGGGCAAGAGATTCTGGTGCCGGTCCCTTTATCAATATTCAACAATATTATCTATTCCTTCACTGTTCATGGGAAAGATGAAAGTTTCCAGCTTATCTATAGGTTCGCAGTCGTCGTTATCGTTATTATTCTTATTAAAGTGGCTTTTGTATACATCCGCGAATATGTTATGAGTTCTGTTCAACAGAAGATTTTGATGCGGTTCCGGATTGATCTTTTCGACCGGATCATTGCATTGCCTATACGTTATTTTGATGAGAATAAGACCGGTTATATTATGTCGCGTATTACAAACGACGTAAATAATCTCGAACAATCGCTGACACTAATTATTGAAATTGCTCAAAATCTGGTTTATACATTTGTTTTTGCTACAGCGCTCTTCTTTACAAACTGGAAATTGACTCTTGTTACGATAGCTATTTTTGCACTCTCCGGCGAGATTTCAAGAAAATTCGGCGATCAAATTCGAAAGCACAGTCATGATCTTACAAATACGCTTGCGGATATTTTGGCATTTCTGCAGGAGAGAATAGCCGCGATTCGTATCGTAAAATCATTCACAAGAGAAGAGAATGAAAAGAAAGTATTTAAGGAAAAAGTCGGCAGCAATTACCATTTTTCGATGAAAATCGTTCGTGTGATGGCGCTCTTGAGCCCAACAAATGAGTTATTTAATACGACCGCTGCGTCCTTACTTGTCATCTTTTCAGGATACCTATTTATAACCGGAGCAATGACAATAGAAACGATGATATTTTTTCTCATCCTTATGATCAGTTTGGCAAAACCGGTGAAAGCATTGGGTGAAAGCGCTGCACGCATCCAGAAGACACTTGTTTCTGCCGGATATATTTTTGAAATCATCGATCTTCCCGAAGAAATGAATAAGAAGTCGGCTCCGTCAATTGCAATCGCAAAAGGCACGGTTGAATTTCGGAATGTATCATTCGCTTATACGGGAGAAATTCAAGCGCTTAAAGAGATCAATCTGAAAGTATCATCAGGTGAAAAAGTTGCGCTTGTAGGACCAAGCGGAGGAGGGAAAAGTACTTTAGTTAACCTGATTCCAAGATTTTATGAATTAACTGAAGGTGTTATATCTATCGATGGAATGAATATTCAGGACGTCGATCTCTACGGGCTTAGAAGTCAAATTGCAATTGTTCCGCAAGATGTCATTCTTTTCTCAGGTACGGTTCTTAATAATATTCGTTATGGCAGGCTCGATGCTCAACCCGAGGAAGTTATTGAAGCTGCAAAGGCGGCCAATGCACATATATTTATTGAAAAATTAGAAAAGGGTTACGATACCGAGGTTGGTGAACGCGGACTGCAGCTTTCAGGAGGTCAAAGACAAAGGATCGCTATTGCCCGTGCTATTCTTCGCAATCCAAGAATCCTGCTGCTGGATGAAGCGACATCTGCACTAGATACCGAGTCCGAGTTGATGGTACAGGAAGCACTCGATCGGCTCATGGAGGGGAGGACTTCGTTTGTTATTGCCCATCGGCTATCGACAATAGCGCATTGTGACCGCATAGTCGTAATAGATTCTGGCAGGATCGTGGAAGTCGGAACACATGATGAACTTCTTAAAAAAGAAAGCGGATTATACCGCCGTTTGTATTCTCTTCAATTTGCCGATAATTCTGTTTCATGAAAGATCCCATTCGAAAACGTATTGAACTCTGGTTCCGTCGTTTGCTGATTCGAATGCTTGGACGAATTTTCAAGCGAACCAATAAGCTCCAAGGCAATATTGATTTTAATAAGTGTAAAATCCTGTTTATTCGTCAGGATAGAATTGGCGATGTCCTGATTTCAACGCCTCTGTTTGAAATTCTTAAAAACCGTTATCCGGGTGCAGTTCTGGATGTAATCCTGAGTGCAAACAATTATTTCGTTCTTGAGAATGACCCGCTTATTCGTAAACGATGGATGTACAAAAAAAATATTGTGAGTTTATTTTTCCTGCTCGGGGCACTGAGAAAAGAAAAATATGACTTTGTTATCGATCTAATGGATAATCCTTCGACTACATCGACTATTCTCTGCCTATTAACTAACGCAAAATGGAATATCGGAATTAAAAAGGATAATCAATTTGCTTACGATATCGTTGTGCCGATGCTTTCACGCAGTGAAACTCATATCATGGATAGAATATCGCAGCTGCTAATTCCCTTTAACATTGATCCTAATAAAGAAAAAATTAATGTCCGTTATTTTACATCAGTCGAATCTGATAATATCGCCGATACTTTTTTGAAACAAAACATGCTTTTCTCTCATCCTATCATAGGAGTAAATATTTCCGCCGGCAACAAGACTCGTTTTTGGGGTGTCGGGAATTTTAAAGCGTTTTTAAATCACTTGAGTATCGAGTATCCTGGATATAAATTGCTGCTGCTCTATCAGCCGTCAGACAGACACCAGGCCGAAATAATTGCCGGATCGAATAGCAGCATAGTATTATCACCGGTAACATCATCATTCGATCAGTTCGCTGCATTCATAAAACGGTTATCATTCCTGATTACTCCGGATACCGCAGCCGTACATTTAGCATCGGCTTTTAGGGTCGCAACTGTTGTGCTTTATGTTCAATCAGACAAAACGCTGCGTATCTGGGAACCGTACGGAACTGACTATGAATGTATAGTAACGAATATCGATGATCTATCTATGATTAATGCAGTGCAGGTACAAAATGCGTTTCGCAGGCTTATTAGCCGTTCAAACAAGGAACAGGTATCAGGTGTACAAGAATTTAAAGATGAAAATAGTTAAAAGATTGGAATATTGGTGGAGGCATCACATTGTTTACCCGGTTCTTAAATGGGTTTTCCGTAACTCTGAAATAAAAACACCGATCGATCTTCGCGCGATTAACAGCATACTCATTTTGCGATATGATAGAATTGGAGATATGATCGTCACGACACCTGTTTTTAAAGGTTTGAAAGATGCTAATCCTCATCTTCGAATCGGAGTATTAGCAAGCAGAAGAAATGCTCAGATCATAAGTTTCAATCCATATATAGATAAAATTCACATACTGCCGGCCCATTGGTGGCAGGTTGTGCGTGAAATATTCAGAGTGCGGAAAGAGCATTATGATGTAATTCTAAATCTTATCTTTAATCGAACAACGAGCGGAGGAGTTCTTTCCAATCTGATCGCCCCTAATGGAATAAAGATAGGCCAGGGAGATGAAAAATACAGATTCTACTTCAACATTCTCCTTAAACTTACACGTCAAAGTAATCATATGACAGCGACACTTGCATCGATTATTAAGACAGTGTTTGACCTTCAAATCAATAAGGACCAATTGACATATGATATTATTGTTGATGATAAGACAAAAGAGATTATCCGTGCTTATTTAACAAAACACAATCTTCGTATGAGATCGGCTTCCGGGAATAATGGAATACCTTATATAGTCTTCAATCTTTCTGCGAACGACTCTGTTCGAAGAATTTCGGCAGAACAAGCTTTATTGATTGGAGAACATCTTGATTCGAAAACGTCTTATAGAACAATCCTTATTCATGCTCCAAACGATTCGATTATGCAGGAAATAAAGCAGCAACTGGCAAAAAAGACACGTTGTCTGCCTTTCCCCGAACAGGGAAATGCTTCTTTGCTTGAAGTTGCTTCGCTAATCGAAGGTGCATCTGTTGTCATAACACCGGACACATCCATAATCCATTTTGCATCTGCCGCCCAAACGCCCATCATCGGATTTTATACAAGCATGCAGGATGCACATGAATGGCTGCCGATGCAGGTGAAACAGAAAATTATTTTATCCGTAAAAGATCAGCCGACCTCTTCAATACCTATTTCAAGTATGATTGAAGGAATTGATGAATTTTTACAAACTCTGTAAGGCTGCCGGGATTTTAAGAGAAAAGAAATATATAAAGTGCAAAAATAATTACGAATAATAAGATCGGATTTTAACAATGCAGATCCCGGATAGGAATGAACCCTTTTTAAGAAAATTAACACGTTATGGATTATATATCTTTGCATTAAGTATTCCCATATCGTTTGTGCCGGCTGAATTCGGTATTGTTATTGCATTTATCGGATGGTTTTTAGAAGGTATCATTAATAAGCGCTGGCAATACTATCCGTCAAAACTTTTCATTCCGTTGTTATTCTATATCGTTTGGAACATTCTTGCATCGGGCATTTCCCCAAGGCCGATGCATAGTCTTGCGGCGTTAGTAGATAACGAATGGCCGATGTTCATTATGCTTCTTATGTTTTCGACTATAGATGATATTGATGTGGTGAAACGAATGCTGCATCTCTGGCTTTTCACGGCATCGATAGCCGCTGCTTATGGAATATGGCAGACATTCACGGGCATTCAATTTCATCGTTCCGGCGCGATGAGTCCGATGGGGAATTATTTCCGTGCGACAGGATTTAACGGATTTTATCTTACGTTTGCAGGTTTTATGATGTCTGTTTTCCTTATAGGCCTATGTATTAGTTTCCATGCCGGTAACCACCGCTGGAAATATATGCTGGCTGCCGTCCTGAGTTTTACCGCAGTTCTCGGTACATTTGCTAGAAGTATTTGGTTATCTTTCGCAGTTGCTATACCGGTATTCGGTTTCATGAAAGGGAAGCGAATAGGCAGCATAGTAACAACGGGATTTCTTGTTATTGTTCTGTTTTGTCTTATTTTTATTCCTGCAATTAGAGAACGCGCATTTTCAATTGTTATTCCTTCAGAAAATCAGACTAGATTAAATCTTTGGAGAACCACCGTAAATATTTCTATGGATTATCCCTTGACAGGGATCGGAGAAGATAACTTTGATTATTATTTCGAAAAGTATAAAGTGGAAGGATATTACGATGCAACAGGACATCCTCATAATGATTATCTTAACGTTTTAGTCAATTCAGGAATTCCAGGCCTGGCTGCATTCCTGTCTATCTGGATAATTATAATTTGGATAGGATTTAAAACAGTAAAGAATTCAAAAGATCCATTTTTGAGGGAACTATCGTTGGGAAGTACATTGGCTATAATCGGATTTATGGTCGGAGGTGTTTTCCAAAATTATTACGGAACTTTTGCTAATTGCTGGGGATGGTGGTTTATGGCGGGATTGACAATGACTTCATACCGCATTTATCAAAAAGAGAATAAGGCTAAATTATAATGTAATTCTTATATTCTCCTATTCTCCATCCGCATTTCTTTTCGACTGAATCGAGCAGCTTTTCCTTCAGCGACTGCTGTACTTTATTTTGATCATATTTAAAAAGCCAATTCTGTCCGTGTACACGATTATGCATTACGGCAGGATGCGTTCCTTCAAAAAGTTTTAGTTTCCCGCCCTGACGATAATCATATTCAGCCGTCTCGCCGACATGAAGATCTACCCATTCATCCGGATGCCAGAGTTTGTTAAAATATTTTTGTTTGAGCTGCTGAACATCAGGAGGCTTTACCCATCCATAATGATAAATAGCAGCATCTATCAGTTTCACTTGAAGCTTTCTGCTGTCAATTCTAAATCCTTGTGCATCTCCCCATGATCGCACTTTATTCGACGGCTTAACAATTCGAATTTCTCTCCGATACCAGCGTCTTGAATCGCCAATATAATTATATCCGCCGTAAAAATGTTTGTAATTAAAAAGAAGCCCTTCAACTTCATCCTTGTTCTGATAGAGATTCATCGCATCTTTAATGATCTGGTAATCTTTTTCATGAAGGACTTCATCTGCTTGAAGGTAAATAGCCCAATCACCTGCAGCTTGATCGAGCGCCAAGTTTGTTTGCTGTGAAAGAATTGTTCCGCTTTTACGCAGAGTATCGTCCCATATTGTTTCAATAATCCGAATTTTGGAAGATTGAAGAGACTTGATATTTTCCAGAGTGTTATCGTCCGATCGGCCGACGGCTATTATCAGTTCATCGCAAAGCGGAAGGAGGGATTGGATTGATTCAAGGAATGGGTAATCGTAAATTACACCGTTGCGGACAAATGTGAACCCGACAATTTTCATCTTTTAGCTTTTTATCAAATAATGAAGCCTATGGAAATTATGTGTGAAGTTCCCAATTGCGATGACCAGGGAATATAAGCATAATCCAGCATCACTATACTGTAGCGCAGTCCGATACCGGCAGAAAAATCGCGATACTCGTACCCGGTTTCATAACCTAACCGAATTTTCACCGCATCGTTATATGTGACTTCAGAACCGATGCTCAAATGGCGGTAGGACGTACCTAATTCAGATGAATAGGCAATAGCAGCTCGAAATGATATAACATTCAGAGCTGATGAATATGTTCCGCCGAGTCGAAGCTGGGAGGGCAAATCTGTTTTTTCGTTTCTGAACGCAGAAAGAGAACCCAAATTCGTCAATGATAGCCCAAGAGTAACTCCCTCGATAGATGGAGTGTACAATGTTCCTAAATCGACTCCCCATCCGGTCGCTTCATCTACAAATATTTTTTCATAGAGATATTTTGGAGCTATGCCTATGCTTATCGTTTCTGTCAATTTTATCCCATAGGTTAACTGAAAGAATGTAGACTGGGATGTGAATGTACCAAGTTCAGGCCCGGGCTGATCGCCGTGAATAGGGATGTCATCAACACTAGTATTTCCGATAGAGAGAGAAAGACTGCCGATACTAAGCGGTGCTGCAAGAGAAAAATATTCATTACGAATATCTTGAATCCATTCTGTATGGGAGAACATGACTCCGTACGATTCGCGTGAAGCGATATTTGCAGGATTGATCAAAATGGATTGAAGTGCCGCAGGATCAGCAATAAATGATTCACCTGTGGCTCCGATGAAAGGAGTCGTCGGAAACTTAAGACTCGAAACACCACGCGAAGTTCCCTGGGACAGAACGATTGCAGGAAGAAAAAGGAATGCGAAAAGGATTTTATATTTCATTAGAATATCAAAGAAAATGAGAGAATATGAATGCCGCTTGGACTGTACGGTTCAAATACATATGCATATTGAAAAGAAGGCGTCCAAGTTAAGAGTTTTGTTTTAGCAGATATGCCTAAGGCTGGTTTTGCAGGCAGGTCTGCATTCAATGCAATCTGATCGACACCGCCGCGGATATGGATGCCTTCAAACACTTCGACTTCCGAGCCTACACGGGCAAATGATGCTGAACCGATAACTTCAAATTCACCGGATAGCAAAAGAGAATATTCTGCAGGCTTCCAGCTTATACCGATTCGCTTTCTTAACGGAAATCGTTCAACGCTTGAATTTCCGTTGATTCCATAAAGCGATGAAGTTTCCCATTTATATTTAGCATTTATATCTTGTACGACTGCTCCTAATGTAATTTCCTGCGAAAGAAGATAGACAACACCTGCATCGACCGCTGCAGATGTGCTTTTTATTCCTTCAAACAATGAATAATACAGTATCTTAACATTAACACCGAAAGAAAAATTCGGAGCCGGTTTCAATCCGAATGTCAAAGCAAATGCGTTTTCTGATGTACTGTAAGTCTCCGTATGAATTCCATCCCGGTTTCGTCCATCAATACTGCCTACTCCTGTATTAATAATGGATAAAGATAATCCCGCATCCGGTTTAATGCTTTTTGTATAGCTGAGATAGTTGAGCCTTCGATCAAGCGAAAGCACTCCATAAGCTGCAACGATAGTCGGATTTGATTGAAAAGGAACTATCGCAGGATTATAATAAGACTGCAGGTCGCCATTGATAACGGCAGTCATTGCATTACCCATAGAAATGCCGCGGGCGCCGAATCCCATTCGCATTGCAGCTCCCGATAGACCTGCAATGGAAGAGCTGCCCTGCATTTGCGCAAATGAATTCGAAAATAATTGCATTGCAAGAAAAATAATTGCGGCTATATTTCTATATACTATTTTCACTTCAGAACCAGTATCTTTCCCCATAGAGGTGATTGACTGCCGATCTCAACCCTGTAAAAATAAACTCCGTTGACGACGAGTGAACGATTATCGTTTTTACCGTCCCAGATTTCATCGTATTCGTTTCCGTTCTGACGCGGTGCTTTTTGTATTAATGTACGGACAGGCAGCATCGCAAAGTCAAATATGCGTATAGTCACTTCCTGGGCACCTGTATGATTTGCAGATAGACTGAAATGAATACGAACAGGTTCGTCATCCGGAGCAAAAGGATTAGGATATGCATACGTTCGCTGCTCATTTCCTATCGGTTCATATGTGCGCAGAATTTTCCATACCGATCCGAATGCCTGAAAGGGTGAATCAATTGTATATGCGATTCCTTCGGGCCCTGTACACCAAACAGTATCTCCGTTCACACCAACACCGTAAATTTCAGGCATTGCAAAACGGTGAAGGTGTGCAGGATCGGAATCTGAGATGGATCCGTTTCGTATCCAGCTTGTACCAAAATCAGAAGATCGGAATATTCCGTTGTCGGTCGCTACATACACTATCGAATCTTTAAAAGCAATATTATGTGCCCATTCGCCGAGTAATGTGGTTTTCCATGTTTCTCCGCCGTCAGAGGAATAACTAACCCCTTTTGTCTCGTCCGGATTCATTGCATTGACTGTTGCTGCCCATATTATCTTACGAGTCGGAAGGATTTGTTCTCTAATTGCAACAACGAAATTCCCGGAAATTGCCTGGGTTTGGTTCTGATGAGAAAATTTGCGCCAGCTAATACCGCCGTCCGTTGATTTATTGATTCCGCCCGCCGTTCCAACCCAAATTGTAGTATCATCGCCTGCATAAACAGAAAAAACTCTATGATTTAAATTTTCTCTTGTTCCCAACTTTCCTGCAGATGATGAAAGATCAAAAGCAAAGTTTAGGGCCATAGAGGTGTCTATATGATCAAGACTGTCCGGCGGAATGATGACTCGCTGCCATGTTTTTCCGGTGTCTATCGATTTACGAAGCATACCATAATAACTTGCTATCCACACTGTGTTTTTTGTTAGAGCAATGTCGTATGTGACATTACCCTCGTCAGCCGTGGCCGCTAATGCGCGAATACTATCTCTTGATCCATAAATTAATGTATCAACGGTCGCTAAATCAGGTTCTTTAGGCTGGGGAAGTGAAAACCATGTACCTCCGTTATTAGTCGAATAATGCAATCCTCCGCCAATTGGAATATCCTCACCTTCAAATTTTGCGGAATAACTTGATGCCACCCATATGTTGTTGTTTTTTATCGCAATGGCAGAGATACCTTTTGTATCGAAGGAGTTGTTTCCGGAAAAATTATTCCATGATGTTCCGCCATTTGTAGTAAAACTTAATCCAATATCTGTTCCGAACCATACTGTATCTTGCTGAACGACTATATCGTTAGCCGAATTTGTCGGCGGCAAAGAACTGATGGGATTGGAATTAAGACGATAAGATTTAGGTATCTGTGCAATAACTATTGAAGATAAGAAGTTGATGAAGATTATTATGACAATGATTCGTTTCATTTTATAATAACTATATTTCTTATTATGACATTGCTGGAATCGAGCGATTTATCTGTCGCACGAAATTCGAATCTATAGGTGCCGGTCGGTGTGGCATTCGGCAAACTGATCTTTAATCCATAAATTCCATCTCCTGCAGCAAGATCACCGCTGAGAAGGCTCGCATCACCGTCATCATAGAGAGAATGAGGATTTCCGCTGGATGGCGATCCATCCGGTTTGTATGAGCTGAAGAAAACCCTGCGAATATCAGATTGCCCGTCAGAATCCATTACCGTAAGACGAAGCTGGAGGACGTGATCTATAGTGCCAAGAGAAATAAGACTATCAGCCTCCAGGTTAGAAATAACAGGCGGATGATTCAGTCTGACGATCTGAAAAGGCAGCTGAACAATATTACTTTGATACTGTTGGCCCTGTGAATGTATAAATCCGGAAAGATTTTCACTCCAGAATTTGATCCAAAATAGACCCACATCTACGCGGCTTATATTAAAATCAATATATCCGGAAAAGATCCCATCATTAATATACTGGTCGGGGAAAATTCCGTCATCATGCAGCTGTACCGTCCCCGGATGATGAAAAAGATTGGTCCTTAACAATGGAACATTGAACTCTTTTAATCTCCGATGCACCTTCAGAATGGGCAACCTTAACTAATGCCACACCGCGAATTGTCAACTGGTCGTCCGGATTTCGTACTGTTCCAATATTGATCGTATCCGTATTAACAATAGAAAGAGAAAAACTTGCGTCGGACAATATAGGTGCAGTTCCGACAGAATCTACAACCGTATCGTATTGCTTCTCGCAGCCTGAAAGGAAGATAAAGCCAAAAAAAATAGCCGAGGAAAATAGGAAATTTTTGATTAGCAGCTGATACACTGATTGCTTTCTTACTATCTTATGAGTAAATAAAAATTATAGCAATCGTCGATCAGTTTGCCTTTATAAATGAAGGAATAAAAGTAACTATATATATTATAAAAAAATTTATAGAAATAGTCAAATATCTATTACCTAATTGTGATCGGATTGAAGGAAAAAGATAGAATGAAAATGACGATGCAAAACCATCCTATCGCCATTCGCCTTGAATCAAGGGGAGTTTCGTCAGATACCGGCGGATGGTATAATTTCACAATATAAAGTGCGATCATTGCCCAGAAAAACCATGCAGCCCAGCTGTACTCTGCAAATGGTATAATTTGACCGATGTCGCGCTTATAAACAAGTTCGAAAAATAATCTTATTATTGTATCGGAAAGTGAAGGAATACTGAGGCCAAGGAGAATGTAGAATGATATTAAAGCAATTTTTCGATGGAATTTTCCGAACATCGCGTATATCATATGTCCGCCGTCGAATTGGCCCATTGGGATAAGATTCATCGCCGTGACAAAAAGTCCAAACCATCCCGCGCAAAGAAAATGATAGTGGTACATTTCACTCATCGGGGGAACAAATTGAACCGCAGGATTTGTCAGTAATTCCTTCAAACCGGAATAAAGGAGTGTGTTTCCAAAGGCAAGCGACATTTCATGCGAGCCGGTTGACGAACTAATCGCAAAATTATAGTCAGGATGAATCGAAAGTATGAATTCTGCGGGCGGTAGATGGAGATAACCATAAACGAGAACCATAAGCGAAGCAATAAATCCTGCAATAGGACCCGCTACACCGATATCAAACATTATTTTTTTTGATGGGATAGGAGTTTTCGTTCTGATAACGGCACCAAACGTTACCAAAATTCAAAAAAAGCTGCATAAAAACAGGGATGGAAGGGAAAGGAATGAAATATGGCAATGTTGCATCAATTTTATGATGACGTGCAGCAAAATAGTGTCCAAATTCATGGCTGGCCAGAATGAATAGAATAGCGACAGAATAGGGGATACCTAATGAAAAATTGCTAAGTTCAAAAGGATCTTTGTTCAGCCAAAAGACACCGGCAATGGTAGTGGTAAAGAATGTCAGAATAAATAACCCGAGGTGAAGGAGCCAACGTGTTACTATGGCAATATTTATATTGTTTTCCTTAAACATTTTGGAAGCGCTGTTTCGATTGAAGTCCATTTTTTCCTTACCTGATCTATATTTGAAAGATAATCAGAATTCTCTTCTGCTATGATATAATAATTCCCTATGTCGGAGATAACCAGACAGGGTTTGTCAAACAAAAATGTGATTGGGCATCAATAGAATTGTACGCCGATGTCCAGACCTCTGCACGAATATAGCATATTTTATCGATTTCCAATGTCAGATTTCTTTTTATCTCATAATTACTTATTGGCTTTTCGGCAAACACAGCGGCCTCATCAACGCCTATTTTACCCATTAGAATTTTAATGGAATCAATTGAACCATATTCATTTGACGATGTAACTTCAAGTGAAACCACCTGCTTATTCCCGCTAATAGTTTCACCAATAGAACTGATTGTAGATGAAGGAGTGCCTATAACCAAATTAGCCACAGGTCCATCCGTTACGATCATTCTTCCGGAATGAATTGTCTGGAGAATATTTTGCTCGGAAAATGACTCGATAAAAATACCTGTTCTCATTTTACCGAAAAGCTGGTGTCCGGTTTCCCGAATTTTAAGAAACGGAATACCAATTTGCCGAAAGCGATTAAAGTTGCCATGTGCATCGTTTCCTGCAATGATAAACTTTTTTTTCCCTTCTAATAAAGCTTTTATCCATTGATGGTAACCCTCCCAAAAACCATCAGATACATATCCATTAGCAAACTGAATTCCGGATAATTGTGAATGTATAAAGTCCTGCTGCTGCCAATTACCTCGGCGCAAAAGCAATCTCTGAAGTAGGGAAACTCGCTCTTTTGGATGAGCCGCAAATGACGGCACGGACGGTTCAACCGTCTCAAGTATCTCAGCTATGCTGTTTTCGCTCTGTGTCCTCAGCCATTTTTCCGCGCCGTCTCCGGATCCGTAGAAAAATCGGTGATTTCCGAGAAGAAGGAGATGAACATTTTGGTCTTTAGCGTTACGGCAGGTCACTTCTTCACCGCGAACGATTACAAAGTTTTGATTCTTAGAGTTCTGGCGATCCACTTCCTTCTGCAAGTTTCGCCATTTAGGCAAATTCGTGTCATTTATCAAATAATTATCAATTGAATCATCCAAATCGTATGAGTGGTCTGTTGCGCAGAAAAAGGACAAGCCTATCGATCGGCTTAACCTGGCAGAGGCTTCTAAAGGTGAGCCGAATTCGACCTGATCGTCTGTATACGAAGAATGTGAGTGGCACTCTCCGAAGTGAAGAGATTTGAATCGAGGCAGGGGAGAAGGCGAAGCAAAAATTTGTAACGGTTTATGAGACGATGTGCGATAATTGTCATTATGATAAGACAATTGTCTTGTTCCATTGTCGATCTCAAATATCACATCGCAGGTTATCGTGCCGCTGATACCTTCTAACGGAACTTCGAATATCTTCCAAAAGAGTTTCTCCTTCAGTTCGATAGGAGAACTCAACAAAGCTTTTTCAATAACCGCTCTTCCTTCTTTTCGGACGATTACGATCACTTTATTTAATTTAACCGGAAATTGGTCGGCATCTTTCACAAGAATAAGAATAGGCAGATGTTGATCGGGTTCTATGCGATGCGGGGCATCGGCAATGATCTCCGGTTCATTTTTGCGCAGGAAACTGAAAAAATATCGAAAGCGATAATGTGTCTCAGCATACAAAAAAATCGGCAGGATTTGAATAAAGAACGGGAAAGTATCTTTCAAAATTCTCGCCCTTTCCATTTTACTTTACCCCCGAAAAATACCATGAATGGAAGAAGCAAAACATAGATAGTAAAGTACATTTCAAACCAGTGGAACCAGCGTAATTCATATACGCGATTCAGTTGTTTGAGATTTTTATAAAGGAATATATAATCCGCGATGAACTTGATCGTAAATGACGCTGCAGCTTGTAATATACCGCCCCAATACAGCATGATAAAAGGTGAAATATTCATAAGGAAACCGATTATCATTATGGCAAATCCAGCCGGTTTCATATCAAGTCCGCCTTTACCCCATCGATGTTTTTGCCGAAAAAGTGATTAGCATATTTGGACAAGGCTTGCTAACCACCAGATGCAGCGGATCGATCGGATAGCAATAATTCTGCTTTTGAGAATCGACAATTGCCTGAACAACTGTATAATCTTCCGTCACACTGAATTTCAATTTACGATATCCGCCGACTTGATCATAAGCTGATTTTCTGAATGAAAGATTGTTGCCGATACTCCCAAGGGGATGTCTTAAGCTTGCTGCTGCTGACGGCAACGCCGAGGATGAAGACCCAGTCAAGCGACTGCATCCCTTCGAAAGGTGTATCAGCTTTCTGAAGTGTAAATCCGCCTATTAATTCTATTCCCTTACCGTATCTTTTAGCAGTTTGTTCGACCCAGGTCGGAAGGACGACGCAATCAGCATCGGTAATGAGAATTATTTCTCCCCTAGCTGCATCGATTCCCTGAGCTAATGCATTTGCCTTGCCTCTCAAGTTTGGATCTTCTTTTGCGTTAATCAATTTAATGTATGGATAACGCTGGACGAAGTTAAGGCAGACGGCTTCCGTTCTGTCGGTTGATCCGTCATTGACTACAATAATTTCATATTTTGAATTCGGATAAGTTTGATTTGCTGCAGATTCAAGACAATTCGGAAGATTAGTCTCTTCATTTCGTGCTGCTATGATAACCGATACAAAAAGATCCGACGATTCCGATATGTAATTTCGATTTCGTTTTAATCCTGACAGGAAGAATCCTGCTTCACAGAGATAAAGAATTGTAACGATGAAAAGGAATATTTCGAAAGTCATGACTGCAGCGGTTTAAAAACAAATTTCTTCTCGAGTAATTTATCAAGAAGACCGGGAAGATAAGTGTGAAGTCTATGGGCAGTATAGTTATTATCATGAAAGAGCAAGATTGAACCGTTAGATATTTTATTCAAAACTCGGTGTTCAATGTCCGATCGTTTCTTTAACCGGTAATCTTTGCTGTCGATATTCCAGAGGATACAAGCGGATCCGAATTCTTCAATCAGATTTAAAAGCGTTAAATTAAAATATCCATAAGGAGGGCGAAACAAGCGTGTCCGTATACCCAATTTTAACTCTAAGATATCCTCCGTTTGACTTATTTGTTTTTGTATAAACGATTTATCTTTAAAGAACAAGTTCGAATGCGTAAAAGAATGATTACCGATTTGATGGCCCTCTGAAACAACCTGTTTAGCGATGTCGGGATACTGCTGTACATTTTGCCCGAGAAAGAAGAACGTCGCAGGGATTTTCCGTTCTCTTAGTATACTAAGCACCGCGGGTGTGGCTGTCGGATGCGGTCCATCATCGAATGTAAGATGAACTCCTGCAGCAGTTGTTGTAACTATGACAGAAGGAAAAAGCAGTTTCAAAATTCGCATTCCACATCTCATCGACGGATTATTCGTCCCTTCCACCGTATGGAGGCAAATTGTCCTACGGCAGCAGCGATTACAATATACGGAACGTGTAAAAACTCTGCAACCAGATAATGAGATTTTGAAATATGCTGCCTGAATAATCTTGCGCCGGATTGAAGCGTGAAATAATCGACGGACATTTTTCCGATAAATGCTAACACAAGCGGCCAGATAAGATGATATCCGAGAAAAATTAAAACCGCCGTAAGCAGCAAACTGACAAAGAAAATATAAAGTCCTACAAGCGTAAATAAAATTGATTTGTCTTCGTAATGACCGCGTTTGTTTGCCCATCGAACACGCTGGCGCAGGAAGGACAATATTGTATTTGATGAAATTGTATTTACAACCGCATCAAATTCAGGGGCAAAGGCGACTTTACCTATTTTTCTGTTTACAATTTGATTCATCAATGTCTCGTCGTCATTAGAAGTGTTATTTTCGCAATAACCGCCGGCCGCTATGAATGCATCTTTCCGGTAAGCAAGATTTGCTCCATTGCAGATGATGGGGTGTCCCGAACCGATTAATCCTGCCGCTGTCGTTATCAGTCCGAGAAATTCTAACTGCTCCATCTTTGCAAAAAATGTTTTAAAGTCACGCTCTGCAACGGGTCCTGCAACTAATGCAACACCTTCTTCAAAATGGTTTGCCATAATTTCGATCCATTTTGACGGAACGAGACAATCGGCATCTGTTGTCAAAATAATTTCTCCGTTCGCCTGGGCAATGCCTTTTGCCAGAGCGAAAGGCTTTCGGCCGAATTTTAATGAAGAATCGGGTTTCAGAGATAGAAGGTGAACATTTTTGAAACTCTCAGAGAATGAATTGACAATTGCAGCGGTCCTGTCCGTAGATCCGTCATCCACAATTATAACTTCATACTTATCGTCGGGATAGGTCTGTTTGAGTACTGATTGAAGGCATATCCCTATATTGTTCTCCTCATTCCTTGCCGCAATTACAACGCTTATATTTCGTGTCGTTTCTTTAGATTGCGCATAATGAAGGGAGTAGAGGCCAATGTGTACACGTATAATAAAATATATATAGAATATCGCTGACAGCGATAAAACGGCAAATGTGATATTTTCAAGCATTGGGCTTCTCTTTTGATTTGGATAGTAATGATCGAAAAATAGACCATGCAGTAACATGTTGATTTTTTAGGAAAATAATTCCGCAAATGCTTGGAAGTAATACATTGATAACGAAAAGCAGAAGCGATGCATTTAAAGCCGCCGCCTGTGAAATGCCGAACCTCGAAAAAAAGAATATTGATCCTGCTTCACGGATACCTATGTCACCCAGTGAAATTGGGAGGCATGATTTCACAAACATCATAGCACTTGTTCCGATAAATGCATTGAAAAGACTGATTTCACAGAATGCATGGATAAAAAAGAACATTTGCATAATCAGAATAATATGGAAAACGAGCGTGCAGAGAAGCGCCGATAATAACCGCTGCGTTTTCAAGAGAGTAAATCCATCAAGCACTCCTGTTATCCATGGCTTTTTAAAAAATGAAGTATTCAAACGATGTCCTAAAACCGCCAGCAGATCCATACGCATGAAGAATATGTAAGAAAGAACGAGAATTAAAAAGGACAAAGGAATGATAAAAAGTAAATCACTCAATAACAAATATACAATACTTATTGCTCCGGCTGCGCCTGTAATAACAGATATTTGTGCTTTATCAAGAAGAGCTAAACCTGCTAAATGAGATTTTCTTGCATCAGAAATATGCAGAGCGCGTCCGGCAAATTCGCCGACTTCACCGGGTGTAAAAGAACCCAGGGAAATTCCGAGCATCACAGACCCGAAAGATTCTCTCAATGAAGGCGTTTTTTTTACGGAGTGAAGCATAATGCGCCACTTTAAAGTTCTGATACCGAGATTAGCAATTAATAAGAGTCCGCCATAAAGTATGTATCTGCCATCAGCCGATTGGTACGCAGACAGCACATTTTGCCAGGTCACGAGTGAGACAACAAAGTAAAGAATAATCGTGCTGGCGATAATGCGTATCGTTATAGAAACAATTTTCTTTCGGATTTGCCCGGTTTCAATTTTTTTTATGATGTTGGACTTTGCTTCCATTCAAACTTTTTAAAAATACCCAGAGGTCCGATAAGTGAATTGTAAAGGACATAAAGTAATTCCATTATAATAAATGAGCTGTAGTATTTGGGTCCATCGAATATGCGTGCAGAAGAAGAAAACAATAATGCATCAGCACAGAGTTTAATCCCAACACTCTCAATAACAAGCGAAAAAGATATTAGGTTGAATAGAAAAAGAAAAGGAGATAAGAAAAGCAATAAATTAGCGAAATGATAGAAAAAGAAAAAAAGCATCATTTGGAATGAAAAGATTTTGGATGCTGAAAAATGACGTTTGCGCTGTTCAACAAACGCCCTGAAGTTCATGGGAGGCAATGTAGGCACAAAGCTTTGGTCCGATTTCAAATAGCGAATATCCCATTCTGTCTGCTTCCGAATGAGCTGCAAGAAAAGATCATCGTCGCCGCTGATCGACTGTTTGATTTTTTCAAAGCCGCCTACTTCATCGTAAACTATGCGGCGGTATGCAAGATTGCGTCCTGTACAAAGCCAGCCGATATTCCAGCCGATAGCGCCTGACGACCAAATTGCAGCGCGGAATTCTTCATACCCGATAAACTTAAAGAACATTCTTTCTAAGATTCCATCCATAGAAACTATTTCTGTCGGAATAGTGTAAGGCGAAAAACCTGCAACGAGACCAACCTCCGGTTCAAATTGCCTTACCAATTCCTGCACCCAGGCAGGAGGAGGGAAACAGTCTGCATCGGTAAAGCAAAGAATATCACCCGCGCTTGCTTCAATTCCCGCTCTCAGAGCATTTTTCTTTGCAGGCATATCATCCGGAATAGTCGTGATGTCTAATCTTTTAATTACAGCATTCTTCTTTTGAAATTCGGCAATAATAGTATTAGTACTGTCTGTCGAGCGATCATTAATGATAATTATTTCAAAATTAGAATATGTTTGATTTAACAAGCATTCGAGTAAATGTCCGATGGTTTTTTCTTCGTTTCGTGCAGCCACTATGATGGAAACAAGCGGTTGAAGAGGACTTTTTGCCTGTTTGCATCGCCTTACGCCTATGGCTAAGCCAAGATGAACGGTAAAATACAAAGCTCCGCCAAGTATAAGCAGCCATTTTACGATTATTAGAATTACCATTATGTCATAATCGCAAATAATGGGTTCTTTTGCAATGCTTAAATGAAATAAGGAGATATCAGAAATCGATTCGTTTCGATTGAAAATCGGAGGGTTTACGCATATATTATAAAATCTTATCCCCCATGGCGAGTGGAATAAGATGAAACTGCCAAAACAGGAAGCAGTAAAATATATTCAGGATTTTCTGGAGGGAAATGGATATAACCGGGATTGGGACGACTTCATTAGTATCCGAATTACAAATGATCCACAACTAGAAAAAATCCGTTTACGGTGTGCAGGATTACGTGAAGAATTTCCACCAAAACACACATACGAATACTGTGGTACAGGCGGCTAACAATGTCTACGCGAAATTTTACAAGAATTAAAAAAAATAAACTCTCTGCCAAATGCATTGGCCATCGAATAAATTCGACGGCTTGTTATACGAAACCCAAAGGATTGTTGTAGCCGCGATCGTCGATCGCGGTATGCTATACGGCGAAGTCAGCAACCTCTGCTACATGTGATTTATAACTCGTTCAAAATCCCATCCATTAGGATCGGTAGACCAGTGTTTGGGAAAGGAAGGTAGTAGTCTGCTTCATAACAGATAAACAGAACATTATTTGTATAACAATTATAAACTGAAATAGTATTTGTTATTGATTATCAAATTGTAACCTTGACAAGGTTTCATTTTACTTTCAACAAATTCGACGGCTTGTTATACAAAACCCAAAGGGTTTAGTGATATATCAGCCATCCGATTCATCGGATGGCGTTTATTGGTGCAACAACCATTCCCGCCATTTCTTGACTCTCCGTCAAAAATCCAATATCTTCAATAAAGAATGTTATTTTTCATCAAAAACTACAATCCAATGTTAAACTGAATTCTGTGATTCAAAAGGTAAATCTGAAAAAAGACAAACAATTACAATCGTCAATCCCAATTAAAACCGAATCGACATACCGGAAAACCATTCTTCCGAATGGAGTTCGTGTTGTTACGGAAGTGATTCCTCATGTACGCTCACTTTCTCTTGGATTTTGGATTGAAACCGGTTCCCGGAATGAATTACCGGCTAAGAACGGCATTTCACACTTCATAGAGCATATGGTGTTTAAAGGCACAAAGAAACGCTCTATAAGGGAAATTGCTCAAAGTATCGAATCGGTAGGCGGATATCTGAATGCTTTTACGAGTAAAGAGCATACATGTTTTTATTCGCGGGTTCTTGATGAACATCTTGAGCTGGCAACAGATGTCCTTTCCGATCTAACACTTTCGCCGACATTTCCTGAGAAGGAGCTTTTAAAGGAAAAAAATGTCGTTCTGGAAGAATTAAAACAGGCGGAAGACGATCCGGATGATATTATACACGATTACTTTGAGAAAGCAATTTTTAAAACAAATCCGCTTGGTATGCCGGTCATAGGAACGAAAGAATCTATTTCTTCCTTTTTACGAAAAGATCTCATTCAATATAAATCGGAACAATATACGTCGGATAATCTTGTCGTTGCAGCAGCAGGAAATATTACCCACGAATCGGTTGTTGAATTTGCAAATTACTATTTAAAGAATATTCCATCGGGTACGAAGCAGCAAAAAAAAGAAAAATCAGATCTGATCATTGAAGAACCGAATTATATTCTGAACGAATATTATAAACCTATTCAACAGGCTCATATTTGCCTCGGCACTATAGGGTGCAGCGTAAAAAGCGAAAAACGCTTTGCCATGCAAATATTGAACACGCTTCTGGGCGAGGGTATGAGTTCCAGATTGTTTCAAAACATCCGGGAAAAATACGGATTTGCGTATTCTGTCTATAGCTTTAATAATATGATGCGGGATACAGGTTCTGCGGGAGTCTATGTCGGAACGGACGATTCTCACGTTCAAAAATGTATTGATCTCGTTTGGAAAGAATTGAAATCTGTTCGAAAACACGCTATATCAAAACAGGAACTGGAACGTACGAAAGCACAATTAAAGGGAAGCCTGATGCTGGGAATGGAAAATATTCCTAACCGGATGATACGATTAGGCAGCTCAGAGTTATATTTTGGCGAATTAATTACTCTTGATACGATAATTGCAAAGATAAACGCAGTAACAAAAGATGAAGTTCAGGAAATAGCCGAAGATTTGTTCGCAGAAGATCGTTTTGCTACCGTTATCTTTCATCCGGATGGGAAACAAGAAACGAAATCCGAATAATTATTTTCTTAAAAACTGAAATACTATATATGTGACTTTTAATATTCAACTGTTTATCTGTAATAATTATGAGCGATCAAAAAATTAACATAGAGAAAAACGTAGTAAGGATTTCCAGAAGAGGACGGGAAATGCGAAGTTCTCCTATACGGAAACTCGCAGCTATTGCAGAAGAACGCAAAAGACAGGGAATTAAAGTATATCATTTGAATATCGGCCAGCCGGATTTGCCTTCACCATCGCCGGTACTGGAAGCGGTGAACAACTTTTCACGGCAAACAATTGAATACGCTCCATCTAACGGTTTGCCGGGACCTCTGACGGCGTGGAAAAAATATTTCAGCCATTTTGGAATTGATTTTGACGAGAGCGAGCTTATCGTTACTACCGGCGGATCAGAAGCAATTACGCTGGCGATGTGCGCTGTATGCGATACAGACGACGAGATTATAGTATTCGAGCCGACATACGCAAACTACAATGGTTTTGCAGGCATAGCAAATGTGAATCTTAAAGCCATTCCGACAACAATTGAAAACGGTTTCCATCTTCCACCGGAAGAGGTAATAGAATCCTTCGTCACGGATAAAACAAGAGCGATACTTTACTGCAGTCCATCCAATCCTAGCGGAACAATTTACAGCCGTGAAGAAATTCAACGGCTGGTCAATGTTGCTCTGAAGCATGGGTTATTTATACTCTCGGATGAAGCATATCGCGAATTTGCATATGAAAAGAAAGCAATGAGTATAGCTGAATTTCCCGAAGTTCGGGACAGGGCAATTGTACTCGAGAGTTGCTCGAAAAAATTCAATGTATGCGGTGTTCGTATTGGCGTACTTGCGAGCCACAATAAGGAAATTGTTTCTACAACATTGAAATTCTGTCAGGCGCGGCTTTCCGTAGCGACGGTTGAACAATTGGCTATGATTCCTCTGCTGGAGAATCCGGAACCTTTTTCGCGTCCAATTGTTGAAGAATTTAGGAAGCGGCGGGATCTTGTGTGTGCAGAATTGAAAACAATTCCCGGTGTTGTTTCTTATACACCGGAAGGAGCTTTCTATATCGTTGTAGGTCTGCCTGTTAAAGATGCGGAACATTTTTCTCAGTGGTTGGTTGAAGAGTTTGAGTATAAGCGTGAGACAGTTTTATTAGCGCCTGCGCAGGGTTTTTACGTCACTTCAGGCAAAGGTATGAATGAAGTTCGGCTGGCGTTTATGTTGAAAATTGAAGATCTCAAACGATGCATGAACATACTCAGAGAAGCGCTAAAGACTTACAGACCGGTTTCTATGTAAAAGCGGAAAAACGGGTTTTATGGCGAAGATCACGATTGACGGAAAAGAACTTGAAGTCGATCCGAAGCTGACGATTATTCAAGCGGCAGCACAAAATGGAATTCACATTCCACATTTCTGCTGGCACCCTAAACTTTCCATTTCAGGCAACTGCCGAATTTGCCTGGTAGAAGTCGAAAAAATGCCTAAGCTTGTAATATCTTGCGCCACGCAAGTCGCTGAAGGGATGGTTGTCAGTACCAAAAGCGAAAAAGTCGTTAAAGCCCGCAATGCAGTAATGGAATTCCTGCTTATCAATCATCCGCTGGATTGTCCGATCTGCGATGAAGCAGGTGAGTGCAAACTTCAGGACTATGCATATAAATACGGTGTTGGAACCAGCAGGTTCCAGGAAGATAAAGTCCACAAACCAAAGCGTGTGGAACTCGGTCCGCATGTGTTGCTTGATGTCGAAAGATGCATTTTATGTTCCCGATGCATCAGGTTTTCCGAAGAAATCGCGCATCAATCTGTACTCACGTTTGCCGAGCGCAGTACTCATGTTGTTTTAACTACATTTCCCGGCACTCAACTGGATAACCCATATTCAATGAACGTAGTCGATATTTGTCCGGTTGGCGCACTTACAAGCCGTGACTTCCGGTTCAAAGCGCGGGTATGGGAAATGTCCTCCACGGAAAGTATATGCACAGGTTGCGCACGCGGATGCAATACGTATGTCTGGGTAAGGAATAACGAAATTCTCCGTTTAACGCCTCGAAAAAACGAAGAAGTGAATTCATACTGGATGTGCGATGAAGGGCGCGTAAATTCTTTTAAAAATGTTGCAAGTGAGAAACGATTGAACGGCCCCCTTATCCGGAAAGATGGAATCAAGGTGCCGGCTGGCTGGGATGAAGCCATTTCAAAAGTAGTAACAGAACTGCATACTTATCGCAAACACGAAATTGCAGGGATCGCATCATCATATGCTACCAATGAGGACAACTACATCTTTGCACGTTTCATTAAGGACGTTATCGGAAGTAAAAACATAGGAGTGCTTTCTCATATACAATCCGGCAGTGAAGATGACCTGCTTATAAGGGCTGATAAAACACCCAACAGCCTTGGAGTACTTTCCGTAGGAGCCGCAGGTGAGAACGGTGCAATTGGAATAGATCATATTCTAAAAGGAATTTCCGAAGGAGCCATTAAAGTACTTTATGTTCTCGAAGACGATATAGCAGCGGATCCGAAGATCGCAGATGTGTTGAAGAATCTTGAGATTTTAATCGTGCATTCTTCGGTAAGGAACGAAACAACGGCGAGAGCGGATATTGTTCTTTCTGCGTCAACGTTTGCTGAAAAACATGGAACGATAACAAATTTTAACGGGCGCGTACAGCGAATTCAGCCTGCGGTAGCAATGATTGAACAGGAGCGTGCTATAGACGGTATGGCAATGAGCCGATGGGATAAGTTCGCTGCGCAAAATGATTCATGGGGCAGAGGGATAAAACGCGATGCACGTTCATCATGGAGAATTATAGCGGCAATCGCATCTGCAATGGGCGGTAAAATGAAATATGCAAATGCAGAAGAAATTTTCAAAGAAATGGCTGAACGAATTCCGGCATTTAAAGGACTGACATATTCGAAGATAGGCAGCCGCGGCATGGTTCTTAAAGATATAAAGACCGCTGGTCAGAAGAAATAAAAAATGGATATCATTTCTTTGCTCATTATAATTATCAAGATACTCATCATTATGTTCGGTATCCTGGTCCTTGGTGCTGCTATGGCAGTGCTGGCGGAACGGCGTGTCAGCGCTTTCATACAGGATCGTGTGGGGCCGAATCGAGTTGGACCGGGAGGGATTATTCAACCTTTCGCCGATGTCTTAAAACTGATGATGAAAGAAGACATAGTTCCGCGGCAGGCAAACCGTTTCATACATGACCTTGCTCCAATCATTTCAATCACAGTCGCTTTAAGTACATTTGCAATTATCCCGTTTGGAAATACTATTGAATTGTTCGGACATCAAATCAAGCTTATGATTGCAGATGTAGACATCGGGATACTTTATCTTCTTGCATTAACGTCGATCGGTGTGTATGGGGTAAGTCTTGCCGGATGGTCGTCTAACAGTAAGTATTCTCTTCTTGGCGGATTGCGTTCTTCTGCACAGCTCATCAGCTATGAACTCTCTATGGGAATGTCTCTTATCGGTGTTATCCTAATCTCAGGGACACTGCGGCTTGATCAAGTCGTACTTCAGCAGACGGAATACTGGTGGAACATTATTCCCAAATGGAATATTTTCCTTCAGCCGTTAGGATGCATCACATTTATGATTGCGTCCTTTGCCGAAACGAACCGCCTGCCGTTTGATTTGCCTGAAGCGGAACCGGAATTGGTCGGAGGGTACCATACGGAATATACTGGAATGAAATTCGGATTATTTTTCCTTGCGGAATACGCAAACGTAATCACATCGAGCGCTGTTATTATAACATTATTCTTCGGAGGCTGGCATTTCCCATTTGCAGAACAATGGGGCCTTTCACCGACGATGCTAAGTCTATTGCAGATGCTTACATTTTTTACAAAAGTAATTCTTCTTGTCCTGTTCTTCATTATCGTTAGATGGACGATTCCTCGCTTCAAATACGATCAGCTGATGCGTATAAGCTGGAAAGTAATGCTGCCTTTAGCTATTGTAAATTTCCTGCTGACAGGATTAGTCATTCTTGTTCTGCAGCAATTCGGACTCGCATCAAAGTGAATGAGCCAAACAAAATAATTCGCAAGAAAGATCTGAATTTTCTGCAAAAGATATACATCCCGGAAATTCTTAAAGGGCTTCGGATGACTGTCAGGCAAATGTTTAAACCTGCTTTTACGTCTCAGTATCCCGAAGAACGATTCAAACCTGAATCTTCTTTTCGCGGCAGACCTGTGCTTGTCGCCGAAAACGGAGTTGAACGCTGTGTCGCATGCGGACTTTGTGCGCGTGTTTGTCCTGCCCTTGCAATTGATGTACAGGCATCGGAGACAGAATCTTGAGAAGGAACGCTATCCAATAAAGTTCGAAATTAATATGGTCCGCTGTATTTTTTGCGGATTTTGCGAAGAAGTCTGTCCGGAAGAAGCAATCGTTATGAGTAATGAATATCTTTTAGCTTTTTCAAGTCAGGAGGAAGCTTTGTTCGGGAAAGATAAACTTCTTAAATCGACAGAAGAGTTGAAAGATCGATTGGAATTTTTAAGAAACAACAGATGAGGAAAAGCCTTCATCATTACTAAACGCCAATTATAACTATTCAATAAAGGGAGGAAATAGCGCCAATGTTTTCTCAAGTATTCAGCGCGGCTACGTACGGAGTAGATGCCTATCTTGTACAGGTAGAAACACATCTCGATAATGCACCTCACAAATTCTTCATTGTCGGGCTGCCCGATAATGCTGTCAAAGAAAGTATTCACCGCGTTACCGCAGCGATAAAGAATTCGGATTTTAAATTTCCGAATCGCCGCATGACGGTCAATCTTGCGCCTGCAGATGTTAAAAAAGAGGGTTCTTCCTACGACCTTCCGGTAGCTCTGGGAATACTCACAGCATCGGGTCAATTAGAGTCGGATATTTTAAAAGATTTTGTAGTAATGGGAGAACTTGCACTTGATGGGACTTTACGCCCGATTCATGGTGCATTAGTAATTGCTCTTGAAGCGAAGTCGAAGGGGAAACGGGGAATTCTCCTTCCGGAGGAAAACGCAAGGGAGGCAGCCATGGTAGAAGGCATCGAAGTCTATCCTATGAGAAGCTTGCAGGAGTCGGTGGGATTCTTCGCAGGAGAGCATCGTTTACTTGAGCCGTTCCATGTAGATATGCATGAAGTGTTTTCAGCTGAGCAGAAATACACCGTCGATTTTTCCGATGTAAAAGGGCAGGAGAGTGTGAAACGAGCTATGGAAGTGGCGGCAGCAGGCGGCCATAATATTTTACTTATTGGACCTCCGGGTTCCGGTAAGACAATGCTGGCAAAACGATTGCCGACAATTCTTCCTCCAATGACATTTGATGAAGCCCTGGAAACAACGAAGATACATTCTGTCGCAGGAATACTGCCGCCGCACTCTGCGCTCGTTTCAGTGCGACCGTTCAGATCGCCTCACCATACAATTTCCGATGCTGCATTGGTAGGAGGAGGAACCATACCGCGGCCGGGAGAGATTTCGCTTTCTCATCACGGTGTTTTATTTTTAGATGAGCTGCCTGAGTTTGCCAGAAATGTTCTTGAAGTAATGCGCCAGCCGCTGGAGGACAGCAAGGTAACAATCAGCCGATCAAAAATGTCTGTGGACTATCCGGCAAATTTTATGCTGGTCTGTGCAATGAATCCATGCCCTTGCGGTAATTATGGAAGTTCGACACAAGAGTGCACCTGCACACCGATTCAAATTCAGAAATATGTCGGCAAAATCTCCGGACCGCTTCTAGACCGCATCGATATACATGTGGAAGTACCGACTGTAAAGTACACCGAACTTTCGTCAAAACGCATAGGTGAAAATTCCGGCATTATCCGCAAGAGAGTTGTTAATGCTTATGCGATTCAGGAACAAAGATTCATTAATCAAAAGGGCGTATTTTGCAATGCAGACATGGAATCAAAAGAGATAAAAGAATACTGCCAGATAGATCAAGCCGGAGCAGAACTTCTCAAAACCGCTATGAATCGACTAGGGCTATCTGCACGAGCATATGACCGTATATTAAAAGTCTCGAGGACAATTGCCGATCTAAGCGGCTGCAGCGATATAAGAACAGAGCATATAAGCGAAGCAATTCAATATCAGAAGCCTAGATAGAAGTTTTTATGCGATGTGAAATTTAGAATTAAGGGATCATGAATCTAAATCTCAAATTAATATAATTGCATATTACAAATAAACTTTTAAACCAGCTAACTTTTAAAAGAGATTTTGGAGAGGCTCAAAATAATGATAAAAACTTAGCATTTTGTACAAAATTAATATTGGAAGTATCGTTTTTTTTCTGTTCAACAGTATTGTGTTTAATTATTCTCACATGTACTTTCTTTGCAGCTGTTTTAACTACTGAGTAAATAGGCTTGTAATTCGAATTAAATTAACGGAATCCGCCACTGCGCTGCATTCTGAAACGTTTTGAGCATATTTGATGTTCTATATAGGGTATTCTACAAAAATCAAAAAAACAGGTGCTCTATGTATAGAAAATTAGTTGCGAAACAGGCAGTCGTTATTAATGCACCCTCAAGCAAAGTATGGGATGCACTCGTGAATCCGGAAATTATCAAGCAATACATGTTTGGTACAAATGCCGTCTCGGATTGGAAGAAGGGAAGTCCGATTGTTTTCAAAGGGGAATGGCAGGGAAAAACTTATGAAGATAAAGGTGTGCTGCTGCAAGTAGAACCTGAGCGATTAATCCAATACAGCCATTATAGCCCTCTTTCCGGACTTCCAGACAACCCGGAAAATTACAACACTGTCACAGTCGAACTATCAGACGCGGAAACACGTACCATTCTCATGCTGTCGCAAGACAATAACCCCACCGAACTGGAACGGGAACATTCCAAGAAAAATTGGGGAATGATGTTAATGACTTTAAAGAAACTTCTTGAAAAATAACTGCCGCCGGACTATAGCCCGAACTCGTTTCCTAAAAATACTTATTTAATTGAACTTTAGAATCAACTTCCTTACTTTGGGTAATCATATCGATTCCTTGCGGACCGATCATCTTCAATTTCAAGTTAACACGGAATATTGTATCTAATGATCCATAACACTGCAATATTACATCCCAATTTCTAAAGGAAATTACAATGATTTTAAACTGTTTTAAACCAGCCGGAATTAGTGCAAAGAAACGCTCGGATCTTCGAGGATCCAGAATAACACCGAATAATGTGCTACATATTGGTTTCGGCCTTCTTTGTATCTTCTTTGGTTTCTTATCATTAGTTGCCCAACCTTCAGGCGGACCTTATGGACCCATAAGGCAAAATTATAAAGAGCCTGTCAACGCTGGAAGGGTTTATTATGTTGCACATGATGGAAAAATTGGAGAATCAGGTGAGACGATTGCCGAAGCCACGACTTTAGAAGCAGCTATGAAAAAAGTAAAGACAAATGACATTATCATCCTGCGAGGCGGTGTATATCGTACCGGCAACCTGCTGATCAACCAGGGAATCACAATGCAGCCGTATGCGGACGAACAACCTGTCTTAAAAGGAACCTTGATAGCTACTGAGTGGAAGGACCAGGGAAATGGATTATGGACAACAAAGTGGACAACCTTATTTCCATCTAAACCATTAGAATGGTGGCGGCGTGAAAGAGAAGGGAAAAAAACACCCTTGTATCGTTTTAACAACGATATGGTGTTTGTAGACGGTGTTTTCCTTCAGGCAGTCGGTTGGGAAGGAGAGGTGGATAAAAATTCGTATTATATCGATTATGAGACCGGTACGGTCTATATAGGCACTAACCCGGCCAATCATATTATCGAAATCACCGCTTATGATGTTGCTATTAAACGAATAACGGGAGAATGTTACGGCAGAGCCTCTGATCGCAAAGGGCCGGTAATTCGCGGAATTACATTCACGCAATATGCTAATCGTGCAATTGAAGTTGAAGGAAAAGAACCGGAAGGCTTGTCCCCGGAAGCCGAACACGGGAAAGACGTAATAGGAACTACATTGGAACACTGCACAATTTCTTTTTGCTCTCGCGTCGCTGCTTATCTCAGGGGTGACCATCTGACAATACGGCACTGTAAAGTTAGCGATACAAGCACAGAAGGCATTTATATTATAGCTTCATCCGACGTGCTGCTTGAAAAAAATATTTTTACCCGAAACAACATAGAGAATATAACAGGCTACTATCCTGCAGCCGTAAAGATTTTCAATCAATGCTATCGAGTCACTTGCAGAGATAATTTAGTTACCGATCTGCCGAATTCAAACGGTATCTGGTATGATGTCGGCAATGTGGACGGCCGTTTTTTAAACAATTGGATCGAGGGAGTCGGTTCTATTAAAAAGGAACTTCCCAGAGATCAGGTTTGGCCGAGTGATAATGGATTCTTCTTTGAAATTTCCAAAGGAGTTATTTGCGCCGGAAATGTTTTTGTCAATTGCGATCATGGAATGATGATTCTTAACAGTTCCAATGCTCAAATTTTCCAAAATACATTTATAAACAGTACCGCGTGTATAGCCAGGAATGCACGTGTATCGGCAGGAGACCATTTCGGCTGGCACGCCAGTTCCGGGCCAAATGTCGAAGAACGTGAAGGTCATGTGTTCGTCAACAATCTGCTCTCAGGTGATGAGAATTTTCACAGACCTCTTCTGAGCGTCTGGCAGCCTAAAGAACTATGCGAGCGGCTTTACAATTCTCAGTTGAAACAGTGCGATTACAATATGTACGTGCGGGATTCAAGAGAAGAAGCAACTCCCATAATTTTGTGGAGTCCAATAAAAAATGCTGATTGTCAATTGTTGTGCTATTCGCTGGATGATTTGCGAAACCTGCATACGGAATTTTCAAGCCACAGCCGTTATTTTACAGATTATAAAAACCGATTGTTTAAAAGTCCTGATTTGAAAAATTATGAATTATTGCAGGAATTTCCGGGGTCTGAAGCAGGAACACAGCTGCCTGTTGAAATCGCGAAGTTTCTTGATCTGTCAAAAACAAATAGCCGTTACGTTGGAGCATATCCGCCGCAATTAACACGTTGACGGCAGATGTGTATACTGCAATAGTCTATCTGCAATTGTGACTGAAAGGAAAATAAATAATGTTGAATCATGTCCTTAGTAATAAAAATATATATCCTGATGATAAAATATTAACTCAATTTCTCGGTAAACTCAAAAAAAGCATGGGATTCATTCATTGATTTATTAAAAGACGATTATCCTTTGATATCGACAGAATGGAGATATTATAATGATGGAAAAAGCTGGTTGTTTAAAGTAACTAAAAAAGCAAAAACAATTTGCTGGGTATCTGTATGGGAGAAATATTTTAAAGTTACTTTCTATTTTAATAATCGAGCAAAAGATATTATAAAAAATAGTTTGTTAGATGAGGAAATTAAAAAACAATGGTTACGTAATGGAAAGATTAATAAATTTAATCCAACAACCATAGAAGTTAGGAAGAAAACTGATTTAAAGACAATAAAAATGCTTATAGAGTTAAAAGAAAGTTTCAAATAAAGAAGAAAACCAATTCGAATTATATGAGGCAATGGAAAAATTTATGGCGAAACATCTTTAAATGCAAAAGTAAATCGAAAGCAGCAGTAAATAGGCTTTGCACGACATAAAAACTGATTTAAAATATAAGGCGGTCTGGAACCGCCTTTTTGTTTGCAAAAATGGAAATGGATTCATTGTAACTACTTTCTGCTTTTTGTATATTGTGCAAACGAAGAATTCATATATCTAATATGCATATTGGTAAAATTGACATAGAAAAACCGCTTCTCTTAGCGCCAATGGAAGACGTAACGGACCAAGCATTCCGAATTATTTGTAAACGTCTCGGTGCTGATATAGTTTATACTGAATTCGTGAATTCAGAAGGACTAGTTCGAAATTCTGAAAAAACAAAGAAGAAAATGGATTTTCGTGATGAAGAACGTCCGTTTGGAATTCAAATTTATGGCGGAGAAGAATCGTCCATGCAAGGTGCCGCGCCATTGCTGAGAGCCTCAGTCCGGATATAATCGATATAAATTGCGGGTGCTGGGTGCGAAATGTTGTCGGAGCTGGTGCCGGTTCTGGATTGCTACGTAATATACCAAAGATGGAACGTATCATTTCCACAGTAATAAAAACCGTTAAAACACCGGTTACGGTGAAAACACGGATTGGATGGGATGCCGAATCAATAAATATTATCGATGTTGCAAAAATGGCCGAGCAAACCGGTGCGGCAGCAATGACTATTCATTGCCGTACAAGATCTCAAGCCCACAAGGGTGAACCTGATTTTTCATGGATATCAAAAGCTAAATCAGCTGTCAATATTCCTATCATTGCTAATGGTTCGCTCGAAACACCGGATAAGATTCAGAAATGTATTTATGGAAACAGGCTGCGATGGAGTCATGATTGGCCGAGGCGCTATAGAAAATCCATGGATATTCAAGCAGACAAAACACTTCTTGAATACAGGAATACTCCTTTCCTCTCCTACGATTGAAGAACGTTTTCGTCTGCTTATAGAACACCTGCAGTTATCCGTTGAGTGTAAGGGTGAACGTAAGGGAGTGATAGAATTTCGGAAACATTACACAGGATACTTGAAAGGATTATACGGTGCATCAAAAGTACGGCAGGAAATAATGGTTCATATAAATATAGAACCGGTTATTACGCAGCTTCTAAAATATCGCGATGAACTTCTTTTATACGATGTCATGCAGTCAAATTCAGATAAAATTAAAGTTGCTTGAGAATATATGGATAAAAAACAAATAGCAGAAATTCTTGATGAAATGGGAACATTGCTCGAGTTAAAAGGCGAGAATCCATTTCGTTCACGTGCTTTCCATAATGCGTCGCAAATAATCTCCGGATTATCGGATGATCTTTCAACTCTTGTTAATTCCAAGTCTCTTACAAAAATCAAAGGCATAGGAAACGCCCTGTCCGATATCATTACAGAATTGTTCAGCAAGGGATCCTCAAAACAGCACGAAGATTTGCGGGCATCGATTCCTGCGGGCGTTCTTGATCTTCTTCATATTCAGGGCCTTGGTCCGAAAAAAGTAAAAATCCTGTATGAAAAAATGAATATTAAATCAATAGAGGAACTTAAAAAGGCATGCGAACAAAAACTTCTTCGCTCTATCGAAGGATTCGGCGCTAAAACAGAAGAAAATATTCTTAAAAGCATCGAACAAAGGGAAAAAAGCAGCGACAAACATCTCTATCCGCAGGCACTTGAGTCTGCTGAAAAGATCAAACACATGTTGAAGAGTATCGATACAATCAAGGATTGTGACTATGCAGGCAGTCTGCGAAGGTGCAAAGAATTAATCGGTGATATTGATATTTTAGCGAGTACGGCAGATAAGAATCGCCCGGAAATATTTAAAAAATTCACTTCATATGAAGAAGTAGGATCTGTTCTATCAAGCGGAGATACCAAGACAAGCGTGATATTAAAAAATGGAATTCAATGCGATCTTCGTCTGGTAAAAAGTTCGGAATATCCATTCGCATTAAATTATTTCACGGGAAGCAAAGAGCACAATGTAGAAATGCGATCGATGGCAAGGAAAAAAAGCTGGAGTCTCAATGAATACGGCTTTACCCGAATCAATGAAACTAAACCATCTCGTAAAGGGATTCGTATTCCTTCGTGTAATAATGAAGAAGATATCTATAAGGCCCTTGGACTCCATTATATTCCGCCTGAGCTGAGGGAAAATACAGGCGAGATAGAATACGCAAGAAAGCACGCTATTCCCAGGCTGATAGAACTTGACGATCTTCAGGGGACATTTCATTGTCATACAAATGAAAGCGATGGGTTTAGTACACTAGAACAAATGGTCGAAGCTGCAAAGAAATTTAAATGGAAATATCTTGGAATTGCCGATCATAGTCAGTCAGCTGTATATGCTGGAGGTCTATCTCCTGAAAAAGTCCATGCGCAAATGAAGCAAATTGACCGAATGAATGAGAAAGATCCGTCTTTCCGCATTTTTAAGGGAACAGAATGTGAAATATTTATTGATGGTTCCATTGATTTCTCTGAAAAACTTCTTTCAGAGTTTGACTATGTTGTTGCATCAATCCACAGCAAGTTCAAAATGACTGAATCCGAAGCCACAAAACGGATCATAAAAGCATTAAAAAATAAATATGTAACCATGCTCGGTCATCCTACCGGCAGGCTTCTTCTCGAGCGCGAAGGGTACCCCGTGAATATGACTGAAGTTATCAATGCTGCGTCAGATTATGGAAAGGCGATTGAGATCAATTCTCATCCAATGCGGCTCGATTTGGATTGGAGGTATGTGAAGTATGCCAGGGAAAAAAGTGTCCGTATCTTTATCAATCCGGACGCCCATCATGTTGATGGCCTCGACAATGTCAAATACGGTATTGGGATTGCTCGAAAGGGCTGGCTTGAAGCAAAAAATGTTGTCAATACATTCTCCGCGCAGCA
This sequence comes from uncultured Bacteroidota bacterium, assembly GCA_963770945.1. GTDB lineage: Bacteria > Bacteroidota > Ignavibacteria > UBA10030 > UBA10030 > Fen-1298. Next base: position 384,900 of record CAVYRP010000007.1, on the reverse strand, counting down.
AGTCATTAACTTCCTGAATCGCAAGTAACGAAAGGACAAAACAATGAGTATTTATAATGTTTTATCTTTCGATATACCGGTTATAGCCTATTCCGTACTGCACCGGCATAAAAAAACGGAAACAATGAAGGAATATGCAAAATCGTTGCATAACCTTAGGTCTGAGTTGATAAAAGAGACTGAGCAGATAAAATCAGCCTGGATAAATTATATTTCAGATTTGACATCGAAGAGTGTCCAGGCTTCACGCGGAAATCTATCGCAGTTTCTTTCCACACCGATACAATCGGACACGGATGACATTCAAAAAATATTGAAAGATCAAATTATACAGACTACGGAACAATTACTGCCAAATATTCTGTATGGATTGTCCGGCGGATATGACGCAAAATATCTTTTAGATTCTAAGCAAAGCGAAATACCGAAATCACGATTGTCGCGGAGCAGGTCTTTTATGCAAAAAAACGGCTTTAAAGCCGAAAAAAACAACGGGTCCATGTTCGAATCGCTCTATTTAGTTCAAGGAGGTTCAAATTTGGACATTTTAGAACATATTATTAAAAGTGTAAAGACTATCAATAATTCATCTCATGAAAAGAAGATAGGTGAACTTGAAACGCTGGCATGTTCAGTTTATAACCTTTTATTCTCAGATGGCGTTTCATATAGTGGTTTTGATAGATTTGAATTGCAGGTGAATTTTGTTAAAGGGAAAGAGCCTTATGAAGTGTTTAACAAAGAGTTAGGTGAATCGATTAAATTTTTTCGAACAGAGATACATCATCTCAATGTTTCAGTCTGGGAACGTAAACTTGGTTTGGGAATAGGGGAGGAATACGTGCTCCGGATACTGACAAAGGACAGGTTCACTCTACATGCGGCAGTTTTGGCAGCTCAAAAATTTACGAAAGATAGGCATCCTATTGCTAATGCAATTCGAGCAGGAACTTGGTTCACTAAAGAAATTGTCTGATTTTGAAGAAAATTGAAAAATATGATAATACAAAGCGAGCGGCGTGGATTATTTCTCGTCTGAAAAAGGAATTTCCCGGAGCCCGGACAGCTCTTGTGTTCTCAGATCCTCTGCAGCTCCTAGTTTCAACGATATTGTCAGCCCAATGCACTGATGCAAGGGTTAACATTGTGACGCCGGCATTGTTTGTTAAGTATAGACAGGCTAAGGACTTTGCCGCGGCCGATAGAAATGAATTAGAGGATGAAATTAAATCGACCGGTTTCTATCGAATGAAGACAAAACATATTATAGAAGCATGCACGGCAATTGTTAACCGTTTTCAAGGTCAGGTACCTCAGACGCTTGAAGAACTTATATCTTTGCCGGGAGTAGGAAGGAAAACAGCAAATTGTGTTCTTGGGGGTGCATTTGGCATTCAAAGCGGAATTGTAGTTGATACACACGTAATTAGACTATCAAATCGGCTCGGCTTAACAAAAAATGAATCGCCCGACAAAATAGAACAGGATTTAATAAAAATTGTTCCTCGAAAAGAATGGTACCGGTTCAGCAACCTCCTTATTCTTCATGGCAGGAAAACCTGTAAAGCCCGTAGACCACTCTGTGAACAATGTGTTTTATCCGATAATTGTCCGTCATCTTTGATTTAGTAGAGGTGGAAAATGGTAGTCGAATGCTTCAGCATTCGTATCAAGATATCTCGCATTACGCGATCTAAAGTTCACGACTATAAAGAATCTTGGTTGCCAAGTACTTCCACAGAATAGATGGCAGATAATTTAGTGTTCGGATTTGTTTTATATATACAGTTATAACATAAGGAATATAAATGAATTATACGAATGCACTCAACCTTATGCACGAATACACTAAAAGTGACGCTCTACGAAAACATATGTATGCTGTTGAATCAGCTATGAGGGCATATGCACGCAAATATAACGAAGATGAAGAAAAGTGGGCAATCGTAGGCGTCCTTCATGATTTCGATTATGAAATGTATCCGACAATACCCGACCATCCTTTAAAAGGATCGGAAATTTTGAAAACTAAGGGATATCCGGATGATATACGAAATGCCATCTTAGGACATGCAAGTTTTACCAATGTTCAAAGAGAAACACAGATGGCAAAAGTTTTATATGCCTGTGATGAGCTTTGCGGCTTCATCTCTGCTGTAGCGGTAATCCGCCCTAACAAGATAATGGATCTTCAAGTTTCCTCGGTCAAGAAAAAACTCAAAGATAAAGCCTTTGCAAAAAATGTAAGCAGAGAGGATATCGACTTAGGAGTAAAGGAGTTAGGAGTTACACTTGAGGATCATATTAGCTTTGTTATTGAGGCTATGAAGGCTGATGCTGAGAAACTTGGATTGAAACCATAGATAAAAATTAGTGCCCCTGATTATCTTTAAGAAGGCTCAATGTTTTCAGAAATAAGGTGAGGCTAACAGTTCAGTATATGGTCAGTGACATACCTGATCACGTTTATGCAATGTTTGACCTAAGGAAGTTAATTATCATAAGTCACTAAATTAGACATATAAATGATACCCTTAAAAGACAGAAATATTCGCAGGAGCTTTCCAATAATTACCATTCTATTAATTCTATCGAATATTCTTGTCTTCATTTACGAGTTATCTCTTGGTGCAAATTTAGATATCTTTTTTGGGCACTTCAGTGTCATTCCAAATCATATATATCAAGCTCTTCATTCTGAAATACTTAAGCCATTTGTCTTTATGACATTACTAACATCGCTTTTTTTACACGGAGGTTGGCTGCACCTCGGAGGAAATATGCTTTATCTCTGGGTCTTTGGCGATAATGTAGAGGACAAGCTAGGTCATATTCGATTTCTCTTTTTTTATCTGCTATCCGGTATTGCAGCGTCAGCTTTGCATATATATTTTGACCCGATGTCGAATATACCTACAGTTGGCGCTAGCGGAGCTATCTCAGGTGTACTCGGCGCATATATACTTATGTTTCCAAAAGCTCGAGTCCTGACTTTAATTCCGATATTTATATTTATCCAATTGATAGAACTGCCTGCATACATCGTACTTGGCTTATGGTTTATACTACAATTCTTTAATGGAATCTTATCGCTGGGATATACGACTGCAGGTACAGGTGGTGTCGCATGGTGGGCACATATAGGAGGATTTGTGACAGGATTTGTGCTTGCAATCCCGTTCAAAAAATATAAATGACTGCTTAAATCAATTCATATAATAATAAAGAAAGGTCTACGTGAAAAAGACGGTGTCACATAAAGCATATCATAACTTAGAGTTCCTCGGCAGTCCGGGAGCTCGACCAATTCGTTTGTTAGCCGAACTCCTTGAACCTCAGCAGCGGCTTCGTCGCGAAGGAGTAAGAGACACAATTGTTTTTTTCGGATCTGCTCGTTTCAAATCCAAATTACAAAGTAATCTTTCATTGAAGAAATTGACTGCAACTCAAGGAAAATCAAAGACATATCGCAAGAACAATCAACGATTGATTGAAGAGGCAAGAATAGATTGCCAGATGTCAAAATATTATGAAGATGCGGTCAAACTTTCAAAAACGATTACTCAATGGATACAGACACTTAAGCAGCCATTTAGATTTGCAATATGCTCAGGCGGCGGACCAGGCATTATGGAAGCCGCTAATAAAGGCGCCTCTTTGGCAAAAGGAAAATCGGTCGGATTAAATATTAGTCTTTCTTTTGAACAAATGGCAAATCCATATATATCGCCTGAATTAAGTTTTGAATTTCATTATTTCTTTATGCGAAAATACTGGTTTGTCTATTTGGCAAAGGCATTTGTGATGTTTCCCGGAGGTTTTGGAACGATGGATGAACTGATGGAAGTACTCACATTGGTGCAAACACAAAAACTTAGAAAGAAGGTAACAATTCTTCTATATGGAAGAGAATTTTGGAATGAAATATTGAATTTTGACACTCTGTTGAAGTATAAAGTTATTAGTCCTAAAGATCTTAAATTGTTTCGAATAGTTGACACTCCTAAAGAAGCTTTTGATCATCTTGTGAAGGAATTGCGTCAAAATTATCCCCTGGAAACTGCTGTCTGATGAAGTAATAAAAGGATTTGGATTTGCTGAGGCCATTATATATATTTAGGTATAGGCTTCAGCGTGATATTCTTTACCGGGGGTGATTTGGTTTCGACGGGGATGAGGAAGCTTAAGATTGCATGCCGTGGTCGTCGTGTCCACGATAAAAAACGACAAACACATAAGTGCAAATTACGATTACGCACTGGCTGCCTAATATAATTAGGTAACCCGTTCACTCAGATTTGGCCCATCAAGTTTGAGATGGACGTCGATTATTTGGGATAGCTTATTCTTATACTCGAGGAGAATAAGTGAATCCGTTGAAAAACGGATCACTTGAGTTGGCATAAGGTAAATCCAGCCTGGCGGAGTTCCCTTATGCGAGATAAAATGACAGGATAAGCATGTAGAGGTTTTAGGAGTCTTCTCTTCGGACCGGGGTTCGAATCCCCGCACCTCCACATTATTGTAAATATTTAGATTTTTATCCTGCCATAACAACTTATTATTTTATTCTAACTAACTTATAAAAAATAAACCTTCATTATGAGCCGGACGGATAAAAAATACAAGTTGGGTATTATTTTGAACCCTGTAGCGGGTCGTGGACACGCTGGAACTATTAAGGCGCACCTGATTGCATATTTACGAGAAAAGAAAATTCCATTTCATATGGAGCTTACAAAAGGACCGGAACATGCAATTGAAATAGCCTCGCGAATGTGTGAATATACTGAAACTATCGTAGCTGCCGGCGGAGACGGCACTGTCAATGAGGTTGTATCAGGTATTGCCGGTAAGAAAACTGCAATAGCTATTTTACCAATCGGCTCCGGAAACGATTATAGCAAAGTCATCGGAATATCCAGAAATATAAATCAAGCAATTGATACTATTATCAATAATAAAAAGAACTTAATGGATTTAGGAAAAGTTATTTATTGGAACAAACTCGGATATAAAAAAGAAAGATATTTTGTCAATACACTCGGTATGGGACTTGACGCTGAGATCGCAAGAGAAACAAGACAGATAAAATATCTTCGTGGTTTACCATTGTATCTATTGGCAGCTTTTAAGGCGATAAAAAAGCATTGTCCAAATGAATATAGAATAACTGACAATAAAAGAATAAGAACTGCAAAAGCTTTTCTATTGTGCGCTGGAAATGGATGTTATGAAGGAGGCGGATTTAAGCTTTTACCCAATGCACATCCAAATGATTCATTATTAGATATATGCTTGCTTGGTGTAATGCCGATCCATAGAGCGATCGGCATTTTGCCAAAACTCATAAATGGCAGACATGAAAACTTACAGGAAGTTCAGATGTGGAAAACAAAAAAACTAAGGGTAGAAGCAAAAAACCCATTTATTATTCATGGAGATGGCGAAATATTTGAAGAGAATGCAGTTGAAGCAGAAATAAATATAGCTCAGAATAAAATAAACTATATATCAGTCTTATAATGAGCTATAATGTATATTATGCAGAATAGACCTATTCCCTTTTATAGGAGAAACAATGAAAATTATAAAATTATTGATAATCTTTATTACACGGCCGGCGCTTGAATTAACAAAAGATGATAATTGGATGTTATCCTCTTTCTTTGGTTTCTTTTTTGCTGCTATGTCTTTTATTGTAATGGCTGAATATTCCAATATTTGGGGAAGATTACTATTATTTTTCTTCGCTTATCTTGGCGGAATCTGCTTAGGAGCAACGGCCATAATTATTGAGAGAATTGTTGATGAAGATTGATCTATAATTATTATAGAAATCCACATTCATTCCTCTTCAATCGGCATTTTTAGCTCTATTGATTTATTATAGGCATTTAGAACCTCATCTACAGAAAGATCAATAATCTTTCCTATTTGGATTTGTCTTTTTCTTGTCGTAATTCCAATTTGTTTTGCATCTATAGCATTCTTTTCGGCTTCCATCAGAACATCTTTCAGTTTTTCCGGCTTGCAAGTAACTATAATTCTCGATTGTGATTCACCATAAAGCAAAAAGTCATTACGAATCTTTGATGAGCTATCTAACTCGATTTTACATCCAATTTCTTCCGATTCATTCAAACTTTCAACCAATGTCACCGCTATACCGCCGTCTGAGATATCGTGCATAGATCTGACAATCCCTTTTATTGCAAAAATCTGACATAATTTGTGAAGACGTGATTCATATTCCAAATCCAATGTTGGCGCATCACCAAGTATTTCGTTCTTTCTCATAGATAAATATTCTGAACCGCCAATTTCGCCTTTATTAATGCCCAATTCGACTATTATATCACCAGGATCTTTAAATTTCATGCTTATCTTTCTATTTACATCATCCAGCAAGCCCAACATTCCAATAACAGGTGTAGGAATAATAGCTCCGCTTGGTCCTTCATTGTAAAAGCTGACATTTCCTCCTGTAACAGGTGTCGAAAATGCCATGCAAGCCTCCCTCATACCTGCTATTGCTTCGACAAACTGCCAATATATCTCCGGATCATAGGGGTTACCAAAATTTAGACAATTTGTTATTGCAATTGGTTTCGCTCCCGTGCATGCAACATTTCTTGCAGCCTCTGCAACTGCAATTTGAGTCCCGCGTCTTGGATTTAAGTAGACGAATCTACCATTACAATCAGTTTTAAGTGCCAAGGCTTTATTTGTTCCTTTTAAACGAATTACGGCTGCATCTGAATCAGATAGTTTAATACTATTTGTTCTCACCATTGAGTCATATTGTTCATATACCCACCTCTTATTTGCTATAGAAGGCCTGGATAGCAGCTCAATAAATGAATTATTCATGTCTTCAGGTATCGGCAATGAAGACAAGTCAAATTTCCTGCATTTTTCAAGATATTCAGGAATTCGCACTTCTCTAATGTAGACAGGCGCACCTCCTCCAAGAACAAGTGGTTCGGCAGGAAGATCGGCCACTACTTCACCATTCAATCGAATTTTTATGTAAGGATTGTCCTCGACTGAACCTATTATCTCTGATTCTATATCCCACTTATTAAAGATGTTAGTAATTTCCTGCTCATATCCTTTCTCGACAATGAAAAGCATTCTTTCCTGTGATTCTGAAAGCAAGATTTCATAAGGAGTCATCTCTTTTTCCCGTATAGGAATCTTTTCCAAATCAATAGTCATCCCCGATTTGCCTCTGGCACCCATCTCTGATGTAGAGCAAGTAATACCGGCGGCACCCATGTCTTGTACACCAATAATGTGGCCGCTGTCTATTGCTTCTAATGTAGATTCCAAAAGTATTTTTCCTGCGAACGGATCACCCACTTGAACCGACGATTTCTTAGCCTCTGATTGTTCAGAAATTTCTTCAGATGCAAATGTGGCTCCATGAATTCCATCACGACCGGTTTTTGAGCCAACGATCATGACAATATTCCCCTGCCCTTTTGCAATAGCTTTGGCAATTTTTCCGTGTTCTACAATCCCTACTGCCATTGCATTTAAAAGTGGATTATCTATGTACGAATTGTCAAAATATACTTCACCTGCAACAGTTGGAACACCGAAACTGTTTCCATAATCAGCTATTCCTTTAACTACCCGTCTAAATAAATGCCTGACTCTGGGATCTTTTAATTCGCCAAATCTCAGATGAATTCAATACGGCAATTGGCCTGGCACCCATCGAGAAAATGTCTCTAAGAATACCGCCAACTCCTGTCGCAGCACCTTGATAAGGTTCTACGGCTGAAGGATGATTATGACTTTCGATTTTAAAAGCAACTGCAAGGCCGTCGCCTATATCAACCAGCCCGGCATTCTCTTCTCCTGCTTCTACCAATAAATGCGGACCTTTGCGAGGTAATGTCTTTAATTGGGCAATAGAATTCTTATAGCTGCAATGCTCACTCCACATAACACTAAAGATACCTAATTCCGTAAACGTCGGCACACGGCCTAAAATTGTATTAATACGGTCATATTCCTCTTTTAAAAGTCCATGTTCAAGCGCAAGTTCCAGCGTGACTTTCGGATCATTTCCTCTATTTGGCAGGTTTTTTAATTTTTTCATATTTAAGTAATTACCTTTTAATTAACAGTCTATAGTTCAACAATTTTTAATAATTCATCATTTCTTTCAACCGTTGCACCAGGCTGAACATATACTGATTCGATTTTACATTCCTGTAACGCTCTGATTTCATTTTCCATTTTCATAGCTTCAAGTATAAGGAGCACACCGCCTTTGTGTACAATCATGTTTTTATTGATCAACACTTTTGTTATTAGTCCCGGCATTGGAGCACGAAGAGTGATCGTTTTAGAAATATGAGATTTCCTCTGCAGCCATGATTGTGCTACCATTGATCTTTGATCGTCGACAATTGCCTGCATCTGACAATCATTTACGCTTACTTGAAATTTTGCCGACAATTTCACCGGTTCTGTCGATTGTTTAATATCATGAGAATCCGCAATTGTTATTTCGAAATCGGTATTAAATAAATTCAATATATACATGTCATCTTTTACTTTTTGAATACCATATATATAGGCCATGTCGTTTACTTTTACAGTTCCATCATCGGCCACACATACCTTAAAAAATTCATTATCAAGATTTACAAGGTACTCGCCTCTATTTAACGTAGCCCACTTATTCGCCTCTTTTTCCATTCCGATTCTTTCTTTACAAAAATATGCGTAGGACGCTTGTGCTCTATAGTTCCATGTTGAACTAAAGCAGTAAAAATGGCGGCCGCTATTTTTACTTTCTTCAATTCAACTTCTTCCTTATTTAATTCATTATTCTTGGTCATATTTTACTCATTTAAATTCAACAACTGTTACACCGGCTCCTCCTTCATTCCATTCACCTAATCGAAAAGTATTTATATGAGGGTAAGTCTGCAAAAATTCTCCTATTCGTTTTCGCAAAGCACCTGTGCCCTTTCCATGAATAATATCGACACGGTGCAAACCCGCAGCATATGCGTTATCGAGAAAAATCTGTGTTTGAACAATTGCATCATCGCCATAGAGTCCTCGCAGATCAATTTCGTTTTTAACTTCTGGAGAAGAATAAGTAGAAGATGCCGCCATATACTTGATGTGTTTTTCATTTTCTTTATGCAGATCGGTTATAGCAATTCTCAAGCGGGCATCACCGCAAAGAACAATTGCATGTTTACCTCCAATTTCTATTACTTCGGCACGTTCGTGTCCATCACGAATTCTAACTATATCGCCTTTATCAATTTGTTCAAAATTCTGAGGCGCCGGCTGTTCTTCAGAAGTGATCTTTTGTAATTCTTCACCAAGCTTCTTTATTACCTTACGAGAAGACCGGACTATTTCCTTTTCTGCAGAACTCTCGCGTATTTCTTTTATTAGGTATTCTATTTTCTTATGCGCTTGCTGAACAATATCTTTGGATTCTTCCACAGCCTTTTTTCTTATTGTCCCAATATCACGTTTCAGCTGAATGGTTTTTTGTTCGTAAGAAAGTACCATTGCTTCTAAACGTTCTTTTTCCTCTGACGTCTTACTGAGTTGACGCCGGTATTCCTGTGATTGTCGTTCAAGTTCAATTAGCAGCGATTCAAGTCTTGTTTTTTCTTCGCCTACCTGCGCACGCGCCTTATCTAAAAGAATATGCGAGATTCCTAAACGCTCAGCAAGTTCAAATGCAAAGCTGCTGCCCGGAACACCGCTTCGAAAAATATATGTAGGGCGCAGCGATTCCTGGTCAAATTCCATGGACGCATTATTCATACCGGCTGTTTCATGTGCCAGCACTTTGAGTGCACCATTATGTGTCGTAGCGATAGTTATTGCTTTGCGGTCTGTCAACTCCAGCAATACCATTGCTGCTAATGCACCACCTTCAGATGGATCCGTTCCTGCTCCAATTTCATCGATAAGTACTAGTGATGACCCATCTGCCTCTTCTAGAATATGGCTAAGCGCAATGAGGTGAGAACTAAAGGTGCTAAGATCATTCTCTATAGATTGATCATCGCCGATATCGACAAAAATATTTTGAAAGGGAAACACTTCAGATTCAGAACCCGCAGGAATATGAATTCCGGCCTGTGTACATAATGCAAGAAGACCGACTGTTTTCATCGCAACGGTTTTGCCGCCTGCGTTTGGACCAGTGATGACTAGCGTTTCTTCGTTTTCACCTAAACTAATAGTGAGCGGAACTACATTTTCTCTTTTGAGATGCCGTAAAAGGATCGGGTGCCGGGCATCATATAGTTTTATGCCGGGTTTCGATGCCAGAGTCGGAGGATTGCCTATAATTTCAATTGAATATTTACCGCGTGCGAAAATGATATCGAGTTCCGTAAGAGCAGCAAAGCTCAATTCTAAAGGTTCACGGACTTTGCCGACTTGTTTTGTAAGTTCAGCCAATATCCGGTGTATCTCACGATGTTCCTGTATCTGAAGTTCTCTTAGAGTATTATTAAATGCAAGTGTTTCAGCCGGTTCGATAAATACTGTTCCGCCGCTCGCAGATGTCGAATGAATAAATCCAGGCACTTTATGCTTATATTCTGATTTAACGGGAATTACTAAACGTCCGTCGCGCGTAGTGATTATATCTTCCTGAAGAAATTCCTGTTCAGAGACTTGTCGAAGAATTGATTCCAACTTTCGCCTCAATGTTTCGGTTGCCGATATAATTGAACGCCGAATCTCACGTAATTCACGGCTTGCTGTATCTTTTACAACACCATGCTCGTTTAATGTCTCATTGATATGATGTTCGACAATTTTATCAGAAAACAACCTTTCATCATATTTTGCAATAGATGGATATAATAACGCACGTTTTGAAAGAAACGTTTTAAGTGCACGTGAAATGCGAATTGTAAGTGCTATATCCAGCAATTCCACGGGCGTTAGGACCTGATTATCAACGGTAGTTTTCTTCAATGCAGCAATAATGCTTTTAAAATGCTCCAATGGAATATTGCCTTCTGATATAAGCAATTCTTTTGCTTCAGAGGTCTTCTGTAATTCCATTTCGATTGTATTGCGGTCAGTCTGTGGAACAAGCCGCAGGGCATTTAAGCGGCCTGATTCGGAAACAGTAAGCTCACTTATACGCTCAACGACTGTATGATAATCCAACTTGCTTAACGCGGCATTAAAGCTTGGTGGAAGATTTAAAGACTCCTGTGACACTGTAGAATTTGTGTCCTCTGTATCTTCACTATTTACCTTTTGTTTCAATCTTATATTATAATTCCGTCAATGATTTTCAATTGGACGGGGAAGCTTCTTTTTTTGCTTTGTTCTTTTCAGTGGATTCAGGTGTGCCGAATTCCTTAAGATTTTCGAGGGCATCAGGACCAATTGTCGACGTTAAATCCAAAATTCTAGGTGCTATATTCACAACCGATTTATGGAACATTGAATATTTTTTTGTTTGATAATCAGGAAAGCCATACATTGTAAAGATATAGAGCAATGAACTTACCAATAGAATTCCTTCTAAAAAACCCAAAACGGTTCCCCCGATCCTATCTGCTATTCCGCCGATTTTATATTTTTTTGCGATATATCTATACAGCAATGCTTGTATGATCAATAATCCTAGAAAAATAAACAAGAATCCGTACATTGGCGCATATTCATGACTTATACCGCCGCGACCGGCTAAAAAATCTCCCATATCACGCATATATACTTGCGCTAAAATTAAACCTCCTATGATTACGACGATAGCAATAGCTTTTCTGACTATGCCGTCACGTACTCCGTATAGAATACAAATAAGAACCGGAACAAAGATTAAAATGTCCAGTAACATAGGATTATTCTCCTAATTGTTGTTTGACTATTTCTTGAACTATCTTTCCGTCAATTTGACCCTTTAATTCTTTCATTGCTGCCGGCATTACCTTGCCGAAATCTTTCATAGATGCCGCACCTGCATCTCCTATTATCTTCTTTACAATTATTTCCACTTCTTCCCTGCTTATTTGTTTGGGTAAATAATTACTAATAATATCAAGTTCATGTTTTTCCTGATTTGCGAGGTCATTCCTCCCTGCTTTCTCATATATTTCGATTGCTTCTTTTCGTTTCTTTGCAGCGGCGAGAAGAATGGTCGTTTCTTCTTCCATAGTAATGTTTGTACCGGTTCCTCGTTTTGAGAATTCAATTAATTGTGCGCGTATTGATCGAATAGTGTTTAATTTGATACTATCGCCGGATTTCATCGCAACTTTTAAATCTTCATTGATTCTTTCTGTAAGAGCCATCGATATTCCTTTGAAATTAATAAAATTGCGACAGCAATTATATCCTTCATCTTCATTGAAAATGCAAATTACAAAAATATTGCATTATCTGCTATTAAAAATTCAAATCATTAATAATGATAGTCAGAAAAAGAGTATTGAACAGCAAAATATTTTCTTTTTTGGACATTATTATCAAATACAGATCGGATAGAAACTCGAGTATAAAATCAAGGCAGGAAAAATGTATATGTGTAATTACCGCATAAATAGCCCGCTACTTTCATCATAGCGGGCTATCCAATATAGCTAAATTTCTAAAAGCGTCGCATATCGAGCCTTCCCATCTTTTAAGAATGTCTCAAGCCGATTTACAAGTTCCTCTCCGCTTTCAGTTGTTCCATCCTCAAGTGCTTCGTATTCCTCTGCCGAGTTACAAACAAATTCTTCAACGAAAAAATTCTTTTTCCCTTTTTGTTCAAAAATTGCATAGTTCTTCTTTCGTTCACCGACAAAATGATTCTTCAATTCTTTTGATAGAGCAAGGTAGTCATCACGTTTGTCAGGTTTAATCTCATATGATATCTGGAGAATGACTTTTGGCATAGATTTCTTTCTTTGTTTATTTAGTATTATGATTTATATTTGACATGGCGCTTCGGATTTGTAATTCATTCATCCCAAAGTAATGCCCTAATTCATGGAGTAAAACCTCACGAATCCTTTCGGATACTTCTTTATCATTTTGACATACAGATTCAATATTTTTTTGATACAATGAAATTTTATCAGGAATCGTCGGATTTACACCGTACCATGTTCCACGATGTGTCAAAGGTACTCCTTGATATAAGCCTAATAACATTGTTTTACTCGAATGTACTTGTTTGAAATCTTCATCATCGGGATACTCTTCTACTACGATATGAACATTATCTATTCTTTTTCCAAAAACATCCGGCAGGTCATTGAACACATCTTCCGCTATTTTTTCAAATTTTTCACGTGTCATACTATCTTATCAAACTAATTCATTTATTAAAAGCTTATTATGTATTTTTCGCAAATAATGGAACTTATTAAAATGAATCCGCACAGTATTGCAGCGATAAGCACCGATTTCCACAGAGTAATTTGATTCCCCGTATTGGTTCCAATGATCAATAATATGAATGCCCACAGTATCATTATAGCGTTCAATCCGATAAGAACAATATAGGAGACCGGTTTGATTGTTATCGGGTGTGGGTTAAAGGTAAATAAGTACATACCAAATGTCATCAACTCGATCGGCAGCAATAAAACCAGTGATATAATGAAAGGCATCGATGAATAACTTGTTATGCCAATGGAAGAGCGAAATGTTGCCTTTCCGCCCAATAACATAGTCAATATGAAATGTAAAAAAGAAATAATTGGAAAAAGTACACACCCTAACGATACACCAATCAGTAATGCCCAAAGAATGAGAGCCAGTATATTCTCGAATCGATCTCCAATCCTAAAATACCAAAACGCAGAAAATACAGTGTATATTCCGCATAAAATGTAAAGAAACAAACCGTAGTTTTTATGTTCAGCCAGCATAATAGAACGAAATGCTTCATTCGGATTTTCTATAACTTTCCAAAGTGTACCAAATAAATCTATATTGGGAACACGATTCTGCAAAAAACTCCCGCATTCTTTGCAAATAGTGGCATATTTATCGTTTTCTGTCTGACAGACCGAACAAAGAATCATAGAATTCTAAACCCATATTCATTTTTTTGATCTATATCGAAGTTAGGAAGATTGTACCACTGAAGCAACGTTTTTTAAGAAGAATTGGAAGTTTTTTTAGCTAATGTCGGAGTTTAATTTTAACTATGATGTATCCAATCATGAAGTTCGGTTTATTTTTTAAATACAATCAAAAAGCTTATACTTTAAGCACTTCCTTAACAGGAATAATTACAAACAAATTCATAGCTACGTTATCATAAGGCATGGCAGTCTTAATTGGCACATCGATTGTTTTCTTAGAAGTATTTTCTGCTTAATCCTTTGCCACGAGTTCTCTGAAGAAGCCGCATAACGGGTTTCCATGATTTTTCCGTAAGGAGGTGATGATTTAAGCGGCCTCGAATAAATCCATTTTTATCAATCACATAAGTAATCTTCCGTAATCCCAATCCTCGAAGCCAAAATGCATGATAATTTCTGCATACTTCCAAAGTCGGATCGGAGGCAACCGGAAGAGTAAAATTATACAACTCTAAAAGTTTTTGTAATTCTTCGGTATCCTTAGGACTAATCGTTACAATCACTGCACCGAGTGTTTGTGCTTTTTGCAGATGCTGAAGGAAAACATAAATATCCTGCGTTTCAGTGTTTGCAAGGCCGCCAGGAAAGAAGGAAATTATTACATTACTTTTACCATATAAATCGCGCAATCGGAATATTTCTCCGGAATCGAGTTTTAGTTTAAAGTCTGGCGCTTTTGATCCTATCGGTAACATAGTAGTATATAAATCTACTCTTTGTCATATTTAATTAATGAATACACATCCTGCCCCTGCAAACGTTCTCTTCCTTCAAGAAATACAAGTTCGACAAGAAATGATATCCCGATTATGTTTGCTTGAAGTTTTTCAGCAAGTTTGACAGCAGCACACATCGTCCCGCCTGTTGCAAGCAAGTCATCATGCAATATAACTCGTTCGCCTGGTTGGATTGCATCAACATGTATTTCAACGAAGTCGGTTCCGTATTCTAATGCGTATTGTTCTGTAATCACTGCAGCGGGAAGCTTTCCTTTCTTCCTTATCGGAACAAAGCCTGCGCCTAACTTTACTGCTAACGCAGATCCGATGATAAAACCGCGAGATTCAATACAAACAACCTTATCAACTTTTAAGTTTTGATATTTTTCAGATAAAAGTTCCACGGCTAATTTTAGCGCATCGGCATTTTTTAAAAGTGTTGTTATATCGCGAAATACTATTCCTTTTTTCGGAAAATCCGGTATGCTGCGAATCGAATCTATAAGTTTATTCATGGTTCTCCGGGAAATAAACTACCATTCATTAGGCTTAGAATTTAAAAAGGCATCCATGCCCTTTTTGCAATCATCTGTCATCCTGGTCAACGCGTTCAAATGTGATGCATATTCCAGAGCATCGTTCGTCGCCATTCCATGCACACGTGCGAGTAATTCCTTGATTAATCCCATAGAAGTGCCGCTATTTTTTGTAATCAGATCGTTCGCAAGCTGTGCACCTGCTTTTTCCAATTCAATAACCGGTGCAGTTTGGTTGATTAATCCAATTTCATATGCCTTTTCAGCATTAATAATACTTCCCTTGAGTGCAAGTTCGCGAGCTGGACCCTCACCAATACGACGGACTAAAAATATCAATACAATTGCCGGGATAAATCCGATTTGTGCTTCCGTATAACCAAACGTTGCGGTCTCACGGGCTGCTATGATAAAATCACACACACTTGCCAGTCCGCAGCCTCCTGAAAGCGCAGCTCCTTGCACAAGCGCAATTACAGGTTTCCTTAATGTATAAATCTGTTGAAACAACTTCATGAGATTTGTGGAATCCTGTAAATTTTGGCTGAAGTCGTATTTTGAAATACGCTGTATATATGAGGGGTCGATACCTGAACAAAATGAATCGCCTTCAGCCCGGAGTATCACTGCATGAACCTGTGTGTCTCGCTGAGTCTGAACAAATGCTTGAAATAACTCTGACACCATTTGATCATCAAGCGCATTATTTTTCTCAGGCCAGTTGAGAGTAATACGAGCGATTCTCTTTTGGACAGAATATGTAATGCGGTAGAATTCCACATATCTCCTTAATTTCGATGTGAAAGTAACAAGAAGCGGACAGAAAATCAAGGTTACAAATCACATGATTTCGGTACCGCTGCCTTATTTAAAAGTCGTTTGTGGAAAATTATTTATTTGCTTCGATTTTAATATAGGTCGACTCTTTATGAGTCGATAGTACAAGATTTGTCCTTGTTTTTTGCACTCCCTGCCAGGATTGAATTTTTGCCAATAGTTTCTCCAATCCTTCCGTATTCTCAGTTCGTACCTTTAATAAATGCGTGCCATCGCCCGTAATCGCATGACATTCTTGAATATCATTTGACTTGAGAATATGCTCGAGAAAGCCTGGAAAATGTTTCGACGAATCTATTGTCACTACAACAAATGCAGTAATGTCTTTTCCTAATCTCTTATGATCAAGACGCGTATAGTATCCTTGTATAATCCCTTCCTCTTCCATTTTTCGTAATCTTTCACTTACGGCAGGAAGAGATAATCCAACTTTTTCTGCTAATTCGTTGCGTTTTGTTCTCCCTTCATATTGAAGAATTTCAAGCAATTCGCAATCTATTTTGTCAAGCACCATAATCATTTCCCTTCTTTCCTAAGGCATTTCTTAAATAAACCTATAAATATTTAGCAATAATTAAAAATCAACTTAGATATATTATGATTTACGCCTATAAGATGCAACCCGTTATCAAAAAAAATATATTAAATAATCCGATGGCGTGTCAAATATTGTTGATTTTAGAATGTTGGAAATATGCTTTGAAAAGAGATAATAAACGATGAAAAACAGTAAATTATTTAGTTTTTCTCATTGCTGCCGTTCGAAGTGATGATATGGCTGTTTTGATGGAATCTGATTTAAAAATCGACGTTCCTGCAACAAGCACATCAGCACCTGCATTAATAGCATCTATTGCCGTGTCTCGATCTATTCCTCCATCTACCTCCAATAAAATTTCTCTTTTTGAAAGTTCTATCATTTTCCGCGTCTCTTTGATTTTTTGAAGAGTTTTTTGAATGAACTTCTGGTTACCAAATCCGGGCTCGACTGTCATGATAAGAACCAAATCAATTTCTTCAATAATGCTTTCAAGCGTATTAACCGGTGTCGCAGGTTTGATTACAACTCCAGCTTTGCTGCCGATTTCCTTAATTAATCGGATTGTTCGCCTTAAGTCCGGACAGGATTCTTGATGTACTGAGATATTATCCGCACCTGCGTTCCGAAAAGGAACAATAAATTTGTCTGCATTCTCAATCATTAAATGTACATCTAAGGGAAGTCTTGTGCTCTTCCTGATAGAACTGACAATTGGCGGGCCAAATGTAATATTAGGAACAAAATGGCCATCCATCACATCAATATGGATCCAATCAGCCCCGCCTTCTTCAACTTCGGCAATTTGTTTTGCCAGGTTGCCAAAATCTGCGGCCAGTATTGAAGGTGCTATTCTTATCATTAATTTTCCGATTTTGTATCTATTTCTGTTTTCTGCGCTACAACAAGATCAATCACTGTCCCAAACTGCATAAATACACCTGCACGAGGAGACTGATCAATAATTGTATTCGGAAGTAAATCTTGATTAACCTGATATGTTATCTTTCCAATTTTAAAACCGTTGTTAGTAAGAGCTTTTTCGGCTTCAGTGAGAGTTTTCGATGAGACGTCAGGCACAGATCTCATGTCTGTCGATCTGCCTTGACTGATAACAATATCAATTTGACTTCCGCTTGATACTTTTTTATTTGCTTGAATTCCTTGTCGTATTATTGTATTGGGGAAAATATCATCCGATGGTTCATAGGATATTGATCCGATTCTTAGTCCGCACCGCTCGAGGTTAAAAGATGCTTCACGAGTCGATTTGCCTCTTAAATTTGGCACATTGACGAGTTCTTCTCCCCCGCTGATAGTCAAATAGATACCTCTTCCATATTTCACTTCTGACCCGGCAATTGGATTTTGTAGTATTACTGTGCCTGTCTTGTATCGTTTGTCGGTTTTATATTCCGCCTCTTTCGGTTCAAGGCCATTATCAAGAAGTATTTGCTTTGCTTCGGAAATCGGTAAACCAACAACATCCGATACTTTGGTAGACTTACCTCTCTGCACATATGCCGGCATTATAAAATTATCTATAATAATAATAGGGATAATGCCTATAGCAATAATGATAGCAAGAGGCCTAAGTATTTTCTTCAGATTCGGTTTCTTCAATTTTTTGCCTGTTTATTAAGTAGAATATAAAGATTAATAGACTAAATTACAACGAACATACTTTTCAGGCTATTTTCCAATCAATAAATAGTTTTCGAATGGCTTTTATTTAAGTTTTATCCGGACAGGTTTAAATATAAATTCCTGGAATTTCAATTTAAAATAGAATCGCATTTATGACATTAACCTTTTAATTCATCTGTTTAACGCAATTATCCTGACGTTGCTTCTCAGTCTAATCTTCTCTATATTTTTCAACAATTCCAGACAAGGATTATTGATCCGTTGAACAAAATATGAAAAAAGAGTATCAAGGACTTATCAGCGCTGCAAAAAAAGCAAAGTTAACCGCATATGCTCCCTATTCGAAGTTTCACGTTGGGGCCGCGGTTCTGACAGTTGATGGTCAAATTTTTACAGGGTGCAATATTGAAAACAGTTCATTTAGTTTAACTATATGCGCCGAACGTGTCGCAATCTTTAAGGCGATTTCACATGGAGCTTCAAAATTCAAAGCCATTGCGGTCATTTCCGATGACCATGGTTTTACACCACCCTGTGGTGCTTGCCGTCAGGTACTTATCGGAACTTGCCGGTAACATCGATTTTATTATGACGGATGCAAAAAATCGATTCAAAATTATGAAGCTTGATTCGCTTCTTCCGTTTCGCTTTTTCAGGAATAAACTTAAAGCAATCTGATTAACCATATCTTTATTCAATGGACACCTCGACCTTACATAATGTTCCACGTAATACCGGTTGGATTGAAGTTATTTGCGGATGTATGTTTAGCGGGAAGACGGAAGAACTTATTCGACGCCTTCGCACGAGCAGCAAATTGCTAAACAAAAAGTATCAATCTTTAAACCCAAAATAGATACTCGATACGGTGCGAAAAATATCACATCCCATAGCGAGCAATCACTCGTCGCTCAAGTCGTTGAAGATGCTGACAAAATTCTATGTCTTGCAGAGGATGCACAGGTTGTCGGTATTGACGAAGGACAATTTTTTCAGCAAAACATTGTCGAAGTATGCAATCATTTGGCTGATAAAGGAAAGCGTGTCATCGTAGCAGGACTCGATCAAGATTATACTGGAAAACCCTTTGAACCAATGCCGCAACTCCTTGCTATAGCAGAATATATAACCAAGACCTTAGCAATTTGCGTAGTGTGTGGAAATCCGGCGGATAGAACACAGCGTAATAGTCGATCAACACGAGAGAGTTATTGTTGGTGCTCGAGACATATACGAAGCAAGATGTCGGAAATTGTCATGAACCTCTCCAATGACAAACAAGTAATTAAAGGCTGTTTCAATTAATGGTTGAATCCATTACCTATAGCAACGAAAGAGATCGAGAAAGCAATAAGTTTTACTCAGGCAGGTTACAAATTTTAGGCCTCAAATTGCTTTGATACTCGGATCTGGGCTTGGGAATTTAAGCAAAAAAATAAACGCGATCTCAACTATCCCTTTTTCCGAAATCCCAAATTTCCCGGTTTCCTCAGTTCAGGGTCATGCTGGAAAACTAATTTTTGGATATTTGCAAAAAGACACCCTTTGTTCTATGCCTTTGCTTGTTTTTCAAGGCCGTATTCATTTTTATGAAACCGAATCTATTGAAAAAGTCGTTTTTCCTGTTATATTCTCCCATCAGCTGGGCGTAAAAAAACTTATTATTACAAATGCAGCTGGCGGAATAAACAGCATTTTTAAAGTCGGCGATCTTATGCTTATCCAGGATGTTATCAATATGTCGTTTATTCGCCTAAACACGGCCCATGGCGATACTTTCCTGCCGAGACGGGAACATAATATGGATTTTTTCGATGTGGAGATGAAACAAACAGCGCTTCAATGTGCTTTAAGAATGGGAATACCATTGCGCCAGGGCTCGTACTGCTGGCTTATGGGTCCGTCCTATGAAACACCGGCAGAGATAAAAATGCTCAAACGAATCGGAGCTGACGCCGTTGGTATGTCAACTGTTCCCGAAATATTTATTGCCCATAGATTGGGGATTAAAACTGTCGGTATATCGTTCATTTCAAATTTGGCTGCAGGAATTTCTGCAGAAAAACTTTCTCATAGCGATGTGACTAAATCAGGCACTCAGGTAACCGGACTTTTTTCAGAATTCATAGAGCAGCTTGTTCTTTCTCTTAAGTAATGATACATTAATTTCACACACATTCTTTTACGAACATACTTATGAATTATATCCCATACAACGAACTTCAATCTGATGATACCGGATTTTCACGTCTTTTTATTGACTATATAAACGACTATTCCCGTGTTAAGAATTTATTTTCCGGTGATTTTCGAGATGAGAAGCATTGGCGTTCGAGTATTGAACTGATCTCTCAGCGCTCAATTAACCGGTCATCGCTTGTTCAGGTCCTTTTAAATCAGAACCGTGATTATCATTGCGGCGTTAAAACATTAGCTAACATCGATCTTCTTCTTAACGAAAATACATTTGCAGTCATTACAGGCCAGCAGGTTGGTTTGTTCAGCGGGCCGCTTTACACGCTTTACAAAACACTTACCACGCTTAAACTTGCCGATCATCTTTCTAAGCAATATCCCGATTATAATTTTGTTCCGGTATTTTGGCTTGAAGGCGAGGATCATGATATTGAAGAAGTGTCTTCCTTTGACAATCTTTAACTCTGCGAATGAACTTATTCGTATGCAATATCAATATGAGGACAAGATAGGCGCTAAGAATATCGGCGCTGTCGGTGAATTACGTTTTGATGATTCGATTGTGACGCTGTTTGATAATCTCAAGCAGTCGTTATTGCCTACAGAGTTTTCTCCAAAGGTCATCGAGCTGTTTGAAACAGCATATCAAAAAGGAATGACATTTGGCCGGGCTTTTATTCATCTTTTCAGCGTATTGCTTGAAGATTCCGGATTGATTTTCTTCGATCCGCATAACTCGACTACAAAAGAAATGCTCGTCTCCGATTTTTGAACAGGAATTAAAGAACATTTCACAAACGTGCAAACTTGTCGTTACTCAAAGCGAGCTTGTGGAGCAGCAATATCATGCTCAGGTAAAACCCAGATCTGTAAATCTTTTTATGTTTCATAATGGCGGCAGGTTCGCACTAGAACCTCACCCCCAGGGATTTTCACTTAAAGGCACACGGAAGACATTTTCACTTGATGAAATGCTTGGCCTGCTGCATTCCGATCCTAATCTTTTCAGTCCTAACGTAGTTCTGCGCCCGATCTGTCAGGATTACCTTTTCCCGACACTTGCATATGTAGCGGGCCCTTCAGAAACTGCGTACTTCGCTCAGTTTAAATTACTTTATGAGCATTTTAACATACCGGAGCCTATTATATATCCTCGGGCCAGTGCAACTATTGTTGAAGAAAGAATTCAAAAAATGATCAATAAGTTCAACCTTCATGTTGAAGATTTCTTTGCCAATATTGATCTTCTTAAAGGTAAAATCGCGAGTGATATTTCTGATTTTAAAATTGAGGAATTGTTTTCGAATACCTCCGGAACTATTTCTGAAAGCCTGACAAGTTTAAAAGGCGGTCTTGAATCGATAGATCCTACGCTTGTACCGGCAATGGAGCACACGCTTTCACGAATGCAGAATTCTCTTCAAGTATTAAAAGAGAAGACAATTTCTGCTCAAACAAGACAGCATGACATAACTCTTAGACAACTGGATAAGGTATCGATCAATTTATTCCCTCATTCAAAGCTGCAGGAAAGAGAATTAAATCTCATTTATTTTTTGAACAAATACGGATTAGAATTTCTGCGTTGGCTGCGTGATGAAATAGTTATCGATAAATTTACGCATCAAATTATTAACATAGAATAAAAGAAGAACGAATAGAATCGTCAATTTTACATTTTCTTCAATATAGAACTTAAATATCTAAATTTGTCAACGAGACAATAATTCCTTCCAAAATCCCGGAAAAGAAATATCAACACATTCCGTATCCTGTATTGTTACATTCTTAATTCTAGTGCCGGCTATACCAAATGCCATAGCAATTCGATGATCATCGTAACTTGAAAGTATAGCGCCTGAATATTCCTTCCCGCCTTGAAATGCAAAGCCATCATCGTACTCTTCTACTTCGCATCCGAGCAAACGCAAATTATTTACTATTGCCGATATTCGATCTGTTTCTTTCATGCGCAGTTCTCGAGCGTCATGAATTTGAAATAATCCTTCGGCAAAAAGAGAGGTAACTGCAAGAATCGGAATCTCATCTATCAAATCAACTACTTCGGCACCTTTTAGTTTAAGATCACTTTTCAATTCTGAATATTTAACCGCAAGATCTCCTATAGGTTCACCGGCAATTATTCGTTCATTTTCTATTTTAATATTGCCGCCCATAGATAAAAAGATATCCAAAATACGCTTACGGGTCGGATTAAGTCCAACGTTATTAATTCTGAGATTTGATCCCGGTATAATTAACCCGGCAGCGAGAAAAAAAGCAGCCGCCGACATATCTCCCGGAACAAAGAATTTCTTACCTTCTATTTTTAGATCTGGATGTACATCGATCACAAAATGACCGCTTTCGATCTTTGGTTGAAGGCCGAGCATGCGTTCAGTATGATCTCTTGTTTGAGTTTTTTCAATCACATACGTTATTTTATCGGCAAAAAGCCCTGCAAATATTACTGAAGACTTTACTTGCGCACTCGGCACAGGAAGTGTATAACGAATAGCATGGAGTTGATCAACCGGTTCAATTTTAATTGGAGCTGTATCTTTGTTTGTTCCCTGAATATGTGCACCCATAAGCCGAAGAGGATCCATAATTCTCTTCATCGGCCGTTTAATAAGGGATGAGTCACCGGTAATGACCGAAGAAAAACTTTGTCCGGCAAGAATTCCTGCAAGTAAACGAATCGTTGTTCCTGAATTTCCTGCATCAAGAGGTGCAGGGGAAAATCTCAAGCCATTGCGGCCATTACCATGAACGATGATTTTACCATCATTATCTTCTATTTTTAAACCAAGCTGCCTGATACAAGATAATGTACTCATCGGATCAGCGGCGCGTGAGCAAGAATCTATTTCTGATACACCATCAGCAATAGCGCTGATCATAAGGGCACGATGAGAAATGGATTTATCACCCGGAATATGCCGTGTTCCTTGCAGATTAGTGACTTGTGGGATGGTAAGATTCATGATAATAATCCTTACATCGTAATTCTATATCTCACGATGTAAGGATAAGAGTTTTAAGAAGTATAATAATTAGTGATGGGGACGAGAATGTCTGTCGTTCCTGCCTCCATGACTGTCTGTTTTCTTGCGTTCACGCGAACGTTTCATTTCTTCATGAGCATTTTCACCGCCAGGCAGCAATGCTTTTCGACTTAAACTCATTTTTCCATCCGGGTCGATATGCATTAACTTGACTTCAATAATATCCCCAACCTTGATAAAGTCTTCAACTTTTTCAACACGCTGCACATCGAGCTGAGATACGTGAATCAAGCCTTCCTTACCCGGAAGAATTTCCACGAATGCACCGAAATCTGTAATTTTTTTGACTGTTGCTTTATATACCTTATCTACTTCAGGTAATTCAGCAAGACCGCGAATATATATCATCGCTTTATCAGCAGATTCTTTTTCAACTGCTGCAACGGTCACTGTTCCATCATCTTCAACATTGATCTCCGCACCGCTATCCTTAACAAGCTGGCGGATATTTTTGCCGCCCGGCCCTATCAATGCACCGATCATATCTACAGGAATTTTTAACGTTTGCAGCCGCGGGGCATAGACAGATAATTCAGGCCGAGCGGAGGAAAGAGTTTTTGTCATAATATCTAGAATATGCATTCGTCCGTCTTTTGCCTGAGCCAGAGCATCTTCAAGAATCTTCAAAGAAATTCCCTTTATCTTAATATCCATCTGAAATGCGGTAATTCCTTTGCTCGTACCGGCAACCTTGAAATCCATATCGCCTAAATGGTCTTCATTTCCGAGAATGTCACTCAGGATCGCTACTTGATTTGATTCTTTTACCAATCCCATTGCAATACCTGCAACCGGCCGGGGCATCGGAACACCTGCATCAAAAATAGCAAGAGTACCTGCGCATATAGTCGCCATAGACGAAGAACCATTCGATTCAAGAATATCGGACACTATTCGAATTGTATAAGGGAAATCGCCTTCCGCAGGTATCAGTCGTCTCAATGATCGTTCGGCAAGATTACCATGACCAATCTCGCGTCTGCCTGTTGAACCAACCCTGCCGACTTCTCCGACACTGAACGGCGGAAAATTGTAGTGTAACATAAAACGTTTTGTTGTCTCAGGCAGCAAACCTTCGAGAATTTGCTCATCCATTTTTGTACCAAGTGTTGCTGTTGTCAAGCTCTGTGTCTCGCCGCGGGTAAAAAGTGCAGATCCATGCGTTCGTGGCAGAATGCCTACTTCGCAGGTAATTGGGCGTATATCTTTTAAACCACGGCCATCAAGGCGCTTGCCGTCATTTAGGATAGTCGAACGCATTGCATTGCGTTCAATATCATGAAGTAACTCCCCGATAATCTGTTCTTTTTCCGGATATTCTTCTGCCAAAGAAGTCTTAACATCGTCATATACTTTATGTGTTGCTTCCGACCGTTCTTCTTTTGCCATTACTGTACGACTTAATTGCATTAACTTTTTTTCCGCAAGAGTTTTAACTTTTTCGCTAAGCCCGCCCGGAATCTCAATTTGAATTACTTGCCTTTTAGCCTTGCTTACCTCTCTTGCCAGTTCGATCTGTACATTGCAGAGATTTTTTATCGCTTCATGTCCTAAACTAAGCGCTTCAAGTAAATCAGCTTCAGAGGATTCGGCAGCTTCACCTTCAACCATTACGATTGAGTCGATCGTTCCGGCTACAGTAATATCCAGATCACTTTTTTCCAATTCTTTAAATGTAGGGTTCAGAATATATTTTCCATCGACCCGTCCCACGCGTACTTCGCCAATAGGGCCGTCAAATGGAATATCCGAGATCATCAATGCCGCAGATGCTGCGCATGCCCCGAGTACATCGCCGTCATGTTCCATATCCGAAGAATAGACCGTTACAAGCACCTGGGTTTCATTCATGTATCCCTTGGGGAACATAGGGCGTATGGGTCGATCAATTAAACGAGACGAAATAACTTCTTTTTCTGTGGGACGGCCTTCTCGTTTAAAAAAACCACCCGGTATTTTTCCGGCAGCAGCAGTTTTTTCTCTATACTCTACCTGTAACGGAAAGAAGTCCTGGCCTTCTTTTGCTTCATATGCACTTACTACTGTCGCTAAAACCATTGTATCACCATAGCGAACCATTACAGCGCCGTGTGCCTGTTTGGCAAATCTGCCCGTTTCGAGCGAGAATGTTTTTCCGTTAAGTTCTATTTCCTTCGTTACCTTCATGCGTGCCTTCTTCTTTCTCTATTTACTTCGAACTGATAAATGATACATTACTTACCGCTATGATTTATTTTCTTATTTCAAGTTCTTGAATAATTTTTCTATAACGGCTTATATCTGTCTTTGTTAAATATTCAAGCAGCCGTCGTCTTTTACCCACTAATTTTAATAATCCTAATCGAGCATGATGATCTTTTTTAAACGAATCAAAATGCGGATTAAGACTGTTGATGGTCGCCGTCAAAATGGCGATTTGAACTTCCGCTGTTCCGGTATCGGTAGAATTCTTGCCGTATTTACGGATGATTTCCTTTTTTTGTTCTGATGTAAGTGGCATTGTAACTCCTTTTAAATATTATAGTTCAAAAAATATTTTATGCTTTTCCCTGGTATTTATTTTGTAACTCACGGCTCAGTTTTTCGTCTTCATGCATCTTTTGGATAAGCTGCTCTACTGAGTCAAACTTTTGTTCGTCTCTCAAACGCTGTAAGAAATTGATCCGAAGATCATATCCGTAAATATCCCGATTGAAGTCAAGAATATTTACCTCGAAAATACGTTTTCCGTTTTTATGAAATGTGGGACGTACACCAATACTTGCCATTCCAAAATATTTTTCTTCATCAATCATAACCTGGACAAAATAAATTCCATCCTTAGGGAGAACCTTTCTATTAGAAGAAAGATCCACATTTGCCGTAGGGTAACCGAGTGAACGTCCTCTTTTATCTCCCTGAACAACTTTTCCAAATAAAGAATAAGGCCGGCCTAAGAATTCAGCACAAGCTGCGACAGATCCATTGATCAATTCATTTCGTATCATGGAGCTGTTTACCGGAATACCATTGTATTTAAACTGTTCAATCCTAACGACATTAAATCCATATTCTTTTCCAAGCTGCACAAGCGCTTCAATATTGCCTTCACGATTTTTTCCCCAATGATGATCATATCCTTCCACTATAGCGCTAATCCCCGATACCATTTACAAGATATTTTACATAAAAATCACGAAAGTTCTGCTGCGAAAAAGCCTTGTCGAACTCGATCACAACAAACCAATTTACTCCTATCTGCTGGCATAAATCCTGACGTTCCTGCAACGTAGTTAAAAGTTTCATCTCCTTTGTCTTATCCAGCACTGCACGCGGATGAGGTTCGAATGTCACAACGACACTTCTGCCGCCTAGTTTCCTGGCAAGCTCAACAGTCCTGCCAATAATTATTTGATGAGCGAGATGTACTCCATCAAACGTTCCTATCGTCACGACAGAATTCTTATCAAATGGAATATCTTCAATGTGTCGAGACAGCTTCATTTTCTTCGTGCATTTGACTAAAGTTGATATTCCGCCATTCTATTAATTGCTCAATCGTTTTTGATTCAGTTACGTTGTATTCGCCAATACGCGTTCGGCGTAATGCACACAGCGTCGCACCGCAGCCCAAACGAACACCCATTTCATCAATTAACGATCGAATATAGGTACCTTTTGAGCATACAATACAAAAATCTATATAAGGAGCGCGAAAATTTAGAATATTAAATTTTACAACATCTATCTCACGCTTGATCCGATCCACGGTCTTTCCGGAACGTGCATACTGATATAACGGTTTTCCGCCGTATTTTAACGCGGAATACATCGGCGGCAGCTGTAATTGTTTACCTAATAGACTTTTTGCTGCAGCATCTATCTGCCGTTCCGTGACAGTTGAAAAATCTTTTATTTCGCTTGGTTCTGTTTCCATATCGAAACTTGGTGTTCTTATTCCTATCTTGCACGAACCTGTATATTCTTTTTCCAATTGTATAAACTGGTCTATACTTTTTGTTTTTTTTCCCGTACAGACAATCATTAATCCGGTCGCGTGAGGGTCGAGCGTTCCGGCATGTCCAACTTTTCTTAGATTAAAGATTGAACGCACTTTCTTTACTACATCAAAAGATGTCCAGAACAAAGATTTGTCTATAAAGAGAACTAATCCCTCGCCTGAATGATCATAGCTCTGTACATTCAATTCGCTCATTACTCTGCAGTATTACCCTGTTCTTCTTTTTTAGTTTCTTGTTCGTGAATCTTGTTGAATATATTTTCGAGTTTCATCGCCTTGTCGACAGTTTCATCTAGATAAAAGATGATTTCAGGCGTGTAACGTAATCGGACAGAATGGCCAAGCATAGAACGTATGGATGGCTTTTGTGCTTCCAGCATAGAAAAGCTTTTCTTTTTACGTTCGGCATCGCCGAATACACTGATATATACTTTTGCAATTCTGAGATCGGGGCTCATGATTATGTCGGTAACTGTCAAAAATCCATATTCCGACATGCTAAAGTTGCGTTGAAACAACATACTCAGCTCTTCCTTAATGAGCGATCCGACCTTTTGAGCACGAACTGACATGTTATACCCTTTTAATCCAATTTCCGTTTTGTCTCAACAGTTTTATATGCTTCGATAATATCACCATTCTTAATGTCATTGTAATTTTCGAGAGCTATACCGCATTCGAATCCCTGCTCTACTTCACGCACATCCTCTTTAAACCGTTTTAGAGAAGCAATCGTGCCGTCAAATATCTCTATACCGTCTCGCACAAGCCGCACATGGTTATTTCGAATGATTTTTCCATCGCGGACATGACAGCCGGCTATTGTTCCTATTCTCGATATTTTAAATACATCCCTAACATCAACAGTCGCAGTAATTTCTTCCGTTATTGTCGGTGCCAGCATACCTTCCAATGCGTTCTTTACTTCGTTGATTGCATCGTAGATGATATTATAAATTCTTATATCAACATCTTCTTTTTGCGCGAGTTGTCTTGCTTTAAGATTTGGGCGAACATGAAATCCGATAATTATTGCACTAGACGCCATGGCGAGCAAGACATCCGACTCTGAAATACCGCCTACGCCTTTATAAATAACCTGTACTTTAACTTCACTTGTTGAAAGTCTCATCAATGAATCAGATAAAGCTTCGGCAGAACCATCTACGTCTGCTTTGACAATAACCGGTAAATCACGTACCTGGCCGTCCTTTATATGCTGCGAAATATCGTCGAGCGTAACTCGCCGGCTTTGACGGAAATCCTGTTCTCTTTTCAACTGTTGACGTGTAAGGCTAATTTCTCGAGCCTGTCTTTCATCTTCTATGCCGATAAGGTCGTCACCCGCCTGTGGAATACCGTCAAATCCAATTACCTGTACCGGCTGTGATGGCGTTGCAGATTCCACCCTCTGTCCTCTTTCATTAAACATCGCACGAACACGTCCGCTCCAAACACCGCAGACAAATGAATCACCGATACGCAGGGTTCCCTTTTGTACCTAGAATTGTTGCGATAATCCCTTTGCCTCTGTCTAATTCAGCTTCGACGAGCGTTCCGCGAGCTTCACGATTTGGATTTGCCCTGATATTAAGCATTTCTGCTTCAAGCAGAATTTTTTCAAGGAGCAGATGTACATTTGTTCCTTTCTTTGCAGAAATTTCAACAACCTGGTTTTTTCCGCCGTACTCCTCTACAAGCAATCCGCGTTCGGCTAATTGCTGTTTAATTCTTTCAGGATTTGCTTCCGGCTTATCGACTTTATTAATTGCGACAACAATCGGAACTTTTGCTGCCTGCGCATGGCTGATCGCTTCTACAGTCTGAGGCATCACACTGTCATCAGCCGCAACAACGAGCACTACAATATCGGTCATTTGCGCCCCTCTTGCCCTCATTGCTGTAAACGCTTCGTGACCCGGGGTATCAAGGAAGGTGATTTGTTTTTTATCGCCTACAGTAACTTCATAGGCGCCGATATGCTGTGTAATCCCTCCCGATTCGCCTGCAACAACATTTGAATTTCGAATATTGTCAAGCAATGAGGTCTTGCCATGATCGACATGTCCCATAATCGTTACAACAGGCGGGCGCGGGAGAAGCGTCTCTTCATCGTCTTCAATATCCGATAATGCCTCCGATGTAAATTCTTCTTCAAAATCCACTAGAAATCCAAATTCATCCGAAACGAGAGTAATGGTATCTTTATCTAAACGCTGATTAATTGAAACCATGATACCAAGACCCATCACTTTTTGTATAACTTCGGCAACAGTAACTCTCATTAAGTTGGCAAGTTCGCCGACCGTAACAAATTCTGTCGCTTTAATCCGCATACGGTCATGTTCTAACTGATCAAGTTTTTTCTGTTCCTCTTCTTCTCTTTTTTCCTTCTTCTTTTTTCTGATTGCAGCTCTTGCTATTGCCAATTCGTCCCCTGAGTCGGCAAGAGTTTCACGTATCGCTTTTGCAACTTCATCTTCATCAACTTCAGTTCGTCTGAACACGTTTGCGTTTTCGTGTTTTCGATTCTTCTTCATCTTCCGTTTTTGCAGTCGAAGTTCTTGACCGCCTTACTTCTTCCCTAACTTTCTTCTTTTTCTTTTTTCTCTTCTTTTCTTCTTCTATGTCCGGTTTCTGAACACTCTTTATAGGCGTTAAATCAATTTTACCCTTGATTGTAAGTCCGCGCTGCGGCCTGGCTAGA
The DNA here is from genome assembly GCA_963770945.1 of uncultured Bacteroidota bacterium. Classification (GTDB taxonomy): domain Bacteria; phylum Bacteroidota; class Ignavibacteria; order UBA10030; family UBA10030; genus Fen-1298. Next base: position 354,547 of record CAVYRP010000007.1, on the reverse strand, counting down.
GCAGCCTCCAACGGAGATTGGAGTGGTCGTTTCTTCGGAACAGCCGGTTTTTCCTTGGCAGCCGGTTCTTCTGCTAATTTCTCGGGTTTCTCTTGCTTTTCTTTTTCCTTAATAATCGGTTCAAGCTGAGTTTTGACTTCCTTTGTATCCTGAAATTCGAATTCTTCGGTTGTTTCCTTTTCTTTTTTATCTTCTTTTTTCTGCGGAATTTCTTCTGCCTGTTTTATTTCTATTTCTTCTGCCGGAGGCTTTGTTTCTTCGATTGCAGGTAAAGGAATCTCTTCTTTCGCAGGCGGTTTAGCTTCTGCCTTCTCTGTTTTCTCCGGAGATTCTTTTTTTCGGGTCGATCGGAATTCCTGCAGCTTACGCTGATGCCTGTCTGCAACTTCCTTGTCTTTCTTAAAGTGCCCCATGATGACGGGCATCATCTCGTCGGTCACGATGGACATATGAGATTTTATATCAAAGTCTTTCTTTCTCAGAAAGTCAATGATAGTCTCGCTCGACAAATTCAATTCTTTTGCGAGATTGAAGATCTTGATTTTTTTAGACTTTTCTTCAGACATTCTTATCTTCTTTCATTACAAACGAAATCCGACCGTCGTTACTCGCCTTCTTTTTTTACTTCTTCCGTCTTCTCAGTCTTAGTTTCTGATGCAGCTTTATCTTTTGAAGAAGCTCCATCGGTATCAGTGCTTTCCGATTTTCCCGATTCTTCAAGCTCGGCCAACAATTCATCCACTTCTTCCTCGTTCTCAACTTCTGCCTCTTCAAAACCCTTTTTCAACATGGCAAGGATTTCTTCGACTTTACCCGGTTCAATACCAAGCGTATTGACTAGTTCTTCTTTTGAAGTCTTAAGAATATCACGCACCGATTTGAAATTTTCATCAAAGAACTTATGGAAGAGAACATCTCCAAGTTCTTCACGGAATTCAGAAAGATCCATATCGTAATCTTCCTCTTCACCGCCCTCTTTCTGAACAATTAATTCGAACCCGGTCAATTTGGAAGCCAAACGAACATTCTGTCCGCCCTTCCCGATTGCAAGCGATACCTGATCGTTGGCCACAAGAATATTGGCCTTTTTATTTTCCAAATCCATTTGAATATTTTTTAGCTTTGCCGGTGAAAGTGCACGTTGAATAAAAACCAAAGGATCATCGGTAAAATTGATAACATCTATATTTTCATTGTTTAATTCACGTACAATGGCATGAATGCGCACGCCTTTCATTCCGACACAAGCGCCTACCGCATCAATTCGTTCGTCATGTGAAAGCACTGCAACTTTTGCACGGTCCCCAGGTTCACGAGCGATCCGCTTGATTTCAATAATACCGTCGTATACTTCAGGAATTTCGATCTCAAACAACCGCATGAGAAATCCCGGATCTGTTCTAGAAATAATTACCGTCGGATTTCCTGCGCCTTTTCGTACTTCCTTAACTATTGCGCGGATTGTATCGCCTTTCTTATAACGTTCTTTGTAAATTTGTTCTGTTCGGGGAAGGAGCAATTCGTTTTTATTGTGAATTACAAGAATTTCGCCCTTACCTTTTCGTATTTGATAAATCTCGCCGACTACAATCTCTCCGATCGAATTTGTATATTCGCTAAAAATTGCATCGCGTTCGATTTCCTTAATTCTCTGATTTAAATTCTGCTTTGCACTTATTACCAGGCGCCTGCCGAAATCCACAAGCGGAACGATTTCAACGAACTCCTCTCCGGCGGCTAAATCATCTCCTGATTTCTTACGGGCTTCCGTTACTGAAATCTGTGTAGAAGGATCTTCCACTACATCGACAACTTCTTTTTCAATATAAATTTCGATGTCACCCTTGTCCATATTAACCACAACATCATGTTTTGTGTTAGGTCCGTATTTTTTCTTTACCATCATGCCAAAAATATCCTCCACTATGCCTATCAGGATATCTTTGTCGATCCCTTTTTCCCGTACCATCTGTGCAAATGATTCAACTATCTCGTGGTTCATCTTACCTCCAAACTAAAAAGCATTCATCCTGTTTTTTACCAGGGAAGCTCCTCTATTGATTCTATAATCTCGTTGAACGGAATTATATGGATTTCATTTTTTCCGGTTACGAATGTCAGTTGTTCGCTTTCTATCCCGGCGAGTTTTGCAACAAGCTCTCCAGTGCCATTATCCTTCTTAAAACGTACTCTAAATTGTCGCCCTATATTTTTTCCATATTGCCTTAACAATTTAAGCGGCACTTCTAATCCCGGTGAAGACACTTCCAAAACATATGAACCCGGAATAATATCCTGAAGTTCGAGGGCAGCGCTCAATTGACGGCTCAACTCCGAGCACTGTCCTATCGTTATGCCTTTATCTGTATCTACATACAGCTTTAGAACCTTTCGCTGTTCAATAGATACAATTTGAATATCGATTATAAATGCATCTATAAGACGAAGAAATGGTTCAGCTAATTCTTCAATTTTGCGCTGTAAATCCATCTATTTACCGATTCCAAAAAAAATAGCCCGTTTACATCGGGCTATCAACATCTACTCTTATAATATACACAATGACTATTCAAGATGCAAGAAAATTTACTTTCACAGGAAAAGAGCCGATAACATACTCTAAAAATTCGTCCTCATAACGCGTTTCTTGTAAAAATCTGCAATGATTTGAGCTGCTTCAACCGGATCATCTGTAACTTGAAAGAGATTCAAATCAGCCTGAGAGATCATTTTTTCCTTCATTAGAGTAGTTTTTATCCAGTCGACAAGATCATTCCAATATTCCGAACCCATCAGAACAATCGGGAACGGTTCAGTCTTCTTTGTTTGTACAAGTGTTATTGCTTCAAATAACTCGTCGAGCGTGCCGAATCCTCCGGGCATCACAATAAAACCATGCGCATATTTAACAAACATCACTTTTCTTACAAAGAAGTGCCTGAATGTTTGAAGCCGGCCTTTATCTATGTAATCATTTGAACATTGTTCTTGAGGTAATTCGATTGAAACACCGACAGATGATCCTTTTTGTTCCTGCGCTCCCTTGTTTGCAGCTTCCATGAGTCCGGGACCGCCGCCTGTAAGCACATTAAATCCCTGCTTTACCAATTCCTTCGATACCTGCATTGCGAGCTGGTAATAAGGATGGCCGGGTTTTATCCGGGCAGAACCGAATACAGAGACAAGATTCTTTTGCTTCGACATCATCGAAAAACCTTCAACCAATTCCGCCATAACACGAAAAACACGCCATATATCCTCCTGCGCAGAGAGAAGCCCTTTAAGCTGGTAATCTTGACGCTCATCATAATCTGTCCTCTGCAAAATACTATTAATTTCGTTTTCCATAAGTGCTCCTATTTTGTTCCAAGAACGGATTTAATAATTTCTACCGCTGTATTTATCTGTTCCATGCTTACATTAAGATGTGTCACAGCGCGCAAAGTCGTATTGCCCATTTCAGAAAGCAATACTCCCTTAGTCTTTAACAGTGTCAAAATCTCTCCTGAACTTTCCTTTCTTCCTTTTATATCGATTATTATAATATTTGTCTGGACATATTCTTGGTCAATATGAAAACCAGTAACTCCCTGAAGTTGTTCTGCTAACAGTTTTGCTTTGTCGTGATCTTCCTTAAGCCGTTCAATATTATTTTCAACAGCGAACAACGCACCGGCAGCAAGAATTCCAGCCTGACGCATTCCCCCGCCAAATATTTTTCTGTACTTTCGCGCCTTCTCGATTTTCTCGCGTGTTCCTGCAAGAGCAGATCCGACCGGAGCGCCCAGGCCCTTTGAATAACAAACCGAAACCGTATCGAAGAAACGGGCATATTCTTTCGGCGGAATACCGCTTGCTACAGAAGCATTCCAAAGACGAGCGCCGTCTAAATGAAGTGCAATATTCTTGTTTCTTAACGAATCAGAAATACTTTTAATCTTTTCAATTGGATAGACCGTTCCACCTGCTTTGTTGTGCGTATTTTCAAGACATACAAGAGACGTTATCGGATTGTAATAGACTGAAGAGCGGATCGATTGAATTATTTGTTCAGAATCCAGAATGCCGTGATTGCCGTTTACAGTATGTAATTGCACGCTCGATAGAAAAGCAGATCCGGCTGTTTCAAAGTTGAAAATATGCGACTCGCTTTCGACAATAACTTCATCGCCGGGCTGAGTATGCGTTTTAATGGCAAGCTGGTTAGCCATAACACCCGACGGAACGAAAAGTGCGGCTTCTTTCCCAAGAATATCCGCGGTTTTTTCCTGAAGAAGATTCACTGTCGGATCTTCACCATATACATCATCTCCCACTTCTGCGGAACTCATCAATTCCCGCATTTTTCGAGAGGGTTTTGTTACTGTATCGCTTCGGAGATCAATCCAATCCATTTTATATCTTTTTCTCCTTCTTTTTTTGCAGCACTGCTGCCATAAATATCATCACTGAAACTGCGAAGCATACATGCGCCGCAATGTCTCCATGCTTCACATAGAATGTCAGTTCCGATCTTTTATAAATATCGCCGACGAACTGAGTTTTACTGTATAATTTTGTTGAATGGCGTGCATTGCCTGTAGGATCGACAATCAAAGAAATTCCGCCGTTAGCACACTGAACTACCCAGCGCCGTGTTTCTACGGCTCTCAGCGACGCAAATGAAGCATGCTGATATGCGCCTGATGTGTTGCCCCACCAGCTGTCATTCGTAACGACTACTAGAAATTCAGCGCCGCGTTTGACAAATTCTTTCACATAGTTAGGGTAAGCGGACTCATAACAAACCATCCCGGAAAATTTTATTGTATCCTTATTTTGTGAAGTAAACTCATAGGTTATTGTATCCGCGCCTTTTCCCCAGCTCGATATTCCTACATTCCATTTAAGAGGTTCGATCAAGAACCTAAATGTTTCTGCGTATGGAATACGCTCGGCAAACGGCACTAAAATTGATTTTCTATGGATAGGTCCGGGTTGGCGGCCCGGCTGAATAAGCACGGTAGAATTGTATGATTCCACATAGATATCGGCGCCATAAATCTTTTGCGACGTTGCAGGCGCATTTTGCGATTCGAAGTATTCAATCGTCGGAAGTCCGGTAAATATAGGAACATTGAGTGTATCGACGAGCATTTGAATTTTTGATAAAGATGCAAAGTATCTCGGCATTAAAATGTGAAATGGAATTGCTGTCTCCGGCCAGAAAACAATATCCGGCTTATGGCGTGATAAATATTTTGTGTCATCAATAAATGTATTTAACTGAAATAAATAAGAATCCCACTTCTCCCTCGATCCCGCGCCCCATTTTTCCCACGGATCAAAGTCCGGCTGAATAACACCGATACGAATAGATTTCTGCGATTCATTCTTTTCTTTCTCTATAATCCATCTTCCATAAACTACAGGACCAAAGTAAATAAACACGAGGGATAAAATAACAACATAAACGGGCAATGATCGAAATTTCCAATTGTTGGCCGCAATTTTCCAGAACACTAAGAAAGCAAGAATGTTAAATGCAAATATCAGGATTGTTAATCCGTAGACCGACGAATACTCTATGATCTGAATACGATTCAAATCATAGGCCTGGCTATTGCCTACGGTAAGCCAAGGAAAAGAATATTCACCTAGAGAATGAAGAAATTCAAACGAGGTCCAGAACAAAGCGAACGCAATAAGTCCGGTAACAGGCCCGAGTCTTTTCTTTACATAGAAAGACAATAAAATGGAAGGCAGGAAAAAAATCGGATGTATCAACAAAACAGCAGCCCCGGCTATCATCATCCAAATGTCTTTTCCAACTACAAATCCGCCCGTCCAATATACCGTTATCACGTGAAAGACGAATAAAAATAAATATGAATATTTCGCTATGCGGCCGTATGTGTCAAAGTATATATAAAGATAGAAAAAAGGGATGAATGCAGCATATGCAAGAGAATAAAATGGAGAAGGCGGGAAAGAGAAACCGAGAAGCAGTCCGGATACAACAGCCAGACATATCCGAAAAAATACTCTTTCTTGAAGGGGAATATTTCCGGATGGTTTCAAAATTATCCTTTCTATTACTTCCGATGTATTTTCAAATACCAAATTTTTTCAATTACGATGAAAACGAGCAAGACAGCGCCGCCGCATATCAAACCGATAATACCGCCGCCTATCACGTCGCTTGGATAATGTACACCTACATAAACACGTGAGAATGCAACTATTGCCGCAAATCCAAAAAACCACCATTTGGCACGAGGTAAGAAGAACGAGAGAATAAGTGCAGCGGCAAAGTTATTAACCGCATGAGAAGACGGAAACGAATAACCGCTTCCGCAGCTTACAAGGAGTCGGACATTTTCCAGCATGCGGCAGGGTCTTTGACGCAGCAGCCAAAATTTTATTACCGAACTGCTTAACTGGTCGCTTATAATAATCGTAATGATAAGCAGAATTCCTGCCATACGTACCGACCGGTTTCCGCGTATGATCATCCAGAGAAGCAGCGTTGCAACGATTACAAGCACGATCCGCTGTTTATTCAAATCGGTCAAGAACGGCATTATCATATCAAAGACAGGATTAGATAATGCAGTATTTATAAAACGGAATATCTTTATGTCAACGAGATTGAGGTAATCGAGCAAGATTCTCTCCGGTCATTCCTGTTTCCTATTTCTGACATATCCATAGCCGGCCATAATTAGAATGATAATTATGGAAATTATCAGCACTGTCCGCCCGTAAGTCTCGAGATACGGTGAAATAGCACGCCAATTCGAACCCATATGATTTTCCCGCATAAATAAGGATGGCATTCCAAATAAGCGAACTTAGGCAAGCAAGCAAAGATGTCTTCCAAAAAGATAGATTAGATATGCCGGTAAAGAATGCGATTACGGCCCTTGTTCCGGCAAGAAATCTATTTACTATCACAACAAGGTAGCCGTACTTCTGAAACCAGGCTTCAACTTTATGAATTTTATCCAGTTGTAGAAATTTAAATTTTTTTGTTTCCAGAACTTTCAATCCGAACCAGGAACCAATTTTATACATTGTCATAAATCCGGCTGTGCTGCCAAGTGTCGATATGATAAGCACAATCCAGAAATCAACGCGCCCTGCTGCGCATAAATAACCTGCAGCTACCAGAATAACATCGCTTGGAAAAGGAGGAAAAATATTTTCGATGTATGAGATCGCAGCCGCTATAAAATAAATCCAGACCGGATTTAGGGAAATCAGTGTGTCGATAAATTGTTCCAATGCTTTACATCCCGGCGGCGTCAAAGATGGATGCTATTGCATATGCAGCACACCCCTCTCTTCTGCCAATAGCACCGAGTCCTTCTTGAGTTGTGGCCTTGATAGAGACCTGTCGAGGAGAAATGTGCAGTACCTTTCCGATCCGGCTGCGCATCAAATCGGACATACTTTGCAATTTTAGGATGTTCAAGAATGACGGTAGAGTCGATGTTGCCTATTTGATATCCATGTTGCTTCAGAAGGATGCCTACTTGACCTAGAAGTTTCAGGCTTGATATATCGCGATATGCTGCGTCCGTATCGGGAAAATGTTTGCCGATATCGCCCAAGGCGGCCGCGCCAAGGAGCGCATCGCATATTGCATGGAGGAGCACATCGGCATCGGAATGCCCCAGCAGTCCGATTTTTGAAGGTATATGAACTCCGCCTAAAAAGAGTTTACGGCCTTCGACGAGACGGTGAACATCATATCCCAATCCAAACCGGATCGATGGCGTCTTTTCTTTTATTATTCTTTTTTTACTCTTTGATTTCATCTATCGCACTTCAAAACCAGAATGTGCCCCTGTATATTTGATCCATTCAATTTTTACATCCGTCACATGTGCATAACGGGGCCCGACTTTTATTTGTTCAATGAATTCCTCAACCAATGAACGATCGCCTTCGGCTTCTATTTCCACATCGCCCGAAAAAAGATTTCTTACAAATCCTGTAAGGCCAAGTTCTCTTGCTTTATTGTAGACAAAGTAACGAAAGCCTACACCCTGTACAGTTCCGCTTGCTAAAACGTGGACTCTTACTTGCATAATTATTTCTAAATTACGATGATTGCGTCTGAAATGCAATGAAAAGGAGGAAAACTATAAAGGGACGACTAAAGCCGTCCCTCTGTTTGTGCCCGAAGCGAGACTTGAACTCGCATGCCCTTTCGGGCGCCACCCCCTCAAGATGGTGTGTCTGCCAGTTCCACCATTCGGGCGAAGTTATTTCAGCTTGGATGATTTCTTCGTTAAGCTAAAATCTGCTTAAAACGAATCACACATCTTTTTTCATCCAGCGCTTAATAGAATGTGAGCGTGGGTGGGCTCGAACCACCGACCCTCTGCTTAAAAGGCAGATGCTCTACCCCTGAGCTACACGCTCGCACATTCTCATCTCGTTCCGAATAAACCTGAACGAGCCTGTTTCATTCAATAAAAACAAGGCGATTGTGAAAAAACCAATCTGCATCTTGCCAAAATAATTTCCGCTGCGAAATACTTCAAAACAGCTTTTAAGCTGAAAAGTGTTAGTAATTTGTTTGTAATTTTGTTTGCACTTTTTTGACAAGTATTTCACTCTTACTTACCACTGAAGCAAAATGCCCCTTACCGCAAAATCAAGCACCCCGACGGCGTTGCAAGCGATAAAGGGCAATCTGAAAAATCTTCTTTCGGGGTTTCGATTTTTTATCTGCACCTAAAAAATAAGAAATTATTATAACGAAATCAATTTATGTTTCGAGTTTTTTAATCGGTTTTCAATGCACCGTTTTCCGTTACAACCGAATGAGAAAGAATATCTGAATTGTTTTCCGGTCTGGGAATGCTGCTGAGAAGATATACTACCTTTTTGAAGGCGGCAAAAGGCAATTTGTGGATAGAGTCGTAATTCTCAATAGCTTTTACTTTCGTTTCACCTAAATCAGTATGAACCAGCAAAAGCAGAGTGTCTGTTTTCTCTCCGAGTTCAGCCTCTTCTAATTTTCTAATCCTATCCCTTAATGCTGCCATATTGCACCATCTATTTGTTATTTATTTTCCAATATATTAATTCTGCGTTCAAGCTCACTTGTCTCTAAGGTTTTAGAGAGCATGGAAGCCATTGTACAAATCTTGTAGCAATCGTTCACTACCCCTCCGTCTCCCTTCATTGATTTTTTAATCAGCCGGGCTTGGAACTTCGCTACTTCCTGCATTGTATCAAGCTTTCCTACTCGGATACGCGTCATTTCTTATGCTCTTTGTGTTATTATTATGTTCATTTTAGCACACTTCAATGTGTGTTAATTACTATTTTTGTATTGTTTCAGCCGAGCCAAAATTTCTTTTAGGGGTGTGTCAATAGGAATTAGGCAGTTCAGTCGGCTGATAGCATGAACATAGGAACCAAGCAGAGAGAGAGAGACCTTTTCTCTTTCATGGAGTAAGGCTGCTTCGTTCAATAAATACTCAAAACTTTCTGCTTCTTTAATCGCGTTTGACAAGTGTTTTTCCATTGCCGCAGCGGTATTGTCTAATTCATTCTTGATAAGGTTAAGAGATTTCGTCGCATCTATTTTTTTGGCGGCGATTAGGTTTCTATTTTCTTCACTGAGCTTGTTCTTTGCCACCTGTAAAGCACCTTCGAGCGTTTTTAGTCTTGATTCAGATCTGAAAAGACTTTCTTCATTTTCAACAGTCGAACGACCATCTAATATATTTTGACTTGCTTCATTTCGGTGAAGGCTAATATCATTTCTAACAATAGATATTTGACTTTCAATCTGAATAGCTTTTTTTGTCAAGCCGTCAATCCTGAATTGAACTTGCGTTGTCATTTTTATTTCCTTTCGTTATTATGAAATATTTAATTATTCCGGCCATAGATACCTGTAAATTAACCAGCCGATTGCATCGGCTTCCGCTTCTTCCTTTGCGTGCATATCTTCATAGATTTTTTTTACATTAAGGCCAGTTGCTTGATCTACTCTGCCAGACTTCACCGCCAAGATGCTAAATTTCGCTTTTTCACGTTCAATAGGTGTTATATCTTTGATAACATGGCCTGCTTTTACATGTCCCAGCTCGTGGCAGAAAACCCAGCGTTCACGCTCAATCGGTAGGCAAGATTTTATTGAGATAACATATTTTCCGTAAAACCGTCCAGCGCAACCGTGCAAAGGATCACCAAACTCATTTAGAAGAGTTTCTTCAAACTTAACATCTGTCGGTGCATGCAACAACTCGGAGGCTTTTTTTCCATACCACTGCCTGCGATTCTCAACAGCTCGTTTTTGGTTTTCGAGTTCTCGAATAATTGCTGATTGCACTTGCTGAAAAGCTTCGATAGTAGTCATTATGCTGCTCTGCTTTCCATAAAAGAAAATCGTTCCTGTTCTGGTAAATGTTTCCACTGTTGAAAACTGCGAAGCCTTTTCACTTGTGTAACACTGATTTTAAACCTTAGAGCTATTTCTTTAGGTAAAAGTTCAAGCTCACGGATTTTTAAAACCTCAGAAGCAGTCAATTTGTGCCGTCCATTTTTAATACCGGAAAACAAAAGATTTCTGCCCTTCGCCGTTCGATCTTCACAATTATCTTTATGAGTGCCCGCGCGTAAATGTGACGGATTAACACAACTTGGATTATCACAAACAACATGCATACATTCAAGTCCTTCCGGTATCTGTCCTTTATAAATTTCATACGAAACGCGGTGTGCAAGCAGGTTTTTTCTGCCGGTGTCCGTCGTTACCATAAATTTTCCATATCCCTCCTTTGAACGCTTTCTACCTGAAATTTTCTAAATTCATCATAACCGGGTTCTTCTACCGGAAATTTTCTAAATTCATCGCAACCTTTAAAAAGATACCAGTATTTATTAGTCTCTTGCGAAGCGTCTAGCTTTGTGTGCTCTAAGGCTTTTGATTCCACGATTTCTTCGATTTGATTCTGTTCAGCGTCAAGACTACGCGCGGACACTTTTCTTTTTTGTTTCATCGCATCACCTCATAAAAAAGAATGCCTCTCCCCGCGTCCAAGCTCACATAATAAGCCCATGTCTTTCAGACATGACGGAGAGAAGCATTCTAATTTCTGTTTATGTTTATTTTGGACGTTCATTTTATTACTACCTCAAAACAAGAGTTTCTTATTTTTGTGTATTTTCTTTTTAATCCATTTTATAATTTGTCTCTGCTTTACATTGAGGACACACAAATAGCTTTACTTTTTGATTTAATGTACTTTTGTATCCACATTTATTACACGTATACCCCCAGTATGGCAATTCTTTTGGTGAAGATACCGCCCAGATTAATGCAGCTATCCAACCTATAACAGTCCAACCTAAAAATAGATTTAATAGCATTATACCACTTAAATATTTTGTCTTCCATCCGATAATTGCAGGAAGAAAATATAAAAATAAACCTATAATGAGAAGAATAATTTCACTAATGAGCAGAATAATTTCACTGGTTTCCATTTTAATCCTCCTGCTTAATACTTGCATTCCAGCAATAGAAACAAACTTTTTAAATGAATAATTATTTCTTAGGTGCTCCGGCAATTGTAATAAGTGCAAATATATTAAGAAAAAATCCAAGAGCCACCCATCCAACGGTCCTGTATCCTTTTTCCCCAGCTAACCATGCACACAGACCGCCGATGACCATACTGTAAACAATGATAACAGCAATTAAAATATCAGACATAAGACCTCCTAATTAGTGATATGGTTTTGTAAGTTATCTCTATAATATTCTTTTTAGTTTTCTTTGAATGATAATTTGCAGCGGATTAATAAAAGTATATTACCTATTTGACATAAGAAAATCAATTATATCATCCTTTCAAACCATACACTATTCTTCCATATTTGCGATATAAGTCACTTTCTCAGTTTAGGGATACCGAAATCTTGTTAACATCATTATGAAGATTTTCCGTTGCTAAGTGTGCATAGTGCCTCTGTGTGATCGCTACTCCGCTGTGTCCTAAGAGCTTGGACACTGCATAGATTGAAACTCCGTCAATCACTAACCAAGAAGCAAATGAAGCACGTAAAGAGTGCCAATGCAACTTGTTATTCAGTTCGGCTGCCACTACATACCGCTTGAATAAGTGAGTTAACCAGCCCTCAGGTATCCGCTTTCTTCCGATTGTGAAAACATACTCTCCAATACTCTTTGAATGCTTCAATGTGAGCAAATGGAAAGCCGTCTCGTTCAACGGTAGAGTTCTTTTCTTGCCTTGCTTCGTTTTGAATGTCGGGTTGCTTTGAACCGTGAAAACACGTCTCTGCAAGTCAACATCCTGCCAGCGTAGATTAATCAGTTCACCGCGTCTAAGTCCTGTTAGCACTGTGAACACAACTGCTTCCTTCAGCCAGCTTTCTTTAATTAAATCAAGAAGCTTCTGAAAATCTTCCTTAGTAAAAAATACAGGTGAAGATTCTGACACGGAAGCAAACGGTTGCTTATTAAAAGGGCTTCGTTCAAGGCTTCCCCACCTAACCGCTGTATTGAAAATTGATTTCAATGCCCGTAATTCGATGTTTACAGAAATAGGTGTAACTTTCTCTAAGCGTTTTAATCGGTAAGTGTCCCAGTGCCTTGCTGTGATCTTACTGAGTGCAACATCCTCACAGATACCCTGAAATCTTTGCAGGGTTGCTTTATACGCAATGAAAGTCTTTCGAGAGTAGTTTGAGGTTGCATATTCAAGGAATTGCGCTGCAAGCTTTGAAAATAGAATTGGTTTAGATTTTGTTTTGAGAAGTGTTTGAAACTCTGTGAGCACTTTCAAGGCTTCTCGCTTGGTACTTTTGCCTGTACTTTTCTGGTTTCGGTTGCCGTCCGAGTCTGTATAGGAAACATACCAATACCTACTCCGTGCAGGCTTAAAAAGTGTGATTGAGGCAAGCATTTTGACACTCCTTTGTTAGGAGTTCCGCTTGCAGTGGTAAGATATTCGGCGAATGCAGAGAAGATTCAAGGAAACCCCTCTGCTTAAAAGGCAGATGCTCTACCCCTGAGCTACACGCTCGCACATTCCCGACCCGTCCAATTAAAATCTGAACAGGTTTGTTTTATTCAGAGTGTATAATATACGAAACAGAGCGCAAAAATTCAATGCGTATTTTCTGTACTCTTTTCAGAAGATTGCGCAATTCCTTCGATACTAGAACGCTTGTGAAAAAGAATTCCAACAGGAATCAATACACAATATCCAAGTACCAGTAAAATTGGTGCAACGACAAGCGGCATCGTGCCGTCCCAAGGTTCTTGTGCAAGAGCGATATATCCAAGCACGATAGATAAAAGTCCCGCACCATAGAATTTGATAATTATATTTTGTGAATGGAAGTGCCGTGGTAAAAGTTTTTTGTTTAACTGCAACGCGTTTTTCTATTCGTGCCATTTTCTCTCCGGTTTATAATATATAAAAAAGCCCGACATCGGGGGGAACGTCGGGCCTGACCGTTTATTGAGCAATAGTCAGGGGAGTTACTATTGCTCTGGTCTTCTATTAATTTAGGGCATTTCTTCTCAATGTCAAGTCCCCTATAAAAAAAATTATCTTGCTATACTGAGTTTTCCTTCAGAGAGCCTGAGAACGCGGCTGGCCCGCCGTGTCAGGTCAATGTTATGTGTTGCCACAACAAAGGTCATTCCCAGAGATTCCGATAAATGAACCAGCAGCCTATGTAAATTCAATCCGTTTTCCTCATCAAGATTTCCCGATGGTTCATCTGCAAGAACAAGCTGTGGATTATTCATAAGCGCCCTTGCTACCGCCACGCGCTGCTGTTCCCCGCCCGAGAGTTCGTTCGGTTTATGGTTGAGACGATCTGAAAGGCCTGCTTGTTCCAATAGTATTTGTCCGCGCGGCATCGCTTCTTTAATTGTTTTTCCGGCAATTAGTGAAGGCATACAAACGTTTTCCAGGGCCGTAAATTCAGGAAGAAGGTGATGAAATTGAAAAATGAATCCTAAAGACCGATTTCTAAAGCCTGCTAACTCTTCTTCTGTCTGGGCAAAAATATTTTGTTCGCCGAGTTTAATAATACCATCCGTCGGCCGATCAAGTCCGCCCAACAAATGAAGCAGCGTACTTTTTCCCGATCCCGAAGGCCCGACGATTACAACAAATTCTCCTTGCCGTATATCGATGTTAACGCCTTTAAGAACCTGAAGATTCTGGTTCTTACCCATCGGGTATTCTTTCCAAATATTTTCTCCCGTCAGGAGAACAGGTCGACGTGTTATTCCCATCTTATAGCTTCCACAGGGTTTAGTGAAGCCGCCCGTTTAGCCGGGAGGCGTGAAGCAAGCAAACATAATCCAAGCGCAGCAGCAGCAATAAGAACGATATCCATACCATGCACTTCAACCGGTATTGCAGGAATAATATAGATTGTAGTATCCAGCGGAACCAAATGATATCGTTCTTGAAGATATATTATAATTAATCCAAGCACAGAACCGACAACGGTCCCGACGACACCTACATAAAAACCTTGAACGCTGAAAATTTTTCTGATACTCTCGGAAGTAGCTCCCATCGATTTAAGAATGCCGATATCCCGCCGCTTCTCAATAACAGTCATTGTAAGCGAACTTAACAGGTTAAAAGAAGCCACAGCAATAATGAGGCACAAGACGACATACGCACACCATCGTTCTACCTGCATCACGGTATATAATTCACGATGTAAATCATACCATGTCAAATATCTGAAAGAATCTCCAAATTTTTTCTGAAGTTCCTTTCCAAAGCTTTCGGCATCATCGACTTCCCCTAAACGAATATCAATTCCATCTATTCTGCCTGTACGGCCAAAAAGCAATTGTGCGCCGTTCAAATTTGTATATGCATAATACCCATCGTATTCTTTATTATTCGACTCATAAATACCGACAACCTGAAAACGCCGGATTAACGGCAACCCAAGCTGCATAGTTGCCAGTTCAGCCCCCGATGGACTTACTATAGAAATCGTATCGCCGATAACAACACCCAATCTGTCGGCAAGAATTAATCCGAGAACGATTCCATTTTTTCGATTTTCCGTTAGGTCTATCGAACCGAGTACAATTTTTTCCGATAATCCCGATACACCTGGAATGCTTTTGGATTCAAGGCCTCTGATATTGACAACCCGATTGATATTACGCGAAACAACCAGCGCTTTACCGCCGACAAACGGCGAGTAACCTTTCACCCGTAAGTCATTGGCTAGATAATCCAGCATTGGTTCATATCTTATCGAATCAATAGGTATCGTACTTTCAATGCGAAGATGGGGATCGAAATTGATGAGTATTGACGAAACCAGACTTCGGAATCCGTTGAAAACAGAAAGCACGACTATTAGCGCAGCAACACCGATAGTAACACCTACGACCGAAATTGTAGAAATAACGGAGACGAATTTTATATTCTTCTTGCTCATCAAATAACGCAGCGCTATGTAACGTTCATATTTCATGATGAAAACCGAATTAACGCTACTGGGTCGATTTTAGCTGCAAGCCGTGAAGGTATCCATGATGCAATAAAGGTCAGACACAGCGCTGCAGCACTTACAAGAACGAAGTTGATGATCGAAAGATCGATCGGAACATGCGTCATTAAATAAATACCTGACGGAAGCGGAAACAGCCTATAGCGGAGCTCCAGCCAGCAAAGCACCAAAGCAATTATATTGCCTAACGCTGTTCCGACAATTCCGATGAGCATCCCTTGTTTGAGGAATATTTTCACAACCTCTCTTCGCTTCATTCCTATGGTAACGAAAATACCTATTTCCCTGGATTTTCCGAGAATCAATATTAATAGAGTGCCGATGATATTCACTGTTGCAACTATTATAATAAGCGCAAGGATGAGCAGTACAGGAACTCTTTGGAGATCCACCCAGGCAAAAAGGCCCCTATATTGCTGAAACATTGTTCTGGCATAATATGGATATCCAAGATATTCGGGAATTTGCTGGGCCAGAGAAGCAACACTATCGACGTTCGAAACTAAAATATCGAATCCAGAAACGGTCTGTCCCACCTGGAACAATCTCTGTGCATTTCTTAAATTAATATAAACGACGCTGCCGTCGTAATCTGCCATTCCTGTCTCATAAATTCCACTGATTTCAAAATGCATGATCCTGGTTTGTGAAAGCGAAAGAGACGAACCGCCAAGGGCATAGATAAGAACCCGATCATGCATCTGTACATTCAACTTTTCGGCAAGGCGTTTTCCAAGAATAATTCGCTGTATGCCTGTTTCCCGTTCCTCAAGGTCGTAAGCGCCTTCTATAAGCCTGCGTTTTGCAGCCGAAATATCATTATTCGGATCGACTCCTTTTATTAGAATACCGTCTATGTCGTCTTTCGATTTAATCATGCCTTCACGCGTAAGATAAGGCGCCATATCAAGTACATCAGGATATCGTGCGACAACTTTTTGAATAATCTGCTCTTGATTGTGCAGCAATTCATTCTCGAAAGCAAACAATTGCATATGGGCGGTGAAGCTCACCACATTTTCTTTGATAGTTTTTTCAAATCCCCCCAGAATCGAAAGTGTAATGTTTAAACTCGCGACACCTAAAGTAACGCCTATAATCGCAATGAATGTGATGAACGAAACAAAACCCTTATTATGTTTTGAAGTGAGATGGCGAACGGCAATAATGTCGGTCACATTGATTTTTTTAAATCGTAAACGCATGATTATTATTTTAAAGAATATTCCATCAAATAGCTTTTAATAAATTCATCAATATCGCCGTCCATTACTGCCTGCACATCTCCATTTTCTGTTCCCGTACGATGATCTTTAACAAGCTGGTACGGCTGGAATGTATAAGAACGAATTTGACTGCCCCATTCGATTTTCTTCTTCGTACTTTCAATTGCGCTTAATCTTGCTTCTTCTTCTTCGCGTCTTTTTTGGTAAAGACGTGATTTCAGCATTTTCATTGCACGTTCACGGTTTTGAAACTGTGATCTCTCCTGCTGGCAGGCTACTACTATTCCTGTCGGAGTATGAGTAATACGGACCGCTGTCTCAACCTTATTTACATTCTGGCCGCCTTTGCCGCCTGATCGGTATGTGTCAATTCTCAGGTCTGCAGGATTGATTTCAATCTCGACATCATCTTCTACTTCAGGATATACATAGACAGATGAGAAAGAAGTATGCCTCCGGGCATTTGAATCGAAAGGAGAAATACGAACGAGCCTGTGTACACCGCTCTCCGCTTTGAGATATCCAAATGCATATCTGCCTACTATTTCAATGGTGACGCTTTTTATTCCGGCCCCTTCGCCTTCAAGCATGTCGGCCAGAAATACCTTCAATCCGTGACGTTCACACCATCGCGAATACATGCGCAATAACATTTCAGCCCAATCCTGCGCTTCTGTGCCGCCTGCTCCCGAATGAATTGTCAAAATTGCGTTCTTTGCATCATCCGGACCGCTTAACATGTTTTTTAATTCGAGATTTTCGATCTCTGCATGAAGCTTTTCAATATCCCGTACAATTTCTTTTTCGAAACTTACTTCCTGCGACTCTTCCGCCATTTCCACCAACGACTTTGTATCATTAAACAAAGCATTGATCGAATTCCATGCATCCGTCCACTCTTTTCGATCGTTGATCTGCAGAATTATCTTCTGAGCCGCCGCATTATCATTCCAAAATCCGTCTATGTTAGTTCTGGCCTGAAGTTCCTTTAGTTCTTTTTCCTTTGTATCCAGGTCAAAGATACCCCCGAAGTGCATCGATGCGCTTATGCTGTTCGTCTAATTTTTCTCGTAAATCGGAAAAACTCAATTATACTCCTTGTTTATTATACTATTTGATCCTGATATGCAATTCGTCCAATTGTTTTGCATCCACTGTCGAAGGCGCTTCATCCATCAATGACATGCCGCTCGATGTCTTCGGGAAAGCAATTACCTCACGTATCGATTTGCTCCCGGTCATCAACATAATAATACGATCAAATCCGAATGCAATACCGCCATGCGGCGGTGCTCCGTATTTAAATGCATCCAGCAAAAATCCAAATTTAGATTGTGCTTCTTCAGGGCCTATTCCCATAAGGCCGAACATTTTGGTCTGCACGTCTTGTGTGTGAATACGGATACTGCCGCCGGCAATTTCGTTTCCATTAAGCACTAAATCGTACGCACGTGCCCGTGCCTTGCCGGGATCGGTTTCCAGCAATGAAATATCTTCAGTGTTTGGAGCCGTAAATGGATGGTGAACCGCAACAAAGCGTTTTTCTTCTTCACTGAATTCAAGCAATGGAAAATCCGTTACCCAAAGGAAATTCCATTTTCCTTCAGGAATTAGATTCAGACGTGCGGCCATTTCAAGGCGTAAAGTTCCCAGGATCGTCAATGCTTTTTTCCATGGGCCGGAGATCAAAAGAATGAGATCTCCAGGTTTCGATCCGAACTTTTTTGCAATTTCAGTGCATTCATTTTCAGAAATGAATTTACTTGCTGAGCATTCTACTTTATCCTCGTTCACCCTCAGATAAACCAATCCGCCAGAGCCGAGTGATTTTACATAATCGGTTAAAATATCGAGCTGGTTTCTTGTATATGCAGCCATACCGGGGACATTGATTCCGGCGACAATTCCATTCTTCTTTACCGCTTCGTTAAAAACACGAAATCCCGAGTGCCGTGCAATTTCCGAACAGTCCCCAATTTCCAGGCCAAACCTTGTATCCGGTTTATCGCTTCCAAAACGCTCCATTGATTCTTTATAAGTCATTCTCAAAAACGGCTGCGGAACATCGACATTTAAAATCGTTTTGAAAATACCTGCAATAGCGCCTTCTGTTATCTGCTGAATATCTTCCTCATCCGCAAAAGACATTTCAACATCGATTTGTGTAAACTCCGGCTGACGGTCAGCCCGCAGGTCTTCATCCCTGAAGCATTTTACAATCTGGAAATAACGGTCAAATCCTGATACCATCAGTATCTGTTTGTAGGTTTGCGGCGACTGCGGCAGTGCATAGAACTTCCCATGATGCAGCCTGCTTGGAACAAGATAATCACGAGCTCCTTCCGGAGTGCTTTTCATTAGAATCGGGGTTTCAATCTCCAGGAATCCTTTTTCATCAAAATATTTTCTGGCTATTTGATATGCACGGTGCCGCACAATGAAATTATTCTGCAAAGAAGGGCGCCGCAAATCCAGGTACCGATATTTTAGACGCAGATCTTCATTGGCATCTCCATATTCATCCATTGGAATTGGAGGAGTCTCGGATTTATTGAGAATCGTCAGTTCATGAATATCGACTTCTACTTCTCCTGTCGCTGTTTCCGGATTAACTGTTTCATCCGGCCGCATTCTCACAATACCTGTAGCGGAAAGGACATATTCCGAACGCAATGATTTTGCAATTTCATGTGCGCCCTGGTGTCGTCTCCGGCGAGAATACAATTTGTGTTTTTCCGTACCGATCACGAAGATCAATAAATATCAATCCGCCAAGATCGCGGCGTTTATCCACCCATCCGGTAAGCGTTACAGGTTTTCCGATATGTTCTTTTCTCAGTTCTCCGCAAGTTACGGTTCTTTTTTTGAATGTACTCAATCCTGTCCTCTTCCTTTTATGATTTATGAAAATAAAAAAGCGAGAATTGTTGTATGTATACAACGTTCTCGCCTGTATCACTTCTCCCGCTTCAATTAAGATGCTTCGATATTTTCTCCGCTAATATTTTCTTAGGTGCATGCACCGATAATTTGCTCTACTACTTTTCCGCCTTTGAAAACAAGAAGTGTAGGAATACTGCGAATGCCGTATTGCATGGCAATCTGCTGATTATTATCAACATCCACTTTGCCTACCTTTAATTTTCCTTCGTATTCCGCTGCAAATTCTTCCACGATCGGCGCTATTACTTTGCAGGGGCCGCACCAGACAGCCCAAAAATCAACGAGTACCGGTACCGTTGCTTTTAATACTTCCTGTTCAAATATTTCTTCTGTCAGCTCTATAGGCTTCATACAATTTCTTCCTTTTTCTTTTTATCCCCTTAATCGCACTGAATATTCTCCCAGCAATTGTTTTACTGCATCAGTGAATTGCCTGCTGGGATTTACCGTATATTTTCTTGTTAAATATATTGAATTGTTGGCTAATCCGCTACCTGAGAGATTTAAAAGACATTGACAGCTCCCTTTATGCTTCTCGATCAGTTTTACCAATTCAAATGCATTTTTCTCGCTTACAGCGTCCAGATTGATATTTATTATCACTCCTTTTGAAAACTTCTTCCGCACTTCTTCTATACCGATGATTTCATTAACGATGACTTTAATGGATTCTTCATTTCCATCGTTCTTACCGGTGACCATTACAATGGAACCGGGCTGCAGAAGAACTGTATATTTTTGAAATGCATCCGCAAATACAATACAATCCGCTTTTCCCGTAAAATCTTCGATTGTTACGAATGCCATTGTCTTCCCGCGTTTATCGATTTTCTTTTTAATGTCGGCAATTATGCCGCAGACACGTACGGTAGAATTCGGTTTTACGAGCTGTGCTTCGTCCAGCTTTGCCGTTGCCAGACCTTCTATTTCATCGCGATATTTCAGGAGCGGGTGGCCTGAAACATAGAAACCTAAAACTAATTTTTCACGGGAAAGTTTTTCTATTTCCGTCCAGTTAACAGCCGTACGCAGCATCGGCCTATGAGATACCTTCGCACCGCCGGCATCGAATAAATTTGACTGCCCTTTTATTATCTGCTCCTGCATATCCTGTCCGTACGCGATGGCGGCTTCAACATTATTGAATAACTGTGCACGATTATCATGAAGAGAATCAAATGCACCGGCTTGAATAAGGCCTTCAAGAGTTTTCTTATTTGCCAGCCGTAAATCGACTCGCACACAGAAATCGAAGATATCTTTAAACCGCCCCTTCTCGCTTCGTGCCTTTACTATTTGTTCTACCGCGCCGACGCCCACATTTTTAATGGCGCTCAGTCCGAACCGAATTCCCTTCGGCACGACCACAAAATTCACTCCGCTTTCGTTCACGTCGGGTGCAAGAACATTTATTCCAAGCTTGCGGCATTCATCGATAAGTATGACGATCTTATCGGTATTGTCCATTTCACTGGAAAGCGTTGCCGCCATATATTCAGCCGGATAATATGCTTTCAGGTATGCGGTTTGATACGCAAGAACTGAATACGCAACGCTGTGCGATTTATTGAAACCGTATGATGCGAACTTCTCTATCAAATCAAATATTTCAGCTGCGATTTTGCGCTCTACTTTTTTTACAACCGCACTTTCGACGAACTCCTTTTTTTGCTTCGCCATCAGCTCTTTATCTTTTTTACCCATTGCACGGCGGAGTAAATCTGCCTGCGCAAGGCTTAATCCACCGATTTCGCTTGCAATTTTTATTACTTGCTCCTGATAAACAATAACACCGTACGTTTCATTGAGTATCGATTCAAGCTTCGGATGCAAATAAGAAATCTTCTGCTTCCCGTTCTTCCGTTCAATGAAGTCAGGAATATTATCCATAGGCCCCGGGCGATACAATGCATTCATTGCGACCAGGTCGTGAATCGAAGAAGGTTTGAGCTTCCGTAAATAATCCTGCATACCGGAACTTTCAAACTGGAATAATGCCACGGTCTGGCCGCGTGAAAACATTTCAAGTGTTTTTGGATCGGCTTCCGGAAGATTGTCCAAATCTATTTTTATTCCATGCCCTTGTTCTATCATTTCCAGGGCATTTTCAATTACCGTCAACGTTCTCAAACCGAGGAAATCCATCTTCAGCAGTCCGGCATCCTCAAGGTCCTTCATGTTGTATTGAGTCATCGAATCGGTCTGCGGAGTTTTATACATCGGGGCATAATCAGTTATATCACCCGGTGCAATCACTACACCCGCAGCATGCGTCGATACATTTCTATTCATCCCTTCAAGAACTTTTGCCGTATCGATAAGAAGTTTTATTTTTTCATCCGGGCT
Organism: uncultured Bacteroidota bacterium; assembly: GCA_963770945.1. Classification (GTDB taxonomy): domain Bacteria; phylum Bacteroidota; class Ignavibacteria; order UBA10030; family UBA10030; genus Fen-1298. The sequence continues at coordinate 332,492 of CAVYRP010000007.1, read as the reverse complement.
TTCACCGATCCATTTTAGATCCGAAACTGTCTTCAATGCTTCTTCAATGGGCGTTACTTTTCCTTGAACAACAGGGATTTTCTTTGTAATGGAATCAATAACTGAAAGCTGAATACCCAGAACACGGCCGACATCCTTCAATGCGGCACGCGCCGACATTGTTCCGAACGTAACAATCTGAGCGACCGACTTTTCGCCGTATTTCTTTTTCACGTATTCAATTACGAGTTCACGTTTGTTGTCCGCAAAATCGATATCGATATCGGGCATTGAAATTCGATCAGGATTGAGGAATCTTTCAAAAAGTAAATCGTATTTCAACGGATCTACATTCGTTATTCCGAGTGCATACGATACGATGCTTCCGGCAGCACTGCCTCTTCCCGGCCCGACACGCACTCCCATTTCACGAGCAGCATTGATAAAATCCTGAACAATGAGAAAATATCCCGCATATCCCATTTTCTGAATAACGCCGATTTCATGCACGATACGCGCTTCAATTTCAGGAGTGACGTTTGTGTACCGCTTTTTTATTCCTTCATACACTAATTTTTTAAAATACTCATTTAGGTCGGTTATACCCGATTCCACCGGAATCGGAAAAGCCGGCATATGATTTTTTTTCAACTCGATCTGTAAATTGCATTTGTCCGCAATTTCCATCGTCGAAGCAATTGCTTCCGGATAATCTTTGAAAAGCTCTATCATTTCACTGGAAGACTTGAAATACAGTTGATCGGTTTGGTACCTCAGTGTCATGTAATCGGGTATATTGGTACTGCTAGCCTCGGGTATATAAAGCATTATATTGTGCGGAATTGCATGCTCTTGCTTAATGTAATGGCAATCATTTGTCGCTACCAGCTTGATACCGAGTTCACGTGCAATTTTTGGCGCTCCGGCAAGAATAGCCTGTTCACTTTCCAAGCCATGATTCTGAATTTCGATATAAAAGTCATCGCCAAAGATATCTTTATAAACGGAGGCATATTCCTTCGCTTCCTGATAATTGCCGCTTATTAATTGCTCGCCAATGATGCCCGCCGGACATGCCGATGTTGCTATAATACCTTCGTGATATTTTTTCAGTATTTCCATGTCGATACGGGGTTTAAAATAAAAACCCTCGGTATGTCCGATTGTCACAAGCTGTATTAAATTCTTATATCCGACTGCATTCTTTGCAAGCAAGACGATATGGTTATAGATACCTCTCCCCTCGCCTTTGCTCAACCGATCTGAATCAACCTTCTTATCAAATCGGCTTCCTTTTGACACGATGTATGCCTCACATCCGATAATAGGCTTGATTCCTGCTTTTAAAGCGCGTTTATAGAACTCTATTACGCCAAAAAGTACTCCGTGGTCTGTTATTGCCACTGCGGGCATATTATTCGAAACAGCGGCATTTACGAGGCTTTGAACAGTAGATGCACCATCGAGGAGGCTGTAGTGTGTATGATTATGGAGGTGAACAAACTGCATGAAGCTTTTTTTACTCGAAAAGGAAATTTCAGATTCTAGTCAACGAATCTCAAGATAATATAATAACCGGCAATTAAAAATTCTTTTTGAATTTCGCCGGCAGTTTTGTCAAGAGATTTGAGCTTCTCTTCAGTATCTATTCTGTTAAAAGTTTTTGTATTTCGGAAATTGCATCTTCGAGTTTCACTAAAATCCGCTCGCCTGTCCTGCGCCGTTTAATTTCGACCTGGCCGTTTTTCAAACCCTTCTCTCCGACAATGACTTGGAACGGCATTCCCAGCAAATCTGCGTCCTTAAATTTGAATCCGGGCGACATATTTGATCGATCGTCAAAAAGGACATCAATTTGTGCGTCGATCATTTTATCATAAATCTGATTTGCCGCGGTTTCAACATCTTTGCTATTCATATTCAAAGCTATAAGATGGACTTCATAAGGCGCCAGGGCCTTATTCCAGATAATTCCGTCTTTATCGTTATTTTGTTCGATATAACACGCAACAATACGTTCCATTCCGATTCCATAGCTGCCCATAATCACCGGCTTTGCCTGACCAGCTTCATCCAGGTACGTGATATTGAGTGTATCCGAATATTTTGTTCCAAGCTTGAAGATATGTCCGAGTTCAATTGCATTGGAAATTTTTAAAGGCGCCGTGCATTTCGGACAGGGTTCGTCAGCTTCAATAGATCGTCAAGTCGAAGTAAGCCTCAACCTTTGCATCACGGGCCAGGTCGATGTTCGCAATGTGGTAGTCATTCCGGTTAGCACCGCTGATCAGTCCATTTGCGCCTTCAAGGCGTTTATCTGCAATTATACGAAATCCTTTTAGGTTTATCGGACCGATAGAACCGCCGTCTGCACCGGTGAGTGAAAGTAAATCCTCCGCTCCTATCGGTGCAAATTCTCCTCCGCCTAAAGCTGCAGTCAGTTTTGATTCGTTAAGCTGATCGTTGCCCATCATCAAGATAAGCAGCGGTTTTCCGTTATGACGATAGACAAGCGATTTTGCAAATCGAGAATGATCTACTTTTAAGAATTCAACTAATTCGTCAATAGTTTTAATATTCGGAGTATGAATTTCTTTTAGAGATTCATTATTTTCACTGCGAGTTGACTTTAGGGACACCGGATGTAGCCACTTCTAAATTTGCGGCATATCCGCAAGTCGGACACAATGCTGTTGTATCTTCGCCGAATTCGGATTCAATCATAAATTCCTGCGAACCTGTACCGCCCATCGCGCCGCTCGATGCTCCGACGATAAAGAATTTTATGCCGCAACGTGCAAATATTTTTTTGTATGCTTCTGCATGTGAATCGTAGCTCTTATCCAGATCCTCCCATGAACGATCCAGCGAATATGCATCCTTCATCATAAACTGACGTCCGCGCAGCACGCCCGATCTTGGTCTTGGCTCGTTTCTGAATTTTGTTTGAATCTGATACCATATCTGCGGCAAATCTTTATAAGACTGAATATGCATGCTTGCAATATAACCGATAACTTCCTCGTGAGTCGGTGCAAGCACCAAATCCCGTTCCTTAATACTCAAAATGAAAGTTGGGAACATTGCGCCTGCCCGATTGTATCCAGAGTGATTCGGGATTTAATGCCGGCAAAAGGAACTCCTGTCCGCCGATTGCATTCATTTCTTCCCGGACAATATTCATCGCTTTCATCATTGCACGATAACCAAGCGGCAGGTATGAATAGACACCGGAAGTTAATTGACGCATAAATCCAGCCCGCAGCATTAATTTGTGACTTGGAATAGTTGCGTCTGCCGGAACTTCTTTAAGTGTGGGAACAAATGCTTTGCTGAGTCTCATTTTTTTGGTTCGAGTCTATTAGTTATTGAGTTTATTAGTCTATGAGTTATTGAGTCTTTGAGTCTATGAGTAGTTGAGTCCGTTGAGTCACTGATCGATGAGTTATTAAGACGTTAAGTCTTATAGCCATTTACTATTTACAATTCACTTATTCTTATAACTGCTTTTACGAAAGCTGAAGCTCTCGACTACAGACTCTTTACTGTTCAGCTTACCACTACTTACTTTTGACTCATTTACTATTTACTTATCACTTATAACTTATCACTGAGTACTTTTCACTCTTTACTCTTCACTCTTCACTGATAACTTATCTTTCGTACCCCCGAGAGGAGTCCCCGCCTGCTTGACTGCGTCAGCAGTCGGGCAGGGAACCTCCGACAAACGGTTTAGTCCCAAATTAGCATAAGTTAACGAGTCTCGTTTTGTGAGACGAAGCTAACTTGTATGCTAATTTGCGGATCCCGCTCCAGCGGGAGAAACCTATTCAAGGAACAGTACGATTACTTTTTTCAACTCTATATTCTTCGCTCTCACTCACTCTTCACTGATAACTTATCTTTGTACCCCCGAGAGGAGTCGAACCTCCGACAAACGGTTTAGGAAACCGCTGCTCTATCCATCTGAGCTACGGGGGCAGATGAATTTAAAATTGAGATTGAAGATTTTAAATTTATTAGAAAATACAAAAGAATGAGGAGGGATGCAATTCGATATATCTAAGAAAAGCTAAGGAATCTATGTTTATTTTTGAAAGCAATTGTATCAAAAACTCGTTTTTGTATCCGGAAGATTTTGAATGAAAACAATTGCAGATGTATTATACAAATATATTTTGAAAATTATTTCCTAAAATAATATTCTTATGCCTTTATTCTATTTGCTAACATTTATTGGGAGACCCTGATCAAAGCAATTAAAATCAAGTATTACAGGAGATTGCATTAATTTTAAATGACTATAATTTAGTGATTTGTAACTCGAATCAATCGTAACTTTTAAACCGTGTAAAGGTGCTTTTCTTGTTTCCCTTTCTCTAATTTCTTGATCTGCAAGATATCCTAACAGTCCGCCTACTAAACCGCCTCCTGTAATCATTGGGACAGCTCCCATACCTTTTCGTTTAATAATATTTGTCGGGATATGTTTCATATCGGAAGTAAGATTCCATTTAAATTCTGAATGAAATGTCCCTAAATATGTAACAGCATTATCAAAGACTCTAAATCGGCTGCAGAATAAAGTATCGCTCTGATCAAGGTACTCATCAGAATAGCTAAATTTTATATATATGATCTCATACTCTCCCGGTTCTTCAATGTAATATGAGGAAACACGATTTTCTTCAAGAATAATCGAGAAGAGTTTTGAATCAACTGAATCAATCCTTTGACAAATTAATTCTACATCCCAAACAACCTCAGGATCTCTTTTCCATTCTCCATAGGCAATTTGGTTATTGGAGTCAATTAAACATGCGATATCCTCGTATGGGAAAAACTTTGTCTTCTTAGATCGTAAAAATACTATGCCTGAGTCGTTCATCGAGACAATACCGCCATATAAATATCGACTATCGTTAAAACTCTCATCATGTTTAAGTAATAAAAAAGGCGGTTTAGTGGAATACGTTGTATCGGTAGTATAAAATGCCTCCACGACAGAACGGCAATTTTGACGATCCGCTGCTTTTTGAGCTTCTTTGATTCCACCGCAACCATAAAATATTGCGATTAATAAGATGAGACACGTTATTCGCATAGAATTTCCTTTAATTTAAAATTACTCTAATGATTGGACTCCCTTATTAATAATTTACACACTTTTAATTTGAATAATAGTTTATCCCCCAACAACCGATACACCCTGAACTAAAAATAAAGTGTAGTTCTTTTAATCGTCTATCATTAACCGTAAAGCCTTTTACAAGATGATCACGCAATACAGTGGTTGCCCAGATACGGAATTGAGTGCCTCGCTTGGATTTTACTCTATAACCCACTGAGATTATAACATCCAAATTATAATGGTCAATTTCACGTTCAATCTTTCTGGCACCCTCGATTCGAACTATCCGGAAATTCCGGATAGTTGATTTATTTCTGCAATTCCCTCTCAGAATAAACGTTCAGGATATGTTCCGAAATTGTTCGAACATCTTTATCAAAAAGTATTGCCATCTGTGCCTGTGTTAACCAGACAGTTTGATCTTCAAGAGTGACATCAATAGCTGTTTTGCCACTCCCAGTTCTATATATTATTATTTCACCTTTTGTTTTCTGGTTTCATTGTATTGGTTCATCTTTGATTTGAGATTAAAGGAATTATACGGAAGAAAAGAAAAGCATGCAATGCGGCGTTAAATCTCAATATATCCTTAATCTTAAAGCCTAAACATCCCAGCCAGCACATTTACCTCCCTATGCAGCCGTTGTGGAACACAATGTCATGTTAATACAATGAAGTTTCTTATAGCATCATACTTTGTTTTCTATAAACATTTTGGTTATGTACACTGCAAAATAAAACCCCGCCGGTTGCCCAACGGGGTTTTGTACAAAAACTGCTGACTAATAATTCTAGAACGAATAACGAACACCGAGCTGCATCTGCCAGCGTGAAGCAAGATCGCTTGCATAAGCGGGATCCGTTAAATTACCGTACGTAAAGCGAGGTTTCCCGGTTACCGGATCAAGACTTGCGAAATTTAGCAGAAATGCTCTCTGATTGTTGACCGTCTTAATATATCCGGCATCTTTATCAAGCATGTTCATAAAATTTAAAATATCCAGAGTCAGCTCGATCTTATGTCCCAGGAAAACAGGAATTTCCTGCGCCAGCCGGAGATCGATTTGACCATACCAGGGTTCGCGTGCTTCAAGCCTTTTTGCAACTTCACCGCGATGTTTGCTAAGATATTCATCTTTAGCAATAAATTGATCTAACTTATCGTATGCAGGATCAGTACTCGGCAGCACTGCCGTTCCCGCTGAATTCATAAGAACAACATCATTCCTATCCTTGGGAATATATGCAAGGTCGTTTTCTACCTGGCCATCGCCGTTGAGATCGCCGCTAATAACCCACGAATACGGGCGGCCTGATACACCGCTGTAATACACACCAAGTGTCGTTGCATATCCCGGCATATCAATTCCGAATACTTCGCTCCAATCACAGCGATAAGACATCGTAGCCATTACACGATGCGTTCTGTCGTATGCAGAATATGACAATGTCGGATTATTGGGATCATATGCATGGTTATACCGCCATTGTGAATACGCCTGCGAAGATCCGCCGCTGTTAAGGTCCTCTGAGAGGCCGTATGTATACGCGAAGTTTGCATCTAAACCATCCGTAGTACCCGAAACGCTGAAGCTGTACAGTTAAATTAGCAGAATATCCTTCATCCGTGTTCTTTAGCAGGAGTACATTTGTGAAGTCTCTGCTATTCCACTTCTGCGTCGTCCATCTTCCTGTTGTCGTGTTCCAGGTACCGTACACAGGACGTCCATCTCCCGGTAATCTGCCGTCAGTAATAAGTCCGGCTGTCGTAACAGGAACAAGCGTGCCTTTCATGTTTATATCCTGGTACATAATATCATTTATGACTTTAGAATACACACCTTCAATCGTTCCAACGAAATCGTACGGCAGCTTCTGGTCAAGAGCCATACTCGTTCGCAGTATTTGCGGCATCTTAAAGTCCTTGTCGGTCACATCGATCTCGGACGTAAAGATAGGTGTGCCTCCGCGCGGCTGATTAAACGGATCAGCTACAAATGTCTGAGTATTGTAAGACAACCGTGCAAATTCCACACCGGTGTTGCCGTACTGGTTCGAGATCCATACATAAGGAACACGTCCGGTAAACATACCGATACCTCCGCGCACCTGTGTCGAACGATCGCCTGTTACGTCATAGTTGAATGCAATACGCGGCGAGAAGAGTGGCGTTCCGCTGGGTACTTTATCCGTTGAAAGAGAATAGCCCAACGCTGTAAATGTCGAATCAAATTTATAATTGTATGCCGGTTTATCGGGCAATGTAGGAATATCCACTCGTATGCCTGCTGAAATTTTTAATCCGGGCAGTGCATTCCATTCATCTTGCACGTAAAACCCGTATTGAATAGCACTGAATTTCGCTTCTTGATTGGGATTGCCTGTTGTAGAAAAACTCAGAGAATAACCGCCGGCAGCCGGGCCATTATTTATAAAATCTGCAAGTGTATTAAATGTATAGTTTCCATAATAATCACGTATATAGAGATTAGCAAAACTGAAGATTTCATTATGGGTTCCGAATGTAAGCGTATGGTCGCCTGCAAAAAGAGTAAAGTTGTCGGTTATTTCGATTATATCCTGATCAAGTTTGTTTTTTATACGGTAATTCTCAGCGCCTGCAAGCAGATAATTTGTTTTACCGTCTGCTCCTTTTACTTTAACTTGAACGAATGGAAAATCCTGTCCATAGAAAGTAGGCTTATCCCTGCTGGTTGTGTAGCTTACAAGAAATTCATTCGACATAGTATTGCTGAAAGCGCTGTTCAATTGGAGCACTGTTGAATTTGTTTCGTTCACAAGCTGGTAACGGGTGTTCTCAGCATAGATTCCGGAATATGACGGTGTATTATCATCCGTGCCGTTTGTATACGTATGACGCAGTGTCAGTCTATGCACTTCGCTTAAATTATAATCCAGGCGTGCAAACAGGTTTATGCTTTGGCGTTCAAAATTTATACTTGTAAATGAACCCGGATTATATCCGTATGACTTCAACTTATCTGTAAAGGCATTGATGCTGTCTTGAGATAATGTGTATAAATTTGTGCCCGAAGAAGCTGCACCGAAAACCCTTGTGGTAGGCCGTTTGTACTGTGTAAGCTCGGCGCTTGCAAAAAAGAAAAGATTGTTTTCGATGATCGGGCCGCCGAGCCGAAATCCTGCTTTAATCTCGGAAAAATCCGCATAAGAAGATCTAAGCGTATCCGGACTTTTTCCGATCATATCCTGATTACGTCCGTAGAAAAAACCTGCTCCTGAATAATTATTATTTCCGCTTCGTGTCACAGCATTCACACCGGCGCCGGTAAAGCCGCTCTGCTTGACGTCAAAGGGAGAGACAACTATTTGAAATTCCTGAATCGCTTCAAGGCTGATTGGCGAAACATTCGACAGACCGGGAGTTCCGCTCGAACCAAGTCCGAATAGATCGTTATAATTTGCGCCATCGATTTGAATATTGTTGTATTTAAAATTACGGCCTTGAGCACTATTGCCGATAAAATATGGCGATAACTTTAAATAATCCGTGAAAGTTACGGCTGATCGTCGGGAGCCGGTCGATATTATCGCGCGATACATTCGAAGCAGCGCCTGTACGGCTTGCACTTAAAACCGGACTTCGTTCTCCGATAATTTCTACTTCACCCATCTGAACAACTTCTTCGGTCATATTAAAATTAATTTGCAAATTCTGAGCAAGTTCAAGCTTCAGGTTGCTTTGATCCTGGTTTTTGTAGCCGATAAACGTGACATGTATTGAATACGGCCCTCCGACACGTAATCCCTGCAGATTGAACCGTCCGTCTTCACGAGTGCTTGTTCCATACTGTGTACCGGAAGGTTCATGAATTACGCGTATTGATGCACCGGGTAACGGCTGCCCGGATTTATCCGTAACAACGCCGTTTATAGAAGCGGTAGTTACTTGCGCATTCAGTACCGATACAGAGATAAGAAACAGTATCAGCATAGAAGCAATGCTTCTGCAGTAAAAGTTATCCATAGAAATTCTCCTTATGGAAATATGGTAAAGTGAAAAAGTTTATTGTAGTAGATTATAATTCTTTAAAGGTACGAGTTGAATCAGATTTGTCATGATTATTGCCGCATAAATCCGACACAAACGTAAACAAGAAATTTCCGAAAGGCAAGTTAAATTAAAATGAAAAAATATTTTTTAGCGAAGCGGCAATATCCTGAATATTGTGCTTAGGGGATTCAGAGATTATCTTTGGGCGGAATCTTGAGAACTTTTCCTACGATAATTTTATTGCTCTTCAAATTGTTATAATTCTTGAACTTCTGAACATCGACATCGTATAATTTTGCAATTGTATAGATACTTTCACCTTTTTTTACTTTGTGAGTCGGTGAAAAGATACCTGTACCGGAAGTTTTAACGGGAGAAGGCGCATGTCCTTTTACAGGGGTCGCAATGATCTTTACGCGTTCTTCGGGCTTATCGTAAATTTCCAATATTTGCCCTTTTATAATACGCGATGAACGAAGGTTATTCCATTGTTTCAGTTCGCTGATACTCACTTCATAGATTTTAGCGATTTTTTCAAGCGTCTCTCCTGATTTTACTGCATGCTGGATCCATTCATTCGAAAACGATGCAGCCCTGGTTTTTCCTTCTTCTGCCTGCGCCGCTTCAGCAAAGTCGCCTTTTAGCATCGACTGTTTCTCAGAAAACTCCATGCTGTCTACTTTTTTAAGCAGTGTTGATTTCGATGCCGGAACCCATATAGCAATCGACTGGCCTGCATGTATATAATTCCCGTATGAAATATCATTCCAGTTGCGGATATCGCTGGCCCGTACACCGTACCATTCTGCAATATGCCCTATCGTATCTCCCCGCTTCACACGGTAGACAAGCTTCGTTTTGCCTTTTGGCTGTTTTACTTCCCGTTTTGCATACCTCAGTTTTGCCTTATTGATTTTATCCCCTGCCGCGTATGACTTCATCGAACCGAAGTTCATCCGTTTTTCTTCCGGTGAATAATCATAAGGAACTTTACTATCCGCAATATCACGCGGAAGTGGAATCGCTAACACAGTACCGACCGAAAGCCGGCGATCGCTGCGTAAGTTATTCAAATCTTTTAACAGAGAAACGGCTAAACCGTATTTCCGAGCAATTGTAGAAATCGTCTCGCCTCTCTTCACAGTATGGATTGCCCAGTCTTTTTTCTGATCTTCCGGAATCTTCGAATAGCTTACAAGAAATGTATCTTTCCTTCCCGGCGGAATCCGGAATCGGTATCCCGTTACACCGGGCGGCGTGCACCAGCGGAGCAATTCAGGATTTAAAATCTGAAGCGTGTCAACCGTTGTTTGTGCACATTTTGCCAGCACCCGCAAATCGACGCAGTCATTGATTTCCACAACATCGAAAACGAGCGAATCAGCAATCTCTATATCTGTAAATCCATGCTTTTCCGGATTCAGAACAATCCGTGCGACTGCGATATACTGCGGAATATAATTTCGTGTCTGCCTCGGCAGATATTTTCGCATTTCCCAATAATCCGTTGCACCGCTCCTGCGCATCGCACGATAAATTCTGCCGGCACCTGCATTATACGCACCCAGCACTAGATTCCAATCACCTAAGTCATTGTACAAATCCTTAAGATGCCTTGCAGCTGCACGTGTGGATTTCTCAAAATCCCTGCGTTCATCAATCCACCAGTTAACGCGCAGTCCGTACATCGAACCTGTTCCTTTAATGAATTGCCATAATCCTACAGCTCGTGCCCATGAACGTGCATCAGTACGCAGTCCGCTTTCCGGCATTGCTAAGTAGGCAAGTTCTTCAGGAGTCCCTTCTTCCCTGAAAATCCTTAACATCATCGGATAATACCTGCCTGAAAGATACAACCATCGTTCCATATGAGGCCTCCCCTGCCCATAAAAAAGGACGTCGCACGCTCAACATACTCGTTGAAATGGCAGTGGAACTTGTGTTCCTTTAATTTCAATTTCGGGAATCTTCAAACCCGTAGTATCACCCTGTTCAACTATTTGATTTAATTTTTCACGTAAGTGCATATACGGATGCATCAGGACCCAGACTGTCGATTGCGGCAATGTACTTCTCATAATCTTCAATCAAACTCTTGCTTAAATCCAGATATTCTTTTGAACTGTCAATACGCACGTATTCAGCTTAGATCATTGAGGATTTGAATAGCTGTCTCGAATTCGGTGCCGCAGCTGAGAGAATCACCTGCCTCCTGTGAGGCAAGTGCAAGAAAATAATGCTGCCGTGCTTGTTCAAACCTCTGGTAAATGAGTTCTGAATCGTAATCGGATGTGTCTACAGTGCCGTTACTGTGCGTTGCCATTCCCGTTACCATTTGACTTTCCGTTTGTCGTATCAACTGGCAAATATATCGTATCTGCAGTAAGTGCTTTTAACGTTTTTATCTGGATGGATTGGACGATTGATGTGGAGAATATCAATGCTGGAACGTGTCGTCTCTTCTGAAGAACAACTGAACAGTACTAATGATAAGAACGTAATTACAAACTGCCGCATCAGCCTCTGCAATAATAACTGAATTAATATTTTATACAAAGTAACGTAACATTACCACTTAATCAAGAAATTTGATTATCTCAAAGCGGGATACTGCCGTTTTGCGTGCTCAGGAAGTAATTCTCAGGAGGAGTCCTTTGGACCTGAGACAACTGAAAGCTTATTTAACTAAGACGTTATTCAGTACTCTCAAAGCGGAATATTGCCATGTTTTTTCTTTGGATTTGTATCAACTTTGTTTTCAAGAAATCTGAGCGCTTTGATCAACTTCGGCCGGGTCTCATGCGGCAGAATAACTTCGTCTACATATCCACGCTCCGCTGCAACATACGGATTTGCGAATCGCTCCGTATAGTCATTTACTTTTTCGGCAATAGCTTTTTCTTTGTTTTCTGAATTCTCGATGTCCTTCTTAAAAATAATTTCCACCGCCCCTTTCGGCCCCATAACGGCAATTTCAGCAGTAGGCCAGGCATAGTTTACATCTCCGCGGATATGTTTGGAGTTCATAACACAATATGCACCTCCGTACGACTTGCGTGTAATGATTGTAATCTTTGGTACAGTTGCTTCACAGAACGCATAAAGCAATTTCGCGCCATGCTTGATGAGTCCTCTCCATTCCTGATCTGTACCCGGAAGAAATCCCGGAACATCCTGCAAAATAATTAATGGAATATTGAATGCATCGCAGAACCTGATAAACCTCGCACCTTTAAGGGATGTCTCAATATCGAGTACACCGGCAAGGACGGACGGCTGGTTTGCCACAATACCGACTGAGTATCCGCCCAGACGGGCAAATCCTACAACCATATTCTGTGCATAAAGCTCCTGTACTTCATAAAATTCGCCGTCATCTATTATTTTATTAATTATATCCTTTATATCGTACGGTTTGCTTGGATTTTCCGGTACTACAGAATCAAGCTCGATGTTCATCCGGTATTCACTGTCGTGTGAATCGACAAACGGAGGATCATCCATATTGTTCGATGGAATATAACTCAAGAGTTTCTTAATTCCCTCGATACATTCCAATTCATTTTCGACGGCAAAATGCGCGACACCGCTTTTAACAGCGTGCGTCAATGCACCGCCGAGTTCTTCGAACGAAACATCTTCATGAGTAACAGTCTTTACCACATTAGGCCCGGTTACAAACATATAACTTGTATCCTTCACCATATAGATGAAATCAGTAATAGCCGGAGAATAAACCGCTCCACCTGCACATGGTCCAAGGATAGCGGAGATTTGCGGTACCACGCCCGATGCAAGCGTATTTTGCAGAAATATATCCGCGTACCCGCCTAAACTAACGACACCTTCCTGAATGCGCGCACCGCCGGAGTCGTTTAATCCGATAACAGGTACGCCATTTTTCATTGCCATTTCTAAAATCTTGCAGATTTTTTCTGCATGTGTTTCAGATAGCGAACCCCCGAAGACTGTAAAGTCCTGGCTGTACACAACAACATTTCGTCCGCCTATCGTTCCCCTGCCAGTCACAACACCGTCGCCAAGATATTTGTATTTCTCCAGTCCGAATTCCCGGGACCGATGATGGACAAACATCCCGATTTCTTCAAAGCTTCCTTCATCCAGCAGTAGATCTATGCGCTCACGGGCAGTCAATTTTCCATGTTTATGCCTATCCTCAATCTTTGTGAGTCCGCCTCCATGCGTCGCTTTTTCACGCAGCTGCTTCAACTGGCGAATTTTTTCCGTGCTCATAAATATCCCTTTTTCATAAATATATTTTATTTAACAATTCCGGCTGACGTGTTATCTTCCTAATACAACCTCCATGCAAAAAAGGCGCCTGTCAAAGCACACATCCAATTGACCGCATCGTTAGTCATCCATCGAACCCCTTTTATAAAAACTGTTGCAGAATCACAATGCAATTTTCTTTCTGTTTGTTTATCGCATTTCGTACAACGATACATCGATTGCAATGTTCCGCCCAGCAAGCTGTCTAAAAGGCTTCCAGCAATTCCCGAGAGAGTGATAACTATCAGCATCCGGTTTGTCGGCTCCCAGGGATACGCGCTTAAAGATATGATGAATGCCCCGACTGCTCCTCCTAAAAATCCTCCTAATGAAATTCCGCCGTTGGTTCCCGGCTCGACAGCTCTGAATCGGGAGAGTAATACCGTCTTGCCTTTGAGCCAAACGCCAATTTCCGTTCCCCACGTATCGGCTGTAACAGCTGCGATTGTGCCAAGATATGCCGGATAAAGGTCGTAATCCGGCAACGCATATTGCGCCAGTATTATTAACCCGGCTGTACCGCCGTTTGCTGCGACCTGTCCCCAATCACGTGTGCTTGTTTTTTCACAAAGAAGTTCGAATTGTTCTTTTCTCTTTTTCCCTGTTTTTGAAAGCAAGCTGGAAAGAATAAAAAAAGCAAGGATAGGAACAGTCCATTGCCATCCGCCGAGTCCGTATACCGTGCTGGCAAGAAGAAATGCGGCAACTGAACCGCTTGCATTCAGGAATTTAAAATAATATGATGCATATGCAATAAGAAGAGACAAAAAAACACCAATATTAAACCTCATTGGATCCTGCATTTGTGAGGGAATAAGATAAAAAGAAAGAACAAACGCAACAGATAACGGTATCGTAAAATTATCAAATCCCTTTGATGAAATCGCTTCCCACGCTGTAGCAATGCCCGCTGAAACCACGGCAATAACCGCCAGATATTCGATCGGGTGCAAAATCTGAAGTTTAAAGATCACCATACCGCAAAAAAGACTCATTGACGTCACAACGAACATCGTAATGGAACCCTCAATGGATTTCTTATCCGATGTGAGTTTATATTCCCTTATTGATCGGTATGATCTCCCGGCCATTGCCGCTGCTGCATCTCCTGTTGCAAGGCTTAACATCGACAGCGAGATAATTTCCGGGTGATGAATCCAGAATATCGGGATCAGAACAAAGAAAGATAACGGATAAAATACTGTTCCGTACGAGAAACGTGAAACACCATGTGCACCGATCAGGAGACCTGTCCGTACTGAAATAAACATAACCAGCGCGCCGAAAAAAGAAAGGAGCAATGGAATAAACGCCGATACAAATATCATAGGCGCAAAAAATACGAGCAGCCCGACGGCGATATGAATAAATTTCCTTGTTACTTCCGCGGGCCAATTGAAGTGCTTTCGGACAAGTTCACTTACTGCAACGCACGATATTATTCCTGCGAGAATGAACAACATGGATATCCATTCATGCGCTGCCGGCGATTTAAGAAGTTCGCTCATACTAATAAGCAGAGGAATTCCATCATAATTTGTCTCACAATACGACTTTTTCCGAAGGCTGCTGCTCCCTGATAAGAGAATACACAAGCATCTCCATTAGATGGTACGGATTCGGCGATGTGCTTTTTAATTGTATATCGGCTTCGAGGAGAACACGAAAAGCATTTTCAATTTGCGGCTGAGTAAACCGCTTTGCCGCAGCCGAATAGTCCTTAAAATAATACGGTGAGATTCTTGTTGCCGCAAGCACCTCTGTTTCAGATGTGCCCTGTTCGAAAAGATTCTGTAATTTCCAGAGAATATTGAAGTATCTTGTCAGCATTACGATTGTGAGTTGAGATGCTTCACCCGCTTCGATCATACGATTTACGATGCGAAGCGACTCTTCAAGATTTTTCCTGCCGACTGCATTCTGCAAATCAAATACTGTAAATCCTCGTACCGCGCCTACTACATCTGCAACATCTTCCGTCGTTACGCGCGTTCGTTCGCCGAGATAGATAAAAAGCTTGTCCAGTTCGTTTTGAATTACCCTGAGTGAATTTCCGACATATGCCTGCAGCAAACGGCATGCTTCCAGATCTACATCTTTGCCGCCTTTCCTGCATCGTTCCGATATCCATGACGGAATCTGATTGTCATAGAGCGGATTAAATGAAAAAACGACACCTGACTTTTTCAGATCGACGAAAGGCCTGGTGCGAAAATCCGGCTTCTCAGCAATTAGTACGAGGCATGTAGAATCTAACGGACGCGAAATATATGATGAAACTATATCTTTCGCGTTATCGCTCGAGAGCAGTTTATCGAATTCTTTAACAACTACAACACGCCGGCCGCTCATCATCGGGAAAGATGCCGCATGCGCCATCACATCGCGCGCATCGGCTTTGCTTCCATACACAATATCAAGATTGAATGCCTTTGTATCTTCCGTCAGCAGTTCCTTAATAATGCAGTCGACACACTCGTCTAATAGAAAATCTTCCTCGCCGATAAAAAGATAGACCGGCGAAATTATTTTTCCTTTTATTGATTCAAGAAAATTATCATAGGAAGGGAACCTATCCTTCCTGGATTTAGACATTGCCACGTTGTGTATCTCCGCCGTATCTCTGCTATTTCTTCACGGTAACTTTTTTCATTACAACATCGACCTTTGGCTTCCCATCAGTAGGCCCCATCTGCGGAATAATCTCAACTGCTGCAATCGAATCGACCACATCCATCCCTTTCGTTACTTTTCCGAAAATTGTGTACAGTTTAGGCATCGATACATCTTTTAATACGATAAAGAATTGACTCGTATTGGTATTCGGTCCTCGATTAGCCATCGCAACCGTACCGCGCTTATATCCTTCCTTGTAAGACGGGGTCGAAGGATCCAATTCATCGGCAAATTCCTTTCCATAAATACTCTTGCCGCCCATTCCCGTTCCCGTAGAGTCTCCGCCCTGTATTACAAAACCCTTTGAAACTCTATGAAAAATGATACCGTTGAAGTACCCTTCTTCTGCTAATCCGGCGAAGTTAGCTGCCGTCTTTGGCGCATCGGTTTCAAAAAGTTCGAGTTCAATATCGCCTTTTGTTGTTTCGACTGTAATATTCATTGTCTTCCTTTTTGTAGTATCTGATTGACAACCCGTTAATTGAAAATTTACCATCAAAATCGTAAGGATTATATAAAATGTTTTTTTATTCATGATTTCGCTCCTATAGTAAAAAGATGCCGATAATACCTGCCACTAAACAGTACAAAGAGAACCAGCTGAATCTCCCTTTTTCCATTACGCGCAGCAGCAGCTTTATAGCTGCATATCCGGCAATTGCGGATATTATAATACCGATGCTAATCTGCATAAAACCTATCGTTGTACCAAAATTTATGAGCCTATACGACTCCAGTAATGTTGCACCCAGGATTACCGGTATTGAAAGAAGAAATGAAAAACGCGCCGCCTGAACGGGCGATACTTTCATAAAAAGTGCAGTACTCATTGTCAGACCAGAACGGGAAATTCCGGGTAAAATTGCCGCCATTTGCGCCAGGCCGATTATTAATGAAGTGAAAATAGTTACTTGTTTCTTTTTTCCATGTTTTACAATTCGAGTAAGAAAAAGGACTAATCCTGTGATTACGATATTCATCGCCACAAATTTTGTGTCTGTGAAGATCTCTTCCACTTGATGACGGAATACCAAACCTGCTAATCCCGCCGGAATTGAACCTACAACGAATAGCAATTCCCAAATGAAAATATTCCGTTTTCTTATGTTCTTTTTTTGATCCGACTGCTTTTATTGCTTTTAAAAAAGAACACAGTATTTCAATAATATCATTCCAAAAAATGATTGCCAGGCTAATAAGAGTTCCAAAATGAACAAAGACATCGAACAATAATATTTGCGGATCATGCAGCCCGAGCAGCTGCTGGGCAATTACTAAATGACCGGAACTGCTCACCGGGAGGAATTCCGTCAGTCCCTGGACGACCGCAAGAATTACCGCATCAAGAACACTCAACGAAAAGTCCCCTTTTATTTTTCGCTTTGATTAATGCTGGACACGCCGTTTGCAGTTATTTGAATTTCGAGAAACATATTCATCATAAATTATCTCATTTTTCATCATTTGAAGATGCATTTGCTAAATCAGACACTATGAAGATTATCACGAATATAATAATATATACCGATAACCATAACTACGAGATATCCTACTTCGTGTGTGACAATCGCATAACTTAATGCCGTCGTCTCATCAATACCGTATAGTCTTATCATCCCGACCTGTAAAAACCAATGATATGTTCCCATCGCACCTGGTGCAGGCAAAACCCAGGCAATCGTAGAAATGACTAAAAGAACCACAGAAGCACCAAAATCCAAGCCTGCATTCTACTATCGGGGCAAATGCAAAAAAAGGAATAAACATGATCAGTGCATTAAGTGCCCAGATTAAAAGACTCTGGAATAGAATGATACCGAATTTATTGCCTGCCTTTGCCACGGCAAATCCGGAATAAAACTTGTTCAAAAGTATTTCCACCTTCTCCTTATATTTTATCGGAAGGAAAAAAAGCATTTTTG
Source organism: uncultured Bacteroidota bacterium (assembly GCA_963770945.1). GTDB lineage: Bacteria > Bacteroidota > Ignavibacteria > UBA10030 > UBA10030 > Fen-1298. Next base: position 314,458 of record CAVYRP010000007.1, on the reverse strand, counting down.
CCAAAAATCGAAAAAAGGCTTCCGCTTTAAAAAACAGAAGAATAAAAATCGATAGAAATACGAATGGATCCGATAAGGAAGAATGGACGGACTGCGTCTGCATGATCGACAAACGGATCGAGAGATTGCGGATACAAAAAGAGAACAACACAAACGATAAGGAAAAAACTCATAAAATCTAAAATGCGTTCAACGACGACAGTGCCGAACACCGATGTTCTGGAAATACCTTCCCGCTTTCCGACAATGTAAGGACGGACAAACTCACCGACGCGCGGCAATATATTATTTATGGCATATCCGATCATCACACCTGAGAAAAGATTCCTTTTTGAGATGGGAGATTTGATTGGAGCAAGCAGGTGCACCCAGCGTTCTGCCCGGACCCAATTTATAAGAACATTCAACGGAATAAGCCATGCTATCCACCAGTAATTCGCACCTTTTAACGACTCCCATAATTCCGAAAGTTTTACATTTTTAAAAGCAAAATAAAGGAAAAATAAATGCGATGGTTATACTGACTGAATAACGGAAAATACTTTTTACCTTTTTTGTCATACGAAAAATAAGATGTGATTATCGAAGATCTACGACTTCTACTCCCTCCGGTGTTTCAAACACGAAGGTTTTTTCTTTTATATTGGCATTGAGTTTTATGTCTTTAACTGCATAGGTAGTTTCTGTTTCGTTGATATCAAGATATTCATGATTTTACGAACCAGCCAGCCATGTTCTTCCACAGAGAGATTTACCGACTTCACAAATGATCGATCATCTTTCGGTACAAGCTTGAGTTGAATGATCGTTCCATCCGGCGATTTTTCCGAGCCAAGCAAGGAAGTATAATAATTTGCAGGAAGATTCAGCATGAATTGTTCCGGAGAGAGCGAATTGCTGTTTTCTCTGATACTTATCGATAATGACCTGATTGTTTGCCTTGGAATATGCCCATACTGTTATTCCATCAGTGACAATCGTTTGATGTTCTGATTCAATACGGTAGCGGTTCGGTTTTTTCATCATAAGCGTACCGCGGAAAGTCTGCTCAATATTCGAGAATCCAAACCGGACATGCTGTTCAAATTGCACGCTCGCATCGTCGATCATCTCATATCGACGCTGTAATATTTTCCGTCACATAATCTCACCGTTAATTCTTTTTCCTGCGCCATAATTTCCATGACAGCACGCAAACATAAGTCCGAATTTAAGCATTGTTTTCATATTCAAAGGCTCTTGAGTATAGTTTCCAATTCTGCTTCTGTTTCTACCAGAACTTCCCGTGCTTTGCTTCCGTCAAACTGACCGACAATACCTGCAGCTTCAAGCTCGTCAATCAGCCTTGCAGCACGAGAGTATCCTACTTTCAATCTTCGCTGCAAAAGCGATACCGAACCCTGCTGATGGCGTACAACAATTTGCGCGGCTTCTTTAAATAACTCATCCTCACTGACACTTCCACCTGCACTCAATTGTCTTTTCTTTTCAAGAACCGACGGTAAGTTTGAACGGACTGCTGTATCCTTTTTGTTTACCGATGTGATTGGTAATTCGTTCAACTTCATCAACCGAAATAAAAGCATTCTGAATCCTGTGCGGTTTCGGTGAACCGGGAGGCAAGTATAGCATATCGCCGTTTCCAAGCAGCTGATCTGCGCCGTTCATATCAAGAATGGTTCGCGAATCAATTTTCGATGAAACCTGATATGCAATTCGTGCAGGAAAATTTGCTTTGATAACACCGGTGATCACATCGACCGATGGACGCTGCGTCGCAACAACCAAGATGAATACCGACAGCGCGTGCCAGCTGCGCCAGTCGTGCAATCGGTTCCTCTACTTCTTTCGCGGCTGTAATCATCAAATCGGCCAGCTCGTCAATGACGACAATGAGGTATGGAATTTTACGATGCTTGACAGTCTCTGTATCATGCAAGCTGCCGGCAGCAAAACGTTCGTTATAATCGGCTAAATTCCGTACTCCTGCAGAGGCAAGCCGATTGTATCGGTTCTCCATCTCCAATTCGACGCTCTTTAAGATGAGAACTGCATTGTTCGGTTCTGTAATAATCTCTTCATCCAGGTCGGGCGAGACGGCAAGATAATGATTCCGTAATTTCTTGAAAAGCGATAATTCAATTTTCTTAGGATCAATGATAACGAACTTAACATCGCTCGGATGCAGGCGATAAATCATACTTGTGATGATAGTATTAATACCGACGCTCTTTCCGGAACCTGTCGATCCGGCAATAAGCAAATGCGGCATTTTAGCAAGATCATCTACATATACTTCTCCGGAAATCGTTTTACCCATTGCAAGCGGAAGGATTGCTTTTGAATCCCGAAATTTTCCGGAATTTATAATTCCGCGAATTGTTACGAGTGACGGATTATGATTCGGAATCTCGACACCGACAGTTCCCTTGCCGGGCATCGGCGCAATGATACGTATGCCTTTGGCTTTTAATGCAAGTGCTATATCATCCTGTAGACTTTCAATTCTGCTGATTTTTACACCCGTGGCCGGTACAAGCTCATAAAGCGTAACGACCGGACCCGGCGTTACCGATACACTGTCGATCTCTACAGAAAAGTCGGCAAGTTTTGATCGCAGCAATTCCGCATTTGCTTTCAGCTCCTCCTCGTTTACTTCTTCGCTTCCCCGATGTACATCGAGCAATTCGACTGAAGGAAAAACATAATCAATTTCTTCGACAACATCGTCTTTATTTTCAAGTGCGCGGTCATCGAAATCAACTTCCGCCTCTGCAACTTTTTCATGAATATCGATGGTCAGCCCTGAATCTTCCTTTTGCGCGTCCGGCTGAGGAACAATCGGCGGAATCATTTGACCTGTCTGTTTTAAGGACGACGGCTTAATAACAGGATTTACCGGTGAAACAAGAGGTTTTGTCCTGTTCTGTTCAGGCAATTCATCTGCAGGCTTCTTGATTCTGACTGTTTCCTGCGGCTGTTTGATTTGGACATCTTTCTGCTGGTTATTTTGCAGAGCCTTCCGAGTTTCCTGCTTGTTTCTTATCCATCCAACCCATGCGGAAATTGTCTCGCGAATTCTCGTCCATGTCGCTTTATAATCCAAATTCGCCAGTAAAGTCAATACAATAAAAAATGTTCCCGCAATTAAAATCGTAGCCCCGGTCAGTCCGATCAGATTTGACAGAACACGTGCTACAAAAAAACCGACAACACCGCTCCATTCATCGGGTAAATTTTTCTCGAATTGCATAATCAACCCGGCAAATGATGCAAAAAGAACTGCAAGAATTATCGTATAGTTAGTTAAAACAATTTTTTTACGCAGATTTTTGCCGTTCAGAAGATATAGAGACCACACAAAACCAAGAAACGGAACAATGATCACCGCAAAACCAATAGTTGAATTGATGAACCAGTTTGAAACCAATGCGCCCACCACGCTCATAAGATTATTGGTTTGCCTTGCAGATCCTGCATCGGTTATCGCTTTCCAAATATCAGAGAAAGTAACACCTCCCATCATCTGATCCTCGGATGAATATGTAATAATGCTCAACATCAGCATGATCGAAACAAGAATTCCGATAAATGCATAAATCTGCTTACGATGATTCGGCGGATTTTTCGCCGGTGATATGGATTGACTCTCAGACATTAGACACAATTTGGCAGTTTGCTGCCTATGTATGTTCGATAATAGCTTCTTCTTTTTTAAGCTTTATTACGGTACCTATTAGAATCGGAAGCACAGGTACAGAATCGACTTGAGAACAAATTTTTAAATCTTTTTCATAACCCAGCTCAATTAAATATTTTCCATGTTCGGAAGTCTTCAACATTTTATGGATAGAACGGCCGAATGTTTTAGAAATTGCGTGAGCAGCTTTTGCCGAATCACTCAATTCCACTTCAAGCGATTCCGTCTTCAATAGATTTTGAATCATCATTCCTGCACAAACCGCATCTTCCAAACTGAAATTTCCAATTGTATTTGCCCTTCCTGCGCAAATAAATAGAAAATCCTTATTATCATCCCGAATAAAATCAGCCGTTGCCGTCAAATTGACAAACGAACCTACCGCCAACGTGCGTGCATACCGGCTTTTTGCCATCGCAACTGAGCCGTTTGTCGTGCAATAAATGATCGATTTTCCTTTCACGGCAGTTTCGCTGTATTCCAGCGGTGAATTCCCGAGGTTAAATCCTTCGATGATTTTTCCATTGCGTTCGCCTCCGCGGAGCGTCACCTCTCCGAAAAGGCTGCCGGAAATCTTCACTGCAGATTCGATGCTTGCAACCGGAATAATTTCACGCGCCCCATTTTTGAGCGCAATAGTGATGGTAGTGCTTGCACGTAAAACATCGAGTCACGATTATATTCTTTTCGCGTAATTGCAGTTCATCAAACTGCCCGGCGTTAAAACTGAGTTCTATTTTCATTTACACCCCTTCGTCACTAATGCTTTTGTAGAAATGGTAATGCTACAACGACGGCCGGAATTTCTTTTCCCCGTACACTGATCGAAATTATTGTTCCGGCTTTTGCATGCTCGGAAGCAACATACCCCATTCCGATACCTTTTTGAAGCGATGGAGAAAATGTTCCGCTTGTAACCTTCCCGACACCTGAGAGTTGTACAAAATTTCATATCCATGTCGTGCCAGTGCCTTATCCTGAAGCGTGAATCCGACCAGTTTGCGTTTCAAACCTTCACTCTTCGCCTTTACTATCGCATCCTTTCCAAGAAAATCATTTTTTTCAAGTTTTGTAATCCATCCTAACCCCGCTTCAAGCGGATGTGTAGTCTTGTCGATTTCGTTGCCATAGAGACAGTATCCCATTTCAAGTCTCAGCGTATCTCGTGCGCCTAGTCCTACGGGTATGATACCAAATTTCTTGCCTGCGTCAAAAATAGCATTCCAGACTTTTATTGCTTGTTCGGTTTCGGCATTGAAATATAATTCAAATCCGAGTTCACCGGTATATCCGGTACGCGAAATAAGCATTGGAATTCCTGCGAGTCGTATTGCGCTTAAAATTGTAGTATCCAATTTTCGAAAGATCTTCTTTTGTCAATTGCTGGAGCGTTTCAATCGATTTTGGGCCCTGGACTGCAAGCATTGCCGTTGCATCGCTTACATCTTCAATTTTCACGTCGCCAAATTTCTGAGATTGCAGCCAGTCAAAATCTTTTTGAAGATTAGATGCATTCACAACGAGCATATAATCTTTTTCCAGCCTGTAAATAAGAAGATCGTCTATGATTCCACCGTCCTCATAACACATCGCTGAATACTGTATTTTTCCAGGTTCCAATTTTGAAACATCATTAATTGTTGTTTTCTGAAGAAATGCGAGTGCATCGCTGCCGCGTATATAAAATTCTCCCATATGTGTAACATCAAAGACGCCTACATTTTTACGAACAGTGAGATGTTCTTCAATAATACCGGAGTACTGGATCGGCATTTCATAACCGGCAAATTCCACCATCTTTGCGCCGAGTGCCGTATGAATATTATAAAATGGTGTTCGTTTCATCATTTTTCCTCAGATCAGTTACGGATTAAACTGTTATTTGTACTGATCAGTAATTTCTTTTTGCTGCTTTACCGAGAAAAATTTGAACTCTTCAGCAGAAAGCGCCGGATCCGGAATAAGTCTTTATCTTGACGAAGAACTTGAATTGCAGCTTTGTCAACCGGCTGATAGTACCATCGCTGAGATATTCTGCAATCGTCGGATGAACACGCAACTCCAATCGATACTCGCGCCTTTCTGTTTTAAATCGCTTTATCCATCGTTCAATCTGATTCATCGTCGATGTCTTCGACTGCACCTGGCCGGTACCGCCGCACATCGGACACGCTTCGCTGAAACTCAATTGCACACTTTGGCGAATTCTCTGACGTGTCATCTGCACCAAACCGAATTCCGTCATCGGCAGTACCGTGACTTTTGCACGATCCCTGCGTAATTCTTTCTTCATTTCATCATAGATTTTTTTCTGATTTTTATCATCTTCCAGATCTATAAAATCCACCACGACAAGACCGCCGATATCGCGCAGCCGAACCTGCCTGCATACTTCACGCGCCGCTTCAAGGTTGGTACGCAATGAATTCAATTCCTGTTCTCTCTTTGCAGCATACCGCCCGCTGTTCACATCAATAACGGTCATTGCTTCCGTCTTCTCGATAAACAAATACCCGCCGCTTTTTAACCATACTTTTTTACTGAGAAGGACCTGAATATCCTTCTCAATTCCGTACTTATCAAAGACCGGTTCTTTCTCCCGATAGTATTCCACTCGATTGAGCATATCCGGCGACATCCACTGGACATAATTCCGAATTTCTTTAAAAAGTTTCTTTTCATCTACGACAACATGCTCAACCGTTTCCTGAAACAGATCGCGGATAACGCTTGATGTTGTGTTCATATCTTTGTAAATAAGTGCCGGTGCTTTTGCCGATTTTACGGCTTTCTCAATACCTTCCCAAGTTTTTATGAGATCATTAAGATCCTGCTGAAGCATCTCGTCCGTTTTTCCGTCTGCCACTGTGCGAATGATTGCACCGAATCCTTTCGGCAGCATCGCGCGCACTACTTTTCGAAGCCGCCTTTTCTCTTTGAAGTTGGCAAGTTTTTTTGAGACTCCAACTTTACCGTCGAATGGAATCAGAACGAGAAATCGTCCGGGAAGTGAAATTGCCGAACGAACACGTACACCTTTTTTCCCTACCGGTTCTTTCGTAATCTGGACAAGTATATCCTGGTCCCTTTTGCAGATTGACCTGTGGAAAATTTTGTGCAGGACTGATGGCGCCGTTGTTGATTGTGGCGTAATTCTTTTTCGTCGGTTTCTCACCGGTAAGTGAAGCGCCGTTTTCTCCGTTGATTTGAACTACATCGCTGGAGCCCTGGAGTACCGCTTCTTTTGCTATATCTGCAGTTTCTTCTTCCTTTTCGTCCTCGTCGTCTTCGAACAGCGAATTATATTCTTCGATGGAACCGATATCAGAGAAATGAAGGAAGGCATCCTGTTCCATGCCGATATCGATAAATGCGGCGCGAATACCGGGCATTACTTTGGCAACTTTTCCAAGATAGATGTCGCCTACATTACGATCCTTACCCGGTGTTTCTACAAACAGTTCAGCGGTCTTGCCATCCTCAAGAATAGCAATGCGATGTTCGTTCGCAGTTGAATTGATGATAATATCTTTTTTCATGTAAAATCCTTTTCCACTGCAGCAATAAAGTGATGTTGTGAACTAGCCGCGTTTCAAAACGAAGTGGAAAAGTCCCGCCTGAATACTGATACCATTCGAGGCGAGGAAACACTTGCGTGAGTCCTTCTCCAAATCGGCTGAAACAAAGTGTCATGCCAAATTCTAGAATAGCGCTTCTCCTGAAAGCATCACTACTGATGGCATGAATGATGATGGTTTTATAGAAAATAACCATATGGTTTTTACCGTTTTTCCGTGCATTTCTCAGGCACGAGCCTCCGGTGGTGGCTGTAAGGTTAAAAAATCCGATAAAAAAAGAGGTCAAGTTTCCCTGCGTCACACAAAACTGATTGCTGACCGTTGCTTCCTTCCGGACCTGGCGGGGTTGGGCAATGCTTTGTTGCGCAGGACTTGACCCCAAATAAACCAATAAAACTCCGACTCTTTATGTATACTAATCCAATTATTAACTTAAGTTTTCACAATTCTATATTCAAGACATTTACCATCTGTCTGCAAGTTCGTGGAGCTGATCAGGATCGAACTGACGACCTCTTCGTTGCGAACGAAGCGCTCTCCCAACTGAGCTACAGCCCCAGAATTAATATTCAAATTACGCAATAACTTCTATAAAAACAAACTTCTGATTCTGAACGTTTGATTCTGGCATTGTTTTTCGGTATGATAAACAAAAAATCGGAGTATGAATGCAAAAAAAGAAAGAAAATGATTCATTAAAAAAATTTATCAAAATTGTCAAACGTCTGAGAAAAGAATGTCCATGGGACCGGGAACAAACTCATAAATCCATCCGCCACAGTTTGATTGAAGAAACATATGAGGTCATCGAAGCAATAGATCAAAAAGACCTCACTGAGTTAAAACAGGAACTTGGAGATGTGCTTCTGCATATTGTTCTCCACGCCGTTATGGCAGAAGAAGAGCAGGCATTTACACTCAATGATGTCATTGAATCCATTTCAGAAAAGATGATCCGCCGGCATCCTCATGTATTTGGCAATACTCAGGTGGAAAATGCTCACGAAGTAAAAAGAAACTGGGAACATATCAAGCTTAAAGAAGGCAGGAAATCAGTGATTGACGGAGTACCGAAGGAAATGCCTGCACTCCTGCGAGCACTCCGTATTCAGGAAAAAGCTTCAAAAGTAGGATTTGATTGGAAAAAGAAACGCGATGTATGGAAAAAAGTCGTCGAGGAAATAAATGAACTTGCCGGTGCTGAACGATCAAAAAAGCAAGATCGGATACGAAGAAGAATTCGGTGATGTGCTATTCGCACTTGTGAATTATTCCAGATTTATCGGCGTCAATCCGGAGTTTGCACTAAATGGATCGACTAATAAATTCTGCAAACGATTCTATCATATCGAAGAAGAACTTCAACGCCGGGGAAAACGTATCGGAACAGTCTTCTTTGAAAGAAATGGATGAAATTTGGGATGCAAAAAAGAAGATCGAAATCCTGAAGCACTTTAATTTCCGTCTGATACCTTTGCCGTCTCCTGTTCCATTGATATGGTAGCGATCATACGCTTCGATGATGTCCTTTACCAGTTTATGACGCACAACATCATTTTTATCGAAAGAACAGAAAGTAACTCCTTGTACCTTTTTTAATACTTCTTGGATCTGTACAAGACCGGATGTCGTTTTTGCCGGCAAGTCGATTTGAGTGACATCACCTGTTATGATGGCGCGGGAATTCGGGCCGAGCCGTGTCAGAAACATTTTCATCTGCATAGCAGTTGCATTCTGCGCTTCATCAAGAATAACAAATGCATTGTGAAGTGTTCTTCCGCGCATATATGCAAGCGGCACAATTTCAACAATTCGTTTCTCAAGATACCCGCGAAGTTTTTCTGCTGAGAGCATATCATCCAATGCATCATAGAGCGGACGCAAATAAGGATCGATCTTCTCACGGAAATCACCGGGTAAAAATCCCAAGCTCTCTCCTGCTTCCACTGCAGGACGCGCAAGGATAATTCGAGTGATATCCCGATTCTTAAGAGCGGCAACTGCCATAGCAACGGCAAGGTAGGTTTTTCCTGTACCAGCCGGTCCGATTGCAAATACAATATCGTTTTTACGGATTTGCTGGATATATTGTTTCTGTCCCTGTGTTCTGGCTTTAACAATTCCCATCTTTGTATATAAGATAGCAGAATCGCTATCTTCCACCTGTGTCTCTGAAGAGACATCCGGTGCCGAACCGTTGACCGAAACAAGATCGATAACAGTATCTATATCATTTGGATTCAAACTGCCGTTCTTATTCAGCATATAAATCAATTCGCCGACCACTTTTTCAATCTTTCCGATTTCAAATTGCGATCCACGAATCATTAATTGATCTCCACGGACAGTCAGGTTCGCATCGAATCGTTCTTCAATCATCTGAAGATTTGCATCATTGAAACCAAGCAATTGGACAACATCAACTCCGGCAAGCGGTATCTTCTTTTCAGTCAACTTTTCTTGACTCCTTTCATAAGCGCAGTATAAAAAAATAAACGCCCTCCGGCAGCTACTGCTACCGTGAGGGCGCCTGTTTACATGTCTCAGTATATCCACGCAAGTTTTGCGTGATTCAATCTCTTTTATGGATTTACTGCGGCTGCTTTTTCCCGTTTCTTTGACCAATATGAATTCGTAAAGCTCTGTTTTCTTCCTTTGTTAGAGCTGCCTTCGGAGGAATCTTCAGCTTTTGACCCGTGATGAATCACATCAGGATTCTTAATCTGATCTCGATTTCCCTGCCAAATTTTTGGCCACAAGAATGGATTATCATAAATCTTCGGTTTCTTGGCAATATTCCATAAACAATCTCTATCTCTTGCCCATGTGCCAACAGTATAGGTCGACATGCCCTTAGCGCCAATTCTTTGCCAATGCTTGTTTTAATGCATCTAAACGGACCTGTTGATCTTTTAATCGATCTTGATATTTTTGAAGAACGCTGAGCGGTTCTTTATTTGCATCGTCGATCAATTTCTGAACAGCATCTACTTCCGCCTTACGCGCCCATAAATTCTCATCCGATAATCCAGATAGCTCATTCAATCGCGCATCAATGGCGTCAAGTTTTGCGAGAAATGGAGGTTCGAGCTCTCCAATAATAACGGAAAGTTCATCTGAACACTGTTTCAACGCATGCTTTTTCGCCATCTTGTTTCTGGAGGTCTTCAACTTCTTTCTGCAGACCGTCAAGTTTAGCCTTGAGGGCGGCACTCTGGGCAGTCAGATCGGTAATTTGTTTTTGCCATTCTTCCTTTGTCATTTCATCTTGAGCAAATGATATGCAAGTGAAAGCGCCAATCAACATCGCTACCAAGCTTAAACGAATTACGATATTTCATTTTTTTTAATCTCCTTGTTGGGCTATCCGATTACTTCACACCTTGAAGACGCTGTTGAAGTGCTTCTTTATCTTTGGCACATTGTGCGAGTTGTGCATCCTTTTCTGCGATTGATTTCAACAGAGTAGCTTTCTCGGATTCACGGGCTGCAATTCCTTTTTCGAGCGATGTTACTTCTGCTTTCAAATCGTTTAACTGTTGCATTTCTTCATCTGAAGGTTTGCTGCTGCAGCCGACGAATGAGCCTATTACCATCATGCATCCAATGATAATGAGGGCGAAGGGTTTTTTCATTGTGTTCTTCTCCTTACGATGACCTAGTACACTGATTGGGGGATATAATAATATTTACTATAACTCGTAACATATTAAGTATAAGAGCAAAAAAAGTCAAGTAAAATTTTTAAGATTTATAGGAAAAAGATTATATCGATTTTATGTCAATTTTAAAGAATTTTCACAGTATCATTTTCTGCTCAGCAAGGCTCGTAAACCTATCACCTGCAATAATAATGTGGTCGTGTACCGCTATACCGATAATTTTTCCGGCATCAACAAGCTGTTTTGTGATTGCAAGATCCTCCTGGCTCGGTTCCGGATTACCGCTTGGGTGATTATGCACGAAAACGACCGCAGCGGCAGATTGAGTGATAGCTTCGCGAAAACACTCCCGGGGGTGAGCAAGTGATGAGTTCAGAATTCCTTCTGCTAACTTGTCTTGGTTCAAGAAGCTGTTGACTGCATTCAATGGAAAGAGCCATAATTCCTCCTGAATAAGATCTCTTAACTTCGCCCTGAAGCGTGCTGAACGATATCTTCAGGTGACTGAATCGTGAGCCGCGTCTTTTCCCTTCATTTCCGGTAATCGTTTTGCCAAGTTCAAATGCTGCAACTAATAGCAATTGCTCGACTTTCACCTATTCCTAACAACCGAATCTTTTCAACCGACATTGAAGAAATATCCCGCAATGTTCTTTCTTCTGCCAAAAGATGCCGTGCAAGATCAACCGCAGTAGCTCCCTTCTTGCCTGTTCGAATAAGAATTGCCAATAATTCAGCATCTGTAAGATTGCTTGCGCCACGTTGATAAGTTTCTCACGAGGGCGTTCCTCTGCAGGCCAGTCTTTGATAGGAACGTGATACAACGTCGGTTCTAAGACCTTTATCGTTTCGCGAACCTGTTTCAACTTTTACTTTCCCCGACGGGCGAGATCGATCTCTCCGATTTTTAGAATTTGGCGATTCTTGTATTGTATTACTGTAAGATAAGTATTTACACGATTCAATGATAATGATATTTTTGAATGCAATCCTTCGTATCCTTCTATACGAGCAAGAGCAGCTGCGACATCGGAACGTCGTGTTTTTCCCTGCGAAACAATCTGACAAATCATCTTCGCTACATCATAGCCAAACAATACATTAGTTCCTGGAAGGTTTATTATTGTTTGCATCCTGAAACTTTGCTGCGAACAGTTTATAGGCTTCACTCTTTGTATTCAAATAAGTATCTACCGTAAATATCGTCTTTTCTGTATACTGACGATTTTGATCGAGCGCAGTCATATCATTCCAATCACCTGTGCCTAAAACCTGTGCTTCAAAATTAAAAAATTTCAACTGTGAACTTACAACGGCAATTTCTTCCGAACTTGCAATCGGAACAAAGATGGCATCGATATTCGTTACCGGAAATCCTAGACTATCGATATTTCATTTTTTCAATATGAGTCGGAAGTTTTAAGGAATCAGCAATAATTTTTCCGCGTTCTGCCAAAGAGCAGAGTAACAGGAGCTGTCAGCCTGCGCTCGATAAGCGAGTCCAGCACGCGTTGATCAACTCCCCATTTGATAAATTTATTCAATTCAGACTGCTTCATTTTCGCCCCGAAATCGACTGTCGGCACTTCGAGTTTTTCCAGTGCCTTCCGTCGCATTGCTGTAAGCTCCATACGCAGATCGGTTGTTCCAGCCGCATATCTCTCGCATATCGATAATCTCACCGTTAAGTGAATCGACTTCGGCAATAAATGAATCTGCCATTTGTTTCCCTACTGCGTCGGTCGGCGCAAGAACGGCAAACCTTCGTGCACCGAGTGTATTGTATGCGTACGCTGCAAGCAGCGCGTCCTCTCATATCATAATCAGGATTTGCTTGAAAAATGAAAGGACCAATTGCGGCAATCCCATTCGCTGTAGCTGTGGGTGTAATCAGCGGAACACCTCGTTCGTTTGCAATACCTGCGGAGGCAAAAACTTCGCCGCTTATAATCGGCCCGATAATAGCAGACACACTCTCGTCGCTGCAAAGATCTGCCACCTGCCTTGCTGCAATGCTCGGATTTTTTTCCGTATCCCGTACTTCGAGAATAATCTTCAAGGGAACTTTCTGATTATATTCATCAACTGCGAGTTGAACACCCTGAAGAAATTCCATACCAAGTGCCCGAGTCGCCGGATTTTCATCTTTTAGCATAAGCGGTAAAACCACACCAATCTTAACGCCTCCATGTTTTTCTATCTGTTCCAGCAGTGAAAGAGCTTCAGCAACATACTTGATATTGGGAGACATAAGCGCCACTTTATGAAGCATCTCCGCTCGCAGTAGAAAAATCTCCCGTCTGCATAGTTTTCTCCGCAATCCGTACAGTCTACAAGTGCACTCATCTCCTCGTTCTTTGCATCCAAATGGAGAAGCTTTAATTCTGCCAATGTCATGTTCGATGATGTTATCATTCTCCAACAGTTTTTTTGACCGAGCAATAAGACGCTGTGCTTGTGATATCTGATTGACAGTAACGAATTCAGATGCGGCATCCTCATACCGTTCCATCCGATAGTAATTCAATCCAAGTGTATAATGTGCATCATCGAAATATGTGGATTGAGGATATAGATCGATCAAGTCCTTTAAAAGGCGTATCGACTCTCTATAACGCTTGGACTCATAATACGACTTTCCCCCCATGATAAATGCGGCTGTTGTACGATGGCTGCGGGGATATTCCTTGATAATATGCATAAACAAAGCCGATGCCGTATCGAATTTTCCAGTTCGGAACAATTTCATTGACTTCAATAAATTCCCGTTCCACTTCAGGTTTATATATAATACTTTCCGGTAAAGGTTGAGAATAAATGCTTTGCGAAAAAGCTAATACGAGAAAAAAGGATGGCGGAAATAATATTCTTAATTTTCATCATTACTTTCATAGGAAAAATGCATGGCTGTTTGATTATTGATATTTAAATTACCACAACACAACGTAAGTTGCAATTAAAAATCTCTGCGTATTGAGCGCAGGCCGACAATTAAGCCGAACGCGGAGAGAAGACATGAAATTACAATAAAAAGTATTCCCGGTATTGCGAGCAGCAGCTTTAAAGAACTTTGAGATACAAACGATTTTGTAAAAATAAGCGAGATCGGCATAAAAGACAAGAGCTACAAGGATGATGAGATAGATAATCGTGATAAGAAATGTAAGCGTTGCACCCTGCGTCGATGCCGCACGGATAGGATTATGCTCAGAATAATTTGCGAAGTAGCCTCCAAATCCGAGATTGAGCGTAACAGTCGTGACCGGGATCCAAAACGCGCTGAATATGCCGAACCACATTAAAAAAGAGCCTGTTCCGGTTATTTTTGAAAACGGAATATTGCTTGAAATTGCAATATATTCGGCAATGATCAATATCGGTAAAAAACTTATTAAGAATTTTACCTTGAATATTTTACTTTGTTTTGACCGGACTGGTAAGAAGCGACCAGAAAGCCTGGCCCTCCAGCCCGATCAGCGGAAACACGAAACGAAGTGCAAGGGAGCCTACCATGAATCCACCGAAAGCAAAAAATACTAAATACGTTATCAGATGCATATCCAAAACATGAACACGCATAAGATTTAGATTGCTGGTGCTGACAGAGAAAAGACCCGTTAAAATAATCATAACAATAAGGTGCATCCACTGACTGGTTTCGCGAAAGAATGTCAATACTTCTTTCTTCAGTAATACTTCAATTTGTGAAGAGAATATGCTGCGGGATTGAAAATCGAAGAAATGCTTCCGTGCCGTCTGGCGCTTGAACATTCGGACGCACATTCAATGATATCAGCCAGCTTTGATAATAAAATCGATGCGCCACAATAAAGACAGACGCCAAATACAGCTGCTGTGACAAGGAGAAGAATTCCTGCATATGGTAAAGCATGCACCATGTCTCCTCGCGCAGAATAATAGAGAAATTCCGCTACCCATTGATTCGGCAAATAACGCAGGAATTCAGGTATTGATTGCGCTAAGATATGCATCCATGTTTGGAATAAAGCGATTGAGGTTCTCGACAAGATCTCATCGGATTGGATGAATCAAAAAATAAATAAACGGATAAAAGATATATTGTAAAAAGACCCGCCATCACCTTACGAAATCCGATGCTGCCGGCAAGTCTCATAATAACCATGAGAAATAATACGGCAATGACGCTGAAAGAAACATGAACGGAACAAAGACAAAGAACATAATGCCTGCAAGATAATACAACGGGTATCCGAAGTAACTGCCGTAACCCAACAACATCATAAATGCACCGAGAAAGAGCGTTGTAGAACTGTAAAAGAAATTGTCCAGGAACTTTAATACAAAAATAGATGTAAATGAAATCGGTTTCGTTAAAAGAAAGCTCACTTCCGCAGAACGATACAATGTCGAATAAGAAACGATGATATTGCCGAGATTCACTGAAATAAAAAATACAAACAGCATCATCGAAATAAATGTATGAAACAGATAGAGACCTGTGCGTGTTTGATCGAGCATAAAACGTGTTGCTTCCGATGCGAACAAGTACGCAGCGTATGCAAATCCGCCGAAAACTATCAGCGACGCCGTTCCCCGCATAATAGAAACAAAACGTCTGTCGAATGTCGATTTTATATAGGAAAGGAATTTATAGCGGAGGATGTGAATTAGCATACGCGTTACTGCTTGGTTACTTCAAGAAATACAGATTCAAATTTCCCGTCATATTGCGCCTTCTGAATTTGCAGCTGCTCCCGTGTATCGCACAACACCAGCCGTCCGTTATTTATAATACCGATGCGGTCGCATAATTCTTCGGCAAAAGCCAGACTATGCGTTGACATTAAAATGGAAACACCGTTCTTCGATTGGAGCTGTAAAGTCTCGCGAACAATCTTTGCACTGCGCGGGTCCGAGCCCTATCAACGGTTCATCGATAATAATGGTCTTGGGATGATGAAGCAATGCGGCAGCTATTGTAATCCGCTGTTTCATCCCCTGTGAATAGTCTTCTGTCCGTTTATCTACCCAGCTTCCGATTTCGAAATGGTCGATGAGCTCAGCAATACGTTCCCGTAAAACCGGTTTGGAAATGCGAAACAATCCTCCGACTAAATATAGAAATTCACGGCCGGTTAACTTTTCATATAAGAATGGAATATCCGGTACATATCCTATGGATTGTTTCGCTTCTATCGGATGAGATAAGAATATTGTAAGCCATTTACAATAATATCGCCAGCTGTCGGAGTGAAAAGACCGACGATCATTTTAATAGTTGTTGTTTTTCCCGCCCCATTCGGTCCAAGAAATCCGAAGAACTCTCCTTGCGGTATCGTAAAGGTCAGATTATCCACTGCGGTAAAACTGCCGAATTTTTTTGTGACATTCCTAAGTTCAATCATCAAAACAACCGGTTCTCATAGATATAAAAAGTGATTTCTAATTGAATCATATTTCAATTATTTCACTCCCATTCGATAGTAGCAGGAGGTTTCGAGCTGATATCATATACAACTCGATTTATGCCGCGCAGTTCATTCGTGATTCGGTTGGATACATGTGCAAGAACATCATTCGGAATTTTTGCCCAATCTGCTGTCATTCCATCGACACTCGTAACAGCCCGCAACGCAACCGCATTTTCATACGTGCGGTCATCTCCCATCACACCGACAGACTCGAATTGGAAGAAGAACAACAAATGCCTGCCAGATCTCATCATAGAGATTTGAACGTTTTAATTCTTGAATAAATATATCATCAGCCTCACGCAGTAAATCAAGTTTTGCTTTCGTAATATCGCCGAGTATCCGCACTGCAAGTCCGGGGCCGGGAAACGGATGCCGTCCAATTAAATCTGCCGGTACACCGAGCAGTCGGCCGATATTACGGACTTCATCTTTAAACAATTCACGGAACGGCTCGATGAGCTTGAAATTCATATTCTCCGGAAGTCCGCCGACATTATGATGCGTCTTTATCGTAACGGATGGGCCTTTAAATGAAACCGATTCGATCACATCCGGATATAAGTGTGCCCTGGGCAAGAAATTCCATCTTGCCGCTCTAGTTTCTTCGCTTCTTTTTCAAAGACATCTATAAATGTCTTGCCTATTATTTTTCTCTTCTTTTCCGGATCATCCGACTCCTTCAAGCCGCGAAAGAAACAATTCCGTCGCATCGACATAGGTTAAGATTGATATGAAAAGTATCTCGGAAAGTTTGAACAACCTGCTCACTTTCATTTTTCCGCATTAAACCGTTGTTGATATGGACGCAATGAAGCTGGTCGCCTACAGCCCGCTGCAAAAGCACCGCAAGAACCGACGAATCCACACCGCCGCTTAATGCGCATAAAACTCTTGAAGATCCGACCCGTGTTCGAATTTCTTTTTCTGCATTCTCCACAAACGATGCCGGTGTCCAATTCCCTTTCGCACCGCATACTTTAAAAACAAAATTTCCAAGAATTTTCTTTCCCTCGGTCCGTATGAACAACTTCAGGATGGAATTGCACGCCGAACATTTTCCTTTTTGCATGACGAATGGCACAAATAGGTGCATTACTGAGAATGCGCAATCGGTTCAAATCCTTCGGGCAGCTTGACTCAGCGCATCTCCGTGACTCATCCACACCGATGTCGATTTGTTTAATCCTTCAAAGAGATCATTGTGATCATCGATAAAAAGCTCGGCCTTGCCGTATTCACGGCGTGCGGCATTATCAACCTTGCCGTTCATCCTATCTGCGAGTAATTGCAGGCCGTAACAGATTCCGAGAATTGGAATACCAAGGTTAAAAATCTCAGGATCGGGTTTGGGTGCATCTTTTTCGTAAACACTCGAAGGTCCGCCTGAAAGAATGATGCCTACCGGAGATACCTGTTTTATCTTATCAATGGAATAATTGAATGAGTGGATTTCGGAAAAAACTCCCAATTCCCGCACACGCCGGGCAATAAGTTGTGTGTACTGCGAGCCAAAATCTAACGACAAGAATAGTCTGCATATGTTCCATATATAAATATAGATAAAAGTCTCCTGCAGTTCAAAGCGGTTGATATAGTTTTATGAAGATTGAATCGATATATCCCGTCGTCGGCTTATAAATGAAGCCGCTAGGTGAAAATCTTTATGGATTCGAATTTGTAGACCTTGATCATATATACTCTATTACACATCCCGATCGATTCCTTTTGTCCAATCCCTTCTCCCCTTCACAATGTTGCAGGACTAATGATCGTCAAATTTCTTTTCTCCTGCCTTAATAGACACTTTCAAACGATTGCCTGCCGGCGGCAGCGGGCAAGTTGCATATTGAGTAAAAGCACATGGCGGATTATAGGCTTTATTGAAATCAAGAATAATCGTACGATCCTTCGGTGCCTCTGCATAAAGAAATCTTCCGGCATCGTATGTTTCGCTTCCATTGGTCTTATCGGCAAAGATAAAAAACAATTCATCAGTCCCGTCTTCTATTACCGGCTCCAATCGGCATTCTTTTCCATTAATGCTGAAAACGGCAGCTCCCGGAACAAAAGATTCATTCACAACGTTCGGAATAACCGAAGCGAGTTTAATCATTTTCGGCTTTTTATATTTTTCCCACCGGGCTTCGATCCGCCATGACCGCGAAACCGGATATCTTTCAATGTCTTTAAAGTTCTTTCGGGTCTCTGCAGTGCTATCCCACATGCGTATGGCATATCGTTCACCCCGTTTTATAACAACGAACGCCCGCGATCCAAAAACAACTTTATCAGGTCCCGAAGTATCCGCATCTGTCCGTATCAATCCGGTTGTGAATGGCTGGCCGTCGATGGTCGCTTTCAATTCCGGAAGCATCCGGACGTTTATTTTCCCATCGGCAGATATTATAGAACCGACGGCAGGAATTTCATTTTTTCCATCTTTCAACCAATCCCTGGCTATAAGGCTCAGCCATCCATACTCCGACTTGAGGTTCTTAAGCCGCTGTTCATGCCATGACTCAATTTCCTGCTTATAGATTATATCGGCGCTATCGGTTCCTTGAACAGCTTGAGGAAGATTAACCTGAGTTTGTGAGATGGAAAATCTAACGTCGAAAAAGCAGATAAAAAGAAAAAGGCACAATGGAAGAGATGCGTTCTTAGCAAACATACGGCTTCCTTTCAATTAATACTTCTTATCAATATTGAATACAAATATTGTCTGGTTCTTGTTATTACGCGGATTCAGCCGATAGAATATATCGTCCAGAAAACTTGCTTCTATTTTCTTCTCTAATTTCAATTTCATTCCAAGTACAGATTCAATATGCTGAACTCGCTTATCAATTTCTTCCATTCCAAAAAATACTGCATAATTCGGTTGAATTTGCTCATTATCGAGCTTAGCTTTTTCTTGAATAAGCTGCTCATCATTATTTATTATATAAATCGGTACAGGATACACTCCTGTATAGAACATAGGCGGCTGTGTTATGCCCAATGCTCCCCCGACCATCACTATTCCGTCTATCTGTTTCCCATAAAGGGAATACATTGCTTCTACTCTAGATCTTTTTGAATAATACATCGAAAAAGGAATCAACAAAATGAAATTTATTACCCAGAACCAGATCCATAATGACCTCAAGGCAATTCTGTGCCGGGACCAGAAAGCAGATTCTTTAATATAAACTTCCCAGCCTGTAACACCGAGGGTTAAGATAATCGGTATTACAGGGAAAATAAATCTCTCTTGCTTGTTGGGAAAAAAAGAATGTGAAATAAAGAACACCATTACCGGCAGTACTATCAATAAAGTCTTTCGCCAATTTCTAAAAAAACCGAATACAAAGAAGAAACTCATTGGCGGAATTAAAGCGCCGAGCACCAGTAAAGAATAATTATACCAGGGTCCGGTTGTGTAATCATATCCGTGCGTTGCATTATAAAGCATATATTCGCGGAACGAGGCAAATGGAAATCCCCATGCAAATATATCAACACTTCCCTGGATGAATACTACCGTTATTAAAAATCCTGCAGCCAACAGCGCCGCCTGCTTGAATTCTTTCCTGAAAAGAAAAACCAATCCCAGCGTGCCGGTAATCGAAAGTGTCTGGTACCGGAAAACAAACGCAAGTCCGAACCACAATCCGGCAATGAGAGCTTTTTTTACTCCTTCTTTTTGGGAAATCAGTGCATAGTAGAAACCCGCCATCAGCGGCGGAATACACACCATCTCGATAAGATTACGGACACTGAGAAACGGAAACGCCCAAAAGAGCGCGAGTATGAGTCCTGTTTTTTTTGCTGTCTCACGATTGCTTAAAATGTCGGCGATTTTATAGCCGAAAAATACAACTGAAAGCGAATAAACTGCATGAAGAAAACGGACTATGTACATTTTTATTTGAGGATCCTGAATTCCGACAGCCGCGAATCCTTGAAATAATATATAATGGATTAACGGATAGAAAATGCTGTGTCCATGAGGCGTCGTTCTAGTGCTCCAGTAGCTTAAGTCGTTCAAAATTATAAATGGCTGCTCGATAGGCCCAAAGTGGTCGTCATGCATTCCATAACCTTTGGAGAATATTACAGCAACAAGACGAGTGATAAAGGCAAGAATAATGATTGATGCAAGCGGATGCTCATACCAAAATCGTTTCAACCAATTAACCATCGATGTCCGCCTTTGAGTTTTGAAGGTCGAATAATTTATTTTGTCAATGTGAGTGTAATAATTGGTTTCTTTGAAATCAAGAAGCTTTTTGTGATTCCAGAGAATTCATCTAACTTTTTTTCAATGTCCGCAAAATCAATAGCAGCAAACTATTACATTGTGAAACCTGAAACCACCACCCCTATACCCCTCCTCGTTTGAGGAGTGGACGTTTCGATGTTTTTCTATCGGAACAGGGGTGGTGACTCTACTCATTCAATAGCGGATGTTTAGTTGAAATATCACCACTTTTTGAAATAGTAAGACTTCTGCGTATCTTGAACATAAATTCACGTAAAAGCTGGAGTTAGCGATTTAATGATAAAAGCTGTTTTATTCGATCTTGATGGTGTATTGGTATCGACCGATGAATATCACTACCAATCGTGGGTAAAGATCTCGAAGGATGAAGGATTCGACTTCTTTAATCATGAATTCAATCATAAATTCCGCGGTGTTGCACGTATGAAGTGCATAGATATTATTACGGAAGCATCCGGCAAAACATATTCACCTGCTCAAAAGCAGGAACTTGCAGATAGGAAAAACAGGTATTTTGTGGAATCGCTTGCTTCTGTTACGACAGAGATGCTTCTGCCCGGATCTTTATCGATGCTGGAAGAATTAAAAAAGCGCGGAATAAAAATCGCGGTTGCATCCAATAGCCGTAATGCGATGACAATTATCCGCCAGACAAAAATCGAGCATTTGTTGGATGCAATTATAGACGGGCATCAGATTGAAAACTCCAAACCGGATCCGGAAATATTTTTGCTTGCCGCTAAAAAGGTCGGAGTCCTTCCTTCTCATTGTCTGGTAGTTGAAGACGCAGTAACAGGAATTGAATCCGCCCAGCGTGCCGGAATGAAGTTCCTGGGCATCGGAACAAAAGAACGACTCCCCAACGCCAGCATTGTTGTTCCCGACCTCTCGGCAATTTCAGTCGATGAGTTATTGAGGCTGTAAAAATGATTCAATAAACACGGTCTGGTTGATTCTTATCAGAAGAATAAAGATATTCTTTTTGGAATTAGTTAAGTAAAGAAGTATCAGATCTTATTTATACCCACTATCCATCAGGCGGAGTTTGATATGGAGAGGGAAAAAATAACTGATCCAACTGTTAAAAACATTTTCTTGTCGACTTTTTATGCTTAATAGTCATGAATTGTCTGGCAAAGCCATGGCTGCGCCAGACACAGTCTCCCAAGGGATGCCTTCGGCAGACCTAATCACATGTTAGGGCGCCAATTGTAGAGGGAACATTCAGGAAATAACAATTTAATAAAAGGAGGATGTATGTTGATGCGAATGAAAATTGAGACATTAACAGTTCTAATAATACTGGTTTTCCCTCTCTATTCGCAGGAACAGAAATCGACTTCAAGCTTTGTTTCAATCCATATAGGCATTATGAATACTGACCGTGAGGATTTTTCAGACAAATATGAATCTAACACTGGATTCGTTTTCGGTGGTGGTATAGGTCTACAAGCTTCTCATTATATCGCATTGGTTGCTAAACTTACTTACTTTCATAAGACGGGTGTTCCTCTTATACGAACTTACTCTTATGATCTTATCAATGGCACAAGAACACTGGTTTCTGAAAAAAAGGAAGGAACTGCTTCCTACACACAATGGTTGATTAATGCTGGTCTACAAGTTTACATTATTGAGTGGAATCAATTCGTCTTCAATACAAACGGAGGAGTCCTTTCCAGTGTCACCTCTGAAGATGTGAATACTCCGTCATATACATCTTCCGCGAGCGGTAAAGGAATCTACGGTTATTTTATCGGTTTGAATATTGAGAAAGAAATAGAAGCCACATCATTCGCACCGTTTTTCGAATTACAATACAA
The DNA here is from genome assembly GCA_963770945.1 of uncultured Bacteroidota bacterium. Lineage (GTDB taxonomy): Bacteria > Bacteroidota > Ignavibacteria > UBA10030 > UBA10030 > Fen-1298. The sequence continues at coordinate 291,975 of CAVYRP010000007.1, read as the reverse complement.
TAAAACTAGGAGCGATATTCAGCCAACAGGTGGACACTTTGGTGGTGTGAATATTTCACTTGGATGTAAATATAGTTTCAACAAATGATAATTGGCGCGCTAACCAGCGCATCCCCGCAAAAAAAGCGGGACGCTGAGAAACGCGCAAGCTGACGCGAGGAGCTTTGGTACAATTGGCATGTCTAATGGTGGGTTCGGGTTCCTATTATTAACTTTTAAGTCTCTCGTTGGTTGAGTGCAGATTTATTTGGTTATCAGCATTTTATCATGATTAGTTTTGTATATTTTGAAAGTTTTCAGTGGCGCAGCTTATGTGCCATCGTTAGGCAGCATTTCTTAGGATTCTAAATGGAAGAAAATAGATCAGTTGAATACTATGATGATTTAAAAAATATTTTAATAAACGATGACACCGCCGAGAATCTCTTCTTTTATGGAAGCGTAAATAATTTTGAGATATTTATTAGAACTGCTGATAAATCTGTTGGCGTCATTCAATCAGCGGATAGCGTTAGATTGATTGTCCTTGAGACTTGGCTTCTGCTTGATTATTCGATCCGGTCATTATTGCTTTCAATTCTTGACTTGAATCAATTGAATCATCAGGATTACGATTTGGCTGAGTTCCTTTTACCGCAGAGTATTTCTGATTGCGTTGATCTGATATACAGAATAAAGGAAGTGAACTTGAAGTTACCTGAAGACACAAACGACAATACCATCAGGTTGCGGGGTAAGTTTTTATTATATTTGCAGAAAAAAGAACCTGAATTCTTTACTCAGTTTTTAAGAATCGAAGACGAATACTACTCGATATACTATCCTGAGCTTTCCAAGACTTACCAAGAGTCCTTAACTGCTAAGGGTTATTTTCCAGTTACCTCGTCATTAAAAGATTATAAACGTATCTCAAATGATAAACTTTCTTTTATTAGTCGTATAGACCAAGAATGGATCAAGAAGGCGAAGAAATTACACAGTGCACGCAATTTAGCGGCACACTCATATGATGAAAATAGAATTGCTGAACGAATGGGTTATTCTGGACCAAATCTAATCGAACACACAAGAACGGAGTGTCTCTCAACTATTGAAACATTGTTAGGTATTAAGCAAAGAAATGCTGCCTAACCAGGCGCTTCCCGAAGGGATCCCTTTGGGACAAGCTGACAGCCGGAGGCCTGAGAATGTTATTGCGCGAAGCGCGTAACAATATTTTGATTAGCTACATTAGTTAGCATGGCGGGTGGTGGGTTTAGGTTTTTATTATTAACTTTTCAGTACCTCGTTGGTTGAGTATTCATTAATTTGGTTTATTGCGTGAACTATAGAAATAGAAACACGCTAAGCGTGTTATAGTTATGGGGCTCCGCCTGTTTGGTGCATATTGAAACTATTCAGCGCCGCAGCCCTGCCTACCGGCAGGCAGGTTAGCGCCGAACTGTTAGGCGGCAATCATAGTAAATAAACGGAGAATTAAATGGAAAAGGTGATTTCAACAATTCTACTAAGTATGATTTTATTTTCATTTTGTTTTACGCAGCAGCAATCTGTACGGCTACAAGTATTTCGGTAAGGGTGATATACTAAGCGATCGTTTTATTATTCAGAATGGATTTGTCTTAGATAGTATTGTGAATGTAGGCGGAAGCGGAAGAACATATCGCTTCGAATATAATCAGCAAGGTAAATTAAAAAGAGATATTAATTATTATACTTCTACAGCTACTGTCATAAACCAAGGCCGTCCAATGGTGGTAACAGTGCCAGGCTCAAGGGATTATTATTACACGGCGAACGGATTTGTTGATTCGGTGGGATTCGGACATTGGGCGAATAATGTTTGGGTGAGCGATTCTTTTGGAATTAAGTATCATTATTCCTTTGACGGAAAATTAACATCGAAAATTTCTTGTTTTAAAGACTCAGTAACGCGAGTGGAGACAAACAGCTATGATTCAACCGGCAATCTTATATTAAACAAAGTAATACGAATAGATATATACACAGGAGACACCACAATTAATAGCAGTGAATATGATTCACTAAATAGAATAACACTAAGAAAAACCTACAATTCAAATAATCCTCAGTCTCTCACGCAGTATGATTATCGGTATGATTCTGCCGGTAATATACATTGTGCAATGACGTCAATTTCCTATGGTGATACTTCTCAGTCATGGAATTACTCTTTTAAATTTGATTCAATCGATAAGATAAGCAATGAAATATTTTGTATTATTAACGATACGTTAAACCTATCATTCAATTTTGATGGAACGGGCAAAATATTGAATATGGGTCGTTATGCAAGGTTCCATTATGATTCAGAGGGAAATCTTGACACATTAGCCATCCTCCATACAGTTTACTCCGGTTATTTAGGAGCCAAAGGGACACTTTTTGATTCTTACGGGAATACTATTTCATTGGTTGAATTAGGGGGAGGCATTAGTAATTTATATTATAGTAAAAAGATTACAGGTGTAACAACAAGCAATGGTCAAAGTAGAACATTTACTTTATCTCAAAATTACCCGAATCCATTTAACCCGACAACGATTATATCGTTTTATCTTCCGTCAAGGTCGGTGATTTCCTTAAAGATATTTGATATTCTTGGAAGAGAAATTGCGACGATCGTTAATAGTGAGACACTGTCAGCAGGCAGCTATTCAAGACAATGGAATGCTGCAGGTGTATCAAGTGGTCTTTATTTTTATCGGTTGCAGGCAGATGCGTTCACAGAAACAAAGAAGCTTCTCTTGCTTCGCTAAAACCAATGCCGCCTAACCACTTTAAAAAGAGCCCGCCATTAAAACAGCGGGCAAGCCGGAGGCCTTTTACATTTTCGCGCAGCGAAAAACAAAATTAAGCGGTGGAGAGAAAAAAGTACTCCCGAGGCAAAGTGAAGCAGAACTTTGCCGAATATGTTCTTTGAGTTAGTTGTCACCGATACGCCGCAGTGCCGATTGATCTATCGATATGACAGTCTTTGTTTGATGAATACAACTTGACAATCGAACTGACAGTTTCTATATTTCACCGATCTTAAAAATGAGACTCGCGCAAGATAATCATAGATTTTCATCCAATCCTTACCTATAACTTCAAGGAATCAATCCAATGAAACTCTCCGTAATACTCAAAATCGCTGTTACACTATTATTCGCCGGTGCGGCATTTGGGCAGAATGCATCAAATCAAACAAAATCGATCGACCCCGCCAATATGGATATTTCTATCAAACCCTGCAACGACTTTTTTCATTATGCAAACGGTATTTGGCTTAAGACAAATCCGATTCCTGCTGAGTTCGACCAATGGGGAAGTTTCAATATCCTTGCAGATCATAACAGCGATGTAATTCATGAGATTCTTGAAGACGCCGCAAAGGACAAATCGGCGCCTGCGGGAAGCAACAAACAAAAGATCGGTGATTTTTATGCAGCAGGAATGGACTCTGCTGCTATTGAATCCCTGGGAATGAAACCTATTGCCGGAGAGCTGGATCGTATCGGAGCGATCAAGAATATGCAAGATGTACAAAAAGAAATTAATCGTCTTCATTCTATGAACTTGAGATCACTCTTCAGCTTCGGTTCTGAACAGGACCCCAAAAACAGCATTGAAATTATTGGTGAGATTCACCAGGGAGGCCTTGGACTGCCTGAACGTGATTATTACTTTTCGGAAGAAGCGCGTTCCATAAAAATTCGTGAAGAGTATATAAAACATATCGCGGCAATGTTTAAATTGATAGGTTTGGACAGCACAAAAGCGGCAGCTTCAGCACAGTCCGTGATGAAATTTGAAACACAGCTGGCAAAAGCATCCCGCCGCCTCGTTGATCTTCGCGATCCGGATAAAAATTATAATAAAATGACTCAAAAGCAGATTACAACACTTGTTCCTGCATTCGATTGGAAACAAGTATTTTACAGACCTGGGATGGTCAAATCCAGGCAATGTGGATGTAGGGCAGCCTGAATTTTTCAAAGAAGTAAACATCATGCTGGAAACCGTTCCTGTTGATACATGGAAAGACTACCTGCGCTGGAAAGTAGTAAGTAATTCCGCAAACTTTTTAAGTTCTTCCTTTGTCGCAGAAAATTTCAGATTTCGCGGGACTATTCTGACAGGTGCGAAAGAAATGCAGCCGCGTTGGAAACGCATCCGGGGCGTGATGGATGGCCTATTGGGAGAAGCTGTAGGCGAAGTATATGTTGCAAAAGCATTTCCTCCGGAAGCAAAGGCTCGTGCACTGGAATTGGTCGATAATATTAAGATCGCTTTGCGAGAGCATATTAATGCCATTTCATGGATGGATGCTGTAACCAAACAGGCCGCTCTTAAAAAACTTGACGCTATCGTGGTCAAGATCGGATATCCCGACAAGTGGCGGGATTATTCTAACCTCAAAATCGATCGCACTTCCTATCTTGAAAACGTTTTGCATGCCGGACAGTTCGCTGTGCAGCGTGAAATCAGCAAGATTGGAAAACCGGTGGACAGGACCGAATGGGGAATGTCACCGCAGATAGTAAATGCATATTATAATCCATCTATGAATGAAATCGTATTTCCCGCAGGAATTCTGCAGCCTCCCTTCTTTGATTTTAAAGCAGACGACGCTGTTAATTATGGCGGCATAGGCGTCGTTATAGGCCATGAAATCTCGCATGGATTCGATGACCAGGGCAGCAAGTTCGATGCAGAAGGAAATTTGAAGATGTGGTGGACACCGGAGACACGTAAAAAATTCGACGAACGAACAGAAATACTCGCTCATCAATTCGACGGCTTTGTCCCGATTGATTCGCTTCATGTCAACGGGACAATGACTCTCGGTGAAAATATCGGCGATCTTGGCGGGCTTGCCATATCCTATACAGCTCTGGAGAATACACTTAAAGGAAAGAATACTGCGCCAATCGATGGATTCACACCTGAGCAAAGATTTTTTCTTTCATATGCACAGGTATGGCGAAGAAACGTACGTCCGGAACGGCTCCGGATGCAGGTAAAAACCGATGTCCACTCACCTGCTGAACTCCGAGTTAATGGTTCACTTCCAAACCTTCAGGCATTTTTCGATGCATTCGGTTGTGGGAAAGATGGCGCTATGTATTTGGCTCCGGAAAAACGTGCAATGATTTGGAATCTGAAGTAGAATAAAAGTGAAAAGATGAAAACTATATCATTCATAGTTTTTCTCTTTACTTTTTTTTGCTTTCCGGCTGTAAGCAAGCCGCTGAACCTTCTTCATCCGATGTTTACGTTAAATTTGAGATAGAATCAGCATTTCAAGACGATTCCGTAAAACTTGATTTGGATGAAGAAACCCTTCTTCAATCACGGGTTACTACAGATTATTCTGTAAATCTCGCATGGTCAAGCGGATTACAGAAGCTTACAAGAGAGAGTCATACGCTGCATTTTGAAATCAGTGAGTATGATGTTAAAATGGATTTCGTTATAGCTATGTCTAACGACACATCGTCCGTTTTGATACGTTTTGATAAAAGCACCGGACAAATTAGAATAGATCAAATAAAAGGCACAATTTTACGAGATTGATTCATGCTCATGCCATCCATTTAAAAAGAACCTCCCTAATTAAAAATCTAACTCATACTTTCGCCTTCATACTCCTGCCGGTAAATCGGGGCAGGAATAATTAGCATAACGTTTAAAGGTTTAGTACATTTTAACATCAGAGAGGCAGCGTCGTTTGTATCATAAACAGGTTTATATACACCTACCTTTTATGTATTGATGGGAGTGGACTCAAGAATATTTTGTTAGTATTAAAAAAACCTTTGAGGTTTTATGGAAATGGAAAAAGAGAAAACTGCAAGACTACTAATTGCAGACGACAGCCCGACTCAATTGCTCATCCTTCGAAATCTGCTTGAGAAAAACGGTTACTATGTAGAAGGAGCGGTAGACGGCGAAAAAGCCCTTTCCTGCGCTCGAAATGCAGTGCCGGATCTTATAATCAGTGATATTTTTATGCCGAAGATGACCGGCTATGAACTGTGCCAGGCTCTCAAACAGGATCCTGTTCTCAGATCAGTACCGGTCATATTGCTCACAACTATGTCTGCTTCAGAAAGTATCGTTAAAGCAATTAACACCGGCGCCGATTATTTTGTCCCTAAACCATACGATGAGAAGTATCTTATTTCAAAAGTAAAATCTATTCTTGCTACAACGGCTATTAGCGGTAATGACGACCTCATGGAGACAATGGAAGTCGTTGTAGACGGCACACAGCATTCAATTACTGCGAGCCGGCATCAGATACTGAATTTGTTTTTATCGACGTATGACGCTGTGATTCAGAAAAACAATGAACTCGACGAAGCTCATAAGAAACTTCGCGAGATGCAAAATCAACTAATCGAGAGCCAGCGCCTTGCGGCAATTGGAGAAGTTGTTAGCACTATATTTCATGAAATTAACAATCCCCTCACGGCCGTTATGGTCCCCCTGCAGTCCCGCTTACGGCGCGAACTGCCTGATAATTTCAGGAAGGATTTTGAAGGATGGCTCGAAATGCTTAAGAGAATTTCAGATACCGTCAAGAAATTATCGGAATTAAAGTCGTCTCAAACAACTTCAGCCGGGGGAGATTTTAAGATGATCGACCTTTCATAAACGAATAAATAGCCTTAAGAGACAACTTGTAGCTCTGCTGCAAAATAAAAGTTGCTAATGTATTAGGAAGCGAGATGAATCAGATAAGCTGCGAGACAAAAGCGAAACATCCTTTTTTGTCCTTAACAATATGCTGCTTATTCGCAGCCGTTTTTCCCGGAATTATTGCTCAAGCGCAGACGCACCGGCCGATTGGTTGTAATCCCTGTAAAAGCAGTGAATTAGTAGAACTTGTAAAACTCGATTCGACAATCAAACTCGATATCCGTTACGCTACGGATAATAACTTTTTAGGCAAGGCTATATATCCCGATGCACGCGCATTTCTCCAGCGCCCTGCTGCAGAAGCGCTTTTATCGGCACATAATTGGCTGAAAGAATATGGATTCGGACTGATAGTTTATGACGCTTATCGTCCTTGGTCGGTCACAAAAATATTTTGGGACATGATTCCAAATGATAAACGAATATTTGTGGCAGATCCGGCTATCGGATCCGTGCATAATCGCGGATGCGCGGTGGATGTCGGCCTTTACGAAATTATCACCGGCCGCGAAATTGAAATGCCGAGCGGCTATGATGAGATGACAGAGTCTTCTTATATTTCTTACACAGGCGGGACTATCGAGCAGCGTGCAATGCGCGACTTATTACGAAAAGCCATGGAACGAGAGAGATATTTTTCCGTATACTCAAAGGAATGGTGGCACTACGACTTCAAAGATTTTCGAGACTATCCGATTCTTGATTATCCCTTTTCGGCTATCAAAACTCCGGCAAAATACAAGAAACCTGAATACGGCGAAACTCATTAAACCTGAAGTAAAATCTGCAAATGCCGAACTGGCCCGCCCTGAATGATGTACTAAAAATAATTTTCCGGGAAGTTATTCTATAGTAAATCCATCGGTGTCTATTGAATTACAGGCAAAACGCGTAACTACTGTAATGTTTAAAAGGTTGGAACCCATCAGATTGAGATTGTTCGACGGATTAAAACATATATGGCTGAACACTACTGTCCAAGATAAATTGGTTAATAGTTTATAAGTCTTGATAATGAGTCAAATTGAACGAGTTGTTAACTCTGGGCAGGAGTAAGCCCCCCAGTATTAAATATAAAGATGCTGTCCAATATATATGTTGCACATAGCGTCATTTCTTTTGTCTTGACACAAAAGAAATGACAAAAGAAAAAGTTCAAGACTGCACGAAAAATATGGTTAAAACTGCGGTTCACTTCGCTGCACAGAATTAACTCCCCTGCTTCGCGGGGTCAAACCAGAATTCTGTGCTGACGCTTCGTTCACCTTGTTTTATATCCATATTTTTCGTAGGTCATTTAAAATCTTTATTTTGGACAGGTATGTTGGCTGAATGTTTTTTCAACATATGCGAACTGAAAAAGTACTGCTCAAAATAATTCAGCTGCAACTAATGTTCGTGAAACCGATTGCATTAGCTGCAGCTGTCATCTAACTCATCTCAGAAATAAAGTTTTCCGGACAAGTTTTTAAATCTATCTTAATCCTATTTTTTCCCGCCCGGCGGGTTGACAGGTACTACATCAAATTTGCCGGACTGTTCTATAAAGAAAATGGTCTCAGAATCTTCAACACCGCCGCTTTCATGCTTCATACCGGCCGGAACATAAACATAAGAGCCAGGTCCATATTTTTTGCCGTTCAATGTATATGCGCCCTTGATTACCACAATCTTTGTAGCATACGTGTGGAAATGAAGCGGTGCATTTAAAACCTGCCGGAAATTTGGTCATACCACCATACGCTCCCTTGGTCTGGTTACCCCAAAGCGTTACAGCCATAACACCCGGAGGCCCGCCTTTCAATTGTTCCCATTTGATGTCTTCAGCTGCCCAAAGAACTTCTTTGTCCATTTTCTTTTGAGCTGAAGCATAAGTAATCCCTAAGAAAATCAGTCCGACAAGGACCATTGCAAAATATATTGAGAATCGTTTCATAGAACCCTTCTTATTTGATTGTTGTTAATAAGTGAGTTGTTTTATCAACATCGTGTAGACTTCTTTAGTTCCTTACGAATAAATTCCTGTATCAAACTTGATCCACATGTCTGCTAAGGCCTCAACGAGGGCTCGGCAACATACCATATTCGACACATATTTAATAACAAATATCGGCGGCAAGCTGCTAAAATCAACATAACCCCCTCTGCTCCTTTATCCTCTTACAGTGTGTTCCTTTATTCCTATGAACGATGAAAGAAGAATCTTTTTAATTGAATATTAAATTATTATTCAATAATATGGAGTTAGTGTATAATCTTTCAAGTTTTTGCTTTTTAATTAATTCCTTTAATCATTTTTATTAAATTTCAGGAGGATATTATGAATAGATCTTTGGTTCTAATTGCAGGCACTATATTGCTTCTTTTGTTGGCGGCTTGTAATGCGCAAGCTCAGTATGCCACAAGAGGCGTAGTTGAGCTGGGCGGCGCAGTTTCTTTTTCGAGTTCTACAATGGTCTCAAATGGTGAGAAGGCGGATAAATCGACTACAATCTTTCAGTGTACGCCTTATATTAATTATTTTTTAACGGATGCTTTTTCTATTGCCTTGGTGCCTGGAATTAATATTATAAAAATTGCAGGCTCGGAGTCGTCAATAAAAATTTACGGACTCTTTGTTGCACCAGGTTTAGCGTTTAACGCCGGCGGCAAAATATACCCGTACCTACAAGGAATGGTAGGGTACACTGCAGTTAAAGCAGATGGTAATCCTCTCACTGGCGGTTCTGGTGAAACGGATCTAAAAGGTGTTAGCTTCGGCGGAAAAGCTGGTATTAAAATAGGCGCAGGTAAAAACGGATTGGCAGCCATTGGAGCATCTTATATGGTTATCAATATAAGCCCCAAAGGCGCCGACAAACGAAGCGGCCTGAATAATCTGGCTTTCTCTTTGGGTTATTCAATCTATTTCTAAACAGATCGTAATTGTAAATCCGGCATATCATTTTGATGTGCCGGATTTGCATAATCTGAAAATTGGAAATAACTACCCTGTATTTTTAATCCAAGAGACATAAATACATATCTCTTCGAATCTCTTTTCAGTTGTGATTATCTTGATAGACAAAAAATTATTATTACTAAGAAGTGATGCTATGGACAGCTGTTCTGCAGGTTAATCCGGATAATTATAAAATTGCCATCAGTAATAATTGAGAACCATACTATATGAGTGTGCATGAAGATGTTCCTGCTCATCCGGCCAGCGATGTTGTTATTATCAAAGATATGTTCACGAAAATATTTCTTATCAGGTCCGGCAATGGATTTATAGCCATTGACTCCGGTTATCATAATGCTGTAATTCAAAAAGGTTTAGCGTACAACAACATACAGCCCGAGGACGTTAAAGCTGTATTTATCACACATTCCGATATCGATCATCAAAATGCCGCCGAAGTATTTACCAATGCCCAATTTTATTTTCCAAAAAAGGAAATAGAAATGATTGCAAATAAAATGCCGAGGTTTAGCTGTTTCCCATTTATAAAAAATTCTGTCCGCTTAAAACACTATACAACTGTAAACGATAATGATTCTTTGTGGATCGATAATCTAAAGGTGAAATGCATCTCTCTTCCTGGGCATACTCTTGGATCGATGGGATATATAATTAACGACAGGTATTTATTTTCCGGCGATGCTTTTAGAATTAAAAACGGGAAGATTACAGTGCCTAATTTTAGATTTTTTGTTATGGATTTGAATGAAATGAAAAAATCGATTGAAAAGGTTTTTAAATTAGAGGGAATTCAATATATCTTTACTTCTCAGGCAGGCTTTACAGCCGACTTTTCCTATGCAATATCAAAATAAAAAATTTAAAATCCTTGCTGCTATCGGGCATCTAACGTCCGCGTTTATTTTAACCAATGAATACTCTTGTTAACAATCCTCCTCCCTGTAACAAATAAGTTTTAACAAAACGCAGCAAATACTTATTTTTTTAAAGCAGCTTTTGTAAACTGTGACTCGGATATAGATGCATGCAGAATAATTGATTCGATGATATATTCTGTGCCTTCCCCATTCTGCATCAGGTCATGATGGAGCACCCGTTTAGGATACCAGCGGTTTTCTATAGGGAACACCTCAAGCAATTCACTTCTTTTTAATGGTTTTCCGCTTTTTGCATAACGCTCCTCTTTTAACGGAATCCACCTTTCTTTATCGACCCAAAGTTTTCTGCTGTAATATGTGATGTCTTCCAGTTTTCCCGTAAGCTCAACGACATAACAATTCCGATCATTGATTTTTTCCGAACCTGTAACCTTTGCATTATACATGTCCGTCAATTTTCTGTTTTCAGTTATATCTTCATATGAAAGATCAGAGCCCATGACGGACTGCCTTAATAAATGTCCGGAAATAGTAATAATTCTGTCTATCGGCTCCGGGAAATAATTCCAAAGCTGATCTCCGAGCTTCAGCATTTTCTTCCCTTTCTCGCGTGCCGGGTCGGTATATTCAACAAAAACTTTATCCTTCCCTTCAATCCAGTTCTTGGACTTGATCGAGCGTGTGCCGGTCCTGCCATGAATGATCATGGTTGTATAGCTTATTGCCTTATCCAGAACCAGATTTTTATCTATCTCCTTCAGCACTTCTGAACCCGTTGGAACCTGAGCAAACCCGGTCATTGCGAATGCTATAAAAATACCTGTCATAATAAGTGATTTTTTCACGTTTCCAATTCCTTAAACAGAGATGCCGTTTGTCTTTGATAAATCTGTATTCCGGAAAAAGCTGTTCCGATGAGAGTTGCCAGCAGGCCTGGAATGAAACCAATATAGAAACATAAGCCGTCTATCCTTGCCCGTAAAACATTCGGCATAAGTACCGACGTCGTTTTGAGAGTTTCCGTTATATCAATCCCGATCTCCTGCAGATAAAAAGATACTGCAAGGCCAAGGCCTGTCCCTATCAAGGAACCGGTAAAACCAATCACAGCGGATTCGATTAATATGGATTTATAAATACGGTTTTTTGCTTCTCCTAGTGCTAAACGCACGCCCACTTCTCCATATCGCCGGATTCCGGACATCAGTCCCGTATTTAATAAAACGATAGACATCGCAGCCACAAATATTCCGACAATGATAAACGCGACTCCATTTATGTAATCGATGTATTCGCCGAGCCCATTCTGGTCCCCGAGCGTTGCCATCAGGGGTGAATACGGATCATTGGCTTGAGTAAACCGGCTGTTAAAATCCTTTTTTATTTCTTCCGCTTCGCCGGGTTCGTAGAATTTGTTTTTTTGAAATCCCACAATCTCGGACGCACCGTCGGGCATTTCAAGAGCATATTGAATATCCGAGATATCTGCAATCATAGCTCCGCGATCCATCACCGCGATACCGAATTTCACCGTTCCGCAGACAATAAAATTCTGGACCGCCATAGCGCCGCCGGAAGTGGTCGAAAGCAGTGTGATCGAATGACCGATCCCGGTATTCATCCGTGCGGCCAATTCTTCGCTGATCAACACATCTCCCGGCTTTTCAGGTACACGGCCCTGAACAATCGATTTGCCTAAATTCAGCCTTTCCCCTTCCATGCTATTTTTGTCGAATAAATTCACCGCCAACCCGAAAACAGAATTTTGCGCTTTTGTTTCCCCAAGGGTATCCGGCACATCAAGAAGCCCGACAAATTTTATTCTTGCGGTCCAGTCGTAATCCGCGTATTTATTCCTTAACGACACTAAATGATTTTCTATTCCGGTAAGCGCAAGGTCGTTCGGCATCTGACTTGCCAATGAATTGTACGAACGCGTCGTTATTTTGAGATGTCCTGTATCGAATCTGGCATTTGAATCAATGAGGTCGTTTAATTCCCCTCTGATAAAAGCATAAAGAACAATCGTCAATAATATACCGAATGAAACGATGAGCACAGGAAACACACTTCTGTGACGATCTCTCATGAGACCTTTGATCAAGAAATGCATCATGAGAATTTCCCTTTAAGAGCATCGGTCGGTTTCAGTTTCGTTATTTTATGCGCAGGCAGAAAACTGACAATGATCACGGATAAAAACAGGATCAGGCCGGTGATGATATAAAGTTGTAATCCATATTTCGGGTAAAGGACTAAGAGGATTGCAAATTGTGTCCGTTCAATCATACGCGGCAAAACAAGGCCTTCGTTCGCCAGATATGCTAATATCGGATAGCCGTAGATCGAACCTGCAATAAAAGCGAGAATACCTAACAGGAACCCTTCAATCGTAAACAGGCCAATGATACTCCATCGTGTCATTCCCAGCGCCATCAGAGTTCCTATTTCCTTGCGCCGCCTGAAAATCGAAAGTACCTGAGTATCAAAAACGGCAAGGAGCGCCATTCCCAGAAGAAGGCTGAAAATAAAATTTGAATATAATCTTTTGCGGCTGATGTTGTCATTAAGATCTTTAAGCAGATAATTATGATCTCTGAAAATCCAATCCCCGCTGCCTGCCGGAATTCTGCTTATATTTTTTTTTAATGTGATGACGGTTGCCTGTCCGGGAATTTGTACCATGGTGCGGAGTTTTTCCAGAGGGATCCATATTTGGCCTTTGTCGACCGATGGAAGAGGTATATCGATTACCTTCACGATTTTAATGTCTCCCGCGTCAAACGTCCCATTGATATTCCGCCATCTTGCGCTGACATAATCACCGGCGTGCAGTCCGGTATTATTTGCCATTCGAGAACCGATAAATCCCAGAATGGCATTGGCATCCGGTTCTTCTTTTAGAATGGAAACGGGAAGATTTACTATTTTCTGATCAGGATCAATGCCTTTAAGATTAACCGATTGGGATAGATTCCTTGGAAATATGGAAGCAGCAACAATTAATACAGCCGATGCATTTCCATTCCTGATCTCTTGTTCCAATTCGGCGGGGATTTTCGAATGTGATCTTTCCAATGAAAATGAATCAAAGGGATCATAATCCTTCTGCCAGAACTGACCTCCCCCGACATTGGAATCTATCTCGGCATCTTTAACCTGTTCCGACATCCCATCATACAGCCCTTCTATCAGAATTATTAATACAAACGCTATTGAAAGTACAACGACGTTCAGCCATGTCCTCAATCCTGAATGTATAATATTTCTGAAAGCTAATTTTATTATAAGCATTTGTATCTCAGGTGTTTAATTGAGATTGATATCATCGACAACTTTTCCGTCATTAAGAACAACTTTTCTTCGCAGATATCCGATAACTTTTTCATCGTGGGTTGCAAAAACGAATGTGGTTTTCAGTTCATGATTCAGGTTCTGCATAGTCTTAAGTATGTTATGTGAATTTGCTGCATCGAGATTTGCAGTGGGTTCATCCGCAAGCACTATCTTCGGTAATTTTACCATAGCTCTGGCAACCGCAACTCTCTGGCTTTCACCTCCGGATAATTGATTGGGCCTTGAGTTTGCTTTGCTTGAAAGTCCGACCCATTCCAGAGCCCGCATAACGGCTTCTTTTCTTTCTTTTTTACTTTTCTTTAAAAGGAGGAGCGGGAATTCGACATTTTCATAAACAGAATAGACAGGAAAAAGATTATATGTTTGAAAAATGAATCCGATCGATTCATTTCTCATTCTTGCTGCGTCCCTGTGATTTAAGGTGTTTACACTTTTATCCATCACAATTGCATCTCCGCCTGTCGGATTATCCAGCGCTCCGATAATATTTAATAATGTTGTTTTCCCCGATCCGCTTGGACCTACAAGCCCGCAGAACTCTCCCATATTGAGTGAAAGACTTATATCATTGAGCGCTCTGAAGGATTGTTTTGCCATGGCATAATCCTTGACGAGGTTATTTACTTTTATAATCGGCGAAACGTTCATAAAATATTCCTTTAGGTTCAGTAGTTGAATATAAGCATCACTTGCAGTCCATAACCTGAGAGCAAAGAGGTTTTTCCGCTCAAAAATATATTCCCGCCGTTTTCCGGATAATGGAACAAAGCAATATTGACGGCAAAGTTATCGTAAGTCCTCTGGCATTGTAAATAATGAAATAGGTTTTTATTATGCCAATCATAATATTCCTGCAGCGATAAATTATCAAGCACATCGATCGAATATGCAGCCATCATTGCCGATATATGCCTGTTTTGATCGTTGCCCCAAAAGGAGTTCGAAAAAGTTGTGATCATATGTTCTGCCAAAATATAAATTCCATTCCCTTCCGGGATAGTATAATCAACTCCTATTGTAGTCATATTATTCCATTTATATATCAGCATTTTGGGAGCATTCTGCTGCCAGGCCGATTCGAACCAAACGCCAATTCCGATATCCCAGCGCCCGTCTAATGCATAACGATTTTCTCTGTAATAATATACCAGAGCATCTGCCTGCCTCGTATGAAATGTGGCTGCAATTTCTCCAGCCAGTAAAGGCAATTGAACACGTCCTCCAAATTCAGGAGTATTTTTTACAGTAGGGAAAAACTCATAACCTTGATTATTTGTGTTTCCGTAGAGGCACCATAGCCACACAAGGGAATTATCCAAAAAACTGTATTTATAACGCAGCGCATAAACTCCATCGGTTAGCTTGAGAGGATCTCTGGGATCCACCCTGTCAAACCACATAAGAGGACGTAAAAGCTGCGCCGGTCCAAAGTTTATTTTTTGAAGGCCAAGTTGTATTTCAGTTTGCGGCGTAGTATAACGCAACAATAGCCCGATAAGATTTAAATCCATAGTCCGCTGGAAATAGGGCCGGTTTCATAATAAGTATTGAACAATAGTTCGGCATTTATTAGATCATTCTCACCCAGTAAAAAACTATAATTGAATTGGGGAATATATCGTAAACCCGAATTCCCATTCCACTCGTTCTGAGATCTGACCCCTATTCCCCACAATGAAATTTGACCCTTGAAGTTAAAGTCCTGACTTTTACAGACCGCAGAAGTCGTCAGGAGAATAACTGCAAAGAGCATAGCCCTGTGCCGTAGATTGGCAAACATGAACACCTTTCGTTACCTCTTCATATTCAGAAATTTACTCATAATCAAAATAATAATTTTGAACTATAAACACTATTTTTGTTCTGTCAATATTAACAGAGACCATCTTCAAATGACACCTCAAGTGATTCAATTTACATCGGAGATTGAAGAATAAAAACAACGGAGGAGTGTCTAATATACCGAACAAATCATCGTTTCGTAAATTCGAGCGTGATCGGCAATATAGTTCCGCTATCGGGATCGGTTATGGTCGTCGTTATCTGTAATTTATTTCCATTGATATGGCAGGGAAAAGTATATGCTGCTGAATCAGACACCATTGTTATGGCTCCATTTGCAACGCTCCAATTGCCGCTATCGTTTGTGACTTGTCCCTGTATATTTTGATTCCTCTGGTAAGTTTTATCGCTGTTGAGAATGATGGTCACATCTGAATTTTGTTCCTGAGGAGTGAATTCCTGTGTACCCAGGGGAGATGAGGCTATTATTTTTGTCAAGACCCATTCACCGATAACCTCATTTTCAGAAACGACAGGATTACTAATATTCTCATCGCAGCCAATAACTGTCAAAACAATTAAAATGATAAACAAAGAGAAGAGAGATTTCCTTTGATAAAATATTCCTGCCACCTAAATTTCCTATTTTATAGTGATATAATATTTAATTTTATTGGAATAAACTTAATAACTCATGAGAACATTACAATGTAAAATAAAATGCTGCTCGTTACAATATAAAATCGAACAAATTATTATGACTTGGATCCTATATTTTTCAGCTAAAAAAACAGATACTCTGATGCTCAGGCAAGTTTAGCAGAAGATGAAAAGTTGTTTGCAGTTTTTTGATAATTGGCAGGATTGGGAAACATTGATCCCATAACTTGCAATAAATCCAGTGACCCCGGCCCGCTCGACTAATTGATTATTGTCAATCGGGCGAGCGCGACTCGTTTACCCACCGTCTGTTTGGTGGGCAGGCCCGCCGTCTATTTGGCGGGAACGCGCGACCCTCAGCTTAGGAAACCGCTGCTCTATATAATTTATTGCATTAAATTAAGTATCAGTAATCCCATCACGACTAGACCGTGACGGGACTAACTTTACCAACCAGTTTTACATTTGCGACAAGAGCGAGAGTGACCGTCACTCGATTTGTTTGAAATTATGAGCGATGGTCATGAGCATGAACTAGAGTCTATTTTTTAGCAATTCATTCAATAAGGCAATCCTTTGCCTTCCATCAACATCTGCCGGGTAGAGCGCCACGGAATGTGAATAGTTCGCAAGCGCCAGCTCATATTGTTTGTTTTCCATGTACGCCTCTCCGAGAAAGTGATATCCGTGCGGCATTTGCGGAAAAAATTCTATCACAAGATTAAACATACCGATGGCTTTTTGTATATCGCCCTGGCGGAGGAATTCGTACCCGTGATTCTCCATCACATGAATGACATAGTCGCGTTTCTTCAAATCGCCGATGATTGTCGTCCTTCTGGCTGAATCTTTTGCCGTGAAATAGAATGCAAGCGAATCGAATGTTGCTTTCAGGTTGAGCATCCCCTCATATGCCGGGTTTATTACATCGGGAAATAATTCGGGAATGCGCAACACCCGGTTCCCCTTTTTCAATTCATCTTTTATATTGAACCTGATGACTTTGGAGTAATTGTGAAAATAGTACAGATCGATGGTTCCTGCATTCAGGTCATACACCGTCGTGTACAGGGTACTTAACTGGTGCACCGAGTCCATAATTGACGTGCAATACTCCGTACTTGCTTCACAGCGATTTTTCAAGAGCGCCATTGCCTTCAGGTAGCGCGGGCAGGTTATTTCCTTTTCATCCTTGATTTCGGATTGACGGAAGTTGGTCTGAACAAAGTATCGATTGTTACCGCCTGCAACGGAATCGCCGTCAACGACAAGATAGTTTCCTGATTTATCGATAAATACCCAGGTGGAGTGAAACCAGAAGTACAGATTATACCTGCCGAGCAATACTTTCACTTGTTCGACGCTTGAACATTCTTTCATAATCTTTCTCTTCAAGTCCAGGTCAAAGATGGGCAGCTTGCCTGTGGTATCCTTCAGAGGTTTGCTTTTCATTCCAAATGCATCGAATACAAGTCCTGCTTCATTTATTCCTCCTTCCGGAGAAAGCTGGCCATACCCGACATACACAGCTCCAAACTGCTTTCCTATCCCTGGTTCGAACCAGATTCTCGTATCGGAGTTGCCAAAGTCTTCATTGTTGCCGACAATAGTTCTGCCGTTGGCGGTAATTTTTACCATACTGCAACTAAATAAATTTTGAAAGAGAAAAGGAAAATTCAATATGACCGCAATTATAACTAGAAATATCTTTTTCATAAAAACAAATCTCCTTAGAGTTTTTTAAACGGATATACTACTATGTATATGATATAGACTTCATCTTATTAAAAAAGGTTGCTCCCGATGGCTGTTTGCATCGGTGGATCTTGTGTGTCCTGACCGATACGATAGGTTGCCGAAGACAAGGCTGCGGGAGCTTTTTGTTTTTGGTTAGTATCAGAGCCTCTGTGATTTCTTCGGTGAATGAATGACAGAGGTTTTTTGTTTTCAATCACAATAATTTAGGAGGGTATTTATGAAATATTTTTTAATCGTTTTCTTCGCCGCAACTTCAATTCTTGTTGCACAGATTCCGACAGACAGCCTTACGGCTTATTTTCCTTTCAACGGAAATGCAAATGACGAGAGCGGTAATGGTAACAAC
Organism: uncultured Bacteroidota bacterium; assembly: GCA_963770945.1. Classification (GTDB taxonomy): domain Bacteria; phylum Bacteroidota; class Ignavibacteria; order UBA10030; family UBA10030; genus Fen-1298. The sequence goes on along the minus strand of CAVYRP010000007.1, from coordinate 273,521 downwards.
GGGATCGTTCTCGATGCATCATTAACAACAGATCGGTTCGGAAATAGCAATGGAGCTTATTATTTCAATGGAACTTCCAGTTGGATAGGCGGTTCTGCTGATTCTTTTCCTACAGCAGAAAGGACTGTTTCTATATGGTTCAATTCACAGAATCTCAATGGAGGTCGAGCGCTACTCTGTTATGGCGGAGGTGTATGCGGAACAAGCTGGGATCTTTTTATGAACAATGCAGACGCTGCACTTAACCACTATGAGTTTCAATCTCATTGCAGGGCCAACCGTTTGATTGCTCCTTACAGTAGCACAATTTTAAACGAATGGCATAATTGGTGCATTACAACTTCTGAATGCAATATCTCCGGTTGTAAGTGACTGGGGGCGGGATCCTCAAAATCACTTTCACTCGCAAACAACGCTCGTGTGTGATTTTGGGACTTAGAATTTCACCTTAATTGATCTGTGACCCCGGCGCGACTCGAACGCGCGACCCTCAGCTTAGAAGGCTGATGCTCTATCCAACTGAGCTACGGGGTCAATAATTTTTTTAAAGAACAATTCCCTATTTAAAACATCGTTCTGCTTTTCCAGCGAACGATGCCGCCCCTTCCGTCGGATTGCTCTATCCAACTGCCTGCCCGACAAAGTGAAGCGCAGGCGGGAGCTACGGGGTCAATAAATTCAACAAAAAATCATATGCTTAGTGGAACCTGCTACCATAAAAAAGTTTAACATATGAAGCAAATTGGCAGCATTTCTTTCCTCCACAGCTATGCCTAATTATATATAATATACTTCAAGATTGCTTCCATGTCAATTTTGAATATCACATCATATCACACTTGTCCAAAATATGCATTTTAATTAAATGACCTACGAAAAATATGGATGTAAAACAAGGTGAACGAAGCGTCAGCACAGAATTCTGTTTGACCCCGCGAAGCGGGGGAGTTAATTCTGTGCAGCGAAGTGAACCGCAGTTTTAACCATATTTTTCGTGAGTCTTGACTTTTTCTTTTGTCATTTCTTTTGTGTCAAGACAAAAGAAATGACGCTATGTGCAACATATATATTGGGCAGCATCTTTATATTTAATACTTGATATGGTGGGCTTACTCCAGCCCAGAGTTAATAACTCGTTCAATTTGACTTATTATCAAGGCCTTAAACTATATCTCAATTTATCTTGGACAGAAGCGATATCATATTATTAAACTGCGCCTCAAAAATGACAAATGACAAGCACTATGCAACGTATCGAACTTTGATACGGCACTTTTTCTAGACGATCCTTGTTTTCAATCATAGCTTATGTGCGGCCGATACGTCATAGTTAATGGTAAACCAGTCCTCCAATCGTTCTCAAAGATTTATTTGGAGAGCAACCATGATACATGGTCCGGCCTTCCCCGTTACAACGCCTCTCCGGGTCAGCAATTACCTGTGATAGCAATCAGAGATAACAAGCTTATCGCTCAGAAGATGAAATGGTGGCTTATACCACACTGGTCAAAGGATGGAAAGATACAAGCAACCACATTCAATGCTAAAGCAGAAACACTTGATCAAAGCAAACTGTATGCCCCATACTTTAAATCGAGCCGCTGCCTTGTTCCTGCTGATGCTTTTTATGAGTGGAAGAAAATTACCGCTATTCATGAAGTGCGGGGTAAACCCAAAGAGGTTGAGTCCAAACAGCCGATGTGCATTCGGATGAAAGACGAACAGACCTTCTTCTTTGCAGGATTGTTTTCTGTCTGGAGGAATGATAAAGGTGAAGAGTTTCCAAGCTTCACAATCATAACCACAGAACCCAACAAGCTCATGGCAAGTATTCACAATAGAATGCCGGTGATATTACCGCCAAAACATTTCGAGCAATGGCTTGATAGAGACTACAAGGATATAGATAAATTGAAAAGATTATTCGTTCCCTACCCTGCCGCCAAGATGGAAGCTTACACAGTATCGAGTTATGTGAGTAACTCCCGTAATGAGGGGCGTGAGTGTATGAAGAAGGTGTGATACTAGTTTGTATTTACACTGACATGATTGGAGTTAGCTTGCGCGTTTCTCAACGTCCCGACGTTATGCGTCGGGGATGTGTTAGTTAGGCGTACCCCATAATACGGTTTGACTATGGTTCACTAATATGTTAACTTTAATTGCGCCTACAATCAAAGATATTAAAATTGCTGAGCAACGACGATCTGAATATCTACAAAGGAGAAAAAGTCATGAATGATGTTGAACGTTATATCGAAAAGCGAAAAAAACAAAATCCGCAGTTCGCTAAAGATTATGAGTCTGGTTATCAGACCTTTGAATTCAGTCTTATGCTTCGTGAAGCACGAGAACGTGCTGGAGTAACACAAGAATCAATCGCCAAGAAACTTCGTACCAAGAAATCTGCCATTTCACGGATCGAAAACCATTCTGAAGATATCCGCCTTTCAACCCTTCACAAGTATGCAAAGGCTCTCGGAATGCGCCTTCGCGTACAGATTACCGAATAATTCTGGGGCATACCTATTGGCTGGGTTTAACACACCCACTTGCCCCGCTGCTTTTGCCGAAGGCATGCCTTTGGCACTAACGGGGAGCGACTTGTTAGCCAATATGTCATTTAACTTTCAATGGAGTGAATCCATTATCAGGCGGATCGCTGAAAATATCATTCGCTTCCGGTGAATTAAGATCGATTGAATCGGGAATTAATATAGTCCAGTCGAATAGTTCTTTTACGTATTCATTCAGCATTCCATAACAATGATCGGCTGGTTGAAAGTTGCGTAGAACCTCATTACATGTAAGGGTTGCTTCACGAAACCACTCTACATATTTGGGACGTGTATCGGTGCGCTCATATGGAAAAATCAATCCAAATGGCTCGGCATGTATTGTGTGAATTCTTACATGCATGATTTCGATACAAAATGGCGGAGGATTATTTTCTGCATAATCAATAAATGTCCTATAATATTTTTCAGAATCATGTTTGTTTGAAAAAAGAAACAGCCGGACATCATATTGGTCATCTGTCTGCGTAAGCCTCTTCTTATTCCCCAACGGCCGTAGACCTTTGGAGTCGATGATGCTTCTTATTGTTTTTTGTGTTTCTTTATTATTGCCTTTCTGATTTGCATTGCTGCTTTTTCTAAATAGCCCGCTAAATAATCCCATGGTTTTTATCCTCCTGTTTAATGTTCAAATGGTTAACGATTTCTATATTACGAAAAAACGGCGGGATATTCCTATCCCAAAGGGATGGATACCCACAATGAGATCTGCGCTCCCGAAGACGGGATTAGCAGTTCCAAATGTTTGTATACTGCCGATGTTTTATGTTGAGTTATCATACCAAATATCACGACATAGGAAAACTAATATTCGTCTTAAACGTAAAACCGCTGAATTCGGCGTCCAACTTGTTCCTTTATACGCTGCCTCCTGAGTTTGTTACTAAGGAGGTCCCATTTTAATTCAGAAGGTGATTACTTTATCAGCCCACTCCACCATACCCAAACAATCCATCATTGTAGAAATCGGACAGACGTCTGACTCTTCCTGTTTTCTCGATTTGATGCAAGTCCCGCAAGCCAAGACGGTACCTTTGCTCTGAATAAATTCGTCAATTTGTTTCTTTGCATTATACTTTTCATTAACAATGCTTTCAATTTCAACGCCTGCACTCATCAGAAATATCTTGACATCGTGCCCTTGTTTGAGAGCCGTGTTTCCAAAGCGCACTCCATTCCAGGCCTTCTCAGGTTCATTTGTTTCAATGATGATTCCGATTCTCAATTGTTTACTCCTTTTATTAGCTGGATACCCCAGTGATAGGGTTCTAAAATTCTACTGTTGCCTTTGAAATGCAAATCGAGGCCGTTGATTGAACCAAGAATTGTTTCCTGATCGGGCCGCATATGAACGACAGGGCCGCGAGGTGTCTCAATGTCTTTTCGCCAATGGATTATTGCGGCGATACCTGAAGGTTTAAGAATTCGAGAAGCTTCTTCAAGCATAGCTCTTCTCTCATCGAAGTGCAGGATATTGAACAACAAAATCATTCCGACACTGTTGGATTCTAATCCTGTCCCCGTTTCTAAAATATCATGAAGATAGAAATGGACATTAGCGAGTCCTGATTGTTGTACATTTTTCCGTGCTGTCTCAATCATAGAGGGTTCGATGTCAAAAGTTAAAACTTGATTATTCGTTTTCTTTGCAATTGGAACCGTGAAAGTACCATACCCACAGCCAATCTCGACAATCGGACCGATTATGTTCTGTAGCTCAAGCCAATTTACGATACTCGGGATATCGAATAGACTATTCCAGTAAACTTCGTCCGGCATTCCACTGTCAATCACCTTCATCTTTAACTCCGAAATTGCCGCCTAACGATGGCGACTAAGCTGCTTCTTTCGTCAGCTTGAGGTTGCTGGTTAGGGCGCATTTCTAGAGACTTGAATAGAGTCAATTACGATTCTTGAAGTAGAATTAATTTTCTTAAGTTTTTTCCATTCGGTTTCAGGAGGCAACTTAAAATCTGTCCAACTTTCTGAAGTAGTTGTTGTATATTCTATTATCATTGAGATTTTATTACATATTGGGAGCCCATTTCTAGTTGCCAAGTTCCATTTTAAAGTATTAAGTGCAGTCGTAATTGCACATGTGAACAATGAATCAAAATAATTGTGTTCTCTTGGTTCGGATAAATTCATACTCTGAATGTATAAATCTTTTAATTTACCAGTGGAATCAATAATAAAATTTACTTTGTAAGTAGCATCCAAACCCACCAGCATTGCCAAATCAGGATAAGGCCACTTTGAAGTTAATGCGCGCCAACCATGAACAGGTTCCGTTAACTCTACTTTCGATTTCTGTTGAGCATGGATCGAAGTTAAATAGAAAAGTAGAATAATAATTAAAACATTTGTTTTCATTTTATCCTTAAGAATTGCGCCCTAACGGACGGCGGTTAAGCTGCCGCAACGATAAATTTGAATTTTGCTGAAAACAGGCGGAGCCCTATAACTGTAATCCCGCGCAAGCGGAATTTCTTCTCCTATAGTTCATGCTGAAAACTTAATAATAATAACCTAAACCCACCATTCGCCATTCTTACCGTACCCAATACTCTAAAATTGTATTGCACTTTGTATGTAAACACCATGAATAAAGTCTGTATAATTATTGGTGCACACTTTCGTGTGCATCATTCACACGCGGCCTCCGGTTTACCCGCTATCTTTTTGGCAGGCTGTCAGGTTGCCTGCCCGCCTTCTGTTTGGCGGGATGCGCTAGTTAGGCAGAACCGCACCAAGAATGCTACTTATATTTTCCCCAGTAATAAAAACTATCAATAGATGTTTTGGCATCTTGCCACCAAGATGGTTTTGGGCTTTGTTGATTAGACCAAATGCCTGCATAGATCGGCTGATTATTTTGATAGTAAAAAAAGTGATAAGCACTCGGCATGTAAGAATAACCTTCGACGAAAAGGTATGACATTTGGCCATTCAGTGTTCCCGGAAAAATTGGGAAGGTTCCGTCGGTAAAACCTATTCCATTTGGCTCACAGTAAACAACTCCAGGAAGCTTAACATAAATTTCGCAGAGTCGCCACGGATTACGATGTTGTGAATAGCTAATAAATGACCATCCCAGAACATCTGGAGGTGTAATAGAATCAGCTTTCACTTCGGATGGGAGAAGAGACCATCCGGTATAGGAGCGATTACGAACGAGTACTGCAGTAGCTGAATCGAATTTTATGGCAATCGAGGTTGTTGTCCACGGAGGCAGGAATCTTGAGTTCAAAAACGATTTAAATGGCATTGAATCCTTGAAGTAATAGCGGAGGTAGTTTATTCTGTAGAGCATTTCAGTCACCGCTGAGTCTGATGCGACAAGTTGAGCTGTGGCCCACAGAGCCAAATCTTGCGCTTCTAATGTATCAGCGGAAGTATATGTTAGCTGAACTCTGTTGTGTGTGTTGGTATCAATTGACGTTGGACTCTTTGAGCAAGACAAAAAGAGAATACTGATGGTGATAATAGTTATTAGTCTCATATGCTCTTTCGTGGTTCTGCCTAACGAAACGGCGCAGCCCTGCCTGCCGGTAGGCAGGGCTGCGGCGCTGATAATTTTTCCCAAAGGGATGCCTTCGGCACAATATGCACAAAACAGGCGGAGCCCCATAATTGTAACACGCGCAAGCGGGGTTTCTTCTATGTTCTTCCTGATAAGTATATTATGATTAAACATCTAAACCTCTACGCGCCATGTGCGTTGTTTGCATCCCGCTGCTTTTTAGCGGGATTTAATGTACAACGTTCATTGCATCAGCTTGATGCACTGGTTATGCGGAATATTAATTAGTAACCATTATCAGCGGCGACACTGCAACGACTATTGGATATGTCAGCAAAGAATCAATCCATTTTTGCTCTTGTCCAGTCGGAGTTTTCACTAATCCTATATGAGGACTACTATTATTGTATCGAGAAAAATTAGAAACGGTTAGGTTTAGCGAAACAACAAATTGTTCAGCCTGATATTGGTTCAATGTATCAACAAAAGATACATTTAAACCAACAATCTCGCTTGACGGAACTGCTAATATCGGAATCTGCTCTTGCACAGGATTATTGACATGCGTTTTACATCCACATATCATTACTGTAGCCCAAGTGAATATGATGAAGAATGATTTTAGGTTCATGTAATCTCCTTGTTAATTATCCGCCTAACAACCGGCGCTAAGCTGCTCATTCCGTTAGCTTGATGCGCGGGTTAGGCAACACGATGTTTGATGATGCTAAATATTTTTCCACTCACGATATAATATTGCATAGATAATATCATCCGACCAGCGATCGTTAGACCAAACACTTTCTATTAAATGTGCTTCCTTTCGCATCCTCAATCGTTCCATTAATCTGATAGACGCATGATTATTTGGATCGACAGATCCGATAATGCGATGTTTTTTGAGCTCGCCAAACAAGAAATTGAAAACCATTTTCAATGCTTCTGTAGCATAACCCAATCCTTGATGTTCTCGTTTCAATGTAATGCCAACTTCAACTTGACTTGATTCTTTTTCAAGAAAATGGAGACCACAATCTCCGATAAGTTCATATGGATCATATTTACATATAGCAAGTTGAAACCAAGTATTTGGAAAATCAGGCTCACCGGCTATTCGGGTTTCTATAAATTTCTCAACATCTACTATTGTCTTCGGTTGCCAAGTTTGGAATTGGTAAATATCGGGTTCCGATCTATACGAGAAAACATCGCGTGCATCTTTCATAAGCAGCGATCGGAGGATAATGCGCTCTGACTTTAGATTTTCCAAGTATAACTCACTTTTTATTGTGTGCAGCCTAACGATGGCAACTAAGCTGCTCATTCAGTCAACTTAATGAGCTGGTTAGGCGGCGAAAAATATTATTCTTGCTCCTCAAGATGCTGAGGTACTTCTATGACTGTAAAAACAATTCTGTTTTGATTAGCTGAGTGAATAGCTAATCTAATTTTCTGAAAGAATAAAGTATTCTGTGAATTTAGATTATATTCCAAATCATAACAATAAGGCTCTTTGATAATCATTGCATTGGAATTTGGTTCAAAGAAAAACACTTGATATTTCATACGAATAATTCCATCTTTTTCTCCAACATAAACAAGACGCTTTTTAGTGCTCTGTAATTTCTTTCTAATTTGGTAGGTAGAATCTTTATTGTATCTATATTTTTTATAATTTCCTGATATACTTGAAAGGCTGTCGATAGCGACTATATTCGTCAAGACTGAATAATTACCCAGAACACCATACTCCCATTGTATGATTGGTTCACCAATTGTAACCGAATCCATTGCACCAATGGTAAACGACTTATCGAAGAAATTTTCAGAATTAATAAAACTTGGTTGGCAACCAAAAACCAAGAAGACAAAAAGAGGAATAATCTTATTCATAAATATCCTTTCATTTTTCGCATGCCACCTAAGGGATGTCGGTTAAATTGCTTATCCGGTCAGCTTGATCGCCTGGTTAGGTTGCGGCTGAATCACAACTTATTATTTGACGGCTCTTTTAAGTCTTCGAAGAATTTCCGCAAAATTTACGGAGAAACCTTTGCCCTCATATTCCTTAATTGCAACAATTCTATCAATTAAATCTTCTTTTTTCTCTTCTGCGCTTTCTTTTGATTTAAGTAATTGTCGATATTGATAATTTGACAATTGAAGATTTTCGATTGTTGCACTTTTTGCATCCAATATTGAATTAGCTAGTGCAAGCTGTGATTTTAAATGATAAACGTTGGCTTCCCATTGTTTGACTGCAATATTATTGTAATTACTCGTTTGGACATGAAAATTCTCGATTCGTAGGTGCATTCAAATATATTGATAATGCTTCTTGAATCTTAGATAATGCATCTTCTTGGTTTTTGGGAATCACTCTGAATAATATCTGATTAGCCTCTTCTTTTAATTCCGTACTCACTTCAATGCCGATGTCAGCAATAAACTGTGTAAAGTAGATTAGGTATTGACAACAGACAGTCTTTATTTCATCAGGGAATTGAAAATAAGTAACAATTGAATTATTATTAATTTTGGATATCAATCTTTTGATTGTAACATTAACAATTTCTTTTAAGATATTTTCTAATTGGTCTGCTTCTGTTTTGATTGGATTGGAAAGACTTTCTATACAACATTCGATTCCAAAACCGTTTAGCACAGATTCATCCTCATCCATTGAATAATATTTAATGTTTTTATTGTTATATATCTCGACTGTTTCTTGAAATTCTTTTGAAAATTCTAAAATGCTCCATACTTTTGACCATCTTTCAACGTCTACATCTAAATTTATTCTAATTTTTGGAATTCTCTCTTGAAAATATTTTTTACAATCTATTGTATATTCTATACCATCATTCCACCAATCCAAACCCTTATTAAATGAAAAAGAAGAAAAGTATTCACCCACCTCATAAAAAGTGTGACTGATTAAAATATTTGCGACTTCTTCCTTATAAAAATGCGCATACTTTGAAGAAGTCAAATAAAATGATTCTTTGTCCGTGACATCATTTACTATTACATAAGGACTTCTCTTCTTAGTTACGTCTTCACCTGTTATATGTATGATTTGTATTTTTAACATTTGTCTTTCCGAGTTATGTATTTATAATCAGCCGCAACCTAACGGATGGCGGTTAAGATGCTCAATCTGTCATCTTGAGCGGATGGTTAACCCGCGCCGTTGGATATAACAGAACAAGTCAGTTTTATAATTTTTATGCTGATCAACTCTAAACAAAGCGTAATTTGTTTCTTCGCAACATCTTGCTGCTTAACGACTATATTAAAGATCCTCTTCTTCAGTTCTGGGCTTCCGATGGAGATAGGGAAGAGACTGGCCTGCACATATTTATCATAAATTGAATGGTAATGATTGATAGTTGCATAAGTAGATGAAAGCACTGCCAACAATTCTGGATCATTCAACCACTGCAACTCACCACCATCGGAAAAGGCATTCCAAGATTCGACTCTCACAGGATGATAGTAGTTCGACACATCTTCATGAAATTTGTCGATTGAATCTTGGTTTTCCTTAAGTTCTGATTGAAGAAGGATTAGGATCTTTTTAACCCTTTCAAAAGATTCCCTTGCCTTTTCCTTTTCATTTCTGGAACGAAAAATGCGATCTAACCAAAGCGCAATCGGCAAACCAAAGCCAATACCAATAACAGTGGCCAATAAATTTGAAAGGAAGTTTGAATAGAAATCTTGATTGAACATGTTTACTCCAATCCACCACTTAAAGGTTGGGCACTAAGTTGCAGCGCTGATAATTTTCAAGTTGCTGAAAATGAAACAAGTTCATGCTGATAAGTTTATTATTAAGATCCAAAACCTATACTCGCCATGCTTAACGTACCCAATACTCTAAAATTGTATTGCACTTTGTATGTAGACACCATGAATAAAGTCTGCATAATTATTGGTGCACACTTTCGTGTGCATCATTCACACGCGGCCTCCGGCTGTCAGCTTGATGGATTGGTTAGGTCGCACGGGAAGCGATGCAATTATCATAGGTTCAGATCTTAAAGATCAACTTATCCAAATACGTGTTTCGCGTTAGCCTTTCCTTTTTATTGTTCACTCCTTCTTTTGCAGATAATTGATAGTCTGCAGGGAGGTTGTTTTCAAATATCTCTAATTTGTTTTTTATTTCTTTCTCTTCAATGTTCGGCAACTTGTCAATGTTTTTTGCAAATAGACAAAGAAGTGAAAAGGCGTTTGCTTTATTATACCAATAAGATTTCTTCTTGAGTCTTAACCTAATATATTTGTGAGCTGCTGCTTCTAGTGTTGAAAAAAGTTCATCTTTTCTAGAAAATGCTTCAGAATATTCTTCCAAGTATCTAATTGCTGTTTCATTTCTGTTATAAAAGTCTCCAATAATTGTTGCCATAACATTCAGAGTGAACATAAGATGAACCTGCCGGGCTAGTTCGTATGATGTAAATATATCGGATTCTATGACCAACGTATCAAAGTGCTTCACTTGCTTACCTGATGACCATTCTATAAATGTACTTGAGATATTCGGATTTAGTTGAAGGGGCATCTCATTTTCGTCATCAGGCAGCGATTTGTTTGGAAATTTTACCTCATCCGTCAGAAACTTCGCAAGGAGCATGAATTCAGAAGCGGCATATTCAGTTGACAATTTTTCAATCGATGATAAAGAATAAAATGTTCTATTTAGTCGCTGAAATATTTCCATTACTTCAGGATTATCGTTATCAATATCAAGATCAATTATTGGTATTTGATATTTGAGAAAAGATTCTTTCTCAACTGAGGTCAGTTCCGAAAATAGTCGTCCATCGACCTTGAATTCGTCTCTAATAAAACCGAGAATGGAATTCATTCTTTGCTGGCCATCTACTATGCAGGATGTCGTTGACATTGTCTCAATATCTATTGTTCCACGTGCAATAAATATTTGAGGGAATGGATATCCTAGCAATATAGTTTTAATGAAATCAATTTTATGAATTAATCTCCAAACTAAATTGCGTTGAAAGTATGGAGATAGAATTAATCGCTTGTTCTTGATTTCATTAATAACATCGATTAATTCTTTAGAGCGAACCTGATATTTTGTCATATTTTGTTGGATTGGTTTTGTATTGGTTGATAGAATCTTCTTGTTTCGAAATAAAATAATACTCAGAGGAATATATTCCTCCGTTAATATTCTTAAATAGATCATAGTGTTCATTTGATAGGGAATTGTAAAAATCCAACCACATAGATTTATCGTTGCAATTCGGCATAAAAAAAGGATTTAGGAATCCATTGGTCAATCCTCTGATAAACTGTTTGTCAGTTCTGTTTCCTCGCCATAAGGGAAATACAGTTAAGTCGGTATATCCTTTTGAAACTCTATGAGCAATTTCTGAAAATCTTGTGAATAAAGGAAGGCTTACAATTGCAACGTCAAGATCCGAGAGTTTTGGCTCAAAAAGCTTATCTTTGAATAAGCTAAATCCAAGCTTGCCTGAACCAACGATTTCGATGGAGCTGAAGGGATATCGAATCGCTGTGAGATTATATCTTTTATAACGAATTCTTTATCCTCATTATCTTCGAAGATTTCAGTGGGATAAGAAAGAAATATTTTTTTTGCGATTTGAGATGATTGATCTTTTTGAGTCGATGCCTGATTTTATCCCATCGACCGATTTCATTTCTATTGCCTATCGCTGTTTATTAGATTTTTATGTTTGTAAATGTATGTTCCGTGTGCTCTAACATGTGATTCGTGTCAACTCGGTCGACAATTCATGACTATTAGGCATAAAAGGTCGACAAAATAAACGACAATTAACGGGATACGTTTTGGCGCCGTAGCTGCGGGATCAAGCCAAAGGAACCCCACGTATCCTCTTCTACTTCTTCCCAACCACAATAAATCTTTAAATCTGGAATACAAGATATTACGAAATCAGTGTGCAAGAATCAAGACCATTGATTCAATCCTCAAATATCCTCACTCTGCATCCTATTTACACTTGCATGTAAGTCTCTACCCGACAGATGTTTATATATTTGAATGGTATCCTGATGCGTATAAGTTTTATTCCATCAAAAATAAAAAAGCCCCGATACGCGCCAACGGAATCGAGGCTTCACATCATCGCCTCCTATCGGGGAGATAGGGTCTTGACGCTGGAATAATAAACGTTTTAATCGCCTTTGTCAAGTCATATTCCTGCTGCTCAACAATCATAAAAAGATGGAGACGTTAAAGGTGTCAGATTACGTGGGCAATTCCTGCAGTTTAGGAGTGTAAGTGTAAGAAACAGGTAAGATTCTCGTTAGTAATTTTTCCGATATGCCTGCGTCGGAGTGAGCTTCTTGTTAGATATAGTATCATTATCACAGTTGTCCAATATGTGTTGCACAAGGCGTCATTTATGCAGTGTCTCAGTTTAACTTAGTTGGTCAGTGACGTCAGTCCCGCAAAGCGGGATTTCTGACATTCAATAGCATCGGTCAGGACAGCTGGAGGCCTGAGAATGTAATACACGAAGTGTTTTAAATATAAAAGGCTTTAGATTCTTCACTTCGTTCAGAATGACAAGACTTTTTTACCGTTTTTACACAAACTCCATGGATTCCCACATATTTTTCGTAGGTCATTTAATTATCATTTGTTCTTTTTAATATTTACACCAACCGCTGCGGTATCTGACGCGGTAAATAAATTCAGATCGACGGATTCGCCCATCGTTTTGTATCCTGCCGCATCAGGGTGCAGGCCGTCATTCTGATATGTCGAAACAAGACTCGCAGTATCCTGCGGATTTCGCATCGCCTTGTCGAAATCAATCACACCGTCATAATTGCCTTTGGTGCGAATGAATTGATTAACGGTATTTCGGCAAGACTCACTAAATTGATTATAGTACGAATTACCTTTAAAGGGCAGAATGGTAGCGCCGTAAATCCTGATATTTTTAGCATGAGCTTTACAGATCATCTGCTGATAGGCGGCAATAAGATTATTGGCAGTCGCCGTTGCAGCATCGGCAGAGCCGACCCCGCCGATATCATTCACTCCTTCAAAAACGACAGCCCAGCGTACGCCTTGCTGATTAAGAATGTCCCGCTCATATCGGCTTACTCCGGTTGGGCCTAAACCGCCTGTAAGCATACAATTGCCTCCAATGCCAAGATTGAGAACACCTACCTGCTGAGTACTTGAATTTTTAAGAAGAGATTCTGAAAATATATCCGGCCATCGATTTTGCATGTTTGTGATTGAGCCCCGTCCATCGGTGATAGAGTTGCCAAGAATTGCAACGCAAGCTGCAGTCGACGGTGCCAGTACATCAATCGCATTGATGTTGTACCAATGATCTGTCGTGACAGCGCCTGTAAAATCCGTCGTCGTAGTCGTGTTTCCTGCAATTATGTACGAAGTAGTGCGGGACCCGGGATGGCCGGTCACAGTTGCAGATGTTTGGCCAAAGTAGATGGTAATTGCTACATCCATCCTTGATGTTAAATTGAATGCAATAGGATCTGAAGTAACAACAGCACCGGCATTCATTATGATCCCGGATGTATCATTGAATTTCAATTCTTTATTCGTGGATACGTTAATGGCGCTGCCTCCGGTTGAAACGGCAATTTGAACAGATTTCATTGTAACGGCGCTTGTACTGAATTCATTTGATAATCTTACCCGCAGAGTATCTCCGCCGATTGAAACCCGGACGACCTGCCGCAATGAATTGTCAGTCAAACCCGGAGGAGGAGGCATATTACGTGTTTCCACAAGCTGCGGAGCAGCAGCCCAGGTTCCCACCCATTTTTTTGTTGTATCCCCGCCATTATTTTCAGAAATCTGCGATAGTGAAATGCTTTCTAAGGAGACAAGCATCATGATAAATACGATAACGTTTTTCATAGAGTCTTTCTTAATTATTTACTGCTGCCTGACAGGCGGAGCCCTGTCACTGTAATCCAGCATAAACGGGATTTCTTCTTCTGCGATTTAAATTACCTGCTATCAATTATCTGCTTCCTCCTGAGCTTATTACTCAGGAGTAGGAGGCTTACCGAACCCGTTTCGTTCTTCTTATGTTCATCCAATTCAGTGGACGAAGAATCGTCTGAAACATTATTATAAAACTCAATGCAATAGTTATTGACACTCCCAAATAAATCCAATGCATGTTATTTTGGAAGTAACCATATGCCATAGCAAGTACACCGAATAATAAAATAATCGCTAAAACTATTGTCATATTTCCAACCTTTTCCACTCTAATTCCTCTCTGAAGCATTTATTTCTCCTCATTATGTTTGTAAGCTACCTAATGATTTCTATATTACAAATAACGGCGGTGTATTCCTATAATCATAAAGCCTTCAACCCGGACTTCCAGCTTATTCCTTTATCTGCTCCCTCCTGTTTTTGTTACTTAGGAGGAAGCCGCCGACACTATTGACATTATGCCAGATATGACATATATTATAAACATATGGATTCTTATGATAAACCACTCGTATGGCTTCACGGCGAGGTAAAGACTCCTCCGTTTTCAAAGAGTGCCCGACTTGAGGCTGGTTTCTTATTGAGACGGCTGCAAGCGGGAGAAAAAATAAGTCTTCCATTTTCAAGGCCAATGCCAACAATTGGATTAAGATGTCATGAACTCCGAATTAACGATGAAAACAAAATATGGCGTATCATTTATCGGATTGATTCTGACGCTATTATCATTTTGGAAATATTTCAAAAACAATCAAGACAAACAACAAAACAAATTATTGATATTTGCAGGCGCCGATTACGCTTGTATAATGAATCCCAAGGATAACTAATATGGATAAAGCAAAACGTAAACGTCTCGACTCTGCCGGATGGAAGATCGGTACTGTAAACGATCTTTTAGGCCTTTCTCCCGAAGAATCGGCATACATCGAACTTAAATTTCAATTGGCAAAAAACTTACAGAAACGCCGCATTGCAAAGAAACTCACACAAACAGAAGTGGCTTGCATGATTAAATCCAGTCAGTCACGTGTAGCCAAAATGGAATCTGGGGATCCGACAGTTTCTATTGATTTACTCATTCGTTCACTTTTAGCTCTCGGTGCTAGACCAAAGTCTTTATTGCACCACATGGTTCAATAGTTTTTCCTGCCATCTGCCTAACGATTTCTATATTACAAAAAATGGCGGGATATTCCTATAATCGTAAAGCCTTCGACCTGGACTTCCAGCTTGTTCCTTTATCTGCTTCCTCCTGAGTTTGTTACACTGGAGGTAAAATCTTTTTCAACTTTGTTAAGACATCTTCTTAAAATGTGGAAGCAATAAGATCGCACCGATTATTGGAATAATAAGGACATAGATAAGCCAATTTCCAACTATCACAGCGATTATATTGTGTGATGCATATGCGATAAAGTAGACATAAAGTCCTGACTTTTTCATTTTCCAAAGTTTCCAAATAACAAAGACAGTAACAAAACCTGTTATTACAATATAGATTTGATACCATAAACCAATTGCCTTAGCTGTCTCTTCGAATATAGCAGATGGTAATAAGATTAGCCCGAGCAGTTCAAATACGCAAACTATGATAACTGTGACAGGCGGTCTGGATTTTAGAAACATATGGATTCTCCTTAATAACAAATGTCCGAAAGTTTAATAGAGATTTGAAAATGGGTCCCATTCATTATTTTCTTTCCATTCATATTCAATCTCATTGCTTTGCTGCTTTGCAATATCATACCCGATAAGATCGGAAATAAAACCCAACGCCATATCGATGCCCGCGCTTACTCCCGAGCTTGTATAGATATTAGCATCGCGAACCCAGCGTGATTTCTTGATCCATAGAACATTCGGCGATTCCTTCTGAGCCCAGGCAAAGAGTCGTTTATTGGAGGTAGCTTTTTTCCCATCCAGCAATCCTGTCTTTGAAAATAATATGGAGCCAGTACAGACCGTCAGAACGAACTCAGCATTTCTGGCTAATTCAGTCAGTATGTTTATATAACCTTTATCATGTAAAATATTTTTTACTCCCGCACCTCCGGGTATCAGCAAAATATATTTTTCCGGCCGCAAATCTGAAAGTGCTTGTGTTGCAACCTGCACCCGCTGCGAACTCGTTACGATACCTCCGGTTACTGAATAGAACTCAGGCCAGAAATGTTCAGTTAACCGCCCGAACACTTCGATCGGGCCGAATACATCTAATGTCTCAAAATCATTAAAGAGAATCGCAGCGATTGTTCGCATAATTCAGTTAAACATTTTAATTTGATAAAAAAAAGAGGCAACCGGAATAGTCGCCTCTTCTCATAACTTTTGCTGTATATCAAATCCTTTTCTATCTACGGTGTATCTTTTACAGGCCTGGGTGCTTTCGGGAATAAACGGATAGCAAGTATCGGTATAAGAAGAACCCCAAGAAGAACAAGTACATAGATCAGCCAGGATGCTCCGGGCGAAACGGTTGAACGCCATTTTTCTACTTTTGCTTCAATGTTCTTTTTCTGTGTATCGGATATTTGATTAAGTTCGCTCAGTGCCGGCAGCCACACCGCATTCAGATCGGACAGCCACAGATTCTCATGGAAGTTTGTAAAGAGTTTAAAGCGTGTATCATTCGTTTCTTCATTCGGATTCTGAATTTGCTCGGAAAGGAATGTCACAAAGTTCGAGCTGAACTCCTCGCCATTTTTAAATTCCTTAACAAAAAAACCTTTCTCCTTAAACAGCGAATTTAATGAACGCCACATCGCATCATTAACTTTATCTCCCCATACAGTCAGCATAGAATCAACTGTGTTTACTTCGTGTCTCCTCACTTTTGTATTAATATATATCGAACTAAGTTTCGGTGAGATTCCCGTCCATTGAGATTGGAAGCGTTTTTGCTGCCGGACAAGCGTCACTAAATCACTGCCTCTGAGCTGTGTCGTTTCAAGGAATGCCACATTGTTCATGACAGAACGCTTCACATTGCCGATGACGCTGTATTTTTCAATTTTACCCAACAGTCCTTGTTTCTCAATATCTTTCATATCGCTGACATTCTTATCGTACTGGAGGAAAAGGCTGTCTGCCAGCGCAAATATAAGCGCATCGCGATCCTGCAGCCCCTGGTTCAGCCGCACTATCATATTTCGCAGGGAGTCCAGCGGAGTCGAGGCATTAAAAAGATTGCCGGTAAGCTTCTGAACATTTTTTGTAAGCATCTGGATATCGGATAAAAGTTTGTCATTTTGCCTATCCAGCTTATCTATTTTGTCGGTAAGTCCGCGTACTGTCGTTTCCAGTTCCGTTATACGAACCACCTGGCCTTCTATAAAACCAAGATCCTTCTGGCGTACAAGCAGCTTGCCGCGAAGATTTTCTATTGTTCTGTCGTAACCTTCCGGAAAAATGGCTTTATTGATAAGAGCTTTGTCTTCGGAAAATTCTTTCTCCAATGCATCGACAGAGGCGTTAAGTTCCGCGCATTCCTGCACTGAATTTGATTTATCCACATTCTTCGAAATGGATTGGGCAGTGGCCTTGAAAAGCTGGACAATAGCATAATCTGATTTTTGCTGGGCATTCAGCACCAGAATTGAAAAGAACAGCAATATAACAAAGTGAAGGATATTCCTCATTTGTTTTCTCCTTCCAGAATGCCGTCTTTCGTCAGAAAGATAGGCGGATCCTGCCCGTTCAATAATTGAATATAGGGAGGCCGCTGGTTAAACGCCGGTTTATCGATGCCGTCTAACGAAACAAGAATTTTATTTGCCAGTCTTAATCCGCCCTCAACTTGCTCAAACACATATATATTTTTAAATTTTGATGCAGTCATAAAGTAATAGCCTTCCGTGTTCCGGATGACCCTTATTATTACATTTGAAACATTGACGGAATCCTGCGTTTCATCAAAAAGGAGCTCTTTTACATTTAAAGAAAAATAATACTGGCTATCTTCTATCATACCATTCTCGTTGACTTTCAATGCGGATTCTATCGGCCAGGCAAAATCACCGGGTTTCAGCGTAAGAGATGAACAACCGGAAAGAACTATAAGCGAGAATAATACTGGGATGACGGCTGATTTCATACTTCCTCCAAAAATTTTATCCAATACATAGTCCATCCGAACAATCTAATCTAATGTATTAAAGGATAGTGTTGAATTCAAGTGGTGGCCGGATTTTTTTATATCAACGCGGATAATGCCCGCAAATTCCCAATGGCAGCGCTGAAAGAGTCACGCCCAAAGTAAACCTGCCTCTTCCGCCTACCGATGCAAATATTCCCGGAGAGATTGAAAATACTTTAATCATTCCAGGATATACATTTAATCTGATTTTTTCATAAAAACCATCGGTAGCTACAAAAGAGGCAAGCAGCGAATTATTGCGGTCCCAGTAAATCCCCATAATCGGGCCAATGACAATTGATTTTGTTATGCTGCCATTTCGTGTATCCGTTGTGTACACGCGTTTTGAACATACTCCTAATCCGAAAGAAACAGCTTCTTCATCATTTGTTTTAAACGATAAACCCAATATCCCGAAAGCACCGAAATGATACAAGATACTGGTCTTGCCCGATGAGGTAATCGGATATTTCATTACAAAATTCTGGCCTATATTTCGGAAAGTCAGCGGATATAATGTGGCCGCAGGCTGCATCGACCAATCGTTCAAGCTGAACGTTTCAGAAAAATATTCTGCGACGCCGTCAAAATTAAATAAAATGATACCGAGCGGATCAAAAATGAGCAGGTCGGCAATCGGATCGACATTTGAGACGAACGGCCCGTCGCCGCTTTCAATAATTTCATTTATATAGTGGTACGACATTGCAGTAAGAGCTCCCAGAATTCTGGGGACAGGATAACCATGTGCATCGTACCATTCGGATATTTTTCGCGATGCCATACCGCCGCCGATCAAATGCAGCGTATAGTTGGGAAAGTACTGCGCACGTTCTGAATTGAGAGTTGTTGGAAGAATTTCGTTTCCGATAAACCGGCTCCAGCCGTAATTATTAATTTGCGGCAGCGGCGCTGTGATGTTCATCCAAACATTATGTGAGGCATTTTTCCAGGGAATTTGGGACAAGTCGTACGAATATTCGTAGGCTTGCAGCTCGTCAAAACCGCCGTTGACAAGAAGTGAGATCGGATTAAACGTGGATTCTGAGCCGTACTCAAGCGAATGGTAGAAGTAGTATTTCTTTTCCTGTGCACTCGGCCGTCGTGATAACAAGTAATACCGATAATGCAAGAATCCAGCCATCTTTTGAAAAAAGAGAACGATAAAAAAAAGGAATGCTCATCGATCCATCAATCCACACATCCTGCTGTGTATGATTCTATAATCCCGAGATGCATTTCTTGTACACCTGTCTCTTTTCTACTTAACTTTATCCTGTTTCCACCACCGTGTGACAACTTCTTCAATTTTTGTCTTTGCATCACTTTGTTTCCATTTCTCATAGAATTTAATATCGCTGCTATCCGGTTCAGGATCAGGAAAATCTATTTGAATGCGCATCGGCATCGGCACCGCTTCCCCTACAACGAGCGCTTCTCCCTGTCTGAGTGACGGCAGGACATCTGTAAAGCTCGCCATGGTATCCGGCACCAGCCGTCTTACATAGTTCTGATCAAGTGGATTCGTCAAGCGCAGTATTACATAATTATTACATTGTGAGAGAATCGTCTCCGAGACTTCAACCGGGCGCTGGCTTACTACCATACAGCTAACACCGTATTTTCGGCCTTCTTTTGCGATCCGTTCCACAGTTTTTCGCGCAGCAGCGGTAGTATTGAGATTACTCGGCAGGTAGTTATGTGCTTCTTCGAACACAAGCAATATTGGAAAATCGCGCCTGTTGGGATTCCAAAAGTTGAAATCAAAAATTATACGCGCCAGAAGCGATACAATTGTATTAACAACATCAAATGGCACGCCGCTCAAATCGAGGACTGTTACCTTAGCATTTTCATCGGCGCCGAGTATCTTATTCAGCAAATCGTTAAAAGTAATAGAGCTTATGTACTTCTTCGGCCTGAACATGAATGCATATCTCGGATCATTTAATTTTCCGTCGAGACGAACGAGAAATCTTGTAAACTTGCCGTAGAATGCCCCGTCTCTTACGTTTGAACCGGTCGTCACTTTTTCGGTATCCAGGTATTGCATTTTTGCGCGGATTTCACTCAGATCGTAATAAACCGGCGTATCGATCGTAACGATCGTAGACATTTCCGGATTCTTACCCTTCTTCGACATAATTACAAGGTCTTTAAGCACAGTGATTTGACTTGATGCATTCTCATCTCTTTCATCTATAAACATTTCACGCAGCTCATCGAAGTTCATGAGCCAGTATGGAAGTTCAAATTCTGCAATATCAAGGTGGTTGCAATTCCCTTCGAATGCGCGTTGATATTCATTATGAATATCGAGGATGATAATATTCGTATCCGGATATCTGGAGACTTTCTGCAGCATAGAAGCTACAGTGCAGGATTTTCCGGAACCGCTGGAACCAAGCACGGCTATATGCTTGCCGAAAAATCTATTCGCATCGAGATATGCCCGCTGATTTTCGAATAAGGAGACCAATCCGACAGAAAAGCCAAACCGCTGGAATGTGGCAAATGCAATAGAGAGATCGGCATCTTCCGCAAGATACACGGGCGAGTCAGCCACCGGAAAAATAGA
The DNA here is from genome assembly GCA_963770945.1 of uncultured Bacteroidota bacterium. Classification (GTDB taxonomy): domain Bacteria; phylum Bacteroidota; class Ignavibacteria; order UBA10030; family UBA10030; genus Fen-1298. The sequence goes on along the minus strand of CAVYRP010000007.1, from coordinate 252,689 downwards.
AACACCGCGATCATAACGGCCGCTTTTTACAGTCCCAACCAGAGATACATAGAGTGTGTACCGCTGGTGCGCTTGTCCTTCAACACCTAAATCTTCCTTCTTCAGTTCCGACACCATTCCGATTAATACGAGTGTCCCTGTCGGTATCAATACATAAGTACCTATCTGGCCGATATTGTAAGTTTTTCCGCCAACCTCTCTCTTTAAAGATGTAGTTTTGGGATCGAGAAGAACAGTAACTATCGCGCTGCTCACAGCCGATACGACGCCGATATATTTTTGCTCAACCATAGCTCAACCTTTCTGTAGAAGTTATGTCTTAACTTACTCGTTTTATAACGACGATAGTTCTATCGTCTGAATATTCTGCGCCTTTGGAAAACTGCTCTACGTCTTTAACCAATGTCTTGCATATTTCTTGTGCTCCCCTGTTTGCGAGCCGTCTAATATTGTCTGCAAGACTTTTCTCCCCGTATGAAGTACCATCCGTATGAAGCGCTTCAGTGATTCCATCCGTGTAAATAACGGCAATATCGCCTTTCTTTAACATCGTACTTTCAACACGGTAATTGCCGCGCGGGAATGGACCGAGGATAAGCCCTGTCGGTTCCAACAGCTCGATGTTCTTCTCCTGCGCATGATAGACCATAGGACTATTGTGTCCTGCATTGGCGTAAAGCAGCAGGCCTTTCACTCCATCCGTTAATTCGGCATAGAACATAGAAACAAATTGTTCTTCCAGGAACGAGCGGTTCACAATTCTATTAATACCGGACATCAGCGTAGCAGTTTTTGTATGATGTGCGACTCCCATTCTAAGCGCTCCGACAACATACAAGGCTTGCGCGGCAGCTCGGAATCCTTTACTCGCAGCGTCTCCTACGACAATCGTCAGACGGTCTTTAGTTTCATCGGAAAAAATATAATCAAAGAAATCTCCTCCGACAATTCGATCCGGAACAGAAATTCCATATATATCGTAATAATAAAAATGTAGAAACGGCTCCGGTAAGATACTTTGCTGGATCTCACGTGCTTTATCGATGTCCTGCTCGAGCAATCGTGCTTTCTGCTCGATCCGTTTATTGCGAAGAACAGAGGTAACTGCCAGACTGATCACGTTAAGATTCGGAAGCAGGTCTTGATCTATAAAATCCGAATTGAACGCCAGAACATACTGATATACAGTTTTGTCCCGATACGGCATTCGATCCCCTATCCCTGTTGCAGAGTACTTGACAATACCTTTTTTTCTCAGATAGCGGTCGGTTTCGTTGGCAATAATTGAACGCTGTTCTATAAGATGTTGAAACATCGGATATCGTGCAACTTGGATCCGGTAACCGGAATCAAGGCGGTCAATCTGTCCGATCTGATGAATCACGCGGTACGATTCTGTAGATGGTTCATACTGCCAGAGCCTGCCGCCTTTTAAAAGATATATCTTCGGTCTTAACAATTTCATTCAGAACATGTTTGAGCAGCTCTTTCTCTGTCTTGAATTGAACGGAAGCGAAACTTTCGATAGTGCGATATAATCGGCGTTGGTTCATGCGGATCTCTCTACTGGATTTACAGCTTCTTCAAATATTTTTTCAATTTCCTCAAGCCCTTCAGTACCCTAGAATATATTCAAATTCTTCCCGACAAACATCAAGTACCGTCAAGCGGTCCTTCCGGAACGATGCAGCAGCATTGCGGATTTTTAATAAAATCAGGATCATCTGTCGTCAATACATGTCCATCGATAACCAGCGGGAATGCAACACAATAGAATGGTTTTAAAGCAAATTTATTCATTCCCTCCGCTATTGCAGTTCTCTGTAATGCACAAAGACCTTTACTATCGAGAAACACGCACTTCCCATCCCGCACTGCAGTACCGTCGCATCGACCGGAAGGGAAATCGATATCATATTCCATATTGTGATCGAACCATTTTGAGGTATCATGTTCCTGATCCGGTTCCAGATATTTTTTTATCGTATCTGCATATGCAAGAATACGTTCTTTTTCTTTTAAGTCAAGGAGCACTCCTTCGGCGCAGCATGCTCCATTGCAATTACACATCGAACAACCGAGTGAAAAGCGATGTTGAATAATGTCCGGATCGACCCGTAATTCCGCTATATGTTTTAAATTATGGTTCTTAATAATCTTATGAGACAACTCAGCCATGTTTTTCCTTCTGTCTAATGTAATTAATCAAATCCGTGCTCACAACTGCCATTCCCGAGCTGTCTCAGCATCGATCACCAATTGACCGCGATGGTATGACGAATGGTTTACCTTATGCTGCATCTGCTGAAACAAGGGTTGATATAAGTATTTCCTTTAAAATCGGTGTATTGCAGCGGCGTATTCATCATTTCTCTCCGTGAGACTCTGCAGGAAATTACTGATTTCGCACTGATACATATCCCATTGTTTTTTTAAAATTTCAATTTCCGGAAAATTTTCGATTGATAACGGTTCAGGTTTCTTGCCTGTCCAGCGATCCAACCATATTTTATTTGCAGATAGAATATGAACAAAAGTTCCCTGAATACCGCCGAAACTTGAATTTAGATTCTTTTTGTACTGATCGCTTGTAAGCACTGCAATCACTTCGAATAATTTCAAATCCGCCCATTTATCATATTCATATAATAATTGAATTTCCTTTTTATTCATTTCTTAATCCTTTTCTTCAACCTTTCTTTTCAATGCCGCCAGTCGTTTGCATCGCTTCCAGCGGTGTCATATGTTCAATATCAAGCGCACGAAGTTCTGTCCGCAGCTTGTCATCCTTTACTTCAAACATTGTCATCTGCACCATTTCATCTTTTTTCTTCACTCCTCCTCCTGTCAGTTTCTTTGTCTCTTACCACCAGTTCGGAGCTTTCCAGATTCTTTAATACCGATTTCGCCCGTTCTGTCACTTCTTCCGGTAAGCCGGCCATTTGTGCTACTTGAATTCCGTACGAATGATCTGCAAAACCCGGAAGTACTTTATGAAGAAAAATGACCTTGTCGCCGTACTCTCGCACATCCACCTTGTAGTTCTTTATGCGCGGGAAAATATCGGCAAGTTCGTTTAATTCATGATAATGTGTCGCAAATAAAGTCTTAGCACATATAATATTATGTAAATATTCCGTAAGAGCCCATGCGATACTGATACCGTCGAATGTACTTGTGCCGCGTCCGATTTCATCAAGCAATATTAAACTGTGTTTTGTTGCCGTGTTGACAATATTAGCCGCTTCATGCATTTCCACTAAAAATGTGCTTTCTCCGGAGGCAATATTATCGCTTGCACCTACACGCGTATATATACGATCTACCATTCCGATGTGTGCGGATGCGGCTGGAACAAAACTCCCGATGTGTGCGAGCAGGACAATCAATCCGACCTGACGTAAATAACTTGACTTACCGCTCATATTCGGTCCGGTAATAACAAGGATCTGATTTTCCGCCGTGTCCAGCTGCGTATTATTCGGTGTGTAATGCTCACCCGGCGGCAAAAGCTTTTCGATGACAGGATGCCGGCCGTCTTTAATATCGATTGTAAATGAATCATCCATTATCGGACAAACATAGCTGATTTTCAATCGCAACTTCTGCCAGCGAAATATAGCAATCTAAAGCTGCAATAGCCTGTGCATTTGTCTGAATTGCAGCTATATACTCGGCAATCATTTGCCGGAGTTCGTTGAAAAGACGCGTTTCTATCGCAAGTATTTTTTCTTCGGCATGAAGAATCTTCTCTTCGTATTCCTTCAACTCAGGCGTTACAAAACGTTCCGCATTCGTCAGCGTCTGCTTTCTTATATAATTTTCCGGAACTTTATCTTTGTGTGTATTCGTCACTTCGATGTAATATCCGAAGACATTCGTATAACCGATTTTAAGCGATGAAATTCCTGTGCGCTCCCGTTCCGACTGCTGGTGTTTTGCTACCCAGTCCTTCGCTCCAAAAGCCAGCAGGCGTATTTCATCTAATTCTGCATTATACCCTTTCTTAATCACTCCGCCGTCTGCAAATGTCATCGGCGGATCATCATTAATAGCCTGTCCGATTTTACCGACAATTTCATCAAGAGGGTCCAGGCAATTATTCAAATTCTTTATAGCCGCGCATTCAAAATTTGATATTTGATATTTAAGATTCGGAATTTGCGCCAGCATAGCTTTCAATTGATTCATTTCACGAGGATTTGCCCTGCCGGTAGCAATTTTCACGATTAACCGTTCAAGATCGCCTATAGGCTCCAATTCTTCATGAGTTTTCCGCCTTACAGCTTCATTTGAGACAAGTTCTTTTACCGCTTCAAGCCGTGCATGTATCGGCTCATATTGCTTCAATGGACGGTTGATCCATTGCTTCAGCATTCGTCCGCCCATGGGTGTTTGTGTCCGATCTATGATTGAGAAGAGTGTACCATCAGACTGGCCGGAGATCGTAGTTGTAATCTCAAGATTACGCTTCGTTGCGGCATCGAGCAGCATATATTCACTTACATCATGCGGCACAATTCTTTTTATATGCGGGATGTTCGCTTTCTGCATCTCTTGCACATAATTCATGATTGCGCCTGCTGCAACGACGCCTATACGCATCTCTTCGATTCCAAAACCCTTCAATGACTGTGTCTTAAAATGATTAATAAGCAGTTCGTATGCATAGTCGGCATTGAAAACCCAATCATCCACTTTTGTATAGAGTACGCGAAAACGTTCGCCAAGCAGCGATTTGATCGTTTCCAAATCACGCTTCTGAACAAGTAATTCCTGCGGCTGGAGACTGCTTATCTGTTCGATAAATTGTTTTAACGGGAATTCGCTGAGTCCGAACTCTCCCGTCGAAACATCAATAAATGCAAATCCGATTATGTCGGTACTTGTCGACAGCGGTGATGGCAAAGCAACGGCGGACAGATAATTGTTTTGTTTTTGATCCAGCACTTTATCGGAAAATGAAACACCGGGAGTAACAACTTCTATTACATCGCGCTTAACGAGGCCTTTCGCAAATTTTGGATCTTCCATCTGTTCGCAGATTGCAACGCGGTACCCTGCACGCAGCAGTTTTGGAAGATATGTATCAAGTGCATGATGGGGAAATCCTGCAAGCGGCGTTTCACCGGAAGTACCGTTACCGCGTTTTGTCAGCACAATACCGAGCACTTTTGATGTGATTTTTGCATCTTCATCAAACGTCTCAAAGAAGTCGCCCATTCTGAAAAGAAGCAGCGTATCAGGATATTTGGCTTTGACCTGCTGATACTGGCGCATTAATGGTGTCGGCATAGAATCAGGCCACCATGCAAAAAGTAAAAGAATAATTCATCGGTATGATTTCACACAAGCAACATATTTTATTCAATATCAATCAGTTTTGCAATAAAGCATTTATTCCATGATTCCGTACACATTTATCACTTTATCTTCCCGACTCCCCATTTTTTCATCGCCTCAAACATCTTATAATCAGTGAGATCGTATTGGATAGGAGTTATGGAAACATAATTATTCTGTACGGCTGCCTCGTCAAATTCCAAATCCGTATCGACTTTTTCCAAACCGCCGGTCAGCCAATAGTATTCTCTATTATTCGGATCCCGCCTTAAGTCAAAGGTGTCATTCCAGACAGCTTTTCCCTGCCGTGTGATGAGCACGCCCTTAATATCTTTAGGTTTGAGCGGCGGTACATTTACATTAAGAAGTGTTCCTGACGGCAGTCCGCGCTTACCTATGAGGACAGCCAATTTTCTTGCTATTTGTGCGGGATAGCGGAAATCTGCCGATCCATATGTCGTAAGAGAGATTGCAATAGATGGGATACCGAGTATAGTTCCTTCTGTCGCTGCCGAAACTGTACCGGAATATATAATACTGATAGCCGTATTTGAGCCATGATTAACGCCGGAAACAATTAAATCCGGCGGGGATTTAAGAATAGCCCGCATTGCAAGTTTAATGCAATCAGCCGGTGTACCCTGAACGGCATATCCGAAAAATTTTCCATTCTTCTTGAATTCTTTTACACGCAGCGGGTAATTCATCGTTATAGCATGGCCTACAGCGCTTTGCTGTTTATCCGGAGCAACGACCGTAACATTTCCTATTTTCTTCATCTCCTGCACAAGCGCATAAATGCCCGGTGCATCAATGCCGTCATCGTTGGAGACAAGAATATTTAGTTTACGTTTCGATTTCATATTTATTTAATGACTGAAAAATAATTTCCGCTTGTATAAAGCGGATAAAGATTGCCGGTGAAATAAAAGAAATCAATAACTTTCTTTTTGCACCGGAAATTTTTTTCCCTTGACATCTTTCACATACTCGCTCACACTCCGGCGGATAGTATCAGATAAATGTGCATAGCGTCTTACAAAACGCGGGTGAAAATCTTCGTTTAATCCCAGCATATCCGACACAACGAGGACCTGTCCATCACAATGCATCCCGGCGCCGATACCGACTGTCGGGATCTTGAGAGACTTTGTTACTTTTGCAGCAAGAGATGCAGGAATTTTTTCCAGTACAATACAAAACGCGCCGGCTTCTTCCAGTATCTTTGCATCTCTTAACATTTGTTTCGCTTCATCCGGCGTTACACCGCGCGGAGTAAATCCGCCGAATTGATGAATTGACTGCGGTGTCAATCCGAGATGACCGATAACCGGAATACCCGCGCGTACTGTCATATGTACAAGATTTGCGATACGCTCTCCGCCTTCGAATTTGACTCCCCCGGCACCCGTTTCCTTCATAACACGTCCCGCATTCCGAAATCCTTCTTCATCATTTGCCTGATACGACATGAACGGCATATCCACAATGATCATTGCTCGATCAACGCCGCGAATAACACATTTTGCATGATATATCATTTCATCGAGCGTAACCGGCAGAGTGGTTTCATGTCCCTGAAATACCATCCCCAGTGAGTCACCGACTAGAATCAAATCGATACCGGCTTGATCCAAAAGGTGCGCTGTAATATAATCATAAGCCGTAAGACACGCGATTCGTGTATTCTCCTTTTTCATAGCCGCGATTACTTTTGTCGTAACTTTTTTCGGGCCCGATGTCGTAGTGGAATTTTTCATAAAATCGCCTTTCATTCATTAACTAATCATGCCAACAACTTCCGGTGCAATCGACCATGCTTTTTGAAAACCTTGCAGGATTGCTTCTGCGACTTCTTCAAACGAAATATCCCGGTTCAAAACAACCGAGAGGTCCGTAGTTCTTTCATCAAGTTCTCCGCGCAGCATATTACGTTCTTTTTCAGAATGAAAATTTAGGAACTCTACAATCCGTTTATGGTCGGGACCGAGTAAAATTGAACCATGCTGCAGCACTACTTCTCCGCCGCTGCCTGCTACATAACGCCGTTGAGCACTGCCGATAAGTTTCTTTCCGCAGCATTTAATTTCGTACCGGCCGGTACTGGAAAAACATGCCGTAGCCGATGCTTCCCGATAAAGAGAAGGAAAATGCGGTTGGCTTTTTTCAATAGCTGCCGGCACGCCAAGAATCGACAATCCTGCTACCAATGCGCGGCTAATATCATCGTAGACAGAAAGGATGTTCTTTCCTTCTGCACGCATGATCACGCTGTATGTAAGTTCCTCCGAATGCAGAATGGCTCTTCCGCCTGTGGGACGGCGGACAACATCAATACCGGATGCCGAAGTTTTATCAAGATCGATTTCTTCCATCGACTGGTTCCAGCCAAGCGAGATAGCATGGGGCTGCCAGGCATACACACGGATTGTCGGACTACCTGCACCATTAACCAGAGCCTGTGCAAGACTTATGTCATATTCCATATTAAAAACACCGGAACGAATTCCGGTGTTTTCGAATCGCCAATTCATCTTTTTCCTAATGATGATCGGGACCGGGAATAATCCCGCGTTTGCTGTCTGCAATAAAATTCAGGATATTTTGAATCTCCGGAGTTTGTTCCAGCTCTTCTTTGATACGGGTAACAGCCTGTGAGACATTTAATTTTGATTTGTATAAAAGGATATATGCTTTTTCGATTAGATCTATCGCTTTCGGAGAAAAACCGCGTCTTCGCAGCCCTACAGAATTCAATCCTTCGAAAACCATCGGTTCCCTGCCTGCACGAACAAAAGGCGGAATATCTTTTGATACCCGATAACCGCCGCCAATCATTGTATGGTCTCCAATATGAACAAATTGATGCACCGGTGTTAAACCGCCGATAATTACCCAGCTGCCTAGAGTGATATGTCCTGCCAACGCAGCGCTGTTTGCCATTATACAATAATCGCCTATCGATGCAATCATGTGCAACATGCGTATTCGCCATGAACATGCAATGACTTCCGATGGTTGTTTTTCCCGTTTCAATAGTGCCGCGGTTTAGTGTTACATATTCGCGTATATCACACTGGTCGCCAATCTCCAGGATTGTAGGTTCACCTTTATACTTAAGATCTTGCGGCGGACCGCCGACAACTGCGAATGAAGCAATCCTGCATTCTTTTCCAAGCCGCGTTCCATTTTGTATTATAGCATAAGGTAAAATTATCGAACCATCGCCGATTATGACATCATCACCAATGACGGCCGAAGGACCGACAGTAACATTCTCTCCAAGCTTTGCTTTCTTGCCTATAGAAGCGAGCGGATCAATTACAACACCCATAAACTTTTCTTTCTTTTATATTATGATAGCCTCTACGATTTCCCTTTTCCTTCATCCCGATCGACAATCGCTGCTGTGAAATCACCTTCCGCAACAATATTTCCGTCCACAAACGCCTGGCCGCGTATCTGTATCACTTTTGACCGGCGGCTGACAGCCCGTACTTCAAGAATAAGCTGATCACCCGGAACGACAGGTTTCCGAAATTTTACGTTATTGATTGCCATAAAAAACACAAGTTTATTTCCCGGATTTTCAATTCCATTCAACATAAGGACACCGCCGGTTTGGGCGAGTGCTTCAACGATAAGAACACCAGGCATTATTGGCTGACCCGGAAAATGGCCTTCAAAGAAAGGCTCATTTATTGTAACATTTTTAACGCCTACAGCCCGCTCATCCATTTGGAATTCTATAATCTTGTCCACTAAAAGGAACGGATACCTGTGAGGCAGAATGCGTTGAATTGCACTCACATCAAATATTATTCCTTCTTTTTTCTCATGTTGATATTTTCGTACAAGTCTTATTTTGCTGATATAGCTTCCGTACTTTACGAGCAAATTCGATATTTGCAGCATGCCCGGGCCGCGCAGCAAGAATCTGCGCTTTAATTGGAGCACCGATGAGCGCAAGATCACCTATCAAGTCAAGCAGTTTATGTCTTGCCGGTTCATTGCGATAATGAAGTTTTTTATCGTTAAGCACGCCTGAAGAACCAAGAATGACCGAATGATCAAGGCCAAGTTTATGTGTCAGCTTCCGGATTTCATCATCCGAGAGATCTCGATCCACAATACAGACTGCATTATCAAGGTTCCCGCCTTTAATTAGTCCCTGATCATACAGCATTTCTACTTCATGGAGAAAACAAAATGTACGTGCAGAAGAAAATTCTGAAACAAATTCCTTTTCAAGATTAAACAATCCCGTATGCTGACTTCCTAAAGCCGGATTGTTATAATCTATCATCACTGTTAATCGAAAATCATCGGTAGGCAAAGCAACTATTTCCACTCCGCGCTGCGGATCCTGATAATGAATCACCTGATCGATAATAAGATAATCTTTCGGCGCTTCCTGGTCTTCCAATCCGGCTTCGAGCAGCATATCCACAAAAGGTTTTGCACTGCCGTCGCCGATAGGAGGTTCGATATTATCAAGCTCGATCAATACATTATCCACTTGCAGACCTGCAATGGCAGCAAGAACATGTTCAACAGTATGCACACGCGCGCCGTCAATGCCGAGCGTTGTTCCGCGCTGAAGATCAACAACATGATCAACATCGGCCGGAATTTCAGGAGAATTCGGCAAATCCACTCGGCGAAATCTGATACCATAATTTTCCGGCGCCGGTTTAAACACCATTGTCGTCGATACTCCCGTATGAAGTCCGACGCCGGACATTGTAACGGGTTTCTTGATTGTCATTTGCTGAACGAGCATTCTTTTCCTCTTAATTATTTCTTCGCAAAGTTTTTTTTCGATTTCTTCAACCTTCTTCTTTAGTGCGGTAACTTCGCGTACCATATCCGGCAGCATTTTCATCGCAGCATATACTCGTTGTGCTTTACGCGCTTCATCTGCAGGATAACCAAAATATGATTTTCCCTGTTCTTCAATATTCCTATGAATACCCGATTGTGCCATAATTATTGTGTGATCGGCAATCTCGATATGTCCGGCTATGCCTACCTGTCCGGCAAGCATACAATATTTACCGATCTTCGTACTTCCGCTGATTCCTGTCTGCGAAGCAATGACCGTATGTTCTCCGATTACAACATTGTGCGCAATTTGAACAAGATTATCAATTTTTACGCCGCGATGTATATGCGTATCTCCCATCGTAGCTCGATCAATGGTTGTGTTGGCACCAATCTCCACATCTTCATCGATAACAACAATTCCAAGCTGTGGTATCTTTTCGTATGTCCCATCCGGTTTTGGAGCAAAACCAAATCCATCCGATCCAATTACAGCTCCGGAATGGATAATTACCCTGTTACCAATTTTGCATTGATGATATACAACAACATTCGGATAGAGTATGCATTCAGAACCAATCTGAGCATAATTTCCGATGATACAGCCTGCACCAATTTTCGTATTATCACCGATTGACCGCATGTTCACCTATCACCGCCTGCGGACCAATGGATACATTTTTTCCTATGATCGCATTCGGTGAGATGATAGATGTAGAATGGACTCCGTCTGTAAAAATCTGTATCGCAGGTGTCAGGCGTTTGAGCACATGCAGAAATGCAACATACGGATCATCAACACAAATAAATATAAGGGAAGATCGATCTATATTTTTTTTTAGATCGAGCTTTCGGGAAACAAGCACTGCAGTTGCCCGGGTAGTGCCAAGATGCTTTTCGTATTTCGGATTAGCAAGAAAAGTCAGGCTGCCGGAATCAGCTTCTTCAATTTTTGCTACACGCACAATATCCGGCGCATCATCAATGTTTTTTCCAATGACCTCGCCGCCAAGCCACTCCGCAATCTCATGAATGGTCATAAATCAGTCTTGCTATTTTCCGCTTGAGACCGGAACCTTGAGTTTATTAAATATCTTCTGCGTCAGGTCATATTTTTCATTCGCGTACATCAGAAGGATATCACCGCTTTTATCCAACACATAATCGTACCCTTCTTCCTTGGCCACGTCTTGCACTGCTTTGAAAATCCGATCCTGTACAGGCTTCATCAGTTCATTTTGTTTCTTAAATAATTCACCATTCTGCCCAAAATTCTTATTGCGGATAATCGGCAATTTTCTTGTCCATCTCCTGCAGTTCATGTTCGGTATCCGCGCGGCGCTGATCTGTCATGATGAGCTTCCGCTTATCGTATTCATCGAACTTTTTCTTCCATTCGTCCTGCATTTTATTAAGTTCTTGCTGCCAATCGACAACCAATTTATTAAGCTGCTCCTGGGCGTCTATCGCATCGGGAAGATCTTTCATAATTGCTTCAGAATTGAAATAAGCGATCTTCATTTGTGCGTCTGCCTGCACGGAAAAAAGCAGTAACAGGAATACAATAATACTGAAGAGTTTCTTCATTTTTTTCTTCCTCCTAAGTTCATTTCAAGGCACCATCGATTATATGGTGTCGTTGGATTTTACGAACTCCGGGATTATTAATTCGTTGTCTTCAACCGATCAATCACTTTATAGGTGAGATCATATTTCGAATCCGCATAGAGAAGATTCGTTGCCGCTTCCAGCTTATCAAACACAAAGTTGAATTTACCTTCCTTTGCAACTTTTTCGATAACTCTCATAACACGTTCCTGAATCGGTGCAAATTTCTTCTCACGCATTTTTACAGCTTCGCCTTCGCGCTGGTCAAATTTCTGGTACTGATAATCACGCGCTTTTTGCTGAAGGTCCTGCAATGCCTTCTGCTTATCAGCTTTTGCCTTTGCATCAAGCAATGCTTCTTTTTTCTGATAATCGTCAACTGCTTCCTGCAATTCCTTGCCCATTTTTTCAAGCTCGTCCTGCCACCCTTTAACAGTGACTTCAAGATCTTTTTTGACTTGCTGGGCTTCCGGAAGTTCACGAAGGATGGTTTCAGAATTAACGTATGCAATTTTGACCGCCGGTGATTGTGCCGAGCTCATAGAAACAATAAGCAACACCATAACAGCTTAGAAATATGATTTTTTTCACGTTGTCCTCTTTATTTTAGTGATTAATTATTCAATTAATTTAAAATTAAAATGATTTTCCAAATTGGAAATGGAATTTCCATCCCGGAGCCGCATCGCCCGGTATCGCAGCATCATATCCGTATCCATAATCAAATCCAATTAACCCAATTGGATTAACAAGCAATCGAACACCAAATCCTGCCGAACGGCGTAAATCGAGCATATCCATCATGGAATGTTCCAGCCATACATTTCCCGCTTCTGCAAAAAATAGCGTATAGATCGGTATTGGATTTAATGATCATGGCGAATCGTCAATTCTGCCGTATATTTCATCATCGCTTTACCGCCTAGCTCGCCATTATACGGACCTATACTGCGATCCTCATAACCGCGCAGCGGTGTAACAGAAATTTGTCCGAGTCCGGTTCCGCCCATATAGAAAAGATCTTGATATGGAATGTCCGAATCTTTACTTTTCCATAAGGGAATATTAATCCGATTATGTTGGAACTCATTATTGTTATTCGACCGGAGCTTATAAGAGGAATAAACCAATCAGCGTTGAAAACATGCTTATGATATCGCGCAGCTGCAGTTGCACCTCCCAATGCTCGGTCCACCGTAAATTTCTGTCAATAACGAAAAACTTGAACCGCGTGCAGGGAAAATCGGACTGTCTGTGCTATTGCGGGAAATGACCTGCGAAATGCCGATTTGAGTTGTCGTTCCTTCGAGATAATAATAATCATAATAAGAAGAAGATGAACTAAGAGGATGATATGTGGTTTCTGCAACTCGCAATGTCCAATCGCCTCGGAAATACATATCGGGCCATTTAAAACGACGGCCAATCCTGATTGTTGCTCCGCGCATATGTAAATCTGCATAATATGATTGTTTTGTATCGATAAATATTGAATCCGAACAATGTCGGAGTATTGAACATCCATGGCTCCGTGAAACCGATCGAAAATGTCCGGTAATAGTTGCTTACGCCGAATTGATAATCGAATGTCATTGTCTGACCGGCACCGCCGCGTAAAGGCTCACTAAGAGAAAAATTATTGAACGAGACTCCGATACCGCCGCTGAATCCAAAAGATCCGCTGTATCCTACAGACATATTGAATGTATCGCTGGATTTTTCTTCAACAGAATATTCAAGATCCACAGTTTTATCGTCAATCGGCCTTACATCGGGTTTTAATTTCTCAGGATTGAAGTAATTCAACTGCTGAAGCTGCCGCAGACTTCTTATAATCAATTGCCGGCTGAAATAATCTCCGGGCTTCGTCAATAATTCACGGCGAATAACTTTTTCATACGTCTTCGTGTTTCCGGAAATTAAAACACGGCCGACACGAAATTGATTCCTCTCATGTACTTGAAGAGTAATATCGAGGCTGTCCGCCCCTGCAACTGTTATCTCGGGTTCCACCTGAAACCAGAGATAACCATTGTCTGCATATAGAGAAGTTACGTCAGACTCTTCTTCATTCCGCCGTAAATTTTGTTCAAATTTTTCCTGATTGAAAATATCCCCCCGTTTGAAACCAAGCCGCTCGCTCAGCACATCGGATGGATATACCGTATTTCCTTCCCAGGAAATATTTCTCACAAAATACCGAGGCCCCTCGGACAAATATAAATCGATAGTCAAATATTTTTTTGTTTTATCATAACTTAACGAGTCTGAAAGGATTTCAATATCGCGGAACCCGTTTTTATGGTAAAAAGCAAGGATGAAGTCTTTATCTTCCTTGTATTTTTTCTTATCAAATTTGTTTGTCTGCCAGAATTTCCACCAATACCGCTCGTTTGTCTCCTTCATCTCGCTCTTCAGGTCGCCATCGTCATATTGTTTATTACCATGAAAACGGATATTTTCGACCTTCACTTTCGGACCCTCGTCGATATTAATCTTTAATGCCACGCGGCCTGTTGTATCATTGGTTATCACAAGTTTTGGGTCGACCTTGGCATTAAGATATCCTTCGCTATCGTACTGATATTTAAGCAGCCTAACAACCGTGGAAAGATCTTGTGAAGTGATAATTTGACCTTTAATAAGATTGATTTTCTTCAATATATCATCTTCACTCAATTCATCGTTCCCGGATATTTCAATACTTGCTAACCTCGGATTCTCCTTCACTTTTATTAAAAGATAAATTCCGTCTTCAGCTTTTTTTTCTATGAAAATTTGTACATCGTCGAACAATCGAAGATTATGCAACCTTTGAATTGCTGTTTTTGTTTGTTCACCCGGAATTGTAATTTCACTGCCTTCCCTCAAACCGGCATTTGCGATAATGGCTGCAGGGTCCACCGATTGCTGCCCTGTCACTGCAATGCCGAGAATTTTATAGACTTCTGCTTTCGGCTGCTGCCCGAATACAAAGCTGGTTGATATAATTACTGCGAGGAAGGAGAACACTAGACAGTTATTTCGCGACACTTTTCTTATACCTTTCTATAAGCCGCACAGGACGGCTCTTCTTCAATGGCTGTAATTGTTCACTTACCATTCCAAACCGGCGTTCACGCTTTTGGAAATCTTTAATAGCTTCATAGAGATGCTCCCGCCGAAAGGCAGGCCACAATTGATCGGATATATAGATTTCTGAGTATGCCAATTGCCAAAGGAGAAAATTACTGATACGCATTTCACCGCTCGTACGAATCAGCAAATCCGGGTCCGGAATATTGCCTGTTGAAAGATGTGCAGCGATCACTTCTTCCGTAACCTGTTCTCTTTTTAATAATCCCCTTTGAATATCATCATACATCCCTTTGACTGCTTCGACTAATATCCCACCGGCCGCTGTAATTCAATGCAAGCACCAGTGTTAAGCCGGAATTTTCTCTCATCATTTCCATTGCGTCGTGCAGCTCATTTGATACATCACGTGGAAGTGTTTCAAATTCTCCAATCACCTGCAGCCGAACTTCATTCTGATGCAATCTATCTCGTTCGTCGCGCAGGGCTTTTACTATCAGGCGCATCAACATAGAAACTTCATCTTGAGGACGCTTCCAATTTTCAGTTGAAAATGTATAAAGTGTGAGATATCTCACTCCGATCTGTGCACATGCCTCAACTATATCCCGTACAGAATTAACACCTTCATTATGACCGGCAATTCGGGGCAGTCCCCTGCGCTTCGCCCAGCGTCCATTCCCATCCATAATGATGGCAATATGAGCCGGTATTACACCTCCCGCAATAAGTTGATCCTGATTTTTCTTGTCAGTTCCCGTTGCCTTGGCTAACGGCACAATTTCTCCATTTTTATGATTATTAAATGAGTATATCAATAAATTTAACCTTTTTTGGAACGATAGTCAAAAAAAAGCATCTAAAATAGTAGTAAGCGGTAATATTATTGTCAGGATTTCAAGTTTCTTGACTGACCCTGTAAAAAAGGTTATATTGACTATGGAAACTTTAATTAAATATTATGGGTTACATTAAATAAGAAGTCAGACGTCCTTAAGGATGGTTTCGTTCCGTCTTTGAGGGAAAGAAATTATGGAAGGAAATTTTTCAAATAGAGTTCAGGATGTAATCAGACTGAGCCGCGAAGAAGCACTCAGGCTCGGACACGATTATATCGGCACAGAACACCTCCTTTTAGGAATTATAAGAGAAGGCGAAGGTATTGCTGTAAAAATTCTTCGCAATCTCGGCGTCGATCTATACAAGCTAAAGAAATCGGTTGAAGATACTGTTCGAACTTCAGGCGGAACTCTCACGATCGGCAATATACCATTGACCAAACAGGCTGAAAAAGTCTTAAAAATCACATATCTCGAAGCAAAACTCTATAAATCAGATGTTATCGGTACCGAACATTTATTACTTTCACTCCTCCGTGATGACGATAACATCGCTGCACAGATCATGCACCAATATAACGTGCATTATGATGTGGTTCGAAACGAATTAGACAATATTGTTTCCGGAAAGCCTTCATCTCCTCCCGGTCAATCGCATTCTTTAACGGAAAAGAAGCAAGATCGGTCCAAGACTCCGGTTTTGGATAACTTTGGGCGTGATCTGACAAAAATGGCGATTGAAGACAAACTCGATCCTATTGTAGGACGGGAAAAAGAAATCGAACGTGTTGCACAAGTTCTAAGCAGGCGCAAGAAAAATAATCCTGTTCTCATCGGTGAACCCGGAGTCGGCAAATCAGCAATTGCGGAAGGATTAGCTCTTCGCATAGTCCAAAAGAAAGTATCTCGTGTTCTGCACGATAAACGCGTCATTACGCTGGATTTAGCTGCCCTGGTAGCCGGTACGAAATATCGCGGCCAGTTTGAAGAGCGGATGAAAGCAGTCATGAATGAACTGGAAAAAGCAAAAGACGTTATTCTGTTCATTGACGAACTGCATACGATCGTTGGTGCCGGCGGTGCAAGCGGTTCTCTTAGATGCATCGAATATGTTCAAACCTGCGCTAGCCCGCGGTGATCTACAGTGTATCGGTGCGACAACTCTTGACGAGTATCGGCAATACATAGAAAAAGACGGTGCGCTTGACCGCCGCTTCCAGAAAATTATGGTGGATCCTACCACTGTTGATGAAACGATTAAGATTCTTCAAAACATCAAACATAAGTACGAAGAGCACCATGGCGTTCTTTATAGCGAAAAAGCAGTAGACGCAGCGGTTCGTCTTAGTGATCGATATATAACCGACCGCTACCTGCCGGATAAAGCCATAGATGTAATGGACGAAGCCGGCGCCCGTGTGCATCTTGCTAATATAAAGGTTCCAAAAGAGATACTTCAGTTTGAAGAAGAAATTGAAAAAATTCGGCAGTCAAAGAATCAAGTTGTAAAAAATCAAAATTTCGAAGAAGCTGCACGGCTGCGCGATCTTGAAAAGAAACTACTGAGCGATCTTGAGATTGCAAAACGAGAATGGGAATTGAAAGCCCGTGACACTGTGTATGATGTAGATGAAGAAGATTGTGCAGCAGTCGTTTCGATGATGACCAATATTCCTGTTCAGAAAGTTGCACAAAGCTGAATCTGAAAAATTACTGAAGATGGAAGAAGCGCTTGGAGAAATGGTTGTCGGACAGGAAGAAGCTATTTCGAAACTTACAAAAGCAATTCGCCGTGCCAGGGCCGGATTAAAAGATCCGAAACGCCCTATAGGATCCTTCATCTTTCTAGGCCCTACCGGTGTCGGAAAGACCGAAATGGCAAAGGCTCTTGCCCGGTATTTATTCGATTCAGATGACGCCCTTATACGCATCGATATGAGCGAGTACATGGAGAAATTTGCAGTCTCGCGGCTTGTTGGCGCACCTCCCGGTTATGTCGGGTATGAAGAAGGAGGACAACTGACTGAGAAGGTTCGCCGGAAACCTTATTCTGTAGTTCTGTTAGATGAAATCGAAAAGGCCCACCCGGATGTATTCAATATTTTGTTACAGGTACTGGATGACGGGCTTCTTACCGACAGCCTCGGCCGCCGTGTAGATTTCAAAAACACAATCCTGATTATGACTTCAAATCTTGGTTCGAGGGATATTAAAGTTACAGGCGGATTGGGTTTCGGCACAAACACCCAGGAAGATAAATACAAAGCGATGAAATCCGGTATTGAAGATGCATTGAAGAGAGTCTTCAATCCGGAATTTCTCAATAGAGTCGATGATACTATTATTTTTCATCAGCTTGAACGCTCGCATATATATAAGATTATTGATATTGCGGCAAAAGATCTCTTTAGCCGTATAAAATCTATGGGCATTTCCATTGAACTGACGCAGGAAGTAAAAGATTTCCTCGTCGAGAAGGGATATGATCCGTCGTTTGGCGCACGTCCGCTCCGCCGGGCAATAATGAAGTATATAGAAGATCCTCTTGCTGAAGAAATTTTAAAAGGGACATATATACAGGGCAGTGTTGTACGTGTGAAGTTCAATAAAAAAAAAGAAGAGGTATTTTTTATTGATTCGGCAAAAGATATCGAAGGCGATCAATTAAAAGAACACGGCGAAGAAATCGTCGATACAAAGTAAATACATCTTTTCTTAAAAAAACGATCCTCCGGCATAACCGGGGGATTTCTTTTTTTTACCGTCTTGTTTCTTCATTTATGAATAATTTGCATAAAAGGTGAATTCATACATTCTCTTCAATAAACCCTACGGTGTCCTATCTCAATTTTCCAGGGAAAGAAATTACAAAGCTCTTTGTGATTTTGGCCCATTTCCAAAAAATATATATGCTGCAGGCAGGCTAGATGCAGATAGTGAAGGCCTTCTTTTCCTTACAAACGATACAAGTGTCAATCATAGACTGACCGATCCAAAATTCGGGCATGAAAGAACGTATATTGTCCAAATAGAAGGAATTCCGGATAATGATGATCTTGCAAAGTTAAGCAGCGGAATTATTATCGGAACAAAACGCACGAAACCTGCGATTGTGCATCTATATGATCATGAACCTGACTTTCCTGAACGCACCGTACCTATCCGGCTCAGGAAAAATATTCCTACATCTTGGCTGGAAATGACCCTGCGCGAAGGACGCAATCGGCAGGTAAGAAAAATGACTGCAGCAGTCGGACATCCTGCCCTACGGCTTGTCCGTACATCAATTGCTTTTCTAATCATCAAAGATTTACATCCCGGCAAACACCGTAAATTGACCGCCGAGGAAATCAAAAAGTTGTACAGGACTACTTCTGCTTTAATAAGAAAACCGTGTTTCTTTAACCATCAGGATCACAGTATATCAGATTTACGTCATAAAAAACCCCCGACGCACTACCAGACGCCAGGGGTTAGGGAGGCTATTTTGTGTTGTCGGGGAGACAACACACTCCAACTTACAAAACCTTATTCTGTTTGTCAAATCCATTTTATATTTATTTAGCAATATCAGGTAAATCTCCTAATCAGCTATAAAATCATAAAATAAAACGATATAAATGAGATAAGTTAAAACGTATGTTGCACGGACGATATAGCTTGCCCGTGATATTTTATTTTTATGGTTTGTTCTTGTTTAAGTATAATTCCGGATAAAGTTTTTTCGCACAATCGGGACAGATTCCGTGTGTGAATTGCGCTTCGGAATGAGTTTGGATATATTTTTCCAGCTGATCCCAGTATCCCTTATCATCTCTGATCTTTTTGCAATTAGAACAAATAGGAAGAAGGCCTCCGAGTATCTTATTTTTCGCCAATGCTTCCTGGATTCTAATATTTAATTTATTTTCGCGATTTAGGAGCTGCAACACACGCCATCTGTACAAACCAAAGATAATTCCTCCCAGTACAATGAATACTATGCCGTAAAACCAAATGGTCCTCCAAAATGGAGGCATAATAATAATAGATAAAGAAATGCCTTTTTCGTTCCATACACCGTCATTATTTGATCCTTTTACTTTAAAGACATACTTTCCCGGGTCTAAATTTGTATAAGTTGCAGTATTTTTTGTGCCGACATAATTCCATTCTTGATCAAATCCTTCCATTTTATATGCATATTGGTTTTTAAACGGTGAGATATAATTCAATGCTGCATAATCAAATGAAAATACAGACTGTTTATAGGAGAGTACAAGATCTTCGGCATTATCCAAATCTTTTCCGAATCCTCTTTCACCAAGAAATTCGGGTTTATTGAAAATCTTAAAACCTGTGATTACAATTGGCGGGACATATGTATTTTCTACTATTTTATCAGGATCAAATACATTAAATCCGTTCGGTCCGCCGAAATATAAAAGTCCGCCTGCACCTTTGTAACATGATCTTTGACCGAATTCATTACTCTGCAAGCCATCTTCATACGCATAATTCCTAAATTGCGGTCTTAATGGAAGATTTACTGCATTTATAAATTTTGACAATCCTTTATCTGTACTTATCCACAAATTTCCCTTATTATCTTCAACAATACCGTTAACGGAATTGTCAGGCAATCCGTCTTCCATTCGGTAGTATTTAAACCCTTTAGTTGCCTTATTAAAAAGATTGAGGCCTGCATCTGTCCCCATCCATAGATTTCCTTTGCTATCTTCTAAAATTGAAGTTGCTCTATTACTGCTAATACTTGTACTATCATTCACAGAATGAATAAAATTTTCAAATATTTTTGTGTCTGAATTAAAACGAGCGAATGAGTTCTCATTTACTAACCATAAATCGCCATTCTTCGTTTCTGTAATAGAAGGAACAAAGTCTGTATATAAACCAGAATTTGATGTTCTGTAACTGATGAATTTTTTATTTTTATAATCGAATAAATTTAATCCGGCACCCATAGTACCGATCCACATATTTCCCTTACTGTCTTCATAGAGAGAAAATATATTATTACTTCCAATGCTATTTGTGTCGTCAGGATTATGATAGAAATGTTCGAAAGATTCGGTTTTATAATCAAACCTGTTCAAACCACCGCCCCATGTTCCTACCCAGAGATTCCCTTTTTTATCTTTACAAATTGCCCAAACTGCATTTGAGCCGATGCTCCGTTTGTTTATAGGATCATGGACATAATGCTTAAAAGTATCATCTTTTTTTTTGTATTGGTTTAAACCGCCTTCTGTGCCAATCCAGAGAAAATCATTATCTTCAAAAAAAGTATTGACCTGGTTATTACTCAGTGAATTTTTATTTCCTATTATCATTTTTATAATGGATGAATCTGTCTCCTAACGGATTTACAATATTTATTCCCTTGCCAAATGTACATATCCAGATGTTACCCTGTTTGTCCTGGGTTATCGAATAAATCGAATTATTACTTAAACTTCTTTCCTTATCGGGATCATTCTTAAAGTGAGAGAAAGAGGCGGTATTCTTATCATAGGTTTTGAGATTAATTATGTCTAATCCGCCATTTTCTATGCCTATCCATAAATTGTATTTATCGTCTTCATAAAGACAAAGAACCAGTCCTTTAGAAATACTATTTTTATCACCTGTAATATTTTCGTGATGTATGAAAATTCCCTTTGACGAAAGCTCTTGATTGTTTGTGAGTAAATCTAAACCATCTGATGTGCCGATCCATAGTCTTTTTGTCTTGTCTTCCAATATTGAGTATACCTGGTTGCTGCTTATGCTATTCGGAATATTTTTATCGTGATAATAATCAATAAATATGTTTTTTTCTCTGTCATATAAATGCAAACCTGTTGTAGTGCCAATCCATACTTTATTTCTGCTATCAACTAATATTTTCGTTATGTTTCCGCCAATCCACTGGTTTATGCTATCGTTTGTTAAATCCAGGCTATAGAGGCCGTTATCCGCACCTATCCATAGTACTCTGCTTTTATCCTCTGCAATTGATTTTATTCTCTGGGAGAATCCGGAATGCCTGATGAATCTTTCATTTATTCTGTCGTAAAAGACTAATCCTGCTCTAGTGCCGATCCATAAATTCCCTTTACTGTCTTCTAGTAAACACAATATTCCATTATTGCATATTGAATATTGATCACGATAATTGTTTTTATATACTTTAAAATTATTCCCATCATATAAGTTTAAACCGTCTTCAGTTGCTATCCAGATAAAACCGTATTTGTCCTGAATTATAGAATGAACCCAGCTGTTTGAAAGCCCATTATCGGTTGTAAGATGCCCAAATTGTATATGCTTTGGCTGCGCATCAATGTCGTATAACGATATCAAAAACAAAATGAGAATAACAAATATTGAAATACGCCGGCTCTTCATTTTATGAAATATTATTTTTCCAATACATACTATTTTTTTATGTTATAGTTTGGATAAAGTTTTGCCGCACAATCCGGACAAATACTGTGGCTAAACTTGGCATCAGATCGGTCCTGGATATAAGATTCGATTTGTGTCCAGTATCCCTGATCATCGCGAATCTTTTTACAGTTCGCACAAATAGGTACCAGTCCGCTTAACAATTTCACATCTGTAAGCGCATCTTGAAGTTCTGTAATAAGACGTTCGCGTTCTTCTTCTGCTTTCTTTCGTTCTTCTTCCGCTTTCTTTTTCTCAGTAATGTCACGCCCAATGCCGACAAGTCCGGTAATTTGATTGTTTTCATCACGCAGCGGAAGTTTTGTTGTTGATAACCATATTTTCTCTCCTTTTTCATCGATCACATATTCTTCTCTATCGATTACAGGTTGACCGGTCTGGATTATCTTCTGGTCGTCAGCATAAAACCCTTCTGCTAATTCCTTCGGGTACATATCAAAATCATTCTTACCTAATACTTCGGTTTCTGATATGCGACCAAGATGATGAATATCGGCAGGATTGACTATTACCTTGCGGCATTCTATGTCTTTTACATAAATTCCATCGGGAATATTATCGATCAATGTTCGCAGAAGATTGCGGTCCTTTGTCAAAGCCGCTTCCATCCTTTTTTGCGCCGCTAAGTCTCTTGCCTGCATACGCCACTTATAGATCCAGAAAACAATAGCCTAATGCAACGATAATCAAGAAAAGTCGGAACCAAAGGCTAAGCCAGTATGGAGGTGTTATAACAATTGAAAAGGCAAGCCCTTTTTCATTCCAAACACCATCGTTATTGGATCCTTTAACTCGAAAAATATATTTCCCCGGATCTAAATTTGTATAAGTTGCAGTATGTTTTGTGCCGACATAATTCCAATCTTGATCAAATCCCTCAAGTTTATAGGCATATTGATTTCTTTTTGAAGAAATGTAATTCAATGCAGCAAAGCTCATCGAAAACATAGATTGTTTGTATGAAAGGACCAACGGCTCATCAGCAGACCAGTTTTTTCCCAAACCCTCTTTCTCCGATGCTAATCGGTTTATTAAATACTTCAAAATCTGTAATGACAATTGGAGGGATGTATGTGTTTTCCATGATTTTTCCCGGATCAAATGCATTAAATCCGCTTGAGCCGCCGAAATACATAATTCCATTTTTATCTTTTAGGCATGAACGCTTTGCAAATCCGATGCCTTGTAATCCATCTTCGTAAGTGTAATTCTTGAATTCCGGTTTCTCAGGCAAATTTACGGCATTGATAAATTTTGATAAGCCATTATTCGTTCCCATCCACAGATTTCCATTATTATCTTCGAGAATGCTATTGATATAATTGTCTGACAATCCATCTGCTTTCAGATAACAAGTAAATTTCATTCGTCGTTTTATTCCATAGATTAAGTCCTGCATTCGTACCCATCCAGATATTTCCCTTACTATCTTCAAAGATACATATTATTCTATTGCTGGATATACTGCCGACTGTCATTGTCGGAATGCAAGAAGCGCTCATAACTTCCTTTCTTTTTATCGAATCGAACGCATGCCGTATAATTGGTCAGCCATAGATCACCGTTTTTTGATTCTTTAATTTCTAATACAAGGTTAGAATAAATACCGGAATTCTGAGTGGTTAGTCTAACAAATCTTTTATTTGTCCTATCAAACATATTAAGGCCGCCGCCTAATGTACCAATCCATAGATAACCGTCTCTATCCTCAATTACTGAAAATATATCATTACTGCTTATGCTATTGGTGTCATTAGGATCATTATAATAATGCTCGAACGTCTCTGTCGCATAATCAAATCTATTTAATCCACCTCCCCAGGTACCTATCCATAGGCTTCCGTATCGGTCTTTACAAATACTCAAAACGTTGTTCGAACTTATTGTTTTTCTGTCTATCGGATCGTGAAAATAGTGCTTAAATGTATCATCTTTTCTATTGTATCTGTTCAGTCCCCCCTCTGTACCAATCCATAAAATATTGTCGTCTTCAAAAAAGCAATTAACCTGGTTGTTGCTCAATGAATTTTTAAATCCGGGTTCACTCACAAAGGTAACGAATTTATCAGGGATTGAACTTATAACGTTTATACCGTTGCTGAATGTACCGATCCAGATGTTTTTCTGGTTATCCTGGAAAAGAGAATAGATGGAATTATTATTAAGACTTGTTCGTTTGCTTGGATCGTTCTTAAAATGTATAAAGCTGTTAATTCCTTTTTTAAATGTCTTCAGGTCAAGAAGATCCAGACCGCTTGTTGTTCCTATCCATAAATTCTGCTTTTCATCCTCTAACAGTGTTCGAACTGTTCCTCCAGTAATGCTGCGTGGATCATTGCTGTTTTTAAAATGAATAAAAACATAATCAACTGGGTTCTTCTCCGGATTATCAATTACATCCAAACCTGCATCGGTACCAATCCATATTCTCCCTGCATTATCCTCTAACAATGAACGGACATTATTACTGAGTAGACTATTAGGTTTATTTTCATCGTGAAAAATCTGAATGAATAATTTCCTTTTTTTATCATAAATGTGTATACCATTAGAAGAACCTATCCACACCTCTCCTCTCCTGCTCTATAATCATTTCTCTGTTTATTTCTTCAGCGCGCGTTCTGCCTGCTGTGATATCATTTTGCGGATATATTGTCAACACTGTCATTCTTAACATCAAGACGGCAGATATTGACAGACGATTCTATCCAGAGGCTTCCCTCTGCATCTTCCACTATAGATGCAATTCTTTGATTTGAAAATCTGGGATCCCTGATAAACCTATCATTTTGTCTGTCATAAATATCCACACCATTTGAAGTGCCTATCCACAGAACACCCCTGCTATCCTCGTAAATCTTCGATATTGTACCGCTTCTTATCGAATTTGTATCCTGCCTGTCATTTTTATAAATGTGGAAGCTATTGCCGTCATATCTATTCAAACCGTCATCGGTACCGATCCAGATAAACCCGTATTTATCCTGTGTAATAGTATTTACCCAGCCGTATGAAAGTCCATCATTGATGGTCAAATGCTTGAATTGTACGTCCTTTATTTGTGCAGCTGTAAAACTCGACATAAAAACAATAACCAGCAACCCAAATATCATAAATTTCTGCAATTGCATAAATTTTACTTGAGACGAACATTGCATAATATTCTTCTTTCTTCAAACCTAAAATTGTAGCATGTAGTTAATGCTTTTTACTCTTTTCTCGATTAATCACATATCCTGTTTGCACGTATTCTTAACAAACTCATTATTTTTTTATGTTATAGTTTGGATAAAGTTTTGCCGCACAATCAGGACAAATGCTGTGACTGAACTTCGCATCTGATCTTTCTTGAATATATGACTCAATTTGTGTCCAATATCCCTGGTCATCACGAATCTTCTTGCAGCTCGCACAAATCGGCACCAACCCGCTTAGCAACTTCACATCAGCAAGCGCATCTTGAAGTTCGGTGATAAGCCGTTCACGCTCAGATTCCGCATTCTTTTTATCAGTGATATCACGGCCAATGCCTACCAGGCCGACGACCTTTCCCTGAAGATCTCGGTAAGGTATTTTTGTGGAAATGTTCCATTTCCGCAGACCCGTAGCTTCAACCACAGGCTCTTCCTTACTAACCAGCGCCTGGCCTGAACTGATAATTTCCTGCTCATCTACAAAATACACGCGGGCATTTTCCAAAGGGTGAAAGTCGAAGTCGGTCTTCCCATAGATATCATCAATGTTCTCTTTCCCGAAGCTTTGTATCAATGCTTTATTGGCGAGAATGAAGCGACTTTCGGCATCTTTTAGATAGATATAATCGGGGATCAGATCGATCAATGTTCGAAGAAGATTGCGCTCCTTTGTTAGAGCCATATCCATCTGGATCTGTGCTGCTAAGTCTCTGGCCTGTATCCGCCATTTGTAAATCCAGAAAACAATTCCGATTGCAGCGACTACTAAAAGAAGCCTGAACCAGATAGTTGCCCAGAACGGTGGTGTAATAATAATTGGTAAAGCGATACCATCTTCATTCCACACTCCGTCATTATTTGATCCTTTAACTCTGAGTATATATCCGCCCGGATCTAAATTCGTATAAGTTGCAGTATGTTTTGTGCCGACATAATTCCAGTCTTTTTCAAATCCTTCCAGTTTAAATACATATTGATTTTTTTCCGGTTGTGTATAATCTAGAGCTGAAAATTCCAAAGTAAAAATATTATTGATATGAGACAGCATATATTTCTGATATGTTATTTAACGATTTTGAGATTATTATATCACCATTTATTTTCTCGCCGATTCCAACTGATTTATTGAATAATTTTAAATCTGTAAATACGACATTAGGAAGAAAAGTGTTTGGTTTGATGTTGTCGGGATAGAATGCATTAAAGCCGTTAAAGCCTCCAAAATACATTCTTCCATTTTGATCTTTAAAATAGGAATTATGCCTGAATTCATTGCCTTGTAACCCATCGCTTTCATTGTAATTAGTAAAAGTTTCTTTTTTAATGTTAAATTTCGAAATACCATTCGATGTGCTTAGCCATAAATTACCGTTGTTATCTTCGAGAATACCGGGAATACTTTCGGCAGGCAAGCCATCTTTTATATGATAGGCAGTAAACTCAATTTTAGTATCAGGATTGATCTCACTAAAATTATTGTCTTTTATTATTGCTTTGTTTAAGCCGCCATTCGTGCCTATCCATATGGTTCCTGCTTGATCCTGGTAAAAAACATTAACTGTATTATTGCTTAAAACGTTTGCTTTTTCTTTCTCAAATTTGAAATTAATAAATTGAGGGGTTGATTTGCTTTTTTCCTTTGCCGGTAGAATACTCAAACCATTACCATGTCCTCCTATCCAGATATTTTCCTGAATTATCTTCATATATGGACCAAATTACAACATCGCATACACTTGAAGGATTGGAGGGATCATTTGTGTAAAAAGTAAACTTTTCAGTTTTGTCATCATATCTCCAAAGTCCGCTACCCCAGGTGCCGCCCCATAATGTACCCTGCCTGTCTTCATAAATACAGAATGTCCATGTTCCTGTATTATACGTCTTTATAATCGGATGACTATTATCACCTGCCTTTTCAGGAATTATTTTTGACACATATACATCTGCGCTTCCAGCCCAAACTTCGCCGTTTTTTCTTTGCGCCAGTGCAAAAAATATTGTTTCCAGCAATGGAGTTTTTGTTATCTGGGTCGTGTTTATAATGTATTACCTGTCGCACTTTGTCATGATAAAAATAAACCTGTTTAAACCTCCGTTTGATTCACTACCAATCCATAATTCACCCGGTACTGTCCTATGAATAGAACTTATACCGATTCTCGGAAAGCGTGTTTTTCATCACCCGGGATTGATTTAAAATAAAGAAAATCTTTTTTGTTTAAATTTAACTTGCATAAACCCTGGCCATAAGTACCAATCCACAAAAGGCCCGAGCGGTCAATGAACAAAGATGATATGGTATTATCACTGATTGACGTTGCATCCGTTATATCAGTTATATAATTCTCCAGATGATCCTCTTTTATATCGTAAAGGAATAATCCTTTATTTCTAGTGCCGATCCAAATTCTGTCTTTGTTATCAATTATAATACAATTATTGCCATTGGGGGTAACATTTATTTTATCTGGTTTCGAGTATTCATAGTTTTTGGTTTGTTTGTTGTATACTAGTTTTATAATACCGCTCGCGTTAGTTCCTAACCAAAGATTACCTGAGTTATCTTCGCTAATATTTTGTACAGCAAGATTGTCAGGTACAGCAAGATTGTCAGATAATTGAATAGTCCTATAAATTTTATATGTTTTCCTATCAAGATAATACAGATAATCAGTGAACAATAACAATCTTCCATTTCTATCTTCATAAGTTTTGTGGAAGCTTGAGGACGATACATTATTAAATCGCTTAAATATGGTAATGGTTTTACCTCCTCGTTTTTCATTGACTACAAGATTCAACGCATTTTTAGTGCAAATCCATATATCGCCGGATTTATCCTGCATTACATCATTGACTTCATTACTGCTTATGCTTGTTGAATCATTTGGGTCGTTCTCATAATGTGTAAAAGATTCATTTACCGGGTCAAATTTATCAAGACCTTCATTGACATTATTAAATATCCAGATGTAACCATCTCTGTCTTCAAACAAAAATGTTGTTCCATTATTTCTTAAACTGTTCTTGTCATAATCGTTATGACTGTATACTTTGAAAGAATACCCATCGTATCTGTTTAATCCGCCAAAAGTAGCGAACCACATAAATCCTTTCTTATCCTGGATGATAGAATTAACAGTAGACTGAGACAACCCATCTTTAACAGTAATTCTTTCAAAAACTTCGTCTTTGGCCTGAGAATATGCAGTAGTACTGAAAAACAATGAAAAATATAATAAGAAAGAATAATTTATAGATATGATAAATAATGTTTTCTTCATATTGATTACCTTCAATGAACGTCTGGATCTGTTAGCTTTTCGGACTGCAACTGAAACAGATTGACTACGATCTGCAGATTGTTCTACACCTGCTGACGATTTTCCTTTGTTCATGTGGTTGCACTACTCTCTAAAGATAAAAAAAAACAACCATCCAGAAATCATAAATTTCTTCAATTGAATAAGTCTTTTTGAAGATAATTTTTGCATAATATTCTTCTTTCTTCAAACCTAATATTGCAGCATGTAATTAATGCTTTTTACACTTTTCTCGATTAATCACATATCCTGTTTGCGCATAATCTTAACAAACTCATTATTTTTTTATGTTATAGTTTGGATAAAGTTTTGCCGCACAATCCGGACAAATACTGTGGCTAAACTTGGCATCAGATCGGTCCTGGATATAAGATTCGATTTGTGTCCAGTATCCCTGGTCATCGCGAATCTTCTTGCAACTTGCGCAAATTGGCACCAATCCGCTTAACAATTTTACATCGGCAAGTGCATCTTGAAGTTCCGTTATTAATCGCTCACGCTCCTTTTCAGCACGCTTGCGTTCCGTGATGTCGCGGAATGACCAGATTCTCCCATAGTTTCGTCCGTCGCTGCCTATTACTGGGGCTGAATATCGGTCAAGAACCGTTCCATCTGTGAGTTCTATCTCGTCCCGGCTGGTCTCATTGGGATGGCTATAAAGGTATTTGACTTGGTTGACAAACTGATCCGGATCCTTGGTTAAGTGCATCACATGGTCCACCTGCATCTGGTCGTCAGGATTGTCCGCAATCTCTTTCGGAATCTTCCAAAGTTCAACAGTCCGTTGATTCTGCAGGATTTTCTTCCCCTGGTTGTCGACCACCAAAATACCTTCGATGGAAGAATTAAGTTGGGCTTCAAGGAGCGCTGTTTTTTGGCTCAACGTTTCCTCAGCCAGTTTTCGATCTGTAATATCGCTACCTGTCCCTACCAATCCTATGATCTGACCTTGACTATCCCGTAGCGGGATTTTAGTGGTTAAAGTCCATTTTGGGTTACCGGCAGCGTCTATAGTAGATTCTTCGTGGTTGAACAGTGGTTGACCCGATTCTATGACTATTTTGTCATCATTATAATATTTCGCTGCGAGTTCTGGTGTATAGAAGTCAAAGTCTGTTTTCCCAATGATCAGTTCTGGCTTTTCTATTCCTAGTTTACGACTCTACCGCAATATTATAGATAATAAACCGACTTTCGATATCTTTTACATAAATGCGATCTGGTACTGTGTCTATTAATGCACGCAAAAGGTTACGCTCTTTGGCCATTGCTTCTTCTATACTTTTCTTTTCAGCGATATTTCTAATCTGTATTCGCCACTTATAAATCCTGATAAGCAATGGCTCCTATAACAATGATGAGAAGTCCATAGAACCAAATGGTTTTCCAAAATGGAGGAGTAATAATGATCGGTAAAGCATATACCCTTCTCATTCCAAACTCCGTCATTATTTGATCCTTTAACTCGAAAAATATATTTCCCCGGATCTAAATTTGTATAAGTTGCAGTATGTTTTGTACCGACATAATTCCAATCTTCATCAAATCCTTCCATTTTATATGCATATTGGTTTTTTTATGATGAAATATAATTCAATGCTGCAAATTCGAATGAAAATACGGATTGTTTATAGGAGAGAACAAGATCCTCGGTACTATCGAGACCTTTATTAATTCCTCTCTCACCAAGAGGTTCAGGTTTATTAAAAATATTAAAGCCTGTGATTACGATTGGAGGTACATATGTATTTTCTAATATTTTATCAGGATCAAATACATTGAATCCATTTGGTCCGCCAAAATACAACTTGCCATCAGAGCCCTTTAAGCAAGATCTGGGACAAAATTCATTGCCTTGTAAACCATCCTCATATCCATAATTTCGAAACTCGGGTTTTACCGGAAGATTTATTGCATTAATAAATTTTGAAAGGCCTTTATCTGTACCCAACCAAAGATTTCCATGATTATCTTCAACGATGCTGTTAATAGAATTATCGGGCAGCCCATCTTCTATTCGATAGCATTTAAATCCTTTAGTAGCCTTATTAAAAAGATTAAGGCCGGCATCTGTTCCCATCCATAGATTTCCTTTACTGTCTTCGTAAATTGATATTGCTTTATTGCTGCTCAAACTTGTGCTATCATTGTCAGAATGAATGAAATTTTCGAATTCTTTCGTTTTTGTATTAAAACGTTCAAATGAGTTTTCATTCGATAACCATAAATCACCATTTTTCGTTTCTATTATTGAAGGAACATAGTTCGTATATATATTGGAATTTGATGTTGTATATCTGATAAATCTATTATTTTTATAATCAAACATATTCAATCCGCCGCCCATAGTTCCGATCCACAAATTTCCTCTACTGTCTTCAAAAATAGAGAACATATTATTACTGCCAATACTATTTGTGTCTTTTGGATCATTATAATAATGTTCGAATGTCTCGGTCTTATAGTCAAATCTGTTCAGACCGCCTCCCCATGTTCCAATCCATAAATTCCCTCGTCTGTCCTTACAAATAGCCCAGACAGCATTGGAACCGATACTTTTTTTATCTAAAGGATTATGAACATAATGCTTAAACATATCCTCTTTTTTATTATATCGGTTTAAACCGCCTTCTGTACCAATCCAGAGAAAGTCATTATCTTCAAGAAAAGTATTAACCTGGTTATTATTTAATGAATTCTTACTCCCGGTTTCACTTTTATAATGGATAAATCGGTCTCCTAACGGATTTATTATATTTAATCCCTTGCCAAATGTACTGATCCAGATATTACCCTGCATATCCTGGGTTATCGAATAAATCGAATTATTGCTTAAACTGGTTTCTTTATTAGGATCATTCTTAAAGTGGGTGAAAGTAGACGGTATTCTTATTGTAGGTTTTGAGATTAATTACATCCAAACCGCCATTTTCTATACCTATCCATAAATTATGTTTATCGTCTTCAAAAAGAGCCATAACTGGGCCCTTAGAAATACTTTTTTTATCGTCGATAATATTTTGATAGTGTATGAATCTGCCTTTTTGGGAATGCTCCTGATGATTTACAAACAAATCTAAACCCGCCGATGTGCCTATCCATAATCTGCCGGCATTGTCTTCCAATATCGCGCGTATATCATCACCACTTATACTATTCAGGATTTTTTTCATCGTGATAATAATTAATAAATGAGTTGTCCTCTCTGACATATAAGTGCAAACCATTAGATGAGCCTATCCATACATTATTCCTGCTATCAACAAATATTTTAAGTATTTGTCCACCAACAAAGCGGCTCACACTATTGCGAGATATTATCAGCCAGGATGCTATAAGTATTAATACTATCATTCTTTAAATCGAGACTATACAGGCCCGATCCTGTACCTATCCACAATATTTTGTTTTTATCTTCTGTAATTGATGTTATTCTTTCTGACCATCTAGGATATCGAATAAATCTGTCGTTTTTTCTATCGTAAAGATTTAGGCCTTTTCGAGTACCAATCCATAAATCTCCTTTACTATTTTCAAATATAAGTCAAAATACCATTGTTGCTGATTGAATATTGATCTCGAAAATTATTTTTATATATTCGGAAACTATGTCCGTCATAACGGTTCAAACCATCTTCGGTTCCTATCCACATAAAACCATACTTATCCTGGATGATAGAATGAACCCAACTTTGTGAAAGCCCATCGTCTGTTGTAAGATGCTTGAATTGTATATCTTTTATTTGTGCAAATAGCCCTTGCGGAGAAATATAGATGAACATCCAAGTTAGCAAAAAGAACCGGAGTGAATTCAAGATGTGTTTTAGGATCGGCTTGTTTATCATTGTCAACCTCCCCTTAAATAAAATGCATTATTGCAGACAAATATCTTTTTATTCATCGATACCGGCATAAGTTATTCTTCTTCATCAATCAGGATATCCGGATACAATTTCTTCATACAATCAGGACAAATGCCATGACTGAATTGAGCTTGTGAATGCTCCTGTATGTACGACTCTACTTGCATCCAGAATCCTTTATCATCGCGTATTTGCTTGCAATTCGCACAGATAGGAACAAGCCCGCTGAGTGTTTTAACATCTGCAAGAGCTTCTTGAAGATCTTTAATCAAGCGCTCGCGCTCTTCTTCAATACGCTTTCGTTCAGTGACATCACGATCAATCCCTATCGTTATCGTCTTTCCCAGTACTTTCATAGGCACGGCAGAATATTCAATAACATTGTCTTTTTTATCCGGCCGATCCCAGCTGAATGATCCTCTAAATACGACATCTTCCCTGTAGTATTCATGATTATCTTCACTTAGCGGCTTTGCAATATTCATAGTAGATCCAATTTGAAGCAATTCTTCTCTGCTCCGCCCCGCCATCTCAGCATAGCGTTTGTTACAATCGATAAGTTTTCGTTTTTTCCTGTCAAAAGTTTCCTCAAAGATGCTGATGCCGTCATATGCATTTTCAAAAATAAATTGAAATTTATCAGCAGTTTCACGAAGCGCTTCTTCCATTCTTTTCCGTTCGGTTATATCCCGGCCTATTCCCACAGTTCCAATAACTTTACCCTGGATGTCTCTAAGAGGAACTTTTGTCGTCGAAACCCATCGCTCTTTTTCTTTCTTGCTTTGATCGATTGACCGTCCCTCATAATCGTAAACACCTTTTCCCGATTGAATAATATCCTGTTCGTAAACACGAAATTTCTTTGCTAATTCATCCGGGAATAAATCGAAATCTGTTTTCCCTATCAGGTCCTCCTCTAATGAAAATCCAAAACTTTTTACCACGGCATTATTTCCGATAATAAAACGGCCTTCCGTATCTTTAATATAAATATAGTCGGGCAGGTTGTCTATAAGTGTACGGAGAAGATTACGTTCACGTTCGCGTCCTTCCTGTGCTTTCATTAATTCATTGATTTCACGTGTAATACCGACAAGACCAATAATTACGCCATTAGTATTACGCAATGGAACTTTTGTTGTAGAAGTCCAATTTATTAGTCCATTCCTTAATTTTCGAGTTTCAATCAAGCCGATTACCGGCTCGCCTGATTCCATAAGATGCTTTTCACTTAGAATTGTCCTGCGCCCAAATTCCTCGCCGAAAAGATCTTCATCTGTCTTTCCGATAATCCGACTCATATCAACCGCACCCAAATCCTGCATTTCTTTCCGATTTACTTTCATAATTCGGCATTGTCTATCCTTAAAATAAATGCTGTCCGGAATATTATCCATCAGGGCTTCTAATAATGCCTTTTCATTCTTTAATGCTTCTTCGATCCGCTTGCGTTCGGTTATATCACGTATAGTCGATATATGCAATTCTCTTCCGCTCATTTGTGCAGTTCTACCACGGATTTCTGTTGGAAATATTGTGCCATTTTTACGTAAACTAAGAATTTCGTAAGACTCTCTTTTATCCAACTGAATTGCCTCTTTGACACGTGTACGTAATGCTGGGACAAAGATATCGAGAAATGTTTTTCCAATGAGTTCTTTTCTCTCGTATTCATACATCTTCGCAAGCTGATCATTCAGATCGACAATTATACCATTTTCAGTTAATGCAATTCCTTCGAAGGAAGCCTCGGCAAGCGTCCTGAATCTGTGTTCACTCTCCCGCACTGCCTGTTCACTCTGTTTTTGTGCCTCCTCAACCTGCTTGCGAGTAGTAATGTCCTTTACCGCCGATATTACCGTCATTCTTCCGTCCGATTCGAACATATGGCTGACAACCTCAACCGGAATTCTACGGCTATCTTTAGTTATATGCATTCCTTCCCATACTGAATATTTTTGCAGTCTTATTTTTTTTATCATCTCTTCAATTTGCGGAATAGTCTCAGGAGTATAAATGTCGTACAGGCTTTTTTGAAGCAATTCTTCCCGAGTATATCCTAACCGGCTGCAAGCAACTCTATTCACTTCGAGGAACTTGGCAGGCACCCCCTCTTTAACCGGTAATTCAGACACAAATATCTCATCATTTATGCTGTCAAAAAAAAGATTATGCAATTCTGAAAAAGGCGATAATAATGTTTTTGTATTTTTACTTGATGCAGCCTTGTTCTTTTTCATACATTTGCGTAGACGAGTAATTTCTTTAAGAAGTTCAGCTTTTGTTTTTGTTGCATGTTTCATATTACAACTCCGATAAAGCCCACAATACCATAATTTTCTACCGACATATTCTGTCGTTTAATATAACATATTATGGAAAAAGCACTATAGGAATATTCCTTATAATTATTTTAAAAAAGAATATTGATGATATAATATTTTCTTATATGTAATCGGCTGAGTTCCGATAGGAAATATCCTATATCAAATTCTTATTGCTGGGAAGAAAATAGGAGTATGCAAAGTTTTACCGCATCTTTAATGGGAATATACAGTTCGATAGATAGGTCGATATTAGATTGGATGCTAACATGCATTTATAATGCTATGCTTACGACTGTCTTCTTAATCAGCGGGATATGAATGATGTAATATTTTCTCGCCCCCTCCTTAAATAATCAGTAAAGCATTATCCGGCGGTTTTTATTTAGGACAGGCCGTTTTTATCATAAAGTCGAGCACTAACATTATTGAAGAGAGCATAATTATTCATAATGACAAGACTTTCCGAGTAATTTATCTTTTCAGAGATTTTAAATATTTCATTTCACGATTACCGTAGTTTTGAAAATGCCTACAAAACAGCCTTGTACTCGATTGCGAACTTTAAGAGAGAATGGCTTCCATGAATTTCAAGTTTATTGCAGATATTAGCCCTATGATTCTCGACTGTCCTGTGACTGATATGCAGCTCGTCTCCAATTTCTTTACTTGTTCTATTTACAGCTATAAAGCGCAGCACTTTTCGTTCCATCGGTGTGAGATTTTCTAACTGCGGTTTTTTCTTTAGCAGCGAACGCGCAGTATCGCCTCTATTAGTGAGAAATTCTGAGATAGACGGGCTGATATAATTTTTCCCAGCCGCAACAGTTTTAATTGCGTTGGTGATGTCACTTACCGCACTTTCCTTTAATACATATCCTTTCACTCCAAGATTCATCGCCTCGTTGAACATATCTTCTTCCTTGTACATTGTTAAGAAAATGATATTAGACGGAAGCTTCCGCCTTATAATTTCTTCTGCAACTTGCAGGCCGTTTAATCCCGGCATTTCAATGTCAAGTATTATTACATCTGGTTTTAACTTTTCTGCGATATATAATGCCTCCAACCCGTCTCCCGCTTCACCGACAATTTCTATTGAGTGTTCGGATCCTATTGACAGCAGCAATCCTTTGCGAAATATCGGATGATCATCCGCTATAATAATTCGTAATTTAGTTTTCGTCATTTCTATCGTATGTTTTGATTGTTATTAATACTCTAGTTCCACTTCCAGGATTAGATTCGATTCTTATCGTTCCACCAATAAACCGAATACGTTCCACAATCCCCTGTATTCCAATGCCTCTTTCTTTTTTTGTCCTTTTCGGATAAAACATCATATCCTGTACCATCATCTTCCACATCAATATTTAATCTATTAAACCATCGTTTTACGGTGACTTTTCCCGATTTAGCATGCGCATGTTTAATAATATTGTTGACACATTCCTGTATAATCCTGTAAACATGAATTTCCATTTCTTTCGGAATAAGACCGTCGATGGGATCGATATCGGATGTAAAAGAGATCGTTGTCGTTCTTGCGGCTCTATCAATAATCGATTCAAGCGACTTCTTCAATCCCAGTCTATCAATCTGGTATGGGCGAAGATTATTTATGATCTCTCTTGTTTCCTGAATCGCCCGCGACGCCGTGCGAGATATCTCGTCTAGTTGTTCTTTTATATTTTTTTTATTTCTCAAATCATTCAGTGCCAGCAATGCTCTGTTCTTAATGATGAGAAGTTCCTGGCCAATACTGTCATGTAATTCCGTAGCAATACGTTTTCTTTCTGCTTCCATAGAATCAATTAATTGGCGTGTGAATATATTTTGTTCGTTTAATGATCTTCTAAAACGCTTCCGCCGATAATAAAATACAAACACAATCAATGCAAGTATGCTAACTAGAATAATCTGGAACATCGCGGTCTTCCAAAATATCGCCTGCTCCACGAATAATAATTTTATCATGAATTCCAGTTTATAACTATTTCCATTTTATGAGTAAGACATCAAAGAATATTATTTTTTTTATCTGTCGGTACAAATTGCATTTCATGATACGACAAATATCCTATAAATTCTTAACACTGTTGGGAATCTTATTACTTCTATATTATAGAAAACTCTAAGGCTTATTTTTCATCCAGCATTTCCCGCACTGATTTAAGGACCTTTCTGAGATCATACGGTTTGTAGAGAAAATGCTGTATTCCCGCCTTCAGAAACTCCGACTTCATCTCTGGATCAAGATACCCTGTCGCAAGTATCATGCGCTCACTCGATTTGATCTCCTTGATTCGTCTGACATACCTCTAAACCGGTAATTGTCGGAAGGCCAAGATCGGTCAATACAAGCGATATATCGTCCTTATTCTCCTGGTAGACTTTCAAAGCCTCCATCCCATCTCTCGCAGGAAGAACATTATATCCCTTCTCTACCAATACCATCTGAAGAGACATTATCAGCATCTCTTCATCCTCTACAACCAGCAATGTCTCCGTCCCGCCTGGTAATCTCTTCCAGCGTCTCTTCCTCTTCTTTTTCACTGCTTGGTTCTTCTGCTTGCAGCGCCGGCATATACAACCTGAATGTCGTTCCCTTGCCAATCGCGCTTTCTACATCAACAAATCCCTTGTGTGTCTGAACAACTCCGAATACTACTGCTAATCCTAATCCCGTCCCCTTGCCTATTCCCTTTGTCGTGAAAAACGGCTCAAATATACGCTTACATATATCTTCCGTCATTCCTTCGCCCGTATCAATCACTTCTATACAGACATAATCGCTGTCGGTAACATCCGGATGTTTTACTCTCAGACTCGCACCGTTCACCGTGAGCGTGTTGATGCTAAGCAAACCGCCGTCCGGCATAGCATCGCGGGCATTTACACATAGATTCAAAAGCGCCTGATACAACTGCGATCGGTCTGCATTTATAAACGATATTCCTTTTTCAAAGCTCTGTGCATATGTAAGTATCTTCGGGAATGTCTCCATCATCATTGTCATTATTTCCTTAACGACTTCATTGACATTTACAGCTCCGAATGACGTTTCCGTTTTCCTCGCAAATGTCAATATCTGCTGTACTATGGTCTTACCCCTGTCTACCGCTTTTGAGATAGTATCCGTCGCAAGTTCTAATTTCTTCGAATCATCCTTAAACCTCTTGATGCCTGTGTTATATGCCAGTATGATTCCCAGTATATTATTGAAATCATGCGCTATACCTCCGGCAAGCGTCCCGAGTCCCTCCAGTTTCTGCATCTGACGCAGCGCTTCCTCAGCTTTTTTACGCACGGTAACATCCCTCACAAAAACCGATACTTGCCCTCTCGATGATTGGTACGAATACGTTTCGAAATACTTATTATATTCACTTGAAACAAACTCATATGTATTAGGCAACCCAGTGCGCGCAACACTAAGGTAATGCTCAAGCCATCGTGTTGTGTCAACCGGGACTAATTCCTTATATCGTTTTCCAATTATCTGATCACGGCATAATCCAATTATCTCTTCAAATTTTGGATTTACTTCGATGTACTTATAGTCACAAGGATTTCCGTTATCGTCATAAACTATCTCGGAAATATAAAATCCGTCATTTAATGACATAAATAAATTTTTAAACTGTTTTTCGCTATAAAGAATCATTTCTTCTGCCTGTTTACGTTCAGTTATATCAGTATTAAAACCATGCCAGATAACACTGCCATCATTGAGTTTCTCCGGCATCGATTGGCCGAACATCCACCTCACCGATTGGCCTGGCAATTGTCCTCTATATTCACATTGCCATGGTGTTAATTGCCGGGCTGAACTTTGAATGGAGTCAATGACTAAAGGTAAATCCTCGGGTAATATAACTTTTGTAATCGGAGAAAAATCATCCTGAACATCTTGCGGAGAACAGCCGAAAATATCACGTATACCTTCGCTGGTAAAAGGCACGCAGAAGGTTCCGTTAGATTTCAGTAAAAATTGAAATAGCATTCCCGGTAATTGAGATGCAAACTTCTTAAATCTGATATCTCTCTCTTGCAGCGCTTCTGCTGCCTGCCTGTGTTCCGTGATATCTCTTGTAATGCTCAGTATATGCCTGATTCCATCCAGTATAATAATGG
This sequence comes from uncultured Bacteroidota bacterium, assembly GCA_963770945.1. GTDB lineage: Bacteria > Bacteroidota > Ignavibacteria > UBA10030 > UBA10030 > Fen-1298. The sequence goes on along the minus strand of CAVYRP010000007.1, from coordinate 213,706 downwards.
AAGAAGACATCATCCCATATTTCAATTCACCGTTTTTTTTACGAAACCCTGCCACAAGATTTTCTACTACTCCATCCTTCTTCAAACCTTCCAACATTTTTTTTCTATCGCCTGGGTCATCCCAAATATTTGTTTCGATGGAAGTTTTACCAATAAGATCTCCTTCTGTATATCCCATTATGCGAGTAAAACTGGGATTGATAGAAACGAACATTCCATCCTCCAACCGATTTATATTAACCGAATCCGGAGTGGTCATAAATGCTTTTCTAAATAATTCCTCACTGTTCTGCAGTGCTTCTTCAGTCTTTTTACGTTCAGTTATATCTGTAATACTACCCTCAAACTTGATACTGCTTTCGGGCGTTTTTATTAAGCGGACATTTATAGAAGCCCAAATGAGACTGCCGTCTTTCTTTCGGAATTGAATCTCATAATCTTTGAGGAATCCCCTTTCTTTAAGAATATTGATAATCTTTTTTCTATCATTTGGAATTGCATACAATTGCCTGGCTATATTTGTTATTGCTGTGATGATTTCTTCAGGAGAATCATAACCTAGCATTTTCGCAAAAGCGCTGTTCACATTGATTAATTTGCCTTCAGGTGATGTACAATAAATACCTTCCACTGCATTATCAAACATGACTGTGATACTTTAGTTCACTCTCCCTCAATGCGTCTTCTGCATACTTGCCGGCTAATTCGGCAAGCCTGTGCTCTGTTATATCTTCTATCGTACCGTCATAATACAATGTTTTACCATTGGGATCGCGAATTGCACGGGCATTTTCTCGTACAATGACGAGCGAACCGTCACTGCGGGTCCAAGTCGATTCATAGCCATTGACTTCGTCTTCCGTTTCGATCTTCTTGATAAATTCTTTGCGCAGAGTCGTACGTCCAAAACCGGTTTTTGACAGGTTTCTTTCAGCAAGTTGTTCAAAAGTTTCGTACCCGAGCATTTTTACTAACGATTGATTTGCTAGAAGTATTTTCCCGGCGGGCGTAGCCCTGTATAAGCCGACTGTGACATTTTCATAAAGCGACCGATATCGAAGCTCACTCTCGCGTAATTCTTCTGCTGTATGTTTACGATCCTGAATTAGTTTCCACTCGTGAAGAGCGCGTTCTATAGTGTGGGGCATAGTTCTAAAAGCTTCCGTGGACTTCACTATATAATCAAGTGCTCCTGCTTTCATCGCCTTAACGGCAGTTTTTTCATCGCCGGAACTTGTCATTACTACAATCGGGAACAATCCGTTTTCTATAGGAGACGTCAGCACTTCCAGAGCTTTTCCATCCGGGAGATGCAAATCCATCAAAACCAGGTCCGGCAATGAAATCTCGATGATTTTGCGATACTCTTTTAATGAGCCTGCGATTTTCAACGTTACGTTCGGAATAGCAGACCGAATAGTGTGGCGCATAACTATGGTGTGCGTAGGTTCATCTTCAACGAGAATAATATACAACGGCTGCAATTTTTCGGGCTGGGAGTTTTTTGGCTTTGCCGATGACTCTTTTTGTTGTGCCATATTCTATTACTCCTGCTTTATCGCATCAATTACCGCTGGCTTTTGTTATGAAACACTTTGATTCTTTCGAATACACATGGCAGGCAAACTGAATAATATCTATGACAATTTATTTTCGTGTCCATACTCTCTAATCCAAACCCCTTTTGTGTATAGAGTTATAACACTTCAGTACAAGAGTAGTAAGTCTTTGAATAAAAATCAATCACACGTATGCAAAACATCTGTTAAAGCGGTTATTAAGCCTTTGATTGCGTTTTTTTGTAGTGAATAACCGGCAGTTCTCTTAATATTTTGGCACAGTACTCAGGCGTGATGTCTCTTTGAGGTTCGGCCAGCATTTCATATCCGACCATGAAATTTTTTTATATTTGCCGAGCGCAGAAGCGGCGGATAGAAATGCATATGGAAATGCCACTCCTTATGTTTTTCTCCGTCAGTTGGCGCTTGATGCAGCCCGGCCGAGTATGGGAATGAAGTTTTAAATATATTATCATACTTTTTAGTAATAACACTCAATGCATTGGCATAATCTTTCTTTTCTGCCTTTTTCAACTCAAGAATGTTTGAAATTCTCCTTTTGGAGATTATCATTGTTTCAAAAGGCCAAATCGCCCAAAATGGAACAACAATATCAAATGATCCATTTTCATATACAACTCTTTCTTTCAGCTGATGTTCCAGCTTAAGATATTCAGCTAAAAGACTGCGCTTTCTTTTATTATAATATAATTTGAATTGTCTGAGTTCTTTTAAGGGTTCTGTCGGGATACTTTTTTGTGCCCATATTTGTCCGTGTGGATGAGGATTGCTGTTCCCCATAAGAGATCCCTTATTCTCAAATATCTGCACGTAATTGATTCCCGGATGAGAACCCAGCGAACGGTATTCATTCTGCCATGTGTCAATTACATTTTCAATTTCGTTTTCCTGCATTTCTGCGAGAGTCAAATCGTGCCGAGGAGTAAAATTAACGACCCTGCAAATGCCTTTTTCAACCATCATCAACAATAAATCTTTTTTCTTTGTTTTCACGGCCGGTACATTTTCAAACAATGCTGAAAAATCATTCGTAAAAACATAAGTGTTTTTATAAACAGGATTAATTTCTCCGTTCGCCCTTTTATTTCCCGGACACAAATAACAATCCGGTTCATAGGAAGGTCTTACCTCATTCGTTAATTTCGAAATTTCACCCTGCCAGGGACGATTCGTCCTTTGAGGAGAGACTAACACCCATTCTCCTGTGAGAATATTTTTTCTCCGGTGCGGAATATTTGTCAAATCGGTCTGTTTCATTTTAACTCACCGTGACGACACCGGTTCCGGAACTGATTGTCGTTTTATATGCCTTAAGGTCTATTTTAAATCGATGTTTATACTTATCGGTCAAACTTTTTATAATTTGCTCTACATGATTATTTTCAATGAGATTAATTGTACATCCGCCGAATCCGCCGCCCATCATCCGGGAACCATAGACAAAAGGATTATCCGCAGCCAATTCTGCCAGATAGTCAAGTTCTGCACAGCTCACTTCATAATCAACGCTCAATCCTGTGTGCGTTTTGTTCATATTCATACCGAAAGCTTTTAAATTACCCTGTTCCAGTTCGGTGCATGCTTTCAACAACCGAGCATTTTCTTCTACTACATACTTGCATCTCCGATAGATTGTTGGATCCATCTCATTCTTAAATTCCAGAATCATATCAACGGAAACATCCCTCAGATAAAACACATCCTGATGTTTCTTCTTGATTATCCGTACTCCCTCGCTGCATTCCTCTCTTCTGCGATTATATTCTGATGACGCGAGAGAATGCGCTACACAAGTGTCGAATAGAACGAGAGAAATATCATTGAACGCAAACGGATAGTATTTATATTCCAATGAACGGCAGTCAATACGAAGAACATTATCCCGTATACCAAAAATATTTATATACTGATCCATAATGCCGCACTTAACACCGACAAACTGATTCTCGGCTCTCTGGGCAAGTTTTACGAGTTCTATCTTTTCGATCTTCAAATTAAATATTGAGTTTAAAGCAAAAGCCAGGCCTGCCTCGATAGCGGCGGAAGATGACATTCCTGCTCCAATTGGAATATCCCCTCCAAAGACGCAATTAAATCCCTTGACGCCGTAGCTTGATTTAACTAACTGATCCACAACGCCAATTAAATAATTAGGCCATCCTTTTTCAGATTTTGAAAGTTCTTCTATAGAAAAATTGTGTTCGTCCTTCATATCCATCGAATACAGGCAGCACTGCCGGTCATTTCTTGGAGTAATAGCGAAATATATTGCTTTATCGATAGCTGCCGGGAGGACATAACCCATGTTATAATCCGTATGCTCGCCGATTAAGTTCACTCTTCCGGGAGAACGAACCAGCAACGGTTGCTCGCGGTATTTATCTCGAAAACATTTTTCAATTGAATAAATAATATCCATATATCTCTTACCAGGTTTGTTTCAGTGTTTTTAAGAACATACTGCCGTCGAAAATATCCATCAAACTTCCCCGCCAAATATTCGGACGCGTATCTGCCAGAAAGGTCTTTGCTAATGGAAGATTGTATAATTGATAAATACTGTTGAGTAACCGTGTCTTTTCATTAAATCGGAGTTTTAGGCAACTCGGGATGAAATTGATTTTACTGCTGCAATAAAAAGGCATCATACAGATACCAAGAAAAAGCATCGCCGGAATCGCGCCAATCCAATAGAAATGTGCAACATACATTTCGTATTTGAATGTATTTCCTGTCATGCCGAATAATTTGAGTGCTCCAAGATTTGCAGAAAGGAATGCAAGTCCTGCTGCCCAGAAAAAGTTACTTCTTCCGGCCAGAATAAAATCCTCCTGATTTTTTGCGAACCTGCAGAGATAAAGTCCGATACCGAGAACAAAGCAAAAATAAATAAGAATTTTATGCCAATCTACAGGTGAAAGTCCACAAGCTGCACATATTGTTCTTCCTTATTTTTAAGGACGGTATATCTATTTGAATAAAAGTCTCCTTAAACCGTAATTGTTATTAGAATAAAAACAGGAACATATTTTAAGTATAAAGACAGCGGAAAATAAAGTTTTAATATTTGCAGCAAATAAATTAACTCGTTATTTACAGCTGCTATTTTAATATTCTCCTGTTAGGCCTCCGGGCAAGTGTCTATCTTTTTCGCCAATTACGTGAAGATGATCGTGCAGGAGAACCGACATTTTTAGCTAAATCCTTATAGAACATATCGCCGTATAATTTTTCGGCACATTCCGGACAAATACCATGCGTAAATTGTGCTTCTGAATGTTTTTGTATATATCCTTCTATTTGATCCCAATATCCTTTATCATTTCGAATTTTTTTGCAGTTCGCACAGATTGGAAGAAGCCCGCTCAACGTTTTTACATTTGCCAATGCCTCTTGAATACGTTCCTGAAGTTCGTTCTCTTTTCTTAGCAGCCCCCATACCCGCAGCCTGTAAAGTGAATAACCAATTCCCACTAAAACCAAGCACACAAGTCCATAGAACCAATATGCTTCATAAAAATGCGGCAACATTTTAAAAGAATAACTTGTGCCGACAGTGTTCCATACGCCGTCATTATTACAAGCGACGACCTTAAAACGAAAAGCCCGGGGCGGAAGATTCGTATAGTACGCAACTCTTCTTGTCCCGGCATCAACCCATTCATTATCAAATCCTTCAAGTTTATACTTAAAGAAAACTCTTTCAGGAACAAGAAAACTTAATGCTGTATAATGAAATTCTATTTTTTCTTTACCGGGAGAAATCATTGTGAATTGATCTATGGGAACTGATTCCTGATCCACGATAATCCGTTCAATCATAACAGGCGGAGGAACGATATTGTATTTAAATGTTTTCGGATTTACCTTGACGGCCCCCTTCTTAGTTGCAAACCATATACATCCATCATGCGTTTTCCATCCGGCAGGCTGCCATTCACCGAAACACTCATCTGTTTTCATGCCATCCGCTGTTAGAAACACTTTTGAATATAAAGATTTTATTTGTCCCGCTTGATAGTCGTCAATATCTTTTCGTTTTATATAACCGATACCTCTTGGGCTGCTCAACCATAAATCACCGTCATCATCGCACAGAACACTGTAGAACTCGTTTGTAAACAAGCCGTCCTTAATTGTAAACGGCGTGAATTTTCCGTCTTTTAACCGAGTAAGTCCATCACTAGGAGAAGTTAACCATATACTTCCCTGCCGATCATCCAGAATTGAATTTACCCAGTGGCCTGCTAAACCATCTGCCTGTGAATAAGTTGTTGTTTTTCCATCCTTCACTTTCACAAGTCCATTAGTAGTTCCAATCCAAAATGCACCATTCGGTTCCATGTAAAAACATACTACATATTCAGTTGATGAATATTGCTGACCATCTGCTAAAAGGTACGGCTGCAGGCGGCCATCGATGAATCTGCGAATACCTATACCATCGAGAAATACGACCATACTTTTATTATCTTCACCTATTGCAGAGATCCATTTCATCGGCAATCCGGATCGTTCATCAAAACGATGAACTATTTTTCCATCCTTAACATTGAATAACAGACCCGTTTGACCGATCCATAAACTGCTATCGCGTGCGTTATATGCCGGTCCTACATTGATTTGTAACTTTGTAATCTTATCATTTTTTATTCGAATAATAGAACCATCTGCATTGCTGAGAATATAAAGACTTCTATCCGGTGTCTCAATAATGCCTGAAACGTAATCACTCGAAAGGCCTTCTTTTGTTGTATAAGAAGTAATGTTAACATCCTTGAATTGGTTCAATCCCTCTAAAGTACATACCCAGATACTGCCTTCGTGATCTTCAAAAATGCTAAGAACATGATCATTGGTCAAACCATCTAAGATCGTCATACTTGACCATTTGTTTTGAGATAAACGGCTGACTCCTTTGTTAGTTCCGAACCAGAGATTATTATCCCGATCTTCGCAAATGGTCGTAATATAGCTATCAGCTAACACATCCGTCCATTTGTAGTTTTTCATTTTTCCTTTATCCCAACAGGTAAGACCGCCGATTGTTCCAATCCAAACATTTGCCTGATGATCTGTAAACAAAGAAGAAACCATATTATTTGGCAATCCATTCGAGACTGTGATGCTGTCGACTTGTTTCAACTCCATATCATCAAATATTCGTATTCCGGTATGAGTACCAACCCAGATACGGCCTAATGTGTCTTCTGCAAGCGCTGTTATATAACTCGGAGAAATGGGAATATTAATAAATTTGTTATTATTAAAAATATAAAGCCCATACGATGATCCTATCCAGATATTTCCGGCTCTGCTTTCCAGCAAGGCTCTAATTTGTCTTGTAGCAAGACCCTCAGCTCCGCCATATCGATATATATTTTCATTTTTTAGGCGCCGCAACCCGCTGAAAGTCGTTCCTATCCACAGACTGCTGTCTCTTGATCTGCATAACGTCGAAATTGTTTCAATTACTTTACTATCTTTTGGATTTGTATTAACTGAAGTGAAGCTTACACCGTCAAAACGGAAAAGGCCTGCTGAAGTTCCCAGCCATAGATGGCCATCTCGGCCTTGTAAACCGACATAGACAGCATTTGCCGGTAAACCATTCTGCCTGAACCAGACATTATGCCCATACTGATTGATTGTTTTCTGAGGATCAAGAGCAAGAACCGGAAGTGACCCGAATATTATCATCACCACAGCCAATGTTATTCGAAGAACATTATAATTCTTGCTTTGGTGCATATCGATTATATTTTTTCTTCTATCAAACAAATATCCCGCAGGCTGCATTTCATCAACATGCGGGAAATCATTTGATGCTTATTATACACATTCATTTTTAAATTTATGACAATAATATTTGAACCGCAACTTGACCAATACCGGACGGCGGTTTTGGAATAATATTACCTTCAAGTTCAGAACCGTCGATTATTAGGCGTACTTTATTGCCTTTGCCGTCCCTTTTTACCGTTATATCATAGCGTACTCCCTGAAAAATCCGGCTGACAGAAAATCCCTCCCATTTTAAAGGTATAGCGGGTGCGATCATTAATCCCTTATATGTCGGACGAACGCCCAAAATATATTGGGTTATAGCAAAATAATTCCAGGCAGCGGTACCTGTGAGCCATGAATTTTTTGCTTCACCATGAGTAGGCGCATCTTTTCCGGCAATCATTTGCGCATATACGTACGGTTCGCAGCGATGTAAATTGCTGATCTTTTCGCGAGCAGAGGGATTAATACGGAGATAATAATCGAAAGCCCTGTCGCCGTTACCGGTCATAGCTTCGGCAATCATAATCCATGGATTGTTGTGGCAAAAGATTCCTGCGTTCTCTTTGTAACCCGGCGGATAGGATGAGATTTCGCCAAGATTCAAATAATATCGTGAAAATGCCGGCTGTTGAAGCATGATACCATGCGGCGTCGCTAAAATTTTGTTCACTGAATCCAGTGCTTTTTTTGCAAGTCCGTCATTCAAACCGATTCCAGATAAAATGCAAAAACCTTGAGGTTCTATAAAGATCTTTCCTTCTTTGCACTCACTTGATCCGACCTTGTTTCCAAAATCATCGTATGCGCGCAGGAACCATTCGCCATCCCAGCCATGTGTATGTATAGTTTTATCCATCTGTTCAGCAGCTAGTCGAAAATTGTCAGCATCTCTATTCAATTCACGTTGTTCGGCAATATCAGCCAATTCACGGGCGGCTAAAACAAACATACCTGCTATAAAAACCGATTCCGCAACCTTGCCATCCTTGTTGGTAGTTGTCTGGAACGACTGTCCCGGTTCGTTCGAGAAACAATTAAGATTCAAACAGTCATTCCAATCTGCACGGCCGATAAGCGGCAATCCATGCGGGCCAAGTCTGTCAAGCGTATATTTTAGACTTCGCTTCAGGTGTTCATAAAGCGGTTTTTCACTTCCGGTTTTATTATCATACGGCACTGAAGAATCAAGAATGGACCAATCTCCTGTTTCCTTCAAGTATGCTGACACACCTATAATCAGCCATAGAGGATCATCGTTGAAATCACTGCCGATATCATTGTTGCCGCGTTTTGTCAAGGGTTGATATTGATGATAAGCTCCGCCTGTCTCAAGTTGAGTAGAAGCTAAATCGATTATACGTTCTCGTGCTCGTTCGGGAACCATATGTACGAAACCTAGCAAGTCCTGGTTAGAATCACGAAATCCTAACCCGCGCCCGATCCCTGATTCGTAAAATGATGCAGATCTCGACATATTAAATGTAGCCATGCATTGATATGCATTCCAAATATTCACCATACGATTTGTATGCTTATCTGGAGTCTGAACCTGATAAATACTCAGTACTTTTTCCCAGTATGATTGCAGCGAATCAAAAGAAGCCTGTACAGTTTTCGGATCCAAATATTTTTTAATTAGAGGTTTGACCGTTTGTTTATTAATTGTCTGCGAGTCAGGCGGATTAAATTTATTATCTATTGGATTTTCCTGATAGCCCAGCAAGAACGATATTATGCGCGTTTCACCGGCTTTCAATTTTAGTTTCACATGATGCGAACCGATCGGAGCCCAGCCATGTGCGATTGAATTAAAAGAATGCCCCCTTTCAACTGCTTGCGGCGCATTCCATCCTCTGTATGCACCCAAAAAAACATCGCGCTGGGTATCATAACCTGCGAGTTTTTCCGAGCATGCAAAATAAGCAAAGTGATTACGCCGTTCGCGATATTCGGTTTTGTGATAAATCACTCCGTCTTCTATTTCTACCTGTCCGGTGCTGAAATTCCGCTGAAAGTTTGCAGCATCATCCTGCGCGTCCCACAAACAGAATTCGATACTGGAGAATACCGATAATTGACGGGTCTTTTTGCTCTGATTTGTTACACTCAATTGCCATATTTCCAGATTCTCGCCCAGCGGAACGAAATACAATGTTTCCGCCTTAATACTTTTAAAAGTCGAACCAATTATACTATAACCCATTCCATGCCTGCAGCTGTAATTCTCTGCTTCATGCTGTGTTGGCTGCCAGGAAGGCGACCAGAATATCCCTGAAGAATTATCACGCAAAAAGATATATCGTCCGCCAAGGTCAAAAGGAGCGTTATTGTAACGATAACGCGTTAGGCGCCGAAGACGTGCGTCACGATAAAATGAATAACCACCGGCAGTGTTGGATATGATTCCAAAATATGCTTCACAGCCAAGATAGTTTATCCATGGAAGCGGTGTATCAGGCTTGGTAATCATGTATTCTCGTTTTTTATCGTCAAAATGTCCATAGCCCATATTCTTTTGCATTTAATCCTTTCTCTTCACCGGTTAAAATAAATCCACATTTCGCATTTAATAAATATTTCTTTCTGTAACTAAAACATTCCTATGATTTCATCGTGATGATAAAACTGCACCGTTCACCGCCGCGCAAAATGGATTCTTCAATTTTCACATCGACCGGTTGTCCCAGAACTGTTTCGAATGATTCTTTATTAAATCCGATTGAACAATTACAAAAATCTTTAGGTGTCATCAATTTATTTACAAACGGGCAGAAACAGGATTCTTGTTTCTTGCCGATAACCTTCATCGTTTTTGCTACTTTGTCATACTCAGTTCGTTCAGCCCAAACCTTTTTCAAATAATCTAAAAATCCGTCGGGATTATCCTTGAACTTTATGTAGCCGTCCGCATTTTCCCTGGAACAGGTACGGCCTACATCCTCTAATATTTTCATTTTTGTCTGCTCATCAATGGAAGAGTTCATTCCTTCTATCAATTTTGCGAACCTCTTTTGCACAAATCCAATCCTCCAATCGGTTTCCTTCTTTGTATCGTCCGCTGAAACTGCCCGCGCTTCGCCGGATAATAAAGTTATACCCACGCATGAACACATCCCAAGTGAACATGCTGATTTCAAAAATTCGTTTCTTTTCATTTTATCTATCCTAATATATTTTTAAAAGATACATGAATGAACAAAAAGAATATATGTGTGAATTTGTACTGTTAAAATACTTCAGAATTCTTTTTTATATAATCAATAAGTTCGTCGACCTGACAGAAAGCCACAGCCGTATACGTATCGGCAGCACCGTAATAGAAGGCAATTCTTCCGGTAGGGGCGTCAAACAATGTGGCGCAGGGGAATGCGACATTAGGTACAAATCCGGTTGTCTCGTATTGCTTCTCGGGCGTAAGAATATAATCACGAGTTCTATAAAGAACTTTACCCGGATCCTTAATATCTAAAATAGCCGCACCTGTGCTGTAAACAAATCCATTGCAGGTATTTGAAACACCATGATAGAAAAGCAGCCAGCCTTCTTTTGTTTCAATAGGAATAGGTCCGGCTCCTACTTTTGTCCCCTGCCACCAGCCTGATCCGCCACTGCCCATAACAAATCTGTGGTTTCCCCAATGAATCATATCGGGACTTTCGCTAAGATAAATATTGCCAAATGGAGTATGGCCGCTGTCGCTTGGACGGCTGAAAATCATATATTTCCCGTTTACCTTGCGCGGGAAAAGAACGCCATTTCGATTGTACGGCATAAAAGGATTAGGCATTCGAATAAATGTTTTGAAATCTTTTGTCTTTCCTAACCCAATCGATGCTCCGCGCATATCATCGCACCAGACAATATAGTACGTATCTTCTATTTTCACAAATCGCGGATCATATCCATAACTGATCGGATTGGGTTTCCCATTTTCATCTACCCATTGAATCGGATCAGGCCCAATATCCCAATGGATGCCGTCATCGCTTCTTCCAAAAAATATTGTCGCTCTGCCGTTTTTCTGATCAGCTCGAAACGCTCCGATAAATTTTCCATTATATGGAAGAACTGCGCTATTATAGATACGCGCTGCCTTAGGAATCGGATTCCATCCGATAATCGGATTACCGCTATATCTCCATACAATATCGATGCATCCTTTCGGTTTATCTTCCCACGGTATATTTGGCAATGCATCTCCAATAATCATATTGCTCATCACATTTATCCTTTAATAAAATATCTATTCAGACATTTTTATTGTAATTGTTACATAACAACAATTACTTCATTTTTTTCCTTTATTTTTTCCAGCGGAATAATATTTCCGTTCAATTCTTCGCCATTAATTACAATACTCCTAACACCTTTTTCAACCCTGTTCTTGTTCTTAATTGTAATATTTAAATATTTATTTCTGAATATCCTTAATACTTTTATTTCTTTCCACGTTGACGGGATACAGGGATCTATTCGTAAACCATAATAATCCGGCTGTATACCTAGAATATATTGTGTTACAGTATAATATGCCCAGGATGCACTGCCGCTTAACCATGGCAAACGTGATGCGCCATAGCGCGGACTATATTTGCTGTTGGTAAACTGATTATAAACATATGGTTCAATCTCGCGGATTTCCGCCTTTGTATTATAAGCGGAAGGCATGAATTTACGATACAGGTCGTACGCACGTTTGCCCTTTCCAATGAGTGTTTCCGCAATCACTCCCCAGCCTTGTGTATGACAGAATATCGAACCGTTTTCTTTCATTCCTTTATTAAATAATCTAGATTTAATAACTCTAGGATCGGTTTTTTCAATCGGCGGATCACAGATCATAAGGCCGTAATTCGTTAAAAGGCGTTTATTGACCATGTCCATTAATTTTTCCGCCTTCTCCCCGGTAGTATGGCCGCTGATAATCGCCCATGGCTGCGGTTCCATGAAAATAGATGCTTCATTATTTTCCTTTGAACCGAATTTTAATCCGTCCGCACGATAAGCACGCAAATACCATTCGCCATCCCATGCATGTTTCTCAAGATTTTCATCCAATGTATTAAGATGATCTTGCGCCCATTGTGTTTCGTCATGCTTGTTAAGCATTTCACAAATCTCAATATATACTTTCAATGCATACCGCAGTTGAAATGCAACAAATGTGGTTTCACCGTCATGTCCGAGCTGCAGACAATCATTCCAATCCGCAAATAAACCGCATGGAAATCCGTGAACTCCTGAACGGTCAAGATTAAATTGTATAGCCCGCCTCATATGTCCGAGCACAGTATCTTCTCCCTTATCGGCATATGGTAGAATTTTATCATAAAAAGAAACATCACCTGTTTCTTTTACATATGCAGGAATCGTATTAAACAGCCACATGCAATCATCGGAGCGGTATTCTTTTTCTTCAGGCGCTTTTTCGCTTCCCGGTTTATGTGCAAAATGGTTTTACAACAGGCATTGCACCTCCGGTAGAGACCTGTCCTGTAATCATGAGTTCAAGATATCCTTTTGCTTCTTCCGGAATAATATGGAGAACACCGAGCATATCCTGAACCGTATCGCGGTATCCTAATCCATCGCGTTCACCCGTATAAATAAGACTCGCTGCCCTCGACCAGGCATAGGTAATAAGACAATTGTACGGATTCCACATATTCAGCATGCTATTCAGTTCTTTATCGGGTGTCTCGGCAGTTAATCCCTGCAATCGTGAATGCCAAAATGTCCTCAGTTTTTCAAATTCTTCTTTGACCTTCTTCGGTATTTCCCATTTCATGCACTGCATGTTTTCCCTCGATTGCTGCCTTGCCTATTCCCATAAGAACGACAAGTTCTTTAGATTCACCTGGTTCAAGCGAGATATCGACCTGAATTACACCGCAGGCATTATCGCCTACCGCAATCGAATTATTGCATCGCCCCTGCTCAACAACGATCGGATTGGCGTATGTCCTGTATGTCCCGAGAAATATATTCCGGTCGGTATCAAATCCTTTTACTGGAGCACCGCTTAATGCTAAAAAGGAATGCCGCGCCTGTTCCACACCTTCAATCTTTTCATTACCATAAGGCATCATAACATTGGTACCGTGGTCTATTATTTTGCCCGCTACACTCATCTTCATAATATATTGCGAGTATTGAAGATTCACCTGGTCCTGATAAAAACTCCAATTATTAGCATATTCCACATATGTAAATAATTTTTAATTTTCTTTTTTTCCGCCCGGTATTGGTGACCTTTAGATAGCCAGCATTCATATAATTTCCCCAGCGGTACAAAATACAGCGTCTCTGTTTTGATCGATGAGTATTCTGAACATATTTTTGTATATGCTGTTCCATGCCGGCATTCAGATTTATAATCTTTTAACGGCTTTCCAACCGGCTGCCAGGAAGCAGACCAGAAATCTTTACTGTCGTTATCATGGATATAAATATACCGCCCCGGTTGATCCATAGGAATGGAATTAAACCGAAGCCGCGTAAATCGTCCCTGTGCAGCAGATTGATAAAAACTATACCCTCCTGCGTTATTAGTAATGATGGCCCCATATTCCGTTGAACCGAGATAATTACTCCAGGACCTGGGTGTGTCCGGCCGTTTAATTACATATTCTTTATTCTTATCGTCAAAAAATCCGAATTGCATACTCATCTCCTAAAAACGACATCCTATTACATGTAACAAGTTTTCATTTATTTTAAGAAAGAACCTGTCAAACTGCTTCCGCTCAACAGGTTCTTCTCATATTTTCTTACTTTAATTCAATTAATGCGTGGACATTAACTCATCGAGACTTCTTCACCGATCGCTTTTCTTCTTTCCGATAGTTCACTCACGATTTGTGCAACGCGCGTATCGTTGAGCGGATAGAAGAATGCAATTATCATCGCAAGTATACCGAAAGCGGCCGGGATAAGACTGAATAATAAAACCAGACCGTCAAGACTTCCAACGGATTGGGTTTGATTCGGTTCAAATCCTACCTGAGACATCAGAGTCAATGCGACAAAAGCTCCAAACGCCCAGCCGATTTTTTGCGACATAGTTGAAGCTGAAAAAACCAATCCTGTAGCTCTCCGGCCGTGTTTCCATTCGCCATAATCGGCAGTATCGGCATACATCGCCCACAATAAAACACTGAGCGGTCCGCCTGTCATCGAACCCATAATCTGGAGAAGGAATAACATCAAAACATCTCCCGGACTCAATAGATAGTTGCCTGCTGTGCTTAAAATAGCGATAACAAAAATAATCATAAACGCTCTTTTTTTACCAATCCTTTTGGCAAACCAGCTAACCAATAATACTCCAATGAATGATGAAATTTGCCCGATTGTATTATATGCAGAAGTTAATGCTGTAAAGTCATATGTACCGGTTCCCAAAAACGGCAGAGTAAGTGTTTGAGATTGAACAAAATATTTAAAGTAATGAACTGTCACACTGCTCCGCACGGCAACGAATAGAATGAAAGTTATAGTTGTTACGAGAAGAATTACCCATGGCTTGTTGGTAACTAATTCATAAATGTCTTTTTTTATTGATGACTTTTGAGATTTCGGGGGTTGAACTCGTTCGCGTGTACCTTTAAAAGCAATAAGGAAAAATAAAACGGCTGCTATTCCGTAAACAACAAAAGAGAGCTGCCATCCCTTCGCTTGATTCTCACCGCCAAGTATATTCACCATTGGGAGCAACGTAGCAGAGACAATTATTCCTGCTGCAAAAGCAAAAAGAAATTTTACGGAAGAGACCGTAGTCCGTTCATTTGAATCAGGAGATATAACTCCAAGTAAAGCCGTATACGGAATATTAATTGCCGTGTACATCATCATCATCAGATTGAACGTAATATACGCCCATATCAGTTTTCCTGTCTCTCCAAAATCGGGAACGGTAAACGTAAGCACACCGACAAGAGCAAACGGTACACAGAGCCAAAGGAGATAAGGACGAAAATGACCCCATCTGGTCTTTGTACCGATCTGAAAGAATTCCCATCAACGGGTCATTGATGCCATCCCATATTCGGCTTATGAGAAACAAAGATGCCGCCACACTCGCAGGAATGAGAAACACATCTGTGTAGAAATATGTAAAATACAGCATGAAAGTCTGCCAGTATAGCACGGAAGCAAGATCTCCAAAACCGTATGAAAGTTTTTCTCTCAAAGCTAGTTTGCCCGCTGGTTCACTCATTTGATTCTCCTATAATAGCAAAATAGATATTTTAGAATCTTGTCATATTTTTAACATTTTACTGAACGAAAAGAGTAGCATCTCCTTTAGATAATATTATTTTATAAAATACTTGTTTATTTGATGTCAATCCAGTTTCTTTCCAGCACTTTTTATTTCCCTGACTAATTCATCTGTCACAATTTTATCTGTTTTTGAATACGTATATCTTTTGATGATGAACCAACCTGAATAACAAATGTCCCTTTTTCAAAAAACCAATCTTTTGTTTTCGGATTCCAGAAAGAAAAATCTTTTTCTGTCAATTCCATCACAATATTCCTGCTTTGTCCCGGTTTTAAATTCAATTTTGCGAATCCTTTAAGCTCCTTTATCGGACGCGGAACCGTGCATTTTACATCTTGAATATACAATTGAACCGTTTCGAGACCTCTTCTTTTTCCAAGATTCTTTAATGTAAAACTTACTTTCACTTTTCCTTGTTTTTGAAACTTATCAGTTTTAATTGAAAGCTTGCTGTATTTAAATGTTGAATATGATAGTCCGAATCCAAAAGGATAAAGCGGCTCTATACTCTTTTTTTCGTACCACCGATAACCTGTAAAAATACCTTCATCATAGCGAACATCGTATACCGGGTGTGCCTTTTCTTCTTTTTCATTCCAGCCCTGATACAACATCTCTCCTTTGGGTATATAACCATATCCGGGCGAATCTTTAAATTCTTTTTCGATTGTTATCGGAAGTTTCCCCGACGGATTCACTTTTCCTGCAATAATTTCTACCAGTGCTTTGCTGCCGATTTGGCCGCCATACCAGGCATATAAAATTGCTCTTGCCTTGCTGTTCCAATCCGTCATTCTGATACCGCCTCCTGAACTTACTACAACAACAGTGTTAGGATTGTTAATTACGCAGTCTTTTACTTTTTTCTCCTGATCTTCAGGAAGTTCAAACGCACGATCCCAGCCCTCATGATCTTCTGTTCCGATAGCGCACAATACGACATCTGCTGAGTGAATCTGATCGGCATTCGGATTTGCTGCATATATAATCCTCCGTCCAAATTCTTTCCTGAGTTCATCAAGTAATATTCTGTTATTAAACCCTTTTACGTTTGCAGAACCTCCGCCCGTAGCAATTTTTTCTATATAATCACCGGTAACTAGAATATTTTTCCTGCTCTTTGAGAGAGGCAGTAAGTTCTTATCATTTTTAAGAAGGACTATGCCTTCCCGCGCCGTTTGTAAAGCTACTGATTCATGATTCTTATAAAAGTGTACTATCAGGGACATATTTCTTTCGGTTTTCAAATTTCATGATAAAGCATGTTCGCAAAATACTTTTAACCATTCGATCTATATCTTCAATACATATTTTTCCATCCTGCAGCAGCTGGCGTACATTTTTTAAAGCGACAGCAAACGGCATTTCTATATCCTGACCCGATTTTACCAATTTCTCGCCGTCATATACAGACCACCAGTCTGTCATAACTAATCCTTGAAAACCTAATTGTGTTTTCAACAGATCATCGATAACATATTTACTTTGTCCGCACCATTCACCATTCAGTAAATTATAAGATGTCATAACCGCTTGGGCGCCTGCATCTATTCCGGACTTAAAAGGCGGAAGATATATCTCATGCAGAGTTCTTTCGTCGACGATGGAATTACTTTTTCGTCTATAATAGTCGGTATTATTAGCCACAAAGTGTTTCAATGTCGCTATGGTACCGGTACCTTGGATTCCTTTCACATATTCACCGATCATTTTTGCACTTAGAAAAGGATCTTCGCCGAAATATTCAAAATTCCTGCCGCACTGGGATATTCGATAACTGTTCATGCCCGGCCCTAATAAAATACCTATATTGCCTGCCCTGCATTCTTCTCCGATTGCTTCGGCATAGCGGTATGAGACTTCTGGATTCCAGGTAGCTGCTAATGAAATTGGACAGGGAAAAGCAGTTGATTTTTCCAAGCTATATTTTGACAGGTCGATGTCACCGAACGATTCTCTGATGTGCACGCCTTGCGTAGCGTCAGTCATATATACTTCAGGGAAATTCAACCGCGGAATCGGCTTGATGAAAAATGACCTATCACCTTCGATGATTGCAATTTTCTCATCCTGTGTCATCAATGAAAGCATTGAGTCTGCCTTAGCATCAGCTTTTTTGATAGATAGCGGCGAGAATTTTTCTTTTTTCGAATTCATGGATTGACCTTTGGCCTGACAGTAACAAATTAAAATGACGATCGGAATAATTATGAAGAAAACACATATTTTATGCATCGAATTAAATTCTTCCAATCGGCACATACTTTTCTTGTTTTCTCTTTAACCGTTCTATTTTTTTGAAGAAGCGAGCATAATGTCATATTGATCTATGATCATGTCTATCCAGACATTTGTCTCATTCCTAATAATCTGCCTCGCGGAATCAGCTTCAAACCATTTGACCGTTCTTCTAATACCCTGTTTGAATGGAATTGCTGCTTTAAAATCCGGTACGAATCTTTTTATCTTTGTATTATCAAAAATAGCGCTTGAAGCTTTATCGCCTGATGAGACTACCCGCCAATTCTTCATCGAATGCTGCCAGTATTTCGGAAGAAATATGGACTATCCTGGCTTCGCATCCGACCGCTTCTGCAAGTGCCTCATGAATTTGATTCCATGTAAGTACTTCATCGGATGTAATGTGGAACGATTCTCCGATTGCCTGCTGATGACCCAGAAGCCCGAGAAATCCTTTTGCAAAATCATCTGCATGAGTAACGGTGAACAACGAAGTCCCGTCGCCATGAACAATAATCCTCTTTCCTTTTTTTATTCTATCGACAACCGTGTATTCCGTCCAGCCTCCGATCGGAACAGGAATCACAGTATCATACGTTAACGACGGGCGGACAATGGTAATCGGATATTTTTCCCGGCGGTAATACGAGTTGAGGATCATTTCACATTCAATTTTATTGCGGGAGTATTGCCAGAAGGGATTTGCAAGCGGCGTCGATTCCGTTACATAGGGAAATGCAAGCGGTTTCTGGTAAATCGATGCGGAACTGATAAAAACATATTGTTTCGTTTTACCTTTGAATAATTCATAATCGCGAATTACATCCTGTTCCGTAAACGCAATCCAATTTACGACCGCATCCCACGTATGCCCTTTTAAAACGGCTTCCACTTCGTCGCGCTCGATTGATATCTCCGACAATCGATTTTGCACCCGGAATTTCCGATATTCTTTTGCCGCGATTTAACAGATATAATTCTATTCCACGATCGACCGCCTGTTTGCTTACTGTTGTGCTGATATTTCCTGTACCACCGATAAAAAGAACTTTCATAACATCCTTTTCAAATATTATTTATTTCTTTTTGCAGGTCCACAATAAGATCTAATTGCAGCTTATAGGATTTATCTTTGTCTTGAAATATTAATTAGCAGACTATTTCAGCAAGAATAAAGAAGATCAAAAAGATATTTAAACAACAATACGCATCTCATTTTATCACGGCATCGTTCTCAGATTTATCCGAGAGTGCAAATATTACATACACAAAACAATCTAAAAGAAATTATTTTTTAATCCCTTGCTGCATAGCCTGTTTAAAAAACTCACCGCTTTTTGTCAATTTAAACGGGGTCCAGGATTCAACCAATCTCGGCTGCCATTCCGGATCAAACACCCAGCATACCCAGCTTATACCTCGTTCTTCTAAATATGAAATTATCTCTTTTCCATATTCTCCGTTATCTTCATATTCCCGTGTTCCAAAGGTGAATCCGAATTCCGACGCAACAACAGGATAGCGGCCTGCTGCAAAACCAAATGCTTCATCCCACTTCGGCTCGAACGGTCGCTTGCGCTTATGCTCATACGGATGAGCGACATAACCGATACCTTCTGCTTCAATCGGTTCGATGAGAATCGGCGTTAAATCGTATGCCCAATCAAGCCCTGCCACCAGTGGAATTCGTTCTGTATCATATGCTCGAATGAGATGAATGATATTTTCATTTATTTTTTTCCATTCACTCCAGGACATACCGCCCAGCCTTCCGCTGGCAAGCGTCGGCTCGTTGAAAAGTTCATAAAATGCTACAGTGTTATTGCCTTTATAGTGCATAGCAATAGTACGCCAGAACTCATATGTCTCCTGGCGCGTTGTATGATACATTGGATCCTGAAATAACTCCATACCGAGATTACCGATAGAATGCCAATCTATAATAACATACATCTCTAGTTCAGTGCACCAATTAACCGCTTGATCAAGCAGCTTGATATATTTTTCAGGAGTTCGCATGCGCCATGGCACAGGATGTACAGGGATGCGAACCAGTGTAGCACCAAATTCTTTCGCGTGTACGAATATTTTCTTATCCCAAAGCTTCTCCTGAGCCAACTTATCGGGATCTGCAATTGCCGTTCCTCTGAACAAGACAGTGTCTCCAAGCGCATTAACAAACTTATTTCCTGTTACTTTGATGAGAGGGAGTTTTTTTGCGCCGGGATTATCGGCGGGTTTATGTGGATATTGGCTGGATGACCAATTGAAAAGTTTTATATCATTCTGCTTTTGTTGAGCGCTCGCAGTAAGTATCAAGCAAATCGATAGTAACAGATATTGCAATATATTTATTTTTTTTATTCACGGCTCGATATTCCAATAATTCGGTTTTATTTAATTATTTATGATATATTTTAATATTTTTTCCGCATATCAATTTGCTTATTTATTTCGAGTGGCGCAGTAAGAATTTTATACATGAAAAGACATTTATCTATTGTTTCATTAATCTTAGAACCACGACATCGTGCACCGGAATTACTGCTTCGAAAATACTCTTTGTAGTTCCTATATCCTTCTTTTCCCATAGATTCCTTACGGAATAAACTGCTTCGCTTGGATCGAGTATCCATCGTGAAACCGGATCGGAAATAACATATTTCGACCAGTTAAAAACCATTTCCTGCGGTATTGTAGAACGATTAAGGAAACACACTGCCCAATCGCCTTTAACGAGCGGTTTTACCCATACCTCAAGGTCGTCTTGTGCTTTGAATCGAAATCCCTGTATACCGAGAGAATCCTGATCAACAGCGATTAATTCCTCGTTTGTAAGAATATCGATCGTTTCTTTCTTCATAATACGTAAATCATTCCCGGCAATAAGCGGAGCGGCCATCATACACCAGAGTGAAAAATGCGCCCTATCTTCATTCAGAGTCATCGATTTTCCAACTTCCAGCATATCAGGATCGTTCCAGTGATCAGGGCCTGCATATTGACGAATATCTTTTCTCATTTCGACAACTTTCATAACTCCCAATGACGACCATGTACCATGATTCACTTCACAATCGAAACAATCCGTGATATCTCCGGTAGTACGCCACATGTGTCCGACATCCTTTCCCCATTCCCATGCTTTTGTATCGCCCCATTCGCATATGCTGAACACAACAGGCCTGCCTGCTGCAAACAACGCATCACGCATCTTTGTGTACGCGACTACCGAGTTAAGTCCTGTATTGTTGCACCAATCGTACTTTAAGTAATCAACTCCCCATTGTGCGTAAGTTCGTGCATCTTGAATCTCATGATCGCGGCTTCCAGGCCGGCCGCCGCAGGTCTTATCTCCTGCACAGGAATAAATTCCGAACTTTAATCCTCTTATATGGATATAATCTGCGAGTGCTTTCATTCCTGAAGGAAATCTTTGCGGATCGGGCTGAATATTTCCCAGACTGTCACGCACACCATGCCAGCAATCATCAATCACAATATATCTGTATCCTGCATCCATCATGCCGCTTGAGACCATTGCGTCAGCCATTTCACGTATCATTGCTTCATTGATATCACACGCGAAGGTATTCCAGCTGTTCCACCCCATCGGAGGTGTAAGAGCTAATCCCTCAAATTTCTGAGCATATAGCGATCCTGTAAGCAGCGTGATAACAGCAGCCATAAGCAGATAAAAGCGCTTCATGATTCTTCTCCTCTTTTGTGTCATTGTAATAATTTTTTTTCTTTCTGACTTTCAACTTTAGGTCATTATTCGTTCCAATCATCGGTTCTAAACGATGATGCAGGTAATCCTTCCTTATTGAATAACGTACCCTCTTCCGTATTGCTCCATGCATATCGGACAGAAACCGGTTTTGCAATTTCGGGATGCGAGACGATTAAGTTTTTTCCTTCGACTCTCACGACCGCTTTTTGAAACACTCTGTCTTCTCCTGCTATTAAGAAATTAAGGCCGCCGTTTATTGGTTTAAGCACCATACCTCTATCGGCATAATCAAACGAAAGAATAATCTTTCCCGGTAATGCTTTCATAGATTTGTATAAAGGTCCGGAAAAAGGAATTTTCTTTTGATATGTTTTTGCCAGTGCCCAGGAGGCCAATCGTTTTCCAAGATCTTCCTTGTCTGCCGGATGAATATTCTTTGGATTGCCAATATCGAGTGTAACAACCATACCTGTATTCTTTACTGATAATGCTTTCAGCTGGGCTTCGCGCAAAAGCTGCGATTTGGTTTTCACACCATAATCATATGGAGCAATCTGGACAAAATAAAACGGAAAATCGCCGCACTGAAAATCTTTTCGCCAACTGCTAATAAGAGAGGAGAGAAGTTTCTCATAAAGCTCCGGATTGGAAACATTATTTTCTCCTTGATACCAGATTGCACCCTTAATAGTAAAAGGAATAAGCGGATGAATCATACCATTGAATAACGTAGTCGGAGTATTCGCAGAAAAGTTCAAAGGTAATTTCGGGCGTTTTGAGAATTCATTGCCCGCCGATCCAAAACTGTAAAAGCATATCCGAACGAGTACTCTGCCACCGGGAGATATTTCCAGTTTCCTTCCAATGATATTCCGGTATCGATGTTATCTTTATAGAGCGCTAACTTTTTACCATTGCCCCAGATGCCTCCGCCGCCTTGAGTGTCTATGACCCGAACAGCAATGGTCAGCAAAGAATCCCTTGTGAGCGAACCAACAACTTTATACACGCGGTCAACTTTCCAAAAACCTCCGCCAAGGTATTTACCTATCAATTGACCGTTTACAAATGTTTCGTCCATATCGTCGATAGGACCAAGCTCAAGCGTTAGGTCTTTCCCTCTCCATTCAGCGGGAATCACTACTTGTTTCCGGAACCAAACAACTCCATCAAAATCGCCTACGGATGTGCTCTCCCATAATGTCGGCAGTTTCATCTCCTTCCACTCACTATCGTTAAAATTGGAAGCCGCACAGTTCTCGTCTCCAAAATTTAAACCTTCCCATTTTCGAAGTGGATCCCGATCGTTTAAGTTTATACTTGGAAATTGATAAATCCAGTGGTTAAGCAAACGAATACTATCTTTAAATGCATCAAGGTTCTTCAATAATTCTGTGTATTCTTGAAACGGCTGCAGAGCTTCTTTACTCATCCAGGATTCTATAAATGTTCCGCCGACACTCGAGTTAATCAGGCCAATCGGTACATTAAGCCGAGTATGTAAGGCCTTGCCAAAAAAGAATGAGGTTGCGCTGAAATAACCGGCATCTTTAGGAGAGCATTCCACCCAGCTTCCTGTGCAGCTATCGTTTGGACCTGCTTCAACTGAACGTTTAACAGAAAACATGCGAATTGACGGATACAACGATTCTTCGATTTCATACGAACTATTCATGATAGTGTCTGAAGGAGGCCACCCTTCAAGCGGCATTTCCATGTTCGATTGGCCGGAACATAACCATACTTCTCCAGCTAAAACATTCCTTACTACAAGAAGAGATTTTCCTTGACGGACAGAAATTTGAAACGGTCCTCCGGCTTTCGGCGTGCTTATAGCGGCTTTCCAAAGACCGTTTGCATCTACAATAGTCGATACGGTTTTTCCCCACGATGTTTTAATGACAATGCTTTTTCCGGGAGTTCCTTTGCCCCAAATTGGCACATACTGCTGTTGCTGAAGGACCATGTTATCCTGGAACAATGGAGAGAGTTGCAATGGATACGGCTGAGCACAAAGATATATAACAAACAATATGTTCGTTCCTGCCAACAAGATTAATCTAAAGAAAATATTTTTGACGCCTGAGTAAGATTTTGATTTTTTCATAGTTTTCTCCGAAAAAGATAAATTTGAAGTATCTGCCCGCTTAAATTAACGAAGAACTTGCCAATAAAGCCATATTCCATAATTTTTTTTTAACACATAATTTTTTTAAGAATATTGTCTTTTAAATAATGAACTTCCCTTCAGGATTTATAAATATGTGTGTCAAACGGGTCTTTAGCGCACCGATTACAAATGAACAGTCTAATAATACAAAATTGAGACGGGAAGCATTAAAATTGGATTATTTTACTCACGGGAAACTCAGGAAATAAATAATTCTTTAAAGTATTCTATCCGGGTTTAATAGCAGCGGTTTCAATCGCTTCGATAATATCGCAACGGACAGCCATTGCCGTTTCTAATTGTTTTCGATACTCTTCTTAGTAGTTTTTGGATTGTTCGGATACAATAGATATTAAGCAGGCTTATCAATTTCAGGTAATAAAAAACGGGCTTTTCAGCCCGTTTTTATACATTAATAATATGAATTAAGCAGTATATAAACTGAGAACAAATTATTCAGTTACTGTCACCAATGATGAAGTATTTTCAAACGTAACTGAATTCTTTTCTTGAAGAATTGATTTTACATCTATGTGATTACTTGAATAGTTCTTCGCTGCTATTGTGTTTGGAAAAGTGTCGGCAATCGTCACTTTAACGGATGTTTTTCCAGATGGGCTCTTAATCATCCTTTTTCCGGAGGAGTTCGGGACAGAACTAAAATCCTGAGAATTTACCAATACATCCAGAGTATGTTTTGCCGAATGAATAACGGCGAATGTTACTGTCTGTGTTGCCGAGCTTTTAACTTGCGAATTAGCTGGAAAACTCGCAAGAAGGACCAGAACGGAAAGCAGGCATAGGGTAGCGATCTTTTTCATGATTGCACTCAATTGGTAAGGGTTAAAGTGATCATTCTTGATTGGGCTGCTATCTCGTCAATACCCTCATTTGCGGCAAAAGTATAGTTGATAGACTGGTCGACGTCGCTTCCTCTTCCGATGCCCCTAACCACATCTAATGGCGTTAATGCGTTAGATAAATCGACCAAACCGGCACTTGCTGCTTTACTGCTCGATAGTTTAATCATTAATTTCGTTCCGGCTGGCATAGGGTTGTTAATAGATGCAACAATTTTCATATTATCGACATTTGTCACAAGGCTATATTTTGTATTCTCATCGCTCACAGATCCGGTAAGATCATCGTTTATAATTAGAGGAGTCGGGCTTCCAACAACAGAAATTTTTGCTATTGGTTTTACTTCAATTGTAACCGATTGAGTTGCACTGCTGCTCTTACTCTGTGCCATAAGACTGACATCAATTATGACCATTGCTATCAGTATGACAGAAGTAGAAACTAACCAGCGTACCGATGAATTTTTCTTTGTCGAATCAGAAGCTCTTTTTATATTTGATATTTTGTGCTTCATTTTTTCTTCTTTCACATATTCTAACATCTTTACCTCAATTAAAGTGCCAGGCAAAATGGATTCAATAAATACTCGAGAAAACGGCCATTTTTATGAAGAAGGGGGTATTTGAGAAAAAATCGACACTTTTAACAATACAGTGTCAATTACGTGATACTGAATTTTCTACAATGTTGATGTACTACTAATAGATGGGTTTGAAAGGGCTATAATTCAAAATTAAAATATTGACAGAAAGCAACTGCTTCCTCTCTCGTTTTAAAACCAGCAATAAATACTCTATACCGCCGTCCAACGGATGGCACAATGGCAGTTTCTCTGAATGTCTTAAGTCCGGTGACTTTGCTCGCTTTTTTCGCTATACTGTCTGCTTTTTTTTTTGTGATTGATGAAGCGATTTGAAGAACATAACTTTTCCTCTGCTCATTAAAAGCGACCATACATGGCTTTGAATTCTGCGGTTTGGAAAAAACAGTGTCCTTCTTTTCGATGCTTGGAGGTATTTGCGGCATTGAGAAATTCCCCTCATTTTTAGGGGTTACTTGCAATGTAGGTTGATTTCCCTCCAACATTTTAATCGTTCGTTTGCGGGGTTTAATTTCAATCCTAATATCTTTTCTTTCACCGGGCTGCAATATGATCCTCATTGACTCCTGAGAAATGGTATGGTATGCAGGTATGTCTCCACCGATTACTTTAAACGTCCACTCCCCGGAGCGCAGATCTGTAAAAAGGAATTTACCCTTGTTATCGCTTACCCTGCGATGTATTTCATTATTGTTTGAGATTTCAAGAAAAACGCCTGACTTTCCTCCTATTTCATTTATTGCAGTCGATGTATCCAAAATCCCAGTCTGCCCGGTTCCGAATAGAATTACTTCGCCTGCGATTGTCACATTTTTTGCAACCTTGAGCATTAGACTTGTTTCTTCGCCTCCATTAATTAGCAGTTCCATCGGCATAGGCTGATCTGTTATTCGATCATAACCGATACTTGCTTTGTCCACAGATAGAAACACTGTGCCTGGTTTTAGAGCTGAAAAATAAAATTCCCCTTTTTTATCGGACAACACTTTGTTATCACCAATATTGATCATCACATTGGCAATTCCCCTCCCTTTTTCATCCAAAATAGAGCCGCGCAGTTGACCGACCGAAGTGATACGTTTGAACGGCACACCAATTGGAATCTCGTATTCCAAAGCATATGCATCTTCAGTAATCCTGGTTGATGGAGTAATAACTATATGACGTCCGCGAAGTATGACCTTATGATTGAACGGAAGTATATGTTCAATGGATCCCTCAAACATGCTGTATGTTTGTTTTACAGATGCATTGACACGATTCCCGTATATATTCAATTGTGCTTGTGTTGATTCGCCGATGAGAATCCAGGCATTCAGGTTCGCTGATAAACGCTGTTGCCGCTCATCAGTATAATTATCTTTTAAATCTGTATACTCAATTGAAGCGCTGTAGTTTTGTCTCGCAAATGGACTAAAACTCGCTGATAAAGCCAGACGCTTATAAGGTGATTGTTTTAAATTAAGTTCATCTTTTGTTGTTCCAAAATCCATATTCGCATATACGCTGGCAAAAGAAAAATTGTAACCAAGCCTGGTTTGAATCGCCTTTTCATTTGTTCTATATTTTGAACTATCAAATCTATCTTGTTGAATATTATTCAGATAATAAATAGAAATAAGATCGGAGGACCCGGCGCCGATTTGATAAGAAGCATTATGCGGAACATATATCTGGCTCGTATCGCGTGCGAGATTTCTATCTTCCAGCCTCATATATGTCTCGATGCGTATTTTTTGTAACAGGCGTAAGTTGATACTTGATGAGAAAAATTTTGTATCCCGGTAATAGCCTCCATAGTCGGGCCCTGCTTTAACATAACGAAGATTATATGTAATCCATTTTTGGTATCCTGCTAATTGTGCTGCAAATGCATCGTCTTTCCTGCCATCTTTTTCTCCATTACCATATTCAAGCTCAAGAGCAGTACCTGTTATCGGTTTAAAGAAACCCTGTACACTCATTATATCGCTGGAGAATTCCTCTCGTTTTCTGAGATAATTCACACCAAGAGTTGCGCCTTTCATAACATTATAATTAAGGAATCCGCCCAGTTCTTTTTGGTTTAACGTCGACCATCTTGAGATATTATAAAATCCACCACCCGACAAACTGCTGGTAAATATCTTTACCTCCGATGCCTGTAGCATAACGGCCTGCTTCCGTTAATGTCGAAAGCGCATAGTTTTGATCTCCTAAAAATAACTCTATACTGTCTTTGCTATATGTAATCCGGTATTCATCTCTTTGCCCTAATGTCGATACGGTTTGTGTTTCAGGCCCCCGGAAAAGAAATTCAAGCTTGTCCGATTTATCCTCGCTCAAACTTCCATATCCGTACACTTCTCCCTGCGCAGCAAACTTACCGTCTTGACCTACTTCCCGCACTCTAAGCGAAACGGGAAACATTAGATACTCTTCTTCGACTTTTGTTGAACCCGGAATTATTTCTACAACGCTCGAGATTCTTATTTTGATTGTCGAATCCTGCCTCGATCTCGCATCAATTTCAAGCGTATGGTTCGTTTTACTCGATTTTTCATCTGGAGTTATAAATATCTGTACCTGCCGGGTTTCCTTCGGTGCAAGATTAATAATGGCCGAATCCAATCGAATCGGGAAATTATGCGAGCTCTTGCAATTGAAACGTACAAAGTCTGCTGAATTCCCAAGGTTAGCAACAATGACAGTTGTCGCAAACGTTGTTCCCGCAACACAAAACCGGGGTGCTTGAAGAACCTTTAAATCTAATTGCACGACTCGTGCAATATTGACTTCCATCGACGCTGCCGCTTCATTGGCAGGCGAAGCATCATCCCGGACAGAATAACGAATTTCATAACGTTGAGCGGATGCGTCCGAAGGAATTGAAATCGTTATAAGACGTACATCCGTCTCTCCGGCTTTAATTTCAAATGGAAATTCGCGAATAACCTGTCTCCATCCGTCCGGGAAGATCGACTTTGGCGTTGTATTTCCGTTGTACTGTAGTAGTATTCGTGACCTTTATTGAAACAGCAGCTATTGTCCCCGGTTTTACATCGATCTGTTGTTTAACAGCAGAACAAATGACTTTGCCCTCCTGCAAACCAGCCCGCCGGATAATGGAGACAGTATTATCAAACAAATAAAAAAAATCCGGTTATGCAAAACCGGACTATGTATTAACCATGTCTTCAATGACGTCACTCAGGATGTCAGAGTTATTAGAATTTTAATAGTATATTGGACTCCAAACACATCATCACCACCTGCATCGACAACAACCAACGCTTTATATGTTCCACGCCCGACACTGCTTATATCGACTGATTGACGAACCGAAGTACCCGGATAGATGCGGTATTTAACACCAGGGAATTTTCCGAGTGATGTTCCCTGTTCGTTGAAAAGTTCTACATAAACATCCGGCCGCATGGCAATTTCACCAATATTTTCTACATCAATCTGTAATATTCGTTTACCGTCTTCTTTCTTAATGATTTTATGATCGACAATCTGTATTTTTTTCTCGCCTGTTTTTGAAATTGTCGTGGCTATCTGGATTCCGTAACGAATGGTCTGCATAATACCCATCTGGGCTTTTGCATCCTTCGGACGTATAGATGATTCTGCCGATCCTTTTTGGATCCCTTCAACCATCAGCATACTCCAATATGTACCAACCAGCTTGCTTGTATCTGTTTCTTTCGGAATCGTAACTGTAAAATTTACAGATCATTGTCCCTTGAGGCGGCAGCGTAACATACGCACGGGCTGAATGTAATCCACTTTGCGTTTGACCGTGGAAGCATTCCCGGTTCACCGTAGTTATTCGTTCCATTGAACTGAAAAGTGTAGTCGGTTTGATACACCTTTGCTTCCTGCGGTTCGTTCGTATCATTTCTGATAACGATTGTTCCTGAGTACACATCACCCGGATAAGCTTCTTTATCCTGGCTCAGTTCGCCGATAATCGATACCTGCGCAGTAAGACATGAAGCAAGAATAGGAATAAGACATATTCCACGAAGGCACAAAGAAGAAAGAAATTTCATAATAATTACCTATGGTTGTATTAGAGTATATGTGACAGTATGAACATCGTTGCCAACTTCTGTACTGTTGCCTTGAGCGAATGTGGCAGATGCCATATAATTCAATCTGCATGAAGCGCTCGTCCAAAAAGATGGAGAAATGCCTGTAATGAAATCTGAGGCAATGCTTCCGCTGACAAGATTCACCGTGCCTGCGGCTGTCCCCTAGTTACACTTGTAGCGACAACGCTTAAATTAAAATTTTGATCTAGGCATAACGTACCGACAGTAATTTTCCAATTCCGCCATGGTAAAAGTGGCGTAACGTAAGTAAGTGTAGCACTTGTGTTGGTTACACTTGATAGTTGGCCACCGGCAATTCCTGTAGTAATCATCAAATTTTGAGTCCCACCGTTGATGGTAATCGACTGTCCAACTCCCTCTGTAACGATTATAGCTACCAAGCTGATAATATAAAGAGCTTTAATAGACATAAGAGATTTAAAATGAAGATATAAGAAATTAAAAGGTCTCATAGCCGTAACCTATTGTCTCACGATAGTGTATGTAACACGATGAGAATCATTGCCATTTTCTGTACTATTGCCCTGAGCGAATGTGGCAGATGCCGTATAATTCAATCTACAGGAACCGCCCGCTCTTCTGGGAATATCTCTTATAAAATCAATAGCAGGGCTACCGGTAACAAGATCCACTGTCCCGACAGCCACCCCGCTTGTAACGGTAGTGGCAAGAACACTTAAATTGAAACTCTGGCCATTACATACAGTACCTGACAGTAATTTTTCTGATTCGGTTTCCCGCAGTATAATTAAGAGTACAGTTCGTGTTGACGACATTTACCAATTGGCCGCCGGCAATTCCCGTAGTGATCGTTATGTTTTGAGTTCCGCCGTTAAGCGTAATTGTCTGTCCTACTCCCTTTGTTGCGATCAGGAACATAAATCCTAAAACAATCAGAAGATAATTTATTCGAAGAAGACGATATGATCTTTTCATGATCTTACTCCGAAGTTATAGTGAATGTGATCGTGTGTAAATCCGTACCGGTCCCTTGAGATGCCAGAGCAATACCGGTATAGCGTACAATAGTACCTGCCGGAGCTTCTTCCTATACCGGTAACAAAATTATTATCCGTTGTCGAAAGCGCCGCTTCCAATCCTGCTGTACCGACCGTTGGACTAAAGGCATAAGCCAGAACAGAATATTTCTGCGGTGCAAGGTCGGTCCTGATTGTAATCTTCCGGGCGCTGCTGTTGGTACCCCAGAATAATGTGCTGCTTTGATCGATTACGCTCATTTGATCCTGCCCTGCATTAGCATTTGCGCCGGTAATATTAAGATTGACGGTTCCTACGCTGATCTGCATAACCGTAACCGGATTGACAATTACATTAACAGTGTGGTTTCGTGAGGTCTGGCAAAAAGTGGTTAGCGGCAAAAGAATAAAAAACAACGCGACAGCTGTTGAGTAAATTGTTCGTTTGATGAAAAACGACATTATTTTTGCTCTCTTTTTTATGCCGTTAAATATAGCAATCCTCATAATCAGATACAACCCAAATATGCCGTTTTCTATTGGAATTTTTATTGGTTCCATTTTCTACGCTCGCATCTGATAACTTTTAAGTAAAAATAAAACCGCGGAAGCTCAAGGATGAAATCTTGGCTTCCGCGTGTTAGTTAGTCTCCCTACTAAATTCTAATTAGTCCGTAATCGTTAATGTAACCGTCTTTGTAGTTGAAGTAAACACACCGGCTTCCGGTGTTGCTGAGAAGTTGTAGGTAATCATTTGGGTAGCATCCTTGCCCTGGTTAATACCATCTACTACATCGATAGCTGTTGTCGCATTCGATATATTCTGAATACCCTTACTTGTGCCAAGTGTGCTTGCTAATGTAAGCTGCAATGTAATTCCGGCCGGTAATGGCGAATTGATAGCGGCAGTAATCTTTCCTACCGCAGAACCATTATGTGTGATATTATAGGACGTTAAATTATTGGAAACGGGTTGAAGATCAGCCCCTCCAGGTATAACATCGTCAATCGTCAACGAAATAGGCCCGGAAATATTGATCTTGTTTACTACTTTAACTTCAAGCGTAACAAGCTGATTCGCTGATGATAATTGAGCAAATGACAACTGAAAAGCAAAAGCACTT
Organism: uncultured Bacteroidota bacterium; assembly: GCA_963770945.1. Lineage (GTDB taxonomy): Bacteria > Bacteroidota > Ignavibacteria > UBA10030 > UBA10030 > Fen-1298. Next base: position 182,245 of record CAVYRP010000007.1, on the reverse strand, counting down.
AGAGCAACAAGGGCGATTATTAAAGTTGACTTTTTCATTTTATTGCTCCATTAAATTTAGGAGTTTAGAAAAAATGCCCCGGAATTATATCCGGGGCAATCGAATTAATATTATAATTATATATCAGTTAATGTCAGCGTAACAGTTTCTGCCGAGTTGAAGCCAATGGTCCGGCTGCTGCTGTTGCTGAGAATGTATATGCAATTGCATTGCTTGAAGATGCACCCTTAGCAACACCTGTTCCTACATCCGGACTTCCTGTGGAAATATCAACGGCTGTGCCACCATTTAAAGCAATCGTTAAAGTATATCCAGCTGCAAGAGGTGGTGCTTAATGATGCAGTAATCTTTGCTCCGTCACATCATTGTGAGTAATACTATAGGTCGTTGAATTATCACTAACCGGTGTCGGATCACTGAACCAGGAACTGCATCGTGATTGTCATATCTGCCGGGATCACCGGATACGCCTATCTTGTAAATCGTACTAACAGCCAAGATTAAAGTTTTGTGTGGCAGTCTGAGCAGAAGCAAAACTCACTAATAAAATGCTCATTGCACAGATTGCGAGAACCATTGTTAACTTTTTCATTGTAATCTCCTTTGAGTTAGAGTTAGTATATTAATAATTTATTAAGTATTAGTTAGTCAATGTATAAGTTACAGTGTGTGAACCTGAAGCCATCGTTCCGGCAGATGCATTTGCTGCGAATGTATAAGAAATCTGCTTTGCTGCATCAGCTCCCATACCAATACCTGTTACAACATTTGCAGCAGTCGCATTGAGAGGAACGTTTGGAATACTGGTGCCTTTACCGCTTGCTAATGTAACAGTTAAACTATACCCTGCTGCAAGAGCAGCATCCAATTGTGCAGTGATCTTTACTGTAGGTCCGTAATTCTGAGTGATACTATATGTTGTTGAAGCGTCTGTAACCGACGTGAGAGCATCTGTGCCCGCAGTTCCTGTCGTGATATTCATTGCCGCTGGATTACCGGATACAATCATTTTATAGACTGTCCCAACTGAAAGAGTAAGGGTCTGCGTCTGAGTTGCCGGCTGCGCAAAAGCAGAATTGACGAGCAACATGGTCATTGTAGCAATCATGAGAACCATCATCAATTTTTTCATAGTAGTGTCCTTTATTTTTAGGAATCTGTTTTTGTCTTCTGATAATATCTATTCAATCTGCGTGCCAGTGCAAAATAGCTTATTTTTCAACAATTTCAACATAATTTATCAAATAATATGTATTATATCAGGATTTGTGACTCATAATGAGATTTGATGGATTCATTAATGAATCAGATACGTTTCTAACTATATGGACTTTTATCAAACTAATACGTACCATAATGATACAATATGGTAAATTTAGAAGATTACAATAACTAATGTTTTCACTTTGTTTCCTCTGTTTTTATGACCGATTCATCGCTGGCATATAGATTGCCTCATTTTCAATGCAATAATGTTTTGTATTTGATTATGTCTTTGAGGCGAGAGGCAATGGATAGGGACGCAGAAAATAATACTGTCGAAATGGATCTTTACGGCATTCAACAGTTAAAAAGTCAGATCGTTACTCAGATTTCTCATGAGTTCCGCACTCCTCTTACTTCTATCATAGGATTTGCGGCAATGCTAGAAGAAAACAAGCGTATAGATGAAAAACAACGCACTGAATGCGCTCATTTCATCAGGAATGAAGGGCTGAGGCTGGCTAAAATCGTGAGCGATATTATCGAACTTGACGCTCTTGAACAGGGACGTACACAGCTTATATTTAAAGAATCTGAGATTCAGAAGATTGTTTATCATGCAGCAGCGCTTATTATAGGAACGGCATTAAGTAAATCCATTACAATCTCTAAAGTTTTGCCGAATGATCCTATTATTTCAAAATGTGATTCTGATAAATTAACGAACGCTTTATATCAGGTATTACACAATGCCATCCGGTTTACAAAACCCGGAGGCTCTGTCACTCTTAAAGCAGAAACAACAGATCATAAAGTCCTGATTTCTGTAAAGGACAACGGCCCGGGAATTCCAGAAAAGGATATTCCATCATTGTTCAAACGATTCGGCAAGCTATACCAGCCGAATGATGAATCGCACGGTACCGGTGTCGGATTGACTCTCGCAAAACACATTATTGACCAGCACGGCGGCGAGATCACCGTTCAAAGTCAAGTCGGAGAAGGATCAACTTTCACAATCCAGATGCCTATTATTTCATAGCGCGCCGCGCGGTATCAATATTTCTTTTTTGCCAACACCACCTGAGGCAACAATGAGCACAGAACGAGTCTATATCGTTGATGATGAAATCACTATTTCAAAACTTCTTGAGATGTGGGTCGGTCAGCGCTGGGGATATACGACAAAAGTATTTGAAAACGGAACATCTTTCCTGAATCAACTCTCAGAGCCTCCGGATCTTGTCCTGCTGGATCTTATGCTTCCGGATATCAACGGCATCGATATACTCAAAGAAATCAAGAAGCGCAGTCCCGATCTTCCCGTCATCGTTCTTTCAGCCCAGGGAAGCGTAGATGTGGCGGTCACAACTCTGAAGCTCGGCGCAGCAGATTATTTCAGCAAGCCTATAGATTTTCCCAGGCTGGAAGTCGCATTAAAGAATGCTCTCAAGCTCGCTTCGCTCTCGCGCGAAGTCATAAATTTGCGGGAAAGCGTCGGAACCCGCCTGCACTTCGACAATATCGTTTCACAAAGCGGTGAGATGCAGGAAGTATTCAAGCTTATCAATAAAGTTAAACAGATCGATATCGGCGTTCTCCTTCTAGGTGAAAGCGGAACAGGCAAGGAGCTTGTTGCACGCGCTATCCATTTTAACAGCAACCGCAAGGACGGCCCTTTCATAGTAGTTAACTGTGCATCTATTCCTCACGATCTCCTCGAAAGCGAACTTTTCGGGCATGAACGAGGTGCATTTACAGGTGCTATTCAGCGGAGGATTGGCAAATTTGAGCAGGCAATCGGCGGTACGATTTTCCTGGACGAAATCGGCGAGCTTGATTTAAGTCTGCAGGCAAAACTGCTGCGGGTTATTCAGGAAAAACAATTTGACCGGGTCGGAGGCAATGAATTGATCAAAACCGATGCCCGGCTTATTTGTGCCACGCACCGCAATCTCTGGGAAGAAGTGAAACAAAAGAATTTCCGGGAGGATCTGTACTACCGTATTTCATCATTCCCGGTCATACTCCCACCGCTTCGACAGCGGAAGTCGGATATTCTTCTGCTTGCAGATCATTTCTTAAAAAAGAACAGTGAAGAGCTCGGGAAGCCCAAGATTCGCTTCTCGCATAAAGCGCTGGATTTACTGTATAATTATCCCTGGCCGGGCAACATACGCGAACTTGAAAATGTCATACAGCGCGGTATGGTCCTGACGGAAGGACAGGTATTTTCTGAAAAAGAACTGCCCATTTCCATTCAGTCTCATGGATATGCAGAGGCCGATACCAAGGAACATTCGGTTTCCTTTGAAGGCCAGGCAACGATCACTCCGTTGGAAAAGCTTAAAGAAAACGCGATCCGGCATGCCCTTAAAATTTCAGATGGGAATATCGCAGAAGCTGCTAAGAAATTGAAGATCGGACGCGCTACATTATACCGGCTTGCTGAAAAATATAAGATTAAGATTTAGCCCCATTTGGGCGAGGTGACCTCGCCCCTACTATTTACTCTTCACTGTTTACTTATCTACTCATTGGCTCAACTGCCCGCCGTCTTCTTGGCGGGTCTGCTCCTACTGATGGGTTTGATAAATCAAACCCCTACGAGTTTGATGCCTGCCCAACAAGATGGCGGGTAAAAATCAAAGCCCTACGAGCTCACTTGCCTGTTGTCTTATTTGGCAGATCGACTCATCTACTCATCTGCTTTCTATTCTTTTTTAGCTGGGTGGGGTTCATATCCATGCTAATTTTTCAGATGTCTTAATTATTTATTTCACCTCATTTTTCTCTACTAATGCCGTCTTTAAACATCAATTCTATCCTTTCTAAGTAACTTCACACTTCACTTTGTAGAATCTGCACAGTATTAGAAAGTCGGAACCTCTATTTCGTTCGAAAATCGGCAATATTCCGAACGGTACCTGCCTTGATTGAATATATATAGAGAATATGAGGAGCGAGGCGAAAATCTTCAGGAGGTTATGATGGAATCAACAGCAGCTAACAGTATAATTTTTCCTTTTAATCCGGCGGCAGCAAAAACTGCAAAACCGAAAGAAACGGAAAAGAAGCGGAAGCACGCCAGGAATAGACAGTTAAACAAAAATAATGTTCTTTCTTTCATCTGGGACAATGCAAATGAAGGAATGAGACTTACAAATGAGGATGGGATAATTATCGCTGTCAATCCGACCTTTTGCCGACTTGTGGGAATGACTGCAGAAGAACTCACAGGCCTGCACTTTACGTGTATTTATGCCAGCGTAGAGAATCGAGATAAGATGACCGTCGAATATGAGTCGCGGTTCAAGGAACAAAAGTCGGAACTGCATCAGGAAAAAAGGTTCGTTCTCTGGACCAATCAGGTACTCGAAGTTGAAATCTGCAATTCCTATATTGAATCGGATAATGGAAGTATGCTTTTGCTTGCACAGTTCCGCGACATTACTACCGAGAAAATCACTCACACCGCTTTAATTGAAAGCGAATCAAAATACCGCGGCCTGTTTGCAAATTCTGTAATGCCTATGTTCCAGAGCAGTCCGGATGGAAAATTAGTCAACGCAAACCGTGCGATGCTGAAGCTGCTCGGATACAGCAACTTCTTTGAACTTGCAGAACTCGATATGGCCCGCGATACGTACGCCTACCCCGAAGAGCGAAACGCATTTACAGAAATGCTGTATCAAAAAGGATATGTGGTCAACGTTGAAATCAATCTCAGAAGAAAGAACGGCCGGGTTATTACCGTTCTGCAAAATGCCCGTACGATAGTTGATAAAGAAGGAAATATAATAGGCTACGAAGGCGTGTTGGAAGATATTACGGCACGTAAGGCGATGGAAAAAACGCTGCAGGAGTATGTATGGGCGCTTGAGAAATCGAAGAACACCCTGACAGATTTAAACGCGCAGAAAGACAAACTCTTTTCGATTTTATCGCACGACCTTCGTTCACCTTTCAGCAGTATTCTCGGATTTTGCGATATTCTGCTTAAAGAAAACGACCAGCTTTCATCGGAAGATCGTCTGCAATTCGTGGCATACATACAAGAAGCAGCTCAGGACCAGCTTTCACTCGTGAATAAACTTCTAGATTGGTCGCGACTCGAATCAGGCCGCTTCCGGATGGAACATCAGGAACTTGACTTACATGAGATTATACGAAAAAATTTAAATTCCCTGACAGGGCTTGCAATCCAGAAACAGATAACACTGCGTTCTAACCTGCCGTCCAAAATGATGGTCAACGGCGACAAGCAGATGCTCAGTCAGGTATTTGGGAATCTTGTCGGAAACTCGCTCAAATTCACCCCGCCGAACGGTACGATCTCGGTAGAGTTGATTGAAGAGCAGCTTAATCATTGGGTCATAGGCGTGCGAGATACCGGTATCGGTATTCCGGAAAACGATATTCAGAAACTTTTCAAAATTGAAGAAAAATATACACGCAAGGGGTTAGAGGGTGAAAAAGGAACCGGATTGGGCCTTCCGGTTGTGCACGAAATAATTCAAAAACATAATGCAAGCATTTCAGTGAAGAGTACATCAGGAGCCGGAACACTTTTCATCATTACATTCCCGAAAAGCAAACCAGAAACAGGCGAGAACATTCTTGTGGTCGATGATGAGCACGGTATTCGCATGCTGCATACCCGGTATATAAAGCGAGCGTTCCCGGATATTAACGTGCTGCATGCTGCAGACGGCGCAGAAGCAATGGAGATTGCGAAGAAGTTTCATCCTCAAATGGTTATCTCCGACAACGATATGCCCGACCTCAGCGGTTTGGAATTGGTATGCAAACTCAAGGCAGATCCTGAAACAATCGATATTCCAGTAGTAATTATCACCGGACAGGATTCAGATTCTAATCGCGAAGCGCTCAAACAGAACGGCGTAATTACAATTTTAAATAAACCGATCACTCCCGAACAAATCGCAAGTGTCATCAAGGGCCATTATGTAAATCATACGACAGTAGCAGCATAAACTCCCTCCAGGCCTTTCTGTGAATGCCTCCTTGAGTTAATTCTCGAGTCATAGAAAGGCCTCTCCTTTTCTTAGCATTGTTAAATTACAGAGCTGGCAGCCGTGGAATTAATGTCCGCGCATCGAAAAAAACATAATTCCGAAAGCTAACCTGTCCGTCCTGCCTGCGGCATGACATGCGGCTGTTTGGGGGAAGGTTTCGACTACCGATGCTTGGTGGATTTGACCGTCAATTGCGAATAATTACAAATTCAATATCAATAGACTAAGATCAAGGAGGGAAGAAACAGCACATAAAGACACCAGATTGAAAAACCTATTGCCAGAGGAATCGAAATATTATCATCTATCTTTACGGGGAGCACTTCAACGATAGTTCCTATCGCAGCAGCGACAATACCTATAATATATTCTTCAGTAATCCCGCTCACTTTTGGCGCGATCAAGATAACAATAACAGCGGTAACAAAGAACGCGAGCGATCCTTCAAGGCTTTTTGAAAGAAACCGATGCCTGCCGAATCTCCGTCCAAAGAGTGCTGCGGCCGTATCCGAAATAATAAGAATAGTGAATGCATTGATTGCAATTACTTTTGGAAACATAAGAACGCACAGGGAAGCGGAAATGAGCACATTCGATGCGCCGTTTAGCCGCTTTTGTTTTATATCGGTTTCATGCCGCCGCAGAAGCCAACCGAACCACCGGTAGAACCAGTTCGAAACAGCCGGAACATAGTACCGCGCCATATCAACACCGAAGAACGCTGCCGTAACGGGCAGAAGCAGACAAAGGGCTAATTGTCGTGAGATATAATAATAGATAACAGGGATACAAAGAGAAAAAAGGTGAATTCCCTTTCTAACTATTTCATACCGATAGTCAATCGTCGCATTATGCTCAAGATGCTTCAAGTCGCTACAGGACGGCACGGATATTCTCCATAGTCAGCGTGAAGCACTACGATTTTTTCTCTTCGCTTGATGCAGATTGTTTAGTAACACTTTCCTTCGGCTGCGACGGAACTGCCGCTGCCGGCGGTTTTGCTGCCGATTCGGGTGTACCGTTTGTATGCTTTTCTATTGGCGGAAGTTCTTCTCCCCGAATGACCTTATCGATTTCTTCCGAATCAAGTATTTCCCGCTCCAGCAATGCATTTGCCAGTCTGTGCAATACCTTGATATTGTCCTTCAATATTTTATCTGCCCGCTTCATTGCACTGATGACGATCAATTTTACTTCAGTATCGATAGCAATTGCAGTGTTTTCACTGAAGTTCCGGGTCTTTGTAATCTCGCGTCCGAGAAAGAGCTCTTCTTCTTTTGCACCGTAAGACATGGGACCGAGTTTTTCGCTCATACCCCATTCACATACCATTTTTCGCGCAAGCTCTGTAGCTCGTTCAATATCGTTGCCTGCACCGGTCGTAAATTGCTTGAAGACCAGTTTTTCTGCAGCACGTCCGCCGAGCATATATGTGATCATAGCTTCGAGATACTCACGCGAATAAGAATGTTTCTCGTCAATCGGCAGATAAGTAGTTACACCGAGAGCACGCCCCCGGGGAATGATTGTCACCTTATGTACCGGATCGGCTTCCGGTAAAAATCTTGCTACGAGCACATGGCCAGACTCATGGTATGATGTTGTTTTCTTTTCACGGTCGGAAATAATCATGCTCTTTCGCTCTGTTCCCATCATCACCTTATCTTTTGCTTCTTCAAAGTGATGCATGGAAACCACTTGACAATTCTGCCGGGCGGCAAGCAGCGCGGCTTCGTTCACAAGGTTAGCGATATCAGCTCCGGATAGTCCCGGAGTTCCTTTTGCAAGCACATCAATACGAACATCATCATGAAGAGGAATGTCTTTTGTATGCACGCGGAAGATTCCTTCACGCCCTCTCATATCCGGCCGGTCAACTACTACTTGCCGGTCAAATCGACCCGGCCTGAGCAGCGCCGGATCGAGAACATCCGGACGGTTCGTAGCCGCAATAATAATTACTCCTGTATTTTGTTCAAAACCGTCCATCTCAACCAGCAATTGGTTAAGTGTCTGCTCTCTTTCGTCATGGCCGCCGCCGATCCCGGCACCGCGGTGTCTTCCGACTGCATCAATTTCATCAATAAAAATTATGCAAGGCGCGCTTCGTTTTCCTTGCTCGAATAAATCACGAACGCGGCTTGCACCTACACCGACAAACATTTCCACAAAGTCCGCACCGCTGATCGAGAAAAACGGAACACCCGCTTCCCCTGCAACTGCACGTGCCATTAAAGTCTTGCCTGTGCCCGGAGGCCCGAGCAGCAATACGCCCTTTGGAATTTTTCCGCCGAGTCTCCTGAACTTTCCGGGTTCCCTGAGGAACTCAATGACTTCCTGCAGTTCTACTTTTGCTTCATCTGCGCCGGCAACATTAGCAAATGTTACCTGCATCAGGCCTTCTGTAAGCAGTTTTGCACGGCTTTTGCCGAACGAGAATAATCCTTTTGCTCCGCCGCCTGCCCCGCCGCCTTGCATCCGCCGGAAGATAAATCAACCAAATTCCGATAATAAGAATCCATGGCAGATACATGAGCGCGTTCATCCATATATTTTCATCTTTCTCAACGGAAAATTTCAAATTTTTTGATGCCCAAAAATTAACAAGCGATTCGTCTAAATTTGTATAAGGCAGCGTCAGCGTCACACGTCCGGCATTTTTGGCAATCTTTCCATTTGCCGTCTGTATATCCATTGGCTCTTTTAATTTCCCATGCAAATCATAAATTGTGTATCCGGAAATTTTTATCGTTGCCTCGCTCAATTTTTGTTCATTCAATAGCTGTTGAAAGGTCGTAAAGCTGATTTCATATTCCGTTTCCTCGTTCAAACGAAATACCCATATAAAAAGCAATAATGCAACAATTACCGTAATCCACGATAAAATTAGCTTTCCGAATTTTCCCCATGGCGCATCTTCTTCGCGCTGTGGTTTCAGCGGCCTTCTGGGAGGCCGGGGCGGCACCGGACGCTTCTTTTGCGATGCGTTCTGCTCCTTCTCATCTTTGTTTTCGTTTTGAGTATCACTGCTCATTTTACACTCCATTTTCAATAACACGATTATTCTGGTTTTGCGATTCCTTGCGGAGTAATCCTATAAATCGATTTCAAGTTACGAACTTTTTGCGCGTAGTCCAAGCCATAACCGATAACGAAATCCCGCGGAATTTCAAATCCGACGTAATCGATAGCAAAATCGATCTTGGGAATCCCTTTTTTCAACAATAATGAAACAAATTTTAATGATTTTGGGTTCTCTTTCTCGATAATTTTCTTTGTGAATGCGATGGATAATCCCGAATCGACAATGTCTTCTACGACAATGATATCGCGTCCGGAAACCTGGCAATTCAGATCTTTCAACAACTTTACCTGCCCGGAGGATATTTTTGCATCTCCATAACTTGACAATTTAAAAAAATCAATTTCACAATCGATTGAAATTTCACGAATCAGATCTGAAAGAAAAATGAAGGCTCCGTTCAGCACACCGATAAAAATCGGAATTCTTCCGGCATAGTCGGCATTAATACGGGCAGCAAGCTCTTTGATCCGCCCGCGTATTTGTTCTTCAGAAATGAATTTCTCAAACATATCGCCGTTTATTTTTAATAGTTCCGCCATTTGATTCTCAAGTTGTTGTTTGAAACGTTAACCGGACAACTGTCCGCGTATGGTCTGTCAATTTGAACCGGTTGTCGAGCCGCTTTCCGCAAATCCACACGATCGACCCGTCGGATTCCAGTACAGGAATCGACATTTTATTAAATCTCGGTACCTTTTGATCTGTGAAGAAATCGCTTAACTTCTTTCTTGCTTTCATTCCGAGTGGAATGAACCAGTCGCCTGCATGCCATGGACGTAAGATTAACTGCCTGCCTAATCTTTCGGCATCGATATATTCCACTTCCTTTGTATCCGAAAGAACTGCCGGTACTGGTTCGGGATTGCCGATAGAAAAACTATGCCCCTGGTATTCATAATTTCCGCCGAACTCCACATACCGGATATTTGAAATTTCCTCTTTCGTCCTTTTAAAAACAATAGTTCCCCGATCCCTGCATGCTGAAATATCGCCGCTCAGTTCCACTGTTCTGCCTGCAGGCATTTTGCATAACCTGTGCAGCGCATTAACTTTTTTTTCTGCCGGCTCGATATTCATACGGTGCAACAGCTCCATAAAAATTTCATCCTGTAAAAAATCCGGCTCTTTTTCAAGTTTATTCACATCCAGCATCAAGCGGCCTTGAGGATCTTTTTTAGCAATGGAAATCAAAACTTCATCCGTGATTTTACGGAGCTTCCCGCTGACATCGCTCATGCTGCCGGCAACCATGTTTAAAGTTTTAACAATATGAGGAACACGTTTCACTAGAACCGGCAGGATGCCATGACGCAGTAAGTTTCGCCTGTACACAATCGACGAATTAGATGAATCATTCCTGTATTCAATATTATTTTCCGATGCATACAACTCGATCTCATTCCGGGTTGCAAAAAGCAGCGGCCGAATGATACAGCCGGTACTTCGTTTTATCGGAATCCCGGCCAGTCCATGGATTCCAGTTCCGCGCATAATATTAAGGAGTACCGTTTCTGCATTATCATCGGCCTGGTGTGCCGTCGCAACAACTTGCGCACCTGCCTGCCGGCGAATTCGTTCAAAACTTTCATAACGAAGAAATCGCGCAGCAGCCTGCTTTGAAAGTTTATGTTCGTGAGCATATCTGATAACATTTACATGTTCGATAAAAAATGGAATTTCAAGCTTCATACATTTATCAGCAACAAATCGCTCATCATCTTCGGACTCTTCGCCCCTGAGCTGATGATTTACATGAACCGCTTTAATCCGAATATTGCTTTGTTCAGCTAACCGTGCAAAGATATGCATCATAACCATCGAATCTATACCCCCGCTGACCGCTAAAAGTACAGTCTGTTTTGGAGCAATAAGATGATTTAACCTTACAAATTCCCTGAGTTTTCGTTCTAGATGGTCCATCGTGTTAAAAAAGGGATTGGTTTCTGCCAATGAATAAAAAAAACTTGACCTGATCTCAGGTCAAGAAATTATGGTTCTTATGCAGATAAAAGATACTGGATTTTGGCTGGAAAGACAAGAACGGCCTATTGATGTGCGAAATATTCTCTTTAAACAGCACTGCGCCGGATATTTCTCAATACCAGGCGCAGTCTGTACTTAAATATTCAACTGCTCAATAACTTATAGCCTATTTTAAATGTCCAACCGCTTCTTCGACAGCTCCCAGGAAGTTCTCTGCAGCATTATTAAAAACCGCTATGCTGCGCTTTTCAAATTTTTGGGGATCGTCTTTCGAAGGCTGACTTTCAGTTATTGAAACATAACGCGTATTATTCTTCGCTTCTTTCACATCGACAAAGTAATTGATCTTTCCTGATTTTAATTTCTTTGTGAACTCACCTTCTCCGTTTATAACGGAATTTGCTTCTTTTAGTGCACCGACAAATTCATCTGCTACACTGCTGAAAACGATTACGCTGCGCTTTGCAAACTTCTTATCTCCCTCTTTTGCCGGCTGACTGGCTGTGACGGTAAGATATTTTTTATTGTTTTTAGCCTCCCTCACATCCATGAAATAAGTGGTTGAACCTGCTTTTAACATTTTACTGAATATTGCATCCATGGGTATACTCCCTTTATTTATAATTGATATATAGTGGATTAAAATGAATCGATACAACGTAACTCTATACCGGTCACTCTTCTGAAGGATTCTTCAGAGGAGCAGAACAATTACGACCAACATTTTAAAAATGAACGTGATTAAGTTGGAGATACCAAGAATGAATCTGGCGCTGTATCTCTTGTAAAATAATACGGTTTTTCAGATTACAAATCAAGAATAAAAACGCCCCTCTGATTTTTCAATCGAGGGGCGTTTATAATACTTCGAAAGGCTCAGAATCTTCAATCAGAATAAGCTCTTTTCACTTCCTTATCGCTTTACTTATTCTTCGTTCAGAATCCTGAATTCCTGTTTTCTTAATACATATCACCGCCCATACCGCCATGCGGCATAGGAGGCATTTGAGCTTCTTTCTTCTCGGGCTTCTCCACTATAGTTGCTTCAGTGGTAAGCAATAGACCCGCAACGCTCGCTGCATTTTCGATAGCAATACGTGCAACCTTCGTCGGGTCGATAACACCGGCCTTCACAAGGTTTTCGTATTTCTCTGATCTGTGCATTGAAACCGTAATCGTCTTTGCCGTTCTTCACTTCATTCACAACGACAGCGCCGTCATGACCGGCATTTGCGGCAATTTGACGAAGGGGCTCTTCCAGCACACGGCGGATAATATCCACGCCTGTTTTCTGATCGAGATTATCCGTCTTGACTTCTTCGAGCTTCTTGACACAGCGAAGGAAAGCAACACCGCCGCCGGGAACAATGCCTTCCTCAACAGCTGCGCGTGTGGCATGAAGTGCATCTTCTACGCGGGCTTTCTTTTCCTTCATCTCAACTTCAGTCGATGCACCAATCTTCACAACTGCTACACCGCCGGCTAACTTTGCCAGACGTTCTTGAAGTTTCTCTTTGTCATAATCCGAAGTCGTCTTTTCGACCTGCTGCTTGATTTCATTGATGCGCTTTTTGATATCTTCCTTCTTGCCGGCACCCTGAACAATTGTGGTATTATCCTTGTCAATTGTAACGCGTTCGGCAGTTCCGAGATATGCAAGTGTTGCATTCTCAAGCTTGAAGCCCTTCTCTTCAGAGATTACCTGGCCGCCTGTAAGAACTGCAATATCTTCAAGCATTGCTTTTCGGCGATCGCCGAAACCGGGTGCTTTCACTGCACAGACTCGAAGCGTTCCACGAAGTTTATTCACCACCAGTGTAGCAAGTGCTTCACCTTCAACTTCTTCGGAAATAATAAGCATGCTCTTCCCGGCTTGTGCAATCTTTTCCAACACCGGCAGAAGATCTTTCATCGCACTGATTTTTTTGTCATGAATCAGGATGTAAGGATTCTCAAGAACGGTCTCCATCCGGTCTGCATCGGTCACAAAATACGGCGAGAGATAGCCGCGATCGAACTGCATACCTTCGACGACTTCCAGAGTTGTTTCAGTTCCTTTTGCTTCTTCAACTGTGATAACACCGTCTTTACCGACTTTCTCCATCGCGTTTGCAATCAAATCGCCGATAGCACGGTCATTATTTGCAGAAATGGATCCGACCTGTGCAATCTTTTCTTTGTCATCACCAACCGTTTTGCTGATTTCCTTGAGACTATCTACAACCTTTTTCACGGCCAGATCGATTCCGCGCTTCAGATCCATCGGATTCGCACCTGCAGTTACATTCTTCAATCCTTCACGTACAATCGCTTGTGCAAGGATTGTTGCCGTTGTGGTTCCATCGCCAGCCACATCGGATGTCTTCGATGCAACTTCGCGAACCATCTGTGCACCCATATTTTCAATGGGATCAGAAAGTTCAATTTCCTTCGCTACCGTTACACCATCTTTTGTTATTGTCGGTGCACCAAATTTTTTGTCGATAACGACATTGCGCCCCTTGGGGCCAAGTGTCACTTTTACTGCATTCGCAAGTTGATCGACACCCTTCTTTAAACCTGAACGTGCATCGGTATCATAATTAATTAATTTCGCTGACATATTTAGTTCTCCTTTCCCTTACTTAGGCATTATTGCAAAGATGTCGCTTTCGCGCATAAGCAAAAGCTCTTCGCCTTCAAATGTGACTTCGGTTCCGGAATACTTTCCGTAAAGAACCATATTGCCGACTTTTACTTCCATCGGGATTAGTTTTCCATCATCGGAAACTTTTCCCGGTCCAGCAGCAATCACTTCGCCCCATACCGGCTTTTCTTTTGCCGTGTCAGGAACGATGATACCGCCCTTTGTCTTTTCTTCAGCTTGGGACGGCTTCACAACTACGCGATCCGCCAATGGTTTGAGCATCATAAATACGCCCTCCTTTTATTGGTTTAATTGATATAAAATGAATTAGCACTCTAACACTATGAGTGCTAATATAGGAAAACTTGAAGCAAAAGTCAAGACATGTATAAACCTGGCAGTGTCTCAGTTTAACTTGGTTGGACAGTGATGTCAGGAATTTCTTCCTGACATTCAATAGTATCGGTCAGGACAGCCGGAGGCCTGAGAATGCAATCGTGCAGCGCATGATTCAATATTTTGGTCATTCCGCCTGACCGCACTAAACTGAGACACTACCATAAACCTGTTTCACCTTAGCTTAGCACCTTTAGGACTTTCCCGCCTTATAAAATTGCATGCTTTCTTTTTGAAAGGATTGGAGGGGTTCCTTATCGATACAAAATAGTGCCTGGTAGTGCGATTAGATGAAAAGGCTGTGACTTAAAAAAATCCAGGTGTCGCTTTTCGGAAATGTTAAATCGTATTTATACCGCAGAACTACAGATTATACTTTAATTGACGAAGGAAATAACCGATTATTCTGTCTATGAAGACAAGTAGAATGATTGCCAATATGGCATAAATAGTGGTGTTCGTTTTAATCGCATTCATACTCTGAATTTGAATTTTCGATGTTAAATAGCTGCTAAATTGCTGGCTCCCTACTTGAATAATCTTTACAAATTCCGTGACCGGTTTAACTTTTGAAGATGTATCTTTTTGGATATTGCCGGTTTCCGTGATTGAAAATACATATCCCAGAAATACCAGCACCAATGCCATCGCAATAATATTGCCCATATTGTGAAGAAGCCATTCGGACCACTTCTTCTTTTGGGAAGGACTAATAACATCCAGAATGCCCTGCGTAAAACCATCCGAAGGATTTATAAGCCTCACTTTACGCGATGTGTTCGTTATCGATCTCTGCAAATCAGTTTCCCTTTGGCAGGACTTACAGGATTTCCAATGACTTAAATACAATTCTATTTCTTTCTGCGATATTTCACCGTCTGCAATTCTGCAGATAATTTCATAAGGAATATGACCCATTTTGAATATCCTTCTTATTCTTTTATTAAAGGAAAGTGTTCCATTCGTTTCATAATTGCCGACCGCAGTAAAGTCCGTGCTCTAAAAAGCCTTGCCTTAACTGTGCCAAGCGGTAACCCGGTGACCTGAACGATTTCCTCATAACTCATTTCCTGAATAGTAAATAAAGTAAAAGTACTTCCATAAGCAGCCGGCAATTTTTCAATTTCTTCATATACAATTCGTGTAAATTCATTCGATTCCATTTCAATGTCGGGTTGCAGATCATCCGATTCAATCTCTTTTAACTGTCCTTCTTCGTCAACAACATCAATTGAAAGGTGATATTTTCTGTCTTTTTTACCGGCTGCGGTAACGCATGTATTGTAAACTATCCTGTAGAGCCATGTGGAGAAACTCGATTTCCATTCAAATGATGATAAAGCTTTATAAACACGCACAAAAGCATCCTGCAAAGCTTCTTCGGCATCTTCACGGTTCTTTAATATGCGCATTGCCAGAGTCATAGCTTTAGCTTTGTGTTTATCAATAAGAATACCAAAAGACCGCACATCTCCGTTCAGGACATGCTGTATTATCTCTTTATCCGTATCACTCATTTAATTCTACCGGCGTTCATAAAAGCTTAGACCCTGTTTTGTACGGATAGGTTTCCATAATTTTCCTGAAACCTTTTTTCTAAACTACAGGTCAAAGTTAATAAAGCGGTTAGTTAACATCAATCATAATATAAAGGAGAATTAAAATGGAAGGTGATATAATTGTTCCTATCGTCCTCTTTGGAGCGTCAGCAGCAGTTCTATGGAAGTTCTTTGATAGCCGCCATAAAGAGCGGATGGCGATGGTCGAAAAAGGATCTAATCCTATTGATATTAAACCATCCAGCGCTGCCCGGTTTTGGCAGGGAAATGTTCTAAGTAATCTTAAATGGGGACTCCTCATGGTTTTTGCCGGTATCGGCCTATTCGTAGGGTTTCAACTTGAGAACAATTATGGTTTTCATGAAGATACAGCTGTTTTTGGAAGCATGTTAATTGCAGGTGGACTAGCTCTGGTCATCTTTTATATCATTGCCGCTAGAAAAACGAAAAAGGATGAATTGGATAAATGATACCAAGCATTTCCTATCAAAGCCGGCATCTATGATGTCGGCTTTTTATTTTCATTGACCGACTTTCACCTGATATCCTTCCAAATACTGCAACTTTTTGAGCCCATTTAATGTTACACATC
This sequence comes from uncultured Bacteroidota bacterium, assembly GCA_963770945.1. Taxonomy (GTDB): domain Bacteria; phylum Bacteroidota; class Ignavibacteria; order UBA10030; family UBA10030; genus Fen-1298. Next base: position 165,762 of record CAVYRP010000007.1, on the reverse strand, counting down.
TTATCTATTCTCTAAATGGAGGCAAGTTTGAGGTGATGAATATTTGGGTGCTGAGTGGCAGGCAGTAAAGTAATTGTTAACAATTCTATATCGTTGATTTTGCTTAATTAAACGCATTAATAGGATATTTTAATGCTTTTCCTTTTCCGCAAATTTCCTATTGAACATGATTTATGTTTTATCTATACTTCTGTGAACATTCTGGATAGAAACCAGAATTTACTATATCAAATATCAACTTAAAGGGTACTTCTATGAAAAAAATCCTATTAGTTTCACTGGTAATGCTTCTTGCAGTATCTGTAGCTTTTTCTCAATTCGGAATCAAAGGAGGTATTAACCTTGGAACAATTGGCGGAGCTGATAAATCCCAGCAAGGGATCGATCCAAGTAATAGACTCGGCCTTGCGGGCGGAATTTCATATAGAATCGGATTAGCAGCAGGCATTTCTATTCAACCGGAAGTTATGTATATCCAAAAAGGAGCCGTCTATGAACATGTCTCAGAGTACTGGAGGTTATACTGTGTCCGGAAAAAGTACTATAAAGGGCGACTATTTAGATATTCCGCTGCTCTTAAAATTTAATTTACCGATACCACAATTTAGTCCTTACATTGAAGCTGGAGTATCATACGGGATATTACTTAGTGCAAAATCAAAATCAGAAGTTACTTCAAATTACCCAGGATATGCATCTACCTCTGATGAAGTAGACATTAAAGATCAAGTGACAAAGGGTGATCTCTCTATAGTTATCGGAGTTGGTTTTGATATCACAATATTAGAACTTGATGCACGATATGTGCTCGGTATGAATAGATTAATGAAAGATAATCCCGCTACACAACAGGTTGACGAAAATGCAGCAAAGGTCTACAATCGTGATATTATTATAACTGCCGGCCTTAGATTCTAAAATATTTATAGATAAACATATTGCATGCGGAGGCAGTATTACTGTCTCCGCATTTTTTTTGAAAAAATCCTCTTATACCATAATATAGATATTAGTTCCACTGCTGATTTTAATCAATTATCAGGGTTCTCGTCTTTCCCTACTATTTATTTTTTTTCCGGGAGGTTTTCCGGTTGAATGTTATTATTGTTTTCTCTATACTCTTGAAAACATTCAGGCAGAAATTGGAATTCAATACATCACACATTAACATGGAGGATACTCATATGAAAAAAACTCTAGCTATTTCATTCCTTCTTTTGTTTTTTGTATCAACGGCGTTCGCGCAAACAGGTATCAGAGCCGGTTTAAGTATCGCAAATTTTAGAGGCGATGACAGCAAAGCAGCTGTAAATCCTCATGATTACGATATTAACCTTCCGCCTGGACAAATAAATGTCGAACCTATAGCGAGAAAAGGATTTGTTGCAGGATTATCGTACAAAGCTGATCTCCTGTTTGGTCTCTCTCTCCAACCCGAAGTGCTCTATATTCAAAAAGGGGCAGTATATGAAATTCCATCTACACCTATTCCTTCTACCGGGATGAAATTTAGCGGGAAAATGGAAGTCAAACTGGATTATATTGAAATACCTGTTTTAGTAAAATTTTCTCTCCCTATCCCATTACTTTCCCCTTATGTTGAAGGCGGACTTTCATACGGAATGCTGATTTCTGCAAAAATGAAACAAGAAGGTACATTGGAAGGAGTTCCCGGTGTAGGCACACAGTCCGGATCACAGGAAACCGATATTAAAGACCAGCTTACAAAAGGAGATCTTTCTTTGCAGCTTGGCGTGGGATTATCTATCCTTATCGTAGAAGTCGATGCCCGATATGTTGTAGGTTTTACAAAATTATATAAAGATTCAGAGGCTAAAATATATAATCAGAATATTATGTTAACCGCATGTCTTAGATTCTAAGTGAAATTCTGAATAGTCTTACGAAAAAAGCCGATGTACATCATCGGCTTTTTTGTTTTTATTTAATCGTTATTTGTAAAAATTCAACATCAACATCTACAATTGAACATCAAACCCGGAAACTTCTCATAAACACTCTTATTAATCTTAAGCTGCCCAGAAGTCTCTTCTTCACGTTTTTCGAATACAGAAACTCCAGTGCTCCCCTTAATCCTTCATAAACTTTTTTATTGTGCGGATACCACCACATATTTTTTTGCACACCAGGAAGAATATCGTCGATAACACAGCGGGGTTGTGTCATTTCTTCGAGCCCGATAAAGCCATGTGTCCGGCCAATGCCCGATTCTTTCCAGCCGCCCCAGGGTGTCTCGGCAAGCCCGTGACTCATCAAATGATCATTTATCATCACCGAGCCGACCTCAAGCTGCGATGCTATTCGGCGCCCCTTTTTCCTGTTTCGTGTCCATACGGATGCGGTCAGGCCGAGTGAGGAAGCATTTGTTCTGGCGATTGCTTCTTCAATGCTTTCGACTTTCTTCACAGCGAGCAGAGGCCCGAATATCTCTTCATTCATAAGCATCATTTCATCAGTGACATTTTCCAGAACCATCGGTTGATGAAAAAGCCCTTTTCCGTTCTTCTTCGCTTTAACGGTTTCAGGGAATATTTTAGCCCCCTTCTTCAGAGCATCTTTCAGAAGCTGCTGTACTTTCTTCAACTGCTCAGTAGTTGTCATCGAGCCTACATCGACATTTGAATCCGTATCGATTCCCTGTGTAAGCTCGCTCAACTTCTTTTTCAATAGGAAGATAAATGCTTCATAAATATCTGCTTCAACATAAATCCGCTCAACCCCGGCACAGGATTGCCCGGAATTGGATATCCCGGCCCATAATGCTCCGTTTACTGCACGGTGTAAATTTGCATCGCTGCAAACAATCATCGCATCATTTCCTCCAAGTTCCAGCGAAACCGGAATGAGATGCTTTGCGGCCTTTTCCATTAGTTGTTTACCGACGGCGACCGATCCTGTAAAAAAGAGTTTATTGATTCCGGAATTTAAAAATGCATCTCCGGCTATGCTTCCCGGCAGGTTGATCAATGAAAAAAGATTTTCCGGCAGCTCTCCAGCTTCCACACATTGTTTGATCACTTTTCCAACTTCAAGTGTTTGTGTAGCAACTTTCAGTACAACGCCATTCCCGGCAATCAATGCCATAGCAATTTCGTGAAATGGAATTGCAAATGGATAATTCCACGGGCTGATAATACCGACAACACCGGCCGGCACTCTGTCTACATAGGATCGTTTGTTTATTGTAAGGATGCTGCCGCCATGGAGCCGTTTTCGCTTGAGTATTCTGCCTGCATTTTTTGCATAATATGTTATTGCCATTGCTATTGGAAGCACTTCCGTACTAAGTGCATCCATCTTGGTCTTACCGCTGTCTCTTGAGATTGTATCCGCAATACGATCGGTATTCTCCACGATATAATTACGAATACGGAAGAGATGACCCGCCCGTTCTTTAAAGCTAAGTTTCATCCATTCATGCTGGGCGATTTTGGCAAGAGCAACGGCGCGTTCGAGTTCATCCGCGGTATTCACAGGTGTATGACCGATAACTTTTCCAGTCGCAGGATTGATGGAAATTGTTTTTTTCTTTACAGGCATATAGTACCTCACTTTTAATTACCAATTTTTCCTATTTTCGAGATGTATTAATCTTTAGCAGAGATCAATTGTTATTGCTTACCTCTTCCGTGCCATGTTTTCATACTTCCTGCAACTCCCATAATTATAAGGAAGCGTTGGAACCAACGGTCGGGCATTAATGCTCGAAACCGAAGATTCATATTAACTGTACATGGGCGTTTAGGCGAATATTTTTCCTTCTTAAGAGCATCCTCAACAATTGCTTTTGCAATGACATCATGATTTTTTACCAGCGGAACGATCCAGCGGCCCGGGATACCGAGTTTTGCACCTTCAAACATTCCGGTCGCGATATACCCCGGATGGATAGTGGAATACTTAACTCCTTTTTTTCCGCTGTTCATCGCTTCCATGCGAAGCGATTCTGTTAATCCCCATACCGCCCATTTTGTTGCCGCATAGACGGCAAGTCCGGCCACTCCAATAGTACCAGCCGCGGAAGAGATGTTGACGATATATCCTTCGTTGCGTTTGTACATTTCGGGCAGCACGGCATAAGTCGTATATAGCAGGGCTTTGAGATTCACATCGATGGTTTTTTCCCAGTCATCAATCGGATGATCGAGCAAACCGCCGCCTGTCACATAACCGGCATTATTAATAAGGATATCGACATGTCCCATCTCTTTTTGAGCAATTTTCATGTACTTCTGTACCTGTCGCCTATTTGTTACATCACAATTATAAAAATATACATCGCCAAGACCTGCAAGTTCTTCCTTTGCTTTCTTAAATGCGGCTTGATTAATATCCCAGACAGTGACTTTCACTCCTTCAGCCAAAAGACGTTTGCAGGTCGCCAGCCCTATTCCCAGCGCACCGCCGGTGACAACAGCACATTTATTTTGAAGATCCATGAATGAGATCCTTTTAGTAGTAAATTTATTATGTTATCTATTGAGGAACTTTATACAACTTTGATATATCAAAACCCCATTCGCCGGCCTTCCGGATAAGCTCGTCATAAACATGTTGGTCAAGCTGAGGTGTCCTGCTTAATATCCATAAATATTCTTTCGAATGACTGGTAACCATTGCATATGAGTAATCCAGCGTATCAAGTACAATTATTTTATAATCGCCGTAAAATATCCAGAAGAAACTGACCCTAAGAAAAGCTCCCGCTGAAGTATCCGGTATAAATGCTTTCCCTTTTGCCTCTTTCCACTCGCCTTTTGCCGTATTGAAACCTTTATTAATTACTTCAACCTTACCTTCGTCCCGCAGTGTGTATGTTGCCGTAACGCTATCCAGGCCGTTCTCAAAAGAATGCGGTAGACGCGCTATCTCATACCACCTGCCGAGGTAACGCTGCAGGTCAAAGGTTTTCACAACCTGAATGGATTCGGTACTTAGCTCTTTCGAAGTGAAACATCCGGGTACAGAGGAAATAAATAAAAGATAACCGGAAACGATCCAAGAGATATGAATATTTTTCATATGACCCCTTATCGAAATAGTGGATTCGTTGTTATGCCTACAGACAAATGAAATTAAAGAAAAGCAAGAGAAAGTGCAAAGGATAGATGGAGAAAGCATAGTACTTATCGGTGGGTTGTTTATGGTAACGAACCGCAAGTATCAACCAATCTGATGAAAGAAGGACGGATTGACAGGCCTGCAAGGGCGAAAGACCATTACAGAATTTCCGCGCACCTCGACAATCAGTATAGGTTTTTAGGCGTAAATAGTTCCTATTTTGTCTCCTCTTGCAATCGCACATTTATGGCAGTCTTTCCATCCTCTACCTTATAAATAACTATTTCACCTTTATTTTCCGGCTTCATCGTATTGGTTCATCTTTTATTTGAGGTTAAAGGAATTAAAAGGAAGAAAATAAAAGCATGCAATCCGGTGTTAAAGCTCATTACACTCACTTCCATATTCAACTGCTCGGAAGCAATTGAGAATAGATTTTTGTCGTCTTGCTTGATGAGCGCCCTAAAAGCTTCTGGACAGCGAACAGAGGAACTCCCCTTTTTACCATGTGTGCAGCAAACGAATGACGCAGGGCGAACAGGCACAAGTCTGTATCATTCTTCCGCAAACTTCTTAATAACATCGAAAAACTTCACAATCGCTTTCGCCTTATTCTTTCCAAAAGACATCCAATGCGAGGTTGCATCGGGCGAGCCGTCGTCGGTTGGGATGCGAATAATCGGTTTGCCTTTATATTCGCTCATCTCAGGCTGTTTATCTTGGTCTGATTCATCCATCATTTTTATACTTCCTTCGTCGCCTTCTTCATCTCTGCAAGCTTCTTTTCAAGCTCTGACGGCAACTTCACAAGAAGCGTCTTAATGTGCTTTGGGAATCGTCCATTTTCCTTTTCTTGCTTGACAAGCTCAATCATTGATTTATCCGTAAATGCAAACACAATTTCCTGCGGTTTTTCACTGAGGGAACCTGCCCAAAAAGCATTATCCCGGATTTTCGCAATCACACCCGTGTCTGTCTTACTTGAGCTTGTTGAGATAAAGCAGACTATTGTGCCGTCTTCGGAAACTGCGTCGCATTCAAATTCGCCGCCGGATTGCACTCCTAATTTGCGTTTTGCAAATGCCTGGTTATACTTCTTTTGAAGGAATTCGTTTCTTATCCAATTTTCAACTTCTTTTGTTGCTATCGTTGAGTCTGACATAGTATAATTGTCGCCTTTAATGACGTTCGGTTATTAGTTTTTCCAACCCCCCGGTCTGCGACCTCCCCCCTTTATTAAAGGGGGGATGGGGGGGTTCATGATGTGCTACCTCTTCCTTAACTCTTCAATTGTATTATAAACAATTTGACACGCTCCATCGACATTCTTACAAACATCCTCATTAGTAAAGCGAAGAAATTGTATTCCAAATGCTTCAATATATTCCTGACGCTCTTTGTCATACTCTTCTGTACCTGTAACAAAATGCGAATCACCGTCTACTTCAATTGCAAGTTTTAACCGTGGACAATAGAAATCCAGGACATACTGATCAACGCTATATTGGCGGAGAAATCGCTCTCCGAGTATCTGTTTATTCTTTAGTTTTGACCAAAGAATAACCTCCGATTTCGGCATGTTATTTCTCAATGTTCTACGCCGAGATTGCATTCCTTTCTTGTTGTAAACTTTTGCCATTGTTTTTCGAACCCCCCAGCCTTCGGCTTCCCCCCTTCATACGAAGGGGGGAGCAAGGGGGGTTTATAACACTCCGCCGGACTGCACCCCTAATTTGCGTTTTGCAAATGCCTGACCATACTTCTTTTTAAGGAATTCGCTTCTGATCCAGTTTTCAACTTCTTTTGTTGCTATCGTTGAGTCTGCCATTTTGTAATCATTTCCTTCTCGCTCCCAAGCTCTGCTTGGGAGCGTCGCTTTGGAAGCTCTGCTTCCATCATACCATTCTATTTTTGCATTAACCAATACCATTCTATTTTTAGGTTTTTCGCTTATCCGAAGCAGAGCTTCGTCACCTCCCGTTCCCAAACAGAGATTGGGAACGAGGGGAATCGAGCCTGACTTCAACCTGCCATGGCCGACAGCACACCGGCGATATACTCATCTTCACACCATCATCGACCTTGCCTTTTCCTTGACGCTCTTCGTTTTATTTTCGTTTTTTTCCTAACATTTTTCTGTTTAGCTGGTAAGCCCAATCTTTTGTATATTTTTTTCATGTTGGTTTTGAATTTTTCTATCGGTAATTCCATTAATTCGGGGTCTTGTCTATATGTAACGTAATATGTATCTAAAACTACTAATATTTCCCTTAAACGCTGATAATGTAAAAATTTTAAGATTCTCCAATAAAAATAAGAAGAGAACGCGGCAACCATAAAGGGCACAAGGAAGGTAACTGCGTACCATGAAACTGCCTGCAATAATTCTCCAAATTGATTTGAAATATATCTTGATATAAAAACAGCGGTCATCGACATAAACATACCTAACATACCGAACCATGACAGGAATTTTGATACATACCATGTAGAAGAGCCCATTCGAATATGCGCTTCATTTCTGATAATAGTACCACATTTATCTGCATGATAGTACATTAATCGAGTTTTGAATAAATTGATCCAGCATTTCGAACGTATACTTTTCTTTTTCCCTTTTTTTCTCTCAGGCACATTATCGTTCCAGACAACGAGCGGTATCAGATAATCAAATCCTCTGTTCTTTAAATATGTATCATAATAGGAATATGGAAATTGACAGTGCTTCGGATCATGGCTTGCGAATTCGCCATTTAATTCTTCCTCTTCTTCTGGAGTAGGGTCATACTTTAGATTGAGCCTTATTTTCAATCGATCCATACGTTTGCATTCGGGGTTTTTAAGCAAATGTTTTTTCATGAGGCGCTTGAAACTTTTTCGATCAGGCTCATTAGGATCGCGTCTATAGAACAATTGGCCTACGGTGTACGCTAAAAAGAAAATTATAAGAAAAGTCACTATCCAAACGGCGCTTGGAGTATTTTGCGTAGAACGAAGAATGCTTTCTATATATACCAAAAATGGCTCTCCTTTATCTTTCTCCCTTAAGGAAATCGTTAATGCATACAGCGAGGGAAATATAATTAAGCTGTTGCCGACGAGAAAAAGAATACCGGGAACTAAGCCGCCTAAAAAATCAATAAAATATTCCTGCCACGACATTTTCGGAATGAATTTTGCCGAAGCATATTCAGATTTGACATCCAATTCTTCCACAGTGCACCCTCCTGTTATTGAAAATACTCATAAAAGAAATTTATGTGCGTATTAATTAAAGTTGAGCTCGGCATCCTATGCCCCGCGATCATCGATCGCGATTACAATTATTTCTTCAACAACTCAACCAATACCAACCATATCAATGTTTTGTTTTTGCTTTTGTAGGGACGTATGGCAATACGTCCCTACGAGGATTTACTTTCCACAATCTTTATTTCTTCTTCTGTTAATACTTACAACTCATTCATCTTATCATCTGACAAGAAGAACCCGCCAGTGACAGCGTGGGTGATGATTGAGTGCGTTCTAAATCCCTCGGGCTAACTACACAAATCCATTCTATTTTTTAATATTTATAACCTTTTCTCTTACATTCTTTTCAATATCATCATATTTAATGCCATACACAGACAGCACTAATAATGCAATACGAATCTATTTTCTAAGATTCTTCTTCGCCTTGTCAATTTTCGATAAAAGGCCCATTCTTCCCAATTCTTCATATGAGTATTGGGACTCCAGATGTAGAAGATCTATGTCTGAGTAATTAATGGGTAAATCAATCTTTGGTTGGTTCTCAGGATGAATAATTTTGATTGAGTGGGACTCTAATATTATCTCACCATAAGTGATCACGCCTGTATCAAATGAGGCAATAAATACATCGCCTCTGCAGCTTTTAACAATTTTATCAAGATAAATAAATGGGATCATCACCTTAGTAAACACTTCTGATTCTACCTGAAGACGATAAGTAGCACCTATGACCGAAAGGTGAACTTCCCTGGGCTTAAAATTCATTTCTAGAATAGCTTTTACACGTTCCTTTTTACTTTTAGGTAGTGCAACTCGCAAATGCTTGCAAGCTTCTTTTATATTATCGATTCCACATTCTAGTTTGATTGACATTCTCTAAATATCCTTTTTTGATTGAGCTATAATATTTGTTGCGTTAGTAAATACTTACCATAGTGTAGCGATTTTCACCGCATTGATATCACCATAGTCCAGCACTAATTTATCTGGGATTAAATTCATAAATGATGTTCGCTCAAAAGCATCAATCCACTTTTTATCCTTCGTTTTTGGGCTATACAACCATTTATTTCCGATTACGTGACATTGCTTACGTGTTCTTGTAAGTGCAACAATGAACTGCGATACCTCTACATCGGTCACATCTTCAGGATTTATTGGAATTGATCCATTGTTTGCACCAACAATAATAACATATCCAGCTGAAAGCCCTTTACAACCTTTAAATGAAGTTAAAAGGATAGAGGGCTTTGTTTTGTCAATAACGAATTCCTTTTTTTCAGGAGGGAAGAAAAAAGCTTCAACATCATTTACGGAATCTCCTATTATACTTTCAATCTCTGTTCGATCTTCCTTCGAAAATGCCAACGCTAAGAATGAATTTCTAATTATCTCAACGATTCGCTTATGTTTTAAAACGAATATTTCCTCAAGAATTTCAGACATTGGAATACCCTTTGTCGATTTCCTGATTGCAGAAGATAATTCTTCGGTATCAAGAAAGAACTCTGCAACTATACGCCATCCTAAATTGCTGTCTTTCACTTTAGTCAATTGCTGATACCCATCCGGTAAAGAATATCCATTGTTTCCTGGTTTCGCATATTGAATTTGAGGATGTTTTTCTCTTAGATCTTTTTCTATTTTCAATAAATATTGTTTTGGACCAACGATTAATACTGTTGGATATTCTGCTCCGTCCTTCCAAGATTCTAATATATCCGCCTCACAAACATCATTGATAACCTTGTTGAACATATTTTGAAACACAAACAGCATTTGTGCACCTCGCAGTTACTATCTTGGGAAACTTCTTGTTTTCCTCTTCTTTATCTGCAAGGAAACATTTGAAAGGTTTAGGTATGTGGTTTTTGAACGCCCCGTTTTTAAGAACATATCTTATAATAGAATTTGTTGCCTCAACAATTGCTTCTGGACATCGACTACAAAATGGAAGTTGGAATTGTTCGTATGCTCCAGATTTATATTTTTCTCTAAGAAAATCAGGTGAGGCATTTCTATCATCATAAATTGCCTGGTCATCATCTCCGACGATAACGATTGGACCACGCTTTTCCAGCAAATCAATAAATGCAACCTCCAGTGAATTAAAATCTTGATATTCGTCGATTAAAATCTGACCGATTTCTGGAACGATAGTAATGTCCTTCTGTAGTTCCTTAAGCAATCTATATACTGAATCATTAAACGAAATGACTTCATAATAATCTCCTCTTTCAAGATAGAATTGTAACTCAGGAGATTTCTCTTCAAGACATTGGAATTTATTATCAAAATCGACAAAAGGGTATCCGAGAAGTGCAGCATCATTTATTATTATTTCTGTTAAATAGGCTACTAGCTCTACTCTACCATTTTTCTTATGTAGTATTTTTTTGCAATAGGCGTGAAAGGTTTTTACTTCTGCAAGACCTTTTAGTGAAGCTTCCATGTCTCCTGCAAGTTTTCTAATAAATGTAAGAGCGAGATTTTCACCCCCCTTTTTCAATTCCAAGACTTTCTTAAAGGTGAAGGTTTTCCCCGTTCCTGGTCCAGCAACGATAATTTTCCTTCTTGCTGTCGATTCAAGTATTTCGGTTAGCCTTCGGCTCCTTTCTTTGGCTTGTCTATTTCTAATCTTTTCTTGCTCTGATATTGGATCTTCTGTAGGCATTATTATCTAGCACAATGAAATCTTATTTATTCTGTTAATCATCCTATTTCCCCTCCACTATTGCGATCTCTTCTTTCGTCAATCCATAAACCTTATACACTAATTTGTCTATTCCATACTCCAAAACCTTAGTATTTTCATTGATGTTTCTCTTCTTAAGAAGTAATTCATTAACTAATCTACTAATACTCTTCTGTTCTACAGATTCCACATCCGGAATTGGGAGTTCCTTAAGATTTTCTAGCAGGATGCGTGGAAACTCTTGTTTTTCTGCATACAAGCAATTGTATATGAAATCAACAACTCTTGAGTTCAGTATTGCTAGTATGTATTCTTCATCAACGGTTTCTTTCACAATAGCATTGTAAACAGATTGTGTTGTGATCCTTCCCTTTTTATCCAGCGTTGCGTTGATACACTCACCTAATTGTCGAATCACTATTTTCTTTTTCTCATAATTTTCGATGGGTTTATCTACATTCTTCTTCTTTATAAAGCGTTTATTGCCTTTTAGCAGATATCGTGCTACGTTCTCTCCGGTAATCAATTCGATAGTATTATCCGCTTCTTCGTTTAATACTATTGATGCTTTTTTTCCAATTTCCTCTCCACGCCATAAAAAACAAACCTGTTCCATTCCTTTATGCTGCATAATTTTGTCTAATACTTTTTCTTGCCCTAATGTTATTGCTAATATTTTATACTCTTTTCTTTTCAAGATTGAATGTTGCTGCAATTCATATTTTTCATCTTGGTTTGATTGCCATTGCCTGACATCCGAAGCCTTTCTTAAAATGAACTTGCTATTAATTGGAGCTTGGCCCTTCAGTGTTACATAAATGCAACTGCTAACATTCGCCTCATCAAAAACACGATTGAGATGTAAGACGGACATAATTGTAGTTCTTTCCAGAATATATTTGCGCACCACACTAAAAGCAGATCTGGCCAAAATGGAGTCAGGGACAATTAAGCTGTTGATTCCACGATTTGTTAATAGAATTATACTCTTTTCAACAAATAAAGAATAAGTATCATATTGATTTACAGCTGTAACGAAATGTGTATAAGCACGTTTCTCTGGCAGATCCTTTGAGCTAATATAGGGTGGATTTCCAATGACAACATCAAATCCATTTTTCTGGCGAAACACCTCGCTAAAGAATAGCTTGAAGTCAAAACTAATCTCATATTTTGTTTGTTTGGACATTCCCCTCAGTATTTCAGTAATCTCGCGATTAATCTTCACACGTAGGTTGAATTTCTCTTTTGTATTTGTTTCATCAAAAAATTGTTCTTTCAACTTTTCTAATGTTTCCATTCGCTGCGAGACATAAGGTAATCCAATCAATGAATTTCCTTGGACGATCTTATAGTCTAAATTAGGTAGAGGTTTTATCTTGTAGAAATCCTCCTCATCTACCACCAAAGATAGCCATAAGCGCAGTTTGGCAATGTCAATTGCTGAGTGTTCAATATCTACGCCGTAAATGCATTCTTGTATAGCGTGCCTTTTCAAATCGTAAATACTGTTTTTCCTTTTTGTATAGGTCTTGAGAATATGCCGTGCTTGCACAATCTCTGTCATCATCCCCACTGGAAATGCTCCGGAACCAATTGCCGGATCGCAAATACGAATTTCCTCTAATGCCTTATCAATGCCTTTTGCGTTCTCACGTATGGTCGTGGGAATTTTATAGCTATAGCTTTGAGTTTCTTTTCCTTTCGTTTCAACCTGAGTATCATTTTCTACCGCCTCTATACCGTGCCGTATAAACTCTTCAATATCAGTACGAGGAACTTTTATTTCGACATTCTCCTGCTCAATGGTTAATTGTCCCTTCATTGCTTTGTTGCCAAATGCATCGGTCTGTGAATCGCCTAACTTTGTATAAGAAGCTGGCTGGCTGTTCAATGTCACATCTAAATAATTTATCAATGATTCCTGGCACATATAGTGCACAATCTCGCGTGGTGTGTAGAAAGCACCTTTGCTTTTTCGATCTTTCACTTCCAACAGGTTCTCAAACACTTTTCCTAACATTTCAGGGTCAACAGCTACTTCCTTTTCTAATGGTTCGTCTTCTTTAACGGTGAAATTATAACGATCAAAGACATCAAGAATGCCGTTACCGACATCGCCTTCTTCGGTTTTATTTGAGTTTGTAAAGTAGGTGTTAGTCAGAGAGATTTCGAGCTTCTTCCAATCATAATCTGCTTCAAATAATCCACCATTGAGGAAGGGTATCTTGCAGTCAAACTTCGGGTAGTAACTTGCATCGCTCCCACCTCTATGCTCTGTGGCAAGAGCCTCGTAAAAAAGAAATTCTAGATATTCAGAATAGAAATTTTTCTTTGCTGAAATTGCTTCCTGCAACAAGGTTCGAAGGAACTGCCTGTCACCCTTTCCCCACGTTTGATCTTTAGGAACGCCGAGCCATCCTTTTTTCTGGATAAAATATAGGAAAACTATTTGACCGAGCAATTTCTTTGTAAAACTTACCGAGTCTATTCCTTTGGCCGCCAATTCTTCTCGCAGCTGCTTTGACTTCTTTAATTCCTTTTCGATGTGATCGTTCACATCATCAAACAACAGTCGGTATTTATTAAAGAATTCCTTTGTAACTGACTCAATATTGAATGCTTGTTCTATCTGTTCGAGTGTGGGATTGTTATTTATATCTTCCAATAAAGGAACCAACTGCTGTTGAGCTGTATGGTTTGGTTCGTGCTTCCCCACAAGAAATGAATAGCGACGAGCAGGTGTCAGATCTGTGACAGCTTTTATTTTTCCCTTTTCGTTTTTCTCTGTCCGATATTCCATTCGGACATATGAAAATCGCCAATCTTCAACACCTTCGGTGTAATATGCAACAAGGGCAGCATCCTTTTCCCCGCGATTTTTCAGATACCAAGCAAGAAAATTTCGTTGCATCGAACGGGCTCGTTCAATACTTGAATCCTTTTTTAGATTAACCACAATGATATCGAGTTCATTATCCGCGGGATCTGTATATGTTGCGATACGCTTATAAAGTTTTACGTGATCTTTATAGGCATCCGGGATATAATTCCCAGCCATTGTGAAAGCTTTATCCTCATTAATCTCATTAAAAAGGTTGCGGACAAAATGTGTGAAACGACCTTCGTCAAATGAATTCTTGAAGGTGTCTTCAATAATCCGAATGGCTTGTTGTCTATCCATAGGTTATTCGGCATTCTGGAAATATTCTGAAAGGATAACTTCCCCTGATAGTGAAGCGTGAATTGGATATTTATGGTATGCGACATCTAATAACGAGAGTGGAATATTCTTCTTTAGAATACTCAGTATCTTGATTGGATTTATTTCTTTTTCTAATAATTCTTTCATTCGCTTGCTTGTGTTGCGTGGAATAACTCCCACATCAAATGCTTTTAATACAGATTTAATATACTCTTCATCCTCATCCGTAAATCCTTGATAGTGTTTTATTTCTTTTGCCTTAAGCCGCCTTACTACATATGCTTCATTCGAAGTTCCGTGCCGAGATGGTTTCTCGTATATTTCTTCAGATGTCGCAAACTCGAATTGTTTCTTATTCTCTTCCAGCAAGCGATAAAATTCCTTCGGTATTGAAGTCCTCGTGGTTTGCTCATTGCACTTAAATAAGTCCACTGCCTCAAAGAATGTGAGTTCTTTGCTTTCACCTACATCCGCAATAAAAAACTTTTTGAGTTTGCCTTTTCTAAAAAAAGAAACGAGAGAATCTTTAGATTGACCTTGCTGCGTTCTTCCTGTTCGTGCTTTCTTGGGCAAATGCTTTATCTTCTCAAACAGTTCGGGTTGTGTATCACGAATATCGCGAAGGATCTTCAAGTATTCTAATTCACTGCTTTCCTCTTCTTGCTCACCTTCGTATGTCTTCTTATCGCTTAATTTTTTATAAAGGTAATCGCCAAAGAGTTCGTGGCTGGAGTATTGTTCCTCCTCTGTTAAATACCGCGCATCTTCGCCAAGCGTATCGTGAAATGCCTGAATCTTCGTTTTGATGTTCGCTTCAAGTCCAAGATGTTCATCAGATTGAGATGTAGGGAAGAAATTAAAAATATGTATTTTCTTGTGCTTTGTTCCTACGCGGTTGACACGCCCAACACGCTGTAACACCCGTGTTGGATTCCAAGGTAAATCATAATTAATCACCACATTAGATCGATGTAGGTTAATTCCTTCTGCTAATACATCGGTTGTTAGCAATATTCGAATATCATCCTTTGGATGTTTGCTGGTAGGGTCGAAATTTTGTTTAATTATCTCACGTGGATAAAGAACTTCATCTTCTTTACGATCATATTCAGCACCAGCACTGGAATAAAACATCACCTGACCCTTGAACTGTTTGCTCAGGTGACCGTAGAGATAATCACCGGTTTCTTTCGACTCTGTAAAGACAATAATCTTCTTGTCTTTGAGATATTCATTGGACTTTAATTCCCTTGTAAATTCTTTTAGTTTTGGATCTTTATCGATATCAATCCATAGAGATTCCATTTTACGCAGGATTTTTAGATCGTGTTGGAGTGCATCAATGAACTCATCTCGAAATTCATTGACCTTGTATAGCTGGACTTTATCTTGTTCAACGAGCTGAAGAAGAAGTTCTTCGTTGTCATTATCGAGCAAATCATACACATTAACTTTTTTGCTGATATATACAGAACCCTTTTTATACATTTTTATGAATTGCTCATAAGAATAAACAAACCTGCCAAGGGTCATTTTAAATGCGTGGAAGCTGCTTTCCAAGCGTTTAACAAGTATCCCTTTCATAAATCCGCCCAAGTTTTTCTGGGATTGTAATTCAAATTCTGATAATTGCTTTTTTAAGAATATAAGGGGTGTATACCGCGAATATTTTACATCCTTTAAAAGTTTCATTGTCTCGTTAAATATCGCTTCAATTTGTTTATCGAACGTATAGACTATGCGGCTTGGGTCTGCTACATCGGGGAAACTCAATCCTTGCTGTTTCATATCATCAGAGAAGTAATTCTTGATCTCCGTTCTGGTCCGGCGAACCATAATGTATTTTAGCAGTTTATCACGAATTTCCTTGGATGCCTCCCGCACAGTATCTAAATATTCCGGCTGGTCTTTATCATATTCTTCAATATGCGTCCTCAATGCCGAGAAGAATTTTTCAAGGTTTGAGATTCCAGGGATTGTGCTCTTTTTCGGAAGTTGGAATAACTTTAGCTGACTAAGGATATCGTCAAATCGGTTATTCAGTGGAGTTGCTGAAACAAGTATCACCTTTTTGCCGAAACATATCTGATGCAACATTTCATAACCCAACGTGATCTCATTTCTAAAACGATGTGCTTCATCGATGAAGACATATTCATATTTGTCAATTCCTTCGGCCAATAAATGTTCAAGCTTTCCTAATGATTCAACCTTATAACCCCGCACACCAAAATCAAAGAAGGTTTCTTCCCAATACGTTTTCAGAACTGGAGGGCAGATAATAAGGAGCTTACCGCTTAGTTGTTGTGCAAGCATCGCAGCTATATATGTCTTTCCTAGACCAACCACATCGGCGATAAAGACACCATTGTATGCATCAAGAATTTTCTTTGCAGCAACCACTGCTTGTTTTTGATATTTCAACTCCATAAATCCATCCGGTAAGAACACATCAACCTCGTCGTCAATATTGATGTCTTCCTTTAGATATTCATAGAGAAATTTTAAATACAGCTGATATGGAGTAATTTGATCTGTAAGCCACGTTTTGCGATTTACTGTCTCAACATATTCCAGGGTTACATCAACAGCTTCTTTCCAGAGTGCTTCGAATTTTTCTAGCGCAAATTTCACATCTGCACTGTTTTTTAATTCCACATTAAATTCACGTTTCTCTATCAATCCTGATTCAGAAAAATTACTTGAACCTGTAATAACTCGTCCAAAATCACGATCATTCTCATCGAACCTGCAAATATATACTTTGGCGTGAAGATCACCACTTGGATAGGCACGGAGTTCTAACTTCCCCGAATTCACATATTCAATAAATTTCTTTGCACCATACTCTCACATCATAGATATCCGGTGAATGGTCTAATTCTTGTATAATGCCTTCGGAATAGTTTTCCTTTGTCCGTTTATGTGATTCAAAATCAAAGGCCTTGGAGTTCTTTGTTGCTTCAAGAAGAGTATGAGTAGTTGCATCAACATTAATTCCAACGAGGATTCGTATCTTTTCTACTTTTTCAAATGATTCTGCTAATGGAAAGAAACCGCCTGTGCGAAAATATCCGACTAACACATCAAAGAACCGAGTATCTTTGAGTGTCATTTTAAATCGATCTAATAGAGTTGCACCAGGTTCGTTAGTAAAAAAGGTTAGGTCAGTTGGATTAGCCATATATTTCTCAGAAGATTATGATATTTCTGAATAAATTCTGCAAGCTCCCGCACACTTCATCAATAATTACCACTCTTTATTGAATTTCCTTCGAAAAGCACCCCGTTATTAATGGTACTGTTACGATAATGTAACCGAATGAAGGGCAAAAATCAATTTTGAATTGAAAATAATGAGTGTTTATACGACATAACATCTTTTTTCAACATCCGAAATACTCAACTCCCCTAATCGCAACAACTTAAGCGATATACATTTTTGACATCATATTGTCAATATTCAGGCATCATTTAGCTTTCATTTTTATTGCTGGAAGAGAGTTTTCTAATCCTTAAAAATAAATCTTCTATTTCTCTTTCCGCCTGTTACTTCAGTTAAAATTGAAAGCTCTACAAAATCGATTATTCCTTTAAGAATATCTTAACTTAATGAGAAATCATATTTTAACTTAGGCCATTATCTTAAAATAAGGATTTCCTTATTTTAAGATGGATTGAGGTTTATAAAGTGCCCCATAGATTGGATGCCATTGGTGAGCAACTCAATCCCCAATCACTTGCCCTCCATGAGCCCTTTTCGCATCCCGAGTAGCGGGACACCACCCTTAGGCTGGGCATTTCTTAAAAAGTAAGATGAAGCTTCTTTCTTATTCAATCTTTATTTCTGTGTTATCTGTGAAATCAACCACCAATCACTAAAATCATCCCATAATCACCTTTACATATTGAGAGATGATTCCTTTTACTCCGACAGATTTCTGCGAACTTCATCAGTTTATTCAGATCCCGATTGCGTTGTCGAAGATAAGTTTTGAGACCTTCCATCACGATATCCTCACCGAGTTTATTCCTGAACCTAAAGCAATCACAGATAGTTTTCTCTACACCATAGAGCCGTATATGACCAGCTTTGGTTTCGTGGTGTTCAATCCCTGCTTTGTACTGAGCTTTAGAAAAATAGAAAGACTCTGTCGGTGGATGGGAAAGTATATTCGGCTTGTATGATCGTGGAATTGCATAGGTTATTGCCGTTGGAACAAATGTTGTAAGCTCGTAAAATGCCAGCGCAGATGAAAGACAAATTACAGCCTTCGGCATTGCAAGGCATACTTCAACTAGTCCATTCGACTCGCTCGGCTCAAGTCCTGTAAGCCGATATAGTCCGGGTTTCACCTTCACGATATTGCCATTATCGACAACTTTTTGGATTTCTCTTGTATGGATTCTGCTCGCCTTCATTTCTTTCATTCGTGCGTAACCCTTGTGGGCTTTGAGATATTTGAGTACTTTGGTTCATTTGGATGGTTCTAATTCCTGCACTTAATATAAAGGTGCAGGTAAAAAGAAGCAAGACTAAATAAGAAAATCTCAAAAAAAATCCCGATAGCCGGAGGCCTATTATTATCACGCGCAATGCGCGTGTCTGATTAAAAATAGAGATGCCAGGGTTTAAGGAGGAATCAGAATGATTATATAGACATTCCTCGAGAATGCAATATTGAATCAAGCTGGCGCTTGAAACATTCTCAGGCCTCCGGCCGTGCTATTCTTACCTCGATAGAATGTTCCCGACGGTCGTCAACAAGAGAAATACTTTTTGCATCGATCTTCACTCCATCGACGGTTATACCGGGATTAGCATCGGCGCTTTGTATCTGAAGAATTGTGATATGATAAATAGTTTCACGGTATCGGTAGTGTATTTTATACGTTTCCCAATCAGCAGGCAGGCACGGTTCAATATACAGCTTGTCTACTTCAAGCCTCAGCCCGAGGAGCGATTCCACTATAAGCCGGTACATCCAGCCGGCAGAACCTGTATACCATGTCCATCCGCCGCGGCCGATGTGGGGTGTAAGCGCATAAACATCAGCAGCGATTACATAAGGCTCTACTTTATATGCAGCAATATCTTCCTGAGTTTTTGCATGGTTCACCGGATTGATGATTGCCAACAGTTCCCACGCAAGTTTATTGTCGCCTAAAGCGGCAAACGCCATCGCTGCCCAGATTGCGGCATGTGTATACTGTCCGCCATTCTCTCTTACGCCGGGGACATAGCCTTTTATATAACCGGGATTCAAATCCGATTTATCAAATGGCGGATCTAAAAGCTGGATCAGTGCATGGTTCCGGCGTACAAGACGATTATCCAGCGCACTCATTGCCATGTGCGAATGTTTTGCATCCCCTGCACCGGACAGAACAGCCCAGCTTTGTACAATAGAATCAATCTTGCATTCCGGATTACTTTCAGATCCAAGCGGTGAGCCGTCGTCGAAATAAGCCCTTCGGTACCATTCGCCATCCCAGCCATGCTGTTCGATATTCCGGCGCAGCGCAGCAGCTTCCGTTTGGCAGCGTTCAGCGAATTGAATGTCGCCTTGCTTGCCGGCAACCTTTGTGAACTGCATAAGCACTTCATAAAGGAAGAACGCCAGCCAGACACTTTCACCTTTGCCATGTATGCCGACCATATTCATGCCGTCGTTCCAGTCACCGGATCCAATAAGCGGCAAACCATGTTCACCAAACTTGAGTCCTTTCAATATAGCTCGTACACAGTGCTGGTACAAGCTATCGGTTTCTCCGGACTTGCTTGGAAGATCATAATACGAGTCGTCTTCTGCGTTTACCGGACGGCCCTCAAGAAAATTTACATGTTCATCCAGCACTCCGGTATCCCCGGTACTCAGTACATAGCGGCACGCTGCAAGCGGCAGCCAGAGGTAATCATCTGAACAATGAGTTCGCACACCCCGGCCGGACGGCGGGTGCCACCAATGCTGCACATCTCCTTCCTTGAATTGGCGGCTTGCGCAGAGGAGCAGATGTTTTCGTATGAGAGTCGGCTCGGTATGTATAAGCGCCATGACATCCTGCAGCTGATCGCGAAAACCGATAGCTCCTCCGGATTGGTAATAACCGCTCCGCGCCCAAATGCGGCATGCTAAAGTTTGGTACAAGAGCCATCCGTTCGTAAGTACATTCAAGGAAGAATCCGGAGTCTCAACCTGCACTGCACCGAGTGTGTGGTTCCAATACTGCCAAACTGATTCTAATGCGCTTCGGGCGGCATTTGATCCACGGAAGTTTTGAGCGATTTTTATAGCATCATAATAGCCATGTCCAACGCCGAGTTTGAAGATGATCTCACGCTCCTGTCCATCGTCCAGATTAAAAGGAACCTGGATGGCCGCGCAGGGATCCAAAGCGGCTCCTGTCTTGCCGGAAAGATGCGAACGGTTCATAGCTGCCGGATTTCGAAGTGTGCCGTTGCGTCCTATGAATTCTGTGCGGTCGCAGGTTAATGTATGATCTGCGTCGTCTGTTTCAAAGAATACAATCCGGTCTGTGAATTCCGAATTATATGAATTTCGTGCATAGATCACTCCGCTGTCGGGATCAATTTCGGTAATCACATGCATGACCGATTTCGGACGCAGATCTCCCAGCACCAGTTCAACATAACCTGTGGCAGAGAATTTTCGCGGCCTGCCTGAATTGTTCCGCACTTTCAATACTGAAAACTTGATCGGCGAATCTACTGCTGCATAAATCCACAGCTCCGAGCGTATGCCATCTTCTGTGTGCTCAAAAACGCTGTAGCCGAATCCGTGGCGGCTGACATAAGGGCCATCTCCACGGCTGGGCAATGGAGTGGGTGACCAGAAGTGACCTGTTTCTTCATCACGAATGTAAAACGCTTCTCCGCTCGAATCTCTTACCGGGTCATTATTCCAGGGTGTTAAACGAAACTCGTGGGCATTCTCGCTCCATGTATAAGTTGGTCCGTTTTCTGAGACTATGGTTCCGAAGCCGGGATTTGCTATTACATTTATCCATGGCGCCGGCGTTACTTGCTTGCCGGAGGTCGTAATTACGTATTCGCGACCGTCAGGAGTGAATCCTCCATATCCGTTGAAGAAGATCAGGTCTTTTCGTATGAGATCAGACTTATCCTGATGGCCGGCATTGTAGGCACGAGTTCTCTTAAAACGCTGGACAGGCGCATCCGTAATATTATGATGATTTACCTGTGCTTCAAGAGTTCCTCGTTTATCAGAAATGATAACGCGTGCGGCTGTTTGGATGAGAATGCGGTCTTCATTCGATATCTGGTCTGCCTGTCGCACGAAAATTCCGCCCGGCTCTATCAACGTTGTTGGTTTCGACATCTGCGGTAATCAGTCTCATTATTTGTTCATGAAGCTGCTGCCGATAACCGGCATGATCTTCGTTCCAGATTACAAGGTCAACTGCGAGTCCTTTTAAGCGCCAATACGCATGTGCCTGTACCGTCTGGCGCACCATGTCGATATTGGATTGATCTTCAATTTGCAGCAATACAATTGGCAAATCTCCGGAAATAGAATAGCCCCATAGACCGGATTGTCCTCTGTGATTTTTTATAATAATGCTCGTGGTCGGCACGCAGGAAAGAATTAGCGTAGATGACTGAATTGGCGAGTCGTCCATAAAGCTGCGCATCAGCTTCTGTAGCATTGATCTGCCTCAGCACTACCTGGCTGTGCGTCCATGCAAGTTCGAAGACACGATTTGCAAGCCGTCGATCCTGGTATTTATCAATAAGGCTTAAGGCTTTGTCGCGGGTTTCACCGATTCCGTATAACATATCTATCGTTGCGGTTTCTTCCGGTTCGATAATTATTTGATATCGTATTGAAGCAATTGGGTCCAGCACGGAACCCTGACTGTTGGAAAGAGTTTTAAAATCTTTCATCGCTTGCGGAGCGCTCATTGAATTTCCATGGCCGATAAATTGCATTCGATCGGTCTCGAAGGACACTTCTTTTATATCGGCCCCGCGCACGGCCATCATGTGAAACATCCACAGTGTTTGATCTTCAGGGGAACGCGGCCTGCGAGTGCAAAGAATTGCCTGCCGCTCGTGGATAATCTCAGTCTGAATAAATAGATTACTGAACGCCGGATGCAGCGCGTCCGAGGCAGACGACGCAAGTACAACTTCTGCGTAACTCGTAACATCGATCGTTCTCCGTGCCCGGGAGCGATTGGTCAGATGAAGACGGCGCAGCTCAATATCATCTTCCGGCGAAACGACAATCTCGGTATGCGCATCAAAATTATGATCGCGGCGGCGAAATTCGGCATGCCCTTCGGAGAAAATAGCTTCATAATTTTTCGACCGTTTCTTTGTCGGCTGATATGCAGTTGACCAAAACTCTCCGTTGGCTAAATCGCGGATATAGCAAAAGGTACCCCAGTTGTCGCAGGTACTGTCTTCATGCCAGCGAGTAACGGCAATATCTTTCCATCGACTGTAACCGCCGCCTGCATTTGTGATCATCACGTTGTACCTGCCGTTCGACAGCAATTGTACTTCAGGAATCGCTGTATCGGGGTCGTTAATTTTTCGCACCGGCATCTCAGGAATACCGGTACTGGTATGAGTGTCGGAAAGTCCGGAAGAATGCATATAGAACAAAGTGGTTTTTGGAATCCTCTCCTGAAGAAGCAGCATTGTTGCTTCGAACAGCGGATCTGACTCGAATCGCTTCTGCATCGGACGATCCAGGATGAGATAAGCCAGAGAAAGCAGGCTCATACCTGCATGATGTGCCATAAAAGATTTAACCACCACCTTCGATTGCCATCGCGGCAGACGTGATGCTGTATAGTCTACTGCTTCGTAGAAGCCGTATTTTCCTAACATCCCCTCAGAGGCAAGCTGCTGAAGATTTTCGCACGCCTCCTCTGGTTCCACCATCAGTGCAAGTGCAGATGCGTATGGCGCAATAACCAGGTCTTCTGCCAGCCCGCGTTTGAGTCCTATTCCCGGTACACCAAACGCACGATATTGGTAATTGAGATTCCCATCGACTGTGTTATAACAGGATTCAGAAATTCCCCATGGAACGCCGCGGAGTTTTCCATATTCAATTTGCTGCTTCACAGCCGCCTTATAAGTCTGGTCCAGCAGTGTGTTATCGTATGTCGGCATTACGAGGAGCGGCATGAGGTACTCGAACATTGAACCGCTCCAGGAAACGAGAATTGTCTCACCGCCGGCAGTCGTGAGTAATCGTCCTAAAGCAAACCAGCTCTCTTGCGGTAATTGCCCCTGTGCAATCGCCACGAAACTGCTCAATCTGGCTTCCGAAGCCAATAAATCATAATAACTTGAATCCCGTCGTTTTTCATCAACACTATACCCCACTGATAGTAAATGACGTGTGCTGTCATAAAGAAAATTATACTCCATCGAGGAGAGTTCGCCCGATTGTATTGCAAGATTCTTGATAATCGAAATCCTCTCATTGGCGCGATTGCCGGCATCTATGATGGACTGTCGAAATTCATCAATACGCTTATCTTCCTCAGTCATCAATTCTGCGGAATTCCGGTGCCCAATATCAGGCAGTAATTCTTTATCAAGTTTTGCCAGTTCGAGAAGAGTCGGTATCTCGTCGATACCGTGAAAGTCGGTCTTGTTATCTGAAGAAACAGGCAGGGCAAGCCATGGGGCGAGAAAAGTCAACTCATCAAGGGCGCTCCGGCACTGGATGGCGAGGGCATTCGCCCACCTTGCGGCTTCATTTTCAGAGCTTGCATTAAAACTACTTTTAATTTTTTCGGCGGATGCTGCCAGTTGTTCAAGACTTTGCCAGGCTGCCGCAAGAGTTACAGGCGGAAAATTGAGTATGGATTCCAGATCTTTTTGAAGTTTAAGGAGTCGATCAAGATCGGTTCCTTTGGCAGCTTCCATGAGAATTCTTAATGTATCGTTTATCCCTTCGAACAACTGCGGTCCTGCTATTTTTTGATCGGGCAGAGCGAGAATACCCTGACGCAGTGTAAGCATAAGGCCTGCAAGATTTCCGCTGTCAACTGATGAAATATAAAAAGGCCGCAGAGGCAATAAAGACTGCGTGTCATACCAGTTGAAGAAATGTCCCTTGTACCGTTCCAAGGTTTTCATGGTTCGGAAAGCATTTGAGGTACGATCAATAAATTGCCCGGCAGAAATGTAACCAAAGTCGTATGCAGACAAATTCGCCAGGAGTGACAGTCCCATGTTAGTCGGAGATGTCCGATGTGCTACACGAGCAACAGGATTTTCTTCATAGTTATCGGGAGGCAGCCAATGATTTTCCGGGCCGACAAAAGTCTCAAAGAAAGACCATGTTTTCCTGGAAACATCGCGTAAAAATAATTTCTGAGTGATGGATAATCTTGCTTTGCGCCGCGAGAGCGGCAAACTTATCCACCATATTATAGCCGGAGATGTTATCCATAGTAACAATATTGGAAAAACTGCAGCAGGAACTTCCTGTTTTGAAACCATGAAATAAATGATCGAAAAAATAGTGATGAATGGGAGATATCCACATCGTTCCATAAGATCCAAGAAGGTTGGTTAAGCTATTGCTTCCTATAACATTTGACGGATTCCATTCAAGCAGTCTTTTGCGGGAAATGAGCATTCGCCAGAGTGTACGGATAATTGCATCCTGACTAAAAAACGCCTCATAAGGCAATGTAATGAGTGTAAAAGCTGATTGAGCGAAATGCATACCGGCGGATCGCACTGCATCTACGAGGTGCTGACGAAGAAGCATATCTTTCGGTTTCTTGAACACATCGAGGATGGAGATGAACAGAGAAGGAATGAAAATGATTCCTATCACACGATAAAGTCCAGAACCAGGGCTGCGATAAGACAGTCCATCCGAGCAGAAACAGAAGTGTCAATGCTAAAGGGATAACGCTGCGCCGCAGGTTATCCAATATTTTCCATCGGGACAAAATTGACAGAGGATTCTTTTTCAAACCATTGTTAATAACGGGAATAAACGGCAGAAGCCAGCATATCAATTGCCAATCACCGCGAATCCAACGGTGCCGGCGGTTTACATCGGTAATGTAGCGCGACGGATATTCCTCATATAACTGTACGTCACTCAACAGCCCTGACCGTACGTAACACCCTTCGATAAGATCGTGACTGAGAATATGATTTTCTTGAAAGCGTCCGTCGAGAGTTTGCATGACGATATCGACATCATATATGCCTTTGCCGATGTATGATCCCTCGCCAAACACATCCTGATAAACATCCGAGACTGTGCGTGTGTACGGATCGATGCCCGGTTCGCTTCCGTATAACCGTGCATAACGTGAACGGTTTGTTCCCGGAAGGCTCACTGCAACGCGCGGCTGCAAAATGCCGTATCCATCACATACACGCTTTTTGGTTTCATCGTAACGCGCGCGGTTCAGCGGGTGAGCCATAGCTCCGACGAGCTGACTTGCCGAGTCGCGCGGTAGTTGTGTATCCGTATCAAGTGTAATGATATATTTTATGTATGGTAAAACATCAATTTTACCGATGACAAGCGAAAAGTGATTTTTCGATCCGCCGCGCAAGAGAGAATTTAATTCTTCAAGCTTGCCCCTCTTACGTTCGTAACCCATCCACAATTGCTCTCTTGGATTCCAGCATCGCGAACGGTGAAAAAGGAAGAATGTATCGTTATGCAAACCTTTGTATTTTTCATTAAGTTCGTCAATTTTTTTACGTGCCAAAAGAACAAGCGATTCATCCTCTGGAAGTACTTCCCGATCGGAATCTTGAAGGTCAGTCAGAAGGCCAAAGTGCAGATTGTCATCCCGGTTTGCCAGGAATCGCACCTCCAGTGACTCTATGAGTTCTTTAATGTTTTGTTCATTTAATAACATAGTCGGGATTACCACAAGAGTGCGTGAGTCCGGCGGTATTCCTTTGGAGAAATCCATTTTCGGCAAAGGCTGGGGCATTGCCCACAATGTTGATAACCAGTTCACAAGTGCAATTGCCAGCTGGCTTGTGCATAAAAAAAGAGGATACCGAAAAGTCCAAGTGTCCAACCCTGTAATCCTCCTTCATATGCTTTCGAAAGTAAACCTGCCGTGAAGATCATCGTCATCAGTAAAATAGAGCTGATGTAAATCAGCAAAGGAACACTGCTGCTTACTTTTCTGAAAACCGCTGAAGCAGAAAAGCGTACCTTGGCCAGAGCTTCGAGCTGTCTCAATCCTTTACCGATCAGATAGAATCCGACATGTGCAGTTCTGTCCCCGTTCCCATTCCTCACAGCGGCTTCTTGCGCCAGCCGGATTGCTATTCGTGCTATTTCTTCTTCCGATTGAGGACTGCTCTTTGCGATCTTCTCTATTACGTGACGATAACTGTCACGCGTGGTAAAATCCATTTTACCGTATACTGCCGCCCAAATCTGTAAGCAAGATCTGTTCGACAGCGCTCATTGTCTCGACAAACCTGGGCCAGTCCATCGATTCCAGGAATCTAAGGCTGCCGATACTGTTGCTGATAGAAACCTGATCGGCGGCCTGCTGCTGGTTACCCGACTGTACTAATTTTTCAATCGTCAGACCGGATTCAGACAGCCGCTGCTCGACCCATGTTAAAGGCGATACAAGAGTACGGCTTAAACCCTGGAGCCTGCGTGCAAATTCCGAAACGAATGAGGTGGTCATCGGCGGATCTGTCCGCGCCATATCTGCAATTATCAGAATGAGGCTTTTCGGATCCTTCTCGGCAACTTCTATCATCTGGTTCGCCCAGGAATCAGCTAAATCCCGATCGATCCTCCCGACGGCAATTTGTACAGCGACCCTTCGGAGATTCTCTATCAGCGCCAGCCTCAGCATTGTAGGGATTGCCCAGAGCTCTCCTAATTTTTAATGTTGTAATAGTCTGGTAGGCAGCTACGAAACGGCTGAGGTTTTCCGGATCTACCCTTCCATCGCCATGTGAAATAATTTCCTGTGCTATATCATAGACGCGCGGAAGACCTTTCGATGGGCCATTAAACAAACGAGGCAATTCCCGGCTGTAGCCTTTTGGCAAATGTCTCTTGCCTGTGCGAATTTGCTCTTCGATCAAATAAAAGTTATCCAGCAGCCATTCACCGGCAGGTGTAATCTGATGGTCTGCCTTTACTGTTTCAGTCAATAATTTGTGGACTTCAAATAAATAGACTTCGTTCTCAGCCAAACGTGCCAGCAGGTGCTGGTCCGGAGTACGCTGGATACTCACTGTATGCGAGCTTGCGAGCCTCTTGCCGTGCTGCTCCATTTGATCGGCGCTGAATAACTCCGAGCGCATCGGTTGTTCCCCGCGAGCAAATTTTTTAGCAAAAAAATTCTCGCTGATCTGATCCTTTAAACGCAGCAAAGACTCATTTATTTTCGGTTTAATTACTTTCATATTTTTCCCATACAGACGGGAAGGAATATTTTAGGGAACCTTATTTTAATATGGATATAGGCTGACTTGCATAGCATAGTGAATTAGAAGATCGATGCGAATACTGTCAACAAAGTGCAAAAAATACATCGGTAAATATATCATTCTAAAGTATGAAAATGGGGTTAATCCTTTTTGGAGGTCAAATTCGACTTAAACGAATAGAAAAAAAATAATATAGATGTTTTTTCTTGAAATCTGGCCGCTGTTTTGCTATTTACTGCAAGCAGATTAGAAAGGAACAAAATTAAATAAGGATTTTAGATTATTTCGAGGAGTTCAGTCCCAAATTAGCACAAAGTTAGCAAATGAAGTGAAGCTAATTTTTATGTTACAATGTGGATCCCGTATATGCGGGACGAAGCTCAACTTGTCTGCTAATTTGCGGATCCCTTTTTCTGCGGGAGAAACTGCAGCTCACCCATCTGAGCTGCGGGGCGTTGTTTTCTTTCCAAATTCAACATATTTTTTTAATTTTTCACTTTCCAAGTGTCGACAGAGGCAAGTTAAGTGACATGCTAATTGGGAAGCTTTTTTTCTTCCTTTCGCTTATAGAATACAATTGTTCGCAATATCATTCGATTACTTCTAATGCCTATCAACTCACAAGAGGGCAATTTTATCAAAAACTTTTTTTTGTATTCGGAAGAATCTGATTAAATAGCAGTCACTTTAATTTAAAAAGCGATCAATTAGCGCAAAGAATAATTATAGTGTGGTTTATTAGGAATGAATTAATTAAAACAATAAAATAAAAGGCGAACCAGTTGGTTAACCAATTCGCCTTTCGTTTCTTAAGAGATAACTACTTCTTAAATCATCTTTTCGAGCACCGAGAACCTTCCCAGTCAAAAGGTTCAATGCGCTGAATATGATTCGTGTTAAATATATAAACTATAGGAATTAATATGGTAGCCATTTTAGGCAGAAAAGTAACCAATTAGCGCAAGCAATAATTTTAAAGTGGTTTATGGATTTTACGGAATTCGCGCAAACCCGCTCCCTTCTCTTTTTTAAAATACCGGGATATCTTTTCTATATCTGTAAAATTATAAAGCGAAGTAATTTGAGAATATGGACAAATCGGTTTCAATAAACAATTTTGGAATAGACTCAACGTGTAACTGCTGAATTTCGCTGTATATGGATCTGCGAATAGTCTCTTAGAATTTCTTCTCCAGCGACCATCTGCTGATGCCGGTCGTATTTACAACATCTTTTATAAGAATTTTATTGTTTGCATTATCCTTTATAAATTTTACCGCAAGCCTGAGGTCCTTATTATACACTGCAAGTATACTTTATTATTTAGATTTTTAATTTTCGCAGCTGAAAAAGAATCTTTTCATATACTTATTTAAGCCTTATCCACTTTTATTGAAACAACACATTTTGAAATTGGACCGAGAATAGCAATTGCCCGTTTGTATGACTGCTCAACATAAGTTAATTCGATTTTCCTTCCAACTGCATATTCACCATCTATACCATATCGCATCCAGGATGTTTTTCCAAGTTCAGTTTCGATCTCAAATTCCGGAAAATCACCGTGGCCGGATTTGTATACTTTAGAGATAATACCGTTTAGTACATGATTTTTAATTACTCCTGTTTCTACGGCTTTGAACCATTCTTCCGATCCGAACAATAGACCATCCTGTATTTTTAATCCCGAATCCGATCCCTTGTTAAGCGAAGCATTTTGAATAGAGGTTATACGCTTTTTGTCGTCTTTGAGATTATATATTTCCATTATCTTTTCCATGTTGATGAGCGAATTAATTATTAGAACGTTTGATTGCTGCCTAAAAGACAGCCGCTCCTAACGATAAATTTACACACTTTTAATTTGAATAACATTTCATGCCATAACATTTACAGGACTACGTATAGTTTGACATCTATATTAAATCAAAATAGGGTCATATATTCAAATGGCAGCTAATTGTAATTATTAATAATGTGTATAGTTATTCAACGGAGTCATTAATACGCCGGGATTATTTTGTTCATAATTATATCGAGAGTGCTGTACCACTGCTGGTTTGCCGTCGCCGTGGGAACTCCACTCCAGGTGTTTGCAGCAGCAACTACCAGTTTTTCATCCGGGACGACTACTATAAATTGCCCGCCATATCCGTTGGCAAAGAAATAATCATGTCCGTGAATGTTTCCTATCCACCAGAAGTATCCATAACTCGGACCAAAAAGCTGGGCATTGTTTGTGGTTATTTTGAATGAAGATGCCTTGTCGATCCAGTCTTCGGAAACAATACGAACTCCATTATAGACTCCTTTATTCAAATAGAGCTGTCCGATTTTTATCATGTCACGCGGCGTCAGATTTATTCCAGCGCCGCCATTGTAAATCCCTTGTTTGTCTGTCTGCCATGGATGATCCGCAATACCGAGCGGTTGAAAAAGATACTGTTTTGCGAATTGATATGTGGACATTCCCGATGCCGCTGTTAGGATTGCCGATGTCAAGTGTGCAACACCTGAATTGTATCTAAAAATATTACCCGGCCGACTCGCAATAGAAGTATTGAGCGTGTAGCTGACCTGGTCGGGAGAATTGAACCAATAATCATATTCTGCAGGGCTGCTTAGTTCATTTCCTGAAAGACCGCTGCTCATCGTAAGAAGATCGTTTATTTTAATATTCATTTTTGCTGAATCGATACTGCTGCTGAAGTGCTGTTTATAATCCCCTATCGTTTGATTTTCAGATGGAATATAGCCCTTGTCGATAGCGATTCCGATTAAAGTGGCCATTACACTTTTCGTCACAGAACGTACATCGTAAGTCGAATTGGCATCTGTACCGCCAAAATATTCCTCTCTTACAATTCCGTCGTCTTTAAAGACGACAAGGCTTTTCAGATTTGGAATCTGTGCTGCACTGGAAAAAGCATCATCGAGCTGAGGAGCGCCAGGCCTGTTTGATATAGGCGTTTCTTTCTCGCATGAAATGCCCGCAGCAATAAGAATAAAGAGCGTTATTATAAAAACGATTTTATTTATTAATCTAAATTGATTTGTTCGGGCTGAGAAAACGTTTATTGGCATTGGCGATATCCTACACATATTTTCACAATATGTCTATTGTGTTATTTCTTAATTCCCAAATTCAACATGGGAATGTTAAAATATAATCGAAAACATTTTGCCATATTATAAATTATACGGCTGCTCAATACAAAAGCCATTCGGGTTTTGTATCTCTCAGGCATCTATTTCAATAGATGCTATCCCGGTAAATTTCTTTATTCATTTGGATAAACTGCCGCACTTTTTGCAATTTCAATATCTTTTTCGACTTCCGGCCTTAGTTTTTCCCAGTGAAACCGGAGATGGTCATTTTCCTTCCAGTTCTTACCATCCTGCGAGCTGTAATGTACCAATGGCATATCATTATAAATAGGCCGAGTTATGTCAATCACAATATTCCAGAATTGCAGGGATTTCGTCAGATGTTTCACTGCCGCTTGTTTGTTATCTTCTTGTCCTTTAACACGATACGTCTCCAATGCTATAGCACCTTTTAGTTTTTCAGCAAAATATAAACCCAGGTTTGCCCATGCTTTTACATCGGCAACCTCCTGCATAAGATCATTATTGCCGGAAGTGTTGAAATTCTTAACCAGATCAAGGGCTTTGGTGCAATCCCTATCAAGCATTTTTGCTAAAACAGGAGGAGTAATTTTGTCATCAGCAAAGGATTTTCCCGACGTAATTTTTTTTACATATTCTTTAACAGATATATAATTCGTATCAAGGGGCGGTTGATTGATTTGCCGGTCAACTGAAATATATTCTACTCTTTTGGTCTCATCGTTAAGTGCCATAAACCCTTCGCTGTAAAGCGTAAAATCCCAGCCGCAATTGAATGACGATGCTAAACGCAGCGGTGTTTTGCCGGCAAGTGCACCCGCTTCAAGCAGAATACCTGCTTCTTTTCCATAACGCTGAATAAATTCCTCTTTGAATAAACTATCGGGAGATGCCGGATTATAAAGCAATCTTCCCCATAGTTTATAAAACAACCACTGACGCTGAAAAGCATATTTCCAGCTGACCACAGTTCCCGGTTTTGTGAAGTAATCCACGGCAGGGATATAGGTTTCCGATCCAACCATATACCCTCCTACATAACTATGCGTATTATTGTTGATGTGTTCGCGGATAAAATCCGAAACACCCCAGCGAAGACAAAAGAAATCCTCATTACGGGCCGTCCATACAATCTTGTAACTCTTTGGCTCAGGTTTGAAATATGTTCCATGCAGCTTTCCACCGTGCACTTTTATTAATTTTGTTGTCGAATGAGCATGCGACCAGTTGAATTTAAGATCTGCCCAAATAGGGCCTTCGATAAAATCCAATCTCCCTTCTTTTTCTATTCCTTCCCTGGTCAATTGTTCGGTTTCAATACTTGTCGGACCCAAAGATCCTGTAGTGCTTGAAAAAGGAATTCTATGAATGAGTTTCGATTTACGACCGGCAAGACTCATACCTTCTATAATGGTTTCTTTCATCCAATCTTCGCGTTGTTGGGGAGTCATTCCGCCCATACCTTCTCCAAGCGTAAGCCCCATCCCTGTGAGATCAGGATATTCCTGGAGTATTTGTGCAACACACTCCCTGGTATAACGTTTTATAATTTCAGAAGTATCGCCCTTTACGAAATAATCATGAGCCAGATTATCCATTGCAACATTGTGGGCACGCGCAAATTCAGCACTTACAAATATGTTAAAAGGTACCATGTAGGTATCGATACCGCGTTCACGGGCCATTCGAAAAATACCATGAAACAGACGCTGCCATTCTTTTAATTCATCATCGTTAAACGGGCATGCTTCCGGAAAGTTTTTAGGCCTGATCATAAATGGATAAGGATGCAGGTTCCAAAGTGTAAGCGTATTAAATCGATTTTCCGCCATCATGTCGAGAAAGGCTTCCCAAAAGTTCAGGTCACGGCAGGTTTCCTGATGTAAATCCAGAGCATAACTGTGCCGGTATGTATCCCATGGAAGGTCAAATTTTATAGCACGAAATGCTAATTTTGGAGTTTCGCTTCCCGGTTTGATATTTTGCAGAAGTATGCCATTACGAACATCCTCAGCGAGTGAAAGGCTGCCGTATATAATGCCTTTTCCGCCGCCGCCTTTTATTGTAATTTTTTTATTTTCAGTAAGGATTGCGTATGCCTCACTGTTCAAGTTATTAGTATCAATAACAATTTCGATGATATAATCAGCCTGTTTTTCTTTTATTGTGTATCCTTTTTTCTCCAAGCATTTTCCCAGCATTCCCGCTGCATATTTTGCCTGGGGAGAGGATGTATCATATTGCAGATGAATCGTTTGAGAATTGGCTGAATTAACAAGGCCGGTGAATAAGACGATAAATGACAACAGGATTTTTTTCATAATTGGAATATTTATTTGATATTTACTGCGCGTATTGGATTTTTTAAGTATAATATTCTAAAGACTAATAAAGAATGCAATTTAAAATTGAAACCGCATCACAGCATAAATAAGGAGATTGCCTTTTTTATCAGGGCGCATGCAATGCGCCCCTATGGAAGAACCGCTGTGGCTAAAATTATATTATCATTTATTTATTTATTTATCTTTTTATTCAGCCCGCGAAATCGATTGATGATAACTGAGCTCAATAAGGTCAAATCTTAATATATATTTATAACTCAGTCAAAACGATAATCTCATTTAATAATGAAACTTATATCATCCTTTAGCATATATTTTCGATTTCGCAAACGTTTTGCCGTTCCATAAAATAAATTATGCGGCATCCCGTAAAGCGGGACTTTTGGCGAAGCCACCACTTCGTGGCTGCCGCTTTCTTTGCGTCCAAAGAAAGCGGCGAAAAGATATTTGTATTTTTTAGTTAAGCGCCCCCACATTTTCTAAGAAAACAATATACCTTCATATCCATCAGTTCATATTGATGGTAAAGTTCAAACCCAAACCTTTTATAGAATTCAGCATTAGCGCTGTCGCTTGTTTCAAGATAGCATGGCAGTCCTTCACTATCCAGTTCGGTCAATTGCGATTGGATGATTTTCTTTGCAAATCCCTGTCCTCGATACTTCGGATCTGTCCCGATAACATCCAGCAAGCAGTAAGGTTCCTTGATAATACTTGATCGTATCTTTTGTTTTGCCATTCCAATCTCAATAAATCGCTTAAGCGATGTCAGGTTTATTTTGATAAATAATCCTAAAATTCCCGACTCCATGGCATTCATTAATGAAGTTGATGAATGCGAGGAGTTTTGCCAGATCGATACACACTCAATATTCTTGCTAGGGGCAATTACTTTCCCCGCCGACAATCCGCTGTTAATAAGAAATTCGAATAGGCAGGATAGTTTTCTATATCTGTATTGATCATCAGGAAGGACATATTTAAATATCGGATAATTTAAAAAAGATATTCCTAAAACATTCGCTGCCTTATTGACATCGGATTTTTGAATTTTATATAGCATTTGTCCCTTTTAAGCTTTTATATTTCCGCGAAATCGATTGATGTCAACAATGTCATATTTTGAATGATTCTTTAAAAGCAAAAATAACAGTATAAATTCTTGCTTACTCCTCTGCAAATTTCTTTATCGCGTCGAAATATTTGACGATCGCTTTGGCTTTTGTTTTCCCGAATGACAGCCAGTGCCATGAAGTATCCGCATTTGGATTATCTACCGTGGGAATTCGTAATACCGGTTTACCTTTGAATTCGCTTATCACAGGCTGGGATGAGTTTTGTTCTTCTTCCATTGATCTTCCTTTCAGCAGTTAAATGCAAAATATTTTGGAATTAATAAAATCTCATATTCTAATAATCTTAATCTCAATTTCTATTTATCTCAATTTCTATTTTCTAAGAATCTTTCACAGGAACATCCGGAAAACATTTCGCCGATAATCAGGATTAAGCGAAATGTTAATATAGTTTTTGAGAATCTTCTCATGATTCGCGCCTTTTTCCGAACATATATTTTCAATATGTCCTTAATATTATAATATAACGTACAATATTTCCTGTCGTTGTTCAAATTCTTTATGATTTGTTCTCGTTAAGCACCTTCCTTAGATTATGAATCGCGAAAAAGGCTGATAAATGTTCACTCTGAAATAAAACCTCTGTCTATCACGTCAAAAGAATTTTTGAACTTTGTTTATGATCAGACTGTTTAGTATTTATATAAAATCGGAACAATTAAAGAACTAACTGAAAAAAGGAGTAATAAATGGATAATACAAGAATATTGCGAGAATGGTTCTTAAAGGAACTGGAATCTGAAGCAGCCGCAACCCGCAGGTGCCTTGAAAGAATTCCGGAAAACCTTTCTAAATGGAAACCCCACGAAAAATCAATGGAGATGGGTTATCTAGCTTTGCTCGTAGCTGAAATCCCTAAATGGATAACATATATCATAGAAATTTCAGAAATAGATTTTGCCACTTTCGAGCACTTCCATTGGAATACGACATCCGAACTTGTGAAACACTTTGAGGATAATCTTAAAGGGGCAAAGAATGCGATTCAAAATTTTGCAGACTCCGAGTTCTCAAAACCTTTCTTTCTAAAAACGAACGGAAAGGTGCTTATGAGCAGTCCAAAAGCCGACTCGGTCGGACAATCGATTAATCATCTTGTACACCATCGTGCACAATTGAGCGTTTATATGAGATTAAACAATATTCCCGTCCCGCAGATCTATGGGCCGTCCGCCGATGAAAAAACTTTTTGAATACTTTAATTAAGAAATCGAAATCAATAAATAGTAATCCAATTTTAATTCAATTCTATTGACTTAGTCCGATAAAACTTTCAAAACCAAATAGTTAAAGGCAATTGATATATTGACATTTTGCTAACCCCCTATTCTCCCCCTTTAATATAAAGGGGGGATATGGGGGGTTGAATTTTATTCAGTGAACTCTATCACGTCTGCGCGAATCATGATTTTCGGCTGAGTGTAGATAAACAGGTTCAAGGCATCCGCATCGTATCGGACATTAATAAGAGCGATTTTTTTATCTCCGATAGGTCCATGAGCAGCTTCGTAGTTCTTCCATAAATTTTCCAGTGCTTCTTTATATAACATCCCGCTGCCTGAAACGCGGAACATCGCAAAAGTGTTAGTCGCAAATCCGGTAGAGAATGACCCGCCTAACAGATATCCTGCCTGTGCTTCGCCTGTAACATTCTGAGCAATAATCTTGTAATTATTTCGTTGAAGCTGGACATCGGTGACATTTCCCGATATAAATGCTCCGCTTGACGAACAGCCTGTTAACGCAAATACCAAAACAAAGCTGATAACGCAGATAAACAATGAACGAGTTTTCATTTTTTTAATCTCCTCTGTATTAAGTATGATATAGTGGATTAAGCTAAAACGATTTTTATTGAAAAAAAATATATTTAGTTATTTACGTAAAATCATTGAAAAAAGATTCAGAATAAAGTCGTGAATTGAAACCGGTAGCAGCAGGCTTTAACCTGTGTAGTTGCACGACTTAAAGGCCGTGATTACCCTTTTATGTTCCTTTATTTTTATTTATCAGTGTATATCGTAATTCACTCTTATCCCGCTATAAGACAATTGGGCGCTCGCCGGGAACCATGTCTGGTAAACATAAAACGCGTAAAAGAACCGTGTGTGTTAAAATTATAATATCATTTATTTATTTTTTTTATTCAGCCCGCGAAATCGATTGATGATAACTGAGCTCAATAAGGTCAAATCTTAATATATATTTATAACTCAGTCCAAACGATAATCTCATTGAATAATTAAACTTATATCATCCTTTAGCATATATTTTCGATTTCGCAAACGTTTTGCCGTTCTATAAAATAAATTATGCGGCATCCCGTAAAGCGGGACTTTTGGAGAAGCCACCACTTCGTGGCTGCCGCTTTCTTTGCGTCCAAAGAAAGCGGCGAAAAGGTTTTATATATAATCATTTAACCAGGCAGCGGGGATTGCTTTTTTATCAGGGTGCTTGCAATGCGCTCCTTATCCTGCTATAAAACAGCGGGACGCCCGCCAAAGACCATCTCGTGTAAACAAAATACGAGCAAAAGAACCGCACATTGAAAAGTCATTTTACATACCGCGCTTTTGAAAACTTGCCGGCGTGTATTCCATTAACTCGATATCATTCCCATCCGGATCTTTAATCCACGCCTGTTTCGAATTATCCATGCCGACCGTGATCGATGAAATACTAACTCCTTTTTCTATAAGAACATCTCTGAAATTTTCAAGATCCTCAGCTTCCAGACATAGATGCTTGAATTTGCTTCCATGTTCCAATGCCGTCACTTTACCGCCCCATTGCCGTACAGCACCAACCTGATCAAATATCTCTATAAATGTCATCTTGCCGCATTTAATATACCAGCCGAAGGGTACACCCTTCTCAGTATCAAGCGTGAATGCTATTTTCAATCCGAGTTTATTGACATAGAAATCAATCATTTCTTTCGGTTGATCGGAAAATAAATTTATATGAGCGAGCTGCGTGATCATAGATATATCCTTTTTTAGGGTGCGTAAAATACCTCCCAACATTTGTAAACCAAACGCATCTGCATATTAAACCTTATCCATAAATACATTTATAAACAAGTATTGACAAGGCAAGAACAGAGGTGATACTATTCATAATAATAATCGAATGCGATTTAACTTTAATCCCATAAATAGCCCAGATAATGACTCCTACTATAAAAAGTATGTACATCGGAAGAGAAATAGATGTCGCCGGGACCGGCCTCATACTCCATACTGTATAAACCTGCGGAATAAACGCAGCCGTAGTGCATAATCCTGCTGATAATCCAAGAATTTCGACTCGCTTCATTTTCAAACCTTTCATTTATATATTTTAAAATCTAACTAAAGCTTAGTTGGGGTGCAAGAGAGCAATGAAGACGATGAGCAGTCGAGTAGATAAGCCAATGAGCGAATGACTTTTTGGAGATGTTCCCCTATTTTGCATTTACATTCTCTAATCTTTATATTTCATCGTAAATTTATTTAGAAAGGGTATTTATTATATTTCAATCTTTTTTTGCTGCTGAACGCCCGCTTGGCCGACTGCTTCGGTTTCCTCTTAGAATAATCCCCAAAGGAACGATCGTACCAATTCTTGCAACTGCTGCAAGAGGTAAGCATTGGATTGCAGGTTCTGGTCCACATAGCTGCTGGCTGGGTTTCAATGAGATCGCAAAACGGCGACTCTTTTCCAAAGATATTCAGGCAGGAAGCGTGGTTTACGATATTGGAGCAAATGTCGGTTCTTACACTATCCTCGCTTCAATTCTTGTCGGCACGTCGGGAAAAGTGATTGCTTTCGAGCCATTGAAGGACAATCTTTATTACCTTCGGAACCATATTCAGCTGAACAAACTGGAGAATGTAAATGTAATTGATGCTGCAGTAGCGGATAAATCGGGAGAGATGCGGTTTAGTCCGCATGCTGACCGGCTCCAGGGACACCTGGATGAGTCAGGAAGTCAGATAGTACGCTGCATAACTTTAGACGAGTATGTAAATAGTCAAGATGTACGTCCGCCAAATTATTTAAAAATCGATGTCGAAGGCGGTGAGGGAGCAGTATTAAGAGGAGCTGCGTATGTGCTTTCCAAATTCAAACCCGTGATCTTTCTTGCGACACACGGGCAAGAAGCGCTGCAGGAATGCGAACAGTTACTTTTTAACGCCGGATACGAAATGAAACTGATAGGCCGCGATCCGAGTGAATGGATCGTTCGGCATTCTGAAAAATAGTTTTACTCCTAATTTTCAACTTATCACTTATAACTTATCACTAATTACTAATAACTGATAACTTACAACTTATACTGCTCCTTCCTTATTCCTTTGAATATGTCGTTATATTCATTGATTTGTTTTTTATCTGCCAGAGAAAGATCCACATCAGCGACAGCGATGGAGGGTTCATCCGTGCCAAGCCGGTTAAGAATTTTACCGTTAGGATCGACAATCTCGCTTGTTCCAATAAACCTTAAATCTATTCCGCCGCGATTTTCTACTCCTACACGGTCAGCAGTAGCTGTAAATATTTTGTTTTCAAACGCCCTTGTTATCATTGCGTCCGGACAGTATGGAAGCACTAGATTTGAAGGATGTGCAATCAGCTGCGCTCCCTTCAATGCTAGCGTCCGTGTGCTTTCGGGATAAGCCCAATCAAAACAAATCATCATTCCCACTTTCCCAAACGGCAGATCAAAAACCGGGAATCCAAGATTCCCCGGAGCAAAGAATATGTTTTCTCTGTAAAATAAATGCACTTTTCGATATATCCCGATGAAACCTTCAGGACCAATTAGAGACGAGGAATTGTACATAGTATCGGCTTTTTCTGCAAATCCATACACTATATAGCACTTCTGATCTTCAGCAAATTTGCAGAGAACGTCATAAGTCATTCCGTCTGCTCTCTCCCCCAATAACGCTAACTCCTTTTGCTTTATAAAATTATATCCTGTGTTAAAAAGCTCCGGAAGCACATAAAGATCGGCTTTTACAGTCCCCATTAAATCCACGGCATCCTGGATGTTTTGCTTTGTTTCTCCGAAAACCGTATTCGTCTGAACAACTGCTACAAGCACCTTTATTACCTTTCGTTAATTTAGAATATGATGTATCTACGACATTTATCCTTCATGTTTTACTTTAAAGCCTTTTATCATCCAGGGACGTGCCAGCAGCAGCCCCACAGGGCTGATTATTGCTATCAGACCGTATATAAACCACATAGTTTCCGTATTCATTAGCTCCGGCGGGACACCTGCGGGGCAATAATTCATCAGGAACCATCCCGAATACAGGCTTGTAACTACTTTTGTCAGGAACCAGGGGAACTGCCCGAGTCCCATATAAATACCTGTCATCTCTTTCGGCGCGATTTCCGCCACCCACTGAAGGAATCTAGGCTGCCACATAGCTTCGCCGATTGTCATAATAATTAAATACGCAAATGCCGTATATATTGTCGGCCCGAGCGAAAGTATAAACGTTGGTGACGCCATAACAAATGTTCCTATAATCATCATTTTATAAGTATCGCTTTTCACTGTCAGAGCAGCAACCATAGGCGTCAGAATAAAAATAAGAATCGGGTTAAAGTTCACGAAAAATTCAAAATTATTGCTTACGACACCGGTAAATGCCCGGCTGAAATATTGCGGCAGTGTCAGCCAA
This sequence comes from uncultured Bacteroidota bacterium, assembly GCA_963770945.1. GTDB lineage: Bacteria > Bacteroidota > Ignavibacteria > UBA10030 > UBA10030 > Fen-1298. Next base: position 125,769 of record CAVYRP010000007.1, on the reverse strand, counting down.
TTATGCGCAAATAATGTCTGAACAGGAATAAGAATGAATATGAAGAACATAAATCTTCTGTCCCTGATCGGAAAATTTTTAATATAAAATTTTATTTGCTCTTTTAAAGGTTTCTTGTCCTCTACTTTATCTTCTTTCTTAGTCCAGCCCGACTCCTCCATCGCTGCTTTCACGGATCTATTCGTCAGAATAATAGCTATAACGGCAATACCTGCAACCGTCAACACAACATACACCCAGAATACACCGAGAATTCCGTACGCATGCCTGACCGGCGGTGAAATTAAACCTGGGAGGAACCCGCCTAAATTCATGAGCGCATACAGCATTGCGTAGCCCATTGCGGCAGTTTTTTCTGTCGTAAAATATTTTACCGCGGCATAACAGCCAGGCATATAAATTCCATAACCGATTACAACACCAAGAATTCCCAGCATTGCAACTAAATGAGATGACGACCACATTCCGGTTGTTCCGAAAATCGGCGGTGCGATAGTAAGCAGCACTCTTCCGGCAAGCATAAAAACGAGAGAGAGAATTAATGCACGCCTTGTTCCAATGATATCGACTGTAGCGCCGAGAAAAAGCATGCTCAGTGTTATTCCGGCTGTAAGCACTCCAACCATTCGGCCTGCGTCGATATCATTTAATCCTATAAAATCATTGAAATATATTGCGAGTAATCCGACAACGCCAAAATATGTCAATCCCTCCAGCAAATATGAGACATTAATTCCCCAGAGCGCCCTTGATACATGAAACAGATCTATGAACGGCTGTGTGATTTCATTCCAGGTCTTTCTGAATACGCTGTTAATATTTTTTTCCTGAGTCGGACTTATTTCTGCCATAAAATCCTCTTTATTACTTGTAAGAACATTTTTTATTTTTCTGAAGACTGCCGTTTTAAGAAAACAACAGCAAGCGGCGGCAGGGTTAAATTCAATGAAAATTGCCTGCTATGATGCGGTATCGACTCGGCATCGATTTTTCCGATATTACCGAGATTGCTCCCATGATAATATGAAGAGTCGCTGTTCAGAATTTCCCGGTACTCTCCTTTTTCCGGAACACCAAGACGATAATTCATTCGAGGTACCGGTGTAAAGTTATAGACAATGATGATTTTTTCAGTACCGTCATTAGATTTTCTTAGAAGCGCTATAATGCTGTTTGCTTTGTCATGAAAATCGATCCATTCGAATCCGGAATAGTGAAAATCCACCTGATGAAGTGCACTTTCGCCCCGATATACACGATTCAAGTCCGTTATCCATTGCTGCATACCGGCATGCGGCGGATATTGCGTGAGATGCCAGTCGAACGATTTTTCATGATTCCATTCGTCTCGCTGTCCGAACTCTCCCCCCATAAAAATCAGTTTCTTTCCCGGGAAACCGTACATCAACCCGAACAAAAGCCGGAGATTCGCGAACTTCTGCCAATCGTCTCCCGGCATCTTGTGCAGCAATGAGGATTTGCCATGAACCACTTCGTCATGAGAAAGCGGAAGCAAGAATTTTTCCGTGAATGCATACAACAATGCAAATGTGAGATTGTTATGGTGAAGAGGCCGATGAATCGGTTCTTTCGAAAAGTATTGCAGCATATCGTGCATCCAGCCCATATTCCATTTCAAGCTGAATCCAAGTCCGTCATAAGCGATATCCGTTGTCACTCCGGGATAAGCAGTCGATTCTTCGGCAATTGTAAGCACACCCGGATAATACTGATGAACCAGCCGGTTCATATTTTTCAGAAAAGCAATAGCTTCTAAATTCTCGCGTCCGCCAAATTCATTAGGAATCCACTGGCCTTCCTGGCGTGAATAGTCGAGATACAGCATTGAAGCTACTGCATCGATCCTGATACCGTCAATATGGTATTTATCGAGCCAGAACAGTGCATTGCTGATAAGAAAATTACAGACTTCTTTTCGCCCGTAGTTGAAAATAAATGTACCCCAATCCTGGTGTTCGCCTTTTCGCGGATCTGCGTGTTCATACAAATGAGTTCCGTCATATTCACCGAGGGCATATTGGTCTTTTGGAAAATGTGCAGGTACCCAATCGAGAATAACGCCGATACCATTCTGATGACAGGTATCGACAAAAGACATAAAATCTTGAGGAGTACCGAATCGGCTGGTAGGAGCAAAATATCCGGTTACCTGATATCCCCACGATGCATCAAGCGGATGTTCCATCACAGGCAAAAGTTCAATGTGTGTAAAACCGAGCTCCTTCACATATTTCACTATCCTCTTTGCCGACTCGCGATATGTCAGCCAGCGGTCGTTTTCTTCCGGAATTCGTGCCCAGGAACCAAGATGCAATTCATAGATAGAAATCGGTTCGCCAAGATGATCGGACTTGATGCGATTATCCATCCATCCTGAATCGTTCCATTCATAATTCAGAAGAGAATTCACTTTCGATGCAGTATGAGGCCGGAGTTCCATCTCAGTCGCGTACGGATCCGTTTTGTCCAGCACATGATCCTGATTTTGTTTTCACTTGAAATTTATAGATTTCACCGACTGATAATTCCGGCACAAATATTTCCCATACACCTGAAGCCCCAAGAACACGCATTGCATGTCTTCGCCTGTCCCAATTGTTAAAGCTGCCTACAACACTCACACTTCGTGCATTAGGAGCCCAAACGGCGAATTGTACTCCTTTGATCCCCGTTACTTCAATCGCATGAGCACCTAATTTATCATATATACGATGATGATCGCCTGCATTAAATAAATACAAATCCAGATCGGTTAGTGTAGGAAGGAAAGAATAAGGATCATAAATAATCTCTTCGCTTCCGTCATTTGATATTCTTTTAAATTTATAAGGAAATACTTCAGAATGGTTTTTAATGACTGCCTCATAAAAACCATCTTCCTTAATCTTTACCATCTTGTACACATTACCGTTATCGGTATTCTCTACGACATACATTTCCTTTGCATCCGGCTGAAATGCTCTAACAGCGACTGCAGGCTTCCCTTCTGCTTTAACAATATGCGCGCCTAGCACAGAAAACGGATCATGATGTTCCGTATGGATAACGCGATAAATATCGTCAGTGTGCGCAGTTGATTTCATTATTTTTTTTATTCCTGTCGACAGGATTTAAATGTAAATATAATGAATGATGTTTGATATATCTTTCTACCGGTTTTTGAATTAGTTTCGAGACGGTCAATCTTTTCCCGAGTCTTTTCCTGACTTCGGTGGATGATACTTCAAAAAACCGTCCTTTTATCGGTTGAAATGCAATATCTTGATTTTTCAATGATCGTCCGAATCCTCTTCGTTTATATACAGCAAGCCCAGCAAGTTGAAGGATTTTTTTCGGCGATTTCCAGGATTGAAATTGTTCAAGATTGTCCGCTCCAATAATCAAAATCAGTTCAGAATCCGGAAAACGACTTTTAAATGCACTGAGTGTATCGACAGTATACGATATGCCGCGGCGGCGCATTTCCAAGGTCGAGACTTTAAAATTTTTGTGCCCTCTAATAGCCAGCCTCACCATAGCAGTCCTTTGTTTTACAGTTATGAAATTGCGGTTCAATTTATGGGGCGGCAGGTAAGCAGGCACGAAATAAATACTATTCAGTGAAAACTGTTTCATTGCCTTTTCTGCAATAGCGATATGTCCTTTGTGAGGCGGATCGAATGTGCCGCCAAATATCCCGATGCGTTTCATAGCCCTTTCCATATATCACATGTTTATCATTACTTGAAGAATTCCTTTGACGGTCTTCTTCCATGTAAAATGCCGGACGCGTTCTTTCCCCTGCTGCACGAGCATGTTATGCAGTTTCTTATCTGTAATAACGCGATGCAGTGCATTAAATATTTTATCTTCGCTTTTCGGATCGATAAATATACCCGCATTGCCGATAACTTCCGGCAAAGATGTCGAATACGAAGCTATAACCGGGCATCCGCATTTCATAGCTTCAAGAGGAGGAAAACCGAATCCTTCATATAAAGACGGATAAATTAGAGCATCTGCAAGAGAATAAATACCCTGCAAATCGTTATTGTCAACATGACCCGTTATTATCACATCGCTTTTCATTCCCTCTTCTTCAATAACCATCTGAATTTTATCAAATCCATAACCGGGCGTGCCGACGAGTACCAGGCTGTGTTTCCATTGATGATTTTTCCGGCCGTTTGCAAATGCCCGGACAATTCGTATAATATTTTTTCGTGCTTCGATAGTACCGACATGAAGAATAAAAGGTGTCGTTAAATTATATTTTGTTTTTATAGACGATAGAACGGATTTATCTGTTACCTGTTTAAAAGAATCCTCTATCCCGTATGGGATTACTTTTATTTTACTAACGGAACATGGAAGATATTTTATCATCTCATTTTTAGTCGCTTCCGAACCTGTTATTATTGCATCGCAAAGTTCCACGGATCTTTTAATAACCGCTTGTTTGTACAATCTTCGAGCAATCCCTACCGTTTCCGGGTACTGCAAAAGTCGAAACGTCATGGACAGTGATGACTATTTTTGACTTAATTTCAAAAATCGGAGAAGTATGGTCGGGGTAATACATAAGATTGATGTTATGTTTTTTTATTAAATGCGGAAGCACAGTCTGCTCCCAGACAATCCTTTTTGCAGATGATTTGATAAAGTCAGAAGTGGGAATAAGCACTGCATTATTTTGCTTTGGATTTATATTCGACGGATTTCCGAAAACAATGAACTCATGGTCCGCGGCAATTTCGGGAAGCAATTCAATTACATTTTTAGCGAACCTTGTAACACCTGTCAGGCCGTCAGTTAATATCTGAGCATTGAGTCCGATTCTCATATTATTTCATAATTTTCCGATAGACATCGATTGTGGCTTCAGCAATTTTCTTTTGAGTATAGCTTTCAATGATCCGCCGCCGCCCCTCTTTTCCTGTTTTATTACGCATAGCTTTATTTAGCATTAATTCTTCAAGAATATTTCTTAAGGCTGTAACCTCTCCTTCAGGAAATATAAATCCCGCTTTGCCGATAACATTAGGAATTTCTCCCGAACTTGACCCTATCACAGGTACTTCGCATGCCATTGCCTCAATTAACACCCTTCCGAATTGTTCCTTCCAATTTCCTTTAGTAAGCGAAGGCAAAACAAGACAATCTAAAATATTCAGATATTTCGGCATTTCTGTAGATATTACAGAGTCGATAATATGGAATCTCTTTTCTATTCCTGAAGAAGAAGCTTCCCGTAATAATTTACTTCGTAAAGGCCCTCCGCCTATCAATACAAGATGAACTTTGGATGGCAGTTTAGAGCAGGCATTTATAAGGCCGCGAATTCCTTTTTCCTCAACAAATCTTCCGCTGAATCCGACAACAAATGCGTCTGTATTCCCAATAATTTCTTTTCGCAATCGAGCTTGAACTTGTTTCGAAAATAAATTGCTGTCGACGCCAAACTGGGGAATTATATATAAAGGTATTTTACATCCTTTATTCAAAAGAATATCTTTCGCTTCCCTGTTCCCTGCAATGCCGGCAGCCGAATATTTTATCGAATACCGTTCCATCGCTGAAAAAGGCCATGGATATTTCTTATCGATATTTTGCCAGTTGAAAAATACGACCGGAATCCCAGATGTACGCGCATGATGCACTGTTAAATAAGTTACGAAGCTGTAAGATTCTTCATCTACATGAATAATATCGGGTTTTATTTCTTTCAAAAGCGTCTTAAAGCCGGGGTAAAAATGGAAATGATTTTTACCTGAAAAAAAAGCGGGCATTACGTGAATATTGTATCCGTTACCCTGAGATATTTCCGCTCTTTGATTGCCCCATTTTGCAGGAATGATGACGTCAAGAGTAATACCCAGCCGGACCAGCTCTTCTAATTTCTTATGATATGCCCCGATGACAAGTGCTTTCGAGATCATCAGAATATGGATAGGGGGCTTTTTCATCGTTCAAAACCGGTAGAGACGGGCAATTCATCGCCTGGTAATTTTCTTTTCACCTTTTTCTCTTATTTATTTTTTCGTTGATAATACAGCAGCGAGCCTGCCTGCATGAAAGAATTTGCTATATCTGTTCCTAAAACAGCTATTGCAGCTCCGATTATACCATATTTAGAAATTAGGAAATAATTCAATACAACGCTGACGGAAAGATTGATAAATGTTATTCCGCTTACTATACGGAATTTTTCCATTGAATTCAGTATTGCCGTGAGCTGGGTATTGAGGGACCTAAATAGCAGAACGAAACTTAATATCAGAAGCACATCAGCCGAACCCTCATATTCGGGTGAGAATATCGGTACGAGAGGTCTGACTGCAAATATATAGATAAGAATGCCTATACAGGCAATTATTAGCATTCCAATTAGGGTTTTTTTTGCTTGCAATAACCGGTCATATACTGTCGTGCTTAATGACAGCGCTGCAAGCGATGCGTAGAGCGAAATTCCGAACGATGTAAACAGAAGTAAAAAAGGTTCTATCAATCTGTACGCAAAAGCATATTGACCCACGCTTTTCAAATCCAGGAGCCGGCTTATCATAATGTTGTCAAGACGCAGATAAATCACAACGGCTAACCCGGAAACACCTACGTAAATACTTTCCGTTAAAAGTTTTCTTGTAAACGGCCAGTTGAATACAATGCTTACCGGCGTCCTGATTTGGTAACGATGCAGCAAGAGAAATAGAATAATTCCTTCAGAGAAAGGAATAATTCCTATTAATACGGCAAGCGAAGCATTGTACAATATTGCGATAACAGAAAGAGCGAGATAACATCCGTATCCGATAAGATGTGCATTGATTATTTTCTCCATTAAAAGCTTTGTCTGATAATAACTTACAAATGCATTAAGGAGTAATGAAGTAAAAACCGATAAGCATCCTATCGCTACGAGAAGAAGTCCATATGAATCATGATAAAAGGCCGCGTATAGACTAATTGTCAAAAGTGAGCCGATAGCTGCGCCTGCAATTTTCACTCCAAGGATGGAGTCGAGAATGCTGTGAACATTTTTCGAATCGGCCGCAAACCTTCTGATAGATACCACATCGACGCCGAAGTCGGAGAATACTTTTGCTATTTCAATAATAATAAGAATCAGCGAATAGAGGCCGAAGTATGATGCTCCGTACATTTTTGCCAGCATCATGAAAATAATAATTCGAGAAAAGCCGAATATCCCTCGAACTATTACAGTCGAGAATGAATTACGAACGATTGCCCTGATTGATGGAGGGAGAAAATTCATAGTGTAGATGCGTCAAGGGAGATGTTCATCAATCCTCGACAGTAGTCGGCTTCAGAAGCGGGGTTACTTTCACCTGACGGATCCGCCGTGCACTCTTAGAAATAATTGCGAAGACGAAATTCTCCGTCCGGATTTCTTCATTTGCTTCCGGCAGCCTTCCTGTAATTGTCTGCAGGTATCCGGCTACCGTTTCATATTCCGGCGCCTCCGGAACCTTCAAACGAAACTGCTGATTGAATTCTGCAATGGTCAGTGCAGCATCTACGATAACTGATCCGTCTCCAGCCTGCTCCACCGACCTGCGTACTTCGTCATACTCGTCAAAAATGTCTCCGACAATTTCTTCAATTATATCTTCCATTGTAATAATACCTTCCGTTCCGCCGTACTCATCCACTACAATGCCGATATGAGTTTTGTTTTGCTGGAAATCATGCAAAAGCTGGCTTATTTTTTTTGATTCCGGAACGAAATGTGCAGGCCTGATAATATCTTGAAGAATAATGAGTGAACGATGTTCCAGGAGGCTGAGCAAATCTTTGCTGTAAACGACACCGATAATATGATCAATTGTACCTTTGTAGACAGGCAGCCGCGAATATCCTTCTTCTATCACTTTTCGAATGAGAACATCCCGTGACATCGAAATATCGAGAGCAACGATATCGGGACGCGGTACCATGATCTCCTTTGCTGTGATATCGGAAAATTCCAGAACACTTTTAATAAGTTCATGTTCGGTTTTATCGATCGCACCGCTGAGCGAACCTGCATCAATGACCTGCTTCAGCTCTTCTTCAGACAACTTTGTTCTGAGCAGTCCTCCTTTAATCAGTGCCTCTCTCAAAAACGATTTAATTGATCTCATATCTTCATCAAATATTGCATGTAATTAATTTTTATATAAATCACAAAAATGTCATGGCAGCAATTTTTTAAACTGCTGATAACGTTTCGCAAAAATATTTGATTCGCTTGGCTGCGGATTTCCTATGTCCTTGAGCATTTGATTGACATGATCAAGCCGATCTTGAGCTCCGGGATGCGTTGAAAGCATTGTTTCTAAAGAGCTGCTCTGTCTTCCATCACTGATTTTTTCGAAGAAGTATTTGCTTGCTCCGGGATAATACGAAGTTGACCGCAGATATCTGAACGCGTATGTATCTGCTTCCTCTTCATCTGTGCGGCTGTATTTCAAAAAACCAAGGCCTGAAACAATACTGGCGATCTGTGTTCCTGTCTCGCCTATTTGCCCGCTCGCTATATTCAATAATGCCTGAGCTCCGTATTGTGCTGTCATCTGGTTTGTAGCATGCCTTCTTTCTGCATGTGCTAATTTCATGCGCAATGATACTGGCAAGCGATGCTTCATTATCAAGATATCTTAACAGGCCCGTGTATACATAAACATATCCACCCGGCGTACAAAAAGCATTAATTGTACTGTCATCTTTAATGATCTCGAATTGATATTCAAATTGGCCCTTTAATATTATATCCGGAGATGCTAAAACTTTATTCCCTACATTAGTCACATACGTTTTTACATCCGGACGATTCTTAAGAATGGGATATTCCTTGGGATTGTTACGAATTTCACCGTCGAACTGCTTTCCCAATTCGGCATCTTTCGATACAGGGAACATATTGAGCTGCATCAATGCGCCGCATCCCAAAGAACCTAAAGAAAGACATATTAAAATTATGCAAAATTTCACTTTTAACATGATTTCATCCTTTTCCTAATACATTATTTGTTCTAGAAACAACCCTTTAGCAGGGGCGGACATTCCGGCCAATGATCTGTTGTTCGATTCCAATATTTTCTGAAAGTCTTTGTATTCCGTATGCCCTCTTCCTATATTCACCATTGTCCCTACCAGAGTACGAACCATTCCATGCAGAAAACGGTTTGCAGTAATTTCATACACTAATAATTTGTCTTTTTGAAACCATTTTGATACAACCACATGGCAGTGATGATTATGATTGTCGTTATCTACTTTACAGAACGACCGAAAACAATGCGTACCTATTATTTGCCGGGCACAATTTTGCATCAAGTCAAAATCCAGATTTTGAAACACCTGCCAGCAATAATTGCGCTGAATTGCCGTCGGATACTGACTGATCGAATACGTATACCTTCTGTTTTTCGCGTCGTGTCTTGCATTGAAACCCTGCGGAGCTTCCGCTGCTTCGAGTACAATAATGCCATGCGGCATTACAGCATTCAGACTCTTTGCAAGAATTCTAATCTCGACGTCTCTCTCTACGAAAAAACTTGCAACCTGACCGCGTGCATGCACGCCTGCATCAGTTCTTCCTCCTCCTGCAATTCGTACGTCTGCCTGAAGTATCTGCTTAATTGCCTTTTCAACTTCTTCCTGAATAGAATGCCCGTTTTTTTGAAATTGCCAGCCGACAAAGCCGGTACCATCGTATTCAATTGTAAGCCGGATGACAGGCATACCGATATTTCAAAAATGCGCCGTTATGCTTATTCCCAAACCGTCAACAGTCGATCCGTTGTTCAACGTGTATGTATTTATTTCCAAATCGTCCGAAGCGGCAAGAGACCGGTTATATGCAGCCGCTTTCTTACCGGCTGAAAATGCAGAAAGAATGTGATTCACAGCAATAGCGCCAATAATGAACTTTGAACTATTTTTGACTTCGCCGCTGTGAATACGCATATCCTTAAATTTAAGTCGATTAGCTTCTGTGTCCCAATTCCATTGATACGCAGTCTGTGCAGGCTGATATATTAAATTATACTCTCTATTTCTGCCTTTTGCGTCGTTGTATTCTTCCGTGGTATTAAAATTGCCGATGTCCACCAGGAACTGGTCATCCTTGCTGCTGAGGTCGGTTCCTGCATGGTTTTTTGCATATGTTTTTGCATCCTGCAGCAGCCAATCGGAATGCATTCGAAATCCGCTGTACGTAAGCCAAAGTCCGCCCTCAGCGATCAAGTGATACTTCCCCGTCTCAAATGAGCCTGCGTACAATTCTCCCATTCCCGGCAGCAGTAACGATGCGGCAACAGCCAGTAAGACCGACTTCCTTGATTCAGGCGCAGTCGATAAGTCCAGATCAGGATTTGATATTTCATGATGCTGAACTTCCTCAATCACTAATGCTGAGACCGGTCTTTGCTGTGCAAAAATAATATGCGTTAAAAATATCAGCAATGCGATTGACATAATGGCTTTTTTCATAATACGGCTCCTGTTCTAAATAGCAACGCGTATCGCAGACATTATTTTATTATCTGCGATCGTACCAACGCAACTTTCAGAAATTACTTCTTTAATTGTTACATCAACAATAGTGTTTGCCAAATTTAAGCCTGATTTCACATTTACGCGAACATATTCTTCAGTCAAACCGGATTGTGTACCGTCAGAATGTGCCGATTCAAACAGGACCGGAACGGTTTTTCCGACGAATGTATTATAAAATATATTGCGCTTTCGAATTCCCAGGCCGTGCAGCTTCCTGCTGCGCTCTGCTTTTATTTGAGGATTTATCTTGTTATTAAATTCTGCTGCCCGGGTATTCTTCCGTTCAGAATAATGAAATATATGAAAATATGAAAGCGGAATGTCGTTTAGGAAACTGAATGTTTCATTAAAGTATTCGTCGCTCTCGCCTGGAAATCCGACAATTACATCAGAGCCGATGCAGGCTGATGGAATATTCGATTTAATTTTCTCTATACGTTCGGCATATACTTCCGTCAGGTACCGTCTTTGCATACTTTGAAGTACGGCATCGGATCCGGATTGCAGCGGTATATGCCAATGATTGCAGAGAATTTCGCTGGTAATCCAAAAATTCAGCAGTTCATCGGTAAGTAAATTCGGTTCAATCGAACTGATACGAATACGCATCAGGCCATCGACATTTACAAGCTGCCTTAGAAGAGTCAGGAGATTCGTATCATCTCTTTTCCCGTAATCGCCTACATTAACTCCGGTCAGCACTATTTCTTTATGGCCTAATTCTACTGCCTCTCTTGCCTGTTTTACTATTTCAACAATTGAGGCACTTCGGCTTTTTCCCCGTGCCAAGGGAACTGTACAATAAGCGCAATGATAGTCGCATCCATCCTGTATTTTCAGAAAAGCGCGAGTCCGATCCTCAAATCCTGCCGATGATGCCGGTTTGAAATTACTGTCTTCGATACAAGAGACAATAATGTCCGCATTATTATTCTTTTTTTCTTTGTCTATTAAATTAAAAACGGAGAATTTATCCTGCGTTCCGAGAACCAGATCAACACCGTCGATTTCAGCTATCAGTCCGGATTGAAGCTGCGCATAGCAGCCTACGACCGCTACAAATGCATCCGGTGAATGCCGTATCGCTCTTCGTACTAATTGCCGGCACTCTCTGTCGGCTTGGGAGGTGACGCTGCATGAATTGATTACTACTACATCTGCAGGATCATCAATACCGACAATATCGTAACCATGATCGGTGAATTGCTTCCCGATCATTGCGGTTTCGGCATAATTGAGTTTACAGCCGAGAGTATGTAATGCAATCCGCTTCATAAAGAAAAAGAGCTGCCCGAACAATGCCGGACAACTCTTTTCATAAATGTTTTAGAAATTAGATTTTAACCTTGTGTATTCGGTTCATTTACACCTTCTGCAGACGGTTCTTCCTTTTTCTTTTCTTCATTTGCAGATAGTAGAACCGACATCCTTCATCGTCATAGGAGCAAGTTTATGGCTGGCAACATATTCATCCACAAGCTTCTGTTCTTTTCCGCGAAGATATTCAAGCGCAGAGAGAACAATCTTCTTGCTTTCCTTATCAAACTCGATCACTTTCAACGGAAGCGTATCTCCGACCTTGAAAGAATCGGCAATATTCTTGACCGGAGTATGAGAGAGCTGAGAAAGAGGCACAAAACCGTCAACACCGAGCGGCATTTCGACAATAACACCTTTCTCGATGATTCGAACAATACTGCCTTCGACATCCGTGTCTACCTTATATCTGGATTCAAATACTTCCCACGGATTATCCTGTACTTGCTTATGTCCAAGAGAGATGCGTCGTTGACTGATATCAACCGAAAGTACGATAACATCAAGTTGATCGCCTTTTTTCACAACTTCACCCGGATGACGAATTTTCTTTGTCCATGACAAGATCGGATATGTGCACAAGACCATCGACACCTTCTTCAAGTTCAACGAACACACCGAAATTTGTAAGATTGCGAACTGCTCCGACATGTTTTGAACCAATCGGATATTTCTGCATAAGTGTAGTCCATGGATCAGGCTCGAGCTGTTTCATGCCCAGCGAAATCTTCTTTCCATCTTTATCCAGCGAGAGAATAATCGCATCGATCATTTGTCCCATCGAAACAACCTGTGAAGGATGTTTGATGTGCTGTGTCCAGCTCATTTCAGAAATATGTATCAGGCCTTCGATGCCTTTTTCAATTTCCACGAATGCACCGTAATCCGTAAGCGAAACAATTTTTCCGTTGATTTTTGTGCCGACAGGGTACCGCTGATCAATATTTTCCCAGGGATGCGGTTGAAGCTGTTTCATACCCAGTGAGATTCTTTTCTTCTCTGCGTCAAAATCAAGAACAACAATGTTGACCAGTTGATCGAGCTTTACGATCTCCGAGGGATGATTTACCCTTCCCCAGGAAAGATCGGTAATATGCACGAGGCCGTCCACTCCGCCGAGGTCCACGAACACGCCGAAATCAGTAATCGCTTTAACGTGGCCTTCGAGTATCTGTCCTTTCTCAAGACTATCGAGAATGGCTTTACGCTGGCTGGAAAGTTCTTCTTCCACCAAAACCTTATGACTTACAACTACATTTTCGGAAGGGTGATTGACTTTCACAACACGGAAATCCATTTCACGCCCGATGAAAATATCGAAATCACGAACAGGACGCACATCGATTTGTGAACCCGGCAGGAAAGCATCAAGCCCCATAAGATCTACAACTATTCCGCCTTTCGTTCTGCGGACACAGCGTCCTTTAAGAACCTCACCGGTAGTCATGGGATTTCACAACACGTTCCCAGACCCGCATAAAATCGGCCCGCTTGCGAGAGAGTACGAGTTGGCCGTCTTTATCTTCAATACTTTCAAGAAAACTTCGATTTCATCGCCAATTTTCAAATCTTTAATGTTCGGAAATTCGCTTTTAGCGACCGTTCCTTCAGACTTGAAGCCGATATCAACAGCAACATCCGAATCGCCAATATGTACAACACGTCCCTTAACGATCTCACCGGCATTTATTTTGCCCATTGTACCGGAATAAAGCTGTTCAAGTTGTTTGTATTCGTCTTCAGAATACCCGTGCTCCTCAAACTCCTGCACGGCATTTTTTGTAGCTGACATTCAACCTCCAAAACTGTTTCCCGCTTTTAACGGGAATAGCCAAATGAGATTGTTCTCCGGTGCCAGCCAATGCACATCGGTGAACAAATCTTTCGGGCTATTGATTAGTGTGTGATTAGTTCGTGAATTATTTTTGGCTGTGAAACATTCCTCATATCTTCTTTATATCCTTCAATTTTTGTCTTTCACCTGCTCCATCAACCACTGCGGTGTCGATGTCGCTCCGGTGATTCCAACTGTCTCAATTCCATTAAACCATTCCGGATTCAGTTCCTGCATATCTTCGATGAAATGAATATGCGGATTCACCGATTTTACGATATCAAATAAGCACTTTTCCATTCGAACTGTGTTTTCCTGCAACAAAAATAATAAGTTCATTCTCTGCGGCAAATTCACGAATCTTTTTTTCCCGGCCTGAATACCTGGCCGCAAATAGTATCTTTCGCATGAAACTTCAATCGCAGTCTCTTCCATAGAACCAACAACATAATTCTTTTAATTCGTTTTGATAATTCATCCTTCAATGCATGGAATGTCGCTTTATCCATGGTCGTTTGTGAAAAAAGAACAGTTTTCCGATCCAGTTTCACTCTTTCCAATTCATCCAAAGACTTTGATGACAATGCGCTTCACCGTTCGTATGGCCTACAAGGCCAATGACTTCTGCATGTTCTTTCTTGCCGAATATAACAACCTGATAACCTTCATCATAAAATTTTCGAATACGTTCCTGCACCTTTGCAACCACCGGACATGTAGCATCAATAAGCGTTATTCCGAGTTCCTTTGCGCGCTTGATAGGTCTCTGGCGGTTCTCCATGTGCGCGAATAAGGACTCTTGCACCGCGAAGTTTTTCCAAATCGTTCATGCGAAATCGTTTCAAGACCTTTTTTCCGAAGACGTTCTATCTCCACAGGATTATGAATAATGTCTGCCCAGTGAATACAGCTTTTCACCGGAAGCAATCTCCTTTTCAGCAATATCTATCGTCCGAACAACTCCCCAACAGAAATCCGGAAAATTTATCGATCGATACTTTCATGACAACTGACTTCTTCTCATGACTGATTTTCTTTGCCCGCGCCACGATAAAATCGACTTGGTCCTCAATAGTCAAGTTCGAAGTATCAAGTTCAATCGCATCTGCAGCTTTTCGCAGCGGACTTATTTCACGTGTAGAATCTTTTCTGATCACGTGCTTCAATTTCTTTAATCAATTCCTTGCTCATCCGCTTCTATTCCGCTTAAAGCAAGATCTTTTTTTCTTCGCTTTACACGTTCCTGAACACTTGCAACCATAAATATTTTCAACTCGGCCGACGGAAGAACCACAGTGCCAATATCGCGTCCTTCCAGAACAACACCGCCTCTGGGCAGACATCCTTCGCTGCTCGCCGTACCATCACTTCACGTACACCGCGATAACTGCTTACAGCGCTTACGGTTCTGACTAACCTGTGGAGTTCTGATTTTATCCGTAACATCAGCAGCCGTCTAAAAACACCTTCGTGGTTGGATTTCCTGCTTCCAAGCCGGATGCTGCTCGTCCGCGCAAGCGTAACAATTTTTTCTTTGTCGTCCAAATCGAGTTTTTTTTCAATAACTTTCAATGTTAATGCACGATACATTGCACCTGTATCGATATGAAGATATCCCAATTTTTGAGCCACTAATTTTGCTGTTGTACTTTTTCCGGATGCTGCAGGCCCATCAATGGCAATGGTTATCTTCTTATGCTCTATTATCTATGCATTATGAAATTATAATATAAGGAATTAAACACTTTAGAGCAATGAAGATTTCCTGTCGTGTCTTAATTTTATGCGTTTATCGCCTGTTTACGCGCTATTATATCAAGCAGCTCCTGATCATTACGTTTTAAAATCAGGAAGCCTGCCCAAGGTTACAATCCCATTCAACTCCGTCGTGGCCTCATCTTAAAAGAATCGGTATGAATTTCATCTCCGGCATCCGGCAAAAGGGAGATGCCAAATATCGGAACGTATCGAAAAAAAATATTCTCCAAAGAAGTCATTCCGGCCTGAAACCACCGACAAATTTTGTTAAATTAACCTGTCATCGGAATCCGGCAGTTCTTGCATTTATAATCTTTTAAGAAGACATTCACACTTATTACTTATAAGAACATACATGAAACTGAATAATATCATTCTTATACTTTCATTCGTGCTCATAGGCTGCATACCTGCCCGTAATGTTGTTATGTCTCGTAAACCGCTTACACAACTTGAACAATTAAGGAAAGATATTAATTCCATTCTCTCGGACTCTCTTTTCATTTCTGCTAATGCCGGCATAAAAGTTGTCTCCATTGAAAAGGGAGATATACTATTTGAACATGACAGTAAAGCACTGATGAATCCCGGATCAAATATGAAGCTGCTCACTTCAGCGGCTGCTCTGTCGGTTTTAGATACCAATTATCAATTTAAAACAGCTGTGTTCATAGATCCCGATGCGACCGATGGCATTCTCGAAGGAAATATCTATTTAAAAGGATATGGTGATCCGGATTTGACTACATCTGATCTGGATTCTTTGGCGAACACAGTGCGCCGGATGGGGATAAAGGACATAAAAGGCAATATCATCGTTGACGATTCTTTTTTCGATGATATCTATTGGGGTGCCGGCTGGAGCTGGGACGACGAATCCGATTCGGATGCACCTCATATCAATGCGCTCTCTGTTAATAGCAACTGTATCAGGATCTCTTTATTGACGGATTCAAATTCAGTTTATCCCTGTCCTGAACCGAGACACTGAATTTGTCACAATCATAAATAAAGCTGCGATAGCAACAGACAGCATTCGTACTCCTCTGAAAATTAAGCGGCTGAGTCTGGATAATCCAAATACCGTTTTAATAGAAGGCGAACTTTTAAAATTCAGCCGAACTACTGAAAAGCTGCCTCTTTGCAACCCTGAATATTATGCAGGGACACTTTTCAAAGAATCGCTCGAACGTGCCGGTATTACAATACATGGAATTGTCGCAAAAGGTACGACTCCGGCTGGAATCCGTGAAATTGCACTGCATTACCAGCCGATTCAAAAAATGATCACTTATATGAATAAAGTGAGCGATAATTTGTCTGCTGAAAACGCTTTGAAGATTCTAGGAGCTGCTATGTACGGAGCACCCGGTTCTGCAAAGAACGGAATATTCGTCGTTAATCGTTTCATTTCCAGCTTAGGGATCGATACATTGAAACTTTCAGTTGCCGACGGATCCGGTGTATCGAGATATAATCTTTTATCTGCCGATCAGCTTGTCCAATTTCTGACAGCGATGTACAAACAACCGCGGATTTTCACTATCTTTTACAATTCACTGCCCATTGCCGGTGTTGATGGAACCCTTCGCAAAACGAATGTCCGTTTATCCAGCTGCGGGCAATGTGCATGCAAAAACCGGCAATCTAAACGGTGTGAGCTGCTTATCCGGATATGCCGCAACTCGCGACGGTGAGATGCTCGTGTTTTCTATATTGATTCAGAATTTCAATACGCCTGCAGCTAATT
This sequence comes from uncultured Bacteroidota bacterium, assembly GCA_963770945.1. GTDB lineage: Bacteria > Bacteroidota > Ignavibacteria > UBA10030 > UBA10030 > Fen-1298. Next base: position 108,547 of record CAVYRP010000007.1, on the reverse strand, counting down.
ATCTGCGAATCCAGGATCGGATTGCAGCCTTATTAGCCGGGTTCAGCCGTCAAAATACGATTCAATAAAGTTCAATTCAATAAATTATCATCACAGAATTATTCTTTGATCGGATATCTTAATGAATAATACACAAACATCTTCCTTCGGTTTATATGAAACTGCACGTATTATTATACCCGGTTTCTACTTTGCATCTCTTACGGCCATGTTCTTCTATTCCTTTATGCTGCGATTTATTTCCATTCCTGTCGAGACCGGGCTCGGCATTGTTCTTTTTCTATTTCTTGTCCTCGTCTCCGGATTGACTATGTATGCAAAAGAGACTACGAAACGGCGGCGCGCTTTTGTCGAAAACCAGCCGAGCGCGTTTCTCCAGGATACTGTTCGTCGTTTTTCCGCGACAGACATATTGGAAGAAACAGAAGCGCGGCAGTTATACTTTTATATTCTCAATCATTTCATGCCGCCTGCATTCCATGAAAAAGTATTCTTCTTCGGCACTGTGTATCATATCATGATTCAAATACGCCGTACATCCTTCTGGTTCGCTTTGCTGTCGATCCTCTGCCTTGCTGTTCAGACCGCTTTTGGTATTGCGCTCGCAGATCAGCAGGGATTAATTTCTTTCTGCATTCTCGTTTGTTTAATTTATATATTGAATGTGAGATATAATAAAGCTGACAGAAAAATGCAGGAGAATTACCAGGATCAAATATTCTGGCTGCAGATGAATCACGAAATTATCAAAGACCTTTTCGATAAATATGAATCTTGCGAAAAAAGGCCTCAATTGATGAAATCCCGCAAGTGGTATAAAATATCCATTCGTTTAGACGAGCCTTTTCAGGACTTGCTTGTCGGACAGCTGACATTGATTGGTTTCAACGGTTTCATTCAGGAAGCAATATCCCTCGATTGTTTTATTCCGGCAAATAAATGGACTTCAGCAGTTCGTGCAAAATACGAAGCAACTCTGGAGCGATTTAAATCTGAATTTCCCGGGAACGACCTGTCTTATTACAGTCAAATTAGTACATGAAGAAAACTGGAACAAAACATGGGAGAAACAGACCGGAATTGTTGAAGCAACATCGAAAATAATCATCAAACCTTCATGGAAAAATCTCCAGAAACATCACCGCAATAAAATAGTCATCCACGTAGATCCGAAGATGTCGTTCGGTACCGGGCATCACGAAACGACCCGCTTAAGCCTGAAATTGCTTGAACAATTTTTAAAACCGGAAATGAAAGTTCTTGATTTCGGCTGCGGAACCGGTGTACTTGGTATTGCCGGTATCAAGCTCGGTGCTAAATCCGTTGCCGCTGTCGATATCGACCCATGGGCAATCGAAAATACACGGGAGAACATTAAGCGAAACGGTGTTCAGCGCCGGATGAAGGTCAAATTGGGAAGCATTAGCGCAGTCCCGCGTTTAAAATATGATCTTATTATTGCAAATATTGATTTTCGTACGATTTCCCGATTCATAAAATCCATTGTTGACCGAACCGGTAAAAACGGCATAATCATATTATCAGGCATACTTACAACTGATTTGCCTGCCCTTCTTCCTATATTTAAAAAGAATCTGTTAGTTACGTCAAAACTCGAACAAGAGAACGAATGGACCGCAGTCGCACTCCGCAGGGCCCCATAATGCGCCTCGCTTCTATCGATATTGGTACAAACACTATTCTGATGCTTGTGGCAGATGTTGAAAGCGACGGCGCAATTTCAGTTATAACAGATGAGCATTTAATTGCCCGGCTCGGTAAAGGTGTGGATGAAAATGGTTTTATTCAAAAAGAAACTTTCCAGCGTGTCGATAGAATAATCTCTGCAATTAAAGAAAATTGCCGATTCATATGGAGTTAAACATATCGCGGCGTGCGGTACAAGTGCACTTCGCGATGCAGCGAACCGGCAGGAGTTCATCGACTTCATAAAAGATCAGTCATCTGTGGACATCAAAATTTTGTCCGGAAAAGAAGAATCGGAATTAACGTATTTGGGGGCTATTTCGGAATACCTCAACGACTCTCCAGCCGGAGAATTTACCGTAATCGATATCGGCGGCGGAAGCACAGAACTCGTTGCCGGAACCGGCCCGAATGTTTCATCTGCCGTCAGTATAGATATCGGAAGTGTTCGTCTTACAGAACGAATTTTAAAAAATAGTCCTCCCGATAGTGCCGCCCTCGGGAATGCAATAGACCTCATTCAAACCCACCTTAGCGGCCTTCCACCGGTTTCTTCCGCAGCGAGACTAATTGGAGTAGCAGGCACGCTCACAACATTGGCAGCGCTCGATCTTCAGCTTAAAACTTTCGACAGGACTTTAATCAATCGATATATACTTACGAAGGAAACTATTAAACGGATATTCGAAGAACTCAGACATCTTACACTTGATCAGATCAAAAGCTATCCTCAGATCCACCCTTCCCGCGCCGATATTCTCCTTGCAGGAATTCTTATTTTGCAGGAAATAATGCAAAAGATAAATGCATCTAAAATAGAAGTAAGCGACCGCGGTTTGCGTTACGGTATATTGCTGCAGGCTGCCCGAAAGCTCATGAATGCCTGACTGCTTTATAATAATTATTACCAGAGTCCCAGGCCCGCACCGATACTCCATTCGAATTCCTGCGAACGGTTCTGAGCCGGATCAGCTTCATCCTCGATTGTCCTCAGCCGGCTGTTTAAATTTATAAAAATATCGCGTACTGGCTGATACTTGAAGGACAATCCCGCTAGAACGCTCGATATGCAGCGGGCCGAATAGAAATTTCCAATTACCCTGATAATCGCTGTATTGATCCTTAATCGGAAGATTGCCGCCTTTTCGAAATACTTCGCCGAATGCAGTAAAACGCATTGCATGCGAGGGTGAAAATCCTAATTCTACATAAAGATTGTCGGCATTTTGCCCCATCCAATTTCCCAGAACGAATCCATTATTGGTAAAAGTCACTGTTGGGATATTGTGATTATACGCTGCCGGATTGACCCTGCTGTATTCGAGCGTCATATCTATATTGTTGCACGGAATGTCGAAGACCCTGAGGCCTGTGGTGAAAGCAACCTGCCTGTGAGAAAGATTCGGATCGAACAATTTATCCGTATTCAATTCATCTATAAATAACGACGCATACGCATTTACATTCTTCAGCAAATTCAGGTCAAGGCTTCCAAAAAGCTGACAATTGTCTTTATCGCCGTTATAATGCTCCGCCGCTTTAAAGAACATCACGGGAATAAGATAAATCAGCAGAGGGCCGCGGTCTCCGTACACTACCGATTCCCCGATCGAAAAATCGACGCCGTCCCACAGCGATATCTCGAGCTGATGTGCCGCGATATATTTCGAATGCGCGATGTCGCGGTATTTTATATAAGCCGGATTGATATAACTGATAACGTACGACCTGGAAGAATCCGTCTGATTGGAATTCAGCTCGCCATGAAAATAAATAAAATCAATATTCTTCGATAAAGGCACACGCATTTTTATCTGCGGATATGACGGAGCATTATCCGAGAAAATGACCGTTCCGTTTTGGCCGTAACCCCAGACGTTATTCATTTTTTCCAATGAAAAATCAAACGAACCCAGGCGCCAGCTCAACTGCGCATTTATTTCGTCATACTGATATTGATTTTTGCTGTTCAACTGGGACGGTATGACCCCGCGAAAAGGTGTCTTAATCCGGCTGTAGTAATTTTTATCTTCAGGCGACAGCCAGCTGCATTTTTCGATATCGATGTCATTGAACCGGCTGAAATCAAGCCGATCGCCTTTTACAAGATTGTCTGCGATGTTAAAATAAAATCCGACATCGTTAAATATGTATCCGTATGCCTTAAATCCCTGTGAACGGTAGGTTGCCGATTGATTTGATGCGGATATTTTCGAATAATTATAATTGATGTCAAAATTTATTATGCCTTCCGTCAGTTTTGTTGAATAAATATGCCATCGGGTTTCACTCGGTTCCGTATCGCCGGATATTTTCAGTATCTCATAATTAAGGTCGGTTTTGAGAAATTCAAATGTCTCTCTTTCAACCCTTGTCATTTCATTGACGTGCTTTTCCAAATCGATGAGTGCAGATGCAATCTGTATTCTCGACAGGGGCTTGGCCGCATCTTTATAACCGGTGAGAATCTGACGTGCTTCCATTCTCTTGAGAAAATCATATACTTCATGCTACCGGTAATATATAGACTGCGCAGGCAGCGCAAAGCTCATCAATATTAACAGCATAATACTTTTATATACGATACGTTTCATCGGATTCCTTTTTATAAAATAATCGAACCTACTCAGTGAATATGTTTTGCAGTGGAACTCCTCTGGAGTTCAGATAATCTTGGTTTTTCATAATTACAAACGTGCAATCCCTACGGGATTGAAATGCGAAGATTAATTCTGTAATGACTCCGTAGGAGTCGTATGTTTGTAACTATAACCAATATTGAAACACGGAACTCCATTAGGAGTTCAACGATTGTAAAATTAAGTGAGCATTACAAATAATCTAATGTAAATATCTCCACAATTCCCGCCATGAATGTATTTCTTCTGTTTTGGGATAGACCGCCGGCGCTTTTCCGGTTACGAGATATCTTAAATCGCAATAAATATGAAAGAGAACCGTCGGTAATAAATTCTTTTCCAATCTCCGTGTTGAGACGGACACAATAGCTTTTCTATTTATGCTGCATTTACCCAGTCGAGAAATTCTCCTGCTTAAATCAAGATCCTCGACGATGCCAAAATCTTCTCTAAAGCCCCCGGCCTTTATAAACCCTTCGCGTCTATATGCCGCGCAAATTCCGGGGAACAGAGACAATCCGAACAAATTGAAGAACCTGACCAGGTAATATGTAATTCGATAAACAGAACGCTGCAGAATGCCGCCGTCGTTCGGTTCTGCAATGCCGGTCATGCCGATAATCGCCTTATTTAAAAAACCCTCATGAAAATGCCTGAGAAAATCCGGATCCAAAACCGCGTCCGCGTCTATAAAAATCAGAATTTCTCCGTGTGCTTTTTTTGCACCCATATTACGGCCGAAGGCAATTCCTTTTCGATCTTCTATAATAACTTTGTCCGCATATTGACTGGCAATGCGTGCAGTCCGATCTGCCGAATGAGCATCCGAAACTATAATTTCAAACTCTGTTCGATTATATCGCTGACTTGCTATCGATTGAAGGCATTTTTCCACATATCCTTCTTCCATATATGTAGGAACGATAACTGAGAATTCCATCAATTTTTTTTAAACAATCAGGAGTTATTCCGACAAAAAAGACTGAATGTCTGATTTCAGGTATGTGTATTTAAATAATTGAATTAATTTTTATAACCGTCATCCAGGCTGTAAACTATAATACTTATTGACTGCCCGTAATTTAAAGTTCGAATACCGATAAATTGTACAATTTAGTTACTCACGTTACGCAGTTTGCAGGATATATGTATTAAAAAACACTTTTATTGCCACGAGCTTTAGCCCGTGGATTAGAAAATCAAAAGTATTAGGGTTTTAACCCCCATTTTCCACAATTTTATTGGGCTAAAGCCCTCTCCATTTTATTTATTCGGTTCCACGACCTGAAGGTCGTGGCAATTTATCTTCTCTGCGTAACATCAGTAATTTATTATTCTACGATGAAATTTTTTGCAGAAAATATTTATAAGTCTTCTTCAATCCTTCTTCACGCTGAACACAGGGAGTCCATCCGAGAATCTCCTTCGCTTTAGTGATATCAGGCTGGCGGACTTTAGGATCATCTTCCGGAAGGTCCTTGAAGATTATTTTACTGCGGCTTCCGGTTAACCGGATTATTTCCTTTGCAAGATCAAGCATAGTCACTTCGTCCGAATTCCCTATATTCACCGGCATATGATAATTCGACATCATAAGGCGGTAAATGCCGTCGATGAGATCCGACACATAACAAACACTTCTTGTCTGGCTCCCGTCTCCGAAAACTGTCAGGTTTTCGTTCCTGATCGCCTGCGACATAAAAGCAGGAATTGCACGTCCATCATTTAAACGCATACGCTCGCCGTATGTGTTGAATATTCGTACAATTCGTGTATCGAGTCCATGATACCTGTGATACGCCATCGTCATCGCTTCGGAAAATCGTTTAGCCTCATCATATACGCCGCGAGGGCCGACAGGATTTACATTTCCCCAATAACTTTCCTGCTGCGGATGGATCAACGGGTCGCCGTATACCTCCGATGTAGACGCTATAAGGAAGCGGGCACTTTTAGCTTTTGCCAGGCCAAGCGCTTTATGAGTTCCCAGGGATCCGACTTTCAGCGTCTGGATCGGCAGTTTCAAATAATCGATCGGACTGGCAGGCGAAGCGAAATGAAAAATTAAATCCACCGCTCCATCGATATATATGTAATTCGTTACGTCATGATGGATAAAAGAAAATTTTGAATTGCCCAGAAGATGCGCGATGTTGGCAGTGTCTCCTGTGATCAGGCTGTCTATGCATATGACTTCATGTTTTTCTGAAAGAAGCCTATCGCAAAGATGAGAACCGAGAAAACCTGCGCCGCCTGTTACGATTGATCGCATCATTTATTCTCAAGATACCATTGGATTGTTTTACGTATTCCCTCACGGAGCGGAGTCTTGGCTTTCCATCCGATTTTATTGATTCTTGAGACGTCCAATAATTTCTGAGGCGTACCGTCGGGCTTTGTCGAATCGAATACAATAGATCCGCTATATTCCACTTCTTCTTTAATGATGTTTGCAAGCTCGAGAATCGTCACGTCTTCGCCGACACCGATATTGACAATCTCGCTGCCGTCATAATGGTTCATCAAATACACGCAGGCATCGGCAAGGTCGTCGACAAAAAGAAATTCGCGTTTTGGCGAGCCGGTCCCCCAGACAGTTACTGAAGGCGCTCCGTCTTTTCTAGCTTCGATAAATTTCCTTATCAAGGCGGGCAGCACATGTGAACTTTTTAAATCGAAATTATCGTACAGCCCGTATAAATTTGTAGGCATTACCGATATATAATTTGTCCCGTACTGCCGGTTATATGCCTGGCACATTTCAATACCTGCAATTTTTGCTATTGCATAAGGTTCGTTGGTCGGCTCCAGCTTCCCGTCTAAGAACGAGTCTTCCTTGATAGGCTGGGGGGCATATTTCGGATAGATGCACGAGCTGCCCAAAAAGCATAACTTCTTTACGCCTGCCAGATATGAGGAATGAATAATATTAGTTTGAATCTGAAGGTTGATATAAATAAAATCGGCAGGATAAGTGTTGTTCGCCTGAATACCTCCCACTTTTGCGGCAGCAAGAAAAACATAATCCGGCTTCTCCTGCTGCAGAAATGACTCCACAATTGATTGTTTTGTTAAATCGAGTTCTTCAATCGTCCGCAGAAGAAATCGGGAATATCCCTGTGCTTTGAGCGAACGCAGGATTGCCGATCCTACTAATCCGGTATTTCCGGCAACATAGATCTTCGCAGTTTTTTCCATTCTAATATCCTCTTTTTTTCACTTTCTCAAAATCTGCATGGGCCATCATTTTTGCCAAATCCTTGAATGTCGTCTTTGGCGCCCATCCTAATTTATTTTTTGCTTTTGTAGCATCTCCTATCAATAATTCGACTTCCGTCGGACGATAATAACGCGGGTCTATTTCAATTACTGTCCGGCCGTCTTTTTTCAATACACCGGTTTCTTTTTCTCCCTCGCCTTTCCAGTCTAAATCCATTTCTAATTCTGAAAATGCTGTCGTCAATAAATTCTTTGACGGAATGTGTTTCGCCGGTAGCGAGCACAAAATCTTCCGGTTCGCTCTGCTGAAGCATACGCCACATGCCTTCGCAGTATTCAGGTGCATATCCCCAATCGCGCTTGGCATTTAAATTGCCTATCGTCAGATTTTTCTGCAATCCGAGTTTTATTCTCGATGCAGCAAGTGTGATTTTTCGGGTCACGAAGGTTTCACCGCGCCTTGGTGATTCATGATTGAAAAGAATTCCGTTGCAGGCGTATAATCCGTAAGCTTCACGATAATTTATAATAATCCAGTACCCGTATAACTTCGCAACTCCGTACGGACTGCGGGGATAAAACGGCGTGCGCTCTGTTTGCGGCACTTCCTGCACTTTTCCAAACAATTCACTGGTAGAAGCCTGGTAAAAGCGCGTGCGTAATCCTGTTTCCCTGATCGCATCTAAAAATCTAAGCGTCCCGATAGCATCCACCTCTGCCGTGTATTCAGGAATCTCAAATGAGACCTTTACATGGCTTTGTGCTGCAAGATTATAGATTTCATCAGGTTCGATTTTTTCCAGAAGGCGGTTAAGGTTGCTTGTATCGGTCATATCGCCATGATGCAGGAACATCCTGCTTCCCTGTAATTTGGGATCGTTGTATATGTGATCGATACGGCCCGTGTTAAACGAACTGCTTCGGCGAATAATTCCGTGTACTTCATATCCTTTTTCAAGTAAAAGTTCCAAAAGATATGAACCATCCTGGCCGGTAACACCGGTAATAAGTGCTTTTTTCATAAATTAATCAGTAAGCAATTGATTTGATAAATAGTTATTTAGTACCTGTTTTTTTATAATATTCATTTTACTTTTTGCTTTTTCACTTGCTCTTCCACCCACGGATAAGTCAGCTTAATTCCTTCTTCAAGATTGATCTTCGCTTTCCAGCCGATCGAGTATATTCGTTCATTGGAGAAATTACGCGATTGAACGCCAACCGGCCCCTTTACATGTTTGATAGTAATTGCTTTTCCTGCGACCCTGGCGACTACATTAGCAAGCTCGTCTACTGTCACATATTGCGGGCATCCGATATTTACGGCACCCTTCAGGTCCGAGTGCATTAAAAGATAAATGCCGTCGACCATATCGCTCACGTATGTATAAGAACGAACTGCCGATCCGTCTCCCCAAACTTCAATTACACCGCCATTTCCGTTTTCTGCAACTTTACGGGACATCGCAGCGGGGGCTTTTTCTCGCCCGCCTGTCCAGGTACCTTCCGGGCCATAGCAATTTTGGAACCTTGCAATTCGCACCTGCATTCCATACCGCCGTTCATACGCTAAAGCAATACGTTCAGAATAAAGCTTCTCCCACCCGTATTCGTTATCCGGATGTGCAGGAACTGCCTGGCCTTCCGACATCTCAGGCTCACCTTGTTTCATATCACGATAGACACATACAGAAGAGGAAAAGAAATATCGCGGTACACCCATTTTTGCAGAAAGATCCGTCATATAGATATTAATAAGCGCGCTGTTATGCATGATCTCGACCTCGGCTGAATGAATAAAGCCCATTCCGCCCATATCTGCCGCAAGCTGATAGACTTCATCAAAAGTACCGCCATCGACCGTAAGTGCTTTACGGCAATTGTCTTCGATCCTCAAGTCCAGCAAAAGAAATTCATCCGCTGCATTTGGCGACCATTCGTGAGGTTTTATATCGACACCGCGGACCCAGTAGCCTTCTTTTCTGAGTTTCTTTACGAGATGGCAGGCAATAAAACCTCCGGCGCCGCATACTAAAGCTTTTTTCATTAATCAATCATCCAATTATTTTAAATAACCATGAATATAATTTTAAACTTTCAATTTATCCTTTGCTGCTGCTCCTGCCGATTCCATAATAAACAAATCCCGCACCGCGTACTTCTTCCGGGTCGTAAATATTTCTTCCGTCAAATATAACCGGTGTTTTCATCAGCAGCTTCATCGAAGATAAATCCAAATTGCGAAATTCATTCCATTCAGTTACAACGACCAATGCATCTGCATCCTTCAATGCTGCGTGTGCCGACTTGCTGTATTGCAATCGGGAGCCGTAGATTTTTTTTGCATTTGCCATTGCAGCAGGATCGTGAACTTTTACCTTCACTCCTTCTTTTATCAGACTTTTTAACAGAACATTCGAAGGCGCGTCACGGATATCATCTGTTTGAGGTTTGAATGCAACTCCCCAGACCGCAATCGTCTTCCCTTTCAGTTTTCCCGAAAAATGTTTCTTAAGCTTTGAAAAAATCACTTTTTTCTGATCCACATTGATGCGGTCTACCATCTCAAGAATTCGCAATTTATGGCCGTGCATTCCGGATGTTTTGACCAATGCCTTGACATCCTTCGGAAAACATGAGCCGCCGTATCCGATTCCTGCAAATAAAAAATTCTTCCCTATCCGCGGGTCGCTTCCGATTCCCTTGCGTATCCATTCTATATCGGCTCCGACTTTCTCGCAAAGATTTGCGAGATCGTTCATAAAAGTGATCTTTGTCGCTAAAAAAGAATTTGCAGCGTATTTCGTCAATTCTGCACTTTTTTCATCCATAACAATAATAGGATTGCCTGTACGAACAAAAGGCTCGTAGAGTTCGGACATTATCTCCGCGGCCTTCTTATCACTTGTTCCGATAATAATGCGGTCCGGCTTCAATGAATCCTGAAGCGCGGTCCCCTCTTTTAAAAATTCCGGATTGGATACAACCTGCACGCTGTATTTTCCATTCTTCCTGAATATTTGCCGGATTTTTTCCACCGTTCCGACAGGAACTGTGCTTTTGCTGACAATGACTTTTGTCTCGTTCAAATAACCTGCGATCTTCTTTGATACTTCCATCACATGCGTCAGGTCGGCAGAACCGTCCTCCGACTGGGGAGTTGGAAGGCAAAGAAAAATAATCCGGGATTTCTCCACTGCGAATTTCAAATTCGCCGAAAATGTAAGACGCCCGTCTTTTACGTTACGCTTAACTATCTCCTCAAGCCCCGGTTCATAGATCGGAATGATCCCTTTTTCGAGGTTACGGATCTTCTTTTTATCAATATCCATGCAAATGACATTGTTGCCCGTATCTGCAAAGCATACGCCCTGCACAAGACCGACATAACCTGTTCCAATAACGGAGATTTTCACAATAATCTTTTAATAATTAATGGTGAATAGTCAATAATTACGGCAAATATATTCCAGCCTAATAATTGAAATTTATGAACGATAATAAATGAAAAATAACCATTTTTGGCGACAGAATCACTCAAATAACACGGTTATTTTAATAACTTTACGGAATAATTGACATAAAGTAAAGGATAGAAAAGAGTGAATTAGTTGGTTAGTGCGTGGTTGATTGGTGCGTAGTTATTAGTGCGTGATTGGTTACTGATTACTGATAACTGACTACTGATAACTGATAAGTGAATGGTGAATAGAAAAGAGTGAATTAGTTAGTTAGTTCGTAGTTCGTGGTTGGTTGGTGTGTGGTTGATTGGTGTGGTGGTTGATTTGGTGCGTGGTTGGTTAGTGCGTTGTTTGTTACTGATTACTGATTACTGATAACTGACTACTGATAACTGATTACTGTTTTCCGTTTTTAATACGCCCCTTTTCCGAAGAATACAACCGGGATTGTTGCAAAGATTATCTCTAAGTCAAATAAAAGAGATTGATTTTCAACATAATAGAGATCAAGACAGATCATCTCACGGAATCCGACCTTACTTCGCCCGGAAATTTGCCATAAACCGGTAATGCCGGGTCTTACTTTCTCCCGATCCTTGTGAATGATTTCCAGAATTCCTTTGTTGCCTTCACCTTCTTTAAATCTTCTACTGGTAATGGTCTCGGGCCTACAATACTCATTTCACCTTTAAGTACATTAATAAATTGCGGTAATTCATCGATACTGAATTTTCGGATAATCTTCCCTACTTTAGTTATACGCGGGTCATTCTTGATTTTAAAAAGCGCTCCTTCAGATTCATTCATTTCAAAAAGCGACTCTTTCATCGCGATTCCGCATTTTTTACCATGCTGCGATATTTATAAAAATAAAATTTCTTCCCATCTTTGATAGATGCTCTGCGTTGTCTAAATAATATCGGCATTCCGGATTCAATGTATATTGCCAAGAGTAACAGCAAATACTGGACTGAAAACTATTAAAGCTATAATAGCTGCGCAATGTCAAATACTCGTTTGAGCAACCGTTTAACTACTTCTGTCCGCTTTCTTTGCGGCGAATAGATAGTAATGCCGGCAATATCGTACACCCGCGATAATCTGAGGAGGCTGTCGGAATCCTTGGACAGGACTTTGAGCTTGATCCTGTTTTCCTCACAGAGTTTAAATATTACCGAATATCCGTTTGTAATTGTTTCTTCTGATGGAACAAAAACCCGGTCAATTTGATTTTCGGATAATCACCTTTCTCAATCCCGATATCGGATATTTTGGAACAAGTGTGCCGTTAATTTCCAGCGGTTTAAGAATATTAGTCTTTTGATTTGTTACTATGCCTTTAATTTCATATCCCAATTCCGGGAAGTCCTTGAATCTTTGAACAATCGCCAATCCCCCATTATCATATCCGGCAAGCAGGACATTATGTATCCCGTAACCGCGCTTCTGCATAAAATGTATAAATGCATTAAGCAGCGCCCTGCCGAGGACAAAAATAAAAGGCAGAATCAGAATAAAAAGAAAAATAAATCTGCGGGGAATTGCATCGTTTTGAAATATATATAGGAAATGAAAAAAGACAAAGCACAGCATACAGATAAATTCTGCTTGCAAGGAAATACTGCCTGACTAAATTGCTATGCGATGTCGCCCGGTAAACACCTATAATCATTGCAAGAATAAGAAGTATCAGGCCGAAAGTCCCTACAAATTGAAAAAATATAACCGTCTGAAATGGAGGAAGATTAGGAATGAAACCGCGTACAATGTATGCGAATACTCCGCTCATTATGATAGCTGTAACATCCGCAGCCAATGCTATCAATATGAGAAATGTACGCCAGTTGCGCCTGATTACTTTTTTCAAAAATAATTACCTTTGCCTTTGAATAGCTCAATAGTAATTACTTTTCAGCGGATATACAATATCGCTAATCATCGAAAGGCCTCTGAAACCTTCGGAAGGCCTCAGAAACCTTCGGAAGGTTCCTCTGTTCAAGCCTTGTAACCTTCCGAAGGTTACCTTTTGTTTTACTTTTCTTCTATCAAAGATTCAAAAAGACTTTCGTACTGATATATTATTTTATCCCATGTATATCGATCAGCTATCCTGTCGCGCGATTTTTCTCTATAAACCTCAAGAGCGGCAGCATGACGATCCACGAAATCTATTAGACGTGAGAGATTTTGAGGTTCTTTGTTGAAGTAGAAGCCGTATTCTTCATCGTCCAGCACTTCACGATTAAAAACATTATCCAATGCGAGGATACAGCATCCGGAGGCAAGCGCCGTAAGCAGTGTAGGATTCGTTCCGCCATATCCGTGTCCATGAATATAAGCGTATGCATTTGTATACAATTCATTAAGCATATCTGCATCTTTTACGTACCCAGTGAAAATAATCCGCGGATCTTCAATCTGTTTTAGCGACTGTGCATAACGATCTTTATATGTCACATCGCCTACAACAACAAGTTTCTTTTTTGTCTCTGAATGTTGAAACTCCTGAATAATGAGTGCCGCATTATTATCAGGTACCAACCTGCCGACAACAAGATAATATTCCCCGGGAGCTAATCTGTATTTCTGAATCAGATCCGGTTTTTGACTGGCGGAAATATTAGCGCCGTATGCAATAACGATGCTCTCAGCTTTAAATTCCGTCCTATATATCTCGGCCATCCGTTCTGAATCCGTGACAACGACGTCGAACAGCATTGTCGCCATTTTCGATGCAAAATAAAAATACTTTGCACCCAGTCCTTTCCATTTAGGACGCAGCCATTCCAAGCCGTCTACATTAATTACCGTTCGCTTCCCAAACATTTTCGGTAATATTCCAAAAGGCCCATTTGCTGCATTGACATAAAAGACTATATCATTAGATGTAAATATGACATGAAGAGTAGAAAGGAATGAATTTGTAATTTGACTTAATGTCTTTGAATTAATAGAAGGAATATATTTTAAATGTACTCCACTGACTAATATAGGACGATCCTTATAAAGACCCCTGTGGCAATAGACCGTTACTGTATGTCCATGTTCAACAAGTCGTGGAGCTAACTCGGCTATCAAATGTTTCGTAACCGCCGTAAACATATGGATATCCTTGTAGAACCGATGATTGCAATTTTCAACTTTATAATTCCTATCGCATTCTTAATACTTTTTAAACATATATTTATTTATTTTCTAATCACGATGAATGACTTCGTTAAACCAAATAACCGTTCTTTCAAAATGACAGCATCAGGAAACAAATTATGCAACTCCGATTTCTTGAGGAGTCTAATTGATGTTACAGCATCCTTTGCCTCGGCCCAGTTTTTAACATTACTACCATACCATCCTAAATGAAATGTATAGACAAGCCATATTCTTAATTTAACCGGCAGCCAATGAAAGAATGGAAAAAGAAAATGAGGCTCAAATGGAAAAGAATAACTTGGCGTCTGTAGAAAATATTTTAAGCCGACTCGCCTGATTTCACCGGCCATGGCTTGCTGATCTGTAAAAGAACCAACATGCTCAATAACAGAATTTGAAAATACGATATCAAATTCCTTATCCTTGAATTCCGGCATTTTCCGGGCATCTCCTGCAATACTGCGAAATGAAGAACTTCGAGCGGGGGCAGCATCAAGGTTTAATAAAGTTATTCGATGAGGAGACGAATTGAACTGCATAGTGTCCCAGAATATTTCAGTCCCGCCTACATCAAGTATGTTCAACGATTTGCTTGGGAATCCTTTATTATATCAATGAACATCAAAAATCTTTTTCTGCGTAACCGTGCTGCAAAAGAATTAGGATTAGTGTTATTAGAAAGTTTTTGTAGGATGTTCATATGAATAACCGCGCTTACAGATGATTGCTATGGCCATATTAATAAGAAGATTCTTTTATATTTTATGTTTAATTGCGATTATTGATGTCTCAAATCCTAAATAATACCACAAATATTTTGCAGATAACTTCATACCAAATGGAGCAAGAATAATATTATAGATATTCTTTAGAAAACCAATCATCCACCTAAAACGATCTTTCGTTTCACCTGCAAAAACAATTTTAAATCTATTGTTCAGTAAAATGTTACAAAGCTCATTCAAGGATGGTAGATATATATGCGAAATATCGTCCGAAAAATTTAAAGTTCCGACATTAGCAGAAGGAAAAGACAGTGATTTTTCAGAGGGAAATGCAATCAATATCAAGCCGCCATAGGCTACTTTGCGGACTATTTGAGATAATATCTTTTGGGGGTATTTCATATGTTCAATTACATGATTCATCACAACTACATCATAATAATTATCTTGAATATTTTCGTATCCTGCACCTTCTGTATTAACTAAATAAAAAGCATCCATTAATTTTCTATCGTTTAAATTGAGGTTATAGTCCTCTACAATATCGGCACCATGATATTTACAATTTGAAAAATAATATTTTGTCATACTTGGTGAATGATCGCCGCATCCGACATCAAGTAATGTAAACTCACTTTTATTGCGAACAAAGTTGCGGATATTTCTGAATTTAGGGGACATAAAGATGAAGGGACGTAATATTATAGATGGTTTCATAATATTTTTAATAAAATACAATCGACTAAAACGTTAATTTCAATAATTTAATTGCCATGTCAACAACTTCCTCGGCTTTAATTTCTTCAATACATTTCCCAATCTTTGCAGACCGATTAACTTCACAATTTATTTGAAGACAAGGTGAGCAAGGATATGGATGATATACTATTTTCTTTTCATCACCCAAAGGCATTGCTTGTTCTGGATTAAGAGGGCCGTAAATAGTAATCGATCGAGTATTTGTTGAAGCCGCTATATGAGAGATTGAAGAATCCGTTCCTATATGTAAATTGGCTCGATTAATTAATATATGTAACTCTCTGAAATTGAATACGGCACATGCATTAATAAATTTTTTTGATGTTCCTAAAATAACATCAAGTCTCTCGGCTATTTCTTTATCTTCTTTTCCACCGATATAGACAATACTGTTTTTTGTAACGTCAACAAGAGAACAAATAATTTCATATACCTGCTTAAAACTCAATTGTCGAAGTTTCGACCTTCCACCATTAAAAAAAGTAATATATTTGTTATTGTCCAATTCGGTTTTAATATATTCGTTTACTCTATCCATTTCATATTCAGATGGATATAACTCTGTTTTGTAATATTTTCCAATTGGCTCAAACGATCTTAATAATCCGTAATTCAGATCTATTTGGTGCGCATTATAAGTGTATTCAATATGTTCTGTCAATAAATAGTCTCCCCCACTTCGTCCATACGATAACCGAACTGGAATAAACGGAATCCATCCGAATAGAAGTATTTGCCTTAGGTCTCCTCGAAGGTCTATAAATACATCATATTGTTCTCTCAAAACAGTTTTTAAAAAAAGAGCATAATCCCTAAAAAAAGTATTCTTCGTTGATGTGCCTTTTCGAGTAGTTCTCCACCATGGGCAATCTATTACTATTATCTTATCAACAAATGGATTATTACGCAGGATGTCACAAGCCCATGAGCCGCATATTACGGAAATTTTCGCTCTTGGGTATTTCTCTTTTATGGATCGATATATTGGTGTTGATAAAATCACATCACCAATATGATCAGCCCTGATTATCAGAAACGAAGGAGTATCATCTAACTCTATTTTCTTAATACGCCTAACTAAGTTAATAGGGAATAATAATACAAACAATAATTTATCGATAACTTTAAGAATTAATCTTTTTCTTTTATTCTGTACTTTAAGCATATACGACACAATTAGTATCTTGCTTTTATGCCCCAAAATGGAGTAGCATTTTTCACCGTGACGCACACCCTTTCCTCTGATCCAGGTAAATAAATCGCATACCTAATTGGTTTCTTTTCATAATAGCAGCCATGAAGGATTTTTTCAGTTACGCGCATTATATTCATAGGTAGTTTTGCCATTCTCATTAACCATCGCCTATTATTTGCATATAGTTTTTTTTGTTCTTCTATTGCAGTATGCGAAATGGATTTATTATTCCCTGTCACTGTATATACAGATAAATAGTGCCTTACATGCCTTGCTTTATAACCTTTCCGCAGTAAATTAATAACAAATAGACCGTCTGCAATGACCTGGTAGTTTGCGTCAAAGAACAATTTATCTTCAATAATTTTTCTACGGAAAAACATAGTACAGGAAAAAACATATAAATGTGTTGCCTGAATATAATACCATCTTGGTTGAAAAGCCTTTCTATATGAAACCAGCGACCCATCGTTATTAATCACGAAGAAATCACCGAACAGAAAGTCAACATCAGGATGCGTATTAAAATACTCTTTCACGAATGAAAGTGTATCCGGTAAATATTGTTCATCACAATTGAGATATGCGACAATATCTCCGGAAGCTATTTTCATACCTTTATTTATCGCATCATACATTCCTTTGTCAGGTTCACTGATATATCTTATATTAGGCTGAGCAGAAAGCCATTTTACTGTTCCATCCTTTGATTGAGCGTCGACAATAATATTTTCGAATGATACACCTTTTTGATCTGAAATGGATGCCGTACATAATTTAAGATAATGCAGCATGTTATAACTAGGAGTTATAATAGAAAAATCAATCGTATTCATTTATGTAATAAAATATTTCCTGTTATTTAAGCTTTCGCAATTCAATAATATATGGACGGTCTTCCGTTATTTGAGCAATCTGAAACCGATAATTAAACATATAATCTTTGAAGAGAGCGGTTCCCACTGGGAATAAACTCAATTGATTATTCATATCTGCGAGCCATGGAACTATTAAATACTTTGGTGCAAATGCATTTATAGCTGAGATATTATACACGTCACTAGTTTTGTATTTTATTGTTTCAGGTGACACCAAACCTACTAGATCCAATACATAACGGTCCGAAAAATATCCAATTGCACCTACATCATAGCATGCAACTGTATCTGTCGCGGCAGAGTGCCCTTTAAGATATCTGCCGTATTTTTCAAGCACATTAAGATAATTATTTGATTTGATCAAATATGGTGCATGCTTCATTGACAGCCACAGATTCGGGAGGAGAATAATTAAGAGAAGAGAAACAAGCATAACTCTATATCTTATTGCAGAATGCCATTTATTCTTACTGACCAAATAATCCAGATATTTGTAACTACTAAAGATTATTATTGGTATTGTTGGAGCTGCATATCTATAGGATATTGATTCTCCTCCTATTGATTGATTTACTAAGTAGATAACCGGGATTCCCACAACTATTCCAATTCTTAACAACATAGCATTATTAATCGTGATTTTCTTTTGAACTATATATAACACAAACGCTATACCCAGAAATAATTCTATTAAAGAGTTAGACAAATAAAACGATGACACTCTAATAATCGCCTCAAAAACATTTATTATATCCAAGTGGTGTCCTGTTTTTATTAGAACAGTTGTCGGTACAATAGAATTGAAATTCATTTGAGCATAAATTAGCCATGGCAGAATGACAACGAGCAAACCACCTGCTAAAAATAATATTTTAGATAATTTATCCTCTATCGATTCTTTTTCTATAATACGCATAAATAAAAAGACAACCACAAGATAAACGAATTCCGGACGCACTAAAACACATAGTCCGATAATTACGCCATTAATAAACGAATATTCATTAGACTTATTTTTGTAATATGTTCTAAGAAACAAGATTGTAAGTAACACACTAGCAAGTGTTGCCTCCATCCCTGATCCGACTGCCAATCTATACCAATGATTTAGTCCTAATGAGAACACGCACAAAACTAAGATATACTTATCTTTAAAATTAACTGCTTTTAGAAAAAGAAGAACAAATGTGCTAATCCCCAGTACCAAAGAAAGAATTTTTGCTGCAATTATTAAGTCGAGATTAATAATTCCAAAACAAGAGAGCAATAATACCCAAAGCGGACTTGTCGTACCGTATGACACTATTCCTGAATTAAAAGCCCAAATAAATGAGTGTGAAAAGTTTTTTGCATATTGGAGGTGAATATAAAAATCATCCTGCTGCCACCAAAGAAAAGTTGAATAGCATATAGATACGAACACAATCGCAAGAATATGATTCTTTACATTTGTAATCATTAAGCAGTCTCATTATGGATTATTATTTCTGATTTTTTGCCCAAAGAGGTAATCAACAGAACTGCAAACCCGTAATAAAGTCCATAAAACAATGTAAAGTTATAAGCAAAACCATAAATTAATTGAGATGCCAACAGAATGAATAAAAGGTTTAATACATCTATGCCACTAACCATCACGCAATTAAGCTTTCGAAAAAGAAGTAATCTTCGGCAAATGAACATAATTGGAATTATGGCGAGAATTACTCCGATAATACCAGATTTTAAAAATAAATATACATACTCGCTATGCGGAGGAGCCTGCTCAATGCTATTAAGTTCCGGAATATATAAGTCAAAATATCCGCCAAATCCTTGTCCAATTATTGGACTCTCCATAGCTTGTTCCAAGGCTGCCCTTTGAGTAAAAAGCCTCCAATTGCCTGTAGGATCAGATGATATATCGGTCATATTTGTAAATGATTGTTTTACATTCTCAACTCGATTCGGCATTATAATTGCAATACCAAGCATGATAATAGCTGTGATCATTACTGCTTCAATTATTACCATAAGATTTCTTTGAAGGAGCATTCTGATAACAAATATACCTGCCAAGGCAATTATTGCTGTTCTATTCATTGAAATGATGATTATTCCCAATAGAACAATGAGAAGAATCAGATATTGTAATGTATGTTTTCGATGCGATTTAAGACTGTAGTAAATTAAAAGGGCGTAAGCACCTAAATTATAGGTATGTTCCGTCGAAAGAAAACGAATACCACGAAAATCTTCAAGTTGACCATATTCAGATCGCATAGTTTCCGAAAAAAAGAAACGCCCTCCGTTTAATATTTCAACAACAAACATAAGACTAGCGGCTATGCCTGCGACTAAAATAGTATAGATAAATGCCTTTGTAATGCTTTCAGGCGTTTTTTCAATTGGTAAATAGAAAGGAATAAAAAATGCAAACAGACTGTATATGATCACACGCCCTTCTCCTAAGGCTCGCAGTCCATTATCAAAAAGGCCATAAAGCATTCCAAAAATAAGCCACATTAGAAACAAGATATACGTTAAAGATTCCTCTTTTTTAGGACGCCAGGACTTATTAATAATAACGCTGAAAAAAGAAACAAATAGAAGTGCGTAGATTATATCAATTAGATATACCTTAAGCGATCCAATATAAAAAAGGACTGTAATATTAAGATCATCTAGCGCAAATGACAACAAGAATATTATGATATAGTAGGCTATCATTATTTTAAAACACTTATCAAATTGAACTAAATAAAAATACAATAAATATTATAACAAACTTATTTTCCCTGAACGCACCATTTTAATAATTTCAGCGTCTACACTCTCCACCGTAATATCTTCTATACAATTTGCAGAGTCATAAATACAATTCCAATAACACCTAAAACATTCTTGATATCTTTTTGAACTAATTGTAACAATTGAAGATTTATAGGGATAGGGAAGGAATCTCCCATAATGGCCACCACCTAATAATGCAATACAGGATATATCTAATGCTCCGGCTATGTGTACCGCAACAGAATCATTTGAGATTAAAAATTGGGCTTGTGAAATAATTTGTGCCAACTCAAAAGTTGAAGTTTTTCCCGTAAAATCATAAATTTTAGGATATTTTATATTTAACATTTCTTTTGCTATATTTGATTCCTTCTGAGAGCCGCAAATGATAGCAGAGAGTTCCATTGTAGCGAACTTGCTCAAAAGTTTTTTAAAATTATCTATAGGCCAACATTTTATAGCACTATATGCACCTGGAAAAATAACAAAATATTTTCCCATAACACCCTTCCGTTTCAGAGTATTAATAGTATTTTCTTTTGTGATACCCCATATTCTTGTAATATTATTATTATATTTTTCTCCACCAAGATATTGGACCAACCTATTATTTCTATCAATCTCAAATTCCCATTCCTTACTTTGTTTTAAGACTTCCGTATATATTGAATAATCTCTAATATCAATTTTATCAAGGCATTGAAAAGCTATTCTGCGTTTAGCTTTACTCCAAATAATAAGAGGCCGTTCTATTTTGTCATGCGTTGAAGAATAACTTGCGTTAATACATAAAGAGTAATTATGCTTTGCCAATTCCCTTGCTACTCTGATTCTTTCCATAATGGACTTTTTAAAAAGCCTGTAGTTTATTGGAATAAAATAATCAACAAGCGGGCAATGTTCTATCAGAGACGATAGCTCATTTCTTCCGAGAAAAACGATCTTCTTATTTTTATACAAATCACGATACCCTTGTAGAGATGCAGTAAATAGTACGTAATCTCCTATTCCTCCAAGTAAAATAATGAGCACGGAGTCATCGTAATTATTTTTATGTATCTTTTTATAGAAAATAAAACAATAGTCTATACTTATATTTATCATTAGATTTACAATATCGAAAACCCTTGAGTATTTAATTTTTAAGCGCATAATTTTCGGGTATATTACTTTTTAAGATCTATTTTCTTGATAAATCTTGCTGGGTTCCCTCCCCATACTTCAAGCAGAGGAACTGATTGTGTGACAACCGAACCTGCTCCTATACAACTTCCCCTTCCTATCGTTACACCTTTAAGAATAATGCAATTTGCCCCTATAAAAGCATCCTCTTCAATGAGAATTGGTTTAGTACCTAGTAGAGGAAGAATTGCTTATATCTAACTCCACTCTTCGTTGGCGATAATCCAAAGAATGGAAATTTGTATCAAATATCATTGTATTAGCACCAATCAGGACATGATCACCAATTTCTATTTTATCATGCGCACAAATCGACACGCCAGAGAGACCTACAAATCTACCTATCCTCACCTCTCCATGACCAAAAGCAATAATTGAGCATGGTTTATATATCCCAATAAAATTTTTTTTTGTAGTATTAGCGAATATAACAGAATCGCCAATAGTTATGTTTGCTGTGATGCTTGCATGGATAAATGGAAGTTTTCCAAGAGATACTATTTCATGACCAAGAGTAATCCAAGGATAACGCATTCTTAACCATAATATATAGATCTTTGTTTTTGCGCTACTATAAGTTCGTTGAAGTAAAAAAATACTCTGCCTCATTCTTTGCAAAATATATTGCCTCATAAATCTTCTCCAATCTAACAAAGATCATATTCTCATATTTCATTTTACTTTTTTGCAATTGCCTTTATTTCAAATGTAAATATTTGAGGACTCTGGACATGATATGAGCTTATCGTGACTTTATTCCAGAAGTTACTTTTTATTTTATAATACTTAAGCAAAACGGATTTAACCATTTTCCTAAAGAAGTCATGCCCCTGCAATCCGTCAATATCCAGAAATTTTATATTACTAAAACCAGCTGATTTTAGCACATAAAACAAACTACCCGATGTAAACAAAAGAGAGTGCGTAAAATCTTCATATGCCCAATAACATCCAGTATTCGATTGAGCATTTGGGACCATAATGCATAAAAGACCATCATCCGACAATATTTTACTACGGATTACTTTCAGTGTGTCAATAATTTCATTTTTCGCGACATGTTCCAGCACGTGACTCATAACAATAAAATCATATTTCTTCTTTCTCTTCCTGCAAAATGAAATAATGTTCGGACTAAGAGTAACGTCTAATCCTTTTGCCTTACACTGCTCAACTGCATAAGTGGAAATATCAATGCCTCTAACATTATTATAACCAAGTTTTTTAAGAGCAATAAGAGTCTGACCTAGGCCGCATCCGATATCAATAATTCTAGCTTTTTTATCAATGGGCAGGACACTCCGCAGGTAGTCCTGTAATTGATAATTTTTATAATCTGAAGATACAATATTGCAGTACGAAAAGTATTCGTTATGATTAATGTTATTTGGATTAATTTTCATAATACTCTTTTACTGAAATATTTATAATAATTAATAAAGAACACTTAAATCAATCATAAAATGAATTTTAAAGGACACTTGAGCGATATCGATTATTTAAACAAGAACATCTTTAATCAGTTTTTCTGTATGTTTTTCAAGATCAACAACTTTTAGATTCTCTATAAGTTTAATGCGATCATCTCCACTAACAAATGTAAGCCGCCCCTTTTTATCACGTGATTCACGTGCCTTACTCTTAACAAAACCTGTTTGACAATCTGTTGTTAGTACATTAGAAGATAAATCTCTTCTAACAAAAAAAGCATTCGAACCAGCGCTGTTAGAGCCTACAAAAACATAACCTTTTTGTTCTGCAAGCATGCATAATGCTTGTAATGAGGCACCAAAGTACAGATTTGAGTGATGGGCAAGTGTTCTATTAAATTTTTGATTATAGGGAATTGTAACTGCTTCTCTGCAGCCAAAGATACTATTGTATTCACATATCACAATTCGCGGAGAAATTATGTCTATAGCTTGCCATACCCAATAATCATTCCCATCAATATCGATGCTAAGTAAACCAATATCTCCAGTTATTCCATTAGTACGTATAAGTTCATTAATATTGTCTTTTGTTACAAAAGCATTGATAGCGGTAAGTTCATATAGCATATAAATATCACTTTTTTTAATTTTATTAATTAAAGTTGAATTATTATCAATTACCAATCCCTTCCAATTGTTGTTCATTAATAAAAAACGTGTATTTGATTCAGAATAATCTTCAACGCCGAATTCTATAAATATCTTGTTTTCGATGGGTAGTTTTGATAAGAGATATTGAATGATACCATCCTCTCCCCACTGTGAAAACACTTTAAATTCTGCATCCTTCAGAGAAATTACGTTATTATTTCTATACAGCTCTTTAATCATAATCTGTGCAAGTAATATACGTGTTTTCTCGAATTCTCTATCAACCTTTTCCATTTTACTCAGAAACGGCGATAGTATTTTTTTAAAAATCTTTTTCAATAGCATATCTATGATTATCCTAAATGTTTTCTATTCTATTTATTGTGTTGGATACCTTATGTTAGCATCTTATTATTTTATTACCTATTCCATATTCCGAATGCATTGTTCGTTAGAATCTTTTTGACTTGAATAGGCCAAATAATGCATAATGGAAAAAGAAGAATACAAGGGGCGAGAATTACTCCCACAATACCCAATTTGAAAATATTTACCAAGATAATAGAAAGAGGGATTATTGATATGCTTATAATTATAGAAGCCCATATTTGTAATTGTATTTTTCCAACACCATTAATAATATTCACAAATATATTACACCATGTAATTTCTATCATATATAAGCCCATAAAGACAGATACAAGATATGGTACATTCACTTTATCGCCAATCCATGCTCTGTAAAATATGTTAGCACACGCTGTCATCAATAATACCCCTGCCACAAGCAATATCCAAATACGTATCAATTTATGTATTGATTTTTGAATCCATATGATATCCTTCCGCGAATACGCTTCTGTATATGCAGACCAAAACGGCATTAATATAATAGCAAATGTCATTGAGGCAATACTATAATATTTAAAAGCAATATTATATGGAACCACATCAGATGGACTAAACAATTGTGTTATTATTATGTTTGCAGAAGAATAAATAATAAGCGCACCAATCTGAAGAATGAAAAATTTTAATCCAAGATCTAATAATATTTTCAAATGAGCGTTTTTAATGTATTTCCACGTCGGAGCAATAAGCCTATAACGCCTATTAAATAGAGACAAAGAAGCCAAGGCTGGTACAATTGTAGTCGATAGACCTATGGCTAATCCAAGATAGACAAGAGATCCTTTTGTCGTTTTTGCAAGTATATATGTAAAAAGTAGCGAGAATAAACTTCCTATAACTTCAATAATATTTGCTATTGACGGTCTTTGATCGGCTATTAAGATAGTCTCTATTATCACGGACACAAACCGAATAGCAAAAGACGAAAATATTATTATCGCGAGAAGGTTTAATTCATTGTACAATGAACTTGGAGCATTTAATATTGTACTCCAATTGAGAAATTGATTGCATATAAAGAATATTAATAATAATCCTATAATAATGAATGATATCAGAAAATAAGCCGTGCTTACATAGGACTTAGCTAAATCATAATCACCAATGGATAGAGCTTCTGTTAACTTATTACGTAATCCATTGCCCAAACCAAAATCAAATAATACCACCCATCCTACAATAGAACTCAATGTCAACCATATGCCGTACTTTACTGGATCTAGATAATTAAGAGTTAACGGAACGAGTAGAAAGGTAATAACTATACTAATCCCCTTAAAAAAAACAAGCGCAACAATATTCTTTTTAATCTTTACAGTTCTTTCGTGTCCTGAAAAGAACCGCCTAATAATAGAAAATAAAAGTTCCTTCGGTGTTTTTTTAGTCACACAATTTCTCAAATAAAACATCAAAGCAGGCATCTTATTCGAGTTTAAAATGCCTGCCTTCTCTTCTCTATCTCCCATACATCATTTACTATAGACTATATTCTATTCACGGTTCTCTGTCTAACATTCACTACTTTCCACTCACCATTCACCATTCACAATTTTCTCTTCACTGTTCACTCTTTACCATTTACTCTTCACTGTTCACTCTTTACCATTTACTCTTCACTATTTACTTTTTAATACTATCATACCACTCGCTAATATTCTTTCCATATTTCTGCTCGATAATACGATAGCTGCCCGATCCGATAACAGCCAGGAGAAATGATACTATAATAATAACCGATTTTTTGGGGTGTTCCTTCTTTGCAGCCGGACGGGCATAATCCATGACATTAATGATCGGGGTTGTCCTGATCTCTTCGATCTTTGCAAGTTCATACTGCTTCTTTAATTCCACATACATCGTAGAATTGATTTCCATTTCCCGCATCAGCCGTTCCTGTTCGAGCACCAATTGCGGCGATCCGCTTACCATCCTATTTTTTTCCCTGAATATCTTTAAGGCATTCTCTGCTTTTGAAAGATCGGATTTCACTTCCACTAACCGTGCGTCTATCCACTTCCTTTGTTCAGAAGCGTTTGTGTTTCTCTTCGTGCGAATATTTATCTCAACTTCACGAATAACATTATTCAAAATATCCGCAGATAATTGCGGTTCCTTTGTTTCAATTGACATTGTTACCGTGCTTGCTTTATTATCCGTCGATAATTCCAATGCTGTACGAAGAGCAAGCAGAGCGGCTTCATAATCCCTGTCCGCATTCTTTTCTTTAATATCCCAGAATTGTATGAGATTGACGGAATCAGGATACTCTTCCGTTCGATACTTTGCGTATATAACATTTTTTAATACCGACTCGCTTTTAATAATCGTTGGATACAACTTTACAAGCGGTACGTCCCCGCCGACATTTATTCCGGCAAGAGCCGCAAGATCGGACATCCCTCCAAGTGAAGCAAGTTTCGATTTATCCGTATCGGGCAAAAGAACCGCCGTCGATTTGAAAGACTCGGGCAGAAGTAGACTGATAATTACTGCCAGTACAGTCACACCGCCCGTAACAATTCCGATAAACTTCCTGGACTTCCATAGTATCGAAATAATTTCCGTCCAGTCGATGCCGGATTCTTTCAAATGATCTGGATTTTCAGCGGAATTTGGAGATAACTGCTTCATTGGTGATTAGTGAATAGTAAATTGTGAATAGTAAATAGTTAACAGTGAACAGTAAATAGTGAATAGTAAATTGTGAATAGTAAATAGAGAATCAATCTCGAATAACTCTACTCAATCCGCTTAGCAATTTCTGAATCTCAACCAATTGGATTTCAATTCTTTCATAATGTGTATTATCAAAATATTTCATATTCAGGCATATCTCTACCTGTGTATCGATCTCGCTAAGGGAACTTTGTGCAATATTAAGAAAATGCAACTTATCTTTCTTAGTCTTTCGTGTGAGTCCTTCTGCAATATTCGAAGGTACTGATACAGAAGCTCGTCTCAACTGTGATTTTAAACCATATTCTTCATCTTGAGGAAAAGCCTTTGTTTCTTCATAAATCGATGTAACCAACGCAATACTTTTCTTCCACGCCTCCAACCTTTTGTGTGGTCTCTCGTTTAGAATGCTCATCTAACCATCTCCCTTTATTCACTGTTTTTCCTTTTCTTATTTACGCCTCTTCTTAGTTCACTTTTCTCTGTTTACTCTTTACTCTTCACTGTTTACTCTTCACTTTCACTTATCACTTATCACTTCTCACTTTTCACTTATCACTTATCACTTTCTCACTTCTCACTTATCACTTCTCACTTATCACTTCTCACTTATATCTTACTTCGTTATCTGAATAATACCTATAGTAATCGCCGCCATACTAGCCATGATAGTCGCCCAGTCTCTTAGAATTGCAAGAGTTTCGGTTTTTACTTCAATTTTTTTGGGCACGAATATAGTGCTTCCGCCCAGAATATCGTTGCTGGAAAAGAGATGCAATTTATTTTCCCATCTCCTGCCGTTCGGAAGCATTACAACGATCCTGTCTTCATCGGCTTCATCTCTCATACCGCCGGCCTGATCGATGTAATAATCAAGGTCTGCACCTTTCTTATGGACAACCGCCGCCTGCACGAACACTTCGCCGCGTACCATGACAACTTCCTGCCGGAAAGAAATCATAATGGAATCGCCTGCGAGTAATTTAATATTTTCCGATGATTCGGTATCGTCGAGAGCTTTTTCAAAATCGATGGGCACCAGGCCGGCGTTGTTCCATTTTCGTGTCAGTGTCGATCCTTCCAAGTACGCACCCTTGCGCAGTCCGCCTGCCCTGTTAATAAGGCTCGAAAGCTTTTCATCTTCCATACTCAATGCGTAAGAACCCGGATAGAGGACATAACCGTAAATTTCCACAACCCGCTGCAGATTGTATTTCGGATTTGATGGAACCATAAGGTGATCATAATCCTGAAGAAGGCTCGATTCCCCGTTCTTCTCCTCCCAATAAGCATCCTGAACGTCGAACTTTCTGATCGTACTTAATGATCCTATTTCCGACGTATCGAGCCGTGAAAGCTCCCATGAATAATTGGAAGCTTCTTCAGTAAGTCCGCCTGCCATAACCACGAGGTCCGCAATCGTCATATTCTGATGCCGCGGGTACGCTCCGGGTTTTCTCACTGCACCGCCCACGCTGACCGTATGTTCAGGGAAAAATCCGCTTTCTTTATAGATGACCAGCGAATCTTCATTTTGCAATTCAACGTTATTCAACGTCTCGCCTGCAAATGCAAGGCGCGGATTGAAAGAAATTACTTCACGCCGGAGATTTTGAAGCAGCCGGAAAATTGTTCCGCGTTCGGAAAAAGTATTTCGTGCGAGGCTGTCCGCTTCAAGAAGAATGTCTTTCACACGCATACCGGGTTTCAATTGAAATATTCCCGGATTTTTTACATTCCCTGTGATAGTGACACGGTTTTCCGGAAGTATTCCGACCTTAATAACGGATACGATATCACCGTTTTGTATTTCAAATTTACTCTCCACCGCTTCCTTATAAGTATTAAAATGAATATCGAAATCGAGAAAATTCTTCGAGTAATCTTTCCGCTCATCGAAAGGTATAAGACGCTCGATATGGATACGATTGAAGTAAGCGTCGAACCGCAGCCCGCCGGCGAACTCGAGGAGATTACCGAGATTTTCCTTTTCCTTTACTTCGTACATACCCGGCCGCAAAACGAATCCGGAAATACCGGCCCTCGTACCGACCGGTTTCACAAACACGATATCGCCGTCCTGCAAATGAATATCTTTGGAATTATCCGCACGCAATGCATAATCATAAAAGTCCAATACGCCTATAACATTTCCGCTGCGGACAATTTGTATATTGCGGAGGCTTCCGTTGACTGTCGGCCCCTCTGAAAGATATAGAGCTTGAATCGCAGTTGACAAAGAAGAGACAGCATATCCACCCGGCTTATGAACTTCACCAAGGACAAATATTTGAATCGTCCGCAATTTTCCAAGCGATACATCGAGAAATGAAGTTGCGCCTTTCCCTCCGTTTCGAAGGCTGGAGTATACCGCCGTCATCCGTCCGATCATTTTGCTTTTAAGCTGCGGAATCGTCATTCCATTCGCTGCAACCGGGCCGATATCAGGGACCAAAACATTTCCTTCCCGGCTCACGGGAAGCTGGTAATACAATTTTGTATCGCCCCACACGGAGACAATTATTTCATCGCCCGGCCCCAGAGCGTATGCAGACGGAGTGGCTGCATCGAGGATCGGCTCGAATGTCGACTGCGGGTACTGAAAGATGGAGTAGCCAAACGGCTCCAGATGAACAGCCAGCGGCCTGCCCTCGAAACCGGGAACTACACTATCCGGCATTATTTTGAAGTATTCCTGCCGCTGCTTTTTATCGGTTTGATTTGAGTATTCAGGATATTTAACTGCCCGATTAGACGAATCGATCGATGAAGATGGCTTCGATTTGTTCAGGTAATCTTCAAGATCGACATTAAAAGCAGCAGCCCGGTCGATCGCTTCTTCCCGGGTCATTCCTATTTCCTTGAGCTTCTTTTCAATTTCCTTCTGAGTCATTTTCCCGGGCGTCGTTTCTGTCCGTGATTTTGACTGTGCAGGCAGGCGGACAGCATAGCTCATAAGGCATGTGAGCATTAATGCACACAGGAGAATTGAATATCTACTCATAGTATGCCTCTTTTGTATCAATCGTCAATATTCACTCTATCGTAATATACCTCCGGAAAAGCCGGACGCTTGATCATATGAACTGCTTAAACCGGTTGTAAGTTTATTTTACTATTCTGGTAAACACAAAATGTTGCGTTTAATTTTATATGACCCCCTCTTTTTCTCCCCCTTTGAGGGGGAGAGAGTTAATCCTGAAGATAATCCCTTCCCCTCATAGGGGAAGGTTAGGTTGGGGTCATATTGATCCATATTATGTTTGATTTGTTACAATCCAATTAAATGAAGATTTCTTTTTTTTATCGGAATTATTTTGTGCTTTTATTTTGATTCTCTTTTATGCTTCTCATTATTTACATTTATCCGAGATTCATATTGTTTCCGAAAAAGTCAAACTTTTGGAGTCCTCCAGCAAAGCTGGAGGTTTACCTACTGTAATTAATTCTATAACACAATAATACGGATTGGAGCCGCTATTTCAGAAAAAAAATTAACTGTGTTTCATTTTCTCTTTTTCGTGCGGCTATTTTTCATAAACGATGTAAGTTCCTGCCAGTTTTTTTGAATATCCTCTGAAACAATTTTTACATCTGCCAATACCGGGAAGAAATTCGTATCTCCATTCCATCGGGGTACCAGATGAAAATGAATATGTTTTGCGATACCGGCGCCCGCTTCTTTTCCCATATTCGCGCCAAAATTGAAACCGTCCGGTTTGCAGCTCTTTTGCAGCGCCTGCATACACCGAACGACTGTCTTCATAATTTCAATATTCACTTCATCCGTCAGTTTGCCCATCGATGACGTATGTTTGTACGGCACTACCATAATGTGGCCGTTGTTGTACGGATACCTGTTCATTACTACAAAACATTCTTTACCGCGCCAGACAATGAGATTATTTTTATCGTTGTCTTCTTTTGCGATTCTGCAGAAGAGGCATCCTTTCGATTTCTTGCCGCCCTGGAAGGATTGAATATAAGCCGATCTCCATGGAGAGAATAGACGCTTCATCTTTGCAGTATCTCTTGTATTTCAGTTGAGTGTATTAAAAACCGTTATATATATTATTAGCAGGTGTCTATACGACTTTTTCTTACCAATGTATCAAACAAAGATATACCAATCAAGAGATACGGTGATAATACATATTCTACATAAGAATACTATTATGCCGTTTTACCGGTAATACTATCTATAATTCATATTCTACATGAAGTGTAGGCACGAACTCCACGATATTTCCGTAAATCTTTCTCGATTCGATATGAGTTCTGCAGTTTGATTTTATGATTCAGTCTTGACGCATTCCAAATCGCCTCAAGTGCGCTCAATACATGGTTCGCTACGATGATATAGGAAACGGTAGTTGCAATATTATAAGAACTGTTTGCATCACCCCTCATTTTGGCGTAAGCAAGAAATTGGGGCGAGACATTTCCTATTCCGCCGTTGGCAAGTATATCCGCTTTCGTAAACCCATCCGCATCGGCCCAGCCGCCGCCGAACTGAGAATATTTCCCGATCATCTCATAATATTGCTGATCGCCGTACGGTGCAAGTTTGTGGGTAAATCCGGTCAGGGTAAACAGTCAGATCGGCGCCTATTGCATCTTCAACTGCATTCAATTCATCCCAGTTTACACGTTCCCATGGATGCAGATTGATTTCAGTAGTGTTAATAGCAATAGTCTTATTGAAGTTAGTATTGATCCAGCCGGCATATCTAACCACCGACCAATTTTCATTTGCATACTTTTGAAAATCATTACTCTGGTTATCGCCTTTCTTTTCATATGTCAGATAAAGAGCCCACAGGAGAACTTCCCCGCCGAGGAAAAGCGACCCTTTCAAATAATTTTTTGTATAAAATTGGCCTGCACCAGGAATGGCAAGAGAGAATAATCCCGCCCTCAAGGGAGAATATAATCTCTTATAAACTATTTTTCCTTTAATATCAGAACTATCTTTGCTTACAATGTTAGTTGTATCGGCCGTTAAATCATACAGCAGATTACCGGTCAGTAAACATTGATTATTTTTGAATTTCAGGATCAATTTTATATTGGCCATGCAAGTTCATGCATATAAGAAAAAGGCCGCAGATCTCTAATATTATCAGCCGTAATTTCATTGTTCACCTCACAAATTGACGTGGAATAATATCATTCAATTCAAAGCCGAACAGCATACCTAAATAGAAACGCCATTCGTGTCCGTACTGCACAGTCGTTGTATTAATATCCCTCACATTTCGCGAGAATTGATCCAGCCCGTATGCACCTGAGAAAAAAATACGCGTGGGAAATGCATAGAATGAAAATGTCTCAAGCCGAATTTCGAAGCCGACATCCCGCTTCCACTGATCGATGGAAGGCATTTTTTTTGTCCAGGCATCTCCAATATCGTAAAATACGGATCCAAACAGTTTTTTAAAATATAGCTGGAGGATTCTGAAATTCAATTCCGTGGCAATAGGAAACCGATATGTTGCATTAAGAACGATGGATTGATTGCCGCCGATAGCATAAAATGGATACCCCCGCATTCCGATAAACCCGCCTGCATAATAATCAAAAAAATCGTCGACGGAATCGCCAAGGATGCCTGCCGCATTAACTCCCAATGTGAGAGTCTGTTTATAGAACGGGAGCGGAATGTGTTCTCTCCAATTCAATTCAAGCCTTTGCAAATTGTATTTTGTATAAACGGGAATTCGAAATCCGTTTTCATATTTTGCCGAATCGGAAGGATTATATTTGTCCGATTCATAAAAATATTTTAAAGAGATTGTCCGGCCTACAGGATTGATGTCTTTATCGATGGTCCGCTGAATAGCATCGAATTTTAACTGTGCAGAAAAAGTATTTCCGATAAAGTACGTGGACCGCATTGCGGGAATAGGATCCGTGAAATCCGGATGCTGCCAGCTGCCGAAATCCTGATTATATCTGCTCAGTGTATACAACAGCTTGACTTCACACAGTTCTGAAATGATTTTTTGTTTTAAAGAAAAATCCAGTTCGAATAAGGAATAAGTTACATCGGTATTAAAAGTTTGAAGGCCATACGGATGATCCGGATTATTTACATAAAGGTCGAAAGAGACGCTTCGTTCGCGTGAAATATTATAAAGTTCCAGCGAAGCGGTCGGCTCCAATCCAAGCTGATAAAGAAAAGGCAAGCGGCCCCTGTATTCTATTATGAGAAACAGATCTCTTTCCCATTTCCTGTTGACAGCCGCACTGCCGAAGATATCCATTTTATTAAGCACTTCTGAGGAAGTTAGATACAAACCCGGCTTGATCATATCCAGAATATTTCCGCTTTGAGTGTAATTGTCAAAACGGAGAAACGGTAAGAATGAAATACTTGTAAAAACCGGCTTGTACGGTTTCACCCGATATGAAATAGTGTCTTGAATATTCTTATGGCTTCCGCCTGTAAACGAAGACATCTCGTCTGATCGGGTATCAGCCATTCGCACAGATTGACTGAATGAAAGCGGCCGATTCGCCGCTGCCGAATCCTTTGCAGATACCTGTAACATTAATGGAATCGTTATGCATCAAGGCAATTTTATAGCCGGAAGATGTGTATGTTACATAAGTCAAGCTGCCTTTTTTATCGAGTGCAGGAAGAAAAGCGCTTCCCAGGACACTTGTTTCCTGCTGTTCAATATTCGTGTTTAGATTGAGCGAATATATATTAAATATTCCGTTTCTGTCCCATGAATAATAAAGAGTTGAATCAGATGCAAAGAAAGGATTTCGACAATCTCCCGGATGGGATAAAATCCGATAATTTTCTCCGTTAGAATCGATAAGCGCTACCGATTGATTATGTCCAATGGAATATCCGAAAGCAATTTTACTTCCATCATGCGACCAAACAGGCGTATACACCTGCTCGCCGTTCCGGAAATTTGTCACCTGTGCAACATTTTTCCCGTCATTATCGCATGTGCCGATATTTAGAGTTCCGTCTTTTCCGTAAGCAAAAACAATTTTCTTTCCATCTAAGGATAGTTTCGGATTTAATGCCCGCAGGCTGTGTGTCAACCGTTCTTCTTTATCCGCTGTCAGATCGTACCGGAACAAGTCGCTATACCCGGACCAATGCGGGTTTGAATAATCGATGCGTGCATAATAGAGATATCGTCCGTCCGGTGAAAAAGAAAGCGAGGAGCGAACTAAAGGAACGATCGCTTTTGATGATCCGGATTTTAAATCATAAAGATACACACTGCTGAGCGAAAGATAATCCTTCCCTTTGTTCGAGACATATGCAATTTTGGAGCCATCCGGAGAAAATACGGGATAGAAATTTCCAAAACCATCTTTTTCAATAATTGTTCCTTCTTTCAAATTTGAACTTAACGAATCTTTTATATGCAGGTAATAGGCGGTCTTTTCGGCTTTCCATTCTTCATAAAGTTGTTTGCCTGATTTGCCGAGTGTTTCTTCGATGGCGCCGTCGATAGTCAATCTAAACGGTGCGGAAAGGCGCCTGGATATTTCCTGAAGCTTTTCCGTTCCGTACTTTTGACCGATGTATGCGACCACCGAAAAACCCGCGTTATAAGAGGATTCATTTCCGAGGCTTGTCTTTCCAAAAATGCCCATCTCTTCCCAACCGAGCGGATTCCCATCGATCATATACATCCGGAGAATCATGTCTCTATGCGAATCCCAATAATCATAACCGAGTATCGGATTATTGTACTGAGCGGTTCCTTCCGCGAACCAGCTTGGTACGATAAAACCGGAAATCGGGTAAGAGACAATAACATTGGGATATCCATACAATACATCCGGGCGTCGCTCCGACTCGTAGCCAAGCCATTGTAAATATATACCGGGAATTTTTCTTCCGAATTTAATCGACGTTTGGATCTGAATCAGATGGGTAAATTCATGCGTTACTACATTCCACAGCCATGGATGGGTACCCCTGAGTTCAAAATCCAGCGACGTTGCCCAGAGTTCAATCCTGTTTTCATAGAAGTAGGAAGCCCCGTTAGAATAGTCGTCATGGTCCCTGATAATTAAGCTCACGCGCTGGTCAGGTTCATAGTTATACATCCCGGTCACCGGGCCATAAATATTTTCCGCGATTTTTGCCACTTCATGCGCAGTTCTTTCCGCGCCATTATGGAAATGGACGAGAAAATGCGGCGTCTCAATGGTCTGCCATTCCAGTTCAGGGTGATAAAATTCTTCCTGAGCATGACAGACGGAGAATACCGCGAGAGTTAAAACCAGGCTTAAAAATTTTTTATACTTCAAGCTCCCTCTCGACTACTGAAGAGTTTTTCCTGCTGCCGGCACTCCGGGTCATTTTACAACAGCAATTTTTAATATTGTAACGTTATTTTTAGCAGCTCCCTGCGCTTCTACACGTGCAAGATAAATACCGCTTTGTATTTTTGAGACATCCCAGGTGATCTCGTTATCCATTCCTGCGACTCCCCTCCCTTTTAATTCCGTAATTTTCACGCCCGAGAGATCGAGAATTGTCACAGTTATAGCCGCGTCTTCCGATGTGTAGTACCGAATTTGAGTAGAACGGCCGTAAACAGGATTAGGCCAGTTATACACGCGCGACTTTGGAAAAAACTCGTTACTGAGCGGCTGCAAAATTGTTACACTTGTATCTGCGTTCAAATGTCTTTCATCACCCAGATACTGCCGCCAATAAAAAGTTTTATCAGTAACGGAAGTATTTGAAAGGAAGGCTTCTAATGTGCCTTGTTCAGAAAGTACCGCTATTCCTAATTTATTGGATGGAGAAGGGCTTGAATATACGACCGGGAATGCTTTTCCCTGAGAAGCCGCCTGTACAGGGAACCCGGATAATAATTTTCCATTTACATCGTATACCCACATTTCGCCGTCATTAGTTAATAAAATTATTTCCGGTTTGCTGTCTCCGTTAAAATCCACGATAAGCGGCGTTCCCGTGAACTCCAATCCGCTCTTAGCTGATATCGGAAATCCGCCCAGCAGCAAACCAATCCTATTAAAAATAAAAAGATTGGAAGCAGATTGAACGATAATATCTTTTTCTCCGTCTCCGTCTATATCTGCGATTGCCGCTTCCTGAATGGCAGGACTCTTAATGCTGATTTCAAAATTTTTTGTTAACGATTGGCTGAAAGAAATCACTTTGCTGCCATTTTTTTCCAATGCAGCAATGAAATTTCCTTTTCCAGGCGATACAGCTGCTGCCAGAATCCATGTATTGGATGATGCAGGCAGGTCAGCTGAATCCTGTTCGCTGTAAATACGGTTTCCTGCCGTGAAAAAATATTCATAGGAATTCGATGATACAGGTAAAAGTGCGATGGATGATACAGCACCGGCGGCGGCAGAACGCTTTGAGATCAGCCTTCCGTCCGTACTAAACTTATAGAATGATCCTGATTCAGTCCCGGCAAGGATGCACAACGAATCCAGGTAAGCAATACTTGGCGGTGCTGAGAACCGAGTTCCTGTTATCACACTATTGATTGATATCGGGCCGCTTGTTAAAGGGATTTTAATTATATCAAGGATACTGTCTCTGAGGCTTGCAGCTACTTCCGTATTATCCGATAATTTGTACGCTGCCACGCTGTAATCAGGCGCCGCAGTTGTTAAAACAAGATTTGAACTTACCAAACCTGATCCGTCATTTTTAAACGCATAAATTCCATCGTCTGCGGGAATATACAGACGTTCTTTTGTCGAAGTCGGGAAAGTTTTTATGTTTGCAAACGACCGGTGAAATGCAGAATCTCTCTGAAGTACATTGCTTCCGATCTCTACGTTTACGGACATATGCGGCGATCTTCCGCTGAAATTTTTTAACGTTATTAAGCTTGCCGCTCCTGAATGGCTGTTGCTGTTCGGGAAAGAATTACGGTCGAAAATATTTTTATACATGTATGCATAATTTTCAGAGAACCAGCAATCGAACGGACTTCCATTTTCCGTACCGTAACCATATGTATATTGATCATATTCTTGTCCGATATCTTTTGACCCGTCGGCTTCTTTCAACTCCACTCCGCGGTGTGCTATGTCGGCATTAATAGTGTTTGTGTTCAGTCCTGCTTGAATAATATTATCATCGATATGCCAGATTAGTATCCCGCCTCCGTGATACTTTATTCTTAAAGTATCCAGCCAGCTGACCAATGCCCAATCGAAGTCCTCTGCATCGACAACTGCTTCCGCTGATTCCCGTTGTGTCATAGTAAACAGATGCCGTCGAATCATCCGGTATATATTGGTACGTGTCGATGCCATTTTTGACAACTGTTAATTTCTGTCCGTTTTCTTCCGGATCGCGGCTGCGATTTTCAAGCAGGAAATATTCCGAATTACTTATCGGAATTTTATAAACAACATCTTGCCGGCCTGTACCTTTCAATCCGACAGCCGGTAACGAGAGTGCGGATGAGTTCTGCACCAGCTGAGGTGTAACCCATCCTAACTGAATTTTTTCCCAGGCAGACGGTTCAGGCGGGAATAATCCGCGATACGCAAAAATCCCGGCTCCATCCATCAATCCGAACTGGCCTATCCCGGAGCGTCCGGTTTTCGTATCGAAGAGATCCGGCAATCTTAAATAACTTCCGACAGAAGCGGCAAATAAACCATTGATGCTCAATTGAAGAGTATCGCCTAAAAGTACGCGGGATTCCGTTTCCGGGAGAATAATTGTGTTCTTAACGATAACCGTTCACGAGGCCGTTAAATGAAGGCTCGCTAAGTGCTGCAGCGAACGCGGTTGAATCCAAATAGAGAGACGGAATATCAAACGGGGTCGGATTATTTGCCAATATGCTTACCATATCGATATCGCGCCCAACGCCTGCATGAAAAAGGACAAAAAGATCATAACTGGAAAACGAGAGCCCGGGATAATCGGTATTCGCTTTCGTCCAGCTTTCAGCAGCAAGGTCGGCAAGTTTTTTATTATCGTTTCTGGTTGTCGGCGGCGCGTAATCCAACATCGGTTTTGAAAGTACTATTCGCCTGCCGAGTACATCGCCGATTATCGTAAGTTTTCCATCAGATACTTTGCGAAAATAATTTTCGACAAACCGGATTTTATTTCTGAAATACAATGAATCGTGAGGAGGCGGATCAATCTGCGCCTGAGAACCCTGGATCAGGAAGGTGCCGTCGCCTGTTGTCCTATCATTGTTATCCGCCTGGAATTCGACCATAATGGCGAGTATACGGATAGTATCAACCGGGCTCGATTGGGTTGTTTGAGAACGAAGAGAGAGTCTTAGATTCGCGCAGGAGATGAGATATTCTAATTTGTGTTTGCCCGGCAGCTAAAGAACTAAAAAGAAAAAACACAACCACCGACCATATACGTGTCACAGAGACTCCTGTATTTTCCATTTACATTAAATCAGATTGTCGATTGAACTTTCAAGAAATGAAAATTCGATTTTTTTCAGACATCATTTTATTTACTCATGTTTACGCAGAATGCAATAAAATATTGCCACGACTTTGCAACGCCATCCTGCGGGACAGGTCGTGGTTTTAATATATCTAAAAAATCCGGATCTTTAGTCCAAAACTGTTCATAATGCGGCTAAAGCCATGTTGCTTCATTTTATTTGTCCACGACGTAAACTGTCGTGGCTATAAATTAATCTGCCGTGCGTAACATCATTTTATTATATAGTTATCAATAGGATCGAGATCCTAAGTGACTTACTGTCCGTCACCGCCCCATCCTATCGACAGCGTGAGACGCAGCGTCCCATCAAGCGGTTCTTCTCCCTGAATCGTGCTGATATATCCGAAATCAAAGCCATAAACATCGTATCTGATTCCTGCACCGAAAGTCATAAACTTGCGATTACCTTCTCGAGGATCTTCATAGAAATACCCGGCACGAATTGCAATCAATTTTGGCGAACCATACCAATATTCCATTCCTACTTTGGAATTAAACCGCCTTATTTGCTCGCTGATATTTCCCTGTGTCCATGTCGTATAAAGCGCTTTATAAAATTCATCGGATCTTGCATCCCATCTTGCTACCAGGAGCCGTGTTACTTCTGCAGTTACTGTCAGATTATTATATTCGCTTGTAATAGCTTTATATGCTGCCCCAAGACTGAGATTCATAGGCAGAGGATCGGCTTGTGCTCTGTCCACGTACGAAATATTAGGACCGATATTAGCCATTTTAACGCCAAAACTAAAACTTTGATCAAGAAATAACGGGTGGTATAACAAGCCGATGTCAAAACAGAATCCTGTGGCGCTCCCGCTTCCCTTTTCCTGTCCGGCTCCTTGATCTGCAAGATGCGAATAAATAACCCTAAGACTGGTGCCAATACCGAGTTGGTCGCTGAGTTTCGTGCTATAAGTCGCCGCAACAGCGAGTTCATATCCTGTAAACGTTCCTACGATATCAGGTGTAGTAGTTGTCCTATTAAATGTACCGAGGTTGAGATATGTGAGCTGACCGCCGATGACTCCATCCAATAATTCAAGAGGCTGCTTATATCCTACATGTGCAATCCATATATCGGATAATCCTAGTCCCGGGAGCCAGTTTGTATGGCTCATTGCAAGCTGAGAGTTATTTTGAAAGGCAAGTCCTGCAGGGTTCCAAAATACTGCCCATACATTATCAGCTATCGCCACGCCTGTCTCGCCCATTCCGCCCGCACGTGAATCCGGTATTATAAGCAAAAATGGGACAGCCGTAGTTTGTGCCTGTCCTTGTGCTGTATTCTGAAAAAATAATACGAATACAAACAGGATTACTATAATTTTCTTTATCATAAATGTAACCTCCAGACTGTTAGTTTTAAATACTTTTCTTTTTTCGGTATACAGATGCTTTGTGGAATATTGTTTTTAATATTCCGGGCCTCTTGTCTTTATCAACGTACTATCGCAAACTTTCCGATGGTTTCGCTGGTATGCTGTCCATCCTGACTTCGTGCAATCAGTTTATATAAGTAAACGCCGTTTGCCAGAACATCTCCATCATTATCTCTCCCATCCCATGGAATTCTTACAGAACGATCCGTTATATATTGCACGTTCAACCTTCCTATGAGTCTGCCCGCGATTGTAAATATTTTTACTTCTACATTAATCGGATCGATTCCAATACGCTGGAATGTAAAGGTCGTGGAATTCGAAAACGGATTCGGATAATTCACAACATTTAATAAAGAAAGATCATCGGCAAGCGCTATTGTAAAATAAATTTCCGACTCCGATGAATTATTCTGGATATCCCAGGCTTTAACGCGCAGAGTATATTTGCCTTCGACGAGATCGCTTAAAAGATATCGCACTTCACCTGATTTGTACGTATCAAAATCGCTTTGATAATAATTGGACAGGTTAATAGTCTGCTCAGGGTTGCTTATAGTGGCCGATAATTGATGGCCTACACCGGCTGTCGATGTATTGATACCGCTTTCATCATGGAATTTTACTATAAGTGTCGGATCTTTTTTTATTACATCTCCGGAACGAAAATCAAGATCATTGAGATAAATCGAAATTTGCGGCCCTTCGGTATCCGTGTTTATTGCCGCAGATGAATCGACTCCGTTTATCGTCACATTTTCCGTATATCCCGATCCGTCTGTCGCGTCATTCCAAGCATACATCGAAATTCGCGATTGGTTCCCGAAAGTTACATCCTTTGGAATTGGAATTGTCGCTTTAAAATTTCCGCCCTGAATAGTCACACCGCCGCGGTATAGCAAACTGCCGCTTTCTTTAAATCGGAAATCGAAACCTCCTTCCATGATGCTGACATCTCTTTGCGAATCGAAAACCTGCAGTATCCCTTTTCCATTAAACGATGTCATAGTTGTTGCGCTATCCAGCTTCATCGTACCCTGAATGGGTACGTGCGCTAAAGATTTCATAGTAACGACGTTCAACGTCGATTTTCCATTAACGCTGTCGATCGATGAAATGTTCTTCGGCATCAGAAGCCGAAGTGTCGGATCACCGAATAAATGGAATTTTTTTGCATTTGAAGGAGAGCTATTTAAGTATTTTGCATATTTCGACGCATCTCCCAGCCTGGCACCTCTTCCGTAAGTATCCTTAGTTAATAAGTATGAAAAGAAATCATTGTTGAGTTCAACATTCTCGGGATTATAAACCGACCGCACCGCTGAAAAAGTCCCGATTGCACCGCCTTTTTCCATCGTTAAAAGCTGTTCGCCTGTGCTTAGTATATTTGGATTATCAAACTTGCTGAAAGTACATGTTGCACCAAGAATGAAAGTCAAACGATCCCGATTTACAAGTTTCGGCAAGTCATTATCCTGTACAAAAATTTGTTCATGTGCCCATAATAATTCATTCCCGTGGCCGATAAAATTGACATAAAAGCGTACCTTGATTTATTGCATCGGTGATCGCCTTGTTTGCACCGGGTTTCCTGCGTCCTGAAGCGCTGTTTACCGTAGGATATTCGATTATGTAAATTTTCTTCTTTTCAAAACTTTTTGCGATGTTTACTTTCCGCAAGATTTTCAGTCGGATCCGTGAAAATCCGTTCCATTATCTTCAGCCGTCGAAGTTTTTCCGTCATCGGCGATAAACGTTAAAACATTCCGCCATGCGCTCGAATCGGCATGAGCATTTGATTCGTATGAAATAATTTTATTAACCACTACTGATGCTTCTTCAGCACTGCGGGCAGGTATGCGCCCGATTGCTAAGGAGTAGATAGAGTCGCCGGGGCCTAAAGTAACGAATTTATCGTCAGTCGGAAAACTTGTATTTAGTATATCAAGAGATTCTTCCGGTTCATAGGGAGGGATGAAATTACGCTGGCTTGTGCTTTTATTCTTATAGTCGAAATGTCCCCATCCGAATAAAAGAACATATT
This sequence comes from uncultured Bacteroidota bacterium, assembly GCA_963770945.1. Lineage (GTDB taxonomy): Bacteria > Bacteroidota > Ignavibacteria > UBA10030 > UBA10030 > Fen-1298. The sequence goes on along the minus strand of CAVYRP010000007.1, from coordinate 66,790 downwards.
GCGGCGGACTCACCCAATTATCATTTTCCTGAGTATATCTTAAAAATTCCCGTATTGCGAGAATGTCCGGAACGCCGCCTGAAAATTCGTTATAGATTTGATTTATATCGACAACTAAAGTCCGAAGGCTGTCACGGGATTCACGATGCGATTTTAATTGATACGCCGACGATAAAAATTCCGCCGGAGAAATGATAATGAAATCATACTGCGATTGAGCATCATGCAGATTTACCGTGCTTTCAATTTTTGTTACTGCGCCGGGAATTTTATATCCGTTTTTGCCGATTGCTGCAATTTCAACGATAGATCCGTCTATTTGCTGAAGCTGAATTTGGCACTTAGTGGGATCAGCGGAAGAGAATTTTAATTCTTTCACATTGCCATGATCGGTGACGTCAAATGCGTGACATCTCAGCCGAAAAATTGCCGAGATCATACTGGAACAATCCTGCTGCATCGAATGAAGTAAAGAGAAGAACATCGTTTACAGCTTCAAACCGTCGTTCATAAAATATCTCCATCCAATCCAGCCATGTTTTAGATTCCTGGCTGCCGGTCACCTGGATTTTTACTTCACTCAGATCATTGGGCACACCTCCTTCTCGCCATGCGTTAAAAAAGACTGGCGAAGCGAACGGGCCGTCTGAAATTACACCGCCGGGCCCCATGTTTCTTGATAACAGGGACTCATTGTTCTCAAAAATTTCGATATTATCATAATAGTCGGACCTGCGTAAAAATTTAAATTTGTAAGTAATTTCGGACGTTGCAACCAACCCCGGCAGCGATCTTTTATATGTACCGGCATCCGTTCCTGTAAACATTTCGCCGACCCACGACCGCCCTGAACTTTGAAGATTGTAAGTCTCTTCTTCAACGAATAATTTTTCCTGAAAACTCGTCGGTTTTGTTGCCGCCGCAGAAACGGCTGAAGCGGAAAGTGTATCCATTTGCTTTCCGGCCCCCTGATTAAACGTGAGAAAGTAATAATTCTTATCCGAATACGGATTTATATAATGACTATATGTGTTGTGTCCGGAATAGAGCCAGCCTGTAGACCCGCGGCCATAAAAGATTATATAGTCGTCCGGATCAAGTATCCCGTTATTATTTTGATCTACAACCAAACGTGAAATTTCCAGCAAAGCATTCGGCCGCGGACTTGTATTATCATCCGGGATTGCACGCCCGCCATTTCCATACAGCCGAATAGAGTTGATATTAGTAATTGAATTGCTCACATTTTTAAGGAACGCATAATTCAATTTATACATACCCGTTTCCGTAACTTCCAAACGATACCATTCACCTTGCGTTAACTGAGGATAACTGCCGATAGACTTTTTTGTGCTTGCTTTCGCCATCTTTGCTAATAAAGCTTTTTGCGGTATTTCTCCTCTTAATAGACATGAAGAATTCAATCCTGCAGGAAAAGAATTCTTAAAATCCAGTCTGACAACGATACGCGTATATAATCTGACTTTTTCCCTGTCAACTGCCTTAACAGGGTGCAACTGAAGAGTTCCGACATATCCCGTACTGGTTTTACCGACATTAATAAGCTCGGCAAGAACATTTTGTTTTTGTGCCGCTGCAGTTCCTGCATAATTCGTTTCTTCGTAGCTTTCAATAAATCCAAAATCCTTCAAAGCTTTCATGGTCGGTTTAGGCGCCAATTTGACCGTATCTCTGGTCTGAAACTCGCTTGCAAGGACTTGAAGCGAGTATTGTGCAGAAGGAAGGAGCAAAATTACTGGCCGGATAAAATCGGTTCCGCCTGTTGAATCATATATGACATGACTTCCAAAGAACCTATACCTTGTAAAGACAGTTCCCCGGACTCCCAATACCTTTTCAGCTTTAATTTTTGGCGTGAACTCGAGAACTACAGAACGTTGATCTTCGTTCAGAACACGTATATCAGTCATCGGCTGGGCAATACCAATTGCTGCCGCGGCTAATAGAGTAAAGAAAATTGCAATAGTATTTTTCATAAAAAAAAAGCCGATCGAGAATAATCTTCATCTCGTTCGGCTAAACATTTATGTTAAGAGAGTTTCAGCCGAACTTGAAAAAGGTTCCTACGGCAAATACAATCCCTAATTTTTCCTGCTGCGTTTTAGGAACGAACCTTTATCAAGCCTTCGATATACTCTCCATTCTTAGTAAGCTATAAACTTAGAAATAAGATAATAAACGGATTGAATATTGTCAAGCGCGATAGAAATATCTTATGTAATTGAAGACAGATAAAAAAAATAGTATTGTTATCGTATCGATAATTCAAGAATTGTTTTGCAGTTCTGGCAATATTTGGGTAAATTGATATGTTAATGAATTTATTCTCGATCAGGTGATATGTCAAGACCACTCAACATCCTTTTCGTTTCAAGCGAAGTAGAACCATTCGCTAAAACCGGCGGACTTGCCGATGTTTCCAGCGCCCTTCCGAAAGCTGTTAAAGATCTGGGCCATGAAATCCGTATTATGATGCCGCGATATCGATTTATCGGCGAGCGGAAGTTTAAATTACACGATATCATTCGTCTTCATGGGATTCCCATCCCGGTAGGTAATTCAACCGAACTCGGTGATGTAAAATCGTCATTTATCGATAATTTAAAAGAAAAAGTCCAGGTCTATTTTCTTGATAATGCAAATTACTTTGGGCGAGACGGTATATACCAAAGCCCGACTACAAAAAAAGACTATAAAGATAATGATGAACGTTTTATTTTCTTCTGCCGCGGTGTCATAGAAACACTTAAGCGTCTCGGATGGCAGCCGGATATAGTCCACTGTAATGATTGGCAGTCAGGACTTATATCTGCATATCTTAAAACGATGTTTTCAGCCGATCCTTTTTTTAAGTCGATGAAAACGGTTTTTACAATCCACAACATGGGATATCAGGGTTCATTTTCAAAGGAATCCTTCACAAAATCAAATTTACCTGAAGAATTGTTTCGTCCGAATGGCGTTGAGGCGTACGGAAATTTTAACTTCCTTAAAACTGGACTATATTTCTCGGATTCCATCACTACGGTAAGCGAAAAATATGCCGATGAAATTTGTACATCTGCCGAAATAGGCGCCGGTCTAAACGGACTTCTGGCGTCCAGGCGGAAAGATTTGCATGGCATTCTTAACGGCATCGATTACCAAATCTGGAATCCGGCTACAGATGAGTTTTCTTTCCGGAAGTACGATGTAAAATCAATTGAAGCGAAAGTGGATAATAAACGGGCTTTACTCACAAAATTCGGATTGGAATTTTCCGAGAATCGTCCGGTGATCGGTATGATCAGCCGGCTGGCAGATCAGAAAGGATTCGATCTTGTCTTCGACATTATCGAGGACGTTATCAAGCTTGACCTGCAATTCGTAATGCTGGTATCGGGTGAAAGAGAATACGAAAAGAAAATCGAAGCAATTCAAAAGAAGCACCCCAAACGAATAGCCGTGGTCATCGGATACGACAATGAGGTTGCACATTTAATTGAAGCCGGAACAGATATGTTCCTCATGCCGTCTAAGTACGAGCCCTGCGGTCTTAATCAGATGTACAGTATGCGTTACGGCACAGTCCCTGTTGTCAGGGCTATCGGCGGATTAGATGATACGGTAGAAGATTATTCGGGAAATGGAAAAGGAACGGGTTTCAAGTTCGAAAAATACGATTCAAAGGAATTGATGAAAGTAATACAGCGTGCATTAAAGGTTTTCCAGCAGCCTGAAGAGTGGAAGCGGCTAATGCGAAACGGCATGGTACGGGATTTCTCGTGGGAAAATTCTGCACGAAAGTACATCAATTTATATAAAGAGCTCTTAAAACATAACGCATAATACAGGATGAGACTGAAGTTATTTCCAATTAAAACAGCAGAAGTTCCTCTTCGATTCGGAAAAATAACTTTCCATTGACTTTCAGCTGTTGTATATACTTTTTTTAAGGCGATAATAAAAAACCGGTGTGCGGTAGCAACAGATTTTTTTTACGTTCTCAGCTTACTTAACTAAAAAAGAATTAAAGGATAATAAATTTTGATGTTACCCCGTTTTTTTTCTCTCATTTGTATAGTAACCATACTGTCTGTTTTTTGGGGATGCAATGATGATCCGGATTCTGTCGGATCACCGACACAGCCAGGCGGAGATTTCGGCACCATCCGTGTCGATACATTTTATGCAACAGGCCATTCATCTCTTAAAAGTTTAATGTACACATCAACAGCAAACAGATTTATGATCGGAAAATATCGATCATATCAAGCCTGGACGTGTTTAAAATTTTACGGTTGGCCCGACACAATGATCGGTAAGACTATCACCAGCGCGGCAATTCGATTAAAATCGGTTTACCACTTCGGACAGCCGATGTCTGCACTTCCAATTAATGTGTATCGCGCACGTGCAAATTGGGGTAACGACTCGCTTACGTACGATTCGTTAAATCTAAATACAGTTGCTCAACCTCTCTATAATTACTATTACGACGTCAACACCCGGTACGCGACTACGGTTCAGGCAGGTGACACCGATTGGGTAACAATTGATATTCCTGACACAACAATGCTGCGTGAATGGTTCTCGACAAATACAGACACACTGAATTTGAATAACGGATTAGTAATAAAACCTGACCCGTCGTTCTCAAATGCTATTAGAGGATTTTATTCTTCGTCACGCTTCCGATACTTCCTATCAGCCTACACTTTATGTCAATTACGAGAATGAGAACGGTCCGAATACGTACGTTCATAAAATAAGCGCTTCAAAATATGTCTCTACAGTCGATGAGGCAAGCCTGATCACAGATCCTAATCTAGTTTATATCCAAAGCGGGGTCGCTTATCGCGGTTTAATTTCTTTCGACAGCCTCCTTACAACATGGCCTGTTTCCGTTCACCGGGCAATAGTGCAGTTTACATTAAACAAGAGTAAATCATCTTCTCAATTTATAAATGATTCATTATATGCATTCTCAGTAGGGACAGACAATTTAACCAATGGATCTTTTGGTTCAATCAGCCAGAATTCAACAGACAGCCTCGGTAATACCGTCTACACATTTGAATCGGCATCACTCGCTAACCTCTGGATGAAAAATTCTTCGCCTCGAAAGATCGGGTTGGCCGGTTATGCGGAAGGATTATCCTTTGATTTATTCACGCTTTACAGCGATGCCGCCCAAAAAAATCTTAAACCACGAATTATTATCACATATTCCGTTAAACGTTGACTTTTTTTTGATTATGAAATATTTCCGAATAATATTTATATCCGCGCTTTTCACTGCTATAGTTTTTATTAATGCTTATTCAGGCGGATCATCCTATTCACGATATGGATTCGGAGACATCCTCCGCTACGGCGACGGCCGTATCTATGCCATGGGAGGAACGGGGATCGCGCTTATTGATAATGGAAGCATCAATCTGCTTAATCCAGCCGGTATATGCCGTATAGGTATTACAAGATTCTCTGCCGGAATTGAATACAACAATTTTTCCTCTAAAGACGAAAGCGGTTCTTCATCATATTCGATGGGCGGATTTCAAGGCCTCGCTTTTGCAATTCCAATTTCATATGAAAACGGCATCGTTATGCTGCTGGACGCTACACCTTACAGTAAAGTAAGTTATGCAATTAATTCTTCAGGTTTTAGCCCGTTATCAGGATCCATTCAGCATCAGACTTTCTACGGCAGCGGCGGTCTCTCCTACCTCGGATTTGGACTTTCCGTATCGCCGTTCAATACACTGCACTTCGGCGCCCGCGTAAATTATATGTATGGTAGTACTCGTCAATATCAAACATCCAGCTTTGAGAACAGCGAATATAAAAGCACTATTTTTGATCGTAATATTTATTATTCAGGTTTTTCCTTCACATTGGGAGCTATCTATGAAGGATTAGACCAGATCCTCAACCTCCCGGCATCTCATAATCTGTCTTTCGGTTTGACAATTAGAACCGGCGGATCTCTTGATGCTAAAGCCGAGAGAACTTACACAGACAGTATTACATATCAAAATGGATCTGCAGACATTCCATTATCCGTCGGATTAGGCATGTCATATCTGCATCAAGGCAGGTACAGATTCCTCGGCGATTTTGTATTTGAAAACTGGGGCGATCTTAAGCCTTTTGCATTGGACCCCGTTGCACTTCGTAACTCTTATCGTACGAGCATCGGTTTTGAGTTGATACCTGAAAAAGGAGCCGATACTTATTTAAAACAAATATTTTACCGTGCAGGTTTTATGTATAACTCCACTTATTACCAGATTAACGGCGTTGGAATTAACGAGTATTGCCTGACAGGAGGTGTCGGACTTCCTATGGGATTTGAGTCCTGGCTCAATATTGGTGTCCAGGTCGGGCTTCGGGGCACAACCGATTATAAATTACAAAAGGACTTAATCGTCCGTCTTTCTGTTGCTGTTTCCGCAAGTGAACTTTGGTTTCTTAAATTTGACGAAGAGTAAAACTTATGATAGCAGTCGGCAGTGATCATGCAGGATTTGAATACAAGGAGCAATTGAAAAAGCTTCTTGATGAAATTGGAAAACCTTTCAAAGACTTCGGTACAAATTCTCCGGACTCTATCGATTATCCGGATATAGCACATTCTGTTTCCAAGGAAGTTGCATCCGGTAAATTTGTGCAAGGTATATTGATCTGTGGAACCGGAATCGGCATGTCCATAGTTGCAAACAAACATAAAGGAATACGTGCCGCCGTCTGCGAATCCCCTGCTTCTGCAAAACTTTCACGTGAACATAACGATGCCAATATCCTCTGCCTGGGTGCGCGTATAACAACCTGGGAAACGGCAGCAGAAATTATAAGAACATTTATTTCGACTCCATTCAGCGGAGGCGAACGGCATATTGGCCGGATAAAGAAAATTCACTCTTTGACAAATCTTTGAAGCATTTGGCAAAATAAATAATTTAAGAAGACTTATATGAAAAACCTTAAGACCGCCGATCCTGAAATCTTTGCAGCCATTCAAAGCGAAGTTCATAGGCAGAATTCCAAGCTGGAACTTATCGCTTCTGAGAATTTTGTGAGTTTTGCAGTGCTCGAAGCTATGGGCAGTGCTTTGACAAACAAATATGCAGAGGGATATCCAGGTAAGCGATATTATGGCGGCTGCGAGTATGTCGATATTGCCGAAAATCTTGCCCGTGATCGTGCAAAAAAATTATTCGGAGCCGAATATGCCAATGTTCAGCCGCACTGCGGTTCGCAGGCAAATATGGCCGTGTATTTCTCCTTCATTCAGCCAGGTGATACGGTTCTGGGAATGAATCTTTCACACGGAGGCCATTTGACACATGGTTCACCGGTAAACTTTTCCGGAAAACTTTATCGATTCACAGCGTATGGTGTTTCAAAAGAAACAGGCCGCATCGATTATAATGACGTAGAAGAAACTGCAAAACGGGAAAAGCCGAAGATGATTACAGTCGGCGCCAGTGCCTACTCACGAAATATCGATTATAAAGCTTTCCGTGAAATTGCAGATAAAGTCGGTGCATTTCTATTCGCAGACATTGCGCATCCAGCCGGTTTAGTTGCGGCAAAACTTCATAACGATCCCCTTCCATATTGTCACGTAGTGACATCTACAACTCATAAAACGCTTCGTGGCCCCCGCGGCGGACTCATTCTTATGGGCAAGGATTACGAAAATCCTTTCGGACAGGTAGCGCCAAAATCAGGCAGAAAAAAAATGATGTCTGAAATTATCGATTCGACGGTTATTCCCGGTGTTCAGGGCGGACCTCTTATGCATGTCATTGCTGCAAAGGCCGTTGCCTTCGGTGAAAATCTTCTTCCTGAATATCGAACTTATGCAGGACAGATCATCAAGAATGCTCATGCTCTCGCTGACTCTTTAATAAAACGCGGCTATAATATTATTTCCGGCGGCACAGACAATCATCTTATGCTTGTCGACCTGCGCAATAAAAATCTGACAGGTAAAGAAACCCAGGAGACGCTCGATCTCGCGGGTATTACGGTCAATAAAAATGCTGTACCATTCGACGACAAATCGCCTCTAATTACCAGCGGTATTCGTGTCGGCACACCTGCGATAACAACACGCGGGATGAAAGAATCCGAAATGGAGGTAATAGCAGGATTTATAGATCGAGCACTGATTAATCGAACCGACGAAAAAGTACTGAAACAAATAAGCGAAGATGTAAAAGCACTTTGTGTAAAATTTCCTCTGTATCCTGAACTTACATAGAGTTACTTGATGGGCATTACCCGAGTTATTCTTGGCAAGATATTCCAATCGGCCGAAAAATCTCCAGGCCAAAAGGAAATGTCTTTTCTTGAACACCTCGACGAACTTCGTTCAAAAATCATTAAGACACTTCTCGGAATTCTTGCAGCTACAATTCTCTGCGTCTTCTTTGCTGATTTCATTGTTCAAAAAATGCTGCTGCATCCCCTCGTTTCTGTTGGTTTAAAAGCGCAGGTACTTTCTCCGTACGGAATAGTAATGCTGTATATGGAATCCGTTCTTATCTGCGGGATTATACTCAGTATGCCGTATACTATATATTGTCTCTGGACATTCGTTGCTCCCGGGTTACTCGCAAATGAACGACGGTACATTTCACGTATTGTATTTTTTACATCATTCTGCTTTTTTGCCGGCGTTTCATTCGGATATTTTATTTTGCTGCCTGCGGCGCTTAATTTTTTTGCTTCATTTGGTACACAGAATATAGATCTTAATATCGCCCTCGATCAATACGTAAGTTTTATGCTTGCATTGCTGCTTGGCGCCGGACTCGTCTTCGAACTTCCCATGATTTCTTATTTTTTATCGAAGATGGGGATACTGACCCCGGAGTTCATGCGTAAGTACCGCCGCCACGCAATAGTCGTAATTTTCATTATTTCTGCTGTAGTTACACCGACTCCTGATATAGTAACGCAGTCGCTTCTCGCTATGCCTATGATACTTTTATATGAAGTCAGCATCTTCATCTCAAAATATTCTCAAAAAAAGACCGCCGCACCTCCTGAGGATACAGTATGAGTATATTCAATCCATCGGAGAAATCACTTGATAATATTCGCGAGCCGGTTATACAGGAGCTTAAGAAATTCGACGAAGTTTTTCGAGAGGCCATGCGATCGCAGGTAGCTCTGGTGCATCTGATAACCCGGTACATCCTCCGTCAGAAAGGCAAACGCGTCCGGCCGCTGCTGGTAATGCTGAGCGCAAAAATATGCGGAGAGATCAATGACAGCACCTACCGTGCCGCCACGCTAATCGAGCTTCTGCACACTGCTACTCTTGTTCATGACGATGTCGTCGACGATTCAGATACACGACGCGGCTTTGCTTCCATCAATGCCGTCTGGAAAAACAAAGTCGCTGTTCTGATGGGTGATTATCTCCTTTCCCGCGGTTTGCTGTTATCGTTGCAGCACCAGGATTACTATTTTTTAAATTCAACGTCCTTCTCAGTAAAAAGGATGACTGAGGGGGAATTACTGCAGATTCAAAAAAGCCGGAAATTGAATCTTGATGAAGGGACTTATATTAAAATTATCAGCGATAAAACAGCCTCACTTTTTTCAACATGCACCGATATTGGTGCAGCAAGTACAACGGAAGTTCCTGAAACAAGAGATTTGATGAAAGCATACGGTGAGAATGTCGGATTGGCTTTCCAGATCCGGGACGATCTGCTCGATTATCTCGGCCGGAAAACCATACTCGGCAAACCGACGGGCAGCGATATAAAAGAAAAGAAACTTACGCTTCCGCTGATTTATGCGCTTCATCAGAGCGATAAGAAAGAAGCGCAGCAGGCATTACGACTGGTAAAAAGCGGCGCAAAAAATAAAGACCTCGCATGGATTATAGACTTTGTACGAAATAACGGCGGTATCGAATATTCAATCGGTAAAGCTGAAGAGTTCGCGGCAAATGCCTGCGCCTGCCTCTCCACTTTTCCTGATTCTGCGGCAAAACAATCTCTCCTTCAATTCGCCCGTTTTGTTATCGAGCGGAATAGTTAATTTTAATTTAAATGAATGGCATCGAACTTATTCTTGCATCTCCATGCCTTTCTGTGTAGATTAAAAAAAAATCGAGGATTCTCAGTATGAAATTAATGGTCAGTATTTCAGGAATTCGAGGTGTCGTTGGCGAGACTCTCACACCTGAAACCATTGTTAAATATGCGTCCGCATATGCACTCTATTGCAACCGCGGACATATTATACTCGGCAGAGACGGACGAATCACCGGTAAAAATGTATTAGATATAGCCGCTTCCACCTTAATGCAAATGGGCTGTGATGTGACGGATTTAGGTATTTGTCCGACACCTACCGTTGCTCTTGCTGTCGAGAAACTAAAAGCGGCCGGCGGTATTTCGATTACCGCTAGCCATAATCCGATGATATGGAATGGACTCAAATTCTTTGCTTCTACTGGCCTTTTTTTGAACGCAGATGAGAACCGTAAATTCTGGCAGCTTGCCGAGCAGCCGGTAAAATATGCGGCATGGGATAAGCAAGGCAAGTATACTCTTCTAGAAACATTTCTTGACGAACACATCCGCGAAGTTCTGTCTCTTTCATACATCGATATTAAAAAAATCAGGACCCGCAAATTTAAAGTTGTTTTAGATTGCGTCAATTCAGCCGGTGGAATCATTGTTCCCCGTTTACTGGAAAAACTCGGCTGTGATATAATTCCGATAAATTGCGAAATGACCGGAGTTTTCGGACATACGCCTGAACCGATCCCTGAAAATCTTACTTCGCTCTCTGCAAAGGTCCGTGAGCAGCATGCGGATATCGGCATTGCCGTCGACCCGGACGTCGATCGTCTCGTCCTCATCAATGAAAAAGGCGAACCTTTCGGCGAAGAATATACCATTGCTTCATGCACAAAATTTATTCTTGAAAAAATAACCGGCCGAGAATCCAAAGTCGACAATCGGCAATTATCAAAGGTTGTCGTCAATCTTTCCACAACCCGCGCTGTTGAAGATATCGCCAAGCAATTTGGCGCCCTGACTCTTCGTACGCCCGTCGGCGAAATTAACGTGGCCAAAAAGATGAAAGAAGTCGGTGCAGTAATCGGCGGCGAGGGAAGCGGAGGTGTCATTCTTCCCGATGTCCACCTCGGCCGTGACGCATTAGTCGGAATTGTTATAGTCCTTCAGCATCTTGCTGAATTCGGCGGAACACTCTCAGAATTGAAAGCCGTTCTTCCCCGTTATTTCATTACTAAAGGGAAAGTCGATCTCGGCACTCTGAATTCCGATGCAATCCTTAAACAGCTCGCTGCGCAGTATTCTGCGAATGCTGCTGTCAACACCGATGATGGTTTAAAGATCGATTTTCCGGAATCATGGGTACATTTGAGAAAATCCAACACCGAGCCTATTATCCGTATTATTGCAGAAGCACATTCAAAAGCTGAGGCCGATGATCTTGTGAAGAAATTTACAGCCGATATACTATCGCGGTAAACGAAATGACAATTGCGTTTTTTACATGTTGATTATGTAACCGGAGTTTCTTGCTGTTTCATTTTTTAATTTAGAATAATATCCGGCAAACATTGTTATCCGGATTTTTCAGATTTGAGTTTGATTTATTTCGCCGCATCGACCTTTTGCAGGTTGATGATTTAACCAATTCAAAAATAAATATTAATAATATGAATATTAATGCGCTGCTCAGGTTATCTTCCGTGCCGCGAATCGGTTCGCAAAAAATTCGTGCTCTTGTCGCATATTTTAAAACTCCCGAAAACGTTTTTAAGGCACAAGCACGCGATTTGATAAACGTCGCGGGAATCGAGAAGAAACTTGCTTTAAATATTCTTCATCATACGAGCGGTGATAAATTCGCGGATGACCAGCTGAAGCGATTGAATAAAATCGGCGGCAGAATCATATGCATTTGGGACAAAGATTACCCCGATCTGCTTCGCAAAATTTATGATCCGCCTGCTTTTCTCTTTATACTCGGAAATTTTAAGGAACCCGACTCACGTGCAATAGCGCTCGTAGGCACACGGCATCCGACTGCATACGGCCATTCAGTTGCAGAGAATATTACTCGCGATCTCGCCAGGCATTCCATTACAATTGTGAGCGGATTAGCACGCGGTATTGATACAATAGTCCATTCATCGGCATTAAAATCCGGAACGCGGACTATTGCCGTCATAGGATCGGGTTTAGATGTTCCATATCCGCCTGAAAATAAAAGACTTCTTGACCATATCTCAGAGGAAGGTGCCGTCGTTTCGGAGTTCCCGATGGGAACTAAACCCGACGCGTCGAACTTTCCGAGACGTAATCGTATTATAAGCGGTCTGACGCTTGGTACAGTCGTAATAGAATCGGCGGAAGACGGCGGTGCTCTTATAACCGCTACAGCCGCACTCGATCAGGACCGCGAAGTATTTGCAGTACCCGGCAACATCACCGAAAAACGGAGCGCCGGATCAAATAAACTTATCCGTGACGGCCGTGCTAAACTTATTACCTGTGTTGACGATATTTTTTCGGAACTTCGGATTCAACTTCGTCTTCCTCTTGACGAATCAAATCAAAAGCCGGTCTTTGAATTAACTTCGGCTGAACGCGCTATTTATAACTTGATAAGTTCCGATCCTATTCATATCGATACTCTTGCAGATAAAGCAGATTCTTCAACCTCCGATGTTCTTGTTACCCTTCTTTCACTTGAATTTAAAGGCATGGTGTGTCAATTGCCCGGGAAAATGTTCATTCGTTCTTAACATTCATTGCTTTCCTATAAGTGGAATTTTCGTTATACTACATTTGTTCAAATCAGATAATAAGATGATTGAAATTCAAAAAATCTTAGTAGAAGATAATATTCCGGATATCCAATTTGCATGCAATACATCTGCATGTAAGGGTGCCTGTTGTACAATACCAGGAGGCCAGGGCGCCCCGCTGCTTGACGAAGAACTCGAATTGATAGAAAAATCCTTCCCTGTCGTAAAATCCTATCTTCCGCAGGAACATCTCGATACAATACTGCAATCCGGACTCTATGAAGGCGTGCCAAGAGCGTATACAACTATGTGTTTCAATAATCGGGCATGTGTTTTTGTGCTTTATGAGGAAGGAATTGCAAAATGTGCTTTCGAGAAAGCATTTTTAGAGGGCAAAATAAAATGGAGGAAACCTCTTTCCTGCCACCTCTTTCCTATTCGTATAGACAGTGATATGACATATAGGCTGCGGTATGAACAAATATCCGAATGTGATCCTGCATTGGACTGCGGTCAGCAGTCTAATACGTATTTAATTAATTTTCTAAAGGAACCTCTTGTTCGTGCGTATGGTTCTTCTTGGTATGAAGATTTTTTATTAAAATGTAGATCGGAACGAACAGAGACTGAAGCAAGATAGGAATTAATTAAGAACAAAAAGATGATCAATCTTTCACAACAACTTCGGCTTGGACTAAGACTTACCCCCCAACAAGTACAGTATCTCAAGCTGCTCCAGCTGCCTACACTCTCGCTTGAACAAAGGATAAAGCTGGAGCTTGAGCTTAATCCCATGCTCGAGCTGAACGAAGAACAGGAGTCGCTGCCGGAGCAGGACGATCGCATTGAAGAGCAGGCAGATAAAAGTGAAGAAAGGCAAGCTGAAGACACCTATACTATTGAAGATTACATCAACGATGATGTTACAGGATATAAGAGTCCTGAGGCGTACAAATCGAATGATGAAGATGATTCATACGAATCGCCTATGTCTTCTACAATTCCGCTCTCCGAACGGCTGCTCAGCCAGCTGAAGATGTCTGTCGCGGACGACGAATGACATACTTCTGGCTGAAGAAATTCTGGGCAATGTAGACGAAGACGGTTATTTACATCGCGAGTTGACTCTAATTGTTCAAGATCTAAACCTAAGCTACGGCCTTGCCATTACCGTTGATAAGGCTGAACAGGTTCTTCAAAAAATTCTTCTTCTCGAACCGCCCGGTATCGCGGCAAGAAATCTTCAGGAATGTTTGATTGCCCAGCTTCATGCGGGAAAACATGCACATTCCCTTAAGGAACTCGGCATTAAAATTTTAACAACATATTTTGAAGATTTCAAACTTAAACGATTTGATAATCTGGAACAGAACCTTGCGATCAGCCGCGAAACCTTGAAAAAAGTAATAGAGATCATCCAGCATTTAAATCCGAAACCGGGAGAAGGCGAATTTACAGCACAGGAAAATTACATCACACCTGATTTTATCGTAGAGAAGGACAATGGCGATTTTATTATCACTCTCAACGATCGCAATATTCCGTCATTACGCATTAACAGCGCTTACAAACAATTAATGGCACCTAAAGGAAAAAAAGTCTCTGCAGAAACAAAAGATTTTGTTAAGAAAAAATTTGAAGCTGCAAAATGGTTTATTGCTTCCATTCACCAGCGCCGCGAAACTTTAATGAAGGTTATGAAAATAATCGTCGAGAAACAGAGGGATTGGTTTGACGAAGGCGAATCGCTCAAGCCCATGATCTACAAGGATATATCGGAAGTCGTCGGTGTGGATATTTCTACAATCAGCCGTGTTGTCAACAGTAAATATGTACAAACGGAATTCGGCGTTCATTCCCTTCGATTTTTCTTTACTTCCGGACTTGAATCCGATAATGGAGAAGATATTTCCAATCAGGTCGTTAAACAGCGCGTCAAGGACATTATTGCCGCAGAAAATCCGCAGAATCCGTTGAATGACGATAAGATAGCAGAGATGCTGAAGCAGGACGGAATTCGTATTGCCCGGCGTACTGTTGCAAAATATCGCGAACAAATTGGCCTTCCTATCGCCAGAATGCGAAGAAAGGTTTGATTCACCGAGGAGAAGAGTTACATGCAGGATAATACAAATACACGCAACAACAATTATCGGATTGCGGCATAACGGTCATGTTGCCATCGGCGGCGACGGACAAGTGACGCTTGGCACTACGGTAATGAAGCAAAAAACTAATAAGATTCGAAGGCTTTACAATAATTCCGTTCTTGTAGGATTTGCCGGTTCAGCAGCAGATGCATTCAGCCTTTTAGAACGGTTTGAAGAAAAACTTGAACAATACCAGGGACAGCTTACGCGTGCTGCGGTCGAACTTGCCAAACTTTGGCGTACGGATAAATATCTTCGTCAACTTGAAGCATTGCTTGCCGTGCTCGATAAAGATCACGCGCTTATCATCTCGGGTACCGGTGATGTCATTGAACCGGACGACGGCATTGTTGCTGTGGGTTCAGGCGGAAGCTATGCTCTGGCAGCGGCGCGTATTCTAATCAAACACACGAATATGAGTGCAAAAGAAATTGTGCAGGAATCTCTCAATGCTGCATCGGATATCTGTATATATACAAATAAAAATTTCACAATCGAAGAATTGTAACCATCGTGGCAAAAAAACAAATTCTCTCCAGCGTCAAAAGAACTCACACCGCGTCAAATCGTTCATGAGTTGGACCGATATATTATCGGTCAACATGCTGCAAAAAAAGCAGTTGCTATTGCCCTTCGTAATCGTTGGCGCAGGCTTCAAGTAACGGGAACGCTTCGCGAAGACATCATGCCTAATAATATTATTCTGATCGGGCCTACAGGTGTCGGAAAGACAGAAATAGCACGGCGATTGGCAAAACTCGCCAATGCACCTTTTTTAAAAGTTGAAGCGTCAAAGTTTACTGAAGTTGGCTATGTCGGCCGCGATGTCGAGTCGATTGTACGCGATCTGACAGAAATTGCCGTCAATATGGTCAAGGCAGAAAAAGCGGCAGAAGTGGAAAATAAAGCACGCGAATTGGCAGAAGAAAGGCTTCTCGATATTCTTGTTCCCTGCAAACAAGCGTCCAAAACCTTCTGAACCTGCCTGTATCACCAATTGACTACTCTGGAAGAAAATGAGAATACGCGGCAGAAATTCCGTGAAAAGCTTCGTTCCGGTGCACTCGATGAGCGGATTGTCGAACTCGAATTGTCCTTTGCTCAAATGCCGTCAATGCAGGTAATGGGACCGTTTAGTATGGAAGAAATTGGTGTCAACCTGCAGGAAGTTTTCGGTAATATTCTTCCAAAGAAAGAGAAACGGCGTAAAGTAACGATAACTGAAGCCCGCCGACTTCTTATTCAGGAAGAATCTCAGAAATTGATCGATATGGAGAAAGTCGTAAAAGAGGCATTGGAACGAGTTGAGAATTCCGGAATAGTCTTCATCGATGAAATCGATAAAATTGCCAGCGCTCGCGGACACAGTTCAGGTCCCGATGTCTCGCGTGAGGGTGTGCAGCGTGACTTACTCCCTATTGTGGAAGGATCCAGCGTACTCACGAAACATGGAATGGTAAAAACCGATCATGTCCTCTTTATTGCGTCAGGGGCATTTCATACTGCAAAACCGTCGGATTTGATCCCGGAGATGCAGGGACGATTTCCAATTCGAGTTGAATTAAAAAGTCTGACGGAAGACGACTTTCGAAAAGATTCTTACCCTGCCGCAGAATGCTCTCATCAAACAATATGCTGCACTGTTAAAGACGGAAGGAATCGAAATTACATTTAACGATGAAGCGGTAAAAGAAATTGCTAAAATTGCATTCGAAGTGAACGACCAGGTTGAAAACATCGGCGCTCGCCGTCTTCACACAATCATTACGACACTCCTTGAAGAGATTCTCTTTAACGCTCCCGACGAGATAGTCGATTCCAATGTTGTTATTACACCGGGAGATTGTTCAGAACAAACTGAATTCGATCGTTAAGAATCGCGACCTCAGCAGGTACATCTTATAAGAGCATGGAGCTTATCCTCTTACACCCGGACCTTCATTCCAAATGAAAATGAAACCGTCTGGAAGGTCTTCGGTATAAAAAGCATACCGAAGTTATCAGAAGCAAAATCGAGGCTGAAATTGTAAAAATCGAGCCCAAATCCGAACGCCCACCGTATTTTATCTCCTCCGCCGAATGCTACACCCGTTCTTAACGGCAAAACAGGAAATACATAATACTCAGTACCGAGTGAAAACCGCGGTTTGGTTGTATTGCCAAGAGACTCATTGAATCCTTGAAGGTAATCAAAAGCGAGAACTAATTTGCCGGGTAATAATTTTAATACCGGGATCTCCGACGCATCTGTTTCGAATCCGATCCTTAATGCTGTCGGCAGATTAGTATCGAATGCTGCACCCTGGACGAGTCATTCCTTTAGTTACATTTTCTAACGTATCTTCAATATTGCTTAAATCACCTGTGATAGTAACCGATCTGTTGTTATAACTTTCAATAACATTTTTATTCCAAGAGATCTTGCCGATATCTGTAACACTTACGGCGACAAACACTCCATTTATCAATTCTCCGGATAGTCCAATATCAAATCCTGTTCCTTTACCGACAGGAGCTGGAAATAGAATGAACGATGCATCTGAGTTTTCGTTCATAAAATCTACACCTGCATGAGTAGTAAGAAAATCGATATTACCCCTTAAAGTATATTGCAGTCGGATTAACGGGATCCGGATAATTCCCAAAAGAAGAGGTCTGACGGATTGACTGGGATATCCCGTATCCCTGGATAAATTTTATCCCAATTCCCGCATAAAGGTCTTTAATAAACCTCCATTCGACGGGAAGCTTTCGTCCATACGATAAATTATATTCACGATACCACCATGCTGATATTTCAGTGCCATCGAAAGTGATACACCGATCCGGCTGGTTCCAATCCAAAGGCAGCCATTCTGAACAAATCTTTTGACAGCGTAGCTACAGTTCCGCCATGTTCTATTATACCCAATCCGATCCCGCCAATTGATGAGTTCTGAAAGGACGCCCCAAAAATCATTGATTCAATATCAATACGGGTTTTCGGCAGATCAGGCATTTGAGTGAGAATTTTATCAATATCAGCGGGTTCAATTCGCTTCGCCCAGCGTTTACCGACTGAATCGACGCCGGTGAAATATTCGTTATATAACCCGTAGGTTAATAATTCCGTACTCACACGGAGACCAATTGGGGCAAGATTAAAATTTATATATCCTCTGTCCGGAATGGCAATATTAGCCGGATTGATACCAAGAGCATCGACACCTCGAGAAACCGCATTCACCGTTCTTCCCATACCCACACCGCGAATATTTGAACGATCACCTGCGAAAACCGTTTGAAGAGACGACTGAAAGAAGAACGATGCTAGAGAATACTATATTATTCAATTTCATTTCCTGTTCTCCCTTTACGGTTTGTTTACTATACAATGGGTGCATGAAGGAAGAACGGATTCGGACGTAATCTTCTTTTCTAAATTTCACTGAATTCAGTTCGATTTCCTGCGTTAACAATAAAGTTTAATAATGCATGAATCCGCTTGGGCCATCATCTCAACCTGCGGACCTGTAAGAATGACTGCAATGTTCGAAATCTTCGGATTGATTGCGAGTCCATTTGCATCCACTTCGGTGCTTTGATAAGAGAATCCGGTGAAGATTCCGAATAAGTGTATCGCTATGCGCCTCCGCCGAATTCCATTTGAGAAACCGCAGCTGGAATGACATTGCGACAGGAATCCGATTAGTGAATTCATAACTTATAGCCCCATCTATTACAGAATTCTTCTTAAACGAATTTGATAATCCTTTTGCACTAAATTCTCCTACAGCTACCTTTTGTTCGGCAACTGAAGGTATTCTATAGGAATAGGTATTATCTATGACATTGAACTGGAATAGGAGGTCTTTTTGAGGAAATTCTTCAAAATAATTCGTTGTATCTAAAACAGGGACATTTAATTGCGTATCATATGTCGGTGCAACAGGTTCGAGCGGAGATTCAATGCAATCGAACGACACAATAGATATAATCAGGAGCAATATGAAAGCAGCAATATTTGTGCATATTCGATTGAGTTTTCGTTTCATATTTGGCCTTACTATTCTCTCATATTGTTTCTTAATTAAGAAACCTATAAGAATATACCGACCATGTGAAGGATTGTCAAGGAATTGAGCCTCTAATCGAACTGCAAGCGTAGAAAATGTGAGTGTGCTCACAAAAAAAACGAAAGCTGGCTCACAAAACCCGTGCGCCAGCTTTTAAAGAACAACTCAAAATAATGTTTAGTGGTACTTTTCTTCTTTCGTAGGCGGTTGGAAACCGAACATTGATCCTGCTGAAACATCTCCTGCAATCTTAATCTCGCCGAATTTCTTCTCGAATTTATCGATGTTGTCATGGAGAGCATTTAGCAGCATTTTTGTATGCTGCGGAGTCATCACAATGCGGGCATGAACTTTTGCTTTCGGAACTCCCGGAAGGACGCGTGTAAAATCCACGACAAACTCCGCCGGCGAGTGTGTAATAATCGCGAGATTTGAATATATGCCTTCGGCTTCTTTCTCTCCCAGTTCAATATTTATTTGCTGCTGCCCCGGTTGATCGCTCATATTTATGTCCATTTCTTAATAATAAATGTTTGAATTATTTACTTTTGCTGCTTTGCGTATTTTATCGCACTCATCAAGGGATTTTGTTGCCTGTTCGGCTTTTCCTAGAAGTGCATAAATGGTGCCAATTGATTCCCATATCCGTGCATCGTCCGATCGTTAACTGTGCATGCCAATCCTTGCCTGTTTTTGAAGCCGCCTCTTGTGCATTTTTTATTTTTATTTCAGTTACCTTTATCATCCAGGGCAGGGCGTCTTCAAATTTTTTCTTATAGGCTCATACTTTCATCCCCTTTTTCCTGTGCTTCCTTTTTTAATCTTGACTCCCCAATTATAATATGTCGCACCTATATCATAAAATGCATCGCTGAAATCAGGATCGATCGTTATTGCCTCGTTGAACTCTCCAATCGCTGCATCGTTGTTATTGACCGTTCTATAAAGAAGTCCAAGAATATAATGATTCATTTTATTTCCTGGATCGTTGTCCACTGCAAGTTTGAATGCCTTGGTTGCTTCCTTGAATACGATCGGCTTCAAAGTACGCCTGCAGGAGTAAATTTAAATTTTCATTATCCTTCGGATTTATTTTCTTGATCTCTTCGAAAACATCCACTGCATCATTAAAATATTTGACAGCTTCCTGATACTTTGTCGAATCAATTTTTAAATCGATCTTCTTGCTAAATTTCTTACTTACAACCTTATCACCTTCCATAGTCAGGGTCAGTGCATATTGATTATACTTCCAATCTGTTTTTCTTGAATTCTTCTTATCCTTAGTTTTACTATCAGGTTCTCCCAGCATTCGCTTCACATCGCTTTCATAGCTCCCTTTATCGATATCTTTAAGATTCTTCTGAATGCGAAGTCCATCAATATTTACCGATTCTAAATTGTGCTTTCTTCTTTAAACCCTGTTCGATCAAGATATCTTCCGGCACGTTTATACGCGTCTATATCATGATCCAATTCCCATACTTTCTTCTGACTCAGGAATGTATTCTCAGCATCACCTTTCCCTTGATAAGCCTGAGCAAGAAAATAATATGTTAAGGATGTATCAGGCCAAATCGCAACCGATTTTTTAAATTCATCGATTGCTTTATCGTAATTGATCATAGAATCGGCACTAGCTCGTTTTGCAAACGCATCGCCCTGCTCTAAGATGGTTGGCCCAAAGCGTGTATCGGATTGCATAGATTTCGTCTTTATGAGCAGGAGAAATTTTTTCAGCCTCTCGAAATGCTGCAACCATACCTTCATAATCTCCCAGCTTCTCACCTTTAACAAGACCTAATCGGAACCAGGCATCTTGATTTGACGGATTAGTCTGAACCTCTTTTTCATAATAGCTTACAGCTTCCTTATATTCCCCGTTTTTTTCTTTTATTTTACCAGATGTAAATTCAGACGATCCACATCCTTGAATAATGAATCCTGCTAAAAGCAGTGCGCAAATAAAACCGTAATATCCTTTTTTCATGGAAAATATCCTTCAAAGTAGTAATTAATGAATAAGTACGCGGAAAAAATATACCAAAAGGTATCAGCAGAAGCAAGATGAAATTCAAATTTACATAATATGAAAGTATAAAAATGAACATTACGATTAATAATTCATTGAGTTACTTAGAAATATTTACAAAAAAAGCCCGGCAGATTATGTCGGGCATTTTATAACGAATATTTATCGTTTCATACCTGCGATCAAGGGGATAAATCCTTCGAGGTAGTATCCTTTCCTGTGCGCAATTCAATGGAATGATTCAGTTCAGGAGTCCGGCCAATCCGCTTCCGAATACGCGGTTGAATTATAACATGCATTTGCCGTTGCTCTGCTTCTTCTACCGGAACATTTATCTCAACATTAATAAAATCTTCATTTCCAAATGAGTGAATGGGCTGCGGATACGGGACGTTCCTCGGTGCGCGCTGAAATTCCCTCGCCAGCATCCTTTTCAACATCGCATCCCTTCGTTGTTCAAGGTAAATAAGGTTCCCTTCCATCTGTCTTCGCAGGCTGTCGAAATCAATGTGCAGCTGTGAATACATCATTGTATCCGGCGTAATGATAACAAAACGATTATCCCTGGGTGACTTTGGAATCCTTTGAAATATACGATCTTCTTTTCTAATCTGATTATTTTGTATCGAAACAGTATATGGCGCATCGTTGGCTTCCAGCAAACGTTCAAACTGGATCTGTTGTTTCGGTTCCAGGCATGCGGCAATATTTGTTACCATCATTTTATTTATGTTTGGCAGGTCAGGTGCTATCGCCATAACATCGTTTTCGCCGATTAATACAGACGATTCAATACGCCTGCTGGTCAGTTCCAATAAGGAATCAATTAAATGTATCTGCACGCTGGTCGGTTTTACTTCTGCCAAAAAATGATTAAAGGTCACAGGTTTCGTATTATTCTTCGAATCTTTTCCAACTTCTATACGATATCCTTTCTTTGATTGTTCATCCACACGCAGTTCTGTTTTCGATTTATCATCAAGGAGAGCGTGCCAAAAAGTGAAAACTGCAATGCCCGATCTTTGTCTACCTTTGAAAATAGAGGCAGCAATTGTCCTTGCAGTTTGTTCTTGTCATACACTTCTTTAACTGCCTGCGATTTTTCAGAAATAATATTGTATAAACTGCATTCGGTTCTGAATTACAATTGTCCCTATAACGACAACCACAGCCGCAGCTGCAATAGACATTATAGGAATAAATTTACGCTGAAAAGGTAAAAGACTATATTCTTCCTGCTTTTGCTTTTCAAGGGCAGTTTCAAAACGTGTCCAGAATCCGATATCCGGTGTCAATTTCGGTTTTAGAGACAGCAGGTCTTTTAAGCGTTTTAACTCTTTCAATCTTTCCCGGGCAGATTCGTCTTGTGAAAGAAGGGATTCAGTCTTCTTCACTTCGTCGTCCGGGAGTCTTCCGTCGATATACTGCGAAAGTAATTGATCCATCTGTTTTTTATTTGTTTTTTTCACTTCTATACCTCCTCCAATAACGGTTTCAATGCCTTTCGCAGCATCGACCGCGCTCGGGAGATTCTCGATTTTACGGTACCAAGTTCACATTGCATTACTTCGGCAATCTCTTCATAAGAAAGTCCGTCAATATCTTTCAGACATCACGGCAGTCCTGAATTTCTCCGGCAAGGATTGTAATCCCAGAGCAACTAATTCCTGTGTATCTCTGTTTTCCGGTTGAACAGAAAGACGCATGTTCAACTCCTTTTCAATTCCTTCATCAAGCGTCTGAAAAGAAAAAAAACGGCGTAGTTTTCTTTTTCCTGAGTTCATCCCGACTTTTATTCACTGCAATCCGATACAGCCATGTATAAAACGACGCTTCAAATCTGAAATGAGGCAATGCTTGATAAGCTTTGATGAAAACTTCCTGTGCATAGATCATCGACAAATCACGATCATGAAAGATTGAAAAGAGCAAATTTCTAATTCGTTCCTGATGGCGTTCAACAAGAAAACGATACACATCATGATCACCGCCCTGAAATATTGTGATCAGTGCTTCATCGTCCATTTTGCTAAGAACTTCAACACTCGGTTTTTGGAGGATCTGATCGTTTATCATTGAGCTCGCGTCAGTTTGGTTTTTGTGAATGAAGGTACAAAACTTCTTGCACGAACTCCAATCTGATACTGTTTATTTTTCGACGGCCATTCTGCACCCGGCAGCGGTAGAGCCATGCCTGCTCCTGTTGCTTGTGATTTCATATTGCCTGTTCAGTGTTACTGAGATTCTTTTTGCCTGTTTATTACATTTACCAACTCGATTATTTAGACGAGAAACAGGAAACAATGGTTCCTGCCGCAGTTATTGGAACTTAATGAATTACGCATTTAAGAGGGGAATGGATGGATCGGAGATTAATTTTCCAGGGATTATGACGCATGACGCGCTTTTCGAATTCATCTCTGAAATTGCGGATCACCGATTGTACAGGCCAAGCGGCAGCATCGCCCAATGCACAAATAGTGTTTCCTTCGATATTATTCGCTACTTCCAGCAGCAAATCAATATCTTCGCTCTTCGCTTCATAATTCTGAAAACGTTTTAAAATCCTGAACATCCAGTACGTGCCTTCGCGGCACGGTGTGCATTGCCCGCATGATTCGTGGTAGTAAAATTTTGCTATGCGCGTAATGACTTGAATAAGATCGGTGTCTTCATCCATTACAATAATTCCTGCTGTTCCTACGGAAGACCCTGCAGCCTTCAGCGAGTCTGCATCCATCCGAATGCCTTCGAGTTGATCCCCGCGTAAAATCATCGTCGATGAACCGCCGGGAATTACCGCTTTAATACCTTTTTCGCCGGGCACACCGCCTGCCCATTTATAAATTATTTCAAGAAGCGGTTCTCCTGTCGGCATTTCGAAAACACCCGGATGATTTACATTTCCGCTGACTCCTACGAGAATCGGTCCCGGATGTTTGTCTGCGCCAATTTTTGAATACCACTTCCATCCGTTATTTATTATGATGGGAATATTTGAAATTGTCTCAACATTATTAATTGTTGTCGGACATCCCCATAAACCTACCTGCGCCGGAAACGGAGGTTTTACCGCGGATAACCGCGCGCTCCTTCGATAGAATTCATAAGCGATGATTCTTCACCGCAGATATATGCACCGGCTCCTCGATGTATGTACACTTGAGTAGAAAAATCCTTTCCAAGAATTTTTTCACCAATAAATCCATTAGCGTACGCATCGTCAATCGCTGTCTGCAGCATCTTAATCCATCTGCCATATTCACCGCGAACATAAATATATGCCGCTGATATACCCATGGCATAACAGGCAATGACTATCCCTTCGATAAGCAGATGCGGATTGTATTCGAATATCTGACGGTCTTTGAATGTACCTGGTTCAGATTCGTCGCCATTGATGCATAAATACTTTGGCTTATCGGATTTCTTCGGCATAAACGACCACTTCAACCCGGTAGGGAAGCAAGCACCGCCTCTGCCGCGCAGATTTGATTTCTTCACTTCGTCGATTATTTCTTCCGGTTTCATTTCCAGCGCCTTCTTTAAGGCTTTATAGCCGCCATGAGATAGATAATGATCGATCCTGCAGAGATCGCGATCATCCGGAATAATGATACGTTTCCATGTATTCAGATGTTCAGTATCGGTTGGAGGAAAATTCATTTTAATTTATCTATAAGCTTATCGATTTTTTCAATCGTGAGATCTTCGTAATACTCATCGCCGATAGCCAGCATCGGAGCGGTTCCGCATGAACCCATACACTCTGCTTCCGAGAGTGTCCACTTCTTATCTGCAGATGTTTCGCCCGCCTTAATACCCAGACGTTGTTCTATGTGTTGTAGAATTTTCTCCGAACCTCGCAGCATACATGAAATATTTGTGCACACTTCAATATGATTTTTGCCGGTCTGTTTCCTTCTGCAGCATAGTATAGAACGATACAACACCGAGAATATGACCGAATGGAATATTGCAGCAAAGCAGCTACATATTTCATGGAATCTTCGGAAATGTATCCCTCCTGCTCCTGTACGATCCAGAGAACCGGCAGCACCAATGCTTGTGATGTTGGATAACGTTTCCTGAGTTCCTCAACTCTTTTCTTATTTTCTTCGCTTAACATTTTTTATCGTTTAATGCATTTCAGCATAAATC
Organism: uncultured Bacteroidota bacterium; assembly: GCA_963770945.1. GTDB lineage: Bacteria > Bacteroidota > Ignavibacteria > UBA10030 > UBA10030 > Fen-1298. Next base: position 41,572 of record CAVYRP010000007.1, on the reverse strand, counting down.
CGCAATTAACAATTCGATTTTCGAAATTTACTTATCCGCTTCTCCCATAACCGGATCCAGACTGCCGACTATCTGCCACTATATCGGAAATCATTGCCCCTTTCATCATCACTGAGATCGATTGCAGGTTTACAAAGGACGGTGAGCGTATTTTCATCCGCCAGGGCTGACCTTCACCATTACTGTAAATATAGAAACCGAGTTCACCTTTCGGCGCTTCGACTGCGTGATATACTTCGCCTTTCGGAGGGTCTACACCGAAATTAATTAACATAAAATCGTAAATAAGCTCTTCCATTTTTGTATATATCCGATGCTTATCAGGAAGCACATTCTTTGGTTTTGCCGCATTTACGCTTCCTGCAGGCATCTTTTCCAGCACCTGCCGTACAATTTTGATACTTTCTTTTATCTCAGCCATCCGGACATAATATCGCGCCAGACAATCCCCTCCTTCATAGACGGGAATGTTGAAGTCAAGATCGTTATAGATCAGGTAAGGATTCGCCCTGCGAAGATCAAGCTCAACCCCGCAAGCACGCAGATTAGGGCCCGTCAAGCCAAGATCAATCGCCTGTTCTTTGGAAATTGAACCGACACCATCAACACGTCCTATAAAAATTCGGTTTTTATTAAGAAGTTTTTCGCAATCGAGTATTTTTTCCGGAAGTTCCTTAATGAACAGTACGAATAACGTCAAGTGTATCCTGTGTAACATCCTGTGCAAGTCCGCCTATGCGTGTGTAACTTGTCGTAAAGCGGGCACCTGTAATTTTTTCGAAGATATCATACAGTTTTTCGCGTTCACGGAATGACCACATCCAGACAGTAAGCGCGCCCACATCCATTCCAAGAGAACCGAGGAACATAAGATGAGAAGAGATACGGGCTAGCTCTGAAATAAGCGTGCGTATGTATTGTGCGCGGGCGGCGCTTCAATACCGAGCAGCTTTTCGACGGCAAGAACATATGCCGTATTATTAGAAAGCGGCGAGAGATAATCAAGACGGTCGGTATGCGTGATAAATTCATGGAAACTGCAATTCTCTGCCAGCTTTTCGTATCCGCGGTGTAAAAATCCGAGGTCCGGAACAGATGCAAGAACTGTTTCGCCGTCGAGTCTGATGAGCAGCCTCAGAACGCCGTGCGTTGCCGGATGCTGCGGGCCCATGTTCAAGATCATCTCGCTCTCAAGCGGATCATTAAACGAAACAGTTGTATGTTCGTTCTCTAAGAGCTTCGAGAATCTTTGATCTTCTGGATATGGTTTCCGGTTTTTGTTCCATCTCACTTCTTCGGTAAATTCAAAGATCCCGGAATTCCCATTAAGGGGAAATCCTTTCGAAGCGGATAATATTCAAACTCATCCGGCATGTAAATTCTGCGCAAGTCAGGATGTCCGTCAAAGAGAATACCGAACATATCGTAAGTTTCTCGTTCGTGCCAATTTGCTGTTCCCCAGACGCCTGTCACAGAAGGAACTTTTGGATTATCCTTGCCGGTAAATGTTTTTAATCGGATGCGGTGTTTTGTTTTTAAAGAATACAGATTGTAGATAATCCCGAATCGGTTTTCCGGAGTGTACATATCGATTCCGCAGAGATCGGCAAGCATGTCGAATGCCAGTTCTTCATCCTCTTTTAGGAATCGACACACTTCAACGATACGTTCTTTTGGGAACAACGATTGTCAATTCGCCGCGAAATTCATTCGCCTCTAGAACAGCATCGCTATACTTTTTTTTAAGTTTCCCGAGCAACTTTTTCGTTCATCGCTTCCATAGTTTTTACTATTCTGATTTTCACAGCCCCTTTGTCCACTCATTCACAAGTAAGCCTGACCGCTGCATAAAGAATACATTCCGGTGAGGGGACATGGGAAGGAATGCTTTATGCTTTTAATAATTCATAATATGCAATATCAATTATCCTGCGGTTTTCAATGATTTGATCTTTTAAAATCTCCCACAAACGCAGGAGCCGTTCCTTTGCATTCACCTCGCTGTACTTTCTGCTGAAGCAGCATTAGTCCATTTAATAAATTATCCGGCCTTGGAGGACAGCCTGCAACATAAACATCTACCGGAAGAAACAGATCGATTCCCTGCACAACCGAATATGTTCTATACATACCGCCGGACGAAGTGCACGCTCCCATGGCAATGACCCATTTCGGATCGGGCATTTGATCGTAAATTTTTCGCACCACTTTTGCCATTTTGAACGTTGTAGTTCCTGCAACAATCATCACATCGCACTGACGCGGTGAAAAACGCATTACTTCCGAGCCGAACCGTGCTATATCAAACCGCGGCCCTGCTGCAGCCATCATCTCAATTGCACAGCACGAAATTCCCATCGGCATTGGGTATAGAGAATTCTTGCGGCACCAATTGATAATGTCTTCAAGCTTAGTTGCAATATATCCTTCACCCATCCAGCTCTCTATTCCCATTCCAGAGCTCCTTTCCTCCAAATATAATAAAAGCCTACGAGGAGGATAAAAACAAATACGAACATCACAATCAATCCCTGCACTCCGAGTTGTTTATATGCTACCGCCCATGGATACATAAATACAATTTCAATATCAAAAAGAATAAAGAGCACTGCGACTAAATAATATTTCACAGAAAACCGTTCACGTGCTGTCCGTACGGGTTCCATTCCGCTTTCGTAAGTGCTTGTTTTTTCGTCTGTCGGATGCCGCGGACCAAATAATTCGTTTGCCTTGCCCATAAAAACACCAAAAGCAACCGCGCAGCCGATCATCAGAAATATAGGGATATAACTTTCAATCATTTTATTCAGCAGTGAATTGTGAAAATTTTTATACATAAATTGTTTGAAAAACAAATGTTTCTTTCTTTTATAAACAAGACAAGAATGAAAGAAATTCCCTGAGAAGTTCAAAGCGGGATTGGAGATGTATTGAATTATCTCATCTGAATCTTCACACCTTCGAGCGGCCAACGAGCACGAACTTTTAGCGTATCAGATAGGCACTGATCCGTTCTGAGAAAACGAACGGGAACGGTTTGCCTGAATCGTATACCCCGTTTTTGTTTCGATCCCGAAATGCCTGAAATACGTAAAGCCCTTCCGTGACGACCGGAAAAATAAATTTTCCCGTTACATCTGCAGCTTTGATGCGGTATTTGAGATTTTTCTTTCCAATTTGAGATGCAGTCACATATAGAGATCCTGCGAGTATCTCGAGTATTCAAATCAACAACTGTTCCTTCAACACTGCTCATATCTTCTATATCAAGCGTTTCAAATCGCCATACCTTTGTCGAATCTTTGCTTGTACTATCCCTCCAATCGTGTAACTTTTTGTAATTCCGCACGAAGAGTATACCAGGTTTTGTTGAGCAGTTCCTGTTCCGGTTTAATTGAAATCATTGCATCGCTCAGCCATTTTATTTCTGCCGGAACCTTCTGTTTTGTGTTATCGAGAATTGTTACAAAATCAAGTGAAGTTGTTTTTGCAAGTGCATCAGAGAACGTAAGGGTCAACACAGGCCGAAAATCGATGTTTTGCGTACTATCTTTAATTGAACTCGCAGTTAATCGAAATCTTGCGGAAATAGATTTTTGTGAACCCTGGAATATTAATGAATTTGCCAACGGATTTACCAGGTTGCCGACGGAATCCGTTACACTTTGAACATAAATGGAATAAGTCTTTGCCGAATCCTGCTTTTGCGTTACTGCAGTAATTGATTTTTGTGAAGAAGGAGTCGGATAAACGGCAATAAGGCCGAGCGGTTTTCGGTCCACTGTATCGACAATAGAGATCGATTCGATGTCGATCGATGATGGAAGCAGCGTTTCGGAAAACTCCGCTATGACATGATTCCCATCCTGAGCAACAGCTTTGATGATACGCGGACCGGATGTATCCTCTTTTGCAAGCTGCATCACGATACCTGCTGCGAGAGTGTCGCTCGATGAAACGGAAATTATGCTCGAAGGTACACCGTACTCATCAATTTCCCGATCGTACACCAGATTCCGGTATTCATCCCGGATCGCAAATATTCTATAGTTTGCGAAAGGAATATGATAGAGAAAAAAATCTCCGTTTTTTCCGGTTTGTGTAATAAAATCAGGTTTTGCCGTCATAGGATTCAGCGTATCCGGATTCAAATTATCCAATTGAAATGCAAAAATCATAACACTGGATACATCTCCACCCTTTTTTCTCGGATAAACACGCCCCTCAATTCCTCCGCGATCTATATCAGATCCGGTCGAAAAAGCCAGTGTGTACGCCTTTGCCATGTTCGTTTGTCCGCGATAACTATCTTTGACATCGGTTCCGATATTTACTACGTATGTCGTATTTCGACGCAGCTTTTCTGAAAATATAATTTCAACTTCTGTACCGCTCCAATCGAATTCCAGATGTCCCGACATACGGCGAGATAAAAACAGATTCTTCAAGTGTCCGTTCTTCAATATATCGGTCGAATTCTATTCTTATTTTATTATCATTAAAATTTAATTTGTTATTTTCCGGATATGTCGAAATAATAACGGGAGTTGTCATATCAACAGGGCCGCCCTGAGGCGGCTGCTGGTTTGCACATCCTGCTATCGCAATAACGGAAATAATAAAAAGACTGATATTGAATAAACTTTACGATGATTCATACGACAGAGAATTTTTTCTGATCTCCCGGTTACTTGCTTGATAGTTGTTTCAATTCGCGCTTTGTACGATGATACATGCGAATATTTTTTTGATGATCGCTATAATTTTTTGCGAACCAATGTCCGCCTTTGCCTGTTGCAACGAAAAATAGAAAATCATGCTGTTCGGGATACAAAGCAGCAATGATCGAAAGTCTCCCGGGATTATTAATCGGTCCCGGAGGAAGTCCGAAGTTACGATATGTATTATAAGGGGAATCGACATCCAAATCCAGGTACCTTAATCTTCTTTCCTCGCCAAGCGCATATTGCACAGTCGGATCAGCCTCCAGGCGCATATGTTTCTTCAATCGATTCCAATAGACACCTGCGACCCTCGGCCTTTCTTCATCGACATTCGATTCTGCCTCTACAATAGATGCCATCGCAAGAATCTCCAGCTGTGTTCTGCCTAATTCGTTCTGTCTCATTATTAAACTGTCATTGTAAAAATGCTTGAATCCATTTAATATTCTTATGAGTATTTCCTGCTCATCTGTCTGCCAATAAAACGAGTATGTATCAGGCATTAAAAAACCTTCCACCGATTTTGCATTTATGCCCTGGTCATAAATAAATTTTTCGTCTTGACAAAGCGACAGAAAAAGTTTTTCATCTATTCCGAGATCATGTCCTAAACGACGGACAATTTTATCAAGCGGCCATCCTTCAGGAATCGTAACCGGAATTATGAACTGCGATTTTCCGGATTTTATGTCCTTCAAAATACTGAGATTGGATTCGCCGGAAATAAAAAGATATTTTCCTATTTTCATCGATTTTGTAAAACCGAGAATTCTTCCTGCTAATTCAAACGACCATCTATTACGAATTACTCCGGCTTTTACAAGCGAATCAATAACCGCCCGATACGACGCCCCCCGCGAAATAGTCACGAGTTTCCCCTTTGGATCATAGTGATTATTCGGCATGAAAAAAACATAATATGCACAGATAATAACCGTTACGGTTAATACACCTAATACGATAAAAATTCTTTTTCTAATTATGTTCGATTTCATATTTTCTTAGAATTTTTCTGCAGTTTCACATGCTCAAAATTTCGTGATTCAAGCATGATACACGAAAATATTTTACGGACAGCACGGCGTGAAAATGGCCCGCGATTTATCGCTGAAACATTTTGCAGAACTTCTTTCTCGCGCTTCGGGGAATATACATTAATACCGGCCTGCTTTTTAATAATTCCGATTTTATCCACACAAACTGCACGTTTATTAAGCAGAAGGACCATATTGCGATCGATTTTATCAATTCGATTCCGCCAGAGCGTAATTTCTTTTTTCTGATTTTTCATATTTTTACAATTGAAGGTTTGGTTCGGCTGTTAGTTCAAAAGATGATTTAAATCCATGCCGTAATCGTTCATAACCTGCAACGGCAACCATGGCGCCATTATCAGTACAAAAATCAAGTTCCGGAAAAAAAAGAGCTAAATGTTCAATCTTTGCTTCTATTTCTAACCTGCGGCGCAGCTCGGAATTGGCCGAAACTCCTCCCGATACCGCAATATCGTTCACATTATACTTTTTCGCTGCTGCGAGTAGTTTTTCAATTAATACATCTACGACGGCAGCTTGAAAACTTGCACATACATCTGCAATAAGCTGTTCGTTTCCGCTTGACGTTTTATCGAATCCAATTTTACGAAGATAGTACAAGTACCGATGTTTTTAATCCGCTGAAACTGAATTGGTGCGAGCCTTCTTCGAGATATGGGCGCGGAAATTTGACAGCTTTGGCATTCCCTTTTTTCGCCAGCTTATCGACTAAGGATCCGCCGGGATAACCGATACCGAGCATTTTCGCCACTTTATCGAATGCTTCACCGGCAGCATCGTCCATTGTTTCACCCAGCATTTCATATTTAAAAAAATCCTTAACCAGAACCAGCTGTGTGTGCCCGCCGGAGACAGTCAGGTTGACAAAAGGAAACGACGGTTTTGGATCGTTAATCAAATTAGAAAAAATGTGCGCTTCCATGTGATTAATTCCGATAAATGGAATATCAAGCCCCATTGCCATTGCCTTGCCGAAACTCAATCCGATAAGAATCGAACCTATTAGTCCCGGTCCATGTACAGCGGCAATTGCATCCAATTCTTTTTTGTCTACCGAAGCTTTTCGAAGCGCATCGTCAACGATCGGCATAATGAGTTTCAGGTGCGCCCGCGATGCTAATTCCGGCACAACTCCTCCATGCTCGGAATGAAATAGCTGAACAATAGTAGAGTTTGAAAGAAGCCTGCCGTCCTTAAAAACCGCAGCGGAAGTCTCGTCGCACGATGTTTCAATACCAAGGATTGTCATAAATTAACACAATGATAACCAAAATTGACAAGCAGTGCAAACAGGATGTAAAATTTAAGAAGAGTATTACAATTGGATTTTTTACCGAACATCTATCTATTTTTCCCATATTCAAATCTATGTGAGCAGCATAGTGGCAATTGTTGGTTCTTCTCGCTATCTTCTCGGAAAATAAATTCCTTTCAAAATAATTGTGAATCAAGGTAAAACAATGAAAAAGCATTTTTTAAAACATATATCTCTTTTAATCGGCTTATTTCTGATAGGAACTTCTTTTGCTTTCAGCAAAACGGTTATTTTCTTCGAGAGGGATTTCCCGGCTATTGAGAACAACAAAATCAGCCGGCAATCACTCGAAAAGGCATTTTCATCGGCAAATCCCCATTTTGTTAATTTATCCGACCTTCAAAAGAAAAACATACTAGCAGCGGGTGATCTTCTTGTGCTGCCTTACGGCTCGGCACTGCCTGCAGACGCATGGGAAATAATCAATCGTCACCTCAATCAAGGCCATCTTCTCGTTTTAGGAGGCAGACCTTTCTTTGTACCTGTGTATCGAAACAAGAATGGCTGGCGGATTGATTATCCCCAGAATACATATTCCCGCTATCTTGGCATAGAACACTCATACGAAGCACCGCAGCATGGACCATGGAATATACAGTGGGACGAAGATGCACCCTGGTTTCACAATATCAAATTATATGCGCAGCGTGTTTTTGTAAATGCAGGCTCTGGCGAAAGATATCGCGGACTTGGTTTTTTTGTAAATGACCGCGGGGACCGTCTTGCCGCTCCTGTTGTCGCGGAAGATTTACTCGGTCTTAATCAGACACCGCGGCGTCATGTGTACCTGAGTTTTGAAGCAGATGCTGAATTCTGGAATTCCCAGAACGGCATTGAATTGATGAAAAGAGCAGCCATCTATGCATCTCTTGGCGGCAGCAGGCTATGGTTCAATCTTCAGCAGCTTACAGTCGATAAGGGCGGTTATATTTCCGGTTCTGTTGATATTTCACGAAACGGAAGACCCGCAAAACTTGCACTCGAATTGCTATCCGGATCAAAAAGCCTCATGACAAGAACTATCGCCTGTGGGAATTCGCTGCAGGAGGCGATCAATTTTTCAATACCGTTGAACGAATCCGGCCTTTATAAAGTACGCGCTTCACTATCCATCGGTGATACACTTTTTGAACAGTATACATCAGGCATCTTTGTACGGGATACGGCATTACTTCAATCAGGTGAACGATTAGGATCCGGACGCGACTATTTCAGACTTGGTGAAAAACCTTATCTGATGATTGGTACAAATTATTTCGGCACCGATGCATACACTCCCGGTTTTTTCTACGGCGGCAGCCTCGGAGGAAATGCATGGGTTTGGGAAAAAGATTTTGCCGAGATGGAACGGATAGGCTGCTCGACCGTCCGAACAGGAATCTGGCTCAATCGCGCATTATATCTCAGTATGGTAAACGGTGCATCTGATGACCGTCTTTTAAACGCAATCGAAGCGTATCTTTACGCAGCCGCTCGACACCATATGCAGGTCATTTTCACTTTCTTTGCATTTAACCCGCAAACCGAAATGCAGGGACAAGGCCAGGACGGAGACCGGTTAAGCCCCGGTTTAAATTCATATATCGATCCGGTTGCGATAGAAGCTCAGCTTCTCTATATACGCTCTATCGTTTCCCGTTTTCGAGATGTGCCATTCTTAAGTTACGATCTTATTAACGAACCAAGCTTTTGTAATCCCAAACGCATATGGAGAGGCAACTCGCCGAATGGAGATCCGATTGAACTTGCGGCATGGCAAAATTGGCTGAAGAAACATTACAATGATATCGATCAACTTGCACATGCATGGAGGACAACTCCTTTGGAATTGGGATCATTTGAGAAAGTGCCGCTCCCTTCATTTTCTGATCTGGAATTCTCACGTGCCGGCAACCCGCGAAATGTACGCGCAATTGATTACAATCTTTTTGCTCAAGACGCTTTCATTCAGTGGGTCGATACTTTAAGTCAGGCAATCCGTAATACAGGATCACAGCAGGCTATTACAGTAGGCCAGGATGAAGGCGGCATTGCAGATCGTGTGCTCAATCAATTTTGGGCAAATTCGCAGGTCAATTATACAGTGAATCACAGTTGGTGGCGCGACGATGCACTCTTGTGGAGCTCCATTGCAGCGAAGACTCTCCATAAACCGAACCTCATTGGTGAAACAGGCCCGCAGCCCGCATCATCAATAGACGGCAGCTTGCGCTGGGATGATGTAAAAGGAATGGCACTCCTTGAGAGAAAACTTGCACTCGGTTTTGCCGGAGCCAATACGGGAGTTCTTCATTGGGATTGGACACGCACTGATAATTTCGGAATTTTACGACGTGACGGATCTCAGAAACAATGGATGGATGCTTTAAGAGGAATATCCGAATTTGCCCGTAGCGCACAGGCATATACCACTGAAGCGCAATTGCCTGAGATTGCTCTCGTTCTCCCGCAATCGCTTCAGCTTTCAGTATTTGGCGGCTCGGGAATTTCAGCGCAGCAAAATGCACTCCGTGCATTGTATCACTATGCCCGCGGAACTGCATTTGCTATCGGCGAGTACCAGCTTTCTCAGATGCCGGATGCAAAATTGATAATCGTTCCCGCGCCATGCGTTATAAACCGGGATGCCTGGAATATATTGATAACAAAAGTTAAAGCCGGATCGACGCTTCTTATTTCCGGAAGAATTGATGCCGATGAACACTGGACGCCGGTTCCTGAACGTATGCAAGATTTAATTGCGGATTATATATCTGCACCGCTAACAACACGCGAAATAGCAGTCGAATGGCCGGAAGGTATCTCTCATTTGAGTTATTCCGGCGATAAGACGACTTATGCCGAACGAGGAGTTCTCGCAAATAAACGGACATTCCTTGATATCCCGCTTGAAAAAGGCCGGATATTGTATTGTGCAGTGCCTCTGGAATTTTCCGACCAACTTAATGAAATGGGACGCATATACAAATTTGCAATGAAACGCGCAGGAGCAGCTGCCGCTTACGAGACAATATGCGAAGATCCGGGAATTCTTATTTGCCCCACACAATTGCCGGAAGCTACTTTATATGTCCTGACATCCGAAAGCTCAGAGGACACTCCTGTTACATTTAAAGATAAAAAAAGCAACACGGATTTTACCGTTAACATTGAACCCGGTAGAGCAGCATTAATGCTTGTCGGTAAAGATGGGAAAATAAAGGCATCCTATAATATTCGTTGAATTATTCATGCCGACGCTTTTCATCTGTATTATTTTGGTGGGAAGAGAGAAAAGTTAATGCATAATGCAAATAAAACGATCGGCGATATCATAGATAATGCAACCGTCTAAATAATAAGCTCCGTCGACGAAATGGGATTCCCGAATGCAAAAACCATATTCCCCCCGCGAAAACGATAAAACTTAATCCATATACATTACTCAATGTATATTCTTGGTACCCGTGAACTTATATTGCAAAGAAATTCATAAGTAATAGTGCCGATTTTATCACACAACGATTCAAGCGGAATGACCGAGCCGTCCATCTCGCCAAACAGTAAAACATCATCTCCGTTATAAGCTGTTCCATCCATTCCGATATCAGCCATACATTGATCCATGCATATCGATCCTACTATCGGAAATTTTTTTCCGCGGATGGAAACTTCCCCTTTATTTGAAAGACTGCGAAAATATCCGTCGCCGTAACCGATTGGCAGCGTGACAATACGTGTCTGCTTATCGGTTGTGTAGGTATGATTATAACTGATTCCTGTTTTTGCCTTTACTACTTTGAAATATGCGACCTTTGTTTTTAAAGTCATCACCGGTTTAAGTTTTTTTCCATTGAATGCCTCATCCGGTAAATACCCATTCGGATTATATCCATATAAGACAATACCGGGCCTTACCATTGTATAATGAGAACTCTTAAAATTCATAATACCGGCCGAATTGGCGATGTGAACGAGTTCTGGAAGCAGGTTTTTTTTATCTATCATGGTCAGGACTGCTTCAAAATGATTTAATTGTTGAGCGGTAAAATCCGGATCTGTTTCCGCCTTGGCAAAATGCGAAAATATTCCTTTGATCGAAATTGAATCCAACGCGAAGGATTTTTCAATAAATTCCTGTGCATGATACCAATGCACTCCTATCCTTTCCATACCGGTATCTATTTTTAAATGGACTTTCGCTGACTTCCCCATTTTTTTTGCACCCGCGGCAATAGCGGAGGATTTATCCAATGAAGAACTTGTAATTTCGATATCATTATTTATAAAATCGGCAATCTGATCGGTATTAATAGCGCCAAGCACGACGATAGGCGCAGTAATTCCGCATTTTCGCAAATACACGCCTTCTTCGAGAAATGCAACTCCGAGATACTCAACGCCTTGTTTTAAAAGCTCGCTTGATATTTCGTACAAACCATGCCCGTACGCATTGGCTTTTACCATCGCCATAATTTTCACATCTTTACGAATCCAAGATCTGACGATAGAAAGATTATTACGCAAATTGCCGTAAGAGATATCCGCGCGAGTCGGCCTGTTATTATATGTTTCTATACTTGCAATCATTACCGACACCTGTCACCAGTATTATGTGATAAAAATATTTCTGTGCGAAAATTGAACATTGTCCTATTTCGTTATTCATACACATATAGTCTAACATATAAAAAAATTGCTCATAGTAAATGAAAATATGGACATAAATGCTTAAATTGATTTTTACTACATGTCTGAATGAAAATGAATATTCATCCGGATTGACTAATTAATGAGAGGAGATTCATGAGCGGTTTTTTTGGCAGTATTTCCAAACGATCCTGTGTATCAGATGTATTCTACGGTACCGATTATCATTCTCATCTGGGCACGAAAAGAGCCGGTATGGCTTTCTATTCCCCCGCTGACGGATTTCAACGGGCTATTCACAGCCTTGAAGACGGATATTTTAGGAATAAATTTGAAGCAAATCTCTCCGAATTTTCCGGTCAGATTGGCATTGGCATTATAAGCGATACGGAACCTCAGCCAATCCTTGTTACAACGCATATGGGACGATTCGCTGTTGCGACAATCAGTAAAATCGTAAACATAGCCGAACTTGAAAAACGATGTCTGAATCTGCGTCACACTTTTACCGAGACCAGCCATGGCGCAATTAATCCTACCGAGTTGGTTGCCATGTTAATTGCGGAGGAAGATGATTTTGTATCCGGCATTCAAAATGTTTACGATCTAGTAAAGGGTTCCTGTTCAATTTTAATTCTGACGGAAGACAGCATTATTGCCGCACGCGACAAACTCGGAAGAACGCCGATCATATTAGGAAAACGAAATGATGCTTATGCCGTCGCTTTTGAGTCTTGTGCATTCCCAAATCTTGATTTTGAAATCGAAAAATATCTAGGGCCGGGTGAAATTCTGCGAATCACTGCCGATGGATATGAACAATTGCGAAAACCGAACGATAAATGCCAGATATGCTCATTTCTCTGGGTGTATTACGGATATCCGCCGTCGTTTTATGAAGGTAAGAATGTCGACGAGTGCCGGTACAAATGCGGTGCGGCGCTTGCAAAAAGGGATTCTGTAAAAGCAGATTTCGTTGCCGGCATTCCAGATTCGGGCATAGGCCATGCTATGGGATACAGCAATGAAAAAGGCATACCGCTAAAACGGCCGTACGCAAAGTATACACCTACCTGGCCGCGCAGCTTCATGCCGCAAAGCCAGCAAATGCGCGATCTTGTCGCTAAAATGAAATTGATACCGAACGAATCTGTCATTAAAGATAGACGTGGAATTTTCCTTGACGATTCCATAGTACGCGGTACACAATTAAAAGATAATGTTCGTGATTTGCATGAAGCCGGAATAAAAGAAGTACATATGCGAATTGCCTGTCCGCCGCTTACATTTCCATGCGAGTTTCTTAATTTCAGCCGTTCCAGATCAAGTATGGATCTTGCATCATACATCGCAGTTAAAGAACTGACCGGCAGAGAAGACTGCGACATGCAGGAGTATTCGGACAGCCGTAATGAAAAATATAAGGCCATGGTAGAACAGATCAGAAAACGCCTCGATTTTACAACTCTGATGTATCAGGATATTGATGATCTTGTAAAAGCGATAGAGCTGCCGAAAGAAAAGCTCTGCACCCATTGCTGGGACGGATCGAGTTATTTTTAACAGCTAAAATTATTTTTATTCCGGGGAGGAATAATTTTCATGTATGATTTTTGCTCCATCGAAACCATTAAATTTAGTCGATGAAGCTGTACTATAGGCGCCGATATTATCGGTATATAGAAAATCTCCTACTTCCAGATTTCCCGGTAATTCTGCCGATAGAGTAATCTTGTCAAAACTGTCGCACGTAGGTCCGACAACTGCACAAATCTCCTTCTCACCCTCTTTGAACGCGGTAAAGTTCGGAATCCAATGATCATATACGACGCCGGAGAATGTATGGTACACGCCGTCATTGATATGATAAAATATTTTCCCGTCTCTCCGTGCTTTCCCGATAATTTCCGAAATAAGCACCGCCGCTGTTGCAGCGATGAATCGGCCGGGCTCTGCAAGAATTTCTATATCATCGGGAAAAAGGCGTTTGAATTCCGAGTTGAGTAATAATGCCAGTTGTTTAAAATCAGGCACTTGAGGATCGTATGGGACCGGGAATCCCCCGCCGATATCCACTAAATTCAGATTGAATCCCTTTTTCCGCGCATTGTGAAAAATTTCCGAAGTAAATGCAAGAGCCGAAGTATAATTGTCGAAGTTGGTGCACTGGCTTCCGACATGGAAACTAATTCCTTCGACTTTTAAACCCAAATCAAACGCCTGCTGTATCAGTTTTTCCGCATCTGTAAGTTCAGCCCCGAATTTCGAGCTCATCTCCACCTGTGAACCTGTATCCGGAACTTTCAATCTTATGACCAATCCGGCAGTATCGCAGTATTCTTTTAATTTTTTCAGTTCGTCAACATTGTCGTATGTTACCAGCGGTTTATACTGCTTGATTTTTTGCAGTGTTGCACGGTCTTTGATCGTGTTGGAAAAAATAATTTTATCCCAAACGTAATGTTTCTTTTCCTTTTTATCGAAGTGCCTGATATACTGATAGACCTGCATAAATTCGTTGTACGAAGCGACATCAAAACTCGATCCCTCTTTGAACAATGTTTCGACAATCTGCTGCGTTGAATTTGCTTTCACAGCATAGTAACACTGAACACGCGGCAGATACTTTTTAAATAGTCCGGTAATTTTCTCGAATCTTATCATGATCCAGGATGAATAGCGGCGTCCCATTCTGTTCAACTAACTTTAGAAGATCTTCTTTCATATCGGGTGTATTTCTCTTAAATATAATCCTAGACGGATAGCTTTTTCATTATCCCTTTAAGTTCATCTATCTCTTTGTTGTTCTCAAGATATGATTTAATCAGTTTCTCGTGCAATTCCTGCCTTCTATTATATAGGCGTTTTAGCTTTTTCGGTTTGGTTGTCTGCAGAGTATATGCGACCATCAACGGAAACGCCACTGTTACATCGACATAAGCGGTAACCGTCTCTTCCAGTTTTGTCGGATCAATTTTACCCCAGCTTGCCGCTTCGCTCGGAGGTGCTCCTGAAAGGCCGCCCGTATCGGGACGCGCATCGGTAATGTTTATATCGTAATCCTGTCCTGCCTCCGGAATCATCAGCACTTCCTGTATTTGCGGCTCAGTCTGCAGCATAAAGTTCTTCGGACTGCCGCCGCCTATGAGAATCACACCGGTCTTCCCTTTTTCATATTGTTTGGCATTCAGAATTATTGCTGTTGAATCATTAACATCTATACTCGGATTGATCTTTAATTTGAATTTATCCAGCATACCGGATGCTTCGGCCAGGAGCTCCACTCCGGCAATATTCATGCCTATAGTTGAATCACCGGGGGACGAAGTAAAGACCGGAATTCCGTTGCGATACGCGGCAGCAAGAATGCTCACCTGTCCGATGTCGCTCTTTTGCTCAAGATCATCAAGACATTTGCCGAGGTGATGATAGAATTCCTGTGTTCCCATCTCTTTTTGAAATTCCGGACGCAATAGAATCTTGCGCAGAATTTTATCCGTTTCCATCAAAACATCCTGATAGTCAAAAAGGATATCATAAATTCGCGTAATGCCTTTATCGCGCAAATCGGCATCATCCACATTGTGACTGCCCCGGAACAGCGGCATATTCAAAGCGAAGTGCATATCGTGATACATATTGGCGCCGGTTGCCGTCAGCCAATCCACAAAACCATGATTCATCAGCGGAATAACTGTCGATGGTCCCAGGCCGGCCGGAGTCAAAGCACCTGCAAGGCTAAGACCGATTGTCACGTCCTCCTTCGAGTATCTATCCCGTAATAATTGGCATGCAGCCCGCAGCCTTCCGCCGTTGTATGCATCCATATTATCTATAACGGAGGTAAGGCTAATGTCTTTTGAGATAGGCTGGGGAAGCACCCTCTTTCCTTTAAGATACTTATCCTTACCCGGACAATCCTTTTTATGGTGTTCCATGAACAATCCTTTCTGCAAATACCGTTATGTTTTTTTACTTTTTATGAGTCCAATGATAACCAAAAATGACAAGCAGTGCAAACAAGAGAGCGCATAAAATCCTTCCTTTATTGGCGTCAATAACTTTTCTTTGATTTACTTTCTTTTCCCGCACTGAATGCTGCTATAAATACATACTTCATACTTCCTCATTTTCTTCCTTGCCTCCCTTCGCTTTTTTGGCTATATTTATAATGTCAAAATCAAAATTTCAATTGGAGCAACAAATGGCAAGAATATGTGAAGTGTGTGGCAAGAAACCTATGGCAGGAAATAACGTCAGCCATGCACATAATCGAAGTCCACGGCGATTTCTACCTAACCTTCAAAGCGTAAGGGTGAAATTAGAATCCGGCGAAGTGAAAAAAGTTCAAGTATGCACAAACTGTATTAAATCCGGAAAGATCAAGAAGGCAGCCTGATTTTTTCGTTCAACATTGCGAACGTATAAAATCCCGCCACTTAGCGGGATTTTTTTTCAGCGGCTATTAGACCGCTGCCGGCATTTTTTAGAAATATCTTTGAACTCATCAGGAAACTTGCATTGAAGGTATATCCGCAAGGACTCCTTCGGAAGATTCCAACAATTAAACGATGAAATTCTTTTCCCTACCAAATCAATTGACATTTCTGAGAATATTGCTCACACCGGTGTTCCTTGTCTTTTTGTTCTCTCCGTATCCGACGATGCGTCAGTGGTCGCTTGTTGTATTCATCCTCGCCGCAATCACAGATTGGTACGATGGCTGGGTCGCACGCCGCTGGGGTTATGTAACACGCTGGGGCACTTTCTTTGATCCGCTTGCAGATAAAGTTGTCACCTCGGCAGCTCTCATTGCATATATCTACCTCGGTTTAGTCGAAGGATGGATGGTATGGATAATCGTTATTCGAGATATTATCATCACACTTCTTCGTTCCTACATGGAATATAAAGGCAAATTTGCCGGCACATCCAAACTTGCTAAAATAAAAACATTCGTTCAGTTCGTCGTCATTTATTATTTACTCATTCTGTATGTCGCATGGAATACACCATCGATCCAGGAAAATTTTGGCGAACTCATTCATGCTCTTCTCAATTACTCTATTGTCTATTCGATGATGATTATTGTTACCGCTCTTACACTGTGGACAGGTATTTCCTACTTCATCGACAATTGGAAAACCATTCAAGAACTTTATGGCCCGCCTGATAAAAGCACGGAAACAGAATAGTCCTTCGCCGGGACCCGAACCGTCGATTCCGACGAAATTATTTGCATCCGGATTATATACCGGTTATGTTCCCGTTGCTTCAGGGACTCTCAGCAGTGTTGCAGCTGCTGCATTTTTTTTCATTCCAGGATTTGAAACGCCATTTATACATGGGTTGGTTATCTTCATCGTTTTCGTATTAGGCATTAAAGCTTCATTTATCATGGAAAAAAGATACGGGCATGACCCCGCTGAAGTTACCATCGATGAAATGGCCGGAATGTGGATCACTCTTTTTCTGCTTCCAAAAACAATACCGGTTGTGCTTGCTGCTTTTTTGTTTTTTCGTTTTTTTGACATTGTGAAACTTTATCCTGCAAGTATATTTGACAACAAGACCGGAGGATTCTGTATTATGATGGACGATGTCGTCTCCGGCATTTATGCAAACATTTCAATACGTTTTCTATTGCTTATTCCTGCTGTTAACGAATTCCTATTGAGGTAGAACACTTTGAAAGCGGAAATAATATCCATCGGCGACGAACTGCTCATCGGCCAGGTTATAAATACTAATCAGGCTTTTATTGCTGAGAGGCTTAATTCAGCCGGTGTTTTTGCCGATAGGATGACTACAGTAGGAGATAATGAACAGGAAATTCTTGATGTATTTCATAAAGCCTTCTCCACATACTCTGTCGTTACAGTTACGGGCGGACTTGGCCCCACACATGACGATATAACACGCGCCGTTGTCTGCAAATTTTTTAATACGGATCTCGTGTTGAACGATGAAGCGCTGGATAACGTGAATAATATATTTGCACGCCGCAACGTACCGCCTCGTAAAATTAATGAAGATCAAGCACTCGTACCGCGCGGCTGCACAGTCATCCAGAACCGGCATGGCACGGCACCGGGATACTTTTTCGAACGTGACAATAAATTTTTCTTTGTTATGCCCGGTGTTCCTTATGAGATGAAAGCAATGATGGATGATTTCATAATCCCTTTCCTGACTAAACAGAATACAGGATCGGTCATTCGCCATCTTACATTAAAAACCACCGGTATAGCGGAATCATTTCTTGCCGATCAAATTGGAGATGTAAAAGATATCTTCTCTCCTGAATCCGGAATTACTCTGGCATTCCTGCCGGGCCCTCTCGGTGTGCGGCTGCGAATTACGGTTAAAGCCAAAACTATAGATGAAGCCGATCGTAACATTCGAGATATCGAAAAGAAGCTGAGAAGTAAAGTAGAAAAATATATTTATGCAAGCGGAGATACGGAATTAGAAGATGTGATAGGTACATTATTGAAGGAACGTAGTCTTACTCTTTCCGTTGCGGAATCATGCACCGGCGGATTGATTTCCGACCGGATCACAAACGTTCCAGGAAGTTCTGAATATTTCGAATGCGGAGTCGTCACTTACAGCAACAGATCAAAGATCTATGAACTCGGTGTTCCGGCTGATGCCTTGAAACAATATGGCGCAGTAAGCAGGCAGGTTGCTGAGGCAATGGCTTTCGGTATTCGAACAAAATCGACTGTCGATATTGGAATTTCTACGACCGGAATTGCGGGCCCAACGGGAGGTTCCGCAGATAAGCCTGTCGGGCTGATATGGATTGGATACTCGGATAAAGACGAGACATTCGCTTTGAAGCTGCAATTCAACTACGGCGGCGGGCGGCGTGTCGTTAAAGAAAGGGCAGCACAAGCTGCATTGGAATTATTAAGAAAAAAAATTCTTAAAATATCCGGATAAAATATGCCTTCAATACGCGCATTTATCGCTCTCCCCGCTTCAACTGAAATCCAGAAGCAAATGGCAGATGTGCAATCAAAGCTTATGGCAACTCAAGCAGATGTGAAGTGGGAGCTGCAGAATAAATTTCATATTACTCTAAAGTTTTTAGGCGGAATTGAATCACAAAGAATTGAATCTCTCTCGGCTGCACTTGCAGATTTGGCAAAGCAATTTTCAACTTTTGAAATAATTTATGATTCGCTGGGTGTTTTCCCAAACATTCATAATCCGCGTGTTATATGGATCGGTTCGAAATTCAACCAAATCGTATTCGATCTGCAAACGGGTGTAGAACGAGTAAGCTCTGCTTTCGGTTTCCTGAAAGAGGAACGCGACTTTCATCCGCACATTACACTGGGCAGGGTAAAAGGGACAGGCCATATTGGACGCTTGACTGAAGCGATAAAAACCGTTACTTTTGAATCAATACAATCACGATGTTCTGAATTGTTGCTGATGAAAAGCGACCTTCAATCGAGCGGTTCCATCTATACAATTTTGAAATCATTTCCTTTTCAACCTTAAAAGGGAGAGTTTTTATGTCTGAAAATAATAAAGAAGCAAAAATGCAGGCGCTTAAAATTGCCATCGATCAAATCGAGAAACAGCACGGCAAAGGCTCTATCATGCGCTTGAATGAAGGACCGATAGCCAAGATCGATTCTATCTCCACAGGCTCTATTTCATTGGATGCCGCATTGGGTATCGGCGGCGTGCCGCGAGGACGGGTTATTGAAATCTACGGCCCTGAATCTTCCGGTAAAACAACTATCTGTTTGCACATTATTGCTGAGGCACAAAAGACCGGCGGTTTAGCTGCATTCATCGATACCGAGCATGCTCTGGACATTGCGTATGCCAAGAAGTTAGGCGTCGACGTGAACAATCTTCTCCTTTCCCAGCCGGAATTTGGAGAGCAGGCGCTCGAAATCGTTGAAACACTGGTTCGCAGCAATGCAATCGATATCATAGTTATCGACTCAGTGGCCGCATTGACGCCTCGTGCGGAAATTGAAGGAGAGATGGGTGATCCAACGATGGGTGTTCAAGCGCGGCTAATGTCGCAGGCGCTGCGGAAACTCACTTCTGCAATCAGTAAATCCAAAACATCCGTTATGTTCACTAACCAGCTCCGCCAGAAAATCGGCGTGATGTTCGGGAATCCTGAAACAACCACCGGCGGCAATGCACTGAAATTTTATGCTTCTGTCCGCATGGATGTTCGCCGTATTGAAGCAATCAAAGACGGGACAAATGTTATAGGCAATCGCACGCGCGTAAAAGTAGTCAAGAACAAAGTAGCTCCGCCGTTTAAGGAAGCACAATTTGATATTCTGTACAATGAAGGCATTTCCAAACTCGGCGATCTCATCGACACGGCGGTTGACCACAATGTGATAGTGAAAAGCGGCTCGTGGTTCTCATACAAAGACGACCGTATAGGCCAGGGACGTGATTCGGTCAAGACTTTTCTTCAAGCGAACCCGAATGCTGCAAAGGAAATCGATACTGAACTTCGCAAAAAACTCGGACTCCTGCCGGATACACCGGCTCCGGCTCAAGCAAAAGCGGAAAAGACAGAAACACCTGCAGCTGCGTCTAAGAAAAAATAATTGAATTATTTAAAATCACTCCTCTCTTCTTCCCCTCCTCATTGAGGAGGGGACATTTTTTATCAAGTATTTTTTTAACTGGGGAGTGAAGAATAAATTAAACAATAAATACTTTTGATAATAACGAAAATCAAACGGATACGCGGTAAGCGTTCATTATACGGTATTTATATTGACGGTTCGCCTGCAATAGAATTAAGTGACTGGACAATCGGAAAATTTGGCCTTCGTACCGGCGATGATCTGGATGAACAGACGATCGATACGTTAAAGACAACAGAAGCAGAGACACGGGCAAAGAACATCGCTATCAATTATTTATCATATCGGCCGAGAAGCTCTAAAGAAGTCATAGTTCATTTGACAAAGAAGGGATTCGAACCTGAGTGCGCTCAAAGCGTTACCCGGCATCTACAATCCCTAAAAATGATCGACGATAATCAATTTGCACATGCATTTGTGCGGGACCGATTAAAAAGAAAACCTACAGGCCAGGCTCTGCTGCGTCAACAGCTGTTGATAAAAGGGATCCCGTCTTCAATGGCTGAAAAGGTTCTTACAGAACTTGTTTCGTTACAGAGCCAGCAAGAATCTGCACTTCAAGCGGCAAAGCGAAAAATACAATTGACACAGCACTTGAAAAAGAATATAGATGTAGAAAAACGAAAGAAACGAATTCTTGACTTCCTCCTGCGCAGAGGATTCTCGTATGAAATTGCAATAAAAACCGTTCGCGCAACACTGGACCATTAATCGATGCAGACATCTAATTCCATATCCAACAAACCATTTGTAAAAGTCGCTCTAATAATCGGATTAATCATTATCGCTTTCTGGATTGCATCATTCTTTCCGGATCTAGTTCTCACACTCATCATCTCGACGCTTATAGCATTCATTCTTAAACCGCTTGTCCGTTTCCTGGAATTTCGATTTGGCTTAAAACGCTGGTTTGCCATTGCCGTGGTTTTTCTGCTTGCCGGAGGAATAACCGCACTTACTCTTATTGAAACCATTCCTCTTTTAATCGGCCGTATACGCTTGATATATGCACAGCTGCAAAATTTCCCGATTGAGGAAAAATTAACGATCGCGGCAAAAGAGATGGCGTCTCATGTTCCGTTCGTGGATCCCTCGACAGTCGGAGATAAAGTTCATTCGTTTATACAACAGATACTTATTTCACTTGGTGAAACGACCGGGACAGTGGCTTCCTATCTGGTTAATCTTCTAATTATCCCGTTCATCACATTTTTCATCCTTGCGGAAGGAGATGTCGGAATAAAGAAATTTGTGGAGAAAATACCCAACAAATATTTTGAGATGTCGCTTAACATCATGGATAAATTGCAGCGAGAGCTTGTTTCTTACTTGCGAGGATTGATCATCGAATGCGGTATTGTCGGCGGACTTTCAATGATTGGATTTATGATTATTGGTGTCCCTTATGCCGTTCTTATAGGCTTTCTAACGGGAATAGCCAATCTGGTTCCATATCTCGGCTTCATTACCGGTGCATGCATCGCAATCCTGGCATCGTTGATACAGACTGGTGATTTCCGCTTGCTGCTTCCAATTGCTATTCTCACAGCAATCGTCCGGCTCGTCGACGATCTTATCTTACAGCCCGTATGTTTCGGTAAATCTTTGAATATGCATCCGGTTGCTGTCGTTCTCACACTTATTATCGGCCATCAGCTTATGGGCGTTGCAGGAATGATTATCTCAATTCCTGTTGCCACAATTCTCCGGGTCTCAGCAAAAGAAACATACTGGGGATTAAAGCACTACACAATTTCAGCATAGGTTACAATGACAACTGCATCAATGCAGCTGAATAAAGTTAAATCCAACCGGCCTTTTATAAAGGTCCTTTTCCTTTTAAGCATCATTGTTACAGCGTTTTGGATCGCTTCCTACTTTCCGGATCTTGTTCTCACGATTATCATCTCCGTCTTCCTTGCATTTATTCTTCGTCCGTACGTTATCCTTCTTGAATTCCGGCTTGGAATCCGTAGAATATATTCTGTCATAATTATTTTTCTTATTCTTGGTGGAACATTGGCTGCAGGTGGTGTCTTTCTCGTTCCAATTGCCCTCGAGAGAATGAGTTTACTTTATGAAAGCATTAAAAGTTTTCCGCTTGAACAGAAATTTTACGAAGCAGCTATGAGTCTGACCTCCGGTATTCCGTTTTTAGATCCCGAAACAGTTACAAGAAAAGTCCACGAATTTATTCAAAGCGGAATTCAATCATTCAACGACTTTTTATCTTCTGCTGCGGGATTTCTTGTCAATCTAATTATTATCCCGTTTATTTCATTTTTTATTCTTGCAGAAGGCGACACGGCTCTAAAAAGGACCATTGAACGAGTGCCTAATAAATATTTTGAGATGACTCTAAACGTGCTCCATAAAATCCAGTTGAAACTTGTGGGATATTTACATGGATGGTTTTTGGATTCCGTTATTGTAGGCATATTAAACATTATCGGGTTCTATATAATCGGCGTAGATTATGCGATACTTCTCGGAATTATTGCAGGTATATCCAATCTTATACCTTATATCGGACCTTTCTTCGGCGTAATTCCGGCGCTTCTGATTTCCCTAACACAGTACGGAGATTTCCGTCAGGCATTTTCTATCATTACTGGTATCCTTACTGATCGTCCAGCTGTTCGATAATATTATCATTCAACCTTTTTGTTTTTCGAAAACAGTCGATATGCATCCTGTATCGATAATTCTGATTCTAATCATTGGAAATTCATTAATGGGGATTGTCGGAATGCTGCTTGCTATTCCAATTGCGACCATCCTTACAGTATCTGCCGTTGAAACGTATTGGGGATTGAAAAACTTCCAGATTACGGCATAAATTATTTTGGGGAGGAATTTATGGCAAAGGTTGTTTTTGATATCGAAACACTCGGGCATCCGCTTGAATCCTTCGATGAGGCACAGCAAAAGTATCTTCTTAAATTCGCTGAATCTGAAACCGAGCGTGAAGAAGCAATTCAAAAACTCAGTCTCTATCCTACCACAGCACAGGTTATAGCTATCGGATTATTAAATCCCGAGACCAATCGCGGAAAAATATTATTTCAATCGGACAAATCTCTCGATTATACTTCCGAGGACGGCGATATCCAATTTTTAACAGGGACTGAAAAGGAAATTCTTGAACAGTTCTGGCTCGATATTTCACATTACGATCAATTCATTACGTTTAACGGACGCGGATTTGACTGTCCATTTCTTATGCTTCGCTCTGCGATCCTGCAAGTGCAGCCCACACGAAACCTGATGCCCTATCGTTATGACGCTTCTATTCACTGCGATTTACTAGAACAATTCACGTTCTACGGTGCGTTTCGCAAATTTAATTTAGATTTTTATTGCAAATCCTTCGGCATCGAAAGTCCCAAAACTCATGGCATAACCGGATTGGATATGAAACAGCTTTTTGAAGAAAAGCGATTCCGTGAAATTGCAGAATATAATTTGGGCGATTTAAAAGCCACCGCTGAGTTGTTTAGAAGATGGGAGAAGTATTTGAATGTGTAAATTATTACGTCTTTTATATACTGTATCGCCAGTTATTGTGTAAGTTACTTGCACAGCACGTTTATCTTCCTATAGGATAAATCCACATCTCCATCTTATCTAAAAAGCTCTCAATTTTCTCCTCCTCAATGAGGAGTAGACACTGCTTGTTGTGCTTTTATCTTGCAATATGGTGGACTCTTTTATTCCCTTCTTTTTTTTCTATCTTTTAATATGAGAAAACTTACACACGCTGAAATTTCGACCAAAAGAGTTCCGTCAGAGCATATTGAAAATGCATCCCGCATTCCGGTCGTTGTGCTTGTAGACAATATCCGGAGCTTATATAATGTCGGCTCCATTTTCCGGACATCCGACGGTGTTATGATTGAAAAGCTTATTCTTGCAGGTTTTACACCTCACCCGCCGCGAAAAGAAATAGAAAAAACCGCGCTCGGTTCCACTAAGAGTGTCCCCTGGGAATATGTAAAACATCCGGTAGAAGCTGTCCAGATGTCTAAAAACACAGGGTTATAAAATCTGCTGCCTGGAACTGACGGATAAAAGTATTCCCCATTACGAAATCAGGAAAAAAGATTTTCCAATGTGCCTCGTTATAGGAAATGAGATCACCGGTGTGACAAAAGAAGTGATTGAACTGTGCGATGCAGCAATTGAAATTCCGATGTTCGGTACGAAACAGTCATTGAACGTCGCGGTTGCGTACGGGATTGCGGTGTTCGAGCTGGCAAAGATCTGGCGGAAAGTTTAAGCAACCTTGTCAAGGTTTCTCGGCTCAGACATAGTAACCTTGACAAGGTTTCCAAGTTTCTTAAAACGCTCTTGTGTAAAAATCTTCTTTCTCATGTGTGTGAATTCTTAACACTCCGGCGCGTACAAGTTGAATAAGCGAACGCGAAGCACGTCTGATGGGAGACATTCACTAATTTCATATATTGCTTCACCGTGATACGTTCATTCTCATCCAGGAAATCAAACATACGCCGCTCGTTATCGCCGATAGCAATCCGCAAAGGAGGAGTATCGGGGTTTTCTGCTTGAAGTATATGTACAACTTCTTTGCTTGCCTCGACCGTCTTATCATTTACGCGGATGTAAACCCGGGTTCCTCCGTTCTCTTCACCTTCATCAATATTAAGGTAGTGCGGTTTCTGATCGCTTTCTTCTACTGTCACAACTACAACATCTCTGCCTTTGTAGGGAACGGTATCTATATCGGGATTTATCGGAGGATCACAATAGTAACCTGCCGCTGTTTGAATCATCTCTATTTGTTCCTTCTCACTGCCTACTCCGACAATTGTCCTGTCATCATCGACGCCGAAAAGTACGATTCCCCCTTTTGTATTGGCAAAAGACATCAAGGTCTTTGCAACTTTTATCGGAGTCGATACTTTACGCTTGAACTCCAATTCAAATCCTTCGCCTTCTCCAATCAATATTTTTAAATCGTTCAATCTCATAGCAGTTCACTACATTCCGCGTGCTTCCATGCGTTCAAGAATATTCTTTGAACGCCGAAGCACATACCGTGAATCTACATCTGCACGATGTTTTCGCGGGCTTGGAATGATCGCAGCCAACCGTGTGCATTCGTCTCTGTTTAAGTCGGCTGCGGGTTTATCAAAATAATACTGCGATGCCGCTCCGATACCATAAACACCATCGCCCCATTCAATAACATTCAAATATATTTCGAGAATGCGCGATTTGCTCAACTGCTGTTCCATATACCATGTCAAAATCCATTCTTTTAGTTTTCGCAATGGATTTTTTGAAGAGGATAGATAAATATTCTTTACTAACTGCTGCGTAATTGTGCTTGCTCCTCGTGCAGCACGGCCTTCTTCAAAATTCTTTTCAATGGATTCTCTAAATTCAAACCAATCGAATCCTCCATGCCGCCAAAATGTTCCATCCTCCGCCACAACGACAGCATCCACAGCATCCTGTGGAATCGATCTGTATGAAATCCAATTTTGTTTTATACGGAACGGCCTGTTCTCTTTCTTTGCCCGTTCCGTGTATTCATGCATGAACGCCGTCTCTCCCGGATTCTTTGTTTTTAATTGTCTTATATCGCCGTAAGGCAGAATAATAATTTGAATGACAACTATCGATGCAAAGAAAATTAACAGCGATTTTACTAGGATTACGCTTGATCAGATAAAAGAATTCTCTAATGCCGTGAGTAAGCGCGATTTCGATTGAATCTCCGGCTGGACTTCAGGCTGAAGTTCAGGCGGATATTTCGGATTGTTGATTTATTTCTTCCATATTATCAGGAATTGTATTGGTTCTTATAATCTATATATCCCTGAAGCATTATGGCTGCCGCCATTGAATCGATACGGCCGTCCTTTTTCTGCCTTTCCTTCTTTTTCGTTCCCATCGCAAGCATAGTTTTACCTGCAATTGTTGTAGTAAAACGTTCATCCCAGGTGGCTATTTCTATATTCAGCTCTTCCTTTAAACGCTCGATGAACTTTTGAACCTCCTCTGCCTTCCGCGCTATTTGTCCTTTGAGATTCAACGGCATTCCAACAACGATCAATACAACATTCTCCCTTACGGTAATCTGCCCGAGATGAGTAAAAAGTGATTCATCATTTTTGAATGCTTCAATAGGCTGCGCTATTAATCCGAGCGGATCGCTTATTGATAAACCTACACGAACCGAGCCGTAATCGATGCCGAGAATTCGTTGATACGATTTCGTATTCATCAATCTGTGCATTTCTCCTATCCGGAAAACCGTTCGACGCTTTGAATACCCGGAATTCGTTTGATTTTTTCTATAATGCGTGAAAGATGATCCGTGTTTTTTACATACAGAATAACTTTCCCGTCAAAAAACGAATCCTTTGAATCCATATTGACGCTTCGAATATTTGTGTTTTGATACATTGATATTACGTGTGTAATATCGCTCAGGAGAGCCGGACGGTCTTCGCCTCCGATATGAATGCCGGTAATAAAGTCGGCTTCATTTGACAAAGGCCAGCCGACTTCCACTATACGCGAACTTTCCGCGAGCCGCAGCGACACAATATTCTTGCAGTCCTTCCGATGTATCTTGATACCTTCGCCTGTCGTTACAAATCCGATAATTTCATCTCCTGGAATTGGATTGCAGCATTTTGCATATTGGTGCATGAAAGTTGTCATTCATTCCCAGGACCGATATTCCGCTGGTAATGTCGCGTGCCGTGTTAATGAATTTTGTAAATAGGGTATCTGAATCCGGTACCTGTGCCGTATCTTCTGCTGCCGGATGCTTTGATCTGACAACATACTGTTCTACCAATGTATCTACATCAGCATTTTGTTCGGCGATTGCAAGATAAAATTCCTGCGCATCGTTAAATTTAAGAGCATGAATAAATTTGTCAAAATCCTCGCTGCTTATACTTATCTTGCGGCGTTTAACTTTTTTCTCCCATGCATCTCTTCCCTCTTCGGATTTTTTCCGGGATTCCTCACGAAAGAAACGGCGTATGTGGGATTTTGCCTTATGTGTGACGGCGAATTGTTCCCAATCTTGATTCGGTGTTTGATTTTTTGATGAAATAATTTCGACCTGGTCCCCGCTACGCAATACCGTATTAAGCGGAACTATACGGCCGTTTACTTTTGCACCTATGCAATGATAACCTACGTTCGAGTGGATTTCGAATGCAAAATCAATCGGAGTGGAATTGCTTGGCAGAATTTTTAAATCGCCTTTAGGAGTAAACAGGTAAATTTCATCTTGATACAAATTTAACCGAAAACTCTCTAATAATTCTTTTGGAGTCTCATCATTCTTTTGTTCGAATATCTCACGTACCCAATTAGTCCAGCCCTCCAATTCCTTATCGAGAGTTGCCTTACTATCTTTGTAGATCCAATGCGCGGCAACTCCCCGTTCAGCAACTTCATGCATCGCTACCGTGCGTATTTGTACTTCCACCATTCTCCCGTCAGGGCCTATTACTGTCGTGTGAATAGATTGGTAACCGTTCTTCTTGGGAACCGAAATGTAATCCTTGAACCGTTCCGGAATCGGTTTGTACAATTCCGTTACGATGCTGTAAGCAATAAAACAGTCGCTGTTATCCTTCGTATCGATTATTATTCGAACGGCAAACAGGTCATAAATTTCCTCGATCGGCTTGTTTCGTTTTAACATTTTATTGTAAATACTGAAAATGTGCTTTGGCCTGCCTGCGACTTCAAAAGTCAGGCCAGCATCGATAAGATCTTTCTTGATCGGCTGAACAAACCTGTTGATATAATGTTCGCGTTCGCGCCTTTTTGAACGCAGCTGCCGCGCTATCTTTTCATATTCCTGCGCTTGCAGATGCTTGAAAGACAGGTCTTCCAGCTCCCATTTGATTTGCGCCAGGCCAAATCTATGGGCAAACGGTGCATAAATATCTAGCGTTTCTTTTGCGAGTCGAAGGCGCTTTTCGGGAGGAAGGTACTCCAGTGTACGCATATTATGGAGACGATCGGCAAACTTTATAAGGATCACGCGAATATCATTTACCATCGAAAGCAGCATCTTTCGATAGCTTTCAGCCTGCGTTACTTCATGACTTTCGAAGATATCTGTAATCTTGGTCGCACCGTCGACAATATTTGCTATGGCATCTCCGAACTCAGCACGAATGTCCTTCAATTCAAAATCTGTGTCTTCCACAACATCATGCAAAAGTGCACTTGCAATAGAAACATCATCTAATGCGATCTCCTTGGCAACGACCATCGCTACTTCATACGGGTGCAAGAAATATGGTTCACCCGAAGCCCTCAGATTGTTTTTGTGCGCTTCCAGGCTCAATGTAAAAGCCCGGGTGATTAAATCCTCGTCGACGGAGCGAAGATTTTTCCTGCATACACTCAGCAGATCGTCTAATTTCTTTTTGTATTTACTGTCGATCATATTCGATTTTTAGTCTATAAAAGAATATACGGATTCCCTGTCGAATGTCAAGACTGAAAGAATGGGATGTAAATGCTTATTTTATCGCAGCATGCTTATTTTTGATTGTAGAGAGCAGCATTCGGGTTTCTTCAAATTTATTTTGGGCGCGTAACCGGAGATTCTCCGGAAATACTGTCTTCTCGTAAGAGAGGATTTTACCGAGGTGATCCACGTAATTAGACGTATCGCCTGCAGCAAGCATGGACTTGACAAGATTCAACCTGCAGACAATTTCGCCGTAAGGATGCGGTGCTCGAACATTTAAAATATTTTCCAGGAGATGTTTATATGCAGTAACAGCTTTTGAATATTGTTTCTGCCTGTCAAGCGCCGTAGCAAGACCCCACAAGAATATTCTATTTTCAGGATAGGAATTTAATCCACGCTGCGACCATTCTTCTGTTTGTTGATAATTTTCAGAGTCTATGTAAATGGAAATTAAAGCGCTTATTGCGGCGAATCGGTTGTATTCCGAACGTTCAGCTCCAGTCTTCAGCATCCTTATGCCAAGTTCACGATTATCGGCGACAAACGGCAGCCATCGAAGAAATGCCGTCTTACGGCTGCTCCAATAGTAATATGTGCCGATTCCGATATATGCGTCGTAAAACGTCGAATCCTGCTCGACCAGGTCTTCAAATTCCGATACCGAGGCCATACCCTTTCGCACACCGCTGAACCAATCTCCGCTTTCTACACGATCGTATGCTTCATAACCATCTGCTGTCCCTTTAAAATATTCACGCCATGGCGACGACATACGGGATGCGGCATTTCTCCCGCATTCCAGAAGTGAATCGAATTTCTCCCTTTCAATAGGCACATCAAAATCTATCATATAAGCCTGCATAACTGCCGCCCTGTAGAGAAAACCGGCAGGATGATCGGGATAATTATTGATAACTTCACAAAACAAAGAATCTGCTCTCGCATATTCCTGTTTCAAAATTAAATCTATTCCTCTGGAAACGGAAGAATCCAGAGATGGGGACAATTTCCATTGAGCCGGCGTATTCACCAGGCCAAAAACAAGTATCAGGATGCTATAACAAAAAACTTTTTTCAATTTAATTACTCCGTTCCAAAAATTCTATCTCCGGCATCTCCAAGGCCCGGAAGAATGTACCCTCGATTGTTGAGTTTTCGGTCCAGAGCACACGTATAAATCTTAGTTTCCGGATGCGCCTTCTGCAGTGTTCTCACGCCTTCCGGGGCCGCAACGAGACTTGCCATAAGAATATTACGCGCTCCCTTATTCTTAAGATATGATATCGCAGCTGCTGCACTCCCTCCTGTGGCGAGCATCGGATCAAGAAGTAAAACCAATGCTTTATTGAGATTTCTCGGTACTTTAAAATAGTAATCGATAGGTTTAAGCGTTTTTTCATCCCGAAATAATCCAATGTGGCCTATTAGAACATCGGGTATGACCCTTACAAATCCTTCAATAAGTCCAAGTCCGGCTCGCAGGATCGGCACCAGCACAATTTGCTGCCCGACAACCGTGCCTTTTGTTTTTTCCAGCGGTGTTTGAACGGATATTTCTTTCGTTTGAAGATCGCGCAGCACTTCATATGCTATGAGGCTCGCTGCCCGGCTGAGAACTTCTCTAAACTTGCGGCTTGATGTTTTCTTATTCCGCAACACTGTTAAATCACATTTTATAAGCGGATGATCGATAATAATCAAATTCTTCATTGACATTCTCTCACATAATTTTTCAGGAGATGGGACGTTTCACTATTTCTCTTTGAAGACAATTCCCAACGGTACGCCAGAGAATCCAAAATGTTCATGTAATTTATTTATTAAAAATCGTTTGTACGATTCCTGTACCAACTTCGGATAATTACAGAAGAAGGCAAACAGCGGAGGGTTAGTTTTAATCTGTGTTGCAAATTTTATTTTTATTTCCTTTGGCGTAGATGATTTCGGGGGATAATTTCCAATTTCAGCCGACATTGCTTTATTGAGCGCGCTCGTAGATATGCGCCGTGATTGCTGTACATGGATTTCTTTTGCAATATCAATGACCTTTGTGATACGCTGTTTTGTAAGAGCTGAAATGAAAACCACGGGAAGAAAATCGTACAGGCCTAAATTTCGTTCTATCGCCAGCTCATATTCTCGCGCCGTATTCGTCTCTTTTTCAATTAAGTCCCATTTATTCACTACGATAACTGCAGACCTGTGGCGTTCCATGGTTTCATTAACTATAAGTAAATCCTGCTTGTCAACGCCCTGAGTCGCATCAAAGAGAATAACAGCTACATCGCTGCGTTCAATCGCGTGCAGCGTTCTGATAGTGCTGAAAAATTCGATGCTCTCTGTAATTTTACTGTGTTTACGAAGGCCTGCCGTATCGACAAGAATGATTTCTTCGTCCTTATATTCAAGAATTGTATCAATAGGATCACGTGTGGTACCGGGGATAGCCGTGACTACCTGACGGGTTTTCCCGATGAGTGCATTGACTAATGATGATTTGCCTACATTTGGTTTCCCGATAACTGCGAGACGGAGTCTTTTTTCCTTTTTTATTCTTGCAGCCTTCTTTATATCTGAAGTAATAAGATCAAGGAAATCACCAATCTGCCTTCCACCGAGAGCTGCAATACCGATCGGCTCGCCAAGGCCAAGTGAATAGAATTCTGCTATTGCATTCTCACGCTGCACAGAATCAATTTTATTGACAACAAGATGAATAGGTTTGTTTGAACGCCGGAGAATATCTGCGATTTCCTTATCGAGCGGTGTTGCACCTTCGAGCGCATCTACAACGAACATAATGGAATCAGCTTCTTCAATAGCAATATTCGCCTGTTCGCGTATTGCTTTCTCAAATATATCGTTTGATTCAGGAACGAATCCGCCGGTATCGATCATTGTAAACGATTTACCGGCCCATTCAGCTTCAGCATAGCGTCGATCGCGCGTAACTCCCGGAGTGTCAAAGACAATTGCTTCCCGTGATCCGAAAATACGATTAAAGAGTGTGGATTTACCTACATTTGGACGACCGACGATAGCGACAATATGTGATGACATAGATTTTACTGTCTGGAAGGAATAATTTGTATGCTAATTTAGAAAGAACGCCGCTATTTAGTTTTTGTCGGGGCGGGGAGATTTTTCCGAAGGAATCCCTTCGGGAGAACTCCCGACCTCTTTATAGTCGGGGCGGGGAGATTTGAACTCCCGACCTCTTGGTCCCGAACCAAGCGCGCTAGCCAGGCTACGCTACGCCCCGTTTACCGCTTCTTTATCGTAATATAGCAAACAATTGCAGGAAAATCAATTTAGAAGACTAAACGTTTTTCTGAGTATTTAAAAACTCTTTTTGTATCGTTTCTGCTGTTTCTTTCCAGCTCGTACGCTTCGTCCACAGGAATCCATCGAATTCGTTTATCGGCCCTGAACCATGTCAACTGCCGCTTTGCATAATGGCGTGTATTCTGTTTTATAAGTCTGACCATCTCTTCCATTGTCAGCTTTCCCTCAACAAATTCGAATGCTTCTTTATAACCGACAGTATTGAGCGCGTTCATGCCGGCAAGATATCCTCTATTCTTTAATTCCCGGACCTCTTCAACCAATCCTTTTTCTACCATCTCATCGACCCGGTAATTTATGCGATCATAAAGAGTTTTTCGTTCCCATTCAAGTGCATATTGTACAACCTCAAACGGTGCTTCCGTTTCCTGAGCAGAATGGAAATCTGATATTGGTTTTCCGGTAATAGAATATACTTCCAGAGCGCGAATTACCCGCCGTACTTTTGAAGTGTCCATGTTTGCTGCAGAAACCGGATCTATTCTTTTCAATTTTTCGAATAGTATTTGGGCGCCCGATTCTTTTGCTTCTCGTTCAAGTCGTTTACGTATTTCAGGATCTTTCCCCGGCCCGTTAAAAAATCCATCTATGATTGCGCGAATATATAATCCCGAACCTCCTGCAATAACAGGTTGAATTCTTTTTTGCAGCAGTTTATCTATTCTATCGCGGGCCTGTTCCCCGTATTCAGCGGCATTGTATTCTTGATCCGGATCTAAGACATTAATAAAATGATGAGGAATGCGCTGGAGATCTTCGGATGCCGGTTTTGCCGTACCGATATCAAGATACTTATAGATTTGCCGCGAATCAGCGCTGATAATTTCGCCATGCAGTTTTTCTGCAAGAAGAATCGAAAGAGTTGTCTTTCCCGAAGCTGTCGGGCCTACAATGGCAAGAACTTGCGGCATCCTGATATCTCTAATATCCAATCTCTATTTTGCGTTCCGGTTCTATTTTTCATTCCACCCTTCTTTTCCAATGAGCGGAACAAACTTAAATCCATGCACATCTGCCGATTCGAACCGATTTCCTAAACGAGTTATCACCCGAATCGCCTGCACTTCCAGACCTCCTACGGGAATAACCAGCCTTCCGCCGTCAGCAAGCTGATCGAGCAGCGGCTGTGGCACTTCCGGAGCCGCTGCGGTCACTATTATACCATCGTACGGTGCAAACTCGTTCCATCCTACCGTTCCATCGCCGCAGCGAGCCGCAACATGATAACCTAGTTTTTCAAGTAATTTCCTTGACTGTAAATGTAATCCCATATGCCGTTCAATTGTGAATACGCGGCATCCCATCTCGGCAAGAACAGCTGCTTGATAACCGGAACCTGTGCCGATTTCCAATACTCTTGAATTTTTTCCCACTTGTAATTTTTCTGTCTGAAATGCAACTGTGTACGGCTGCGAAATTGTCTGTCCGTTTGCAATAGGCAGAGCACTGTCATCATAGGCACGATTAATAAATGCAGGCAGTACAAACTGTTCACGCTCTACATGTTGTATTGCTTTCAACAGCAGTTCGTCTTTGATCCCGCGCTGCTTCAACAGCGTAATCATATCTCCCCGTTCCTGCTCAAATCGAGTCATGAGTATTTCCGAAACAGCACTTTGATAAAATTAATCGTCGTTGCCCAATGTGTCATATAACTTTTTTCGCTTCCATATACCGTGGATACGGGAACAAATTCAATTTTATATTTTAGCAGAGCAGCTTTGATGAGTAATTCTGTCTCCGCTTCATATCCATTTGATTCCAGCCGTATATTTTCAATAACGTTTTTCCGAATCAGCCGAAAACCGCACTGGCTGTCTTTAATTTTGATTCCTGTCTTCAAACTCAACAGCGAAGATGTCAGTGAGTTGGATATAATGCGATGAACCGGCATTTTTGTTCCAATTCTTTCGCGCCACCCGACGATAATATCCGCCTCCGTCTGTTGTTGAGCATCGAAGAACTTTTGAATATCCTCCGGCCGATGCTGTAAGTCAGCATCCATTGTGAGTATAAATTTAATATCTGCCTTGTTTTTAATAAAGTCAAAGCCTGTCTGTAAAGCAGCTCCTTTACCGCGATTTTTATCATGTCGAAGAACCGTTGCTCCGGCCGAACGGGCAATCTCTGCAGTATTATCGATGGAACCGTCATCTACAACGATGATCCGTATATCTCCCATCGAGCTGTGTAAACGATCTGTTAATTCTCTAAAAAATATTTCGGCATTATATGCCGGTATAAGGACGGATGCAGCACTTACATTTAAATTCATCTTACGATGCCGTCTGAATGTTCTCTGATTTCAATACATCTGCAACCATTGCCACGCGTTTCATTTCCTTTACATCGTGTACCCGAATAATGTTTGTACCATTTAAAATAGCGCTGGTCACAACTGCAGCTGTACCTTCGATTCTTTCGTTCGCCGGTAAATTAAGAATCGCTCCAAGAAATGCTTTGCGCGACGGACCCAACAGCAGCGGACATCCCAATGATGTAAAAGATTTCAATTCCCGGAGAAGTTGAATATTATGCTCGAACTTTTTCCCGAATCCGATTCCCGGATCAACGATAACCTGATCAATTCCCGCATTCTTCGCTGCCGATAATCGTTCAACCAGGAATTGTTTTACCTCCTCTGTAACGTTATCGTATGTCGGATTTTCCTGCATAGTCTTTGGCGAGCCTTTCATATGCATAAGAACTACACTTGCCTTATACTTTGCTGCCGCAGAAGCCATTTTTACATCGTATGTCATAGCACTGATGTCATTCACAATAACGGCTCCGGCTTGTAAAGCGGCTTCAGCAGTTTCAGATTTATAAGTATCGATGGAGATAGGGATATCCATTTTCTTTGATAATTCTTTAATAACCGGAATAACTCTCCGAATCTCTTCTTCGATCGGGACCGGTTCTGAACCGGGACGAGTAGATTCACCGCCAACATCAATAAAATCTGCACCATCTTCAGCGAGTTTCAACCCTCGTTTTACAGCTTCTTCGATATTGAAATACTTACCGCCGTCGGAAAATGAATCAGGTGTAACATTTAAAATCCCCATAATATAAGTACGCGATGTGAGATCGTATTCTACAGAACCAAAACGATAATTATATCCCCGATTTATTTTACCGATAGAACCGTCTACTGCCATAATAACCTTAGGAGTGCAATACCGACTGCATTCACTCCCCATACCATATTCGCCGGTTGTTTCTCTGTCGTTAACGCCGGAATATCGAGCGAAGAGTGATAGTAAGGTGAGTAATTGATGTTAACCGAATCAGGATGCCCCTTCCATGCTTTCGAATACCATCCCGGCGTTTGCTTCATCGACCGTTGGTTCGTTCCATGCCGCTGTAAAGACTGTGATTGAAGGAATTTTTACTTCCGGTATACCAAGGCTGTTAAGATTTTCAGTTTGAAACACGAATGAATCAGTTCCGCCTTGCGAAGGAGTTGTTGTTGATTCTTTCCAGAAACCATTTTTATTAACATAATCCTCACCTAGCTCGTTCAAAACATTTTAACAGATCGTAATTTTGAGGAACATCGTTCCCCTCAAAATAAATACAGCGCCTTGGCTTTCCAAATCCGACCTGATCGATGTTAATAACGCCAGCTATTTTATCCAGATTATCGGAATGGCTCTTTACATAACTGTTGGATGAATGATTTTCCGAACCCCATATGATGAATTTGATGCTTTTTTCCGGCAACTGCAGTGTTTTGTTTTTTATCATCGTTTTTAAAATACGTGCGACTTCTAATACTGCCGAAACACCGGAAGCGTTGTCATCTGCGCCTGGTCCTCCGGAATCGGAATCGCCATGTGCACCGAGGATATAGTAATCATCTGTCTTCCCTTTCAATGTGGCAATTGTCGTTTTTGAATTCATCTGGCGGATTGTCGTCTTCGCTGAATATTTTATTACAACCTGTGTTCCTTTCTCCAATTCCTCCTGCAACAGCCGGCCTGCATTATTTGAGATATTAAAGACCGGAATTTGATTCTGATCCGTTTCTTTAAGAGTCGATATCATTGCCCAATTGGAATAAGCAGTCGTAATATCATTCTGATAACAGATAATACAGCACGCACCGGCATCGACTAATTCAGCATACATTTTTTCTGAAGGATTGCGATCCATCAAAACTGCGCCGCCGTTTATTGTTCTGCGTATCTATATCCCGGATAGACCCGACAAATGTAAGCTGAACAGTATCTCTTCTGCCGGAGGGTGAGAATCCCGCCAGCCATTCATATTGAATGAGTCCGTGCAGCCGTTTTGGTTGATCGATTTTTAATTGCCAATTGTCATTTGAATATGAAAGTTTTTGGGGATCCGATATTATTTCCGGTTTAAATCCATAGCTTTTAAATTTTTTAAATATATAGAGTGCAGATTTATCCCCTGACTTTGTCCCGCCAAGCCGGTTTCCCAATTTGACCAGTTCACGTACATTTTTCTGCAGATTCTTCTGGGAAACCTTAGAAATGAACTTACGTTCCTGCTGTTGATTGTGCCTGAAGCTGCCAAACAACGCAGATACAAAGTAAGATTGCACGGTATAGACAGTATAGTTCTTTCATTCAGGAATAACCGATGATTTCGGATATTTATTCATTCGATGTGATATAATACCAAATTCTTCTGAGATGAGCAATCGCATAGATACCATCGGAAGGTTTCTTTAGTTAAGCTCTGAGACCTTCTGAAGATTACATAAAGTTTATGATTTATGCTCGCTGTTTTTTCGAGAGTGCTCTTACTTATATGGAATGTATTACTCGGGATATTTATCTTTTTTTATTCATCCACTCATAGACTCTATTACTCACAGACTTAAAGACTCATAGACTTATAGACTCATCGTCTCACAGACTCATCTACTTACCAACTCATCTTCTTCACTACTGATCGGCTCCATGGCTTTATTGCATTTTCGTTTAAAACTCATTATAATTTCTAATTAGTTCTATCAACCATTCTTTTTGACAGTAGAATCATAATTTTTTTTCAAGGGGGGTACAAGCATTCTTATAAATCAAACGTTCACTTGGAAAGATTAAGAGTCCACTCGATAATCTTGCTGATAAGGTATCAATTTCAAATGGGAATAAAGGATTAATACAAAAGAAATAATAACGCAATATTGCGTCTTTACAGATGTTGTGCGTCATGCTGAAAAGACTCAGTCTACTATTAAGAGTTCATTTTTGATTAATGCCAATTCATTGTAGAAATGAGCCTATTAATTGATTTTATTTGATATAGGGGATTAGATTATTAATATTTGCAACTGATAAATGAATAAAACAATAACATTAAAAAAGACATTATGAGAAACAATATTCGAAAGACATCAGCCCTTATTTATGCTGTTTTAATTAGTTTATTTGGAATTCTGCATGTTTCCTGGGTATTTGGTGGTTCCTTGTTTCTTAGTAAACAAAGAGGAGGACCGTGGAAAAATTCTCTTCCCGTGAATATAGAATTACTAACATGGATTGGAATAAGTCTAATGTTCCTAGCTGCTATACTGGCATTAGGACGTGTCAAACTGATTTGGAAAAGGATTCCACAATGGTTTTATGCAATAAGCTGTTGGGTTATAACAACCTGCATGTTTCTTGGCGCAATTATAAATTTTATCGGCCCGTCCTTCAGGGTACGTTTTGTTTGGGGGCCTTTTTGGTTTATTTTATTTATTCTTATACTGATTATTGCTTTGCCGGAGAAAAAGAATACTTAACATTGGAAGTTTTAATGAACTTGTGAATTAATAATTCAAAATTTAAAAATAGAAATATGAAAAAGAAAAAAGCACGCACGCACAACACGGCTATATAAGTAATGGCGGGGTTTGTGGGTTGCCAAGCGCGGTAATTCTATTGATGTTTCTGCCTCGGTCGATAAAGACTCGCTCTGTAACCCGCCACTACTCATATGCCCAACGTTATGCTGCAACCCTAAAAACGACCATGGCGACAATTTACAGCATGTTTTGAAAAAATAATTAACACATGGATAGTGAGAGAGGACAAGGAAATTTAAAGCTTTTATACCTGAAGGATTTCGATATTTATGTTATTGATTATACTGGAACAATAACTTTTGATAAAGGATTGTCCAACATGGAGATCATAGAAAATGAATTACGAGAATTATCCATTAATAGAGGTTGTCTAAAAATGATATTCGATTTGAGTAACACGATTTGGGAAAATCGGGAAACTCATGATTCATTATCAATAATTGCACGTAAAATTTTTGACCCTCACAATTTTGATTTTGTGATTTATGCTGCCATACTAAATAATGAAATTGATGGTCCGACTTTTGAAAATGAACATTGGTTTGTTAATAAGGATGAAGCGATTAAATGGTTGGTAGAAAAGACATAGATTTGACTGATAATAATGAAAAAGGGCAGCCACTAACAGCGCGTATAAGCCATTGCTGGAGCGAGTTTGCGTAGGTCAGCTTCTTTTACTATCCTTGTGATAACTCGATAACAAAGCGCTCTGATCTCGCAACGGCTCATACACGCAGACGTTATAGCGCATTCCTACTAACATTGACAATTCCAGGGAAAAAATAAGTTTTCGCTATGATTACTTTTCAATTTCTATCTGTGCCAGATAAGCATTTATATAACCTTAAAATTAAATGAAATGAAAACCCAAAAAGCTTTATTATCAATCTTTCTGATTGGCAATTCATTGCTACTGATAGCTCAAATAAATCCAGTAAGTATTGATTTAAGAAACAATGGTAATAAGCTGGATGCAAAGTTTTATCAAGTAGATAACGCAATTTCACATCCTACTCTGATCCTTTTACATGGATTTCCTGGTAACGCCAATAGCCCTTATGGATTAGCTGAAAGACTTACTAAAAATGGAATTAATGTATTGGTTTTTAATTACGAAGGGAGTTTTAACAGCAAAGGGAGATTTAGTTTTGAGAATTGCATGAATGATATAGG
The DNA here is from genome assembly GCA_963770945.1 of uncultured Bacteroidota bacterium. Lineage (GTDB taxonomy): Bacteria > Bacteroidota > Ignavibacteria > UBA10030 > UBA10030 > Fen-1298. Next base: position 2,374 of record CAVYRP010000007.1, on the reverse strand, counting down.
TGTCGCAGTAGATTTCCTTAAACAAAAGAAAAACATTCAACAGTATTCTATTGACACCTCAAAAATCTTCGTGTGTGGTTGCAGCATGGGAGCTGCATTTGCTTTGTCTGCAGCGATTCATAATACTAATATAAGAAAAATAATTGCAGTTGTTGGTGGAAATGACCTCTCAATATATCTTCAAAATATTAATAAAGATCCTGCATTCCGGACAGCATTTGAAAAAAGAATTGCTGCATCTGTAGTTCCTAATGGACCAATCAAAGGTGATTCAGCATACATCCACGACTATTTTGAACAAATAATGTCAAACTATGAATATTATGATCTAATAAAAAATGCAGAAAAACTAAAAAGTAAGGAAATCTTATTTATTACAGGTTGGCTAGATACCACCGTACCTATGGAGGAGTTTATAATTCCTGCATATCGACATTTGAAAAGTGTGAATCCGGAATTTGTTTCTATTAAAGCTCTTGAAACTGATCACTATTTTGCAAATAAAAGGGATGAATTAGCAAATTCAATAACTGAATGGATTAAAAGTAAATAACGCGCTATAACAGCGTGTATAAACCATTGCTGGTCGTGGGTTTGCGTATGTTTTCACTCTTGGTTACCTTGGTGTGCCTAAATAAGTAATCACTTTTGCATCGCAACGGCTCATATGCGCAGACGTTATATGCCATTAATTCCTAATATTTCGGAGGGAATTATAACGGCGACATCCATGTCACCGTAAAAAGTATATTGTATAAAATAATATCATGAAGTTCTTGGAGGAACACAAAATGAGCGATGAAGAGCATAATATTCACGATTTTGATATTGCATTAATTTGCGAATATTTTTCCAGTATGGATCGTCAAGGTCCAGGAAGCCAGGAAGCAACAATAAAAGCATTGAGCTTTATTGATAATATACACGAAAAATCAAACATTGTTGATCTTGGTTGTGGTACTGGAGGTCAAACTATAGTTTTGGCTCAAAACACTCCAGGGAATATTACAGCCATTGATTTATTCCCTGGTTTTATCGACAAACTAAATGACAATGCACAAAAATTGAATCTTCAAAGCAGAGTTAAAGGCGTTATTGGTTCAATGGATAAACTTGATTTTCAATTAAATGAATTAGACCTTATTTGGAGTGAAGGAGCAATATATAATATTGGTTTTGAAAAAGGCATGAATTATTGGAATAAGTTTTTGAAAAAAGGTGGCTATGTTGCTGTTACTGAAGCATCATGGTTTACAGAAGAACGACCAAAAGAAATATTTGATTTTTGGAATGAAGCATATCCTGAAATAGACACCATTCCAAATAAAATTGCTCAAATGCAAAAAGCAGGCTATGTTGTTACGGCATCATTCATATTACCTGAGGTTTGCTGGACTGAAAATTTCTTTAAACCAGAAATAACAGCACAAAAAGCATTTTTGGATAAATACAAAGGTAATAAATCAGCCGAAGAATTTATAAAATACGAAAAACATCATGCCTTACTTTATGATAAATATAAAGATTATTATGGGTATGTATTTTATATTGGAAAGAAAATATAGAAGCCCTGCCAGCATCCGTGCTGACGGCTAACGTAGCGGAATTAACGGCATATAACAGCGGCTATGCGGAACGATACGACGGAATATAAAACTTGACAAATTAGGAAACAGCAGAGATACGGTGAAAATAGAAAATATTATCGAAAACAAGAAACAGTTCCTTGACTTATTGTTGTTGGCAGACGAGCAGGAAAATATGATTGACAAGTATTTGCCGAGTGGAGACTTGTTTGCTTTATATGACGATGATTTGAAAAGTGTTTGCGTTGTAGTGCCGATAAACAGCGAAGCCTGCGAGTTGAAAAACATAGCGACATACGAGAAATATCAAGGCAAAGGGTACGGTAGAGCATTGATAAATTTCATTTTTGATCTCTATAAAAACAACTACAAAACAATGTTTGTCGGGACAGGCGAAACGCCGGCAATCTTGTCGTTTTATGAAAGTTGTGGATTTGAAAAGTCATATCGAGTAAAGAATTTTTTTACAAACAATTACGACCACCCTATTTTCGAGGGCGGCATACAACTTGTTGATATGATTTATCTTAAAAAGGATTTATAGGAAGAGCAGGAATGTATTACAAACGAGATAAAAACGCTGAGCAAATAAACACTACCGCTAACAACATGTATAAGCCATTGCTGGCAACGGGTTTGCGAGTGTCACATCTCTTCGTTATCTTGCGGTAACTCGACCCCGCCTTCATTCCGTTACGGACGGGCAGGCAAAAAAACGCGTTGGCAGCGCAACAGCTCATACACGCGGACGTTGGAAGCAATTCTAGAAAAATTGAATTACGAAACCA
>CAVYRP010000006.1:0-329183 GCA_963770945.1 uncultured Bacteroidota bacterium | reverse complement strand
AGGAAGATTTAAGTTAAAGTTGAGTGAAGCCATCGCAAAATGGCTGAACGAAATCCCGCCGTTTTTTTGGCGGGAGTGTGTTTATCCAACGAAATGAAATGCAGGAGTTACTCTCCGCCTTCGTTCTGCTTTGCAGAAATTCGGTGAACAAACGTTATCCCGCTTTTAAAACAGCGGAATGTAAAAATCACACAAAAAAGAAACGCCTTGGTTTGTTCTACATTTACTGTTGATGCTATAAGAGATTATTTTGAATTTATCAAAATAATATATTTCTCTTATATTGTTACTTTGCAATGCCGATAACACCGTAACCTATCCTCGGTCCGGCATTTCCGGTCGGCTGAGTTTTAAAATCATCTTCCTTTGCATGAATAATAACGGCATGACCGATTATTGAATATTCACCATTCAGCTGCATCACCGGATCGATATAATCAAGATGTGCTTTCCCTTTTTCATCTGCCTGAATGTTTCCCATATCGCCTGCGTGACGTTTCGCGTCCGTCGGCATGCTGTGCGGCATCATAGAAGGATTGTAATGTCCGCCTGCCGAATTTCCGTCGTCAGAACTGATATCGCCGAATTCGTGAATATGAAATCCATGTTTTCCACCTGTCAATCCGGCCAAATCCGCAACAATGTGAATTCCATTTTTTTCTGCTTCAAACGTTACAGTACCATGGACGGTATTGCCTTTTGTCGGGGTAATTACTGCAATTGCCCTTTTAACCATCGATGCTTGATGCATCATTTGATGTTCCTGGGCAACAATGAATTGTGCACTCAAAAAGGATATTGCCAGCACAATGAGAACGGTTCTTTTTCGCATATTCGCTCCTTTATTTATTACTTCAATAAAATAAGTTTTTTTGTTTCAGTGAAACTGCCCGCCTGCAACCGATAAAAATATACACCGCTCGGGAAATTCTGTGCATTCCATTGCGTCGTATGGATTCCGGCATTTTGTCTGTTGTTAATCAACACGGCGATTTCTCTCCCAAGTACATCATAAACACTCAGCTTTACATCACTGATAACTGACAACTGATAGCTGATTACTGTAATTGGATTAAACGGATTAGGATAATTTTGACTCAACTTAAAATAATACGGATTAATGGAATTTTGGATACTATTAACACCGGTTGAGCCGGATGCTGTGAATGAGCCGGTCATCCCTGCAGAAAAATGGAAATCGCAGTGATAAAGATAAGTGCCCGCCGCCGTGATGACGTATATGAATGCAGTACCGGAGGATTGACTAAAACCTTGAGCACCCGGCGGTACGCTCGTTGAACTTAACGGATGCGAACTAAAATCGCCTTCCCACTTAATTGTGTCCCCTACCGAAGCATTCAAAGAGTTTGGTGAATATGAAAGCCCAAATGAACCGCCAAATTGAATAATATGCGTAGTTGCATACGATGTATTGAATACTGCGAGAAAAACTACAATCAGCCAACTCAATACAACACTTCTATACGCCGGCATTTTTGTCGTTTTCATTGTCCGCCTTTCATATTTATTATTGAACTTTTTATGCAGTAATTCATCCTATAAAGCATAAACAATTCAACAACTTGTAATGTTCCCGCGGACTTACGATCTTTGTTTTACAGACAGTAAAAAAGGCCGGTTTTACATTAAGGCGGGGATTAATATGTCTATAGCCGTCAGCTTGCTGTCGTATTCCTTTTATGAATCATGCTTGGGATAGACAATCCCGCATTGTTTTCTGATTGAATCCATTACACTTATTAACTGTATGCTGTCATTCCAACTCCATAAATCACTTTGTGTCTTTCCGGCAAGAATACACTTTGCTGTTTCTTCTGCTTCAAATTCATACCCGTTGCCCTTGAAATTAAATTCAAATATTTTTTCCCTGCCGCCGCGATATGTTAATTTCACTTTTCCGGGACAGAACCAGAAATGATCGAGAAATATTTTTCCTTTTGAGCCATGAATCTCGGCAGTAACCGGCGGGTCTGCGAGGAAAGAGGAATACATGACCGAAAGAGTGTCCTTCGCATATTTGAACGTGTAACTGCAGCTATTATCTCCGCCCTGTTCGCCTAATCCGGCTGACGGCAGAAATGCTGTTTGGTTTTCCAAGCAGCAGCAGCGATAGAAAGATGTTATATATTCCAGTATCCAGGATTGTGCCGCCGCAGAGTTCGATATTATAATGCCTGTGTTCAGGCCCATTATCGGATATTACCGAAAAGAAAGCAGTCAGGAGCTTTATATCGCCTATTTCGCCGGAATCTATTAATTCTTTTGTCTTTATAATGTTCGGAAGAAAGCGGCTCCAAAGCGCTTCCATCAGGAAGAGGTTCTTTTCTTTTGCTTTTTCAATCATTCGCTCTTCCTCTTTACGATTTACACCCATTGGTTTTTCGCACAGAACATGTTTATTGTTATCAAGAGCGAGCAGCGTGTTTTCAAGGTGAAGATTGTGCGGAGTTCCTATATAAACAACATCAACAGCATGATCGTTAATAAGTTCTTCATAACTGCCGTATGCTTTAGGGACATGAAACTCATCGGCAAATTTTTTTGCCGAGGTGAGAGTGCGTGAACCAACGGCGTATAATTCTGAATTATCTGCAACCTGAAGCGCTGCTGCAAATTTATGCGCTATCCATCCTGTACTTAAGATTCCCCATTTAATTTTCTTCTCTGTCATGATTAATTTTCCAAGGTTGTATGTAATCGTGTTTGTTTTTATTTTTTTTTGTTACGCATCGGTATACAGTTTTTTAAATTTAGATAAATATTTCTTCTTTTCTTTAACCGTGATTGCTTTGCATTCCGCCAACATATATAGCCGATGTTATTGATACCGGTCGAGATTCATTTTTCAATACTTTCAAGATATAGATTTTCCACTTTTTTGCGCGCCCAAGGAGTCTTGCGTAAAAATTTTAAACTCGATTGAATGCTCGGGTTGTCATTGAAGCATTTGATTTTAATCCGCGCTCCCATTTGCTGCCACCCATAGTGATCTACCAAATGATTCAAGATTGCTTCCAGTGTTTTTCCATGTAATGGATTATTCGGCTGTTCTAATTTCATGCGATTCCGCACAAGTGATTCTATATTTTCCGACTCGCCTTCTGAAGAATATCCGCGCTGCCGCGGAAAACCCTTAACGGTAAATAATAAACTGCTATTTGTAATAGCAAATGTAAGAAACGTCGGCATCTGCTTCCACATCGAAGGATGCTTTTGCCGGAACGATGAACTCTTTGTTTATTTTCATGGTCACCCAGTCTTTCGCGGGAAGTTTCACTTTCAGTGTTCCCGATGTAATAACCATACGCTCTTCTGACGAAGTCGAAAAAGTAAACTTACCCGGCGAAATAACGCCGACTGTTGCATTTCCTCCTTCTGTTATAAGACTTAAGCTTTGTACTTTACCTTCAAAATAGATATTGTGCTTCATACGTTCTCCGATATTTAAAGTTTGATCATATTTATTTTCTCAAGACCGGTAAAATCTGTTCCTGTGCAAACGAGTATCTTATTTCTTTTATTGAATTCATAATTTTACCACACCTCCGGACTCAGAATTCCTATATATGATGTCCTATAGCCATGACTCTCCAGCCAATTCCTCGCTGCATCCCGGTAGGATGCATCATTGCAATTGAGCAGCGCTTCTGCGATTAATGGCTCAGAAAAGCGTTTCATCATATCGTTCAAATCGGGCAAAGGTGTGGAAAGATCAACGACACAAGATTTGAAGATAAAGATGTCATCGCAGGGTTTCAGCGGTCGATTCGCCATAATTTTATTGGGTCCTGCCGAGTGAACTGAGAATCTCTCGTTTTTGATGCGGCATTCGTAAGGGGTTCCCCATGAATCTTTTTTCATCGCTTCAGGTAAAAGATCATCGGCAAGAGTGATATGTTCTGTTGCTATCCGGTAATTAACAAACGCCTGTACCTTTCGCAATGGTAAAAGCCTGTTTTCTCTTAACGCCAGTTCCAACGCTCCTGTGGTCACACGGTTCACGTTCTGCGATCTCTGCAGATAGAAATAAAGGAACAATGATATTATAGAAATTAGTAATAATGAATAAATATATATTTTCGGCATAGAATTCTCCTGCTAAATATTATATCAACGCCTGCCGCTCAGAATCTGGAACTTTTTAAAAAATCACATACAATCCTTTTGCGGGATTTAATACCTGCCAAATAAGACGGCGGACAAGGATCAATTCCCTATAAAGATTTTCCTTCCATGGTCTGAATATTTATTTTCGCTGCTTTTTTCATAATGGTTACTATTTACCCATAAATCAACCGGCACACTCCATCAAGATAATCATACACATCCTGATTCGTAAAGCGAACAAAACGCTCTCCAAGTATTTGGCGGATTTTTAGTTTCATCCAAATAACACTTCTGACATTAATGTTCAGTTGACAACTTATACCATATGTAATAATCTTAGTTGTCAACAAGTTGTCTTCTATCCTAATACTGCCGCCCCTTTAAAGAAAAATATGCGCATTTATTGTAATCCCACTTCGTGTGATTACTTTATTACGCTCCTCCTCAAACGAGGGGGGACAAGCGCAGGGGTAGTGAAATGTAAGATTTCCATTTTAACGGGAATGTTTAAATGTGATGCCCTTCGGAAAATCATTATTTCGTCCCGTTACTAACGGGACTCTACTCCGGCCTGGTGGAGATAATAAACATCACCCGGTGCAACCAAGGTATCGAATACTTCCTCGTTGTGAGAAATAACGAGAACACCGATTCCCGACTTTAATTTCGTCTCGATCATCGCAATCACTTTAGCCACACTGGCAAAATCCAGACCATTCAAAGGTTCATCTAGAATAAGTATATCGGTGTGAAGAATCAGCGACCTGAGCAAGTTGAGCCGCTGTTTCTGTCCCCCGCTGAGGTACTTAATTTTTTTGTTGAGAAAATCACGGCCGGGTTCCTCGTCGAACAATTCAGAAAGTGATTCCACTATCGTTTCTTTCATTCATCGGGCCGGCAATTGGAAGGCCGGAGAAAACATCTTTCACCTTTGAATTCATGTTTAACGACTCGTCAGCGTGCTGGAAGACCATGGTCATCTGCTTTCCCCAGACATCACGAGCCCAGATATTCCGGTTTGTTTTCTCGGTATAAACTGCACCTCCAAGTTCCAACGACATCTTTTCCGGCTTAATCAATCCCATCATAAGTTTAACGATCGTAGTCTTTCCGGTACCGCTTGGCGCTTTTAAATATGTAACCGCGCCTTTGCGGATTATAAGCTTTTCAGGTTTTCGTCCTTCCTTGTCCTGCGTAATAGATAGTGTCCGTCCAAAGACTTTTACATCGGGATACAATCGAAGAACTGTTTCTGTCCTTTTTACGGTATGTTCGGCTGCAATTCGCTTTTCCAGCCAGGAAAGGTACTCTCCCGGAAGAAAATCCCTCAGGCGAAGTTTCCCGTTTTCCAGCAGCAATTCCCTGTATAAAATATGTTTGCCAACCGCCGGATAAGTTTTAACTAGTCTGCCGATTATTGAATAATCATGTGTGATCAATACAATCGCCGGCATTCTTTTGCGGAAATTATCGACAAGGAGATCTAGAAATTCATTGCGCAGTCTGTTGTCGAGATTTCCTGTCGGCTCATCAAAAATGAACACCGATTCCTTCGACTCGGCTGCACTCGCAGCCATTTTCTTAAATGCCATTGCAGCCAGAATTCTTTGTTTCTCACCTCCGCTCGGACGGTATGGTTTCGGAAAGACATCTAAGTATGTTTTCGACATCCGATGAGGCTGAATCCTGCCAGAGTTTTCCAAGAATGTGCTGCTCATCGGGTGCTTCTGCCAGACTGCCTTCGCGCAATTGCGTCCGAAGCGTGGCTAAAGGATTCAGATGTGATGACGGTTCCTGAAATACGAAAAAGCCGCTGCGCCGAATTTCAATTGCCTCTTTACTTCTAAGATAAGCTTCATAAGGTTTTCCATCGATTTGTACTTCAAGCTCATCCGGATCGATAAGTCCTGCAATTGATAAAGATATCAACGACTTGCCGATTCCTGATTCACCCAGCAATACAGTAATTGCGGATTTGGCAAGCCGAAACTCATCGATGGTTACAAGCTCGCGCCCTTCGGATGCTATTCGAATTTTATACTTACGTTCGTTCATTGATTATGCCAATTTGTGCCGCCGTACATATCCGTTCGCAATCATATAAATGCACAGCAGCGAGAACACAATGCAAAACGCTACGCTGAGTCCTTGAAGATGCCGCGTGAAAATGACCGATAAATAACCCGGTTCCGTAAAGAGATTGCTAAGGGCAAGTATATCCTGCTTACTGTCGACATTTGCCAGCAAATTTCCGAGAGTCATTGGAAAATTAATCAAACTGACATCCGTCGAAAGCCCGACAGAGATAATAAAATCGATACTGCACTGCAGAAAAATAGAAATACCAAAAATTGCGATTAATTTGTGAAGTAAGTGACTGCGGCTATTCTTCCAGAGGATTTCAATATTAATAATCCTGCGTTCTTTTATACCGCAGCAGAGCATTGCATCGACAAAATCCAGTGTTCGGAAATAATCGATACGCTGCCTGATTGTATCGGCCACCTCGAGAAAAACAGCAACCGCAATCGTACCGGCAATCCATACTAACTGAATAAATGATGAGCGTATCATTCCATTATAGAGCAGGATCGTCAACAAAACATATCCTATCAGGACTGCGATAATCTGCGGAATGGACCGAAGAATATCTGTCATGAACGATAATATGACAAAACCGACCTTCGATTTGGAGCGTTCGAGCATATGAAGTGAAACACCCACAAACCATCCAAGGGAAAGTGCAAAGAGTGCAACCATTACTCCTGTAAGCAAGCTGTTCAGGAACGCAGTCTGCAATCGAGCGAATGCAGGCGCGTTGAGAAACAAAGCATCCCATATCCAGAGAAATCCCAATCCGGCAATCCAGATCAGCAGCCAGAGAACATCTTTTTTGGTTCTAAGAATGGACGGCCGGGAATTACCGGGAAAAGTCCTAATAGCCATACTTCCTCTTTTCTTTATGCTGCCAGATATCTATCGCGATTTCCGTGGCTTTGACAGTCAGAAATATACCGAAGATTATAACGGCGGCGATATCGTACTGCCGGTAGAGGATCTGCTGAAGTAGTTCATAACAATAATGGCCTTGTATGTTTAATGCCATTTCAATAATAATCAATCCTGTGACGAGAAAAGAAGCATGTTCTTTAAGTGCCGGGATGAATTGAAAACGCGCATTAGAAAAGATAGGCTGAAAAACATGAGACTGAAAACTGTGTTTGATCCGTAGAAGCGTCCGGAGCGGAATTCCGTCCGGTGCGTCCCATTCATAGGATGCGTGAAGATTTTTGACAACGGCAGTCTGTACATACCCTTTCCTGCTTTCGCCGACAAGGAATGTAAAGAATTTGTTTGCTGTATGGATCAGAACGCCGTTGGAAATAATGCCGAGAAGAATCATGAATAAAATAGAACTTGTATCGATCGTTGTTTTTACGGCATAGGCAATTACATATGCAGGAGAAAAAAGGAGCATCAACAACATACCTTTTACAACAGACTTCATAAAAAGAAATCCTAATTTTCCGGCAGCACTCCCCCATTTCAAGCTGATTTTATTTGTCCGCACATTATTGACCAGTTCAAATGCCTGTGCCAAATATGACCCTCGATGCTGTTTCATCTTAATAAATCTATATACTGCAATCCGCTGCGCTAAAAGATATATTACGATAAGAACAATGCCATAAACAGCGATGAATTGCAGATACATAACGCCTAATTTACGCACCATGTTCCACGTTAGGCCATCGGGTTCATCGCTTGTTTTGTAGGCAGGATCGGAAAATTGCCGCTGTCGTAAGTCATCAATCGCAGCAAGAAGTGAATCGTTTCTTTGAATTTTATCGTTATAAAAAATATTCAGCGATTCATGGAACAACGCGCGATCGAGGGGATCACCGAAATCAATTTTTCTTAAATCGAGATATTTCTGAATATCCCTTTCGCTTTCTCTTGATTCTATTCGTAAGACCTGAAATGCTGATATGAAAATCCCAGAATACAGCTGCCATAAGGATTATACCTGCGGCGTGAACTAGCAGCCTTGTCCGCAGATCTGTGTTTTCTTTGCGCAGTATGCCTAATAATTTACTCATCGGAGTTTAATATCGATCCGATTGCCCGTAATTAGAACATTGTATCCTGTTCCAAGCAAATATGTTTGTAATGAGGTTTTTAATAACTCAAGGCTCTTTGGATAGACGCTAATAGCAGATTCCGGAATTAAAATAAAACTGAGCGATTCCGCTTGTGAGTCCGCATACCACTGAGGAGCTTTCAATTGTTTTCCGGATTCTCTGTTTAACATTGTATATATCTGTGCAAGAGTCTGGTTTACCTGTTGAACACGTCCATAAATCCGTTCATGTAATGACGATGATATTTCTGATTGTACCTCTGCTATATGAATATACTTCCATAAGATTCCTTCTTCCGCATTGGAAATATTAATCCAGCCGAATTCAGGGTCATTACCAATGCGCTTTACATAGACAGATCCTCCATCTTCAAAATAACGTACACAACGGTCACCGGCTGTCAAATAGCTCCGGTTTCCATCCGCAAACCTATCAAAATTAATTTTACGCGAAATAAGAACTTTAATGGTATCAAGGAAAAAGCGCTTTTGCTTAAACATCCTAATCGCTCCCAGCTTGTTCCATCCTTCAAGCTTTCCGCTGCTGCCGTTGAGTAAAAAGAAAATATTGCCGTCAACTTCTACCTTCATGCAGCCTGTAAATCCGTCGCTAAGAACATCGCGGGTTTTGAGAATTTTCATAGGGACAAATGGCCGGATTATAGCGAGCTGCGGCGATGATAATGATTGCTGGAAAACATCGTAAGCAGTGAGATAATGAGGCTTTTCAATTATTACAACATCAAATGTTTGAGAAATTACGGGTGTGATAATAAATGCAGCGAGTAAGACAGTCCAGGCCAGGAAAGCTGAAGGGCGGCACGGTATGCCGCCCCGACAATAACGCCTCATCATTACTTCTGAGACTCTTTCCATTTCTTCAGAGTCGACAATTGCGATGCAACACCGTATAAATCAATGCTGGTGCTGTCGAACTGTGTACTGAAGTAAGCCATTGACGGCAGCGAGAAAAGCCATGCTCCGAGAGCCATGCGATTTTCATCAGCTGCGACACGCCGGGCATATTCCTGCTTGTCGCCCACATAATGAGTAGACATAAAATTATACATATCGTCTAAAAAGAGATTAATATCCTCTCTTTCTGCAGCATTTACACTGGCATCGAGATTAAGGAAATTGTGATTTACCCGGAGCGAACCCGGGTTCACCATCAGTTCTCCTTTTTCATTCATTATAGTCTGCAGATTGATTTTGTAGGTTTCCAGGTCCGGCTCCCGAAGGAAAATGCTGTACAGATCAAACAGGAAATTGCTTCGATATCCGCTGATAGCAATTAGGATTGCGTCATAATCGCCTTTCTTTATATCGTCGTTTTGAACGGCTGTTGCCTTTACGCGTCCCAGCGTAACTGTCTGGTCATTCAGAATATCGATTAAATCGGAATACTCTTCGCGGTAACCATAATTCAGGCATGCTTTGATACGAACCGTGTCGGGTAAAACCGATAAATTCGGCAGATTGGCATCCTGAAAATGGTTGACTATCGTGTCCTGGACGTAGTACGATGAAGTCGGGAACACTACATCATTCAATAAATCGGCATAGTCATCATGATTTCCCTTGAAATCTACCGTATGCCGCTGTTGTTCAGTCCCGACTTTAAAGAATCGGTCTACAATTTTTTTATTGTTCAACAATCTCCGCAGCTCAACTCGCTGTTCCCTGTTCAGACGCTGGCTGTTGAACAATACAGCGAAGAAAGTCGAACTGACATTCGATTTCACAAAGAACTTTTCTTGTTCCTGAAGAATCGGCGACATGCTGCCGAACGGTGTTTCAAGCAGTACATTTATGTTGCCGTTTCGGAGCTCGGTTGTAAATGTGCTGTTGTCGACGTACGGGACTAAGTGAACTTTTTTAATTACAGCACCGCCATTTTGTGTACCGAAGAAACGAATAGTATTTTCATAATCAGGAACTTTCATATAGGGTGTTGTGCCGACCGAATATGTCAGTGCATTCATATCGGAATTATCAGGAAGAATTTTAAACGATAGAATCTCTTTGATGTCGGACTCAATCCACATTCTATTTTCGCGAAACTTAAAATTGATTTCATTCCGGTCATTCGGCCCTTCGAAATCCATTACAGGGAGCGCCTGTCCAACTAGAATGTAATCGGGCGAAAGGCTTCCGAGGCCTTGAATTCGTTTCAAAGTAAACGCAAGATCCTTTGCCGTAAATTCATGCATTCTTTTTTCTTCAATCTTTACATCCTTATCGTCGACAAATGCCTGATACGAATCATGCCAGTATCGTCCGGATTTCAGTCGAATGGTAACAATATCGTTATTGATACCGATAAATTCCCCCAGTCCATCTTCGAAAACGACTCCGCTTGGTGTAGCCGTAAGATTAAACAAGCCGTCAAAAACAACATCATCAAGTTTATCGGCCAGTGCGTTTGAACTAGGAAGATGAGGATCGATTGCTGGTTTTTGATGCGCAATGTATGGAAATGCCACAATACCCGTCAGCGAAGGCCGGGTCAGGAAGTACCAGAGACCGCCGGCAAGAACAACAGCAATTGCAGCACCGATGATAATTTTCTTTTTCATAGTAGAAGCCATTTAGTAATGAGAGATCAGTTTTTACGGATGATCGGTACTTGAGCCATCACGCTTACTTCAAACAACTGGAATGACGGATAGTTGAATTGAACCTCAATTATATTTTCGCCGCCTTTCGATATTTCGACCGGTGTAATTTGTGCCTCATAGTTATTATCTGCTGACGGCGCGACTATCCGCATATGTCCTTCTGTTTTTACGACTTTCTTGTTCAAAAGTATTTTCGTGAACCATTGTGTCTTCCCGGATTTCTCTGCTATTGCAGAGGGTACTTTAAAGTTGATATCATAAACGGGGAATTTCGCATCCGACGGTATTTTTACATTGACTCGAAACATATACTCGTTGGAAGACATTGCCGTTTCGTTAACGGGAACTACAAGTATACGCCTGTACTCCTTAGCCTTTAAGAGTACTTTTGCAATCCTTGGATCGCATTCATCGATAATATTACGAATCGACTTGTCCTGCCCTTTATAGAATTTTGCGTGTGCAAGAATCGAATGCGCCTTCTCGACACCATGATCCCGGGGCGACTTGGTCAGATCCTGGTAAATGCTGCGGATAGCTTTTTCGGGGAACCGAATTGTTTTAATCTCATTTATATATGCCTCAATCGTTCGGTTCTTTTGAGCCGCACGTTCAGGAGATTCTGAACTGAATGTTAATGTATAAACAGGGAGGAATGAAGAATCTGCATATAATTCAGCTACACCAATGATGGTCGTTTCATTCTTTTTCGTAAAAGCATCTATGCGTTCAGACGTGAGTCTCTTAACGCGTTCGTATAAATCCGATTCCAGCGGCTGGACCGTCTGCAATCTCTTTGATGATATTTTTGACGGACTGATGTAATTCTGATCGTCCATCAGAGCGGAAAGGCCGTCCTCAGTTCCTTTCCAGTTCTGCATTTCAAGCTGTTCGCGGATTCTGTCCGCCAGACTTTTCAGCATTAATGCATCGATATCGGGATACTGATCGATCAGGAAACCTAAATCGCGATTCGCCCTGAGCAGCTGAATTATATTCTTGTAATCACCGCCGGGTTTGAGTTCATTGATCTGCCGGACAAGATCCGAGGCTTTTTGGAATTGAGCCTGCCGCTGCCCGATTTTCTGTTTGACGTTTTGAATTCCATTTGTCAAAAGTAAACTAAGACTCGGATTTTTGTACCGTTCGAACTTGTCGAGGTTGTATTCCGGATTTCCGCTCTTCGCCTTTTCCAATTTCAAAATCATTTCCGGATAGTACGAATTCTCGGGCCATGGCGACTTTTGCTGCATTGCGGAAGTTGTGGTTTGATATACTGTCTCCGCATTATCTATCCATTTTGCCGGAATATTGAACTCATCGGCATAATTACGTACTTCCTTCAGGTTGCCCGGCATTTGCCGGCCGCAGGCAATATATAATTTTTCTACGTCATCTATCGAAGGCTTAAGATCTATAATAGAAATATCGTCTTTCTTGCGCAGCTGGTTATCGTATAACGGGAACGCCTCCTCAAGTCGATTTAAAAAAACACTTTTAAAATGTTCGAGAATTGGGGCGCGGTATCTTTTCTGATTAATGAATTTTTCGAATTCCTTGAAATTACCCATGAAGGCGGTAATATTATACTTTGTTTCCCGCTCCTTTTGAATGACAGAAAGCAAGGTATTATAATCGGCCTGAAATTGAAGCTCGCTTTTAGTGTCCTCTCCTAATTCAATATATCGCCGGTACATGGTATCATGCGAAGCGGCGATATTCGCGGGAAAATATTTCTCGAGCTCTGTAAGTTCACTTTTCATTGCCAGTAACGCTTTGTTTTTTACTTGAAGCTTTTGCTGTTCAGCCGCGGCATCGAAATTAATAAAATCAAATTGAGGGCCCATCGCTTCATAGTCCCGCCTGTCTATACTATTATCGGAAAGTATTCGCCGGTACAGATCATATTTATACTCGACATTAAAACGCCATTTTGCTACGTAACGATAACGGACATTCAACAGTATTTCTTCAGGCACATTGTCGATAACCCAATAATACCAAGCGACCGAAGTATCTATTACAAAGACGCTCATGCTGTCTTGATCTGCAGCCGCATCGGTTATCATGGAAATTGGTTCCTGGTTTTCATTGAATGCTGCTGTAAAATAATTATGAACCTTTCGTTTTGCACTTGTTTGCAGCACCAAATATAAATTGGCATCAAGCGGTCCCGGAAACTTTATGAAATACTTATTGTCCTGCTTGAGAAGGAAATTTTCTCCATCGCTGCTAAGCTCAATAAAACCACGTTCAGCAGGCTGAAGCGGAGGAGCCGGTTTCAGTTCTTTAAATGTTGCACAACCACAGAGAAGGAGAAAAATGAAAGGAATGGCCGAGTGGATTCTCATAATATTCTACTGCCTTTCAATTGTTTTTTTTGTGTAATATACAAAATTTACGACGGATTGCAAGGATTGAATCTTAGAATTCACATTTACGACAGCATACGTTAGACCTGTAAGGTTTCATATTGTTTCATTGTTTAGATATTGAATAGGATACTCGCAGTTATTTCCCGGGTATCCGATATTTATTCTCAATGGGATTGACCGGGAAAAACACGCAAAAGCAACAAAAAAGTATGGATAGGATCAGGTTCTTTGTGCCGAAGGCGTCCCGAACTTGGACGCATAAATGTATTGCTTAATATGCATATTTCCGGCCATAGTCAAGATTTAATGAATTATACCAAGGCTATCGAGATCTTTAATAACCTGCTCTTTGTTTCCCCAATCGCTCCAAAGAATTCCTTCCGCACGCAACACAAACAGGCTTTCCGGAATTACTTCAAGAACACATTTAGAAAAATTTTTCGATGGGATGCTGTCAAATGCATCTGCGATAAATTGCTCTTCTTCATCTGTTCCATAGACTGATTTTGCTTTTTTAAAAGCATCGTAAATAACTTCTAAATGCCGGCGGTACATTTTCACGAGCGTTTCACATTTTGCGGCAAGTACTAATGAATTCCACAACCATCCCGCGTTAAAATACTCCCTTGCTTCTTCCAGTGCAGGTTTTTCACAAAAACGAACCACTTTGTGAAAACGATTTCCCTCATGCAGCAAAAAATTCTTGCTAGGTTCAATCCAGCCGTATTGCAGGTTAACATCGGAAGCTTTAATTCCCAGCAAGACAACGAAATCCGGATGCTTCCTTACGAATGATATTGATAATTCCACATATTTCATGAATCGGTTTTCTTCTCCGATAAAATGATCGGAGGGAAAAATTGCGACCATGGCTTCCGGATCACGGAAGTAAATATGCGATAATGCAAGATACACGCTTGCTGCTGACTCTCGATTTTCCGGAGCAATAAGTATGGCTTTTCGTTCGCGCTCTTTAATCTCTTCCTTTAAATAGTTACTATGCCGACGATCGATAACAATCTGAAGTTGTTTAGGAGGAATAATTTTCTCTACACGATCCAGTGTATGGCGGAGCATGGACCGTTTCCCGATAATGGCAGAATACTGTTTTGGGCGCTCCGAACCATAGCGCTTTCGAATAAAATCCTGCAAACGCTTTCCTTCCCCTCCAGCAAGAATTATCCCCCAAAGATGATCTGTGCTCGACATATGGCGCATCTGTTTTGTGAGCTACATTTATACATTGTATCTTCAATAAAGTGCAGCATACAATGTCTGATTCACACAGGAAATGTAGGAAAGAAGTTGCATTGACGCAAGAGTTGGAGATGCAAATACTATAAGTATATTGAATCTTTATGTAAATTCGTTAGATAGTTATCTGATTTGAAGTTATGGAAGGATTAACGATAAGAACATGAGGACTGCAACAGACCATAGAGTCCTTCATCCGCAATATTACAGCTATTCGATCTTTTCTATTTTCTCCTGATATAAACCTGCTATTTCAATGTTTCTTTAAGCATCCATTTATTCCAATTGGCCGACCATTCATTTACATTTTTTTCATTTACCATAGTCAGCTGACAATACATTACAGGTTCATTTGGAGTTTTTTTCCTGATTATTTTTTCAAGCAGTATTTCAACTGATTTATAACCTATTTGGAAACAGTTAACTCCTACAAGGCTCTGAACATGACCGCTTTTGACATTTTCCAATTCATACGGAACTGCATTACCTGCCACAATCTTCACATCGCCAGGATTCCATTTAATTCCATTCTTTACCTGAAGTGCTGCACTATTAATTAGTATCCATCCTTTTATGTTGGGATTTGTCTTTTGTGTCCGATTGATTGCCTCTGAAGCTATGACAGGAATATCTAAATTATAGATAATATTCTCCTGAGGGAGAACGATAGCGGGGTATTTCTTCAGTTCTTCTTTAATTCCAAGAAGCCGGCGCTGTAAATATAATCCATTTTTATTTCCCGCAAGAACGGCTATAGTCCCTTTTTCATTGAGTTCATTGGCCAGTCCTCTCATAAGCATTCGCCCAAATTCAATATCATTTGCACCATAGTAAGCAAATCGTGAACTCAATGGAGCATCCGTATTGAAACACATAACCGGTATTCCCTTTTTAACAGCTTTGTCTATTGCAGCTGAAAGAGAATTTGAATTGGAGCAGGATACTGCAATACCGTCCACTCTTGAGAGTGAAAAACGGTCGATTGTAGCTGCTTGTTCCTCAGCATTTTCCTTCTCTGGAGGTGCCCAGTCGATAATAACTACATCGACATCATACCTGGCACCTAGTTCCTTCGCCGCTAGTTTCGCTCCTGAGGTAGTCGCAATAAACAACGGGATTTGCATCGATTTTTCCAATAAGGCCGATAGTTATCTTCTTCTTGCCAGCATTATTCTTGCTTGTTTTAGCAAATAAAATTCCAGAGCAAATTAAAACCATTGTAAAAAGAAGAATTCTAACTTTCATAAGATAGTAACCTATTTTTCAGTTTTTTATATCAATATTGCCAGTCTGCCAAATTAATTCTGCAATGAAACAAGAAAACTATAGCAAAATAATTTATCTCGCTGTATAACTTAAACGCCTATTAGTCTCTATAGTCGACTGAGAACTTTGCGATATTGCTCCTTGATCATTCTGAGCGTTCAATTTAAATTGATTAACAAGTGATTGAAGCGTTTCCGTCAATCTATTAAGATCCTCTGCGGCACGGGCAATCTGCTGAGTACCTGATGCAGTCTGCTGAGTTACACTGGCTATCGCTTCCATATTTTTACTTATTTGTTCACTAGTACTAGATTGCTCCTCATTAGCGACAGCAATTTGAGAAACCATGTGCGTTACTTTCTGAGATATATCTACAATCTCCTGCAGTGATGTACCGGCATGATCTGCCAGCACTATTCCTTCATCCACTTGCTTAGTCGCATTTGCCATTGTACTGACCGCGCCATGACTATCGGTTTGTATTTGCTGAATCATTCCTGCAATTTGTTTTGTCGCTTTTGTTGTCTGTTCTGCCAGTTTCCTCACTTCATCAGCGACTACTGCAAAACCGCGGCCCTGTTCACCGGCTCTCGCCGCTTCGATAGCAGCATTTAAAGCCAAAAGATTTGTCTGATCAGCAATGTGTTCGATCACGCCGATAATTTCACCGATCTGATCGCTTGATTTCCCGAGATTCTGGATTGTTCCGGCAGATTCCCGCACGACATTAGCGATCTGCCTCATTCCGCTTACAGTATCCAGTACAACCTTACCTCCTTGTTCAGCAGCGCCTTTTGCCTTTTCCGCTGTGTGTGCAGCTTCCCCTGCGTTCTCTGAATTTACAGCGATGCTTTTTGCCATTTGTTCAACAGCCCGGGCTATCTCTTCCGATTGAGTAGTCTGTTCCTGCGAACCTGCAGCCATTTCTTCAGTGCTGGAGCTAATTTGTGCGCTCGCGCTAGCAACCGAGGTCGCCGTTTCGGATACCTGTATCAATGTGTTACGTATAGAGCCCACAAACCGATCAAAGGAATTTTTAAGCTGACCCATCTCATCTTCCTGGGTCGTGTTAAACTGCGTATTTAAATCAGCATTATCGATGCTCACCTGTATTGCACGGATGTCGTTTACTATGAGACGTGCATATCTTATAACCCATATAATACCTAACACCAATATAACCAGATTAATAAGCGAGGACCATAATACTTGTTTGTAAACCACAGACATAACCGATTCCATGGAGATACCGACAATTGTTGTACCCAATTTTCTTCCCATTATATTCGACAAGACGCGACTCTAAAACAATGTCGCTTGCATTATCTAATTCGACCTTGTTCAATAGCGTCGCTACATCATATTTCAATTGTCTTGGATTATGTTCAATAATGACCTGGTTGGATTCATCCAGGATCAAGATAAAAGCGACGGAAGGATCTTTCTTTGCCCAATTAAAGGATGTTTGAATGAGATCAAAATTTCCATCATTCAAACCGACTCCTACCGAGAAAGAGAGTGTTTCTGAAAGTATACGGGCATTATTTTTCGATGCATCATGCCCTGCCGTCCTTTGACTGAACCAGTAATATCCAAGTCCAACAAAAAATATTGCTAATAACGGTACAAGAAACCTTGAAGCTAATCTAGCTGTCAATGATTTATTAATTATGTCCATCATGGTGGTACTCCTTTAATATCATTTTAATCATGCCATTTAGCAGCAAAATCTTTTTCCGCTTAAATATTTCTCTGCAAAAAAAACTATAATTGACATATATTTTTGTTTCCAATATGCATTTTCACAATCACAATAACCATCGGAAATCTAATGATTCTGCATCGGACTATTCCTATAGAACTCTAACGATAGTTAAAAAAAAATCCGTGTTTATTTCAGAATAATCGTGCATTAGTTGTGTTTCATTTGTCTATAACGTTTTAATTTCCCTTTGACCGTATCAACGAGCATATCGCCCGAAAATGGCTTTGTCAGATAGTCGTCAGCTCCAAGTCCTTTTCCATATCTTACCATGCCTTCATCCGTCATTCCGCTCAAAAAAATGAATGGAACAAGACTTAAATGATGCAGCTGTCGGACTTTCTCATAAAACGAGAAACCTCCAATTGTCGATGTTTCAAGATTTATATCGGAAATTATCAAGGACGGCATATCACTTTTAAGTCCGGCAAGCGCTTCATCGGATGTATTATAAGCTTGCACAGTAAATCCTCCGCCTTCGAGGACACGCACAATCATTCCTAAAGTATTTTCATCATCATCTATAACATAGAGCATCGGTTTGTCTTCGTGCTCCCCAAATTCCACAAGGACCTTAGACTCTATTCTTGAATGTGCTTCCGGCGAAATCTGGTATTTATAGCGAAGTTCATTGATAACTGCCGACCGTTCCTTGACATTCATACCTGAAGTCCAAACAAGCGTAAATGCATGCGAATAGGATTCTTCTTTTGCTTCTAACTCAAGCTTTGTATGCTCTTCCGTTGTAATACGGAGTGTAGTTCGCAAATCTCTAAGCTGACTCTGTTCTTCCTGAGAAACCGCACCATCTGCCCATGCCAGCAGCAGCACACGTTTGTACATATCATGTGCCTGATCAGGTTTTTGTGCCTGAACGACATGAGGTGCGGTTTCCGCTGCTCTTTGTATGGCTTGTGCCGTCGCATTTTGCGGCATCGATGCATGTGAAGTTTTTTGAGTATATATAGCTTCAACCATTTTTTGCGTTTCTATAGGAACATTAAATGCTTTTCCGGAACTTTTTGGAGGGGCGGCAGCTTCTTGTTTTTGACGATCCGCAGCATCACGCAGCAATTCTTCATTTCTTCTTTCTGCTTCAAGTTTTTTTTGCAGCAAATCATCACGTTGTTTCTGTTGATCCGGCTTGATCCGGTTGAACCGATTGTTTCTTTTGCTCCTGTTCCTTCTTTGCCCGTTCCTGTTCTGCACGCTGTCTTTCCTCTTCAAGCCTAGCTCGTGCGGCATTCTCCATAGCGCCGCGGTTCGATACCGCAGCATTCTTCTTTTCCAATTCTTCCTTTAAGAAGGCAATGCGCTCTTGAAATGCATATATGTATGCATTTGTCGGATCTATGATCCGTGCTTTATCGAGATGTCCTTTCGCCTCTTCAAGAAGTCCGGCCTTTATGCACTGATCAACTACTTTCAGGATAAAATTCGCTTCTGTTCGAACTTCTTCGTTATGTTGATTTGGTGACGTCACTCGTTCTTCTTGATTAAATATTCATTTCTGTTTAGCTGCTGCATCAACTTATTTTAACCTGCCCCGGTACATTACCAACTCTATCAGCGTTCTTGATGCCACCATCGCCTAACAATATCGTCTACATTTGTCGATGTATTATTATTTTTCCATTTATCAAAAAATTTTATATCCGCACTTGCAGGTTCCGGATTTGGAGGATCCATTTGTACCCGCAGCGGCATAGGAACCGCATCACCGACTATCAATGCCTCTCCTTGACGAAGCGAAGGAAGAAGGTTTTCCAGACCCGGGAATGTGTCCGCGACAAGCCGGCGTACATAATTCTGATCCACAGGATTTGTAAGGCACATCGCAACAAAATTACTGCATTGAGACATAATGGTTTCAGATATTTCAGAAGGCCTCTGACTAACGATCATGCAGCTTACGCCGTATTTTCTTCCTTCTTTCGCAATACGTTCGACCGTACGTCTTGCAGACTGTGTACCTCCGCCATTTGTTGATAGATAATTATGAGCTTCTTCAAAAACCAGGAGAATCGGACATTCGCGACGATTAATATTCCAAAAATTGAAGTCAAATGCGAGCCTTGCCATCAGAGAAACGACGGTATTTACAATATCAAACGGAACACCGCTCATATCCATAATAGTTATTTTTGATTTACCGTTCGGCCCGAACATCTTCGTCAATAATTCCGAAAACGATTCAGAGTGAATGTATAATCTTGGCCTGAACATAAAATCATATCGCGGATCGTTCAGCTTCGTATCAAGCTGTATAAGAAACCGGGCGAACTTGCCGTAAAATGGCCCGCCTTTTTCTGTCTCAAGGGCTTCTAACTTTGAGCGTACTTTTGCAAAATCATAGTATACAGGTGTATCAATAGTCAGGACATTTTTTAACTCGGGATTCTGAAGACGTTTTGCCTGAAACACCAATTCTTTTAAAACAGTTATGTGTGTAGCTGCATATTCGTCTGCAAGATCAACAAACACTTCTGTCATTTCCTGAAAAGTCATTAACCAGAACGGCAGCTCCAGTTCTGTCAAATCCAAATACTGGCTGTTTTGCGGAAATGCATTTCGATATTCATTATGGATGTCCAGAATAACAACCTTCGTTGCAGGATTACCGATTACCTTTTGCAGAATGGAAGCAACACTGCACGATTTCCCGGAACCGCTGGCTCCAATAATTGCGATATGTCTTCCAAAAAAACGGTTCGGATCAAGATAGGCACGTTCATTTTCAAAGTGCGTAAGTGAACCGGCCGAAAATCCAAACTTTTGGAATACCGAGAAAGCAATCGCCAGATCTTTTTCTTCAAGCAGATATACAGGAGCTTCGGCTGTCGGAAAAGTTGAGACTCCACGCTCAAAAATGCCATTTTTTACCGAACCGACCAGAGAAATAATCATCTCATAATGATTGGTGGTTTTTCCATTTTCTCCGTACTCCATTTTCCTAAATTCCGACACCATCCCTAATAACACCTGTCTGCCGACGGGTACAAGCACATACGAACCAATTTGTCCGATAGGATATGTTTTCCCGTTTAATTGCAATGAAAGGCTTGATAAATGCGGATCAAGGGCAACAGTTGCGTTTGAAGTAGTTACCTTACGAATTACACCGATTCGTTTTTGATCCCATATTGTTTTTACGGCCATAGGTTCACCTTAATTTATCCGAAAATCTAACAGTATTGTTTCTTCAATCAAATACTGTCGTAATTTTTGGGGCACCATAAATTTCGTTGTTAACCAACATGACCATATCCTCCGAATCAAACGGCTTCTGAAGAAAAGGCAATTGCTGTACAAGAGCAGCCATGTCACTGGGCAGATTTTCCAAAAGACTTCCGCTCATACCTATGATTTTAACATTCGGATTTATTCGCCTGAGAGCAGGAATTGCTATAAGTCCGTTCATATTGGGCATCAGCATATCGAGCAATACAACATCGATCTTATTTCTATTTTTTTCATAGATCGAAATCGCTTCATGCCCGTCAAATGCGGTCATTACTTTAAACCTTCTGTTTTCAAGTGTCGCACGTACCAGATCCTGCAGGCTTTTTTCGTCATCGACAACAAGAACGGTCTCTCCATGTCCCATAGGGATATTATTCCCTCTGATAACATGTTCCTTCACTTTTTCTTCCTTGGCAGGAAGATATATTTTAAACTCCGTTCCCATGCCGAGTTCGCTTTGAACATCAATAAAACCGCCGTGGCTTTTTACAATACTTAATACTGATGAAAGACCTAATCCGGTCCCCTTTCCCGGTTCTTTTGTTGTAAAAAACGGATCGAATATCTGATTCATAATTTCCGGTGCAATTCCGGTTCCCGCATCTTTTACACTAAGAACCACATACGGACCCGGAGCCGCTTTGAAATGCAGGTTTGCTTCTTGTTCGCTAAGTACAACATTTTGCAGATCGATAGCAAGCGTTCCGCCGTTCGGCATAGCATCCCGGGCATTGATTGAAAGATTCATTAATACCTGATATAACTGAGTTGCATCCCCATCAACATTCCATATACCCTTTGGACAATGCCTTCGGACTTTTATCATTGGCGGGAAAGTTTCCGAAACGAAATTGAGCAATTCCCATAAGAGGTGCTTAAGCTGAAGAGTTACATGTTCGCCCTGTACTCCTCGGACAAACGACATAAGCTGTCTTACAACTCCTTCTCCGCGTTTCGCAGAACTCTCAAGTGTTCTTAAAATATCCTGGCTTGTTTCATCCTTGAGTTTTTCTTTCATAAAGGGGACGGCAAGAATAATCGGTGTAAGAATATTATTAAGGTCATGCAGAAGCCCGCTGGCCAAAGTACCGACACTTTCCAGCCTTTGAGCACGAAGGAATTGCTGCTCGATAATTTTTCTATCTGTAATGTCCGTATTAATTGTTAAGATTGATTTCGGCCGGCCATATTCGTCCCGCACAAGACTCCACCGGCTTTCCATAATAATGATTTTTTGCATTTTTGTGACCTGCTTTAATTCACCGAACCAGGAGCCTTTATCTTTCACAGAGAGCAGTGCCTGCTGTATACTATCCACTTCCGTATTGAGCAGTTTTGAAGCATTCTGCGAAATAGCTTCAACCCGGGTCCATCCATAAATTCTCTCCGCACTATGATTCCAATAAATGATATTATCATTCAGGTCCCTGACAACAATTGCATCCTGTGCAATATCCAGCAAATTAGCTTGCTCCCTGATTTTTTCTTCTGCCCGTTTACGTTCGGTTACATCCTGCATATAGATGGCAAGTCCGTCTTCAGCAGGATATGCGCGCACTTGCAGCCAGGAATCCAGCGATGAATAATATTCTTCGAATTCTGCAAACTTGTGTTCTGCCATTGCATCATGCAGCGCTTTATACGGCACAGAATCTTTCGGCGCAGGGAATTCAGTCCACCAATTTTTTCCCCAGAGGTCTTCTCGCCGCTTATTCACCTTAGCCAAAAAAACATCCGATCTCGGATTCAAGTATTTGACTTCCCATGAGTTATTCACGGAAAAAAATGCATCCGTGATACTGTCAAAAATGGCGATTATTTGTTTCTGTGACCGTTCAAGTTCTTCTTCTAATCTCTCGTTCTCCCACTCCGATCTCCTTTTTTCGAGAGCATTCTGAATGGCGCCGGGCAACCGGCGAAGACTTGATTTTAAAATGTAGTCGTCAGCGCCTTCTTTGAGGCATTCCACAGCTATTTCTTCATTCTTCATTCCAGTTACAAGAATAAACGGAATCTTAGTTCCCCTTTCGCGAACAATCTTCAGCGCTTCAAGCCCGTTAAATTGAGGTAATGAGTAATCCGCAAGTACAACATCCGGAGAAGATATCTCGAGTTCCTTTAGAAATTTACTTTTGGAAGCAACCCGGCGTGTGTTATGTTCAATATTTGCGTTCCGAAGTTCCCGGTCTATCATTTCAGCATCTATGGGAATATCTTCCAGTATCAGAATATTTAGAGTTTCGGTTTGTTGTGTCATAGCGTTTGACCTATAATATTTCCACTTAATATTTCATATGTCTTTGGCAATGTATAATAGAACCGGGCACCGTTATCCACTTTCCCTTCGGCCCATACATGCCCGCCATGTCTTTGGATAATCCGCTTGACAATGGCTAGACCAACTCCTGTTCCTTCAAACTCTTCTATCTCATGCAATCTGTGAAAGACACCAAACAGACGATCGACATATTGCATATCAAATCCGGCTCCATTATCACGAACGCAATAGACTATTTCTCCGCCGTTCAAACTGGAACTGATTTCTACTTCCTTCTTTTCTTTATAACGAGTAAACTTGAATGCATTTGAAAGTAGATTATACCACACTTGACGGATAAACATCTCATCTCCATATGCCGGAAGCAATGGGTGAAGTGTTACAGTAAAAGTCGACGGTGCGGCTTCACTTTCCAGTAATTCGTCGATTACCTTTTGCGCTATAACCGTCATATCAATTAATGAATATTTTGGATCGGACTTTACTAATTTTGAAAATGCAAGCAATCCATCAAGCAGCTTCTCCATCTGTTCAGAACTTTTTATAATCTGCTGCAGTAAGTAGGATTCCTTTACGTTATAATTTGATGCATGCTGGCTGCTCAACCACTCACAATTATTATGAATTGCACGCAAAGGTGCACGCAAATCGTGAGATATGGAATAAGACAATGCTTCTAACTCATTGAATATGGTTTCAACAGTTAAGTTCGCAGGCTGTTGAATATATATGGATTTGTTTTGCAGGCTTGGTACATCTTCACCACGGCCGTTTGTAATCGTATATTCCATTATCGAACTTCCCCTTTCCCTGCTGGAATACGTGATTTTGCGAATATTTGCGATACTCGTTCAAGTGTTGTCACAATATTATCAAGGGACTGCAAAGAATCTACAAGACCTTCTTCATGTGCAGCACGAGGCATACCATATACTACGCAGCTCTCTTCATTCTGACCGATTACATAGCCGCCTTTAGATTTGATATGTTTCAGTCCTTCCACACCGTCTTTTCCCATGCCGGTCATAATAATACCAAGCAATGGACCTGGAAATACTGTGGCAGCAGATGTCATCATTATGTTTGCCGAAGGCCGATACACTGAGTCCGCCGGTCCGTCCGATATATCCACTGTCACCCGTGATCCGGTGTTAGAAAAGGCCATTTGTTTGCCACCCGGTGCAATTAAAATTTTCCCGGATTCAAATACTTCTCCATGTTCCGCTTCTTTTACTTGAACCTTGCTGAGACTATTCAGCCTTTCCGCTAAGGTTTTTGTAAAATGAGGCGGCATATGCTGTACAATGCCGATGCCTAAGGGGAACCGTTCAGGAAGCTGCGGAATAATATTAAGTAGTGCTTGCGGCCCCCCGGTCGATATACCAAGTACGATTGCATCAAATTTCAACACTGCACTTTCAAAATTAATCTTCTTCGGTTCCGGTCTATTATAAATTGTTTTACCCTGTGAAGATTGCACAAGCCTTCTCATCCGGAATCGTGTTCGTATCAAGCTGCTCTGTGCAATTTGTTTTACTTTTTCGATCAACTCATCTTTTATATTTCTAATATTGATCGAGCTATACGACAAATCCTTAGAGATAAAATCAATTGCTCCAAAATCAAAAGCCTGCAATGTCGCCTGTGCACTCTCTGTTGTTAATGAACTCACCATTAGTACCGGTACCGGCACTTGCTCCATAATAATTTTAAGAGCAGTAAGTCCATCCATGCCCGGCATTTCAATATCCAGTGTAACAATATCCGGTTTTAAGGCCACAATTTTTTCTATTCCCTCGTTCCCATCTCTAGCAGTTCCTACGACACGGATTTCGGGATCAGATTCCAGCATAAGTTTCAGCGATTTTCGCATGAATGCGGAATCGTCAATTACAACTACTTTTACTATGTTTTCTTCCGACAGCATTAGGATTTTTTCCTTACTTATGCTACCCTGCCATAGTGACGGGCAATTAATTCGACAAATCTGCCTACATCGATAACTAAAATAACGCTGCCGTCTCCAAGAATCGTAGAACCTGCGATACCCGGGACATCGCCGAGATAATCGCCCAGCGTCTTAATAACCACTTCTTTTTGGCCTTGGAGAGAATCAACAAGAAGTCCAATTCTTTTTTCCGCCCAGCCGACAATAACAACATACGAGACGGCCGACTTTTGAGTGGTTCCTTTTTTTCCTATGATATCCGCCATTCTTGCAAGCGGCAAAATTGAATCACGCACCCTAATAACTTCCCGTCCTTGAATGCTGTATATTTCTTCAGGAGTAATCCGGACAATTTCGAGTACAGCGCTTAAAGGAACGGCAAATATTTCATCTGCCACTTTCAAAAGAAGACCCTGAATAATTGCCAAGGTCAACGGCACTTTCAAGGTAATGATAGTCCCTATACCCAGGTTGGATTCTATTTCAACAATTCCTTTTAATTTTGCGATGTTGGTTTTAACGACATCCATACCAACCCCCCTCCCCGAAACGCTGGTAATTTCTTTCTTCATACTAAAACCCGGAATAAAAATCAAATTCAGAACATCTGATTTTGACATTTCCGCAGCTTCAACTTCCGAAATTATTCCCTTTTCAATCGCTTTCTTTTTTGTTTTCTCAATATCTATGCCGTGGCCGTCGTCTTCCATGGTAATCAGAATATAATTTCCGTCACGCTCGGCATTTACAACTATTATCCCCTGTTCAGGTTTTCCCATACTTTTTCTTTCTTCAGGAGATTCTATGCCATGATCTACGGCATTCCTAATCATATGAATAAGCGGATCCTTTAATTCTTCTATAATGGATTTATCCAGTTCAGTCTCTTTCCCGTAAATTTGAAGATCTACTTCCTTACCGGTCATGCGCATAACTTCTCTCACAACAAGCGGAAGTCCGCTGAATACTTTTTCTATTGGGACCATTCGTGTTTTCATTACTGCCATTTGCAGTTCAGTCGTTACGAAATCGATCTGACCACTGACATCGGCAATTTGCTTCGTCATATCTAATCGTTCATGTTTTTCTATCAAAGAATGCGTGGCCTGCGAAAGACGATTACGTGCAAGAACAAGCTCTCCTATAAGATTCATCAAATCGTCAAGCCTGCTGACATCGACTCTTATCGTTGTATCAACTGCATGTTGAGATTGAGCCTCGTTCATTTCAGGAACCTGCAAATTAAGCTCCGGCTTAGACGCCTCTGCAGCTGGAACCTGAGCCGCTGCCGGCTGCAACTGCATCCCTTTACGCAATTTATCGAGAATATTTTCCAGATCTAAATGCTGCAAATCACGGCTTTCGATCCGCTGCAGGAGCACACCTGCGATTTTATGGACTTCAATTAACACGTCTACAATTTCAGCGGTAGCGGTACATTCACCCTTCCGAAGCTTGTTTAAGAGGTCTTCACTGGTATGTGCTAATTCGGCAATTTGATTGAATCCGAGGAAGGACGATGTTCCTTTCAGGGTGTGCATTTCTCTGAAAATATTGTTTAAAACATTGAGGTCCAATGGGGATTTCTCCAGAGCAAGCAAATCCTGGCTGAAGTGATCAAGAATCTCTCTTGCTTCAACGATATAGCTTTCAAATATTTCTCGCATCTCTTCGTCAAAACCGGGAGCAGTCTGTTCGTTTCCCATTGATTAATAATCCTTTTTATGGCGTATTGTTAACACACTTGCATCAACTACTTCTTTTCATTTTCTTTCCACGCCGTCACAACTTCATCGATCTTATTTTGATGTTCGGGTGTCTTCATATACAGAGCGTTAACATCGAATGCTTTTGCGTCGGCCGTCTCATCTTCAACGTAGTGTCTCGCTTCATCTGTCTGCTTTTTTGCTGTCTCGAAAAAGTTCAGTTCGTTCAGTAATTCTTTACGGACGGATTCTATAAGATGGTTTGCAGCTCCGATCTTTTGCGCCGTAATATCCTGAACCTGCAGGGCAACTGTAATATTGCTTGTATCCTCTCTCAACTCGGAAAGTGTTTGCTTGATCCCGGTAAGCATTAACATCTGCCGCTCAGGAATACCTTTTTCATCGAATTCCTTTAAACCGTTTTCAACCATATGAATTTTCGTGCCCATTTGATCCAGAACATCGAGAATTTCAACCGTAGCAATTTCCGTTGCTTGAGTCACTGTGTTCAATTGAACCGATGCATTTGGAATCTTGCTTGAGCTGTCTTCAATCGAATTCTTGATGCGATCGAGCAATGTAATGACCTTCTGAAGAGCAGTAATGACGCTTTCCGTATTACCTGTATCCTCTTTAGTCTTTTTTTCCTTTACCATATTATCACCTTTTATTATTCACTATGATATAATATTTTTTTTTAACATCCGGAATATTTATCCCAAATTTATAATTGTCCTGCACGCGCCTTGCTTAACAGGGACTCAACCATTTTCTTCCTTTCCATATCCCCTACGATATCCGAATCGTTAGGAAGCGGAAGATCAATGGATACAGGCTGAGCTGCCGGTACGCTGAAGAATCCCGTTGTCAGTTTTCGCAGCTCTTCGGCAACGGCCTGGATCGTACCCATGACAGTGCCAATATGCTGTTGTGTAATATCCTGCACTTGAAGCGCCATCATGATTTCTGTGCAATCATCCTGAAGTTCTTTCAACAGCCGTTCAAGATTACTTGTAGGACCGCTCATTTTTAGGCTGCGAAGGTGCGATGCCCATGCTTCTGCAAGTTCGACGATGTCTGCATCCCAGCCTGATTTCTCGACCAACGTCTTTACAATTCCCGCCATTTTATTCGTTGCGACGCCAAGGTCGGATGATACCATACCCGTGGATACAGAAGTAATCACTTGGTCAAGTGTCGCCACCATTTTATCCAGAGTATTTAATATTTGCGTTGATGCTTGTTCAGTCGCTTCTGTCACACGTCCGAGTTGACCTGCAGCTTTGGGAATATTTACCATTGCGACTTCCAAAACTGCCTTGAGATCTTCAATTGCCGGGCTTATTTCATCGAGAAAACCAGCAATATCATCGAGAACCGGAATAGTGCGCTGACCGTATTCACAGAATACTTTCACTTCAGCGGCTTTTTGCAAAACTTTTTCAACTTCCTGTTGGTTCATGACTCTATCCTCTCAGGATCATAGTACTGTTAGAACTATTTTTCATTACGTTTTATTCCGTACTAACTTGAATTGTTTTAAGAATACCCTCAATCTTCTCTTTTAATTCCTGCGGCGTAAACGGTTTCATTATATAGCTATTGACTTTTGCTTGAAGCGCCTCTACGACATCATGTTCGGTTCCGCGAGTTGTGATCATGAGAATCGGCATGGACGAATGCACCGGATTCGCGCGGACTTCTTTAATAAGATCCAATCCGTTCATTTCAGGCATGTTCCAGTCGGTGATGATAAAATCAACCTTACCGTTCGTAAGTTTTTCAAGGGCCTCTTTTCCATTGGACGCTTCAATTGTATCCGTGAAACCCACAGTCTTTAACGCATTTGTGATAATGCGTCGTATGGTGATAGAATCATCCACAATGAGAATCTTGATTGATGCCATGGTACTATCCTTTTATAGTTTTAGTATTAATTTTATTTTTTCTCATCTTATTTGTCTAGTCTTCATTAAGTGCAAAGTGCAATATTTCCTGTATTTTATATATCGGTAAAAAAATGATTTGCCAGTAGGAAATTTCCTATCCTCACTCTGCATGTGGAATTGTCTTATTAACAAATCGAAAGACTTCCCTCTGAATAGCTTCAGTACTAAGCGGTTTTTCCAAGAATGCCAAAGCACCGCTTTCCATCGCAAGGTCTTTATTCTTTAAATCCGTCATTGAAGAAAGAACAATAATCGGGATTTCCTTATATTCTGTTGTTTCTCGAAGGGTTCGAATGAACTCATATCCGTCCATATCCGGCATATTCAGATCGGTAATGATAAGATCGAACTTTTCAGACGGCATTCGCTCCAGGGCTTCTATTCCATCTCCCGCTGTTACCACCCGGAATCCTTTCATATTTAATGATGCAGCAACAAATTTTCTTACTGTAGCTGAATCATCCACTACTAAAACTACCTTTTCCATACTTTACTACTCCTTCTTGTAAGCTGTCGTTCTTGGAATGCTCACCAGTTTAAATGCTGTCGAAATCCTGTGCAGCATCTCCGAAAAACCTATAAAAAGATATCCTCCTCGGTTAAGGCTGTTAAAAAGATCTCCAACAACCTGAATTTTTGCCTTTTCATCAAAATAGATCAGAACATTTGCGCAAAATATGAAATCAAAGTGCATCATCCTGCGCATCTTTTCCCTGTCGATTAAATTTATATATTCAAAGCGAACAAGATCTTTAACTTGCTGCCGCAATCGATATACTCCGTTGGATTGGTCAAAATATTTGCTTAAATAAATTTTAGGCGTTGTACGGATTGAATATTGATTGTATTCCGCTTTGCATGCCATATCGAGTACTGCTGTATTTATATCCGTGCCGATAATTTCAATACTCAATTCAGGATATTTGGGTTTAAGATGTTCGAGATACAGCATTGCTAATGTATAGGGTTCTTCCCCTGAAGAGCAGGCTGCACTCCATATTCTAAGCGTCCGGTTATTACAGGCCTTATTTGTTTTAATAACTTCCTCGGCAAGCTTCTTCTGGAATGCATCGATTTGCGCATCATTCCGGAAGAAAGATGTTTCGTTAATCGTAATTATATTGCATAGGAACTCAAACTCATCTTCTTTTTGCTGGCCGTACTTCAATAAATGAACATAGTCCTCAAAATATCCGAGCTTGAAAATTTGCAGGCGTTTTGACAATCTTCCTTCAATCAGGTATTTCTTCTTCTCGGGAAAATAAATGCCTGTTCTTGAATAAATAAAATCCCTCAGTACAATGAAAGTCTCGTCTGTAAGCTTCGGGCCGGAATCAACTCGGATTCTATCTTGTACCGGTTCAAACATGTTCAATTTGCTCCACGATCAAGTGAATTATTACCATTGTTTGATGTAATTGATTCCAATGATACACCGGCAGTTTGAAACGCCATCAGAGCGGCTTCCCGCACCATCTCATTTTCATCGTCGACAAATCGAGCGATACATTCCAAAGCACGGCGTGTCGGCATAGTCACAAGCTGTTCTATCATATGCACCCGAGACCACGGATCCATATCGGCCATAACTTCTTGAAGAAATACGGCAGCACTATCACAGTCGATTCGAAAAAGAGTGTCTGCAATAATTTCCCAATCTTCTTGATTCGCTGTCGTACCATGCTTCTGAAGTTATTTTAAATGCCCGTTCCAATTCACTGTCATCGATTCTGTATCCGCGAAAACCCTTAAATGAGCGTACAAATTCACCAGCAAGCTTTCCGAGCAGCATTATAATCTGTATTTTTCCGCGTGCTACTCCTGATTCGAGACATTCGACTGCTATCTGGAATACACGCGGCCTGGCCGACATCTGTGCCACAATGACGAAATCCATCTCTTCGGATATTCCGAGACAGAGAAGAAGCTCTTTTGTTACTGCCGGATCATTAAATTGAATTAAGTCCTTTTGCTGCACTTAGCTGAATTTGATAATTATCATTGTGCAGAGCATGCAGCAAATCAAGTCGCATTTTCTCGTCTAATTGATATTCAAGATTACAGCGTTCGATGATCAATACTATTTCATGTAACAACACATCCCGAAGCGGATCCTTGATAGCTTCATAATTCGCTAGAAGTACTTCGAGTGTATCGGCATCTCCTACGATTCCCAAAGCGTCAAGCAACGCGAAAAGATATATTCCCTCCGCGTTGCCGGCGTTGATTGCATCCCGATACTTGCTCTCCAGATACTCGCGAACAGAATCGCCGCCAATTTTTCCTAAGTGCTTCGATTGCGATGATACGTGCAAATGGATAATGTTCAAATGTATTAAAAATCGGTTTGACTGCTTCACGGCTGCCGATATTGCCGATTGCTTCAATGGCTGCGACAATTACATTCTGATCCGGATCTCTTAAGAGCGGTAAAAGATAATAAATTGGGTCCTTGCTCTTGATCTCTCCAAGTATATCTACTGCAATTTTTCGAACGTCTTTATCAGCATCCCTTAAATACGGAACAAGTGCATGAACAGAAGCTTCCCGCAGCTGGATAAGTAATTTTGCAGCAAGGTTTCTGAGAAGTAATATTCTCATCTCCGATGATGATGGACGATCATACGAGCAGTAGCAGCTCCCCCGATGCTGAGCAGCGTGCGCGAAACAGCATCCGCTACTCCCCTATTTTCATCTTCTAAGGCAGCGGAAAGAACTCGCAAGAGCATTTCGGTCATTACATCCGGACAGATCTTCTGCAGCTCTGCGGCGGACATCTGGATCTGTATCTGTCAGAAGGAGAGATACAATATTTTTGGTTTTTTCATCCATAAGAATCGCTTTAATTCATTCAGTTTTCTTTGATCAATGATCATTGTCAACTTCAAATTGATGAAAAGTCGTTTACAGCTTCCTCTATAATGCTTATTTAAAATTCGTTTTCAGCAATAATCGCTGTTTAATCTGATATGCTTGGCAATGCAAGCAATTTCTGGATTTTCGGATCATTAAGATTATCACGGGTTATTATGCTTACATCGATATCTATCTTTGCCGGAACATTCTTTCCACGTATATGATCAACGATCGTTTTAACGCCTAAGTAGCCCATCCGTGAAGGATCCTGGGCGATGAGCGCATCAATTTTTCCTTTTTTTAACGCTTCAACTGCGGGAACGGGTGTATCAAACCCAACAAATTTTATTTTATCTGCATATATTACTTTCCTGTAACGCAAGCAGCATACCCATTGTTGACAGTTCATTAGGACAGAAAATACCATCGGCTTCCATGATCCGACTTAATAAATTCCTGCATACTTTTTTTGCTTCATCTACACTGCCGCCGGTATATTGATCTTTCATCGTTACTTGAATACTCTGATGTTTTGCTATTGCTTCAAGAAACCCTTCTTCACGTTCAGTAGTATTGGCCTGACCTTTCACATATCGTAACAACACAACCTTACCCTTATTTCCAACCAGTTTTGCAAGATGTTCTCCCGCTCGATACCCGGCTTTTCTGTTATCTATGCCTATATAACAAATGAAATCTTTCCCGGGTACTCCTTTAAGCGGACTATCAAAAATTACTACAGGTATTTTCTTTTTCATAGCTTTGGAGACCGATGCTGCCAATGCATCTTGATGAATAGGAGAGAGAATTATTCCTGACACGTTGTCGGCAATACACTGTTCAACAATTGAAATCTGTTGTTCTTTATCGCTCTCCGAAATCGGAGCAGTCCAAATAATTTCAACACCGGATGCAGCAAGAGCTCCCAATCTAGCACCTACAAGTGTCGATTTCCAGAAAAGAGCTAATTTACTTTTAGGGACAACAGCAATTTTAAGCTTTTCTTGTGCAAATAAGTCAATCTGTGATACCGATATAAGGACCACAACGAGTAAGACATAAATGATTGTGTTTTTCATAATTTATCCTTTCAATGGAATGAGTTTATAATTAATAATTACAGCGCTAATCCGACATACCCGGCAATGCAAGTACTTTTTGGATATCCGGATCATTAAGATTATCACGGGTTATTATGCGAACATCGATATCAATCTTTGCTTCCACTTTCTTTCCACGAATGTAATCGACTATGGTCTTAACACATCGGTAGCCCATCTGTGACGGATCCTGAGCCATAAGAGCACTTATATCACCTTTTTTTAATGCTTCAACTGCAGAAGGTGGTGTGTCAAAACCAATAAATTTTACTTTGCCGGCCAGATTAAGATTTCGAAGTGCAAGAAGCATTCCCAAAGTTGATTGTTCATAAGAGCAAAATATACCGTCGGCTTCTTTGAGTTTGTCAGCCATCTTCAAACATTCATCCTTGGCTTCATTTACTGTGCCGCTCACAAAATGATCCTTCTCGATCACATGAATGTTATTGTATTTCGCTACCGCTTCAAGGAATCCTTCTTCACGACTAGTAATATTATTCGATTGAGTGGCCTTGTATCTCAGAATTACTATATTACCTTTACCTCCAAGCATTTTAACCATTTGTTCGCCTGCCTTAATTCCGGCTTTTTTGTTGTCTATTCCGACATAACTGATATAATCTTTTCCCGGAGTTCCTTTAAGTGCGCTGTCAAAAATCAAGACCGGTATCTTTTTCTTTGTAGCTTTGGCAACCGGTCCGGCTAAAGCTTCTTTATCTAATGGTGCAATAACTATCGCAGATACACCTTCAGAAACACATTGTTCAACAGTTGCAATCTGTTGTGCTATGTCATTCTCCTTTGATGCAGCTTTCCAGACGACTTCAACATTGCCCAATGCAAGACCTCCTAATCTCACGCCTGAATGTACCGATTTCCAGAATAGCGCAGTGCTGCTTTTAGGAATAACGGCAATCTTGAGTTTTTCTTGTGGAATTACAAATGTCCATAATCCAGATACAAGTATTATTGCGGATAGAAATCGAATAATTGTTCTTTTCATAATATTGGTTCCTTTGATTCAATAATATTTCATATTTTATTTAACGGAAAAAGTTATCTGCTTGTTCACAATATCCATCAAATTGATTACTGTGTCGATTCAAGCTGTTGTTTCTCCTTGTCTCGAAGAAGTCGTTCGATATCCAAGAGGATCAATAAACGATTTTCCATTTTTGCAACGGAGGTAATATATTCCGAACCTATACCTGCAATAATAGCCGGCGGCGGTTCTGTTATATTTTTGGGAATACGTATCACCTCGCGTACTGCATCCACAATAAAACCTACGACCATATTTTCTAATTCAACGACAATTATACGCGTATTTTTATCGCTTTCTTTCGGCGGAAATCCAAAACGCTTTCGTAAATCAATGATAGGAATTACTTTTCCGCGGAGATTAATAACGCCTACAACAAACTCAGGTGAATTCGGCACTCTCGTTATCTCTACCATTCTATTGATTTCTTGAATGCGCTGAATATCCAATCCAAATTCTTCTTGTCCAATCGTAAAACTCACAAGCTGAAGAAGCTCTTCAGTCTGAGATTTCACTCCCTTATGTGTTTTTACTTCCGTTGTCGTTGTCATTTTTTTACTCCTTCTATGATCAAACAGAAATATATTTTTTCGTCCTAATAATAGTGTAATATCTATATTTTTTTATCTGACCTAATATTACGGCCGCTAACGTAATAATTTCCTAAGAACAATTCTTACTGCCGTTTGCGTGTCTAATTTGCGTAATAGTAGCAAGCGATAACATCAGTAAAATCCTGATTCTTTTATAAGGTTTTGACTATCTGCGATGTATTCCATGAGCAGGATCAAAAGTAATGAAAACCTTACTTTAAATTGCAAAAATGACCGATTATTGACATTATCTTTGGTTTTTAAGAACAGAATGGGCTTTGAAAGATGAAATATTGCTTTATAGGTAAAAATTTACCGATACAGACTGAAAAAAAGTAGAAAACCGGCGAGAAAAGAAAAAAGAAGACAGATGTCCAATAATATCGAGGAGCCTTCCATTATAGAAGATGAACAACATCAACAATGTCATCCTACTTCCCGATATTAAATGAAAGTGTCGGAAGAATACTGAACGTAGCGGTTATTATAGAGTGCTATTTCAGCAAACTGTTTTGTAAAGCATATGTTACAATCTGGGCATTATTATCCATACCCATTTTCTGCAAAATATGAGTACGATGTGTACTCACTGTTTTGACACTCACTGAGAGTTCTATTCCGATAGCTTTCAAGGATTTTCCCTGCGCAATCATTAACATGATTTGATATTCGCGATCGGAAAGATGTTCATGCGGAAGTTTCGGCGATCCCCGACTTACATTTTGTGCGATTGATTCTGCAAGCAATTGTGAAATATATACTTTTCCCGATGCTACACGCCGGATTGCTTGAATAAGCTGTTCAAGCGCTATGTCCTTCGAAAGATATCCGGATGCGCCTAAGATTCAATGCACGGATCCCGAACACTTCTTCCGGATTCATGCTCAACACAAGAATTGCCATATCAGGTTTTTCGGACTTTGATTCTTCTTATCGTCTCAAGGCCATCAAGTTTTGGCATTGAGAGATCAAGTACCAGAACATCAAAATCCGCATTTCGAATCTTCTCCATAACCTCGAGACCATCAGATGCTTCATCTTCAACTTTGATATCCGGTACATCTTTCAGAATTGTTTTTAGACCTTTTCGAACTATCGGGTGGTCATCCGCAATAAGAACACTGATCATGATTTGTTCTCTCCGTTATTCTCTTTACTTAGTGGAACTTCCACCGACAGCATTGTTCCCTTCCCGGGTTTACCATCAACTGTAAGCGTTCCGCCAACCATCCGAATCCGCTCACGTATGCCGACAAGGCCTAATGATGTATTTCCTATCATTTCTTTCTTCGTTATACCACGTCCATCATCTCTGAACAGAGAAGACTACCGAATCCGACTTTTTCGACAATCTTATAAACATATTTTGCGCTTCCGCATGACGCACAACATTAGTCAAGGCTTCTCGAAAAACTCGATAGAGAACTGTGGCAATCTGTCCCTTTACTTCAAATTCAGGAGGCTCAATTGTTACAATTCCTTTAATGCCTATTTTCTTCTCGATCTGATCAATATCCCACTGCAATGCGCCGCCCAGTCCGAGTGCATCAAGCTGCGGCGGCCGGATTTCCTTTGAGATTCGTTTCACAGAAGCTAATGCTTCATTCAGCGAATTCCATCATTTCATCAATTTTTGCAATAATCTCGGAATCGCCTTTTGCTCCCTCTAATCTAAGCCAACTTAAATCAAATTTCAAGATGGTAAGCAATTGACCGAGATCGTCATGAAGCTCGCGCGAAATTCGCTTTCGTTCTTCCTCAAGAACATGTTCAAGATGCTCCGTAAAATGCTGTAATTGCTTCCGTGAAGTCTCAAGTTCTTGTTCTGCTTTCCGGCGTTCAGTAATATCACGGCTCACCATAACCATACGCTGTTCACCTGACGAAGTATTATAGACTCGTCCTGAAGATTCAAACCAGTGCCAGTCACCCGATCTATCACGGTATCGATACATTGCGCTTCCGCCTTGTTTGTTAAGAATTTCCTCGATAAGAGCCTTGTCTTTACTGATAAACTTTCGATAGCACATTCGTACCAACCATATCCACCGGTCTAAAATCAAGGATTGACTTAACATTCGGACTGACATATAAGAAATGTACCTTCAGAATTGATTTCAGTAACAAGATCCGTTGAATTTTCTACAAGCAGACGATATCGTTCTTCGCCTTCGCGCAGTGATTCTTCAGCACGTTTACGTTCAGTAATGTCAAAAACAAATCCTTCGTAATAAAATATTTGTCCGGTTTTATCTCTGACATCATGGACCGTCATTAAAACCCATATCGTGGAACCATCTTTCTTTTTCCATCGAGTTTCATAATTCATCGATACATTATGGCCGGCCATATCATGCTGAAAAATAAATTGTTCAAAATCCTGTGCGTCACTGATAAATCGTTTCCCCCATATTGCATCCAACAAATTCGTTCTCAGAATCATACCCCAACATCTGTGCAATACTGCTGTTGGCACTGAGCAGTTTTCCGGATCGAGTAGATTGATAAATGCCTATAGGAGCCCATGTAACAATATCTCTGTATTTCTTTTCACTGACTTGAAGCGCTTTTTCCGCTCTTTGACGTTTTGTAATATCGGTTGCAACTCCAACCAAGGAAATAGTCTTTCCTTCTTTTACAACAGGAGCTTCCTGAATCTCCAGCCAGACACGACTTCCTTTTCTACTTAATAACTCAAGTTCATACGCCTGCTGCCGCTCGCCTGTCTGGATTGCTTTCTTTGCGTGTTCACAGCCGAGCTTGTTTACCGGATTGTCCGTCATGAAATCCGCAAAACAAATTATTGGTTCACCTGGTTCACATTCGAAGATATCACTGGCTTGAGAACTGATATATGTAAACTCGAGATCTTTATTACACGAATAAAACAAATTTCTGCTGTTTTCAACAATGTTACGCAACTTTTCATCGCTCTTGCGCAAAGTTTCTTCAGCCTGCAGACGTTCCGTGATATCACTGACGAGAACCTGGAGATATAGTTTTGTTCCCGAATTCAAGCCGGTTTAAAGAGACTTCAGCATCGAAGAGAGTTCCATCCTTGCGGGAGAATTCCCAATTAAACCGTTGGGACTTTCCGATAAGTGCAGAATGGATAATTTCAATTACTCTCTCTTCCGAATTTATTTCGTCATCAGGCTGAAAATCAGGACTGAATTCTTTAATTTGATGATCGATAATGTCTTCCGGCTTTTCACATCCGAACATTTTAAGCGCCATCGAATTGCATTCAACAAACTTGTCATTATTTAAAATAAATATCGCATTATTGGCGCCTTCAAAAAGAGCGCGGTAACGTTTATCAGACTCCCTTAATTGATCGGATTGAATATGAATTTCCTGCTCGTCATTTTGCAGCCGAATCATGTTCTTTTTAAGATTATCTGAAAGAAACCATGTGACGACCGCCGTAAGGCCAACTATGAACTCAAAATCAAATATATCGCTCCAGCTTGTATAAACACTGTATGCATTTTGAATTATACCGGTGATTTCCAGATAACCTATCACACCGATAGACAATAAAGCTGCAAATGTAACTTTCAAATAGTGGCGGCGATTGAGTATAAGCCCCGCAGCAACAAGAATTCCCGGAATACTGAAAAGTACAATATCATGAAGACCGCTATTCGTCCAGGCAAGATAATCTATAATTCCCAGCATACACCACAACAAAACAGTACCCGGACCACTTTAGTATTTTCCTATGGAGTAAATATATTGACGTGAAGACGACACAGCACATTATGAAAACAGGTATTATACCGTGGAGGTAACCGGTAAAAAGCCGGTAAATGATAATTCCGCTCAAAATAACAATAGAAGTGATTGCAATGATATTTAGAATCAATGCAATACGATTCTGTTCCTCAGTTTGGAACTGAGGAGGTGTAACAAGTTTTTTTAATCCGGCATAAAATTTCATTTTCATCTTTTAAAAAACTTGCTTTTCAAAATAAATCGAGAACTGCCGCTTTATATAGGATTTTTCTTATCGGTTAAATATAAGTTAAAATAGCACTACAAAGAAGAGATAGAGAAAGGTTTTTTAACGCCATATTTAAACCATTTTAACGGACTATTTTCAATACAAAAAGACATCAGGTGTAATAACAGCTTCTTCTCATAAAAATGAAATGTATAATGTTTTTTATATATTTGTTATATTATTCTTATAAATGATCGAAAAGCATCAAACGATTGTTTTATTCGACTATGAAAGTTTTTTATATTATTTTTACTTTAATTAAATACTAAAACATATTTATATACCGCACATAACGGAAAAAGACGCTGACAGATACACAAGTAAATATTCTTATCGTAGAAGATAGTCCGACACAGACTAAAATGCTTCGTTATATCCTTGAAGAAAACGGATATATCGTTAATTCCGCAAATAACGGTATTAAAGCTTTAGAATCCATCCGTCAGAAAAAACCGAGCCTGATTATTACAGATATCATAATGCCGGTAATGGACGGCTTTGCGTTGTGTAAAACAGTTAAGAGCAACCCGGAATTAAAGTCCATTCCGGTTATGCTGCTTACATCTCTTTCCGATCCGCAAGATGTAATTAAAGGCCTTCAGGCAGGAGCCGACAATTTTCTTACAAAACCGTACGAGGATACGTTTCTTATCGTTTGCATTCAGAATATTTTTGCAAATCAAACAATACGAAAGAACAAACCTAAGGATGCAGAGATTGAGATTATGTTCGGTGGAAAGAGATACTTCATCAATTCCGATCGGATGCAAATCGTTGATCTTTTACTTTCTACGTATGATAATGCCGTCCAGAAAAACAATGAACTCCATAAAGCTCACGCAGATCTTTTAGAAATTCATCGCCAGCTTGAACAGAAGAATATACAGCTTGAAAAATTGAACCAGGAAAAAAATCATTTCTTAAGTATAGCCGCACATGACCTGCGCAATCCTCTTGCGACCATCTATACTGCAGCAGATCTCATTACAGAGGAACTAAAAGATAAAACAAGCGCAGAGACGAAAGAATTTCTGGAAATGATCAAGCATTCCAGCAAATTCATGCGCAGCCTCATCGAAGAATTGCTGGATGTAAGCGTAATCGACTCCGGAAAAATCTCAATTCACCTTGAGCCGGTTAATTTGACGGACCTCATCCGCAATAATGTTTCATTGAACCGCGTCATAGCCGGCCGGAAAGAAA
Organism: uncultured Bacteroidota bacterium; assembly: GCA_963770945.1. Classification (GTDB taxonomy): domain Bacteria; phylum Bacteroidota; class Ignavibacteria; order UBA10030; family UBA10030; genus Fen-1298. Next base: position 289,712 of record CAVYRP010000006.1, on the reverse strand, counting down.
TTACAGTCGAATATCACACAGAAGATAACTTACCGGTCCTTCGACTGGACCGCCAGAAGATCGAACAAGTACTCAATAATCTCATTTCAAATGCTATTAAATATTCATTTCCAAAATCGAAAGTCGAAATTTTTTCCAGGTGCGAGAATAATAACTTTATCATTTCCGTAAGCGATGAAGGCCAGGGAATTCCTCCTGCCGAAATGAATAAACTATTTAAGCCTTTTTCACGAACTAGCGCAAAAGCCACTTCCGGCGAATCCAGTACAGGCCTTGGGCTTGTTATTGTACGTAAAATTATCGAAGCACATAACGGCCGTGTATGGGCTGAAAGCATGGTTAATAAGGGGTCGACTTTCTACATCTCACTCCCTGTTCCGTAGTTGTCGGAATAATTGGTCTTCAGAGCAATTAAAAAGCGGAAAACACAGAAACGGAATAAATCCGCAGAAAATTTTATAAAACCTGCTTTCCCGACGTAAGAAATACTCTTCAGAAATTAAATGAATGCTCTCACATCAGTAGCATGCATACCTGCAGCTTTCGCCGCTTCCAATCCCATGTCGCCATCCTCAAACACCAGACACATCTGCGGTACAACACCAAGACGGGCAGCGGCCTCTAAGAATATATCCGGATGAGGTTTCGGTTTGATATCGTTATCCGCAGTAAGAACTATTTTAAAATATTCTCTTATTCCAACCGCTTCTAATTCGAGATTTACAATTTCACTTATACCTCCAGAGGCAACTGCCATTGGAAGTACATCTTTATAGCGTAAAACAACATCGACAACCGGCTTTATAGGTTTGAATTCGCTTCGATGGCTTTTGACGTAATTATGCTTTGTTTCGACTATCTCAGCACAATTAAGCGGAGTTTGACTTTGTTTAATATATAATTCGGCAATATCCTCCTCCTTCATCCCCTTTTTGGAAAAGAAGAATTCATAATTCCAAACGCCTCCGGCTTTCGTCACTGCATATTTCCATGCCTGCATATGCAGCGGCATGGAATCGACCAATGTGCCGTCGCAATCAAAGATTAATCCCTTGATATTTTCTGAAACTTCAATGAACCGCTCGTTTGCCGAAATCACTTCCTGTACGATGCTTCGTTCCAGCGAAGTTCCTTTTTAAATTCTGAAATTCGCGTTTGATCGCCGATTAAAAGATATTCTATATCCGCGATTTCAGCAAAGTCTTCCATATAGTCTGCAGTTATAGCTTGACTGAATCCGGTATGATGCGCACCGCCGGCCAGTATCCACGCTGCAGCACCGATCTGAAGGTTGGGCTTAGGTATCCACATTGCGCGGGCCACCGGCAATTTCGGCAAAGGTTTGTCCGGCGGAACAACTGTCACTTCATTGACAATGAGGCGGAATCGATTTCCCATATCTATCATAGAAGCATTCAACGCCGGCCCATTAGGTACACTGAACACAAGGCGCGGAGGATCATCTTTTCCCCCAATACCAAGTTTATGTACTTCTAATGAAGGTTTGCCTTCTGCGATGGATTCACATACTTCCAGCATGTGCGCACCCAGCACTTTCATACCTGCTGGATTTAAGTGGTATGTATAATCTTCCATAAACGAAGTTCCGCCCTTTAGCCCCGAGGCCATGACTTTCATTGCCCGCACCAGACCGGCAGTTTTCCAGTCTCCTTCTGCACCGAATCCGTATCCATCTGCCATTAAGCGCTGAACAGCAAGACCCGGAAGCTGTTTGAGTCCATGTAAATCTTCAAATGTCGTAGTAAATGCTTTGAACTTGCCTTCTGTGAGAAATGCACGCATTCCTAATTCAATTCGAGCCGTCTCGCAGAGGTTGGAATATCGTTCTCCATTCTTTTTTGCAGCAGCTGCAACTGTGTATTTGCTTTCATATTCGGCGATCAATTTGTTGATGTCGGCATCAGAAACTTCATTGACATATTTTACAAGATCACCGATTCCATATCCATTTACGGAATACCCAAAACGAAGCTGAGCTTCCACTTTGTCGCCTTCTGTCACGGCTACCTCGCGCATATTATCACCGAAGCGGGCTATTTTTCCTCCCTGCGCATCAGCCCATGCAGAAGCAACACGTGCCCATATATTGAGCTGCTGCTGAACCAATGCATCCTGCCAATAGCCGACGATAACTTTACGTTTCTTGCCCATTCGAGTACAAATGAATCCGAATTCTCGATCACCATGCGCCGCTTGATTTAAATTCATGAAATCCATGTCGATAGTATCCCATGGAATATCACGATTCGACTGTGTGTGCAGGTGCACGAATGGTTTAGCCAGTGTTTTTAATCCGCCGATCCACATTTTCGCGGGAGAAAAAGTGTGCATCCACATTATCATTCCGATGCAGTTCGGTTGAGAATTTGCTTCGAGGCAAAGTGTATGAATGGATTCCGGAGTTGTTAATACCGGTTTGAAAACTATTTTCACCGGAATGAGCCCTGAAGAATTCAAACCGTCAACAATGGCTTGTGAGTTCTGGGCAACTTGCCGGAGTGTATCCGGACCATACAAATGCTGGCTGCCGGTAGCAAACCAGACTTCATTCTGCTTAAGATTGATCATAAGTATCCTTTAAAATCTAATGAATGGGAAATATTATTTTTGGCCGTAATACGCTTTCGGTCCATGTTTACGCTGATTGTGTTTTTTTAAAATATAATCAGGCAGGTGCTTAAGCCCGGGATTTAATCCAAGCGAATTCATCGCCATTTTTGCTATTCTTTCTAAAATAAGATTATTCTTTACAGCATCATTTGCATCTTTTCCCCACGTAAATGGAGCATGACCTGCAACTAAAACTCCGGGAACTGAAGACGGATTAAGTTCCTTAAACCGCTCAACAATGACTTTGCCTGTGTTAAGTTCATAATTTTCCTCTACTTCATTTTTCTTCAGGAATCTCGTCAGCGGCACATTTCCATCGAATGAATCCGCATGCGTCGTACCCAGACAGATAATTTCCCTGCAGGCCTGCGCAAATACGGTTGCATATTCACTATGGCTATGAGCGATGCCGCCGATATCTGTAAAAGCTTTATAAAGTTCCAAATGGGTCGGAGTATCGGAAGAAGGCCGGAGATCGCCTTCAATAATCTTTCCCGATAAATTCACAACAACTAAATCCTTTATTTTCATTTTTTTATACTCGACACCGCTCGGCTTAATTACTACAAATCCATCTTCGCGAGAAATACCGCTCACATTTCCCCATGTTAATGTCACAAGATTTAAAGCTACAAGATCGAGATTTGCTTCAAGTACCTGCTGTTTCAAAGATTTTAGCACATTCGTTCCTTTGGAATTTACTAATTTTTTACCGGCATATCGCCTTATTTCACTTCAGTTCAAATTTTTCATCTTTTTTCCTGCCGGAATAGATGATCGTCTTGACCGGCTGGAAATTTTCTATCCCTGTTGCCCTGCCTTTTTCGACTATAACAACACTGAAAATTCTTTCTTTCAACATATTTGGATATTCCCCTTTGCGGTCATCAATAGTTAAAATCTTCTCTTTATCGTTCCACCTTAATGTAATAAAAGAATAGAGACCCTTTTCGTAATTATAATTATCACCTTCGTCTTCATAAAGATTAAATAACGCATCCCTGCCTGTATAAATAAATAATTTGATTGAATCGGCGGGTTTCTCCGATGTATATTGCAGATCAGGCCCGAACGGAATAATCGATCCTTCTTTTATGAAAATCGGCATTTCAGTGTACGGCGCGTCAGCTTGTATAATTTGTCCGCCCTTAAAATATCTGCCGGACTGAAGATTAAACCAGCCTGTCCCCGAAGGGAGATATACTGCGCGTTTTCTGGCTTTGTATTCTGTTACCGGATTAACAAGAAAAGCAGGCCCGAACATATATTGATCATCGATATTAAGAACATTTTTATCATAACCGAAATCCATAACCAATGCACGCATTATCGTATAATCGTTATGCGTTGCCATACCTGCCAGAGAGTAAATGTACGGCATTAATCGATATCGCAGCTTATCATACGCCAGCATGGATTGATAAGCGGGATGATCATCCGGCGCAACATTATACATTTCACGATATGGAAATTGGCCATGAGCACGAAAGATCGGACAGAAGGTTCCAAATTGGAACCAACGTGTCATCTGCTCCCGCCATTCATCTAAATCGGAATCATTCGGATGCTCGTATCTGGGTTCGACAGAAAAGCCGCCGATATCCATCGACCAGTAAGGGATACCGGAGAGCGAAAAATTTGTTCCGGATGAAATTTGCGCTTTAAGATCGTACCAGCGAGCTGCCAAATCTCCGCTCCATGTCGTTGCTGCATATCTTTGCTGACCTGCAAAAGCCGATCGTGTCAGTATGTACACACGCTGATCAGCATTTGTACTGCGCTGACCTTCATAAACGCCTTTCGCATTCATAAGTGAATATGCGTTAAGATATCTTGAAGCGGTACCCAAGCGCATTCGGGTTTTGCCGCAGAATAGTTTCAGTTCTGGAAAGATTGGATTGAATATCCGGCTCCGAACAATCCAGCCACCAGGCATCGATACCTGTTTGAATAGCTTTTCATCGGAAAGCTTCCAGAACAACTTTCTGGCACCATCGCTATACACATCGTAAAAAGTTGAAATATATCCCGGACCCACCCAGTCTTTTTGGCCCTTCTCGATATTGCGCATATACAGCCAGCCTCTGTCTTTGAAGAGATCATAACTTTTTGTCCCTACATAGAATTTCGGCCATACAGAAATCATGATTTTCGTATTAAGATCATCATGAAGCGTTTGAATCATTTTTTTGGGATCCGGATAACGTGTAGAATCGAATTCAAGATCTCCCCACTTGTCTTCTTTCCAATAAAACCAATCCTGCACAATATTGTCGAGAGGAATCCTGCGTTTCCGGAATTCTTCAACCGTCGAAATTATTTCATCCTGTGAATTGTAACGTTCACGCGACTGCCAAAAACCCATTGCCCATTTAGGCATCATCGGTGCTTTACCTGTAATCCTGCGATAACCTTGAATCACCTGATCGAGATTATCACCGCTAATAAAATAATAATCGATTTGATCGGCGACCTCGGAATAAAGCGAGAGTTTGTTTGAGTAATCGTCTTTATCTGGATCAAGATATTTCAATCCGATATAACCGTCGGAATGAATCCATTCGATTTTAATTTTATACTTTTTACCGGACTTCATTTCCAGAACCGGAAGGCACGTCCATGGATTCCAATTCTGCCGCCAGGAATCGACAACAAGCTTGCCGTCCAGCCACATTTTGATATATCCGCTTGAGTATAACCGGAATTTGTGGATACCGGGCTTATTACATTGAATCTCCCCGCTCCATCTGACTGCAGAGACATTTTGCTTGAATCCATCCGGAAATTCATCATTAACATCAATAAATTCATGTTCAATTCTCTGTTCTAAACGAGATGTGAATAAACTATCAAATTTCGAATCTCTAAAATACTCAGCAGTAAGTCCTCCCTCAACACCTTCTTTGCTGAAAAGTTTTAACGAAGAGATAGATTGAAACTCGCGAATATCGCCGAACTTTGTCCTGGAATTATTGTCCCAAAGTATTCCATATTTTTTATTTGAAACCAGGAAAGGAACAACCGCAACCATATTACGCTGCCATAAATCCACATCATGCCCTTTGTAATTCATGACGGAGTTCTGATGTCCGCCTAATCCATAAAAGGCTTCATTTTTCGGAGAATCGAAGACCTGCTGGACGTGATAAGTGCTTTCGCCCATAACTTCGGCGGAAGTAATGATCTTACCTCCGCCTGTTTTTTCCTGCAAAAGCAATTTGCCGGCTGCATTATAAAATGAAACTTCGCCTGTCTCGGAATTAACTCGAACAGTAAGTTTTGAAGTTGATATAATAATCCATTTACCGGATTCTTTCACCTGCCATGGAACAGGTTCCCACGCAGTCTTATCAACCATCAGGCTTGGGCGATTTGAGAATGACTGCCCGGGTGAAGCCAAAATCCGAATAATACTCTCAGTGCAAACCTGTATCTTTAACCATTGAGTATCCGTTGATTTCTTTTTAATAAGCTCAAAGAATACACCATCCGGTTGTTTCTCAAAAGCAGAGGTACTCTGCAGCAAAATGAAGAGAAAAATAAAAAGAAAAAATATTTGAATCCTGTATTTATGCATTTTAGATCAAATCTATTAATAAATTTTTCACATAAATCTTAAGTCTTTTTTAATTTTGCGGTATCCAGACTTTCATTGTGCTTGGCTGGCGGTTCGCCCAGGAATAATACGGTATGGCTGTGAGCTTTAATGTGCCTTCAGAATTTTTTGCAGCGACATTACCTGTTATTACATTAATACCATTAAGTAAGTCATTTCGTTTTTCTACATTGAACACTGTACCATTGGTCAGCGTGAGGTTATCTAATTGATTATTGTTATCGATTCCTTCAACACAATATACTATTGGGCCATATTCAAGTGCGGCCTTGTTTACATCTTCTCTGACTTTTTTGCTGGATATTACGCGGCGGATATGCATAGGGAAATTGACGGTAATTCTGTCTCCTTGCTTCCATTCACGGGTAATTGCCGCATAACCTTTGTATACGTCGAATTTTACTTCGTTCCCGTTTATTGCAATAAGGATTTTATTGTCCAGGGAATCTATGTAAGAGTATAAATCGCTCGGCATAACTTCATTTTGCGTCCATCCCGGCAGTCTTAATTTAAGAGTAAACTTCTCATTATTTTTCGGATTGATTCTCATCTTTACTTCGCCATGCCAGGGATAATCCGTTTGCTGTTCGATTTCAACTTTTCCGTTTTTTAAATTTATTTCCGCTTTATTAGATGCGTAAATATTAACATAGAGAGACTCCTTTTGAACTGCATAAATCAACCCCGGCAGCGAAGGAATAAAACGGATGAGATTAGTGGGGCAGCATGAACAATCAAACCAGGGTTCACGGGTAACTGAATTCGAATTAAACTTAAATTTCCCATCTGCTTCAAGCGGATTCACATAAAAGAAACTTTTTCCACCGAGTGAAATACCGGAAAGCAACCCATTATACAGCGTTCGTTCTATTATGTTGAAATATTTTGCATCACCCGAAAGCATAAACAGCCGGGTATTCCAATAGACATTACCTATTGACGCGCAAGTTTCGCCGTAGGCGGTAAGATTGGGGAGTTCATAGTCATTACCCAGCGATTCACCTTCATGTTTAGCTCCAATTCCGCCGGTAAGATAAATTTTCCTTTCAACCATATTATTCCAGATGTTCATTACCGCTTTTAAATACATCGAATCTCTGTAAATAGCCGCAATATCAGTCATACCGGCATACATGTACACCGCCCGTACCGCATGTCCGACAATTTCATCCTGTTGGACAACCGGCTTGTCATCCTGGCTGTATGCGCCATACAGTTGATGTGTGCTTGAATCTCCCCTCAGATCGAGAAAGAATTTTGCAAGTTCTAAATATTTTTCATTACCGGTAACACGATAAAGTTTTATCAATCCTGTTTCAACGATTTGATGGCCCGGCGGTTGTTTAAGTTTTCCGGGACCGAAACTGTTGACCAGCAGATCGGCATTCTTGATCGCAATATCAAGAAAATTACGCTTGCCCGTTGCATTAAAATGCGCAGCTGCAGCTTCAAACATATGACCGCTGTTGTAAAGTTCGTGACTAGCCGCTTCACGGACCCAGCGTTTGCCTGTCTTCGGAACCCACTGGGCAGGAGGATTATCCGGATCAATTGTAAACCAGGTGGTAATGTATCCGTCAGGCTCCTGTCCGATTTTTATAATATCGATGACCGAATCCAGGTATGCACTCTAATTCTTTGTTAGGAGCGCTGATTAAGGAGTATGATGCTCCTTCGATGATTTTATATATATCCGTATCATCGAAAGGCATTTTCCCGCGGACTTTCCCCTGCTTTTTGCCTCCGGCTATCAGAAAATTCTCCAGCCGGCCTTCTTTTTGGCATTTTTCAAAACCATAAGCGATAGCAGTATTCTGCACTATTTTAATTTTAGGGAGCCAGAAATTATCGGTGAGTTTTACTTTTTTGATATCGACCATTGAGATGGGATAATCGTAATTCTTTTTCTGCTGCCCGGCGCATATGTTAACAGCAATAAATACAAATGCAATAAAAGCCAAAAGCCTTTTCATTTTATTTATCCAGCATGAATCTGATAATGCAAATCGGCCGGTTCAAACTACCTACTGGGACTTTCTTACCTGATCGCGAATAGTCAGCAAATCCTTCATCACATTATACATACCACCCGACCATTGCCTTGTCCCAAATCCATCATGCAATTGACGATAGATTGAATATAATTGTTTGTACACTTCATGATTTTTCTGAATAGGCATGAATTTTTTTCCGGTGCCCGTCATGCTTTGTTTCGCTTCATCAACGGAACCATAGCCGCCCGCTTTTTTCCCGGCAGCAACTGCTGAAAAAATTGCTGCGCCTAACGCCGGTGTCTGATCGCTTTTCGATATTTTCATCGGCCGTCCGGTTACATCGGCATAAATCTGCATCAGCAGCGGATTTTTTGCCGCGAGTCCGCCGCAATTGACAATCTCATTGATCTTAAGTCCGTACTCTTCAATCCGGTCTATTATTGCAAGCGCGCCGAATGCCGTCGCTTCGATCAAGGCACGGTAAATTTCAGACGGTTCCGTGTGAAGTGTCTGGCCTAGTATTAATCCGCTAAGCCGGACATCAACAAGAATTGTACGGTTACCGTTATTCCAATCCAAAGCAAGTAAACCGGACTCCCCGGGTTTGAGTTTTTTTGCAGCCGTTAGAAGATTTTTAAATTTTTCGTCCTGCGTTTTGCCGTACGAGTCAGGGACAAGATTATTTACAAACCAGAGAAAAATATCGCCGACAGCAGACTGGCCGGCTTCTATTCCATAATACCCGCCTTCAACTGAACCATCTACTATTCCGCATACACCCGGTATATCCTTCAGCGCTTTATCGCGGGGTGAAATCATTATATCACATGTGCTGGTTCCCAGTATTTTTACCATTGTACCGGTTGAAACTCCAGCGCCTACAGCTCCCATATGTGCATCAAATGCTCCGACTGCTACTGCGACGTTGGTAGTAAGCCCCAGTCTTTTTGCCCAGTCGGCAGATAAATAACCTGCAAGCATTTCTGCAGTAAATGCAATATTAAATAAACGCTCTCTAATTAAACCAAGTCCCGGTGAAAGAGCATTCAGGAATTCAACGTCAGGCAATCCATCCCATAATTTATTAAACATTGCCTTATGACCCGCCGCACAGACGCTCCTTTTTATCTTTTTCGGATGAAGCTCGCCGATCAGATGCGCTGGAATCCAATCGCAGATTTCTACCCAGCTGTGAGCAGCTTCATAGACTTCCGGTGCAACATTTTTGCAATGAAGAATTTTACTCCACCACCATTCGGAAGAATATGTACCGCCAATTTTCGAAAGATATTGCGGCCGCATTTTTCCTGCAAGTTCGGTGATTTGTGCTGCTTCCGCATAACCCGTATGATCTTTCCAGAGCCAGACCATTGCAGCGGGATTTTTTTTGAATTTTTTATTAAAACATAACGGCTTTCCCTGATCATCGACCGGAAGCGGACAGCTGCCCGTAGTATCAACACCAATTCCTATAATGTCTTTCGGCGAGAATTTTTTTTGAACTTCTTTTGCTTTTTTCAGGGCCTTTTTAATTGTTACTTCAATTCCCAACACGTAATCAGCAGGATTCTGCCGCGCCAAATGCGGTTCGGCAGAATCCACGATCACTCCGTCTTTTCCGGATGGGTACGGAAAAACATGGCTGGCCAATTCTTTTCCATCGGCAACATTGACAATAAGGGAACGACAGGAATTTGTTCCGAAATCAAGACCAATGACGTATTTACTCATAGTATATTTTCAGTTTGATTTTCAGTTATACTGTTATGGAACCGTTTAACAATATGTTATTTTTCACGTTATGCTTTTACTTCTTTCCACGGCCTGAACGCAATAAAATAAATGAGTCCGATGATAATAAGCAATATTCCCCACCAAACTCCAAAATGCAATTCACTCAATATGATCGTATTCGATTGAGACGGGGATATCCATTCATAAACGTTCGAAATAAAAATGATAATACCGTAAATTAATAAGAGTGAACCGATAATAAACCAAATCGATAAATTGTGCTTGTCAACCATTTCATCCTCCTACCAGAAAATTATATTGAGTGCAATAAACACGACAAAGATAACTGTCGCCCAAAAAATGGGGCGTTTGTAAAGCGGCAAGTCGCCTTCTGAAGGTATTTCCGTGCACCCTCGTACCAAGCCCACCAATTCGGCTTCCGGTTTCGGCTTTGTCATATAACTCACTACTACCGTTACGATTACACAAATCAACCATGACCATAATGCGCGGTACATATTTTCTGCCATGTCTTTTGCATATGGTGACAGGGCGATAATGCGCAGTGCACCAGGATCAAGTTTCACCCATGCCCACATGGCAATCGATGAACCAATACCTGCAAATAATCCCCAGAACCCGCCGGCTTTTGTGGCGCGTTTCCAGAGCATACCGAGAATCACCGTTCCAAACATCGGAGCGACGAAGAAACTAAACAAAGCCTGCACGTAATCCATGATGCTGGCAAACTCCTGAACAATGTACGCAGCACCGATACTCACAAGCACGCCGATGATTGTGCACCATCTGCCGATCTTTACATAATGCGCATCTGATCCTTCGTTCTTAGTTACTTTGAGATGTAAGGGTTTATAAATATCGTATGTCCATACAGTGGCAAAAGCACTGACATTGCCGGCCATACCGGACATAAATCCGGCAATGAGCGCAGTAACACCAAGCCCCAACAATCCTGGACCTGCATATCGTGCAAGCATCAACGGAAGAATTTCGTTATAACTATGAGCGCCTGTTGCAATCGCTTCTTTTTCTCCAACGAGTCCGGGGATTACAGCTAATCCCAGCAAGCCCGGAAGAATAACGATAAGCGGAACAAACATTTTAAATCCCGCGCCGATGATCGGAGCAAGTTTTGCAGACCGTAAATCGCGCGCGGAAAGAACTCGCTGCACAACAAGAAAATCCGTTGTCCAGTAGGCAAACGAGATAATCGCTCCCAGCCCAAAAACAATTCCCGTCCAGTGAATACCCATCGGATTATCTTGAAATGATCCCAGGGTGCTCCACAGATGCGTGTAATCTCCGGCAGGAAAATTATGGCTAATGCGTGCTACCATACCGGCCCAGCCGCCTGTTTCGATCAAACCGACTATCGGCACCAATAAAGCGCCGAGCCAGATCAGCATGAACTGCAGGACTTCATTAAAGATAGCGGAGAGTAATCCGCCCAGCACAACATACACCATCACGGTGAGCGAAGAAACCCAAATGCTGAAATGAATGTCCCATCCCAGCACAACCTTCATAACGATCGCCATCGAATACATATTGATGCCGCTCATTAATACCGTCATAAATCCGAACGAAACCGCGGAGAGCATACTGGAACCTTCACCAAACCGAAGTTTCAAATATCCGGGGACGGAATGCGTTTTACATATATAATAGAACGGCATCATAACAATGCCGAGAAACAGCATTGCGGGAATAGCGCCGATCCAATACCAGTGCGTCGCAAGAATTCCATATTGATACGCTGACGCAGCCCAGCCCATTAATTCCAACGAACCAAGATTGGCAGCAACGAACGACAGGCCGGCGATCCAGGCAGTCATTTTTCTTCCTGCCATAAAAAAACCTTCGCCTGTTTTTGCAAAGCGCATCAAATAGTACCCGATGCCTATTACAAACATGAAATAAATGATAATGATAAGCGAGTCCACCCAGCTCAGCGACATAATGCTTGACGGGCCGGCAAAAAGAAACGCAAGATGCAAATGAAGATTACTCAGCATAACTCTCCTTGTTCTTTAATTGATATGAGAATTACTTGGTCGAAAATTTATAAATAGTTGTTTGATGATATGTTTCGCCCGGTTTTAAAGTGCAGGACGGAAATTCCGGTTTATTGGGTGTATCCGGATAGCACTGGGCTTCCAGACAAAGTCCGCTTCTTTTCTGATACGAAACTCCCTTGCCTTTGCCTTTACCATCAAGGAAGTTGCCGGAATAGAATTGGATCCCGGGTTGGTCGGTAGAGACAGTCATTAACCGTCCGCTTGTTTTCTCGTATACTTCGGCAACTACGCGTACTTTTTTATCGTAATTTCTTAATACCCAATTGTGATCAAATCCACCGCCGATTTTTATCTGCTCAAAATCAGTGTCATTAATATGGGTGCCTATTGCAATCGGTGTACGAAAATCCATCGGCGTTCCTGCAACATCCATAATTTTGCCTGTCGGAATAAGGGTTCTGTCCACCGGTGTGATGGCATCCGCATTGATCATCATGGTATGATCAAGAATTGTGTTATTGAACGAACCCGACAAATTGAAATATGAATGCTGCGTCGGATTCAATACGGTTGTTTTATCCGTCGTTCCTTTATACTCGATTTTAAATTCATTATTGTTTGTTAAAGTATACACTGCCGATAATGTAACTTTACCGGGGAATCCTTCTTCGCCGTCTGCACTAATGTAGGTCAATTCAATTGAAGGCCCTGTGGTATCCTGAAGCTCTTTAACGCTCCAGATCACTTTATTAAATCCGACTTTTCCGCCATGGAGGTTATTCGGCCCGTCGTTGAGCGCCAGCTGGTATTCTTTTCCATCCAGAGTGAATTTTCCTTTTCCGATCCGGTTGCCGTAACGGCCGACAATTGAACCAAAAAAGGTTCTATCTGCGATATATGCAGCGAGTGAATCATATCCGAGAATTACATCTTCAAATTTCCCGTTGCGATCGGGAACGGTAAGCGACGTTACAATTGCGCCGTAACTAATGACCTTCATTGTTGCGCCGGATTTATTCTTCAGAGTATACTGATAAACTTCGCGGCCATCCGGGAGTTTACCATACAGAGTTTTTTCAACCATTTTATTTTCCTTTTTGATAGGTGTACATGAAAGTGGGATGACAAATAATATCATAAATGCAAAACAAAAGATCTGCTTAATCATAATCTACCCTTTCATTTTAAAAGAATAATTATAAATATCGCTGGAAGAACAAATAATCAAATAATTTTTATGCCTTAATATTATAATATGCATTTTTGTTAATGTATATGCAAGCAATTAGTATTTACATACACTGAAAAAGATTATTGAAATATTAATGAATTCACTATTAAATTTCTTATATAAATATTTTTTTGAGATGTGACTAAATATGATATTGCCGCCGCCGTCGTCTTAATACCTGTGATCATTTTTTTAAACATATAACCTATTTTCAAAAGCATGCCCGGCCTATTTTTCCATAGTTCGTAAAAATTGACATTCTCAGTGTATTCAAATGAGAGAGCGAAACAGTAAAGCTTCAAATAAAATACCTCTTTTAATGAGGCTGTTGTTCGAGCGTTCCAATCCCCCGTCAATCTATCTTTTTCAACCGGTGCAATAAACCGGCATTATTTTCTGCTCTCTGACGTAACGCTATTCCGGCCTGTAAAAGGATCGATTGCATTGATATATTTCTAATTATTACTTGACATATATTGAAATATTTCTTACCATATCAGCGGATTAATCAAATGACATTAATAGAGATCAGAAAAGAAAAGAATCTCAAAACGACGGATATTGCCGGCAAACTTGGCATATCCCAGGGTTACTACTCCAATCTTGAACGCGGCAAACGGCCTTTCAACGATTTACTTCTTAAAAAAACCGCGAAGGTCCTTGGTGTCCGGCTCGGCACTTTACGGGACGCTGTAAAATCAAATCCGGCTGATTCATATAAACTAAAAAGCTGGATGTCGAACATCAGGATTCACGGCCTGCCGCTCATTAAAGCATTTCAATATTACCTTGAAACAAACGGATCAAATGTCCAAATACTTGACGATACCAAACTGAAGTTAGAGATGAGGAAATTTGTAGAGGCCAATATCGGTTTTTCTATTTTAGCTGAACTTTCAGAAAATAAGAATCTGTTAGGCCATATACGCGAAACGATCGGCGCTTATACTATGCTGATGAAAAACGATATTTCTATCAATAAATCCAAAACTTTACAGTGACTATATGAGTACAATCGAAAAGATGCGGCAGGTTGCCGACCTATTGGTCAGCCAAAAAAAATTCACCGAAGCATATACAATCTACGATGAACTATTCCGTCAAATTTGGGGCGTCTTCGGTTCTGTGCAGTGCAGTTTTGCCGGATACCCGGCAAATCCAATCGGAACACGTTTCGCTTTTAATCCCGCGCTCAGGAAACAATTTCCCGAACCTGCTGCAAATACACTCTGTTTGAGAATATATAATGTCAATTTATCTCTGGTACTAGATGAGTTTATTAAAGTCTTGTACGGCCATTTACAATGCATAATCTCATCCCCGCATATACATAAAGATGTCTCGCCGGATTCAGTATTGACAGAATTTACCGTTCTCTATACACTCGTGCTCCAGCCCGTCCGTTTGCGGCGGCTCTCGCCGGTCTTTTCTTTGTCCACAGCTATAGTAGACAGGAACAACAGACTGAAACGGATCATATCTAATTATCCCCGCGATGTTATTGAAAAACTTCTTGTGGAACATGCTAATACTTGCAAGGATATCAGGTGGAAGACAATTAATCATCTCTTATCCGATTTTCTTCTAAGAGCCGGCTATCGTAAATCAGAATTTTTCAGGAAAGTATCAAAAACTGTTGATTCCGGTTACTACAGATTTCAATATGACCACAATTCTTCCGGTCATAATGAGAATAATAATCGTTACAATAACTATGAAGGCTATAAGCATCAAACCTCTTCCTCCTCTTCACGAAAGTTCTTTCCCAATAATGCGACCGATCAGGAAAAAAATGCATACTACGGACAATTGATCGGTCTATCGGGAAAAGTAACGAAAGAGCAGATCCGTTCAAAGTATATCGGTATGATTTTCCTCTACCATCCGGATCGCGTCCAGCATCTGGGTCCGGAAATAAAAGAACTTGCCGAAACAAAATCAAAAGAACTCAATGCGGCATACGATTGGTTTAAGGAAAAATATCATTTTTAGATATTTATACTTTGCAGCATACTATAATACGTTCGCCAAATAATTATATAAAAGTAATCCGATCACTACTATCCAGTAAATGTTGCACAAGGCGTCATTTCTTTTGTCTTGACACAAAAGAAATGACAAAAGAAAAAGTCAAGACTTACGAAAAATATGAGTAAAACTGCGGTTCACTTCGCTGCACAGAATTAACTCCCCCGCTTCGCGGGGTCAAACAGAATTCTGTGCCGACGCTTCATTCACCTTGTTTTACATCCATATTTTTCGTAGGTCATTTAATTAAAATGCTTATTTTGTACAAGTGTGTAATCCGATATATAAATATGCCGCCAATAAATGTATCTTCCCCATCTCCCTTAAACTGAGCCGAGATATGCACTTTTAAGCGTTTTGGATAAGTTCGTGTTTTGACTGTATAAATAAAATTGGATGGTTTTGCTTGATATTAATCGATGTAAAAAGCATATTTATAAAGCCAATCGTTCAGGAGAGATAATAAAGTTTGAAAAATCGAATAGAATCTGAATCAATAATTCACGTTTATATGCAAAGAATATGGACATGGTTTATATAAGCATATGTTAACCGGCGGCTCCGAGAAATTGAGTTATTTATGGTCTTCAATACGATATCAAGTACGAATAGCATTCTATTACTATCTGTCCAGATTTGACAATTTATTAAAGGAACAACCGTGAAGTCTAGTGTTGCATTCACTGTGCTTTGTGTTATCTTTCTATCATGCAAAGATTCGCCACCTGATAACAATATTGCGCTATCGGGAGAGGCAAAGTATGTTTTACCATATCAAGTCGGACGGGAATATACATGCTCGCAAGGATTCAACAATCCATATTCACACAATGGCACATTTCGCTATTCCGTTGATTTCAAAATGCCAATCGGTACACTTATAACTACGGCCAGAAGCGGACATGTTGTATACATTCTTGAGAGTTACTCAGATAATGACCAAACTGCAGGTCATGAAAATGTGGTGATCGTTATGCATGAAGACTCCACCTATGCACGTTATGTTCATCTAACAACCAATGGAGCCTTGGTTAGCAGCGGGCAGAACGTAATGCAGGGCGATACCATTGGGAAGAGTGGAAATTCAGGAAGCGGAGCTGCACCACACTTGCATTTCGATGTTACAGATACTTATACCGGCCGGAGTGATCAGACGATTCCCTTTGATTTCAAAAATACGATACAGCATCCAGTTGGATTACAATCAGGTGTATCATATAAAGCATATCCATACTAAATCTTAGCAAGATGAGCCACCATCTGTTAGGGCGTAAAAATACTAAATATCCATGCGAGACAAATTATTATTTCCAGCTAAAAATATTTCTTAAGGAGAGATACATGAGAATAATGTATGTAATTATTATGACGATGTTGTTATGCCTTCTGCCCGCCAGTCTCTTTGCTGAAGAGAAAGATGCCGACGGATGCAAGGACCATCCGCTAATTCCCAGAATGTCGGGATACTATATAGCCGGTTGCAGTGAGATTCCCGCCGGTGCCGACCTGGACATTATAAAAGGAAACGTCACCGAGTCAGTTCATTTCGAGGGAAAATCCGTTGCAATCTCCTACATGGTACAACCAGAGCTAAAAAAAAAGCCTACTGAAGCCCAGCTGCGCAGCTATTTCGAAAAAACTGTCAAAAAAATGAATGGAACGCTCTTCGGTTTAACATACGGACAGAAATGGCCGGTCTATTCGATCGTTAAAGAAGGGAAGAAATTCTGGATCATATTGCTGGTTGACTCAGGTAAATACTTCACTGGTTCTTATACTTGTAGGATCATAGAAAAAGAATAGAACATGCGGCTTATAACATCGGCTCCAACAAAATACTTTAAAAACAGCCTGCCTTCGTTAGACAACAACTACGGCGGGTAAACCGGAGGCCTAAATTTGTGTCACACATAGTGCGATATAAATTTTATTTGTGAAGAGAAAGAGTACTCCCGAGGCAAAGTGAAGTGGAACTTTGCGAGTATATTTTTTGAGTTATTAGTCACCGATACGCCGGGGAGCAGCCCGATAAATCTGTGTAAACCGGAGGTTTAACGTAGGCGGACTTGTCCCGTGCTGTTTACGGGAGCGCTCATCCTTTAGGCGGCGCAGAAAATAGTAATTCTCTATGAGTACAGTTGGAAAAATTGGAAGCGGACTTGAAATTATAGTGTATCTTATAGTGGGTTCAATATCATTCTTTCTTTGGGATGGTAAATATATTGCAATATTAATTCTTTCGGCTATTGTTTTCATAATAGGAGCTTATATTCTCTTGTTTCATCCCAAAACGGAATACATACGCATTACCAAACGTATCCGACCGGATTCGAATGTTCCATACGGAACTCTTATATCTATTTTAGGATTCATAGGTATGATTTATTCAATTATAAAAATTAATCCTTTTTGAATTACTTGCGCCCTAATCAGCACATCCCGTCGCAAAGACGGCAGGCAAGCGCATTGTAGTTTGGAAATGTGTTATGGGTTTGCGGTACCACAGTTTAGTAATCATACCTTATCGTAGGTAAATTATGAAGAAGATCTTAATTCTTTTATTATGCCTGTTTATTGCCGCACTTCCACTCGATGCGGGTAAACAAAAAACAAAAACTAAACCTGCTCAAACAAATACAGCTCGAAAAGCCGTTCATAAAAAGTTTGATGCGAAGCAGAAAAATACAGCACGAAAAGCCGTACGTAAGAAATTTGATTCAAAGCAGAAAAATACGGCTCGAAAAACTGTTCATAAAAAATTTGATGCGAAGCAGACAAACACAGCTCGTAAAACCGTCCATTAGAACCTGTTTCAAAAATATCCTGTCACTCCACGTCGCACAAAACATGTAATGTCAGGCTCTCTTAAGGTCTTTGAGTGCCGGCGAGCAGGCGGGGAGTTCACTGGATGCCCGCTTACCTGCCTGCGTGCCGAACGCACTTCGGCAGGCAGGAAACCCGCGGGCATGACAGCAAAGTTGACTTATGGTATCTAATCTGTCCGGGCACAACGCGTTGTGCCCCTACGAAAAAACCTTAATGGGCTGAATATAGGTTCTTCTTCCGATTATTTGTGGTGTCAGGAATTGCTTCCTGACACTTAATCCTGTTGGTCAGAACTGCCGGAGGACGCGTGTGAATGATCCACGCGAAAGTGTGCACTAATAATTACACTGACTTATGGTATCTAATCTGTCCGGGCACAACTTGTTGTGCCCCTACAAAAAAACTTAAGGGGCTGACAGGGCATAACGTATCAATCCATCTTTATATATTAGCCCGCGAAATCGACTGAAGTAAATAAAGCTTGTCATTCCCGAATGCTTTTATCGGGAATCCAGAGTTGAGAGATCCTTGACCTATATTCCCGCGTACGCGGGAATGACTTTTTCCTTTTTTATTCTTATTCCCAAAGTCCGCAAAATCGATGGAATCACGTAGAATCCGATCACCGATCGGATTTTATCGTAGCCTTATATTTGATAAAAATAATGCTCTAATAATTTTGTCCAGTCTATGACTGCCTGCCCGCCTTGCGGTCAGGCGGGGACTCTACTCTCGCCTTCCAAATTACGCGATCTAATCCTGTTGGTCAGGACAGCCGGAGGCCTGAAAATACAATCGTGCAACGCACGATTCAACATTTTGGTCATTCCACCTGACCACACTGAACTGAGATATTCCTGTTGGTCAGAACTGCCTGCCGGAGGACGCGTGTGAATGATCCACGCGAAAGTGTACACCAATAATTACGTTGACTTATGGTATCTAATCTGTCCGGGCACAACGCCCGCCTGCGTATACTACGGCGGGTAAATGTTGTGCCCCTACAAAAAAAACTTAAGGGGCTGAATATAGGTTCTTCTTCCGATTTCATCGGAATCAGAATGACAAAGCCATTATAGTAGCTTTGACGCAGTCTCTTTCTTCCTGTCCATATTAAACCGGGACATTACACTTTTTCCCCTTTCTTGACTCTCAAGACATTTTACGCTAAATTTAAAAATTGAATCGTTTCAGTAAAGTTTAAAAACTTGTTTAGCGGTCAATCCTGAAAGAAATTCAAACTGTTGGAACTGTTGGACGTTTAGACATTGTAAAATACTGCATATTAAATAATTTCACGAACTATTTTTAAGGATAAGACATGTATACTTTAGGTTTTGATATCGGCAGTTCATCGGTAAAAGTATCCCTTCTCGATCTTGAGACGGGCAAGAGTGAGTTCAGCGCTTTCTCGCCTAAGAACGAAATGCCGATCACGGCTGTAAAAGCCGGCTGGGCTGAGCAGGATCCGAATATGTGGTGGGACAACCTGAAGATTGCAACCAAGGAAGTTTTAGCAGCTTCGCGCGTCAAGAGCGAACAAATCGTTGCTATCGGTATCTCCTATCAGATGCATGGACTTGTAATCGTCGATAAAAACAAACAGGTGCTGCGCCCTTCGATTATCTGGTGCGACAGCAGAGCTGTGGAAATCGGCCGCGATGCTTTTAACGCACTCGGCGCAGAAAAATGCCTGCCTTCACTTATGAACTCACCCGGCAATTTTACCGCATCCAAACTCAGATGGGTGAAAATGAACGAACCGAAAATTTTTGAAAAAGTCGATAAGTTCATGCTTCCCGGCGATTACGTTGCAATGCGTCTCACAGGCGATGCAGTCACAACCGAATCAGGTTTATCCGAAGGAATTTTATGGGATTTCAAAGCCAACTCACCTGCCCAATTTTTACTCGATCATTACGGAATCAGCAAAGATATGATCCCTCCGATCGTCCCGACATTTGGCGAACAGGGACGTCTGACCGAAAGTGCTGCAAAAGAATTTGGCCTCGCAAAAGGAACTCCGGTTTCCTACCGCGCCGGTGACCAGCCGAACAATGCACTCTCATTAAACGTTATGGAACCGGGTGAAATTGCAGCGACTGCAGGTACATCAGGTGTCGTTTACGGAGTCTGCGATTCATTAAAATACGATCCGCCTTCAAGAGTGAACTCGTTCGCACACGTCAATCATAAAAAAGATGCACGCCGCATTGGTGTACTTCTCTGCATTAATGGATGCGGAATTTCAAACAGCTGGATGCGCCGCACAACAGGCCAGGAAGCCCTAAAATATTCCAAACTGGATGAGATGGCAATGAGCACACCTATCGGAGCAGACGGACTTGTATACCTGCCGTTCGGCAACGGAGCTGAAAGAATGCTTGAGAACCGCGATACAGGCGCTCAATTGATGAATGTTCAGTACAATATTCACACGCCTTCACATCTGATGCGTGCTGTCCATGAAGGTATTGCATTTGCTTTCAATTACGGTATTAACATAATGCAGACGATGGATATGAAACCAAAAGTTATGCGTGCAGGCCAGGCGAATTTATTCCTCGGACCGATCTTCCGCGAAACACTTGCACAGGTTGCCGGTGTCACGATCGAGCTTTACAATACGGACGGCTCGCAAGGAGCAGCGCGTGGTGCAGGATTTGGCGCCAAGCAATACAAGACACGCGAGGAAATGTTCAAAGGCCTCGAGCGCTTAAAAGTTATCGAACCCAAGAGTGCAAATACAGCTAAATACAAAGAACTGTATGAAAAATGGGCTGCAGCACTTAACCGGACACTCCAGGCAATAAAGTAAGAGTTCCGAAATATTCTGTTAGCAGTTGTACAATAATCAAGTGGCCATCATCTTAAAAAATGACGGCCACTTTTTTTTATTAAGGGGAGCACCTATCGATACTTTAAATCAAAGAGCAGGCGGATTTTTCATCAATCTACTACTTTTTCCTGCTTGCGTATTATCAACTTCACGCTCTCCCCTTTTATCAGGATTTTAAAAACAACTGAAGTGTTTCAGGTAGCTCCTGCCTGAGGCAATCCCCTGAGGTAGTCACCTCAGTCAATTGACATTAATATAAAATAGTATGAACTTTGTAAAGCTAAAGACAGACTCGCGGATCCTGCGGGGAAGCTGCTGTTTTGGAATTAATTAAGTAAAAAGAATCCTCCAAGGCGAATGCCTGAGGGTAATTTATAATTTTAGCGCGCTTTTGCATTTCAGATTAAAAATAAAACTTTTTTTATAAAAGCATACAAGATTCGTGTGTTTAAGCAGTTATGCGTCATTTCATCATATTGAATTCACAAATATAAAATATTCTTTTTTGCTTTATTCGGGCATAGAGTCGCATCATTTACGAAGGGAGTTACTAATGATACACTTCAAGGGTACTATTACAGGGGCTAACGGCGGCTGGCTGCATTTGACTATTTCAGGCCCGGCAAATTACATTTTTGATAAAAGTTATACTCAATCGTTTGATGAACCGTTAGATCTCAAGAAAGGATCTTATACGGTTACAATGTCCGCTTCAACTCAGGGTAAATATACTTTTGATGTTACGGGCGACTTTATCAATATAGATCCGTCTGTACCGCAAATCATTGTAAAAAAAATGCATATGTACGATTTGGAGGTATGATTACAATGAAATACTCGATATTAATTTTAGAATTCCTGATTTCAGCGCCGGTTTTTACATTCTGCCAAAGTCAGGATGGTAAACAAGGAATGTCAGACCTGTCAAAGGAAATCGTTAAAAACCAGAGTAACAGTGACGCAGAGACTTTCGGCGGATATCTTTCCGCCGTGTGGCATTTCGTGGGCAAATCCGGCAATACTATCACGCTTCAGCCGCGAATTTTCGATTTAGATAAGATGTTCAGCAATAGAAATATCGATGTCGACACTATCTATGCAAGAAAAGCATGGGAGCGTAATATTCAGATAAATATAGGATTTACTCCGAACTCAAAGAATCTTTTCAACGCGCCTGTAAACTTCCAGATGGGATTCAGCTTTGCAGTGATCAACAATAAAGAGATACCGCTTAAAGATTATGATTCCACAATAGCTCCTTACGCGCGCTACACCGGAATGCAGAGATATTTAACCGAACAGGCTCAGACTGCCGGAGACAGCATAACCAGAGCTCGGATAAAAAATTTTATTAACGGGACTAATTCCGATTTGCCGGAGTTTCTCAGAGATTCCGTGAAGAAGATATTCGGACAGCCTATCGGGAAGATGACAGCAATTCCAAAAGAGCTGTTAGACAATCTTACTCAAACACTTCCCCGGCGGCCGCTTCTTGTTGTCGATGTAAACGGAATACATGGACTCGGAAATCGAGGCGAGGCTGAGGTGGATTTTGAAACATCTTTTTCAAGTTATATTTTCAGGCAGAAAAAGAACGTAGATCCACAGCTCAATCTATCCGCATCATATTCTCTTGCAGATAATACCGAATTAAATAACATCAATCTCAATCGTCATATATTGGATATATCCGCAGGAATCAATATTATTTTCTTTTCAAAAGTCGATTTCAAACCCGGGATATCTTATACGAATATTCTTTCCGGTATACAGGCAAAAGAACAGCAAACATCATGGTCACCCACTGCATCTTTTCTTTTTAAAATTGCCGAGAAATTGGTGATGGCTTTCAATTGGAGTTACGATTCGGATAAAGCGGCATCGACGACTATTTTAAAATTAAAGACATCATTTGAATAGATACAATGATCGCAGCTTCAATTGGCTGAAAGTGTTCACGAAAGTTCACAGCTGCTTTGTGCAGCTATAGGCATGCTAAAATATTTACCGATCAAGAATAGCCGCCTGTCCTCTAAGTCATAGGCGAGTAAATAAATTTTTCCCAAATGTATAAACATTCTATTCAAATCCGGTTCAAATATCCCGAATTATTAAAATATGTATTGTATTTGTCAGCTTGACATTGTCAGAGGTTTTGCTTTATTGAATTATATATCAAGAGACGCTAATGCTGCAAATTTACAGACATATGGTATGTATAATCATCGTTGCGGCCTACCTTTGCGCTGCTATTACACCTGTTATCGAGCGAGAAACATATCAATCATTTTCGGGATACACCTCTTTACTTAAAAATAAAGGAAACAGCAGTTATCCGGGTGCCAAATCCAATCCCGAAAAAATACACCAGCGATTTGTAAAGGCAAAAGACGGATTTTCTCACTCTCCCGGTTTTTCTGAAAAACCAAGCACTGATATAAAAATCAACAACAGTTCTGCAATACACTCATCCAATTCAGAAAATGCGTGTTTATTTCTTACTTACACTTCACTCACAAATAGAGCACCTCCCGTACTTTAACATTTCTTCCCGGAACAGATCATAACTCCCATCCTTTCAGATGGAGGTTATTGACTGTTCATCTTTTTTTATTTCGCATTGTGAAGTTATTTGTAGACGCGGATTATGGTCTTTGGAGTGACGACTTCTTCCTGTTCCGTCTACTTTAATAATTTTTTTGCTTAAATATTCGGTTTCTACCTAAATTTAAAAAGGAGAACAATAATGGCTACTACACAAGAACTCTTAAAATACTTATATAGCAATGATATTGAATTCAGTATTTTAAGTCATGGCCGGAATAAATCTGCATTTGAAATTTCACGCGAGACGGGCCTGCCTGTCAGATATATCGTTCAAACAGTACCAATTCAAATAGACGGGCAGAACTGGATGGTTGTACTGCCTGCTGATCACAAAATTAATTTCAGTTCTATATGTAAAGTATTGAATGCGAACAAAATAGAAGAAGGGCCCGACGATGATTGGCCGCAATATTTCCAAAACTGCGAACTATCTACTATCCCTCCATTCGGCAATTTGTACGGTTTTCGAGTTCTCGCCGATACATCCCTTGAAAAAGGAAGGCGAATTATCTTCAGTGCCTGCTCAAATGCACAATCCATTTTTATGCGCTGGGACGATTATAATCGATTAGTTCAGCCTGTTGTTGCAGAAATTTCAGATGCCCTATCGGCTGCCGATTCCAAGATAAGAGAAATGAGTGTATCGATGATTCCGGAGCCGCCGAACAGTTCTGCCTTTTTCTCAAAAACGATATGAGTTGATTGTACAAGCAATGAATATCCGTGAACTTTGCATGAAATGTTTTTGTGCTGTATGTATATTCATCATTATAATATTTTGATTTAAATGAGTGTTTATTTCCGCTCTCTCGTAATTTAAGAGATAGGAGAATGTCTATGAAAAAAGAAAAACGGCAAATCTATATAACCGATTCCGATATAAAACGATTAAAAGCATTGCTTTCAGCTCATGATTTTAAAAACAGCGCGCACGGCAAGCTTCTGCAGGATTTAAGAAATATGCTAGACCGGGCCATCGTTGCTGCATCAGAAGATATTCCCGATGATGTGGTTACTATGAACTCTCAAGCTCATATGACTGATCTTGACAAAGGCGAGAAAATAATATGCTCTTTAGTATTTCCGGGAAAGGCAGACTTCGATAAAAATAGAATTTCAATATTAGCGCCTGTCGGTACTGCAATCATCGGATGCAGGCTGAATGATATTCTTGATTTTGAGGTACCCTCGGGACGAACGCGTCTGAGGATCGATAAAATATTAATTCAGCCGGAAGCAGCCGGAGATTATCATTTATAATCCAAAGTATTGAAAGTTTACTCATTGGAATCACAGGGAACATTTTTAGGGAAAAAGAGGTTAATATAGGACATCCTTTTTAAATATTGGATTGACTCTATTAAATAGACTTCGTACCCTTATGTATTCATGATTCAAACCCTTTCCCATATTATCATTTGCCTCTTATCTCTTTGTTATTTGCATCGTGCAGCAAGCGGATATCTCAATGCTTGGTTCACTAAATATTTTCACCGATACAGTAACCGTTTAGTATTTGTCAACTAGTCGCAATGATTATTCTCAGTTCGATATAATTGTATCGAGAATCTTAAAATCTTTGTAAAAAACAAGTAAAGAAGGATTTAATGGATAGAGCTTAAAGAATTAATGAGGAGAATATTATGCCGGATCAAATCAGCAGTATGGCCGAATCATTGAAAATATTTTGGAACCAACTCATACAATTTTTTCCGCAGCTTCTCATCGGAATTTTTATTTTTATTATCGGATGGATAGTCGCTATACTTCTGCGAAAAGGAATGGTCGGCCTTTTTAAGCTCGTCCGGCTGGATAGAATTGCCGAAAAATCAGGCATCGAGAACTTTCTTATAAAGGGAGGAGCTCAGTACAGGTACAGTAAATATCCTCGCCAATCTCATATATTGGTTCCTTATGTTTGCCTTAACGATGGCAGTACTTCACAGCCTCGGGCTCGATGCTGCCAAAGAACTATTCAACAGTATTCTCCTTTATATCCCCAATATCATACTTGCCATATTGGTACTTATTTTTGGGAGTCTCATAGCAAAATTGGTCAGGGGGGTTCTGTATACTTATCTAAGCAACATTCGTATAACCGGAGCAGAATTCATCAGCAATATTATTTATTGGGCTATCATACTCCTTGTATTCTCCGTAACCCTGCAGCAGCTCTCCATCGGCGGTCAATTACTGATATCGGCATTTGAGATTGCATTCGGCGGACTCTGTCTGGCTCTGGCAATAGCATTCGGATCGGCGGGAAAGGAATGGGCGACCCAGATTCTGGAAAAACTCTGGAGGAACAGCAGATGAGGTCTGCCGATCTCATGTTTCCAGACATATTGTTTTGTGGAACGAGGATATAATCATGAAAATAACTGTCCGGTTAATAGTTTCACTCCTTGTTACAGCAGCAGTTGTCGCTTCAGTGTTCTCTTATTTGCAGGTTCAAAGTGAACGGGATGCTCTTATTCAAGAACTTAATATGCGTGCAAACATATTAGGCGAAAGCCTTCGAGAACCGATAAAAGAATATATTCAAGCCAATACAATGGCCAAGTTAACGCGTTTTATAGAGCGGTTCGGAAACAGGGTGAGGCTGATAGGTATTGCGGTTTACGATAGTCAGGGAGTTTGTATAGTATCCAGCCCGGCGCTCCGATCCATTTTTAAAACTACACCTGAAAAAGTATGGGAGTCCGCCGCCCGGAATAAAGCTACGTCCGGAATTGAAAAAATCGGCGGAAAATCGGCGCACATTTACACAATTCCTATTGAAGAAGATTCGCATGTCCTTGGTGTATTGCTGCTCTATCATGACGCTTCGTTCATCGATGCGAAAATGGAGGGGATCTGGCGGACGAATTTTTTGAAACTCATGATTAATTTTTTCTTCATAATAATTACGACAGTTCTCGTAGTCCGCTGGAGCATTACCGGTCCAATTGCACAGATCGCAAAATGGATGCGCAGTTTACGGACCGGAAAAACCACACATTCAATTATTCTGCCGCGCGGCGATCTTCTAGGCCCGTTGACCAATGAGTTTGCCCTGCTGGCGAAAAGTCTTTCTCAAGCACGGTCTTCTGCACAGGAGGAAGCAAGGCTGCGGATTGAAGCCGAGTCTTTATGGACATCCGAACGGCTGAAAGAGCATGTAAAAATAGAATTGAACGGAAGAAATCTTTTCATCGTGTCCAATAGAGAACCATATATGCATATGAACAACGGCAGCACGGTTGAATGCATAGTGCCGGCAGGGGGATTGGTGACTGCTCTCGATCCGATCCTGCGGGCTTGCGGAGGAATCTGGATCGCACAAGGAAGCGGAAATGCGGACAGAGAAACGGTTGATGCACGAAATCATCTATCTGTCCCGCCTGAAGAACCGGCGTACACACTTCGAAGAGTATTCCTCTCGAAAGAAGAAGAAGAAGGGTACTACTACGGTTTCTCAAACGAAGGGATCTGGCCGCTCTGCCATATTACTCATACGCGCCCGGTCTTTGGTCTTCAGGATTGGATACAATACCAGAAAGTAAACGAGAAATTTGCCGATGCACTTATTGAGGAAATCGGCAAAGATGAAGCTCCTTTAATTTTAATTCAGGATTATCATTTTGCTCTTCTGCCTCTTCTTATTAAATCAAAACGCCCGAATGCACGAGTAGCAATTTTCTGGCATATTCCATGGCCTAATCCTGAAGTGTTCGGTATATGCCCATGGAAACAGGAATTGCTTTTCGGCCTGCTAGGCGCCGACCTCATAGGTTTTCATATCCAGTTCCACTGTAATAATTTCCTTGAGACGGTGGATCGTTTCCTTGAATCAAAGATAAACTGGGATCAGTTCTCGGTGGAACGGCATGGACAGACGACATTAGTACGTCCATTCCCTATTAGTGTAGCTCATCCATACGAAACAGAATCCAGTAATGTGAAGCAGTTATCAAATAACCAGAATAAAGAAGCCATATTTAAAAATGCAGGTATATCTGCGCGTTATTTAGCTGTCGGCGTAGATAGAATAGATTACACAAAAGGCATTGTCGAACGATTTAAAGCTGTACAAAGATTTCTCGAAAAATATCCTGAATATATAGGCCAATTCACTTTCATTGAGCTTGGCGCTCCAAGCCGGACACTCATCAAACGGTACCATGACCTGCTGGGAGAATTGGACGAGACAGTCGATCAAATTAATTGGTCGTTTCAGGTAAAAAATTGGAAGCCCATAGTATTTTTAAAAGCGCATCACAGCCACGAAACAATCAGAGAATACTATCGTGCAGCCGATGTATGCATGGTAACGTCTCTGCACGACGGAATGAACCTTGTTTCCAAGGAATTTATCGCAGCTAGGACGGACGAAGACGGCGTTCTAATACTCAGTCAATTTACAGGAGCTTCCCGCGAACTTCCTGAAGCAATTATTGTTAATCCATATGACATCGAAGAATCGGCAGAAGCAATCCACCAGGCGCTTACGATGAGCAAACAAGAACGTCACAAAAGGATGCAGGAGCTTCGAACTATCGTTAAAGAAAGGAATGTTTACCGCTGGGCGGCCAACATCATTACGACGCTTTCTCATATAAAGACAAAAAAACAGCCATGAAATCTAATATTTCGCTTCACATACCTCTTAAGCGAATAGATATCTGGAATAATTTTTCCAAACGGCTTTTATCCGCTTCTGAAGTGGAATTGTTTCTGGATTATGACGGTACAATAACCCCAATTCAAAAAACGCCGTCGGAAGCCGTTCTATCGCCCGATACAATCCATTTATTACAGCAATTGATCCAGCTTCCCGATGTTCGGGTTACAATTGTAACAGGAAGATCAATGAAGGATATACGAAATTTTATTACATTTGAAAATATCCGCTTAGTTGCTAATCACGGTTTTCATATCTGTCAAAATAAGTCCGAATGGATTCATCCTGATGCATTAACCTCCCGCCCAAAGATGCATCAACTTCAGGAAATTTTACAGAATGCACTTGATTCATTCTCAAATGTATACGTGGAAGATAAACAATTCACACTATCTGTCCAT
Source organism: uncultured Bacteroidota bacterium (assembly GCA_963770945.1). Taxonomy (GTDB): domain Bacteria; phylum Bacteroidota; class Ignavibacteria; order UBA10030; family UBA10030; genus Fen-1298. Next base: position 261,103 of record CAVYRP010000006.1, on the reverse strand, counting down.
TATCGGAATGTCATTGCTCAAAACGTACCTTTTGTAAAAGAATTGACAATGAAAACCATATCTTCATTTGATCCTGAATTAATCATAACAGAAGGTAAAGAAGTATTGGAAGTAAGGCCTGCGGTCGAATGGGGAAAAGGACACGCAGTCAGAAAAATATTAAAAGAACATCAATATCCTCCTAATTCATTGAAGATATATATCGGCGACGATATAACCGATGAGGATGCATTTAAAGTGCTGAAGCCGCCGGGAATTACTATACATGTAGGAGAAATGCCGGAAACAAAAGCTCAGTATTATGTAGAAAATGTCAAGGATGTTATTAAGATCCTCAAGATGATCATAAAACTCAGGACTCATTATTCTATTCGTAATTCAACGTCATGAAAGTATAAATAAAGGGAAAGCCTTATGCGAACCTTGGAAGATTACAGGGACATTGTCGGAGACGATATCATAGCGGAAATCTATAGATTAGCTCGTCCGCTTTACGGGAAAAGAGTGGTCCATATAAACTCTACATATTACGGCGGAGGTGTGGCTGAAATTTTAGATTCACTTGTTCCGCTGCTGAATTGTGCCGGACTCGATGCAGATTGGAGAATGCTCCGGGGCACGCCGGAATTTTTCAACATAACCAAGAAGTTTCACAATGCTATTCAGGGTGAATCAATCCGAATGACCGACATAAAGGCTTCATTATATATTGAGAACAATGAGGATTTCGCCTCTTACTGTAAAATCGATGCCGATTGCGTCATCATCCACGATCCCCAGCCGCTGCCTCTTATCCGGTTTTATAAGAAACGTCAGCCATGGATATGGAGATGTCACGTAGATCTTTCCCACCCCAACGAAGAGCTCTGGCACTTTTTGAAAGGATTTATTCTTGCATACGACGGAATAATTGTCTCAGATGAACAATATGTCCGTAAAGAACTCCCTTTGAAGTACACTATCATAGATCCGGCAATCGACCCGTTATCTTCCAAGAATAGGGATATCCCGGAAGATTTAATAGACCGAACACTCCAAAAATACGGCGTTCCCACCGATAAACCGCTTATCACTCAAATATCCAGATTTGACAAGTGGAAGGATCCCGAGAATGTCATCGAAATTTATAAGCTTGTTAGAAAAGAATGCGATTGCCGCCTCGTGTTATGCGGCAGTATGGCTTCGGATGACCCTGAGGGTTGGGAGATTTTCGATAAAACAAGGACTGCCGCCGGTTCATTGCTTGACGACAAGGAAATAATCTTGCTTACAGTAGAAGATAATATTCTAGTAAATGCACTTCAAAGAAAATCCAGCGTAGTGCTGCAGAAATCAATTCGAGAGGGATTTGGATTAACGGTAACGGAAGCGCTATGGAAGGCAAAGCCCGTCGTAGCATCTAACGTGGGCGGTATCCCGCGGCAAGTTTTAGATAATCAGACCGGATTTTTAGCAGAACCATACGATATCCAGGGTTGGGCCGATATCGTTAGTTCGATTCTCAAGCATCCGAAAGTCGGCCAGTACCTCGGTGCGAATGGAAAAGAGCATGTCCGGAAGAATTTCCTCATTACGCGGCATGTGATCGATGATCTGAAACTCTTGAATAAAGTAATAAATGGCGGTTGATCCGGAGTTTTTTAGAATTACATATCGATGTTTTAATCCATTATAAGCGGACGAATTCCGCTGCCATCAATTCGCATTTTGCGAACATATCTTACCTATCCGTTTTGCCATGGCCATTATGGTAAGAATCGGCGGATTACCGATCGATGACGGAAAAAGAGTAGCATCGGCAACATAAAGATTTTCAGGAAGTTTTTTCGAATGGAACGTTAAGGCATCGTCTGCAGTCAATGGCAGCATTCCTCCGGGATGTCCGGCATTAATAGTTCCGAGTATCGTCTGTTCTTTTTTTACTCCAAGACGATTAAATATTTCGCAGCAAATATCAACTCCTTCTTTTAATCCTTCTTTATCTTTCTCATTGAGAGTCTTATTTATTTTGTTTTTTGAAACAGTTCCGTTATTTGTATCCGCAAGCTTGATCATTATTCCCAGTGTATCCTGTGCCGGAAAGTTCCAATCCTTGTTAAAGAAATAACTGAGATAATCAAAATATGGAGAGAGAATAAAACCATGCCGCTGGACAACGAACGGCATTGAGAGTTCCTTGTTCTGAAATGCCTTTTCCCACCTGGCAGCAACACAAAGCACCGGATCAACGAATAATCGATTCTCGCATTTAACTCCGGAATCTTCCAGGATTACAGGAGTGCCGAATCCGCCCGCCGCCAATACAATAAGATCTGCGGTATGTAACTGCGTGCGTAATCCCTTTCTGGAAACAACTCCAACCGCTTTATTCCCGTCAATAACTACTTTTTTAACATGACAATCTGTCTTTATTTTTGCCCCTTTTTCAATTGCAGAATACAAAAATTTTCGGCTGTCCCATTTTGCGCCATACGCACAACCCAATACACACCGTCCGCAGTTGATGCATTTTTTGTTATTCCCCATTTTTGGAAGCGGTTCGGGATTCAAATTCATTTCCCTGCAAGTCTCAAAAAGGCGCCGCGTTGCACGCCCCCATCGTTTTTGATGATCAGTGGATATAGGGATCTCATTGGCTAATTCATCAAATTCAACATCGAGATTGATTCCAATTTCTTTTAAATCATTATCTATACGAACCCCATTCCCCGTCGCTAAAGTCGTGGTTCCGCCCAATCCAATTCCATTGACCATAACCATACGATCTTTCGTTTTACGGATTTTCATTGCCGGGAAAAGCAGTTGTATTTCACGCTCGTCTATCATCAGGCCGGTTTTTTTTATCTTTTCTACAAGAGAAAGATTCATGGAAAACGGGCGAAATTCTTTTCCCGCTTCTAAAACGGTAACGTCGTAAACGCCCTGCAGTTCTTTTGCAATCGCTGCTCCGCCGGCGCCGCTTCCGACTACAATCGCTTTTTTCATGATATAAATTCCTTTGAGCAGAGTTGTGCTTTGCAGAAACCGAATCCTTCAGTAATACGCTGGGAAAAAGATAATACCGATCCGCCGGAAAGTCCCGCCATTATTCCCGCATCAAGAGAAGCAACCACCTTGCATGTTGCAGGTGAATAGAATTGACTGAAGAAACAGCTGCCGATTTTGATAGCGCCGTCTTTCCGTGCCCAAAAATTCGATGCCGATGGCACGATACAGTATTTTACCGGCTTTCATCACATCATTCGTATCCGAAATATCAAATTTTTTCCTCCACATCATTCCGTATTCATAAGCCTGCTGAAATAATCGATCCTGAATTTCCTGAATATTATCACCTCGATCGATACATTGATCAACCGATGTTTTCGTAAACCGGGCATATTTTGCCAGGCGTTCATTATAAGAGAGTCCTTTCAAAGAAGGAATTTCATTGCCGAATGCCAAAGCAGTCAATTGAAACAACCTGTTCAATTCTCTCTTCTTAATAAAGGCAGGCAGCTGCCTCCCGGCAATTCGCATTAAGAGATTCATCTCCCGACTCTGCGAGTTTTTCGAGACAGTAAAATAAGTCCTATGGCAATCAATCCGTCGACAACACCGTTTGTCAGATATATCAAATATTGATAGTGAAAGATGAATACAATAAATGAAGTAATTGAACTTGCAGATTTACCGCTGATGAGCAAGAAAGAGAACGAAGGATTCTCCGGATGCTTGTACATCTGGTATGCAAGTATTGTCACAAGATACATATACGCTACGGCGAGGATGAGATAAAATCCTACGCCTTCGACCGGAGATTCCCTGAATCCGAGAAATGGAGAAATATCGTTGAAGAAAATCAGAACTTTATTCGGGATTACAAGAAAGACGAGGCCAACGATGCCAAATATAATAGATAAGAACAAACCTGTTAATTTGTATATCCGCAGCGGCAATCCGGCACCATTTTCTTTCTTGCTTATCACCGCTCGCTCCTTTTGGATTCTACCTTAACGATATTGAAGTTCGAAGAATTTTGACAGAGGCCCGAATTCGATTTCATCCATTATCTTCAATGAATCTTCCATTCCTATCGGAGAATCCGGATGTATATACTTTTGCAAAGTTTTATAATTCTTGTTGATGAAACAATTACTTTCGGTTGGAAAACGTTCGAGCATTTTTTTGTAAATATCCTTCACCGATGCTTCCTTTACATTGCCGAATGTCATCGGAATAAAAACGCACGGGCTCACTTCACCGAATGCATCGACATATATCATCTTGTGGCCTGCCGAACATCCAAAATGCTTTTTATCCTCAAAATGCCCAAGGTAATTGACCGTCATTTTACCTTCATCATTAAAGCGGTCTTGAAGGTCATTCAACATTGCATGTTCTTCCTGATTAATAACAAGGGCTTCATTCTGGTAAGCTGCGATAGAAGGCTTTGCTTCACTCAGCCATACTTCATGAACATCGAGGCCGCTGATAAATTCCATGTATTTCTCGATCACTTCCCGTTTAAGCATTTCTTTTGAAATCACAGCCGATATACTGACGTGCATCCCATCTATATTTTTAAAAATATCAATTGCACGCAGCGCAGTTTGAAAAGCCCCTTTGTATTTTCTTACTTGATCATGCTGATCTTCATCCCAATGATCAAGACTTACCGAGACTGAATAAAGGCCTGCCTTCTTCAGGTCAGAAGCGAGCTGTTTCGTTAAATTGCATCCGGTCGTAAACAATTTTACCGCACAATCTTCTCCGGCACTTTCTACAATTTCAGCGATATTCTTGTTAAGAAGCGGTTCTCCGCCCGTAAGTCCGAGCCAAAAAACACCGAGATCCTTCAAATCTCGTATAGTCTTTAGAATCGTTTCCTTATCCATCACCTTCCCTGTCCGATTTCTATTGTAACAATACTCGCAGCGCTGCGGACAGGCATTTGTAATTCCGATTTGAGCGTGCGACGGTCCGATTGTTTTCTCCAGCAGATGTTCTTTGACGAAACGCGAGTACGCTTTACTGTTCAGCGGAGGGAGATGAGAATGAACAATCAGGTTTCCCCCGATGTCCATAATTTTGAATTTTCGCAAATATTTGCAAAAGAACCAATTAACAGATGGTTTTGCTAAAGCTACCTGTGGTGTCGAAAGAATTGCTTTTACGACTTTAATATTATTAGCTCTTGTTATCATAGCACGTTTAATAGGAATAATACGAATTTTAACTTCGATATGTTTCAAGGAAGCAAGAGAACAACATCGATTTACGAATATTAATAACTCACATTCATCCGAACTATTCCGAATAAGAGGCGGTGTTTCCTTTCATCTACCCGCCATATACCAGCTATAAAAAAGCGCATCCGAATAATAATTCAGATACGCTTTATTCCTCTTGAAGACTATTACAGGGATCTAATACCCTTATTTCAGACTCCCGTTTTCTGCCGCTTCCTTCATCTTTTCGTTTGCGAAGATCGCTATTTCGACGCGCCGATTTTGCGCACGGCCTTCAGCTGTTTCGTTCGAAGCAACCGGGTTTGATTCGCCGCGCCCTACAGTTGTAATTCTTATTCCGTCAACACCGGCGTTCCGTGTATAGTCTGCAACAGCCAAAGCACGGCGTTCAGACAACTTCTGGTTATATTCTTCGCTGCCTTCACTGTCGGTATCACCTTCGATTATGACATTCGTATCGGGATATTTATTGAGAATTTTTGCAAGACTCTCGATATTTGTTTTCGCAGTTGGCTGCAGTTCAGATTTATTGACGGCAAAAAGAATTCCGGAATTGAATGTGATTTTAATTCCTTCACCGACACGTTCAATTTTTGCATCCGATAGATCTTTCTTCATTTCCTCGGCCTGTTTGTCCATATTATGGCCTATCAATGCCCCGGTAGTTCCGCCTACTGCCGCACCAATAATGGCGCCAAGTGCTGTATTTCCTGCCTGTTTGCCGATAATAGCTCCAATAAGCCCGCCTCCTGCTGCACCGATAGCGCCGCCCTGCAATGCCTTACTTGTGCCGCAGCCCATCATAACAATTGACATACAAAGTAGTACACAAATAAAAGCTACGGTATTCTTTCTCATAATATATCTCCTTATGCGTGATTAAAACTAATATTTAAACAGCTTTATGGATATGATTTTTTTAGCAATCACTTGTATCAGAATAAGACTGCTATAAGTTAAAAAGAAAAAATCAAATAGCAATTATATTTATTGGCTTTTTATGTTGTTTTATAGCTTAAAAACTGAGTTATTCATCTTTCAATCCGACAGTTTCAGTAATCCATTTGGCTGCTTCAGTCAGGTTTTTGTATAAAACCGAATCTATCTGAATATTTTTCCCGTATTAGAACAAGTTGTATAAAACATACATATTGATTGTTCGTAAAAATATTTTCGGCGGAGATATTGTGTTATGGAAACACTCGAAGCGAAGAAGCCTTTTAACAAACGTGCGTTTACAGCTTTGGTTCTTTTATTATCAGGTTCGATTCTGCCAATTTCCGGGATAATGAATCACTCGATGCAATTTGATCCGCTAACTCAGGAAAGACACTTTTGGATGTCTTTTCATAACATGGCGGCACTGGTTTTCTGTATTTCAGCGATAGCGCATATTTTTCTGAACCGGCTTACTTTGACTCGATATGCAAAGAAAGTGAAATCAATAATGTTAAGCAAAGAGGCTGTCGCCGCCGTCATTCTGGTTGCCGGAACCGTGAGTCTGATTTCGCTGCATGCATTCCATGCAAAGTAGTATTCGATTCATCTTAAGAACTGTTCACTTCAGGATTTCGTTTTGTCGTTTCGGATAGTTTTTCTCCGGAATATTGAATTTCTCGAGGTATTTTAATGACAACAAGATAAAAACTATGGAGACACTATGAAAAAGCGAACTCGATTATTATTGATATTATCCATCACTGTTGCCATTATCATTGTATTGCTCTTCATTAACAAATCACGGCTCGATGCCAACACGGAACGTATTACTGCCAAACCGCCTGCAGTATCCATTGCACAAGCTTCACGTCGTCCAGTTCCGCTGCAGTTAAGTTCGATTGCGGTGCTTCAGGCGTATAATGACGTTCCGGTTATTGCCGAAACACAAGGTAAGGTACTCTCGTGTTATGCGGATGTCGGCGATTATGTCCGATCAGGCGATCCTATCGTAAAGGTAGATACGCTTTTGAAATATGCAGCATTTGTCGCAGCAAAAACAGCTTATGTGAAAGCCGAGAATGATTTGACCCGATTCAATACACTATATAATCAGGGAAATTTATCCGGCAACGAACTGGAGCTTGCAACATTGAATTTCCGGTCCACAGAAGCGCAGTACCTTGTTGCAAAACGCCAGTATGAAGATGCAATAATATGCGCGCCAATATCCGGTGAAATTGCCGAGCGTACAGTAAACGTCGGTATGATGGTCGTTCCCGGCGCCTCTATTGCTACGATTGTTGATATCGCGCGCTTGAAAGCAACAATAACAGTTTCAGAAAATAAAGTTTCCAGAATAAAGAAGGGAATGCGGGCTTCTGTTTTTGCAGAAGCTTATCCGGGAAATAATTTTAACGGTATAGTGAAAAACATCGGGCCTAAAGCAGGCGAATCACTTTTATTCCCTGTTGAAATAGTCATATCAAATAATCGTCAGTATCCGTTAAAAGCCGGAATGACTGCGCATATCGACCTGGATGAAACTATAACCGATCAAGCATTGCTCATTCCGCGAATTGCACTTTTAGGAAGCGTACGCGAGGGAAAGGTATATATCGTTGAAAACAATATCGCACGTATCCGCCAGGTTACAGTCGGTACCGAATTTGATTCTTATGTTGAAATTCTATCAGGTTTACAGGAAGGCGATGCCGTTATCACTGTCGGAACAAATACCGTACGCGACGGTGTGCAGGTAACTGTGGCTCAATAGAATGAATTGCTCTTTCCCAATAAAAAGAAACGAACATAGTATTTAAGGACTATCATGAACATCACTGAAATATCAATTAAGCGGCCCATTTTGGTTATTGTATTCTTCTCTGCGCTAGCACTTATTGGTGTTTATAGTTTTTTTCAATTGAATTACGAACTGCTGCCGGAAATTACACCGCCTCATGTAAGTGTAATAACGATTTATCCCGGCGCATCTCCGAATGAAGTGGAAACATCGTTAACACAACCGATAGAAGATGCTGCCGCCAACGTTGAAAAAGTTAAACGCGTTTTTTCCACTTCTATCGAAGGCGTCTCAATGGTATGGATTGAATTCCGCCAATCTGCCGATGCAGACGAGGCGTTGCAGATGGTTCAACGTCGAATTAATGAAATTGCCGACCAGCTCCCTATCCAGTCGCGCAAACCGGTACTTTCAAAATTTTCATTGAGTGAGTTTCCTATTCTCCGTATCGCGGCAACAAGCAATACCGGTTCAAAGGCATTTTATCAAGAGTTGAAAGACCGTATACGTCCGCGGCTTGCGCAGATTCCCGGTGTCGGATCTGTAACGCTCATCGGCGGAGAAGAACGTGAAATTAAGGTGTATTTGAACTCGAAGAAACTTCAAGCACGCAATTTATCGGTTCTGCAAGTAGTTGAAATGCTTCGCCGCTCCGATATCGATATTCCGGCCGGAAAGGTTAAAGATATGGACGGTGAATACGATGTGCGCCTTGCCGGGCGGATTCAATCGCTCAGTGAGTTAAATAATGTTTCTGTCGGTTACGGTAAGGACGGCAGACGCATTGCCCTGCATGATGTGGCTGAAGTCACGGATGGCAAAAAAGATGATGCGATCATCAGCCGGTTGAATAATTCAACTGCTGTGGCGGTACTTATTCAGAAGCAATCGGATGCAAATTCTGTCGAAGTAAGCCGGCTCACACGCGATGAATTGAAACTTTTGGAGAAAGATTTTTCTTCTATAAATTTAAGATTCGACGTTGCGCAGGATTTATCGGAGTTTACCCTTGAATCTGCCGATGCAGTAATCAAAGACCTTCTGCTTGCCGTCATTCTTGTGGCATTGGTAATGATGGTATTTCTACACAGTTTGCGTAATGCCTTCATCGTGCTCGTGGCAATTCCGGCATCACTAATATCCGTGACCGGCGTTATGTATGCACTTGGATTTACGCTGAACATAATGACGCTTCTGGCAATGTCTCTTGTCATCGGTATTCTAGTAGACGATTCCATCGTTGTCCTGGAAAATATATACTCGCACCTGCAGCGAAAAAAAAATCCGCATACAGCTGCGATTGACGGGCGCATGGAAATCGGATTTACCGCGCTCGCTATCACATTGGTGGATGTTGTTGTTTTTGTTCCCGCCTCTTTATTGGGCGGCATTGTCGGCGGTTTGTTGAGACAATTTTCCATTGTTGTTGTGATTTCCACATTGATGAGCCTTCTCGTATCGTTCACGCTAACGCCTATGCTTGCATCACGCTTAAGCCAAATCGAGGAATTGAAGAAAGCATCGTTTATGGGAAAATTTGCCGGATGGTTCGAAGGTTTTTTCAGACGCATCTTGCTCACATACAAGGACACTCTCCGGTGGGCATTGAATCACCGCGGATTTGTTGCATTGATAACTACAATGCTTTTCATAGGATCCATCTGTCTTGTTGGTTTTGGATTTATAGGCAGCGAATTTGTTACATGGGCAGACAAGGGAGAATTCACGCTTACGATGACTCTTCCTCCGGGTTCAAGCCTTGTTAAGACAGATTCTCTCGCAAACCGTGCAGAAGCAATGATCGCGGGGATACCGGAAGTAAAAAAAGTATTTACTAGCGTCGGCGTATCCAATGAAGGCTTTATGGGAATGACATCGAGCAACAACGCTGAAATCATCGTGTCCCTTGTTCCGAAAAACCGGCGTTCCAGAAGTATGCAGGAAGTCGGCAATCAAATAAAAGAAGCAGTACTGGAATATCCGGGAGTTAAAGCGCGCATCATTCCAATCGGCTTCCTGGGAATAGCCAATGATGCGCCGATTCAAATATTAATAAACGGTACGAATAGAGATAGTTTGAAAATCGCCGGCGACATAATGTTAAACCTTGTGAAAAATATTTCCGGTACATCGGACGTAAGGCTGAGTGTTGAAGAAGGGCGCCCGGAAATTCGTATTGAAATCGATCGTGAAAAACTCGCTCTCTTTGGATTGTCGATTGAAGAAGTTGCGATGGCTCTTCGTGTTCGGCTTACAGGATATAGAGATTTGAAATACCGTGAAGGAGCAACGGAATACTTGATGAATATAGTTCTGGATGAAACCGATAAATCAAAGACTGCAGAATTAGCTGCAACAACATTTGTAAATCCGCAGGGGCAGAACATTGAATTACAGCAATTTGCACGGATTTATCAATCTACCGGGCCGAGTAAACTCGACCGCCGGAATCGTATGCCGGCTATTTCACTCTACTCCGAAGCAGTCGGAAGGCCCGCCGGTACAATCGGTGAAGATATTCAAAGAGCGATAGGAGCAACGAATATTCCGGAAGGAATTAGAATAGCCTTTGAGGGAGATCTTGAAATGCAGGAAGAAGGATTCGAGAGCATTCTGCTGGCACTTTTTGCCGCCATTATTTTTGTTTACCTCATTATGGCGGCTTTATACGACTCCTTCCTCTATCCATTTGTCGTACTCTTTTCAATTCCCGTTGCTGTTGTCGGTGCTTTGCTCGCCCTCGCATTGACTATGAAAACAATGAATATCTTTTCTTTCTTTGGGATCGTGGTTATGGTCGGATTGGTTTCAAAGAACGCCATTTTGCTTGTAGATCGTACAAATCAATTACGCAAAGAAGGCATGGAATTAATTGAAGCTCTTATCCAGGCCGGACAACATCGCCTGCGTCCTATTTTAATGACAACACTCACCATGGTGTTTGGCATGATGCCGATTGCAATTGCGACAGGAGCAGCATCAGAATGGAAAAGCGGGTTAGCTGTCGGCCTAATAGGGGGATTGACAAGTTCGATGTTTCTGACGTTGATCCTTATACCTACGGTATATGTAGATATGGAACGACTCAAAAATTACACGACTGCCTATGTAAAAAAACGGCTAGGCAGACAACGCTCACAGACGGCTGGAACTATAATATTGTTCTGTATTTTTTTACTTGCCGGAATATCGGGATCAAATGCACAAGTTCGATCACTGTCGGTTAAAGACGCGGTATCTCTTGCCTTAGAAAAAAATCCGCAAATTCGTATTGCATCACTGGAAATAGAAAAATCCGAATATGCTGTACGAGAAGCATGGGGCAATTTATTACCGACGATAACAGCAGAGGCGGCTTATACGCGATATTTGAAATTACCGGTTTTTTTCTTTCCGACAGTTTCGATCGATCCTGGAACGGGTACATTTGCATTCTCCGAGCCTTCTATGCCGATTGAAATGGGCGCTAAGAATGATTATACGGGATATGTAGGCGCGGCAATGCCGCTCTTCCGCGGTGAAGTGTATGCCGGAATTACTGCAGCCAAAGCAAAGGAACGCATGTCGATGGAAGATATGCGTAATGGAAAATCCGAAATTATAACGGCTGTAAAAAAAACCTATTATCAAATTCTGCTCCTCCAGGAGCAAAAAAATCTAGTGGAACAAAGCATTGCACGGATACGGGAAACATTGAACGAAACTCGCAACATGTTCATGCAGGGCTTTGCGACAGATGTCGATACATTACAGGCTTTTGTCGCTCTTGAAAATCAAAAGCCGGTACTTACTAAATTGAAAAACGCAGCACTTACAACGACCGCTTTGCTAAAAACTCTTATCGGACTTGCTTCAAATGATCAGATTATGCTCAATGATTCACTACGGTTCGAACAAAGCGATACCTTGTCGTATGAATCGGTCTATTTTCGCGCACTCACAATTAGGCCGGATATTCAAAAGCTTTCGTATCAAGTGCAGGCAGCAGACGCAATAAAGAACATGGAATTCGCCGGCCATCTGCCGTCGCTCGCATTGTTCGGGCGCATACAGGTACAGGAACAGCAAAACGATTTCAAATTCACCAACTATACATGGCCGACAAGTTCGATGGTGGGACTGCAGTTATCGGTTCCCTTATTCAGCGGTTTTCGTACGAACGCGCGCGTGCAGCAAGCAGAACTAAACCGATTGCAGGCTGAAACTCAACTTAATCAAATGAAGGATATTGCGGGTACGGAAATTCGCGTTGCAATCGGCAATATTGCCGAAGCAGAAGGCCGTCTTGCATCATCCGGCAGTACTGTGCAAGCAGCAGAACGAAGCTATGAAAAGACACGAAGCCGATGGCAGCAGGGTCTGTGTAAACAAATCGAGGTATCAGACGCGAATATCATGCTCAATCAGGCAAAACTCGACCGCCTACAGGCGATTACCGATTATATTATCGCGCAGACGGAATTTGAAAAAGCAGCCGGAACGCTTGCCCGATAATTCAAACATTGATTCATTATGAATCATCTATTACTTTTGGATGGACACAGATTAAATCCATGAAAATACCATATCCACTTAAACCGTTTTCTATGTGGCAGATGCGGCTTCTCTTTCCGCCTCTATTTCACATCTTTGCCGATGCTATCGGGCTGCTTATAGCTCCGACGCTCTATTCCGGTTGGTTTGATCTTAAGATGTCATGGCTGCAGTTTCTTCCGGAATTCATTTTAGGGACCATAGGAATGTATGCCATAACGGAAAGTAATTTCTGGTCATATTATTTTCTCGAGCGCAAGCTTCCCTGGGAACGCAACTGCGGCAAACGGCTTACCGTCCAGTTACTCTTTTCCTTATTCTTTTCTATCATATCTGGATATATTATTCTATGGTTTGTCGTATTACTTCATCCCGGCCGCGGCGATTTATTTACGGAAAGTTTTGTCATTCTCACTGCATTAACTACGTTTGTCCTTAGCGTTATTTTTCTCGGAATATTTGTTTTCCATCGCATGAGTGCTTCGTTTATAGAAGCAGAACAATTGAAACAGGAAAACCTCATTGCCCAAAATCAAGCATTGCGCCAGCAAATAGACCCGCACTTTCTCTTTAATAGTATTACAACACTTACGACATTGATTGAAGAAAATAAAGACCTTGCGATAGATTTTGTTCGGCGTCTGGCAAACGTATACAGGAACGTACTCAACAGCAAAGAACATGATCTTGTCGATTTAGGAACTGAGATAGAATTGGTACGCGACTATGCATTTGCATTCGAAACCAGGTTCAACGGCCATTTCAGCATAGCCATTGATATCCCGAATAAAATGTCGGTGTATCGTATGCCGCCTCTTACATTACAAATCCTTGTTGAAAACGCCGTTAAACATAATGTCGTTTCGCGCGAACATCCTTTACGTATTCAGATTACAACAGAGGGCGATTCAAAACTGGTAGTTCGCAATAATCTCCAGCGAAAGCAAGTATCAAGCTCTCCTACGCATATAGGGTTGAACAATATTCTATCACGGTACAAACATGTATCCGGAGGAATCGTAGAAGTAGTTGAAACTAAAACGGAATTTCTTGTCAAATTGCCGCTTATCAAACCATGAATGTAGTTATTATTGAAGACGAATTGCCGGCAGTCAAAGCGCTTGAGAAAGCTTTGCGCGAGACCGGACATAATATCAACATAGTCAAAACTCTCGATAGTGTTTCTTCTGCTGTAATATGGTTTCAAACCAATCCATCGCCTGATCTTGTCTTTCTGGATATTCAGTTAGGCGACGGATTAAGTTTTGAAATATTTGAGAGAACAAAAGTTTCATGTCCCGTAATCTTTACAACAGCTTATGATGAATACGCCATCCGTGCCTTCAAACTCAACAGTATAGATTACCTCTTAAAACCGGTGAATCCGGCTGAACTTGCACATAGTCTTAATAAATTCCAGGCCATCCATAGTTCATGCGATTTACAATGTTCCACTGTTGACATCCAAAATATCTTAAAAAGCATTCAACTTCAGCATCCTGCATATAAATCGCGCTTCCTCATTCCATTCCGCGATCAGTTTATATCAATTCCTGTAGAGGATATTTCTTACTTCTTCTCCGAACATAAAAATACATATATGCTCACACATGAACTTAAAAAACATGTGATTAATTCAACATTGGAAAATCTTGAAATGGAGCTCAATCCACATACGTTTTTCCGTGTTAACCGGCAATATTTGATAAGTTACGCGGCAATAGCTGCTGTACATTCTTTCTTTAACGGTAAATTAAAAATATATTTGCGCGGCTCGAACGAAGAAGTCATTATCAGCAAAGAGAAGGCTGCAAGTTTCAAAATCTGGCTGGATAGGTAAACTTATATTTCCGTGCTTTCCCTGCCATTGTTCATCTGTGCTCTTTTTTGACTACTATATATCACGGAATAGATGTCGCATTTTCACATACTGCAAACAGTGCAATGACATAATTGAGTAGTTAAAAAAAACCGCAGTATATTATAGAAAATCTAAGGCTTATTTTTCATCCAGCATTTCCCGCACTGATTTAAGGACCTTTCTGAGATCATACGGTTTGTAGAGAAAATGCTGTATTCCCGCCTTCAGAAATTCCGACTTCATCTCTGGATCAAGATACCCTGTCGCAAGTATCATGCGCTCACTCGATTTGATCTCCTTGATTCTCTGACATACCTCTAAACCGGTAATTGTAGGAAGGCCTAGATCGGTCAATACAAGCGATATATCGTCCTTATTCTCCTGGTAGACTTTCAAAGCCTCCATCCCGTCTCTCGCAGGAAGAACATTATATCCCTTCTCTACCAATACCATCTGAAGAGACATTATCAGCATCTCTTCATCCTCTACTACCAGCAATGTCTCCGTCCCGCCTGTAATCTCTTCCAGCGTCTCTTCCTCTTCTTTTTCACTGCTTGGTTCTTCTGCTTGCAGCGCCGGCATATACAACCTGAATGTCGTTCCCTTGCCAATCGCGCTTTCTACATCAACAAATCCCTTGTGTGTCTGAACAACTCCGAATACTACTGCTAATCCTAATCCCGTTCCCTTGCCTATTCCCTTTGTCGTGAAAAACGGCTCAAATATCCGCTTACATATATCTTCCGTCATTCCTTCGCCCGTATCAATCACTTCTATACAGACATAATCGCTGTCGGTAACATCCGGATGTTTTACTCTCAGACTCGCACCGTTCACCGTGAGCGTGTTGATGCTAAGCAAACCGCCGTCCGGCATAGCATCGCGGGCATTCACGCATAGATTCAAAAGCGCCTGATACAACTGCGATCGGTCTGCATTTATAAACGATATTCCTTTTTCAAAGCTCTGTGAATATGTAAGTATCTTCGGGAATGTCTCCATTATCATTGTCATTATTTCCTTAACGACTTCATTGACATTTACAGCTCCGAATGACGTTTCCGTTTTCCTCGCAAATGTCAATATCTGCTGTACTATGGTCTTACCCCTGTCTACCGCTTTTGAGATAGTATCCGTCGCAAGTTCTAATTTCTTCGAATCATCCTTAAACCTCTTGATGCCTGTGTTATATGCCAGTATGATTCCCAGTATATTATTGAAATCATGCGCTATACCTCCGGCAAGCGTCCCGAGTCCCTCCAGTTTCTGCATCTGACGCAGCGCTTCCTCAGCCTGTTTGCGTTCGGTAATGTCCCTGGCAATGCTCATAATTGCTTTTTTACCTTGATAAGTTACAAGACTAGAGTAAACCTCGACCGGGAATAATCTTCCATCCCTGGTTTTATGTGATGTCTCAAAAATCTGTACCTCATCCATCGGCATTGATTCAGCCATTGCTTTTATGTCTTCTTTTTTTATTGAAGAATCGATACCGAAAAGTCCGATAGCAATCAATTCTTCTTTCGAATATCCCAACGTCTTGACAGCGGTCTTGTTTACATCTAAAAGGTCACCGTTAAAATCAATAACCCACACCGTTTCATTCATTCCATCAATTAATTCTCTATAGTTGCTCTCGCTCTCTCGCAAGGCATTCTCCATATGCTTTCGATCAGTGATGTCACGGAAGTACCAGACACGGCCATAATATTTCTTATCTGTCCCCCACATAGGTGTAGAGTGATGATCAAATATTCGGTTATCTTTTAAATGTATTTCATCCCATCTTGATTCATCTTTATGAGCAAAGACATACTCAATTTCTTTAAGCGATTTTTCAGGTTCTTTCATTTTATCAAGCATTCCTTCAAAAATAAGCCTATCGAATTGTTTTGCTAATATGTCAGGAGAAATATTCCACATTTTAACAAACTGTGTATTATAAGACAGAATTTTCCCCATCTCATTTGTCACAAGTATGCCGTCTATGGAGACTTCCTGCTGAGTAGACATAAGAATGTTTCTAAACTTGAGTTCGTCTTCTGCTGCCTTGCGTTCTGTGATATCGGTAATAGTCCCGACAAAACCGATTATCATATTCTTATTATCCCTTACCGGAGTTGCTTGACCAATCACCCAGGCAGTTGCCCCGTCCTTATGAACAAATCGATATTCTGCATATGAATTATTCTGCACCTGTGTTGCTTCTATCCAGCCGCTCTTCAATCTTTCTCTGTCTTCAATGTGGACTGCGTTGAGCCACCCGGTTCCCATTGCCTCTTTTTTTGACAGACCCGTGATTTTACACCATTGCGGATTCACATAAATGGTAGCTCCACTAACATCTGTCTGGAATATCCCGACCGGAGAATTTTCGGCAAGCACCTTAAATCGTTGTTCACTTTCGTGCAACGCTTCTTCTGCCCGCTTCCGCGCATTTATTTCTTTCAATTCATCAAGCACCCGTTTTATTGCCGAAGGGAGCCTTACCATTCGATCTTTTAAGATATAATCGACAGCTCCTCTCCTTATGAGTTCGATAGCTGTCTCTTCTCCAATCGATCCTGATACGCAAATAAAAGGCACTTCGGGACAGATATCGTTGTGCAAACGCAATGCAGCTAATGCATCAAATCCCGGCAAACTGAAATCGCTTAATATTATATCATATTTATTTTCACGAATCAGAGAACTGAATTCCTTTTCATTATCAGTGCACTCCATAACAAGATCATAATTCGCTTCTATAAGAAGTTCACGTATAATTTCAATATCCTGAGGCGAGTCTTCAAGGTAAAGAATTTTCAGCGGCGTCTTTTTTTCAGGTTTCTTCTTCATATCGTTATGATCGCTCCGGCAGGAATTCTGAGACAAATTGGATATATTTCTAATTTAAACGACATGAGTACCGCTATATTCAATTAAAACTTACGCTCATGTTCATACTCTTTATCAAGCCCCTTTTGATATATAGAGTTATAATAATCCGCGTAATAGGGTAATGAGTCTTTCAGTGAAAATCAAGCTGCCAATATATAGTTACATCTATTGCTAAATATAATATTCGTTTTAGATGCTTGATTTTATAAGCGGTCTTAACGCACTTTTATTTCTTTCTTTCATTATATGGAATAAAACAAGATATATTTTCCAATAAACGCAGAAGAAAGGTCACTTTAAATTTTACCGGAGTTATTACGGTCAATAATCCTTACCGATTACTGCCGCTTTTGCCCCTTACAACTTTTTTCCCTAATTTTAACATGAAACCGTCTGAAGTCTGCAAATCATAAAAAGGAAAGAAGCATTGACAAGGCTATTCTATCGATCAAATTACTTTATGAAACAAAATAGAATTAAAGCACATTTTACAATTAAAAATAACAAAAGGAATCAAATACAAACATCACTCATCAATGTGACTTGCCTTTTTATCTTTTCCTGCCTTCTTTTTTCACCTTCGAGGCTGTACGGCCAGGAAAAAGAATATTATTTCTTTCGGCCGTACGACTACGGATCAGAAGCACTTTTTAATCCCATCTCGGTACTTGTTAACGGCGGCTGCGATACTTATCAGCAGCTCGATCGCCCGAGCACGTTTGATGCAATTCCATGGAAAAACGGTTCGACAAGTGTTTGGCGCAGCATTACGTCTCCTCTTCCCGTTATTAGTGATTTTGGCTGGAACCGATTTTTGAATCAAGAGATATTTCCAACGAGTTTCGATATAAACCACGCCCAATGGGTTCCGAATTATACACTCCATGTTATCGGCGGCGGGATGGTCTCACGCAAAATTGCTGAATGGTATGATTTCAACGGATATCCTGTTCCTTATTTGCTTGGGGCGATTACGGTTATGGCAAGTGAATATTTTAATGAAATCGTGGAAAACGGCCAATACATTTATCCGAATATAGATTGCATCCCCGATATTCTCATCTTTCAACCTCTAGGGATTCTTCTATTTAGTTCCGATAAAGTATCGCATTTTTTTTCCAGCGAACTAAGCTTGAATGATTGGTCTCAGCCTGCTGCAATTTCGTTTGCCCCGCTTGCTTTCCGCAATGCGGGCCAAAATTTCGTTATGAAATATGCATTGACAAAATCAAAATCAACCAGCGCTTTCTTTCATTTTGGCAATTTTGCAATTCTCGGACTATCCTTTAAAAATAACACAGCGGACGCTATTTCTATCGGTGTCGGATTGGCATCAAAAGGAGTAAAAAGCCTGCCGGTCCAGAATGGAGTTCCCTCAAACACAATAGAATCAGGGCCGATGGCAGGGATATATTACGATCGAAATAATTCTCTTCTCATGTCCATGGTATATTCAGCATCAAAAAATTGCCGCTTTAGGCTGAATATTTATCCCGGTGTCATTTCATCATCCGTCTTCTCACCGGGATTTTTTATAACCGTAGCTGATCCTGGAATATTAATTGCTGGTGTAACAATGCAGATACTGCCGCTGGGTGTAAGCACATACGGCCCGGTAAGGTAATAATATTATTATTGCGGAATCATTGCTCATCTTTCCTATTTATTTTCGTCTTTCACAAAAAAATAGGGCCGCTTCAAATCGAAACAGCCCTACCCAACATCATAAGAAAATTATTGACGATTACTGCAGAAGAATCATTTTTCGAGTCTGAATATTGTTTTGGCTCTTCAAACGATAGAAATAAATACCGCTTGAAAGTCCTTGTGCCTGGAATGTCGTCCGATAGCTTCCTGCATTCTGGAATCCATTAACCAACGTATTTACTTCCTGGCCAAGAAGATTGTATACCTTCAACGTAACAATTCCGGATTGGTTTAACGTATAATCAATTGTTGTAGACGGATTAAACGGATTCGGATAATTCTGCCCGAGCTTGAATTGTGCCGGCTGCTGGAATGAAGTTTGAGTCACATCTGTTGTCAGTTTCATTAATCGAAAAATCTACTTTTGTGGCATTTTGTGGATCTCCGGCATAGTCATAGGAAATAGTCGCAGATTTTGACGCTGTTTCGTTGGACCCCAATTTATCGGCCACTACAGTATATTTACCGGGAGCCAGCCCTTCAATTGAGTATTTCCCTTTTTCATTCGTAACCGCATATCCGGAAACCGCTCCATACCGGTATGCATAGACAAGAGCACCTGCCAGCGAAGCAGAGACTGATGAAGAACTAACATTTCCGGAAATGCTCGAGTATCCGTTTGTAATTGAAGGGATTTGACGTACGTAAATATTTATATCATCAATAGTGCTCCCATTCACATTAACTCTGCCCGACCTCTTCCATCGTGTACTGGCGGTATCCGTAGAATAAAAAGCAGGAGTATAGTTGCCTAATGGCATTGCAAGTACAAAGTATGATCCCGGCAATAATGAATCGATCGTATAGGCGCCAAGTGAATCTGAATCAACAACATAGGACCGGAAACTATTCCAGTGGTCTTTTGAAGTCCATCGATCTCGATATGCAATTATCCGAGACGGAATACCTATATCCAGCAGTGAATCAAGTATGTTTCCTTTAATTGTCCCACGAGCGACAGACGGAGTCGGTGCAAGTGTAAAGTTGATTCCGGTGCTGTCTTGTTTCAATTCCAAGAGATTTGCTGTTAGCAGATCGGATTGGTTTAAATAAAATTCCTTAGCATATCCTGGAGCTTTAGCAAACGCGATGTATGCACCTCTGGGAATTTTAAGTGAATACTTACCAAGGGAATCACCCTTGGCTTGATATACATGCTGCGATCTCCCATCAATTCTGAAATCGCCCCACCAGGAATTCATATTGAAATATTCCCGATAATCATCCTCTGTATCTTTGGTATTCAATGCAAATCCGTATTTCACAAAATATATGTTCGTATTTTTTATCGGCTGAAGATTCGTATCGGAAACAACGCCTGATACTGTTAACCATAGGCAATATTTCAGCACCCCCGCGGAGAGTAAAATCGGCCACGGTTGGAGAAGATTTAGCAGAATCAGAAACAGAGATCACATTTGCGTCCTCAGGATCGGATTGCCCGTCATACCATTGACTTGCATATCTCGTTGTGAGAGATACTGCACGTAACTTATAATTGCCGGGATCAACATTCGAAATACGATAATATCCGTTCTTATCTGTCCATGCAAAGTATGAGTAGTATCCGATACTGTTAGTGCTTGTATTCGAAGCTTGAAACACTTCGATGATAATATTAGATATGCCCGCTACCAGATGTATCTGCTGTTACTTGTCCTTGTACAATTCCGTTGCCTGCCGATTACAGTTACAATAAAGAATTGAACGGCAATATTACTTTCACTCGAAACCGCTGTTATAGAAAGCGAATACCATCCCTTTGATGCCGGCGTCCAATTTACAGCACCCGATATCGAATCAATTGTAAAGCCAACGGGATTAAAAGTACCGGCATAATAGCGTATAACCGCATTTGTGTCGTTATCAACGGCTTGAGCCGTATATGAATAAGCGACACCCGCCTGGCCATAATGAGGAGGCTCGGATACGAACTTAATATGTTTCGCGAAATGCGATGAAAATTCGGTTTGTGAAAGAAGGGATTGCGTGAAAATCATGACGATGGTCAATACGGCAACTGTGAAAAATCCGTATCTACTCTTCATTATTCTCTCTCCTTGATATGATTATTTTTGAATAAATTGGTTTAATCTATAGCAAAAACAAGCAATCCATATGCCAAAGTGGATCCGGTGAATTCCATTCTAAATAAGCGATGTGATTCCTTTAATAGTGCAAGACTTGCACCATACTGCATATGATGCACTTCAGAACCGAATGATAAATGTAAACGCTGTTCGCTGTGGTATGTGTGAATTTGAATCAAATGAGAGTTGTAAATCATTTTGTACACTCAGCACATCAATTTCTGATGCGATGTAAACAACCGCAAAAGCAATAAACGAAATAACTTCCGCTTTATAATACCGGTTATAGGCATCGTACTTCCTATCAAATTCCGATGGATCAGTTACAGATAAATAATTTTTACGGGCGGAGCTCCTTAATAGCTCAAAAACAATTCCGGCACCCAGGGTCGTGATACCGGCCCCAAGAAATACTCCTCCTGTCGTCGTTCTATTTTGATGTATTTGTTCCCATCCGGGGAAAATAATTGTTCGATATGTGATGGTATTGCTATTTATCAGCGTAGTTTCAATACCATTTTCTTTATGAAGTTTTCCTGATAAAAGGAAATTCTGCCGGCTTTCCCTAAAAATAACAAGTATCTTCGGAGAAGTATAGACAGGGTCAAGATCGTAGCCCGGCTCAAGTTTAAGCAATGATATGAATTGTTCTTTGGCCAATTCCGTCTTTCCCTGCGCTATCAATGAAAATGCAATAATTTTATAAACAGCCACACGTACAGAATCATTTATTTCATGGGATTCAAGAAGGCGCCTGGCTTCCAATTCCGCAGTTACGTACGAACCTGCATTGTAAAGCGTCTCAATTGATTGCAGGGATGTATGCTTGGAAGCCGCCTGCGCACTTACATACTGTGCATATACAGTAAAGAAAACTGAGAAAATTAATATTTTCCTTATTATCATTATTTCTCGAAGGAGATATGAAGTGTAACCGTATCTTTAGATTTAATTGTCACTTCGCGGATAACATCAACAAACGATGTATTTTTAAAGCGTACCTGATGTTTTCCCGATGATATCAAGATCGGTTTCTCTAAAGGTGTCGTGCCTTTATATTGTTCATCGACAAATACTTCCGCCCACGGGTTTACGATACAATTAATGAATCCGGCTTTCGCAATGAAATCCGCAAAAACATGTGTCTCCTTATTCGGCCGTACTGCAATACTTTTAAGGATAGGATCAAAAGATGGATGCATGAACGTAACAGAATGCTTTCCTGCTGAAAGTACAATAGGCTTGCTAATTGGGGTTTCTCCGATAAAAGTATTATCCACATATACTTTCGCCCATGGTGTGCTGGTTAAAAGAATACTGCCCGAATCTTTTGATAGAGGCATTGCTGTTGTTTGTGGAATTTCCCGTTCCTTCATTACTTGCGCTTGTTGTAATGACTCAGGCTGAGAATAAGTGCCTGCATCCGGCTGGACCATTGGTTGAGGTTGAGTCTTATTCCGGTTATTTGAAATAATGCTGAATACGAAAAATAATACCGTCAAAGCTCCAAACAGCGCAGCCGCTCCTTTAATAAGTATTTTTTGATTCTTTATTTTGGGCTTCGCATGTGGAATAGAAATAAATATTCGTGATTCGTCCTGGTCCAGAGCATTGAGTGCATCTTTTGAAGTGGTATATCTGTTTTGTTTTTGCGGCGCTAAGAGAAGCTTTAAAAATCTCACAAACTCGACGGATGATTTCTCAACAAGGTTATCAAGCATATCTACTTTAAATGACAGAATCTTTTTTGCGCACTCTGCGTATGAGGATCCTTCGAATAGGCGGTCGCCGGTCAAAACTTCAACCAAAGTTGCACCCAGAGAAAAGAGATCGGTTCTTTGGTCGATTTCTTCGTGGCGAATTTGTTCCGGAGACATATAAGCAGGTGTTCCGAGCACCATTCCTTGAGCCGTTATAGTCGGAACAGAAGATAGATATGCCAATCCGAAATCCGTAACTTTTAATGTTCCGTCCGTCACAACAAGGATATTCCCGGGTTTGATGTCACGATGAATGATTCCCCTTTCGTGGGCAGAAACAAGTCCGCGCAGAGTATGCAATGCAACTTTTCTTGCATATTTCAATGAACGGGTTGTTCCTGTGCTGATTAAATTCTTGAGTGAAGTGCCGTCGATATATTCTAATACAATTGCCGGTGACCCTTCATATTCGATTAAATCGTAGACCTGAACAATGTGTTCCGAGCGAAGAGCAGCACATGCCTGTGCTTCTCGAACAAAACGCTGATAAAGATCATGATCCGCGGCATGATGCTTATGAAGCACCTTTAACAGCACATTGCGTTTCAGCGCCGTATCAAATGCCCGATAGACACACGTAAAACTGCTCTCGCTGATTTTCTCTTCAATTTTATACGGCATTATTCTTTATTCCAATCTTTCAAACGGTACTGAAGCCAACGCAGGGAAACGCCTAATTTTTCCGCCGTCCTTCTTCTATTTCCATCCATATCTTCTAATGTTGCCTCTATAATCTGACGTTCTATTTCTTCGAGTGTCATTGAATTCGGAAGAATAGCGTTCCGTTTATTAATATCGAGCACAAGATCGTCAGGTGTCAATTGTGTCCCTTTGCAGAGGACTACAGCACGTTCAATAACATTTTGAAATTCCCGCACATTCCCTTTCCATGGATTAGTAAGAAGCATTTGCATAGCATCCGGATTGATGCTGTCGATGGATCTTTTATACATTTGTACCGATCGACGGAGGAAATGTCTCGCTAATAGAGGAATATCATCCTTCCTTTCGCGTAACGGCGGGAGATGGATATTAACGACATTCAAACGGAAATAAAGATCATCGCGAAAAGTCCCATTGTTTACCTCGTCCTTCAAATCTTTATTGGACGCGGCAACTATACGAATATCCGCACTTCGATTTATCGTTTCTCCGATTCGGCGGTACTCCTTCTCCTGAAGTAATCGGAGCAGTTTCGATTGAAGAGTGAACGGCAGGTCAGCTATTTCATCCAAAAAAAGAGTGCCCCCGTCGGCGACTTCAACCAATCCTTTTTTCGTCGCATTCGCGCCTGTAAATGCCCCGCGAACGTAACCGAATAATTCGCTTTCAATTAACGATTCCGGAATAGCAGAGCAATTTACCGCTACAAATGCAAGTCCCTTTCGCAGGCCATTTTCGTGAATCGCGCGGGCAACAAGTTCCTTTCCTGTCCCGCTTTCTCCGGTAATAAGGACAGCCACATCAATGTCCAGTACGCGTTGCACGATCTCCAGCGCATTTTTCCATTTATCACTTTTTCCTATAAGATTTTTAAATAAATATGAGACATCGGCTTCGTTTCTTAATCTTTCATTCTGATTTTGAAGTTCGGTATAGCGTTTTGCATTCTCAATAGCAATACCTGCAAGATTGCCGAAAATGGTCAGGAATTTTAATGACTCATCGTTAAATTCTTTTAAAAAAGTGCCGCTGTCCAAATATACCGCGCCAAACGTCCTTTCGCCTGTCCGAAGCGGAACACAAATAATAGATAATATATTTTGTGCAATGATACTGGCGGACGATTCAAATCGTTCGTCATTCGGAGCATCAAATGTCAGCACTGCTTCACCTGTATTCAGGACATTAGTCACTACCGAAGAAGATGCAGCGTATTCACTGCTTGTTCGATGCGAAGAGAAGTTTTTCATTGTTACCACCCCGTAACCGATCTCTTTGTTCGGATCAGCCAGAATAACAAACCCGCGCTCAGCAGAGAGATGTTTCATAGCAATCTCCAGAACACGCTCGAGCAGTTCTTCCGGTTCTAGAATGGAGTTGATCGACCGCGCAATCTCGAATAATGCATTAAAATTATCTTGATGCTTTTGTTCCATAGTCATTGGACCACAAACGGCGCTTCCTTCGAACGAGAGTAATTACCAAAATCGTCTACGACAGAAATAGTCCACACATATTCACCGGCTGATAAAGTTAATCCGCTGCCATCAGATGGAAATTGGAGCTGCATATAGGAATAATTTAGAGTCGTATAAGTCCACACCACGGTTTTTATGTCCGATATAACACGTGAAAGAATAAGCGTATAAGTGTAGTTAAATGTCACATCCGGCGGCGACCACTTGAAGATTGGAGACGGACCTGTTGTATCTTTTTGGAGGGTGATTGTATTGATTGTCGGATATACAGGTGTTGCCGTACTCTCAATGATTCTCGAGACATAAAATGGATTACTAAGATTAACTGCGTTATTGAGATCTTTAGAACGAATGTATAACGGTCTGCTGACAAGCCATTGGATAGTGTTAGTCGGCAAATCATATTTGTAAACTGTGACTTGAAATTGTTTAGCCGTTACCGAATAATCCATGAGAAAAAGAAGAGTATCTACGGCAAACCAGACCGAGTCCACATCCATAATACCATTCGGATCACCGACGGATGCCGTAATATCGACAAAGTATTGAGTGCTCGGATAGTACTGGTCGACCTTTCTCGTGAGTATTTTTTGAGTTATCACATAAGGCGCTCCGTTCAATTCAAATTGAATTTCCTTCGTTTTATGGCTCTGAAGGACGATCCGCATCGTGTCGGGAACAAAATTCTCCTTTGAACAAATTAATGTTTGGCTGCCTATGGTCAGGTTTTTGAAATTAAAATTACCATCAGCGTCGCTCAAAACGCTCACCCCGTCTTCTATTGAAGAAATGCTTGCCGAGGGGATAAAACTATTTTGATTAAGCAGCACTACCCGTCCTTGTACTGAAGCCGTGTTGGAATATTGAGGTGAATTAGGATCCAGCGGATTGTCGCGAGGAGCATCCTTGCATCCGGCAATAAGCATTAATGCAAAAAGTAATGTTATGGATGTAAACTGCTTCATGACAAGACAATATACTTTATTTTATTGAAACTTTACAAGAAGGAGAATATAAAAACATTGGAGGTGTCTTGACAGTTATTCCAGGCTGTAATCAATAACATTTCCGGCAGTTAATAATTAAGAGGCGAAGCTGCCGCTATTATTGAGCTATCTGAAAATCCTGCTTAAAGTTGTGCGATTAAGAAAAATTGTGAATATTCTTGAAAGTCTTCTTTTTTTAAATTACGTCCTATTAGCACTTTAAAGGCGCAAATAGGGCATAAAAACATTTCACCGGAACGCCTATGACTTCCTTATAAACATAGGATTATAAATCCACCGGTTTGGCTTTACCTATGAGTAAATGTATAATACCTAATCCGGCTAAATATGTCGGAGCAGCAATAAGAAAAGGCAGGATATAACTGCCTGTCCATTCTAAAATATATCCGACAAAAATTGAAAAGAGCACTCCGCTTATGGAACCCGCTACTCCACCAAGACTGGTAACAGACGCGACAACTCTTTTAGGAAGCATATCCGATATTAATGCGTAAAGATTAGCAGCGAACCCTTGGTGTGATGCAGCAGCCAACCCGATAAGTACCACTGCAAGCCATAGATTTGATGCCTTTGAAGCGATGATTATAGGCAGTACACATATTCCACAAAGCAACATAACAAGTTCTCTGCTTTTTATAACTGCCGTACCTTTCCGTATTAAAAAGGAAGACAGCCAGCCGCCTCCAACACTGCCGACGCTGATCATCATATAAATTACAATCAATGGTAAACCTAAATCAGTTATTGATAGCCCGTATGTTTTGAAAAGGAATTTCGGCAGCCAAAACAAATAAAACCACCAAATTGGATCCGTAAGGAATTTACCTGCCATAAAAGCCCAGGTCTGGCGATATTTTAAGAGCTGTGACCAGGGTATTTTTACCGAAGATGTTTCCTGCTTGTCACTTAGTATATAAGCTAGCTCGGATGAGGAAAGCCGCTTTTTCTGTTCCGGCCTTTCGTATATCAGAACCCATCCGATTAACCAGAGAAATCCTATCGCCCCGGTCACGATAAACGCAGATTGCCATCCATATGTTACAGTCAACCATGGCACTACAATCGGTGCAGCGAGCGCTCCGATATTCGTGCCCGAATTAAATATACCGATTGCAAATGCACGTTCTCTTTGCGGGAACCATTCAGCTATCGTTTTTATTGAAGCAGGAAAACTTCCGGATTCACCAAAACCGAGTCCGGCACGTGCAACACCAAATCCAAAAGGTGTTTTTGCCAGAGCATGGGCCATCGCTGCGATACTCCAGATAGTTATCGAAATACCGTAACCGATTTTCGTTCCATATTTATCTATAAACCAGCCAAAAATAAGAAAGCCAACGGCATACATAACTTGAAATGCCGTTACGATCCAGCCATACTCGGATTCAGTCCAGTTAATTTCGGTTTGAAGCAACGGTGCAAGAATACCCAGTACTTGACGGTCAATATAATTTATCGTCGTGCCAGCGAATAATAAAGCACAGATTGTCCATCGATAAGAGCCTAATTTCTCTTTGTTGTTTTTAATTTCTGTCATCGCTGAGAACTTCCTTTTTTATCCTGAGCTCTATATATATAATAACTATATTACCTTTTCCATAGTCATAATATTGAAAAAACAGCAGCAATTTAATGATTGTATTTATTTAGAACACTCATGATATATCCGCACTTTATTTTGCATCCCGATTTTATCAGTACAGACATTTTGCAGCGATAAATCATTTTAAGACTGCTTATAATTACTTCTCATAACCGGTTAATAATAGTGTTATATTTCCTCAAAATAAAACCATATTCTATCGATACTTTAAACTCTTTCGACAACAACTTTCATATTATTCATTTTATTTTGCTAACTTGTTTTTTAATGCAATAATATTATTATTTAGAAATAACAGAAATATTCCTGGGGTGAGATAAAAGATTGATTTTTAGAATTCAATTACAGGATCAAGAATAATTACAAACTACTCTTATGAAAGCTGCATTACTGACAGGAATAAGGCAATTTAAAGTTGAGCAAGTACCGGATCCGAAAATAATCAATGATACCGACGTTCTCATCAGGATAAAAACTGTCGGCGTTTGCGGATCGGACATCCACTACTATACTGCCGGCAGAATCGGTTCACAAATTGTACAGTTCCCTTTTATTATCGGACATGAGGCGGCCGGCATCGTAGAAGCGTACGGGAAGTAAAGTAACAAGGGTAAAGCCTAACCAGAGAATTGCCATAGATCCGGCTGTATCTTGCGGGCACTGCGATCAATGCAAAAGCGGCAGAGAGAATACTTGCCGCAATCTTCTTTTTCTTGGATGTCCGAAGCAATTGGAAGGTTGTCTGTGCGAATATATTGTCCTTGATGAAAAATGCTGCTTTCCGATAAATGATAATTTAACTTTTGATCAGGCAACCCTGTCCGAACCTTTAGCAATAGCTGTTTATTCCGTTGAAAGATCGATGATTTCTTCCAAAGCTGATGCGGCCATTCTCGGCGCAGGCCCGATAGGGATATCAATATTCCATGTTTTGCGCACAAAAAATGTCGGCAATATTTATATAACGGATAAGATAGAAAAACGATTGGCATTCTCAAAAACATTAAATCCCAGATGGTCGGGAAATCCGGATCATACCGATATTGTAAAAGAAATATCAAGAATTAATCCGCTGCTCGTAGATATTGTTTTCGAATGCAGCGGTGATAAAGAGGCAATTAATCAGGCAATACGCTTATTGAAACCAGGTGGAATGCTTGTGATTGTCGGAATTACAGAAGCGGATGAAATATCATTTCCCATACATGAATTAAGGCGAAAGGAAATTACAATTATAAATATTCGCAGGCAGGCTCACTGTACACAAAAAGCAATCGATCTGCTGGACCGGCGTCAAGTAAATATGGACTCTATGGCAACTCATCACTTCCCGTTAGAAGAGACTCAAAAAGCTTTTGATCTTGTGGCTGATTATAAAGACGGAGTAATGAAAGCAGTGATATCCATAGACTAATTGAAATTACTCCGGTTAACAATGAAATCCAAACAAATAAAAAAGATAAGCAGCCTCGTTATCGGCCTTGATTGCAGCACAACAGGTACTAAGGCGATTGCTTTTGACAGGAAAGGCAGGATAATCGCACAAGCCCATGAACCGATCCCTCTTTTTTCCCCTGAGCCTCATTATTATGAACAGAATCCGGAAGACTGGTGGATCTCAACTCAAAAAACGTTAAGAAAAATCACAGCCCTGATTAATCCGCAAAATATTTCCGCTCTTGCGATTTCAAATCAAAGAGAGACGTTTGTTCCATTAAAAAAGGACGGAAAATGTCTCAGACCGGCAATCATCTGGCTGGACGAACGATGCAAAGATGAAGTGGAGCCATTTTCAAGAAAAATCGGGATAAATAAAATACACCGAATAACCGGCAAACCTCCCGATTACGCTCCCGTCGTCTATCGTCTAGCATGGATGAAAAAACATGAGCCGAATCTGTTCAGAAATATCAGTATGATCTGCGATGTGCATACTTATATAGTCTGGAAATTGACACAGTCTTTTAAAACGAGCTGGTCAAGCGCGGATCCTCTTGGATTATTCGACTTGAAAAATAAAAAATGGTCTTCCCTGATTTTAAATTCTCTTGAATTAAAGGAAAATCAATTTCCTGAAACGTACCGCCCCGGTACGATTTTAGGAAAGATCTCGCACGAGGCATCTGAATTCACAGGATTAAACAAAAATACTCTGATTGTTGCAGGCAGTGGAGATGGACAGGCTGCAGGAACCGGGGCCAATGCACTTACTCCCGAGCGTGCATATCTTAATCTTGGTACGGCTGTAGTGGCAGGTGTCTATGGGAAACAGTACCGGACTAATAAAGCATTTCGTACAATGGGCAGCTGTTCTGAAAGCGGTTATTATTATGAATGCAGCCTGCGAGCAGGCACATTCGCCATCGACTGGTTTATTAAAAACATATTAAATATAAATCCAAAACAGGAACCCGGTATCTACAAACAGCTTGAAAAGGAAGCACAACAAATATCCGCCGGCAGCGACGGACTGCTCCACCTGCCATATTTATGCGGTGTCATGAATCCGTATTGGGATATCAACGCACGCGGGGCTTTTACGGGCTTATCCGCTTTTCATAATCGCGGACATATGTATAGATCTATTCTGGAAGGTATCGCATTCGAGCAATTGTTTGCCATCAAAGCCGTTGAAAAAAGTATTGGCAAACGGGTAAAGGATTTTGTCGTAATTGGAGGAGGTGCGACAAGCAAATTATGGTGTCGAATTCTTGCAGATGTAACTAATAAAAATATTTGCATACCGCGAAACACCGAAGCATCCAGTCTGGGAGCTGCGGTTGCGGCTGCAGTCGGTATCGGCTGGTACCGGACATTCAGAGACGCCGCAAATAATATGACTGAAATTAAAGAGATCATTAAGCCCAAAAAGCAGAACCATGAAAAATATCAGCAGCTATTTACTATTTACAAAAATATTTACCCTGGTTTAAAAAATTACATGACAGTGATAATAAAGTAGGATTCAAAACAAAGAATTGTTTTTATAAAGCTCCATAACTCCTGCCGCAGTGCTTTCCAGCAACTCTGAAGCCATAACCATAGAGTGTTCAGCGGATATATGTCGACTGCAAATAGGATAGATATAACTAACACCAAGATCGGCAAGTTCATCAACGTTTTCAACAATCCCACAAAAAGCAATTACAGGTATCTTCTCGGATTTTGCACGCCGGGCAATGCCTGCAACGGTTTTCCCGAAAGCAGTCTGATTATCGATTTTACCTTCCCCCGTAAAAACAATATCGGCATCCTTAATTCGTTCGGAGAAATTGCAGGAATCCAAGATAATATCTATGCCCGATTGAAGTTCTGCCCCTAGAAACAACTTTAGTCCTGCTCCCAGTCCTCCCGCAGCGCCTGCGCCGGGAACTTCGCGTACTTTGTAATTAAAAGTTTGTTCAGCAATCCCGATAAATGATTTCATACTGTCTTCAAGCTGATTAGCAATTTCAGGACTTGCGCCTTTTTGGAGAGAATACATAAGTGAGCAGCCTCTTTCCCCTAACAATATATTTTTCACATCACACGCTGCAACAATTTGACTTTCCTGAATTCCAGAATGAAGTCCGCTTGTTTCAATAGACGCAACATCTCTTAAGAGTCCGCCGTTCATTCTCTCCGTGATTTCCGTTTTATCTCTTCGGAAGAAACGAACACCGAGCGCCTGGGCCATTCCTGTTCCGCAGTCGTTTGTAGACGATCCTCCGATACCTATAATAAATCTACGATAACCGGAATCAAGTAAGTGACGGATTAGCTGGCCTGTCCCGTAAGTAGTTGTTTGAAGCGGATTGCGCTCATTTTCTTTTAAAAGTAAAAGTCCGGATACAGATGCCATTTCAATAACGGCTGTTTTACCGTTACCAAGTATTCCATATTCTCCCTTAATAATCCGGCCAAGCGGATCTATAGCTTCAGTTTCCCTAATGGTTCCTTCCGTTGAATAAATAAGTGCAGCTACTGTTCCTTCACCGCCGTCCGCTATTGGAATTATTTCGATTTCTGCATCAGGAACAGCAATACGCACACCTCGCTCAATAGCGGATGCGGCTTCACGAGATGTCAGGCTCCCTTTGAATGAATCCGATGCAATAATTATTTTCACATTAGACTTCCATTTTTATAAAGTTACTTCTATAGATTTGTTTTTTTTGCTTAAAGTAACTTTTTTGGTTTTTCCATCCGACGTGATTGAATAATCACCGTAAAATGCACGGGCCTTAAAAATTCCGTTCCTCTCTGCTTTTCCTGATACTGTGGTCCACCACTTGTTAAAAACAAAATCGCGATAAACTTCTCCCTGAGGAGTAATCGTCCAGTCTTTTCTCCATAATGCTGTCCACGGCTGCCAATGCGCACCTGCCCAAAATCCCCAAATTAGAATTGCTTCGACACTCGGGTGTGCAAAATAAACAGGAAAGATCTTTCTCATTTCTTCTGCCTGGGCTTCTTCGTTCTCTGCATCGAAGAGGCATTCCGTTAATTTTAACGGCAGTCCGAATTTTGAAAGCAAATCAAGAGTCTTCTGAACATGCTCGGCGGACATAGTTGATTTATATGGCGTCCCCTGGTGTCCCTGACAGCCTATACCGCCGATCGGAACACCGCTGGCGAGCAGGTTTTTTATCTGAGTTATATACGACTCCAGGTTAAATCCACCGTCGCAAAGGATGCCGTATTCATTCACAAACAATACGGCATCCGGATTGACTGACTTAACCAGCCAGGCCATATCATTAACGATGCCGTAACCGAGCCGGCGCCTGAAAAAGTCGTTATGGACCATCTCATTGTTCAAATCGAATTCGTTAATGCGCCCTTTAAAATGCTTTGTAACGTCGAGAGCACGCCTAACGACAGCTGCTTGAAGTTCTTCATTATTCAACTTTTTCAGCCATGGCATTATGTATTCATCTTTATCCCAGAAAACACAGTGCCCGCGCATAGGAATATTAAGTTCGCTGCAAAGCTCCCAGATTCTATCGGCTAAATAGTAATCGACTT
Organism: uncultured Bacteroidota bacterium; assembly: GCA_963770945.1. Classification (GTDB taxonomy): domain Bacteria; phylum Bacteroidota; class Ignavibacteria; order UBA10030; family UBA10030; genus Fen-1298. Next base: position 228,543 of record CAVYRP010000006.1, on the reverse strand, counting down.
TATTTTCCTTTACTTCACAGTCGTACCATTTCAATGCATTTTCATGAACGGCGTAATTAAAATTCTCTCCGAGAATTTTGAGGAACATTTTTCTGTCTTTAGAAGACATTGCCTTTTTATGCTTCTCAGCAAGCTCGTCTGAAATTGCAGTGCCGAATAGAAATTCGTGGCGCAGCTGCTGGATCTGAATATCAGATCCGGGTTTTGTCTTAATAATAATATCACCCATTCGCAGGGCCGCTATACGTGCATTTATATCTGAATTAGAAGCCATTATTTGATCTATGTATTAATCAGTAAATGCTATTTCAGCAGCATTAGTTTCTTTGTCTCTATAAAATTACCTGCCTGCAGCCGGTATAAATAAACACCGCTGGCAAATTTCTTCGCATTGAAATTAACAGTATACTGACCCGGTGTCTGCATACCATTTACCAGAGTCTGAACCTGCCTTCCCAAAATATCATATACCTTTAATGTTACCAGAGAAGTTTTGGAAATATTATATCTTATACTTGTTTCAGGATTAAACGGATTCGGGAAATTCTGTTCCAATTTATAATGGGTCGGCAATTCGGTCGTCAAGGATTTCACCTCTGTCGGATTATCTTTTATAAATTGCGCTAGCCAGGTGAATGCTGGCCTTGCTGTTCCATCACTATTGATCAGGTAAGCAGTAGTTACCCACATCCCGGGAAGATATCCCCACAGGGTTATTCCTTTTACTGCCGGATGTCTCCATAGTAGAGGAAAAATACTTTTTGTATTGCTGTAATTGATAATCATCATCGGGTGTTCCCGCGTCATTTGCATTCCCCATGTCAAATTCAGTAATATAGACAGGCAATCCGGTTGCGCCAAGCTTGTCGAGATTATGGATGAGTACAGTAGTATCAATCCCCTGCAACTGACCGCTATGTGCTTGTTCGCCAATACCGTCTATCAGGTTTTGAGACTTGAGTAAATTAACAATTTGAACATAGGAATCGGTCGCTGCATTATCATTAATGATGTTGTAGTCATTTATCAATAACTTTGCTTTCGGTAAATACTTTCGAGCTAATTTAAACGCATTGATTAACCAATCCCAGTAAGTCTTACCTGTACCACCAAGAGCTTTGAGGTAGTTTGCGCGACCATTTTCGCCATCTGGAGGATTATGTCCAGACAGAGGTTCATTCACGACATCTACCATATCAATTTTAGGGTATCGTTGTCCTACATTTCTAAACCATGTTTCGATGTAATTATATTGCGTTGCAGAGTCAAGACCGTTAATCCAGGTCGGCTGCTGAGCTCCCCAGATTAAAGTATGATGTTTATACACCAAATTATTGTTCACTGCATAATTATATTGTGCATCCAAACCGCTCCAGTTCCATTGGTTTGTGTCGGTTGATACTGCCACGTTTCCCCACTTTCCGGCGTTTTCAGGCGTAAGTTGAGTCCAATAATTATTGAAATTATTTTCAGGAAAAGCTTTTGGTATATTACCGAGAAATTTATACTGCCCTGCAGCAAGTGCCGGTCCTTTATAGATCAAGCTTGTATCAACTACTTTTGCTGTAGTTGAACCAGCTTGTAAGCTGTCAAGATTATTTACGGTAAAAAATAAATACGTTTTGCCGAACGCTAATTTATCTATATCCAGTCCGTCTTCGCGGCCGGCGATTTGAAATATTCTTGTAAGACTATCCATACTTACATAGAATGAATCTCCCTTGCTATTGTAGACATTCTTAGTGATGTTAATCCATTTCCAAACTCCGCTGCCGATTGAGCCCGGTCCGTCCACAAAAGCTCCTGCATCTGTGAAACCGGCACTTGATAGACCGTTTACCATATACCAATCATCAACAGAGGCAGTATCCTTTATACCGAATCCGTGACCGTAGAAAAAGCTATCATCATTGGGACCATTCGCACCGACATGAATGCGTGCAAAGAGATTGTAACTTCCTGAATCGGCAAAAGTTACTTGATAAGTCTTTACCCGGCTGGAATCGCCCGGGTAAGTAAGATTTTCATTATTCGTTGTCGGACTGATATAAGTGATACCATCGCTTTGTAGAACCGAATAATTACTTCCACCAGTACCCGATTCTGCTTCAACAACCACGGGTTTTCTGCCCGGAAGTACTACACGTGTTACTATAATACTGTCAACCCAGATGGTCCTGCCATTGTTTTGTTGACCACCAAAATGCAATTTTACCATATTTGTCGGCACGCTTTCGGTTGAAGTCATAGAAAACGTAAATATCTGTGGAGTACTGGTAACGACTACAGTATCGTTTAAATGTTTAGTGTAAGGATCCCCTGATAATTCAAATAGGGCATTAATCTTTGCATTGCTGTCCGCTACCGCTAAAAAAGATAATGTATATACATATCCGGCATCCAATGCAAGGCTTGCATTTCTTTGAATTCTATATATATCGAGACCACCATTGCTTACGGCAATTTTATACGAGTTCTTGCCGGAAAGTTTGCCCGTAGTATCAATCGATACTGCAACAGAGGTTGATGCTGCATCAATCCAGCCGCTTGTCCACAAACCGTCACCATTATTGAATTCATCGGACAAGACTACTTCCTGTGCTTGAAGCGTAACTGCATTCAAAATAAAAAACGCAGTTACAAGCATAATAAATGCGAATGTAAGTTTTTTCATATCTTACGTCTCCTTTAATTAAGTTGTTAAATTTTTAATACTGAAGCTGCCTCTGTTGAAAATTACTTACTGCGAAATAGCAGCAGACATAAATCTAATTCAGCCAGAGCATTCTTCAAGTTCGAACATTTACTACTCGCCGTAAAAACACTGTATTTATTTTTCTAAGAATCATCTCCTTGTATTATGATTTTATTTCACTAAAACAAATTCCTTCGCAATTGATGCATTTCCTGATTTCAATCTGTATAAATACACACCACTTGCAAGTCCAGTACCATTAAATGTTGCAGCATAGTTCCCGGCGTTTTGCACACCGTTAAACAATGTCGCTACTTCCTGACCGAGCAGGTTGTATACTTTCAATGATACTAATCCGTTTTGCGGAATCAAATATTCAATTTGAGTACCTCGAATTAAATGGATTTGGATAGTTCTGTCTCAATTCTAAGTATTTAGGAATTTGTCCGGTGTAACCAACGGTTGTAGGGGTTTTAAAAATCAGCCACTGTAGCATAAAAAGTTTGGAGGTGCCTGTACCTCTAAATTTTAGATACACATCATGCCTGCCTGAAACCGGCATAAGAATATTCGTTGCATATTCATTATAGGTAGTCCAACTTCCGGTAATACCGATATTGCATTCAGCAATTTTATTACCCGAATCGAGTGAATCAAGCCACACTTCAACCACACCTCCCTCAGAAGCGCATGAAGCAGTGATAGTAAGAGAATCAGGTTTCTTCATATATTCCGTGTTACCAAATTCCACTCCTGCATATAATGCCCAATCGTTATTGTGTATATCGTCCAGTGAACTTATTCCACTTACTTTGGCTGAGATAGTTGTGCCGTACTGATTAGCAGGGCATTCAGCCAATATCGGAGTATACGCATCGCGATAAATATAGAAATCGAAATATGCGGCACTGTTCCGGACATATAAACCCTGTCGAGTACCTGTAAAAGTCGAAAAGTCTGAATACGAATCTATTAAAGATATATTAAAGTTTTGACCAACCTGTTTCCAATCAACTCCATTTACGCTGAAATAACCGCTTATGTCATGATTCACCCTGATAATTTTAAGCCATACAGTATCGCCTGCGGTACTTTCAACTTCATATTTGCTAGTGTCATAACAGAAGAAAATCGTCCTATGTCTGACATCGTTTATTGAACTGTATAGTTTAATATTTGATTTTTCATCTCCTCTGAGTATTATAAGCCCAGCTTCATCGCTTAATTCCTGCGCATTGAACTCCAGACGGGTAATCAGCGAGTAATTATGTTCACCGTCATTTTTTGTCATGGTGTTTATTTTGCCACGCTTTGGTGACAGACGCAGCCAACCTTGCCGGTCAGTTATCGAATATTTGTCGTCAGCAGTATAACCCAGAAATGACCATTCAGGATTTAGCTTGCCAGAAGCAAAGAAATCAGATTTTGGAACCATCCATGGAATACCGCTTCTCGGCAATTGAGGCGCCGTAAAAGATTTATTTACCGGGTAATCAGCAGTTGGTTTATTATTTGCATCATAACGAACCTGGTTTAATAATCCTTGTCGTCCCTGTCCTTTCCACTCGCCTTTTGCGTATAGTGGATGAATTACCCAATGTGTACTATCTGCAATCATAACAGAATTAGAACTATGGTTTGGACTGGTAAAAAGTGAACCTGATTTCGATGGATCGTTCTCATTAAAAAAATCACCCAGCATTTCCCATGAAGACTGATCAGCAGTAAGCGTAACGCTTCTCATAACCTTCTGTCCTCCGGACAAATCGCGGGCAAATGAGTAGTAATAATAGCCGCGATATTTCCACATCACCGGACCTTCGGCCCAACTATATCGATAAGGATCAGGATTAAGCCAATTCAAATTATATACTTTACCTGTAGGTTGTCCGTCATCTCCTAATTCGACAATTCCACTATTTGGCTGCCCGTTTTTTACTACCAAATACCATTTACCATCGTCATCAATAAAAATTGAGTTATCGTACCCTAAACTATAAGGGAGTTGCGATGGATTATTCACTTTGGTTGGCATACTCCAAGGGCCTTCAGGTTTATCGGCAGTTACAAAATGCATCGTATTGTCTCTTGAAAAGAAATCCCAATATTTGGCTTTGTAAAACACCATATGACCGCCCCAACAGCCGCCTCCCGGTGAATCACCATAACCTGACCATGCAGCGCTTACAGGCTGGGCGATTGCCTCCCAATGAACGAGGTCTGTAGAATGATAAATAACCGGTGTAACGTTAAACGATGAGCCGGTTGTATAAAAGTCATCGCCAATTTTAGAGACTGTACAATCAGGATGGTCACCGGGAATCACGGGATTCATAAATGTATTAAACGAGGGCGATTGTCCATATCCATAGTATACTAATAATAGACAAAAACTGAGTTTTATAAAATAATTCATTTGATCCTCACGTTATAGTAATCATAGTTTACTTTAGCACCATTAGCTTTTTCGTTTCGACGAAACGCCAGGCAGATTAAAATACCGTTCGCCAGACCTGCCGCATTTAACATAGTTTCATACTGACCTGGATTATGTTTGCTTAAAGCAATACCGCTATTTCCTGTCCGAAAAGATTATAGACTTTTATGCTGCAATCTATAAATTATAACAAAGAACAGAAATAATCCAACATTTGCCAGCGAAATAATTCGTTCATTTTTTTTATTCACATATACAGCTTACAAAATTATTCACTTTTATCGGAACCTGCTATATATTACTTAAGCTTAAGTTCGAAACAAATGTTGTTACGCTGATGGTTCCAGCGTAAAAGTGGAAGTACCGTTTTAAAATTTAATGTCGCTTTGTTTTTCGCAACTCTTGGTGCCTGATGTCATATACGGCATGAAAGTGCCTACGGTTCCGTTTCACCAATTAATTATATGTGTTTTTGTAGTTGTTCGTCTATTTACAATCACAATAACCTGTTTGGAACCATTTTTGTACACAGTCATATCCACAATGGTGCAGCGATTATTATCTGTTACATCAACCCTTGTGAATCCGGGGCAAACCGGGACATCATGCAGCCATTCTTTGTGATTTCTCCCTTATTGCCGCTACTTTCCGTTCCATCACTTATTGGTCCGTAAAATCTTACCAAATACCGCCAAACATAAGAATACATACCGGCTGCCATTGCAATGCCGACTCCTTTTGAAGCTGTAATAAACCAAATTAAATCGTTTGCCTGACTTTTCTCACCTATTAAATACTCTGTCATCCTAATTTATTTGCCGGGATTAAAGTATGAAGAAGATGCACCATAAAATATGATTGCAGTCATAGCCTGTTTTTGATTTCACTATAGAGGGAACATAATATTTCCGCCTAAATATATTGATTCTTTTAAAACTTAGGTGAAATCACGAATAATATTGAGAATGAACCACGATAAATGTTAACCGTTTTTTGAAATTAACTAACCAAATAGTGCAAAGGGAATAATTAGTGCGGTCTATGAATTTTACGGAATTCCCGCAAACTAACACCCTTTTCTTTTTTGAAGAACCGGGAAACATGTTCAATATCCGTAAAATTAAACAGTGAAGTGATTTGAGAAATGGGCAATTCTGTCTCAATAAGTAATTTTGAAATGAACTCTATGCGTACATGCTGGATTTCATTATAGATCGACCTGCGAATGGTTTTTCTGAATCTTTTCTCCAATGTTCGTCTGCTGATATTGGTTGCTTCTACTATATCATTAATGTGTAATTTATTTTTTGCATTTTCTTTTATGTATTGAATTGCCAGAGCGACATCGGCATCGCCCACCGCAAGAATATCTGAAGACTGCCTTTGAACTATATGGCTTGAAGTGGCAATTATTTGGCGACCGATCATTTTTTTTCCGGTGTTCATCATTCTATCAAGTAATTTAGCAGCTTCATAACCCGCTGATTCAATATTTAAAGCAACACTTGAAAGCGGCGGATCTCCAAATTCACACACCATGGGATCATTGTCGACACCTACCACTGCAACATCTTCCGGGACTTTTAGACCGATTAATTTGCATACTTCCAGAATATACTGACCGCGGTCGTCATTACAGGCGAATATACCGACCGGTTTCGGCAGGTCCCTGACCCATTTGCATACATGCCCCTGTTCATTTCCCCAATCTTGTTTTTTACTTTTTTTTGGTAAAATATAATTATGGGTTTTAAATCCAGCATCATCGTTAAACTTGTTAAAATATTTTTTCCGATCTTCCGACCACTGAATATCGTCGAAACCGCAGAAGGCAAGATTTGTGAATCCTTTTTCTATGAAATGCTTGCTTACTAATCCTGCAATTGAAGAAGAATCCGTAATTATTACCGGCAAATTGTTGGGATAGTCAAAACCATGCGGCGCAAATATTGTTGGAATTTTTAATTTCAGCAATTCTTTTGTTATTAAAGTATCGCGCATAATCATTCCATCAGGTTTCCAACTTGTCAAATTAGGAATCGACGATTTTAGGTCTGTCGGCTCTTTATAGAACGACCATGGTCCGTTGAACCTTGAGTAGCGGGATATTCCTGTGATTAATTGTCTCCCGAATTCGCGTGATGTTTCGAGGAGTAAAACTATTCTTTTCATATTACAAATTTCTCGTTTCCTTTGTGACAGCTTTTAGTATTGTAGGACGGCAGCATTTTAGCAGCATCGCCTTCCTGGCTATGCAGAATCCTTTGGTTCTCATTCTGCGAAAATACAATCTGGCCGGCTGATTCCCTGTGCTCCAGCAGATTGTAGTGTGTCAGCTTAGAAATGTCCTCCTTCCAGAACTGTGATCTCACAACTTAAAACGTTAAATATTTTTAAGAATGTTTTAGCAATAGAAACACCTTGTCATAAGGCTGATTGGATTTATGTTTTGATGTTTATTTTCGAATCCGGAATTTTATTTGATTTCACTAATCTTCAGCAACTTCGCGCCATGTTTCCTGACATAAAGCGATACTTCATTCCTGTATTCTCCCATATCTTTTTTTGCCCACAAGTCACGCACCTTAAAGGCGCCATTCAAACCTAATTGCTCAATTTTTAATGATATTTTGACAGAATCTTCCTGAGGGGAACCAGAAGGATAGCTGGTAAATATATGGAATTTGACAGTTGCCCCCTCGGTGTGAGTAACGCATTCTTTATCGAGCCCGGTTAATGCGGAAAAATAATCATATCCTTCAGGGATCTCATATTCAATAATTGAATTTGAATGAGTACCGATCCCATTAGCAAATTCTTTATTATCAATAATCAATTTATTTCCGCCTACACTTTTATTCAGCGAAACGCTTCCCCAGCCAGAGGTTGCATCTACCCACTTAATATCAGTAAGATTCAATGAACCCTTTGTTCCTGTAAGTTTCGGTTCTATCCAATCAGCGTGGTCCCAATTAGAGTCGTCTCCTCCGTCTGTAACAACTAGGTACAGTTTTTTAGCTCCGGTAATATCCACTTTGACTTTTGCGCTTTGTCTTCCATTTTTATAGGAGACAAGTTCACTGTTCCATAATGCCTTACTTTCCATGATCGGTTTTTGATCAGAAGTATAAAAAAGCGCCGCATATTTATCGCCAGAATATAAATCATCGGCTGTCCATGCAATTCTCTCCCCATCATTAAAAAGGAGCTTGTTGTTTTTGCTTTTTTGCAGCACTGCGAGCGCTTCTTCATTGGTAATTAATTTCAAGGTAAATTCATCATTGTCGGGCAAGTTACCGCCAAACATAAGCGGCGAACGACATATTATAAAAAGCGACATTAAAGTAATTTGTTCGTCTTTGCTAAAATTGCTCATCCGGTTATCACCCCGTTCAGCTCGTATGCCTATTCTGCCTAAGGGGAGCATGTCTCCATCGGGCCAATGACCCGGCCCCATGTATGGAATCCATTTTTCAAAAAGTGAAAAATGTGCATTCAATTGCGACCAGTTATCCCAAAAATCATCTATTATACGCCACATATTAGCATGACTGCTGATATGGCCGGCATTTTCTAATGGTGTTTCGCCAGGTGACGTGCTTAAAACTATCGGCCGTCCGCAGCCATCAATGGCTTTTCTGATCATTTCAATTTCATCTCTGTGATAAGGACGAGACAGGTCGTCTATTTTTATAAAATCAATCCCCCAAAATGCATAGAGATTAAAAAGTGAATTGTAATATTCCTGAGCACCTTGTTTTGCTGCATCAATAGTATACATATCGCCTAACCAGGAACATAATTTTTCAGTGTTGTAAATATCCTTTGCAGTCGCATCAGATCCCAAAATCGGAGTATTTCTTTCAACAGCTAACTTCGGGATACCGCGCATTATATGAATGCCGAATTTAAGACCCTTACTGTGGATATAATCGGCCAGCGGCTTAAATCCCTTGCCATCGGAAGAAGAAGGAAACCGATTATTAGCTGGCATTAATCTTCCATAATCATCCATAACAATGATAGGATCTTTTTCATTGTATCCATGTGCCTTATCATTTTCTATATACCAGCGGATATCGACCACAACATATTCCCATCCATATTCTTTAAGATGAGCGGCCATATAATCTGCATTTGCCTTAACTTCCTGTTCAGTAACTGTCGATCCAAAACAATCCCAGCTGTTCCACCCCATCGGAGGTGTTAAAGCAATATCATTAAAATTTTGGCCAAACAGAGTCGTTGATAAAAATATCAGAATCGCTAAAATGTGGCTTTTTATCATACCTAATTTCCTATAATGAGATTCTATATTTGTGATTTATAATTGTATTTTCATTGTTCAAAAACCTGAGACGGTTTTTTTCTTAATATTACAATAAAAGTTTCGCATACAAAACATTTACTTTCCTTATAATAAAAAAGGCGGCCCTTTTAAACGAACCGCCATCATACAACTTTACTGTAATGAAGTCCCCCCGTCTCAAGCATCGGGGGCATCTCTCACATTCTAAAAGAGCATTATTTGCTGGATAGACATATTGTAATTAGCTCGAAATATATAAGTTGTTTATATGTGTATTTAAAAAAAACCGATACTTTAATTAATTTGCCAACCAAAAAGAATTAATAAATCCGACATAGCAATATTCTTTTTTATTCAGCTTGATGCCTTGCCGTTAAATCTTCCTCAATTGTTACCATCATTTTATTATTCAGCGGATAGAATATGATTAACAGGCTGCCAATAATACCAAATACAGCCGGAAAGATACTCATAAGTAATACGATACCATGTGCTGATCCGGCTGATTGAGCTTCATTTGCCACAAATCCGTAATATCCCAGCATCCAGGCAACAATTGCTCCACCCAATGTAAGGCCCATCTTCAGAGCGAATAAAGATGCTGCCATTATAAGTCCGGTTGCACGCCGCGTGTTTTTCCATTCAGAGTAATCAGCTGTATCTGTATACATTGCCCATTGAAGCACAGAAACAGGTCCAAATGCGAATGAAACAATAATATTGAGGACATACATTAGTACAATATCCTGCGGTTGCAGGAAATAAAACAGGCCAGTACAGACAGCACTGACAAACAAAGCGCCGGTATATGTATTTCTTTTATCGAATCTTTTTGCAAGCCACTTTGTAAAAATTGAGCCAAGGATTGTCACAACAGAACCAATGATCATAAATGAAGATGCGTACTCGTTGAAACCAAGATTATATGTACTGCCAAAAAGAGTCACCGATTGGTCCCCGACATAATATTTAAAATAATACATGATCATTGAAGAACGGATCACAATAAATATTAGTTGAAAGATCGTCGCACCTGCGATCAGCAGCCATGGTTTACTTGAAAATAAATCCTTTAAGTCAACTTTGAGATTGTTTTTTTGTTCTTTCGGAGGTTGGACTCTTTCCTTTGTAGTCGCAAATGTAACGATGAAGAGTACTAATGCTAAACCAGAAAGACAAGCCATAGCCCATTGCCAGCCAGTCGCTTCATTTCCCTGCCCAAATTGCTTTACCAGGTACATCATCGATCCCTGAACAATGAGACCGCCGATAAATGCAGCGACAAACCTGTATGTCGATAACTCGGTACGTTCCATCGAGTTCGGTGTTATAACACCCATCAATGATGAATAAGGAACATTGACAGCCGTGTACGTCATCATCATTAGATTATAAGTAATATATGCGTATATGAGTTTTCCTGTTACGGTGAAATCCGGCGTTGTAAACGCCAGAACTCCCATAACGCAGAAAGGAAGGGACATAAAAAGGATATATGGACGGAATTTCCCCCATCGGGTTTTAGTGCGGTCCGCTATTGTGCCCATAACCGGGTCGTTAACGGCATCCCAAATTCGAGTAACCAGGAATAAGGGTCGCTATTGCTGCTGTCGGCAGTCCAAATACGTCCGTATAAAAATAAGTCATGAACAACATTATAGTCTGGAAGAATATATTCGAGGCTGTGTCGCCAACGGCATAGCCAACTTTTTCCTTAAGGGAAAGTGTTGCTGTATTTGTTTGCACTATATACTCCGGATGTTATTAGTTTATTTTAATGAACCTGCATATAATAAATAATGTCCTATTCTGCTTGAAAATAAAATTATTTTTTAAACTAAGCCGGTTAAATAATATTTGAATTGATAGAAAAGGATAAATGCACCTCAGGACATGTTTAAAATTTATAACATAAAAAGCAAGTTATTCAGTCAAAGTTAAATTGGAAATTGTCTCAATATGGGTATGTCTCGGTAAAATACTTAAAACCCTCTGTATTTTAACTGTACAGCATATATATCAAATTATCTTTTTTTATTTTTTAGTACTTTATGACAAAACTAGCAAAGATCTGCAGAGTCTAGTTAGACCCCAGGAATAGATCAGTTACATAAGATTTTAATTGCTGAGATTCAATTTTCATTTTGCCTGTTTGCTTTTGAAGCTCTTTAATATATTGTATTACAATTTGAGTTAATACAGCGCCCGGCCTGGGATATGCAGCGACTATATAATGAGGGCCTTTAGTTAATTCTCCCGCTTCTTTTTCCATTTCAGCCCTGAGATTGTCCGGAGTTATTAAAGAATTAGCATATTGGAAAACAACTTTATCCATTGCCTTATATACTTCCTTGCTCTCTTTTACCATACCGTAATAATCAAGAAGCTGTGCGAAAACATAATTTGAAGTCGTATAAACATCCTGCCCCTGTTCCGATTCCACAGCTTCTCCATTCTCCGTCCTGCACATCGCCCATCCCATAGTTGTGCGATTATTTTTATAAATTGTGCTGAGAATTTTTTTGGCTCTATCTTCGGGAATAAACGGCTCTTCTCCGATTGCAATCATATACCATAAGGCATCCAACTGATTAGTCCAGACATCGGTATTCATTTTCTTTGTGACGGTATCATAGCAGGTGACATAATACTGCAGTTTCGTGCCTCGCTTGTTCTTCTTTTCTCTCCATAATTTCTCAAAAGCTGCAGAAGCCTTTTTAAAACTATCTTCGTACTGCTTTTTTGCCGGCTCGTCATTCATCATACCTGCCATTATTATCATCGCCTGACAGCCGGCCATAAATGTGGTAGCATCGTAGCTGTCAACTCCGAACAAAGTTAAATTATCAAACGTATTTTTTACTTCATGCGGATTACCTTCAGGAATTCCATCTCCATCTAAGTCATGCTTTTGCAGCGCATCAAACCCAAATTTAAGAGTATTCCAGTTCTTCCTTAAGAATTCCTGATCACCCATGAATTTCACATTGCGCAATACTCTGGTAACAAGCTTCGGGAATAGGTCTACCCAATAATTATTATTGTACCATGCATAATCACTGACATTACGAAGAGCATGGCCTTTAGGCATTGCACATAAATCGTGTGCTACGCTTCCTTTAATTTTAAAAGCGTCCCTGATCTGAACTAACGACCTGCCCTCATATTGCTCGGGATACTCTTGAAAATGTTTTCTGGCTTCAACAAAGGACGAGTGTACATGATAAAAGCGGGGTGTGAGATCTTCAGCAAGGATCGAATCGACAAACCGCTGGCAAAGCTCTTTCTCAATATTCGGGAAAAGAACCAGCAGTACCATCGAATACCAATCAACATCAGACGGATCAATATATGCATAATCAAAACATTCAAGAAATCTTGCTCTATCATTTCCATCTTCATCTTCAACCCAGACCGCAGCATTTGACAAAGGAAAACTAAATTCATTCAGTATTAACCGGGTTACCTGCAGAGCTCCAGTCCTATCGTTCTTGTAAGAAGGAGTCTTTTGTATATTATCGAATATTTTGTTTTGGATTGTTGTAGTTTTTTTCAGCCATTCGCTGTAATTATCTAGCGCAACCTTCGCCATATCTACAGCTCTTGTTTCTTTATTTTTAAAGCTTTTGATATATTTGCGATCAAAAAGTTTCCCGTCAATATATCGCTGCTGTGGAAAGTCAAGGACTGTTGCAAACGGTATTTTAATGACAGCTTTAGGTTCTAAAGTAAAGGTAAGACTTATCGCTGCCCCGTAATCCTGATTTAAGATCGGCTTTCTTTTCTCATAAAAACTTCCGTCATCATTTAATAATAGATCCTGCTTTAACCTATTTAAACAGAAAGACGGATGTGTATCTATTGCAACACCATTAATTTCCGGCACTGCAATAACCATCCTGTCCGCACATTCAGTACTTCCCATCACAATACCTCTGATAGATGAAGACCTGAACTCTTCATGGACATGGCCTTTTATGGGCGCTGAACATACATAAGCAGTATCCTGATCTGTCGGTTTTAATTCTTTTTCTTGAAGATTTACTAAGGATGGTCTTGGGATTACCAAAGTAATTTGCTGTTCTTTTGTCGAAGTATTTTTAACTTCATATTCCTCAACACCAAGAGGCATTAGCGCCTGTTCGTTTCCTGACAAAAGCGGAGAAATGAATCTTCTCAAAACGCTAACCTTGCCTAAATTATATGACATCTCCGCCAATGGAGTCGCAAGCGAAATTGATATTTGTTTTTCATCTATTGCCGGATGATAATAATTCTTTAACGCGGGGACATCATCAGGACCTTCGACCGCTTTTGGATTCCTTGCTGTGAGCATAAATGTTTTATCACCTACACGGACAAACGGCGCAGAACCAAATTGAATCGCATTCTGATTTAATAAAATCAATCTACCGGCATTATTCAGCCTATTATAGAGACCCTCTGGAGAAATACCTATTGAACAGGTGGGAGCACCTTGAAGAGCAATTGTGTGAGGGAATTGAAGAGTTTTTGACATTCCCTGAAAGTGAACTGTCATTTTATTTTTGACATATATATCAGAAATTTGCTTTCCTGAAATTGTATATATATCACTTGTTTTTAAACTATAGGATTTTGCCATAAATTTAATCTTCAATATTTAATATTCTTTATTCCTGGATTGATTATTTATAAAGCTTTCCGGCTGATTTTTTATTAAAACACTTTACAACACATACCTTAATGTAAAAGGCTGTGTTGTAAAGTGCACTTCCTTAACTAATGAAATTTAGCAATATGATAAATCAAGCGACTGACTTTTCTTCGGCAGAGGTTTTTTAATAGGAGCTTCCTTCTGAACACCGAGCTTTATCGGCAGCTTGGTCTTATTCGAAGTTTTAACTTTCCCAAACAGCACTCCAACTGCGGCTTTTATCGAATCAGGCGTTCCGCTGAAATTGCAGACCACAACGTCGGCCTCATTTGTCGTACCTTCCACATACGGATAATTCGTCACAACAACGACTTTTTTGCCCATCTCTTTGAGTTTCTTAACAAGCAACCGGTTATTGCCGGTCTTTACGATTCGGGCATAATAGTTGGTCATAACAACAGTATCCACCTGTTTGGCAAGTTCGAGGCACTCTTCAAATTCATCTTCGTGTGCTGCAAAATCAGTATCAACCAAAATTAAATTACTCGTATATTCCACCATATCCTCGCAGAACATATGCTGATGCATATAAGGATCTTTGCCGCAGAATTCGTAAGGGATACGCTGTTCAATAACCAGCATTCTTTCCTTAGGACTCAATGGCAGCATCTTCTTGTCGTCACGCATGACAATTAGCGCTTTCCTTGCAGCTTCCCAGGAGAAATCAACAACGGGCTTGCTCATTGCATATGTCTGTGCTTTTTCCGGACTCTTCTTTCCGGCTGTTTCAAACAGTCCCTGGTCGTATTTCATTCTTAAAAGACGCGTTACAGCTTCATTGAGTCTCTCCTCGGAAATTTCGCCGCTCTCGACGGCCTTCTTTATTCCGAAGAAACACTGTGACCTTGATTCATCGTCGGCTTTCAAGAGTATCGTATCGCATCCGGCCTTTATCGCCATTGCGCAGGCTTTCGGAAGCGGCCATTGTTTCAGAATAGCTGCCATACCGATCGCATCGGTCACTATGACTCCGTCGAATCCAAGCTCTTCTCTTAAGAGTCCTTTAATAATCTTTTCCGATAAAGTAGTCGGATATTTATCATCGTATGCCGGGTAAATCGAATGTCCGGTCATAATTGCTTTTACGCCGGCTTCTATCGCAGCTTTGAAAGGATACAATTCAACATCCTGCATTCTTTGTTTATCAGCTTTTATAACTTCCAGTACATCGTGAGCATCGGTATCCGAAGCGCCTCTTCCAGGGAAGTGTTTTGCAGTCGCAGCAATACCGCCGTCCTGCAAACCCTTTATCAGAGCGATGGCATGTTTTGCACAAGTCTCAGGATCATCACTAAATGATCTGACGCCGATTTCAGGATTCTTAGGATTGATATTTACGTCGCAAACCGGTGAATACATTTGCGTAACGCCGATATTGCTTAATTGCTTTCCAATTGTCAATCCAATTTGATACGTCAGCTTTAAATCACCAATTGCCGCCATACCCATTGGAGACGGGAACTGTCTTATACCGCCGGACATATAATCGTTCTTGAAATCACCTTCGAAATCGATTGTCATATGCAGAGGAATTCCAACCCGTCTGCCCATGGCGATTTTCTGCAGTTTATTCAGATCCTTCGTATAATCGCCCGGTGTTATGCTGATTCCAAAGACTTTCCGGCAAAATAATTATTTGCAATTGTAAAATAATCTTTCGGCTTTTTGAAAGTCTTATCAATCTGGGAATTGCCCCAGTAAAGATTCTTGCAGGTCTCAACGGCGTATGGTTCCAGGCAAAGACCACCGCAATATAATTTTGTGATCTGTTCGATACCGCTCGGAGTTAACATTGCGCCGCGCCGAGTAAATGTCAAGAGCTGGCCGACTTTTTCTTCCAGAGTCATCTTTGCCAATATTTTTGCTACAAATGCGTCTCTTTTCGCATTGTTCTTCTTTGCCATTTTTTTATCTCCTGTTTTTTTCTATTTATGATTCCCATTTACCATGATTATCGGGTCCGACCCAGAATTCATTTTGCAGTTTCCAGCCAGGCTCATCATTTTTCATGTCTTTTGTTTTCCATCCCGCTTTAATACGCTTTGTCAAATCGTCGAATCCTTTATTCCAGGAAAGGCCGTCGGGAACTGTAACGTTCATACTTCCCGCAGCGTTTGCATATCTTAAGCAGTTTTCAATTGAATTTCCTTTAACAAAGGCGGAGAGGAATCCTGCAATTGCAGAATCACCCGAACCAAGTGCGCCGACAAATTTCTCTTCCTGGTAAACCGGGAACCAGAGTTCTCGATTTGCCCAGTTATCGAGATTACTGCATCCTGCTGCGCCTAATTTTGAAAGACGGTCTTTATCGGCAGTCCGGATATATAATCCTCTGTTGCCGCATTTAACCATCGCAATTGCGGTACCCATATTAATGAGATCTTTTCCAAGATCGAAATTTCTTTAACAGTCATATGGTCCAGTATAGTTTCTTTCGGGCCTAGTTTTGCTTTTATCTCGAGAAATTTTTCTTTATGAAGGAAATAGAACACTTCTTCAGCACTCGGGACCATAATATCTGTAAGCGGAACCCAATCATTCAGAATCGCTTTCCAGTCTACTTGACCTGCGCGGCTGTTTACATCCGGAAGCGACAGATCTAGTGCAGTTGTCGTTCCGAGTTCTTTTGCTTTCTTTAAAATCTTTGTTAATTCTTTACCTGTGTTTTCATAAATTTTACTCATCCACGGCGGATACCCGAAAAGCATAAGCTTCGAACGTTTCACAAGGTCGAAATCCATATCATCATAACCGAATGTGTCGTTCGCACCGCAATGATGCAAATAAAACCTGTCTATTCCGGGTATGCAAACCGCGATCGTGTATGATGTTGATTCACCATTGACAGATTTAATGCCCTGGAAATGTCCTTCGTTTTCTTCATACCATTCGAGAATCTGTTTTCCAAAATCATCATTGCCGACTTTTCCGATTAGCTCGGTTTTCACACCAAGCCGCCTGATCGATACACCGGAGTTTGTAACAGGACCTCCTCCAACGACAACGCATTTGCCCATATTTATCATTTTACCGGGCACAAGGACGTCTGTCATCCTGTCTACTTTGCCTTCGATTGTGAAAGCAGGTATCAAATCCAGGCATGTATGCCCTGCGGCTACAATTTCAATATCTTTTTTTTCTGCCATTAAAGAAACTCCTTACGCAGCAATTCTGTTTTAAATTCACAGACCGATGCAAAATATTAATTCTATCTATAAATAGTTTATTTGTTTTCCGACAATGTTTTATTCTTTATGCTTTTATGGTTTTTTCCTAATAGTCACTTTTATTACAGCAATGTCATTAGGAAAAAATTTTGGTTTATAGTTACGATTGAATAACGAAGGATAGCCGGATCGTCCAAGGACAGGCCGATAAGGAAAGGGATTACTGCTGCGCCCGATTTTTTTTTAATCATAAGTCTAAGACCTGGTTTGGAAAGAGAAAAAAAATTACTTCTCGGCTAATCAAAATCCAATAACCCTGTATCCCAATTCCGTCTATTGCATTGGGGTTTGGTTCTTGACCACATCTAATATTTATTAAGGGCGGCGCCAGTATGGAAACCGCCCTTAAAAATATTCTTCAAACCCTCTTGAATCTCAATCGCTAATTAAAAAATATATGAATTGACGATATTCTCTAACATTTCCTGACGGCCGCTTTGCAGAACTGGATTCTTTTCGTTGCGAACCCATTTATCTACATCTTCCATAGTAGCCTTACCGGACATAATCTGCTGGCCGATACCGGAATTGTGGCTGCTGTATCTTTCATCAATGATTTTGCTTATTGCTTTGTCCTCAATCAATTGATTGGCAACCAGCAAACCTTTTGCAAAGGCATCCATTCCGCCGATATGTGCATAGAAAAGATCCAATGGATCATTTGAACCGCGGCGAACTTTTGCATCGAAGTTCAGTCCGCCTGTTCCGAGGCCGCCCTGTTTGAGAATGACCAACATTGCCATGGTCGCATCGTAAATGTCTGTCGGGAATTGATCTGTATCCCAGCCAAGCAACAGATCGCCTCTGTTTGCGTCGACGCTTCCTAACTTACCTGCTAATGAAGCGACAGCAAGTTCATGTTCAAATGTACTGCCTGCAAGTGTAGCATGATTTGCTTCAATATTTAATTTGAACTCGTCGATCAAACCATATTCTTTTAAGAAATACAATGTCGTTGCAGCATCTGCATCATATTGATGTTTCGTTGGTTCACATGGTTTCGGTTCAATGAGGAATTGGCATTTAAATCCGATCTTATTTTTATAATCTACAGCCATCTGGAAGAACCGCGCCATTTTCTCTGTTTCTTTTTTCAAATCCGTATTGATTAACGACTCGTAGCCTTCACGTCCGCCCCAGAATACATGGTTTTCTCCGCCGAGTTCTTTTGTTGCGTCGAGAGCATTTTTTACCTGCGCTATTGCTGTTGCCATCACATGCGCGTTCGGACTTGATCCTGCACCTTGTGAATATATCGGGCTGCTGAAACAATTTTGAGTGCCCCATAATAATTTCACGCCGGCTTCCTGCTGAAGTTTTTTTGCAACCTGGACCATGGTTTCCAAATTCTTGCATGACTCTGAAAATGTTTCACCTTCGGGAGCGATGTCTGCGATCATGGAAACACCAATAATCGATACCGCACTTTTGCAGAAATTCAAAATTCGCTTCCATTGTATCTTTTGCCCGCTGCATCGGATCAGAAGCTTTGCGCCATTCTCTTGTAAATCCGCCGCCTGTGCCAAAAATATCGGCGCCATTACCAAGCATTGTGTGCCAGAACGCAACGGAAAAGCGAAGATGTTCCGCCATCGTTTTATTTCCAACTTTTTGGCTCTTGTTGTAGTACTTAAAAGCCAGAGGATTCTTTGACTCCTTGCCTTCGTAAGGTATCGGTTTATCGACATTCTTAAAAAATTTGTTCATCATGACGTTTTTCCTTCACTTTTAAAGTTGTGTGTGATTAAATTTGAAACTTGCATTTCCGGTTTTTTATATCAGTTCAAATATAATTGAACCGTTTTATATTGTACAAATAATTGTATTCCAAGTCAAGGAGGAATTTCAGATTTTAGAACCGGTTTTACTTGCCTGATAGCAATTTAATAAAAAAGTCTGCCGGCAAAATATGCCATTAATCGTATAAAGCACCCAAATTGCTTCCGATATTACCGTAATGATATTACTATAATATAGAGACTAATCGATTTCTTTTTGGTCAAAAGATAAGAAACGCATTTTTAAGTATTCAGTACTCTAGTCGATTCCCTGATGATAAATTCAGTTTCTAATACAACCTGTTCGGTTTGAAGTATCGTGGGAGATTCTATGTTTCTAATTAAAATTTCTGCCGCCCTTCGGCCAATTTCATGCTGGGGTGCTCTTATCGTTGTCAATGGGACCGGATATATTTTCGCATAATAGATGTCGTCATTGCCGATTATCGATATATCTTCGGGCACCCGGATTTTTAATTCTTTGAGAGCCGTCATAACTGCAAGAGCCTGCTGGTCGTTGAAACATACAATTGCAGTTGGATAATCTTCACGAATTTTATTTTTGAAATATTCTATCGTCTTACAATAACTTTCGTCATAGTGAGAACCAATTGATACGACCATATTATCCCGAAAAATCAATGTGCTCTCGCTAAATGCATGCCGAAAACCTTCAATTCGCTCCTGAGTGTGGGAAGACTGCGAAGGACCGGCAAAATGTATAATTTTTTTATGGCCGCTATTTATTAGATATTTAACCGCCATTTTAATGGCTTTACTATTATCTATTGACACGACATTCGCCTGTATCCCCTTTACTGCTTCCAATAGAACGAACGGATAATTAATCATTTTCAATTTGAATAAATGGTCAATTTCCGATGTCCCTTCTACTATAGGGGCCATAATTATCCCTTTGATATCTTTGGCGGAAAAAAGATGAGAAAATTTCTTCTCACATTCATGACTATTGTCGGAGCTTGTGATAATAACGGAATACCCTTTGCTGCTGGCAAACTCTTTTACGCCGGCAGCGATGGAAGTATAGAACGGGTAATTTAAATCCTTTATAATTATTCCAATGCTTTTATCTTGAATACCATTCTTTAAATTCCTTGCAACACCTTTTGGACGAAAGTTCAATTTTTTCATTACGTCTAAAATGTGATCTCTTGTACCGGGCTCGACTGTATTTTTTATATTGATGACAGCAGAAACAGTCGCCTTTGAAACTCCGGCTTTCTGTGCGACATCAACAATTGTTATTCTCTTCATTGTTAATTTACGCCTCTGTGGAAAATACCAATCAGTAACGATTTGACCAACAGTGATATTTAATAATATCTTTTATTCAAAGTAAAATCAATAAAAATACTGGAGAATAATATTATCGACACTCCAATTCCCTATTTCCCATAATCAAATCAATAAAATTTCGATGATATTGATAAAGACCTTAATACTATTTTTCTTTTTCCGAATTTTATACTTAAAAAGAATTGTCAATCTGACAATTCGAGAATAGCCCATTGAATACAATTTTTAAATATCCAGATAACCGAACAGTATCGGGTATTTAAATAATAAGTTTGTTATTCCGGAATAAAGTGCAGTTGCAAATAATCTTAATATTATAAATTTTTGAAACATCTCTTTCGTTCGTAATATTTTATTCCTTACACCTTTCTCTTAAATAAGGTATTATTGCTTTAGTCACTATGTTATTATTGTATAGCCATTTATGGATTGCTTTCAGATGATGCCAGTAAACCAAGATCCTGCCGTCAACGGAAAAATTACCCAATTTATGTACCACCAATCTTATATATCCCTTTGAATTTTTTTTTGCCTCATTTTTTCCTTGCTCTTGAAGCTATATCTGAGAATCAAAGCTTTCTATGGTACATCCATCAATGCTGTCAAGATTCAAATTTGGGCTGCTCTTTCTGTTTATCTCATTGTTGCTATTATTAAAAAAAACGTTTAAAGCTCAATCTCAGTCTCTGCACAATTCTACAGATTTTGCGTGCCTCACTTTTTGAAAAAACTCCCATCTATCAGGCACTTTCCGATGTTTCACCCGCATTTATTCAATATGAAATCGATAATCAATTGAATCTATTCAACTTATGACCGGACACTACTGATCTCAGCTATTAAATCATCCGATATCAGTGTATCACTCCAATTGAATGTCTTAAAATGAGTCATCTTTTATGCCGGTACATCGGCATTATGATCGCCTTTCCAACGCTATAATATGTTCATTATTCCCTGTTTAAACTTCTCGTTTTTTAATATGAATGCCTGGAAAATGCATTTTCGTGCCTGGGGTATATTAAACGATAAAAAAGTGAAAAAAAAAATTTTTTACTTGCTTTTAAAAATCTAACTTAGTAACGTTGAATCGGTTCAACAATGTTAAATATTAGATCCCAGTTAAAATTTCGTAATTCAAAATTCGTTTTTTTAACCATATCGAGGTGTCACATGATCAAAAGTACAATTTTAAGGTCTAGCATTTTTACAGCTGCTTCCATCTTTTTATTCTTGTTAATACCGTCCTTATCAAACGCACAAACAGGTTCACTTAAAGGGCATGTATTAGATAAAACTACTAATGAACCCTTGATCGGTGCAAATGTGATCCTTGAAAAAACAAGCTTGGGAATTGCTACAGATCCAGACGGTAATTATTTAATCCACAGTATCCCTGTCGGCAGCTACACGCTGAGAGTTTCCTACGTCGGATATCTTACTGTTACTAAAGCAATCAATATTTTACAGGATGCTACTGCTGAAGAAAACATTTTATTGGATGCTCAGGCAATAACGGTGGGTGTGACGGAAGTGACTGCTCAAATGAGAGGTCAGAATCAAGCTATTAACCAGCAGCTTACATCCAACACGATCGTCAATGTCGTTTCTGCGGAAAAGATCCACCAGCTTCCCGATGCGAGTGCTGCAACCGCGTTGAGCCGTCTGCCCGGTGTTTCCCTTATGAACGGAGATCAGATAGTTATCCGTGGAATCCAGGCTAAATTGAATCAGGTTCTAATAAATGGTATTGAATTGCCTTCAACCGATATGGGCACGCTATGGACAATACAGCACCCGTGCAACAAATCTTGGTTTTATATCATCAAATTTACTCGACGGCATTGAAGTCATAAAAGTTATTACGCCGGATATGGATGCAAATACCATTGGCGGCGTAGTTAATTTAAAATTAAGAGAAGCTCCAACAGGTTTTCATTTTGACGTGCTTGCTCAAGGAAATTACAATTCGACAGATCATCTCTCAGATAATTATAAATTTTGGGTAAGTGTCAGCGATCGTTTCTTAGATGATAAATTGGGTGTTTTCCTCCAAGGGAACATGGATCGTACTAACGGCGGTAATCAACAAGGAAGGATAAATATTGCGCTGGATTCTCAAGGGGATAAAATAAAAGATGGGTTTGGTAATGCTGTCTATCGGACTACCAAGCAACCTTCCAATTCGATGAAAAGATTACCAAGACCAGCGGCGGGAGTCTTATATTGGATTATAAACTTCCGAATGGTAAAATAGTTTTGCAAAATACTTATGCTGGTAATCTTACAGATCAAAATCAAAACCAGCTTCAACTAGGTTTTGATTTAACGACTCTCAATTATACTGCAAATCGCAATCTGTTTGGAAAAGATTTATGGATTAATGCACTTCAAGCAGAAAATATATTTGGCAGCATCAAAGTAAATGCAAGCTTATCGCATTCCTATACCCAGCAATATACAAGAATGGCTCATGGGGCAAATCCAAATACTAATTTCAGCAGTTCAGCCACCCCCTTTGCTTCCGTTGCTGGCATAAGGGATATATCACTTACGCGTGCCGCTGAAATTCTTGACAATGTCGATCCAGCGAATGCTGAAAGTGCGACGGGAGGAGCGGGGCAATGGGTTGCTAGGGATTTCAGAAGTTTTTCACAGCATTTATATAATACAGCGCTTGATGTGTCCGTTCCGGTTACCTTTTCTGAAGAAATTTCCGCAACCTTTAAAACCGGAGGTAAGTACATAAGAACGACACGTGGAAACGACATTGATACGTATCGCGCTAAGGATGTAACTGATATATATGGCAATCCAGAAGCAAATAATTACTTTCCTGGTGTAACTCTTTCACCCTCTAGATTATTGAGATTTACCGATGTACAGAATAAAAATTTTACGAAAGGAAAATATTTTCTTAATGATTTCTATAATTTCAAAAACGGAGGTTTTCGGTGGGCGATAGATGAAAGTAAATATGATGGCTGGTTGAAATTATCTGAAAAGGGATGGGCGAATGCATTTGTTCCCAACATCAGCTGGCAGAATGATTGGAACGGTGCAGAACAATTTTCGGCAGGTTATTTGATGGGCACTTTTAATGTTGGCCAAAAGTTGACGATACTTGGCGGTGCACGTGTCGAAAGCTATAATATGAACTATCATGCCCAGTTTACGTACACAATTCACAACGTTATGGGCAATGCAATTAGTACTGCAAACGGTTCGGTAGGCGACAGCGTTAATCCCGTCAACCTCTATCACAATGTGCCGCCTAATACCCACAACGTTGATCGGACAGATAATAATATTTTCCCCGGTGTACAACTCCAATATAAATTTAATGATTGGTCGGATATTAGGCTTGCCTATACAAACGGTATTTCCCGCCCGAATTATACAGAAATTATTCCTAAAGTTGAATTTGAGGACGGCGGCATTAACATAGGCAATCCTCAGCTAAAACCGGCAACGGCACAAAATTATGATATCCTTGGGACAATTCACGATAATACATTGGGTTTACTTTCAGCAGGTTTCTTTTACAAAGAAATAAAAAATTTAACGTATGGTACTGGGATTTATTTTAAGGATTTGAATCGGTATTCCAATGTCTGGCTCCCAGACTCAGCATTTTTTTGGGATAGATTTGGTTGGCAAATTCCGAAAACTGCTAACGTTAACCTCTCTTTAAATAATCCAACACCTTGGATTTATACGAGGTATTGAAATTGATTGGCAGACAAATTTCTGGTATTTGCCAAGGCCGTTTAATGCTCTGGTTTTAAATGTAAATTATACAAAATCATGGTCAAATACTGATTACACGATTATTCAAAATATAGTGACGACAACTTATGTTAATGGCCGGCACAGTTACGACAACCAGGGCACAAGATACGACGTTTACCGGAAGATTAATTCAACAGGCAAACGATGTAGTGAATGCTGCAATTGGTATCGACTATAAAGGATTTTCTGGACGTCTATCGTTTAGAATGACCGGTGATGTCATAACCTGCTGTAGGTAATAGACCTGAAGAGGCTCAATATACCGGAAATATTTATGGTTGGGATTTTTCGCTAAAGCAAAATCTGCCTATTGAAGGTTTGAGTGTAGCTTTGAATGGAACAAATATTTTTCATAATGGAATAAACTATTATCGTAAATACAGATTACAACCGGATGCTCCAATAACAGAAAATTTAGTGCAAGTTTTATATGCACCGACCACATTTGAATTGAATTTAAGATATTCTTTTTAATGGCCTATTCTAAATTAATGGTCTATTCTAATAATATTATACTTAAAGGAAGGAGGTGGAGAGGAATTCATAAGAAAGAAAATAAAGCGTGACTAATTCACTAAATTTACAGTTAAACAACTCACTTAAGGAGTTTGAAATATGAAAAGCATGATTATACTTTTCAGTATGTTGCTTTTAGTATCGTTGGCGTGGGCTCGATTATGATCCACAGTATGTCTCAAGCGTAAGCGGCGATACTCTTTTTGTAAAAGATGATGCTGATTTTGGTGGTGGTAATACGCTGCCGAATCTCATGAAATCAGACAGTTTGGCTCCCGCAACCCGTGTGTATTTTCTGAAAGCGGCAGGAACTTATTCGTGCCAACAATAATCCCGCATCTTCCAAGACCTATAAAACCATTATTATGGGACCGGAACAAAATCATAAAAACCGGTACAATATTACCACCGGTTATTTCGGGTATGTATGACACAGGGATTAACACTCATGGTGGTATGAATGTCAATAAAGACCTGCTTGTTAAAAACATCGATCTTGAAATTGGTAATTCTACAGGCAACGGCGGAGGATGGGCTTTCTTTGGTTTTAGTGGAGCCGGTATGAAACTGCAAGTAGATAACTGTATTATGGAACATACCTGGTGGTGTTGGGTTGGTGGACCTCCGGCATTATCGGTTGTAAAATTTACAAACGATTACTTTGTAAATTTGGATGGACATGCATGCCGTCGTAATGGTGGTGTTACGGACTTCAACAGCGGTTCGGCATAATCAGCAGGATACTCTTTTAGTTGAAAACTGCACACACGTGAATACCAGGGTATTATATACAAATTCAGACCTGGATACACGGTTAACAGAGCAATTTTCAATCATAATAACTTTATTAATTGTTCGAGAGATGTTATTATGAGTAATGGAGATCAGACGAATCTCAGCATAACGAATAATATCTATGTTAACTGCCAGTTACAAGCTTTTTGCCCTGTTCTTTCAACTTCTGATGCAGGTGAAGTTGATCCTGACGGATTACCAATGGGCCTTGTTAATCTGCGTGTAGATTCCACTTTCACGGCAAATGTCGGAACACATGGCGTTTATGTTGACAAGAACCTCGCGTATTGGGATCCATCTCTTTCCGATATCGTTTCAACATTGAATGCTAACTCTGTAGATAATCATACAGATTGGGTCTCCCAGATGATTGTCGATGAACACAAGAACTTTGGCTTTATTTGCCGATGATGCGACATATCCTAACCTTGTGAATGGTACATGGATTAATAAATTACCTGCTTTTAGCGAAGACGGATGTTTTGTTTACAACTCAGCTTGCAACATTAAAAGCCTTTTCAATGGCAACAGTTGACACGAGCTATGGAACTCCATTGCCATCATGGCGTCAAGCAAGTAATCCGGAAGGTTCAAATTTCGTTTATGCTGATTTTCCCTTTCCTATCGATCTTTCCTATACCGATGCTGATTTGTTAGACTGCAGGATTGGGTGGGTTCCCCTTAGGCGACTTAGGCTGGTTCCCGAC
Source organism: uncultured Bacteroidota bacterium (assembly GCA_963770945.1). GTDB lineage: Bacteria > Bacteroidota > Ignavibacteria > UBA10030 > UBA10030 > Fen-1298. The sequence continues at coordinate 202,274 of CAVYRP010000006.1, read as the reverse complement.
TCAATATGCATCGTGGAAAGCTCAAAGATCTACTGAAATGGATCGCATTCAGACTGCCGTGAACACTGGCGTCTATAGTGGTACTGGTGTTACTACTACAACAGGCTTCCCAATGGGTTCCAGTTGCAGCAGAACTATCCGAATCCGTTTAACCCAAGCACTGAAATCAGCTATACAATTGCAAAGGCTGGAAATGTTACATTGAAAGTCTATAACATGCTGGGTCAAGATGTTGCTACTCTGGTAAACGGTTATCAGGCTGCAAATACATATAAAGTTAATTTCAATGCCTCCAGTTTGTCGAGCGGTGTTTACTTATATAAACTAAGCTCAGGAAGCAATGAAATGATTAAGAAAATGGTCTTGATGAAATAACTTCTTGCCATTTCTTAATACATGTTACAATCAAAAACCCCGGTTTATCCGGGGTTTTTAATCTAATGAGAAAGGAACGAATTTTATTTTTATATTCTTATAAAATAAACCAAGGTAATTAGGTAGAGATGTAGCTGGAATTAATTTTGGTGAAGATCCTCAACAGGTATTCAACAGTGGTTAAATCGATATTCGACTTCTTTAAGAAACATCGGGAAATAATATTATGACACGCTGACGATAATAGAATTCAAGTATAATTTCTCGTGCTGAAGAAATTGTTTTCTTTTTATCTTTGGCACTTGTTACACTCGATATATCCACGTTACGTCTGATAGTCATCGAACGATCCGTTAAAAATTGTATTTTTCTTATCAAAAAATTTGCCAGTGTAACTAATTTTACCTTTACCTGCCAAAAGATTCTATATTTACCTAACGAGATCTTGTTTTCTCATTATTTCAACAAATTTAATTTTTATCACAGATTATGAGTGATTTACAAATGGAGCTATTAATGAAATCAATAAAGTATCTTCTTTTTATCATATTATTTTCTGTATTTGTGGGTCGTGCTCAAGATAAACCAAAAACCATTGAAGATAGTGTCGTAGCGAGATTGGATAAAAACTTTTTGGTAACTCTTAAGGACCTGCGGCAATATATAACAGACTGGAAGTACCAGCGCAGGTTCCGTGACAAGTCTGATATTTACAGGAATGCATTAAAAGAATTGACAACCAATCGGCTGAGAGTTTTTGATTTTTTTGATAGAAAATTAAATGAGAATCAAGATTTGATGAGGAACGTACGTCGTATTATTAATAATGAATTAATGAATACTTTCTTTGATAAAAATTTTGTGGAAAAGTATGCTAATGAAAAGACGGCAGCCAAAGCGTATAAAGAGATGGATAAAAAAATTATTTGTAACGATTTAACGTTGCAAATTGCCTGAGCATCCGAAAAAAGAGGAACTTGATTCACTAAGAATAATAGCCTTAGAAATAGAAGCAGGTCTTAGTAAAAATAATAATATAAAGGATCTTATAAGATCTCATTCGTTAAAGAATATTAAGCAAGTTGATAAAAAAGAGGTAACTTGGTCTGAATCTATGATTGATCCTGTTGCGAATGTCATTTTTGGCCTTAAAAAAGGATTTACCCGGGTAATTGAATCTGCGGATGGTTTTCACATAATAAAAGTTTTGGATATAAAACAAATAAAGCTGCAGCCGTTTGAAAAAATGAAAGACGAAATAATAGCACAGCTAAAAAAAGGATATAATGCGGCATCCAATAAAGCCTACGATGACTTTAGACTTGGACGCGTTGATAAACGATCGGTAAAGTGGAATCAAAGCGGATTAGATCAACTTATAAAATGGTCGTCAGGAAACGAAAAGTTTTACGGAGGTGCTTATAAAGATACCATGAACAATGCAATCCGAAATGGTAATAATTTTGAAATACTTTCATACAATAATGTTAAAGTCGATTTAAAAGAATATTTTCGGTTGTTGGAAGAAGTTATATTTCTGAATCCCGACACGTATTTAGACTCAATAAATGTTAAAAAATTTATTTTAGATGCTGTCTATGATAATAATGTTATTATGGCGGCAATAAAAAATGGTCTTGACAAAAAATTAATAAATCCTTACACGCAAAACCGCATCATAGCAGACAGGCTTCTATATTTATTCAACCAGGCAGTTATTGAAGCGAGAATACCACAAACAACACCGGAAGCACTCGGTAGATTTTATGAAGATCATAAAGACCCAATATTTTATCAGTTAAAGAAAGTCTTTATTTACGCAAGAGTCTATTCGGACAGTGCAAAGGCTGCTGCAGACATAAATGAAATTAGAAAAGGAACACCCTTTGAAAAGGTTTCACATTCCTGGCTTGGTTAAAATGTTTATCCGTGAACGCGATGGCCGGCTTAAAGCGTATAGGACTGAAGGCGGAGACTATCTGGCAAAGGCGGCCATTAACTTAAGCTTAAACGAATCCGCCGGACCGGTTGAATATGACGATTCTACAAAAGGTAAACAGTTTGCTGTTATAAAATGTTTTAAGATCGAACCGGAAAAACAGCTTACGTATGACGAAGTTAAAGGCGAAAGAATAGAAGAAGAGTTTAAAAATTACTACCGCCAAAAAATTGCGGATGAGGTCGATGCAGGGTTAAAGAAAAAATACAGTGTGGAAATATTTGAAGATGTTCTATCCAAAGCAATAGTGTCCAAATAGAGATGAATAATGCTAAAGGCTTAAATTTCAGTATTCTTGTAGTCTCAGCAGTTGTTATTTGCTTTGAAATAATATCCACAAGAATTTCTTCCCTAATATTTGTTCAAAATTATGCTTTTATAATTTTGTCTCTGGCCATTTTGGGCCTGGGAAGCGGTGGAATTTATTCATATTACAAAATAAAACCCGAAGATGGATCAACCAAAAGTCCCCGAATATTCAGCAAGTTCATCTTCCTTTCAGGCATTTCACTTATTGTTTTTATCGTACTGGAAATTATCTTATCCATAACTAACCCGTACATTTATTTTTTCTTTCTTTTTATCCCCTTCTTTTTTGCTGGAATCGTATACGCTGAGTTTTTCAGCAATTATGCAAGTGCCGGTTTTAGAATTTATGCTTCGGATCTCATTGGCGCAGCATTAGGGTCTGTCTTATCAATTTACGTTTTCAATTTATTCAATGCTGCAAATGCCGTTCTATTTTTGGCTCTTGTTCTATTTATTTCATCAATTAATTATTTGAATGTTGAAAAGAAAAAACAAACTTTGCTGTATCTAGCTCTTATCAGTTTAGCTATTGTGTTGACAGTTTTTGGGAAAAGGGAGTTATTAGGAAAAATTCCGATTGGAAACTTTCCTGAAAAGGACATTTATTATACCTATGACGATCCAAATATAAATCCCACTATCATCGATAGCAGGTGGAGCATAAATGGAAGATCGGATTTAGTCGAATATAACAACCAAAATATTGTTAAAAATCTTTTCATCGACGGCGCGGCAGGGTCCCAAATGTACAAGTTCAATGGGAACATTGCACACCATGATACACTTCTTAATAAGATTTTGCTCCACCGTTCAACGACAATTCCTTTTCTTTTCCTGACTAAAGAAGAAAGGGAAAATATGCTGGTTATAGGTCCTGGCGGCGGCGGAGAAATTCTTGCAGGAATTCTTGGAGGTGTTCAAAAGATTACCGGTGTGGAGGTAAACCCGGATTTTGTAGAGATAGTAAAAAAATATAGCGACTTTAACGGAGGTATTTATACAAATTTTCCAAATGTGAAAATCGAAGTGGCTGAAGGCCGCCATTTCATAAAGAGCACCAAGCAGCAATACAATATCATTGTCCTGGCCCTTCCTTCAACCAAACAGCTGCAGAATATTGACGGGCTTGCTTCCAATGAGAATTATCTTCTAACAGTGGAAGCGATAAAGGATTACTTAAATAATTTAACTCAAAACGGTCAGCTAATTTTTACTTTACACAATAGATGGGAACTTGTTAGACTTATTGTTACGACTTTATATGCTTTTAAAGAAAACGGGATTGATAATTCCGATGCCGTTAACCACTTTTTAATTTTGGGAAGCGACTATGCTCCAACAATTGTAATTAAAAAATCTGCTTATACGGTTGATGAAATAAAAGCTATTGTAAAAGCTGCAGAAGTCTTTACCTGCCGATTTTCCCCGGGTAACATATCTCCCGTTTCTCAATAATCCTAGTTGAACAATGGAATTGAAAATGTTCTGTTACAATATATTAAAGATGAGCAAATCCCTCTCGAAGAATTAATAGCAAGAAATAGCTCTGATATATCTCCCGTTCGCGATGACAGCCCATTTTTTTATAAAGTAGATAAAGGTATGCCCGGTGACCTTGTGAACCTTCTAATAGCAACATCGGTGGTTGCCTTGTTGTCGGTCATAGTCCCTTTCAGGAAGATAAAATCAAAATTGAAAAAAAATAAAAAAGACAAAGAGAAAGGAAAGGATTTACTTCCTCTCTTTATTTTCATTTGCATTGGCATCGGATTTATGATTTTGGAAATATCGCTATTCCAAAAATTCATTCTTTATCTTGGCTCGCCGCGATTGCTTTATCCATTTTGCTTGGCTCGCTGTTGGTCGGAATGGGAGCAGGAAGTTTCTTCGGGGAAAAATATATTCACAGGACGTTGTGAAACGTTTAAAACATATTTCGGGTTTAATAGTAATTACCGGTGTGCTCCTGTTTGTTGTACATCCCTTAATTCTCAATGAATTGCTGGCTTATGGTTTAGTTATTCGAGCGATTGTTTGTTTTGTTTTACTGTCACCGTTCGGTTTTTTACTTGGTATTCCTTTCCCTACCGGGATACAAATGTTAAAGCAAAACAATTTGGTAAAATACATACCATGGATGTATGGAGTGAATGGGATTTTTACCGTTCTCGGTTCGGTATCGGCAGTTATCCTATCCATGACTTTTGGTTTTACTTCAAGCTTTTTTGTCGGATTAAGCATGTATTTAATCATTTTTATATTCTTGACTTCAGGTTCTATTATCAGTAAACAGAGCTAGTATGAAAATATCCAAAGAAATAAAAGAGCAACTTTTAACCGATAAAGATCATCTTTCCATAAATCAACTTTCCAAGAAATATAATCTTCCACGTTCTGAAGTAAAAAATATTATTGAGGCTTCCAGGAAAGAAAACGCCTAAATGGTTTTATGTAGTATCGGTTTTACTTCCAGTAATATTTTTGGTTATTCTAGAGATATTCTTAAGGATAATAGATTATGGTAATAATTTTGATCAATGGGTAGATGTCGGGGAAGGTAAATATGTCAATAAATTCGAACATCGGAAAAAAATATTTTAGCAGCGGCGACTTTAATCCTACGGCAAGTGAAGATGAATTTGACATCCACAAAAAAGCAAATGCCTTCAGAATTTTTGTCTTAGGTGAAAGCAGTGCGGAAGGTTTTCCTTACAGCCCGATGGGATCGTTCTCCCGTTATATACGGAGAAGGTTAGAATTGGTCTATCCCAATACGTCAATCGAGGTTATCAATTTAGGTATGACCGCGATAAGCTCGTACACGTTGTTAGATCTTTTACCGGGCGTACTGGATCAAAAGCCTGATTTAATTTTAATCTATACCGGACATAATGAATATTATGGTGCATTGGGTGTCGGTTCCGTTCAATCATTTGGCTCTTCCCGAACTCTAATCAGATTCATGATGTATTTGAATGACTTCAGGATAACGCAGTTGTACGCAATTCAATGCATTGGGTATTCGTCGTTGTTCTCATCCGGAAATAAGACGCCTTCAGGTACCATGATGTCCAACATGGCAAAAGACAAATACATTCTTTTGAATTCTAAATTGTTCGATGAAGGTATTGAACAATTTAAGGAGAACATGACCGATATCTTAAAGTCGATTAAAGATAAAGGAGTGCCGGTCATATTAGGCAGGCTGGTCAGCAATTTAAAAGATCAGAAACCGTTTATTTCGGTTAGTACACCGGGCTACCAAACCGCAGATCAAGTTTATGAAGAGGCGGAAAATGAGTTTAAAAATAATCATTTTACAAAAGCTGATTCCCTTTTCAAACTGGCAAAGGATCTGGACGCACTTAGGTTCAGGGCGCCAAAAAAAATGAATACGGTTATCGACGATTTAGGAAAAGAATTTCATGTATCAACTGTTCCAATAGACTCAATATTTGATTCCGCAAGTCCGGGAGGAATCGTAGGGGACAATTTAATGGTTGATCATCTGCATCCGAATGTAAAAGGTTATCAACTTATGGGAAAAGCTTTTTATGATTGTATGGAAAAAGAGGGATATCTTCCTAAAACAGAAAACGCTGCAATTCCGTTTGGCGAGCAGGATAGTCTTAACACGTGTTAATTTTATGTTTACAAAACTCGATTCAATTATGGGTAATGATGGTATTACGATATTGAAAACGAATTGGCCATACGTAAAAAACAGCAAAGTAATGTCGGATTTTCAGCGAAAAGGATTTTGTCGATTTACTTCAGCCCAAGGATTTAATCGATTCTATCGCAATGTACAAAATAGAAGGAATAATATCCTGGACCGATGCACATTTACTTGCCGCTGCAACGTATTTGAAAAGAGATGATATTAAAAATTATTTAAAACATATAAATATTTTGCTTTATCAGTATCCTGCTCTTAAGGATTTTAATACTCTTATTACGTATTTCTATCATAAAAACAAAATAGATATATCGGATTATACTTCGAAGAGACTTGGAATAATACAACTGTATAGAGGCAAGTATGATGATGCAGTTAAGCAATTAACAGAAGCATATAATTTCAACCCCAAAGATCCGATCAGTGTCATACAACCTTGCATTGGCTTATTTCCAAACAGAAAGATTTTAAAGCAGCTTTAGCCATGATTCAAAAATGTTTATTGGTAAAACCAAATTATCCCGAAGCAAATACTTTAAAGCGACAAATAGTAAGTGCTTTAAAATGAATTCATCTTCTACAAAGGAAGGTTACCGTGAAAAGTAACTTTTACTCGGTTTTTGTGATTATTGCTTTCGTCATTACTAGTATTGTCACATCGCTGGCACAACCATCGCAATTGGCCAAAGCAGTCAATTTTCGCAACAACTATATTCCCATTGAAATACAGAATGGATTTGTTCTGGATAGTGTTTTTTGTAATTACTCTCCTGGTTATTCTCGCTTCAATACCTTTCATTTCAAGTATAACAGCAGCGGCCAATTGATCTGGGAAGACGACCTGGGGGTGGTCGTCCTCCAATCTATTGACAGTTCCCACCGCCCTGTCACTAAGTATTATCAGACATTTTCTGATAATTCATATAATGAAAAAGGATTGCTGTCCCTGCAAAGTATGCATTATGTCGATTCAGTTTTGCGGAATGTGGGCAGCCGTACATATTCATACGACATTAATAACAGGATCGTTTCTTTTATTAATGTTGAAGAAAATGGCGACACCGTCAGTTACACAAAATATCAATACAACTCATCAGGAAATCCGACACTCTTTTACTGGGGTTATACAAATGGTCATGGTCCTAGTGCGGTCGACTCGTCAATTATGGAATACGACTCGCTTGACAGGCTAAAATCAAGACTAGATCCACTATATGGAAAGGGATATTTCTACAAATATGATTCCAATGGTAATGCGATCTGCACTATCGGTGATGTTATAAATCTGAGTATAATAGATACGCTTCAAGTGCATCGTTTTGAATATGATGGCTCAGGCCGCGAACTGCTTGATATTTGGAATAGTGGAACAGTAGATTCTTTATTTTATGAGAAAGTAGTATTCACCTATGACGGCTCTGGCAAAATCTTTTCAATAATTGATTCTTCTTATGCTTACTATGACGGAACCTTATACGGGCATTATCCATATATTTTTTCTTACAACTCGGACAATAATTTAGATTCGTGCGTTACAGGCTGGTCCTCTGGGTTCGGTGATTTCCAGCCGGGTGGTATTTTATTGTATGATCACTACGGAAATGCGTTTCTTGAAAGGTTCGAGTCTGGCGTTAGAGGTTTTAAGATTTTTCCTTATTACAGCAACCTTTCCTCTACGGACGTAACAAAATCTAAAGGCACGCCAAGAGATTTTTATATAAGTCAGAATTATCCAAATCCCTTCAATCCAACAACAATAATAAATTACAGTGTTCCAACGAGAACATTTGTATCGCTGAAAGTATTTGATATTCTTGGAAGAGAAGTCAAAACGCTTGTCAACGAAGAAATAAGTGCGGGTAATTATTCGGTGAACTTTAATGGAGCGAATCTTTCCAGCGGTGTGTATTTCTACTCAATAAGCGCAGGGATATTTAAACAAGTCAAGAAACTAATATTGTTGAAATAATATTTGTCTCTTTATTAGGTCCCCTACTCTGACGCTTGCCTCGTCATTCCCGTCCCGACAAAGTCGGCAGGAATCTAGAATATTAGAATCCTGCGCGCCCTTGGACACGCTCAGTCAAGTGTGAGAGTGACAAAATAATTCATAACTTGCAGTGATTTCTGTAATCAGATAACTTGTTATTGTGACGTCAATATATTTATACATATCTTATAAAAAGAAGAAGCTGCCTGTTTAGGCAGCGGCAATAAATTAGAAAATCGATTTCTTCGGAATTCTATAAATCCATTGATTAAAAAGAGTTATTCATGTCATCATTGATCTACTGCAATATTTGGGTTAAATATCATACTTATTAAATAAGTGCTTTAATTAATTGACCTACGAAAAATATGGAAGTAAAACAAGGCGAACAGCCGGAGGCCTAAAATTGTCACACGCATTCGCGTGAGTCTGCATTATCTCTCCGAGTCCATATTTTTCGTCAGTCTTGACTTTTTCTTTTGTCATTTCTTTTGTGTCTCCGAAGGAGTCCTTTGGACAAGACAAAAGAAATGACGTTCAGCATAATGCATATTTGACAGTATAGATAAATCTAATTATTTCATATAGGGGCTTATTACTGCTCAAAGCTAAAATATTGCCTAATTTGTTTTATTTTAAAAACCTTTTGAGTATTACTCACAGTATTTTGGACAGCAGTGATTAAATATATAAAAGGGATTTTAAGCTTAAACAAAATTTACCTATTATTGGTTTGAGCTTATGTTTAGATGAAACAAATATTTTTCATACTATGACACAAAGAGATGAATTAATAAATTATAGATAAACAACGAATATATTTTGCAGATGGCTTCTAATAACAACTTCTTTATGGAGGTTCCAAATGAAAAGTATCATATTACTTTTCAGCATGGTTGTCCTTCTTATATCGTCGGCGTTTGCTGATTATGATCCGCAGTATGTCTCGAGAGTAAGCGGCGATACTCTTTTTGTAAAAGATGATGCTGAATATGGTGGTCGATAATACTCTGACTTATCTAATGAGATCAGACAGCCTTGCTCCCGCAACCCGTGTATATTTTCTGAAAGCCGGGGGAATTTATTCGTGCATAAATAACCCGGCAAGTTCCCAAAAATATAGAACCATTATTATGGGACCGGAACAAAACCTAAAAACAGGCTCGCCTACAATGCCACCGCCGATTATTTCAGGTTCGTACCACGCAGAGATTAGCGGCTCTGGAGGTATGAATGTCAATAAAGACCTGCTTGTTAAGAACATCGATCTTGAAATAGGTAATTCTAGCGGCAACCCCGGCGGATGGGCCTTCTTTAATTTTAGCGGACCCAATATGAGACTTGCAAGTAGATAACTGCATTATGGAACATACCTGGTGGTGTTGGGTTGGAGGTCCTCCGGCAATGTCGGTCATCAAATTTACAAATGATTACTTTGTAAATTTGAATGGACATTCATGCCGTCGTAAATGGCGGTGTTGTGGACTTCAATAGTGGTTCGGCATTTCAGCAGGATACTCTTTTAGTTGAAAACTGCACACACGTGAATACACAGGGTATTTTGTACAGATTCAGGGATGGATACACGATTAACAGAGCTATTTTCAATCATAATAACTTTATTGATTGTGCGGGTGATGTTATTATGAATAATGGAGATCAGACGAATCTCAGCATAACGAATAATATCTACGTCAACTGCCAGCTGCAAGCCTTTTGCCCTTCCTTTTGGAGGCTGATGCAGGTGAAGTCCTGATCGCAGACACCTCGGAAATGGGTCTTGTTAATTTACGCGTAGATTCCACTTTTACGGCAAACGTCGGAACCCATGGTGTGTATGTTGATAGGAACCTCACGTATTGGGATACGTCTCTTTCCAATATCGTTTCAACATTAAATGCTAACCAAGTAAATGGCAGTACAGAATGGGTCTCTCAGATGATTACCATGAACACAAGAACTGCGGACTTATTTGCCAATAAGACGACATTATCCTAAACTTACTAATGGTACTTGGATTAATAAATTACCTGCTTTTAAGAAAACGGATGTTTTGTTTACAACTCAGCTTGCAAAGCTTAAAGCCTTTTCAATAGCAACAGTTGACACAGGCTACGAGACTCCAATGCCATCATGGCGTCAACCGGGTAATCCCGAAGACTTCAAATTTCATTCATGCTGATTGGCCGATTCCTATCGATCTTTCATATACCGATACTGATTTGTTGACTGCAGGATTGGGTGGATTCCCTGTTGGTGACTTAGGCTGGTTCCCAACTCAATATGAGTCGTGGAAAGCTCAAAGAGCTACTGAAATGACTAACATTCAGAAAGTCTTGGATACAGGAGGACCATATGGTACTGGTGTTGCTGCTTCACCAGAAGTTCCCCAGGGATTCCAGTTGCAGCAAAATTATCCGAATCCGTTTAACCCAAGCACTGATATCAGCTATACAATTACAAAGGCTGGAAATGTTACATTGAAAGTCTATAACATGCTGGGTCAGGAAGTTGCTACTCTGGTAAACGGTTATCAGGCTGCAAATACATATAAAGTTAATTTCAATGCTTCCGGTTTATCGAGCGGCGTTTATTTCTATAAACTAAGCACAGGAAGCAATGAAATGACTAAGAAAATGGTCTTGATGAAATAATTTCTTGTAATAATGGTACATTAGTGTCATATTTAAGATGGAAGATTACAGATAAGCAGTAACAACTGATTTATGGAGGTTCCAAATGAAAAGTATCATATTGCTTTTTTGCATGGTTGTCCTTCTTATATCGTCTGCGTTTGCTGACATGATCCGCAGTATGTCTCGAAAGTAAGCGGCGATACTCTTTTTGTAAAAGATGAGGCTGATTTTGGCGGTGGTAATACGCTGCCGAATCTCATGAGATCAGACAGCCTTGCTCCCGCAACCCGTGTATATTTTCTGAAAGCCGGGGGAATTTATTCGTGCCAACAAAATCCCGCATCTTCCAAAAACTATAAAACCATTATTATGGGACCGGAACAAAACATAAAAAAAGGTACAATGCAACCACCGATTATTTGTGGTTTAAGTGGAGGGATTGCCACCTCTGGAGGTATGAATGCAATAAAGACCTGCTTGTTAAGAACATCGATCTTGAAATAGGTAATTCTTACGGCAACCGCGGCGGATGGGCCTTCTTTAATTTTAGTGGACCCAGTATGAAACTTCAAGTAGATAACTGCATTATGGAACATACCTGGTGGTGTTGGGTTGGAGGTCCTCCGGCAATGTCGGTCTATAAAATTTACAAATGATTACTTTGTAAATTTGAATGGACATTCATGCCGTCGTAAATGGCGGTGTTGTGGACTTCAACAGTGGTTCGGCATTTCAGCAGGATACACTTTTAGTTGAAAACTGCACACACGTGAATACCCAGGGTAACTTTGTACAAATTCAGACAGGGATACACAATTAACAGAGCTATTTTCAATCACAATAACTTTATTGATTGTTCAGGTTCTGTTATTATGAATAACGGACATCAGACGAATCTCAGCATAACGAATAATATCTATGTCAACTGCCAGCTGCAAGCTTTTTGCCCTGTCTTTTCAAAAGCTGAGTACGGGTGAAGTTGATGCATGACGCTTGCCAATGGGTTTTGTTAATCTACGCGTAGATTCCACTTTTACGGCAAATGTCGGAACACATGGTGTGTATGTTGATAAGAACCTAACGTATTGGGATACATCTCTTTCCAATATCGTTTCAACATTAAATACTAACCAAGTAAATGGCAGTACAGAATGGGTCTCCCAGATGATTACCATGAACACAAGAACTGCGAACTTATTTGCCGATAATACAGATTATCCTAAACTTACGAATGGTACTTGGATTAGTAAATTACCTGCTTTTAAGAAAACGGATGTTTTGTTTACAACTCAGCTTGCAAAGCTTAAAGCATTTTCAATAGCAACAGTTGACACGAGCGGTGACTCGGGCTGGGAGACTCCATTGCCATCATGGCGTCAACGCGAATAATCCAGAAGACTGCAAATTACATTCATGCTGATTGGCCGATTCCTATCGATCTTTCATATACCGATACTGATTTGTTGACTGCAGGATTGGGTGGATTCCCTGTTGGCGACTTAGGCTGGTTCCCAACTCAATTAGCAGCGTGGAAAGCTCAAAGAGCTGCAGAATACGCTAACATTCAGAATATAGTGGATAACGACGGTGGCCCTGACGTTGGTGTTGCCGCTACAGAACATCCCCAGGGATTCCAGTTGCAGCAAAATTATCCGAATCCGTTTAACCCAAGCACTGATATCAGCTATACAATTACAAAGGCTGGAAATGTCACATTAAAAGTCTATAACATGCTGGGTCAGGAAGTTGCTACTCTGGTAAACGGTTATCAGGCTGCAAATACATATAAAGTTAATTTCAATGCTTCCGGTTTATCGAGCGGTGTTTATTTCTATAAACTAAGCACAGGAAACAATGAAATGATTAAGAAAATGGTCTTGATGAAATAACTTCTTGCCATTCCTTAGTGTCCGTTCCGGATTCTGTGCTTGCTGTAATTCTATCGATGATTTACGGTTCTATTCCGTCTTTTTTATAGTTCTTTCTTTAAACCTGATTATCTTCCCTATTTTGTATTTTAAGTCAAAAGAAAATAAATAGTTCTCCTGTCCGTAAATATTCATTAACACAACAGAATGCTGCAGTTCTTTCATGAACAAAATACGGGAAAATAAGTTTATTGATTATAAAGGATACTGAGATAATTTAGACGGGGTTTAAAATATTCTGTCGGACGAACTCTTCTGATTTGGTTTGCTTATCGATGAATTTTATTCTCCATCAACCAGCTGCCTTCTCCAAGATTCTTCTCCCGATAAACCCGGGAGAAGAATCTATATGAGAATTGAAATATCAAATGTAAAACTTATAGAGGCAGCTTCTGTGATATTATTTCAACATCAGCATTTTTGACGATTTTGTATATGTCTTTCCATCCCCAAACGACGATGCACTTACTTTATAGAAGTAGACTCCGCTGGATACAGGGATATCCTGATTATTTTTTCCATTCCATACAACTCTCTGAGTTCCTGCCGATTGTGTGCTAAAGGTAAATGATTTTATTTGACGTCCTTGAATATCAAATATCGTCACGCGAACCGAGGATCTTGCAGGCAATGAATATGCAATCGTTGTGCTAGGATTGAATGGATTGGGATAGTTTTGATAAATCTGAAAATATTCCGGAGTATTATTCATTACTTGCAACACTGGTAGTTGCCGGTTCAATCTCTATTAATTCAATACCTGTACCGGTTCCAAGATTTCTGGAATATTTTTTATCTGTGGCATTATTCCAATGCTCATGAACACCAAGGCTATAAATATGGACACCCGTGCTATCCGGATCATATTTAATACCGGCCGGCCAGTTTGTTGAATCGGCTGCCTGATGGAAGATAATCATCGACACCTCGCATTTGTACGAATGCATCTATTGTCCTAATTCGCTTGTGCGCGTGTGCAATTGTGAATTCCGATCGTAAAAAGTCATAACCAACAGATTCAATAGCAACGTTATCGAAAGAAGCAAAGACAGATGACGAATACGTATTATTGAATGGAGCCATCTGCCATTTGAGCGGCTTGTCCTGCTCATAATCGGTACCCCATAATGCATCCATTAAGAAAATAAGATTTTTCTTTCTGAAGAAGAGATTGTGTCATTAAATCTACCTGGACTCTGTATAATCCATATCCGGCACGCGATGTATCATTTTCCATTTCGCATCGGACATGGCAATCCATTATGAAGATGTATTGCATCTCCGCGCGTATTGAGAGCCAAAATGATTCTTTGGCAAACATTGTTATTCCTGCCCGCATATGCCCTTTTAATTGAGGAATATTGATCATATATTCAGCATCTTCAAAAATGGTATAAAGTGAATCATACCATATTTGGAGTTGTATCAGTAGGAGTCCAGTGGATAGCATAACATTCGGACGTAAAATAGTTCCCCGGTCAGAATAATGAATTTTTGCAGTGCACTTGACTTCGCTGCACCTGCTCTCTGCCAAGCTTGTATAATTATCGTAATCCTAAATAATGAACGTCAGGATATTTAGGATGCCATTGCTCATACCATTCCTTATAAATATTTCTTATCGGATCACCAACGTAAATATCGCTTTGCGTAACATGAACGATATCAACAAGCTGGTGTAACACTGAGAGCACCATTGCCGGAGATGTTTCGGACATACCATACCGAGTTTCCGTTTACTTTTGACAAATCAGTTGTATTGAAATTTCCGCCCCAACCGCTGCACATCATTTATCTTGATAAATATTTTTTCTCCTGGGACATAATTGAGCAGTCGCCTTTCCTCTTGTTGCATTATGATATTGGAATATTGCCTGCCATGCAGCACTGTCGCTTTTTTGACCGGTCAGGCTCTCAATCGCTGCTGAAACCATGCTATCAATTGTCGATTGATTATTATTTTCAGCCGTCCACCAGGCATGATTAAGTAAACTTGGATTGCAGTTTTGATTGACTGCATTCGGATTATGAACCCATACAACTCTGCCCGGAAATATTCCTTTTGCTACTCCGATAGGTTCATTCGGATTCACCGCCGCATCGACGGTTAACTGAATATCCTTTTGAAGAATATTAGTATCGAATAAGATAAAAGCCGCTTATTCCAAATACCGCAAAAGCACCAAGAAAAAATACCGGATAATAGCGTAAGGGTTTTTTAGATCTAAAAAAAGCCACAGCAGATAATGCCAGCATTGCCAGGTAACCTATAAATCCCGAAGCAATAGGCATAGCAGTTCTGACACATGGATAACTTAAACGGCTCGGTTTAGGCAATACTCGAATAAGTATCCATATCATTGCAGCTAAGCCGATAAACGGCAAAAAGAATTTTGATAATCCGCTTAATGATTTAAATCCTACAATACGTTCTGTTTTAGGACAGATTTTAAAATATTTTCCCAAGAATTTTTTCATAGTTTTTCACGGATGAATACAACAACCGCACCTTTCTATACAATTATGACAAGTGAATAATTCCTTTAAAGAAAAACAACACCTATATAAATAAAAATCCACACTTAGAAGCTGTTATTACATTTAATGTAATATTTTTTTCCTTTAAACCATACAAATTAAACAAATCCACTCTTAAGAAAAGATACTTTGCATATCTTTTTAATTTTGAGTATGTTCCTTTTATCAAAATATTCCTGTGTTCTTCGTCACCTTTATGAAAATAGATTATTATTCCAATAATACAATTTTAAGTGTTTCAGAATAATCAAACGTTCTCATGTTTTTTATATTAGGACTATATTTTTAATGGCAACTTTTACATGTCACTCTTTTTGATAATTGTAATATTTCCGTGCCAGCCAGCATTACTGTTGCCACACCATGAATATCATTCAAGGGTGTTGGGCGTTGGTAATAATAGTTTAAGTCTTCACTGACAACTGTTCCTGCACAGATACCTTCTACTTTTCCCTCTGCATCGATTTTGGACATTATTCCTTTCCATCCCCTTTCAGCTTTTGAATAGGAATGCGGCTCGATATATCCTGCATTGACCGCCCTCGCAATAGCATAAGTAAACATAGCACTGCAGGATGTTTCAAGATACGAATCAGGTTTATCGAGCAATTGATGCCACAGGCCGTTGGCGCTCTGATAACGAGAAATACCTGCAATGTGTTTTTTCAATAATGCCAGCAGCGTATCGCGAAGAGGATGATTTTGAGGCAACCGGTCAAGCAAATCGACCTGGGCAACTACTGCCCACCCGTTTGCCCGCCCCCAGAAAGCGGCAGACTGCTTATTTGGCACTGAATACCAGCAGTGATGCATCAGTCCGGCTTCTTCATCAAAAAGATATTTATGGTAATTGACCACCTGTCTAGCAGCATCATCGAAATATTTAGCATCGTTTGTCAATTCACCCATACGTGTAAGGAATGAAAGTCCCATATAAAGATCATCCGCCCAGAGTGTCCATTTCTGAGGAAAGGAACGAACGAGAGTACCGTCATTCAATCGACTCTGTCCGGTAAGAATATGTTTCGCAGCCTTATCAATATAAATCTTATATCGATCTTGCTTATTAAGACGATATACTTCGATTACACTTGCTCCTATTGCACCGCAATCGTCAAGTTCGTTCATAATAAAATATTGCCCGAATGGATAACTCCATTTATCTTCTCCTCTATATTTTTTCTCAAAGTATCGATAGTTATCGAAACAGAAAGCAATATTTTTTACAGCAAACCCGGAGTATGCCGGTTCGTTCAGTATATCACTCAACTTTAGCATTGCGATATTCAGCACCCCGTTCCAATAGCGCCAATCATTGTACGGGCTTACAAGACTCAATTTCACCCTTTGCGGAACATTTTCAGTTGATTTATAACGTATACCTGCATTTGAATCAACGAATTGGAATGCCGCATCTTTAAGCACGCCGCCGGCCAGTGCATGAAGTTTTTTTATCGTTTCCGAGGTATTCTGTGCCGCACAGGGCACTGTTAATGAAAAGGATACCAGTAAAATTGAGATTAATATCGTTTGATAATACCGCTGTACACTATACAACATTCTTTTCTTTTGAATGGCATTTTTATAAAA
Source organism: uncultured Bacteroidota bacterium (assembly GCA_963770945.1). Lineage (GTDB taxonomy): Bacteria > Bacteroidota > Ignavibacteria > UBA10030 > UBA10030 > Fen-1298. The sequence goes on along the minus strand of CAVYRP010000006.1, from coordinate 185,230 downwards.
TAGTTTCATTAGATAATATAATATAAATATCGATAAATGACGCAAACATATTTTTTCTCGTTTTGAATGTATAACATTATTTTCCATATTTTATCGCCTGAATGAGATCATGGAAAACGAACCGGATATAATACTTCACTTTGTATCTGATATTCATTTTCAATCCAGATACATTTATGATGTATGATTCACGTGGACAATGATTTTAACCGGATGATTTATAATAAGATCATCCGGCAAGACCCGGATTGGGCAGATTGGACTATTTATTTTATTTTCTTAGCAAAGTATCCATTATTATACTCTTCAACTTGAAATCCTGTTACCTTTCCGGCATCATCCTTTTTAAAATGGATAAAGAAATATGAACCTATGATGCAAAAGTCTTTCTCCGTTTCTGCATAGATCGGCATCCTCGGACTGCCGGGAGCAATTCCAATAAGCTGACTGCCTTCTAATTCCATTCTAACATGTACTTGCGGATTGATCTCGTATTCTCCGACATACTGTTCTAATATTTTTTTATCGACCTTTATGGAAGGACGTTTAAACACGTGCTGCAATCCCCTGTTATATCCTTCGGGTTTTGTTCCGGCATGTCCGGATCCCTTAACTATTTGAGTTTCTAAGTCCAGACCTTTTACTTTGCAGTCACGTATTGATGCCGCCAATTTTTCAAATCCGGGAACATCTTCATATTCTCCCATAAACGCATATACTTTGACAGGATGCGATAAATTTATTTTCGAAAATTTCTCTAAATATTTGTACAACGAACCTTTATCCCATGACCAGGCAGGGCTTCCTGGGAGATACGAATTGAATAATTCAGTTTCAGTAAATAGAGCATAGAGCGTAAATAATCCGCCAAATGAATGTCCGGCCAAAGTGCGGTTGTTTTTATTCGTGCGGTATTTTGAATCGATAAAAGGGATCGCTTCTTTTTTAATGAACGAGAGAAATTTCTCGGCATTACCGAATTGAGTCGGCTGGCCGTTATCTGTCGGTGTTAGATCAAAAGCACGGCGTTTATCATAATTTGGATTTTCACCGCCCCAGGTAATACCGACTATTATTACATTAGGCATAAATCCGTCGTAATATTGATCCCCGTAGATAGCAGTAATTAATTGGAAATCCCACTGACTATCCAGCAGATAAACGACCGGATATGTCAGGTTCGTATCGCTGTAATGCTGCGGTAACTGAATATGCAAAGCATATTCCTGACCTGTGATGGAAGAATTGATTTTTAAAACTTGTGAACCGGCAATTGCAAACTCAGGTGGTGTAGACTTGTGAATCGCCGATCATTTTGGCCTGTCCCTGATTTATTATCAGGCCGATGAAAACAACAGACAACACAATTGTTACCTTGACAACGAATGATCTACAGCTTTGTGCTGTTTTCATATTTATTCCTTTTTATATTTTGAATTGGATGATAACAGAAATAATAGGCGATTATTAATTTTAGTGACTCAAGTTTATTGATAGCTTTAGCCCGTTCCATTTTATTTATACAGTTCACGATCTAAGGTCGCGGCAATTTATCTTCTCTTCATAATCTCAGCTAAAAACACATAAATTCGGTTTTTACCCGATATATTATTATACGCAATAATCGCTTTTCAGTTTCATTTTATAGAATAAAATGGATTTCGCTATTGAAATCATTGTGCAAACAGAATCTTAAATACCGCTGTTATTTTCTTACTGCATTTATAAATGTTTTAATTGCGTCCGAAGTAACACCAGGCGGCATTCCACCTCCGCAAGAAAAGATTACTTTAGTTTTATCTTTTACAGAGTCCACAAGCTGTGTGGCAACTTCAGCTATTTTAGCATTATCCCCGCTTGCTAAGACATCGCGAGGCGGGATGTTACCAAGCAGCGCGACTTTATTCTGTGTCGATTGTTTTAATTCGTTCAGTGTGATATCAAATCCCATATTGAACAGGTTTATGCCGATCTCAGGTAAAATTGGGGCTGAGACTTTGCAGGGAGCATCATTATGCAAAAATTTTACCGAGACATTGGGGCTATATAGTTCTTTAAAATATGGCAGACCAAAATTACGAAATTCCTCTTCTCCCATAAAACCGATTATATCATCGAGCAGAAAGATGCCATCGATTGAAGGGAATGTTTCCATTTGCAAACCAATCCAGTCTTTAAGATAGATTGTAATTTTTTTCATCAGCGCTTCTGCTTTATCCGGCTGCATCATCATCGTAGTTAAAAATTCTGTTGAGCCCATAAGGTAGCTTGCTATATTCAAAGGCCCGCGTGCAACGGCGAACCGTATTTTATGTCCGGCTGCTTCTATTTTAGGCTGTGCCAGTTTCAACCGATTCAGTACAAACGGTAATAGTCCGTCTGTTTTCGGGTTAGGCTGCGGCAAATTATCGATATCATCTGCCGATTGTATTACCCGATGTGCATGTGGAAATTCATTTTCCGGGAAAGTGCAGCGTGCTCCGAATGCCGATGGCTCGGTACACATCCCGAATTCAGACCAGAATCCCGGTAGAAACATCACATCCGGAAAATCTTTCAACGCTTTTAAATTTGCATTCAGCCATAATTCGTCGTTTGAAAAATAATCTAATATTTTTATACCGTACCAATTCGGCAGCCATGGACAATCTACGATAAAACCGATTGGCAGAGGTTTTACGGTATCACCTTTAATTACTTTTTTCAGCAGTTCCCACTGTTGATCTGTCATTTTTTATTTCCATTATTTATAGATTATCGATATTCTTTTTTGTTAAAAGCAGAACCAAGAGAGGTTAAACGCAAGGATGCAGATATCCGCTGCCGGATAAACAATATCTATCCCTTTACTACTTTTGCTAATGCACGAATATGTTCGGGTGTTGTACCGCAGCATCCACCGATAATATTAGCACCGCTTTTTATTAAATCTTTAATTTTTGATGCCATCATTTCGGGAGTTTCAAGAAAACATGTTTTGCCGTCTCTTAATACCGGTTTTCCCGCATTAGCATGAATAAGGACAGGCGTGGTCAGGTCAACCTTCCTGATTTCCCGAACAACGTCAATCATTTGTTCCAACCCATTTCCGCAATTTGAACCGATAACCGAAGCACCGGCTTCTTTTACCGCCTTCACCATCTCAGCAGGTGAAACACCCATCATTGTACGATATTCTCCCGAAACCGTTTTCTCAAAGGTAAAAGTGCAAACAACTTCCAGGCCTGTAGATTCGCGGGCTGCCCGGATAGCGAGGCATGCCTCATCAATGGCAGACATGGTTTCAATACAAATGGCGTCGACGCCTCCTCTTTTAAGTGCTTCGGCTTGAAGACAGAATTCATTATAAAGCGTATCTTCAGGGACCTCTTCCATCATTAAAATAACACCTGTAGGCCCCATAGAGCCAAGGACAAAATAATCGTGACCCGCTGCAGATCTGGAAATATCAGCTGCGGCCTCATTCAATTCCGTACAACGATCCTGCAGACCATAGTGTCTTAATTTTGCAGGACTGCCGCCAAAACTATTAGTAAGAATGACATCGGCGCCGGCATCGATATAACTTTTCGCAATCGCACTTACATCGCTGCGATGAGTGATATTCCATAATTCAGGACATTCTCCAATCTGCAGTCCGCGCTTGTGGAGTAGTGTGCCCCATGCTCCATCTGAAACAAGAACTTTTCCATTCTTGAGTGTTTCAAGGAGTGATTTCATTATCTATCCAATGGTACTGATCTTACTAAGAAATGCAACTGCACCCTGCGGATCCGACGAATATCCATCCGCACCCATCTTTATTGCGGAATCCATCGTCAACGGTGCACCACCGACTATTATACTTGTTGTCGGATAATTTGCCTTAATTTCTTGAACGGTTTTCAGCATGTTCGCCATTGTTGTTGTTAACAAAGCACTTAAGCCTACCGCACATCCGGGATGGGTTTTAATTGCATCTAAAAATTTTGCCGATTTAACATCCACTCCTAAATCTATTACCTCCCAGCCGTTTCCTTCTACAATCATTGCAACAAGATTTTTGCCAATATCATGTAAATCCCCGGCTACCGTTCCAAGAACAAACTTACCTTTAGCTTTTACGCTTCCCGATTTGAAAAATGGTTTGAGATGCGCCATTACAGCATGCATCGCTTTTGCAGCCATCAAGAGCTCGGGAACAAATACTTCGTTCTTGCTGAACCGCTCTCCGATTCTCTGCATTCCAGTATTGCAGGCCTGTAATATTTCATCGGGCCTTATGCCTGTATCAAGCGCCTGGCGCGTCAATTCATCAGAACCTTCCAGTCCTTTCATATCATTCGGAAACGGTGAATTTTTATTGACCTTACCCCGCTCAACACATATGCCTATTCTCTCTATCAATTCACTCATATTTTTAGACCCTAAATAGACCGTTTTTCAATTAATTATAAAGCACATTTATCATAAGTTTATTAAGATACGATGCTATGCACGAAAATTCAATACATATCCAAAAATACGGCAAAAAATACTCCGGTAATTTACCGGAGTATTTACATATATCTAAAATTTAATTGAAAATAATGGAATATATTTGAATGATTAACGTTTATATATTTCATCTTCACCACTATATTGGAACCAGTTAAAATCGGATTAACAAATTCATATACTTCCTGACCTGCAGATATAGACGAAATTACGGAAAACAATAGAACGAATAATATAGATCGATTCATAGCTCACTTCCTTTTCGCTGCTCCATTAAAACTTTCCGGCGGGCCAAAATAACTTGGTTTCACATCGCCGGTTTCAACAACGATCTTTTGCAGTACTACACCCGGATCAACCATCCAGTATTTTAAAATATGTTCTCCCGGCTTTTTTATTGAATGACTGGAAATTTTAATCATAATATTTTCGCCTACTGCTTGTTCCCACCATCGCGGATAAGTCCATTCTGGAATCGTATCATTTTCATGAATATTCACAATCTGCGGTTTTTCATTATCGAAAGAAACAGCATAGCGTAAACCCTTGGTATTATGAAAGTTCAGTGTCGGAGAAAAATATGTTTTCACAATAACTTCACCTTTTGAAAAGAGAAGCACCTTGTATTCCAGCCTCGGACTTTCTCCCCCGGGCGTTTGAGATTGCGCAGTGACAGGCATTGGAGTAACAGCGGAACCTGTACGTCCTAAATTGGGCATTATCAGCCAGTCTATTTTTTTTGTGTTTACAGCAGCCGTAAAATTCTCTGCATTCATTGAAACGAATCCGTTACTTTCAACAAAACCGTCAATTTCTGAACGTTTTGGCGAAACCGGATTGTTTATAACAATCTGAATTTGTACATCAATATTACCGGGGCCTTTGATTGTTATGGGAGCGCGATGAATTCCATACGGCGCTCTCCTCCAATCTATGCCTACCCATAAGCGCCTTTCCGTCTCAATCATACCTTTATCAGGATATATCTGAATCCAATCTTTATCCGTTTGAATTAAGTACTCGAAAGGTGTTTTGCCCCGATTAAAAATTTCTATATAATACTTTTGCTGATTATACACATCGAATTCCGGCAATACCGCCTCACTGCTTTGATTAGGCCACCATTCTTCGGAACCTTCAACGGCAACACCCATTTCGGCTTTAACCGGAATATTTATTTCCTTCACTTCCGGCATTGCATTTTTTGGGGGTTCCTGCCAATATGTATAGCCGATGTGTGTCTGGTCCATCATATGGTTCCACTTGCCGCCGGCCAGTTTAGTGTTATAGTACTGCGTGATAAGACTATCTTTTATGAATAATTCTCTCACTTTTTTTGCGAGGCTATTAGTTGCGGACCGTCCCTGTTTTGCATAAAGATAATTCTTTCCTGCCGTTACATAGAGATCATTCAGGTTTGCACACGCGGTCGGTTGATGGAGAACAAGCTGGTAAAACGCATCATTATATTCTGCGGGGAGCGAATTACTGATTTGCTGGGCTTTTTTTACAATATCGTAGTATTCGTCAACAACCGTCTCTGCTTCCCTAAAATTTATTAAACTATATGTTGCAGGAGACAACATTTCCGGTTTACGGCGTGAATTAAATTTCGTATATGCATTTAGAATATCGGCAATCTCTTTTGAATACTGAGAACCAAATTGTTCTTCTGCCCAACGTCGTGAATATTCGGGTAAATCTTTTGCCGATAGCTGTTCCGGATCCCAGGCATAATCCAGGAAGAAAGATATCGGAAATTCCATGGGTTTGATATCGCCGACATTGACGATCCAGATTCTATCAGCGCCATATTTGTACGCAAGATTCATTTGTTCCCGGACACGTTCGATCTGAGTCGTGTTCAGCCATTTATAATTTCTCGGCCCTCCGACAAAATCGAAGTGATAATAAATTCCATATCCGCCCGGATGCGGCGGATCAGTAAGCCGTGGAAGTTTTCGAATATTTCCCCAATTATCGTCGCACATTAAAATCGTCACATCGTTAGGCACCCTCATACCTTTATCATAATAATCCTGTACTTCCTTATAAAGAGCCCATACCTGTGGAATAGCAGACGCTTTCTTTCCGGTCACTTCTTCAATAATTTCTCTCTGGTCTTTGACAATATTCTGCAGTAAATCAATGTTTGCACCTTCACTCATAGGTTCGTCGCCGTCGCCGCGCATTGCAAGCGTGACAATATTTTCATAATTCTTTGTGCGCTGAATACCTTTTCGCCAAAACTTGCGTAAAGTTTCTGCGTTTCTGGAATAATCCCAAGTTCCCGGTTTATTCCCTTCCCATTTCCATTCAGCCCAAGCTCTCATCATCGGTTCGTGATGAGACGTACTTATTACAATGCCGTATTCATCAGCAAGTTTTGGATTCAACGTATCATCAGTAGCGAAGGAATCATCCCACATTGCCGGCCAGAGAAAATTTCCTTTTAATCGAAGAATTAACTCAAACACATGAGCATAAAATGCACTGTTGAAATCCCCAAACTTTTCATTGACCATTCGTTTTAATGCGGGAGCTTCGTCATTAATAAAAATACCTCTGTATTTTACCTTTGGTTCTCCCTCTACATAACGGCCGGGTAACACAAATAAGGAAGAACTCTTTTTCACAGGTACATCTGCCCACCAGTACCATGGAGACACGCCGATTTTCCGGGATAGATCATATATGCCATAAATTGTTCCGCGCTTATCGCTTCCTGCTATTACCAAGATACGGGCAACCTTAGGAAATGGATTCTCGACCACCTGGACTACATATGTCTCCCACTTCTTTACAACATCTTTTACGTTTAGTTTCTTCTTCCTTATCAGTTGATCTATTAACGGACTTTTACCTATTGTTCCGGCAAGCACAATCTCTTTTGAAGCCGGAACGATATTTTCACCTGTCGGGACAACTACAAGCTGCGGACCGGCCCCGGTGACCTTTTCAATATCCGTTTGCAGCTGCCTGAGAGCTATAATCACTCCAGGGTAATCTTTAGCACTCGCATAAATCGGCGCAGATTTGCCCGAGAATGAAAGAGTAAAATTATTTTTCCCTTTAGTAAAGCTGATATTTGATATGCCGTCATTCGCAGACAATACCGGCAGACAGATAAATGCAGCACAAACAAAAACCGAAATAAGTCGATATAAGCTGAAGCTTTTCATAATATTTGTCTCATAAAAAATAATGAACTATAATTTTATGTGCGTCATGCCTGCTTTTTACTTTATGAATATCGAATTTATTTATTTCTATAGCAATCCTGAATCTTCATTTTTCCAGATCGTATACTTTAAAGTTACCGCTTACCTGCAGCATTGCCAGCATATAGAGCATACTATCGTAATACCGAAAGGGGCCGTCCGGTACGGGAAGACGCCATAATTCTTTAACGAAATCTTTTCTATTTTCATTCGTAGATGCAAGAGCGGCAACAGCATTCATCGCCGCTAAACCTGGGACTATAATCACTCGAAAGCTTCTTTCCCTCCAGTGTATACATATTTCCATATTTCCTTATTCCCTCGGAATAAAAGAAATTCAGCAGACGGTTTGATTGAGTTATTTGCCAATTGTCTTTTGCAAACCATTCATAATCGACAGCTATATTCATAGCTACACGCCACGCATCAAATTGAAAATGTTCGTGCCCTCCTCCCCAAGGACTGGTAGGTGTGCCGTCAAAATTCGCATAATCAGGCGCTAATCCCGTTTTCTGATGAACTGTCTTTTTAAGAAACTCCCTGCTTGTTGAAGCCGCGTCACACCAAAATTGATTCTCTTTATCCGCCCATTTCGCCCAGAGTTCATAAAAATGCGGTGTATGGTACGATGGATCTGTAAAACTATCAGCTTTGCCGAACGGAACAAACACTATCTGTTTCTCTTTTCTGCTGAACATATTCGTTACAATATCTCTATTCTGCGACGATTCTTCTTTCGTGAGCATTGCATCAAGAATCTTTTGTGCTTCTGCCCGGTAATTATAAATACCATTTCCATTGCCCCAGCGCGCGGAGGCAAAAAATAAAGCGGTTACTATCCACTCTTCACCATCCGGAGCCGAGCTGGTTTCGATTATTGATCCGTCGGTTTTGCATTGCCAGGCAAAATAACCTTTACTTGGTTCGTCTGAATGCTGCATGTATGTCTTAGCCCATTTCCACAGTCGATCAAATTCAGTTCTTTTATCCATCTGGACTGCAATCATCATCCCGTATGACATCCCCTCTGTCCTGACATCATGTGCCGCTACATCTTCAATATATGCCATATCAGGCTCGACAGGGTAATAAACGCGCTGGGTTGAATCATTCCCATAGAATAGCTGCCGAAATGCACCATCTATTTTCGCTTTGACTGCCTGCTCTTCATAACCCAATAATTCATTTAAAAGGTTTTTATAAATGCCAGAATAATAAGCACCTTCTGATTTTCTTTTTTGCATAGAATTACATTCCATTAATATAACGACTGAAAATAGTGACAGAATTAAGGTTAAACGAATATAAAAATTCAATATTATCAGTTACAAATCACATTGTAACAAAATTTTTCAAATCACTAATGCAATATATGAATCAAATACAAAAGACCCTTAAAAAATAAAATAACCATGAGTTGAATTAGAATTTTAAGAATCTATTTGAACCGTTTTTTGAAAAATGCTTTAAACCAGTTCGATGCTATGAAGTTTTAAGAATATTTCAAGTAAAAAAAACGACTGATAAAAACTGCAATCTATTTATACAGGCATAATCTTTATTATATCTCCAAGAAAGACAAGAAATACTGCAAAAACATCTAAAAATAGCATCAAAAACAGCCTAAATATCGTTAATTAAAACATAGAATTCAATATCAATTGAATCGTTTCAATAGTTTGTCTTTTTCAAGAAATTATATTAATATTGTTTTACTCAAAACGATACTTATAAAGACTGCACGAATATTAATTGAATTTGTTAATGTCGTGCTTCTTTTCGCCGGGAGGCGATGGATTTATCTTTTTAAACTATCATTAAATTATAACTTTCGAATGCTATAATTACGTCTTTACGGTAATATTTCCAAAACAACCATATACTTATAAAAGATGAAGAAAATTACAATTGAGGATATTGCTAAACGTGCTAGAGTTTCCCAGGGAACTGTCTCTGCGGTTATTAATGCAAAGAACACAGTCAAACCGGCGACCAGAGACTACATTTTAGAAGTTATGAAGGAATCAAATTACCGTCCAAAAGGTATTGCCCGAAATTTAAAAAATGCAAATCAAGAAAAAAGTATTGGGCTCATTATTAAAGATTTGACTTATCCCTTCTATTCTTTCATCGCAAAGGGAGTCAGCGAGTACGCAAACAGTAAAGGATACTCCGTTATCGTGTCCAGTTCAGACGATAACCATGAAAGTGAAAAGAAGCTGACGCATCTTTTTTCTTCAAAGGATATAAAAGGCGTCATTATAGCGCCTGTTGTTGAAGGTACAGTTGAGATTGAAAACCTTTTCAAGCTGAAGATGATTAATTATCCGTTCGTTTTATTGGAAGATGTCAAAGGTATTCAGGCAAATGTCGTAGCTATCGATAATCTCAAAGCAATCAAGCGGGCTGTGACGTACTTAATAAACGGCGGTCATACTAAAATTGTTCATTTCGCCGGCCCCCCTCAATCGTCTCATACACAGGAACGGATCGAAGGTTTTCGTTACGCATTCAGCGAAAGCCCTTTGATTTTTAAAAGTGATATGATCGTTCCCATCGGATCTCATATTGAAGATTGTTCTCGAAACGTTTTGGAATATTTTAAAAATAGACATTGCGAAGATTATCCTTCGGCTATCGTTTGTTTTAACGATCAACAGGCACTAACGACGATGACAGTCCTTAGGGAATTAAATATTCGCGTACCGGAAGATATCGCAATTATCGGCAATGACGATATATATTATTCAAAAATTTATCCCATACCGTTAACAACCATCAGGGCGCCTCAGCAGGAGATTGGAATTAAAGCCGCTGAAATATTAATCCGGAACATCGAGTCTTCCACTATTATGCCGATTGAACGAGTTATCCTGGAGACTGAATTTATTATCAGACAATCATCCAGAGTTCTAAACGGCTGAGTGTAAGATACCCGCTATTTTCGTGCGATTAACGGAATCGACCGTGATGATGGAAAGAATGAGATCCTAATCTTACAGAAAACCAAGGGTTGTACCAGTACGGGTAAAATCCGTCATACCAGTAGTATGGCGGATAACTATAATACCGTACGGCATTTGAACTTTCCGATTGATCAGATGACTCTTTCGGCTGCTGTAACATTGCGCTGATCACTTTCTCACTCACACCCGCATCTCTGAGATTAATAACATCCTGCGGCCGCAACTGAAACCAGGTATCTGTTGCATCCATCATTCCAATAATAAGGCTGTCACTTACGCCGGCTTTCGACATATTTATTACATCTTGCCGGGACATCCATCTAAGAGTGTCACTTTGCATGGAATGATTTCTGGAAGCCTGAGTATATCTTCCGGGGGTACATCCATAAAGGCCGAGTATTATAACAACGGAAAATAAAGAAATTATTTTGTGTGTCATTTTTCCTCCACACATTTTGATTAATAACTAAACCCATCATAGTCGCGTAAGCCTTAATCTATAGTGTACGACGATTTACCCGATAAAAAGTTCCGAAGAATGATTTACATACCCATTTTTCCGATATTTTTGTTTCTTTTTTGTAACAATGCTGCTGGTTAGAATTCGCCCTTATTTCAGGGCTCCTATATATAAAAATAATACACTCCTGATACGATCGAACTGCGTCAACACACACCCCGCTTCATATAATGAGATATATGAAGTTTTGAATTACGGGTTAAACTTAAACATTTGTTATACATATTTCAGCAAGTTCTATTAACTTTTGCCTCAGAAATGGATAAATGGAGGAAGATTTCAGAATATTAATGAAACTTTTATGCAGAAGAATATGTATACTATTACAATTGCATTTATTAATAGAACACAGGAATAGCCATCATATTATTTCCGAAAGGGTAAAATAATCATGAAAAAATTGTTCTTAATTTCTCTGGTAAGCGTCTTCGTATTATCCTCCTGTAACTGGCATAAAATTCGCGGGAATGGATCGATCAAAACAGAAACAAGAGATATTGCGGCATTTGAAGCCATTACATGCGACGGCGGATACGACGTGCAGATCAAATGTCAGGAAAAACAATCAGTGGCAATTGAAACTGATGAAAATCTACTTCCGCAGATCAAGACTGTAGTTCGCAATAATAAACTTTATATTGATACTAAAGGAATGCTTTTTCCAACCAATGGAATACGAATTATAATCTCCGTTCCGGATATCACGGAGTTCACTTCGAATGGTTCCACTGACGGCAACATTAATAATGTCAATAATAACGCTTTGGATATTGGAATTAATGGATCAGGCAAGCTGCATTTAGATGGAAAAAGCGGCACTGTTCATATCAATACTTCAGGATCTTCTAAGATCGATGCATCCGCGCTTATTTCAGAAAATTCGGATATCCAAATTAATGGAAGCGGAAATATTCAAGTTTATGCGACAAATTCTATTAACGTACAAATTAATGGCTCGGGAACGGTGAAATACAAAGGTGAACCAAAGAGCATTAACCAGCAGATAAATGGATCCGGAAAAATAATCAAAGAATAAAAGGTTTTCTCCGGATATTTAAAAAGATTTTAATCCGGGAAAGATACCAAACGTTTCGCAGCGTTTACTATGTAATTAATTTCCCGTTATAAAACCGGAGCGAGAACTATTTCCCTGTCGTAAATCCAACTGAATTTTTCCACACCGGAAATATTCATGCGTCCGGAAAGTTTTTGGTAACGCTCGGAAAGTTTACAGAGATATTCCTGAGCTTTTGCAGATACCCCTGATATTCCAGTCAAACCGGCGATCTTCCATTCACGAACGAGTGTCCCGATGATTTCAGCGTAATCTGTTGCGGTATAAACGCCTGCTTTCTGCGCTACCAGTGAAAACTTCTTAAAAAGATTTTTTTCTTTTCCATCGTCCATTAGTACGGCAGGCATGACGATTTTTGATTTCATCATTTTTGCAAACGCGAGAACTGCCCGCGCAGGATCCAGTTCGAATATTTTTGACATGAATAATTTGTACGCCTTTTCATGGCGCGCTTCGTCACCGGCTATCGTACCGCATATTTTATGGAGATGGTCTTCGCCTGCTTTTTTTGCCAGAATACCGACATTGCGGTGAGATATTTTTGTTGCACGTTCCTGAAATGAAGTGTAAATAAATCCGAGGTAAGGATCGTTCTCTGTCTGCGGATCGAATCCGTTATTGATGAGATGATGTATCGTCGTTTCAATAGAACGCATATTAACACGTCCGGAGAGATATAGGTATTTGTTAAGCAGGTCGCCATGGCGATTTTCTTCTGCCGTCCAGCCGCGGCTCCATCGAGCCCAGGGAGCGGGACTAGCACCGGTCGGATCTGTAACGCCATTTAAGCGGTTAAGCCATGTTTGGTAAGTCGGCAGGGCTTCTTCCGTCACCATGTCCCCGACGAGAATCACCAGAAGGTCGTCAGAAAGGCATTGAGCGCGCGTACGGAATTCAATGAGTTGTTCGATGCGGCTATCGGCTGTAATATCAGGCAGGAAATCGGAAGGCTGCCAGCTTTCATTCACATTTAACAGAAGTTTTGGCAGCTGCTCTTCGACAAATCCCTCCATACTTTTAATAACTTCTAATTGCGGAGAAGTTACTTCAATATCCTGGATTGTATTCATCGATTATCTTAAAATATATTGGTGTATCTTAAATTATTTTACATAGAATATTTAGAAACAAGAAATTAACCGGACCTACCACGCGAACAAAACCTATATGTGAAGAGTGTTCTATATACCCGAATTTACTCTAATTATAATCGAAACACGTGTTATTGCGATAGAGTTCCTTTAAGTAAACCCCGTGCAGAATAATAGCATCGTATGTAAATGCTTTATGTTACTTTTGATTTTTGTCCTATAACTCGCTGCTATTTTATCGAGAGGCATGTCGGAGATATGAACATGCCGCACGCCGACGGTGCACAGCTTATCAAGGAACAGGGAGACAGCGGATTGACGCACGAGTTTAAATTTCCATGGGGTAACTTTATGACTCACGGGTCATTCGGCTGGATAGGTGCAATTGAACACGCAGGCGAACATTACGGGCAATTAGTGGTTTATTACCGAATCAACGGAATGATACCACCGGCATCCCGGCCGAAGAAATAGAAATTCTCGTTCAGAACGCACGAACATAAATCCATACAGTTAAAGCTGGGGTACGCTGCAACATACCCCTGAGGATAATCGCGGTATACAAAAAAATCCGACCTTAACGATATCAGCTACAAAATAAATATTATTTAATCACCTATTCACAGCAGCCATCGCCCGCTCAGGATAACGCGGTCCGGACGCGGCGCCGGGAGGTACGACAGAACTGATGCGGGCAATCTCTTCCTTGCCCAGCTTAACATCAATTGCCTTAATATTTTCTTCTAGATATATTCTACGCTTCGTTCCCGGTATAGGAATAATATCTTTCCCCTGAGCAAGAAGCCATGCAAGTGAAAGTTGTGCCGCAGTGCATTTTTTTCCTTTTGCAATATCTTCCACACTATGGAGAAGATTCAAGTTCTTATTCATATTCTCCTCAGCAAAACGAGGATGATTTCTACGGTAATCGTCTTCCGGAAGTGAGCCGGCATTTCTAAATGTTCCAGTAAAAAATCCGCGTCCTAATGGACTGTATGGTACAAACGTGATCCCGAGCTCCCGGCACACCGGCAGTATCTCGGCCTCCACGTCGCGCGTCCATAATGAATATTCCGTTTGCAGAGCAGATATAGGATGGATTTTATGCGCTCGCCGGATTGTTACTGCAGAAGCTTCAGATAAACCGAGATAGCGTATTTTCCCCTGTTTTACCAATTCGGCCATTGCTCCGACAGTTTCTTCAATTGGCACATTCGGATCGACCCGGTGCTGGTAGTATAAATCGATCATGTCAGTGCCGAGACGCTTTAAACTTGCTTCGCAGGCCGAGCGAACATATTCCGGAGTTCCATTCACACCTATAAAACTTCCGTCATTCCCGCGGACATTTCCGAACTTCGTCGCAAGCACTACATCCTTCCTGCGTGAACGCAGTGCATTACCGATAAGCAACTCATTTTTCCCGATGCCGTACATATCGGCAGTATCGAAAAAATTAATACCGAGGTCGATTGCACGATGAATTGTTAAGGCCGACTCGTCATCATCCCTGCCTGAATAAAACTCAGACATTCCCATACATCCCAATCCGAGTGCAGAAACCTTTATTTTATCTATTCCAAGCATGCGATATACCATTTTTATTTACTCCAAGTCGATAATTGTTTTCCATTTATTAATTCCTGTTCGAATCCGTAATAACGTAGTAAACAAATATGGGGGTATATTAGTTTCAATTAAAAAGGAGGAACATGGAGTAAGTATAGCTGTCAGATTATTCAATCCCGCAAAACGTGTGACGCTGAAAAACGTGCGATATAGTGAAGGGGATTATATCTTACTTTGGAATTTTGTATAGAATAATTCCTATGGGATTTATGGCAAAGAATAATTATGTGGACTTCCATTGATCCATCCTTAATAAGGATGGTATAAAAGGAGTAGTCTGATAAAATTATTCAACCATCATAATCTTCTTATTTAACCGGATATCTTTTGATGAACTGCCGATTAATATATTGAACTCTCCGGGTTCTACTGCCCATTGCTTCTTATCCGGATTATAAAAATGGAATGCATTTTCATCTAAAGTGAATCTTATTTCCCTGCTTTCCCCGGCTTTGAGCTTAATTTTAGAGAATGCTTTAAGTTCTTTCGGGGGCCTCGGGAATGAAGAAACCGGATCGTTTACATAAAGCTCTACTGCCTCAGCACCATCCACTTTACCCGTGTTTTTTACAGTAAACATAAGCTCCACAAGATCGTTTATCCTAAAATATTCTTTATACGAGTGCAGGTTGCTGTATTCAAATGTTGTATAGGAAAGTCCGAATCCAAACGGGAACTGCGGCTCGATATTGTTCCGGTCAAAATGCCTGTAGCCGAGAAAGATTCCTTCAGTGAATTTTACATGTTTATCTCCGTCGTCATCGTAGTAACTATTGTACGATGCATTATCTTCCCATCGTTTTTCAAAACTCACCGGAAGTTTTCCGGATGGATTTGTTATACCGAAAAGAATTTCAGCAGCAGCGAGATTCCCCTCCTGTCCGGGATACCAGGCATGGATAAGCCCTTTCGTCTGCGGAAGCCAAGCATTCATATCGACGTTTCCGCCTGCATTTAATACGACAATAACATCCTTTTTTGTGTTCAGTATTTCTTTTA
Organism: uncultured Bacteroidota bacterium; assembly: GCA_963770945.1. GTDB lineage: Bacteria > Bacteroidota > Ignavibacteria > UBA10030 > UBA10030 > Fen-1298. The sequence goes on along the minus strand of CAVYRP010000006.1, from coordinate 169,253 downwards.
TCAGTGTTTGCTGGTTTTCCGGCAATGCAAATGTCCTATCCTTATCTTCTTTCTCAGTTTCATTATTAAATCCGAGCGAAAGGATAACCAGATCACATTTTTCCGCAAGCTTACGTGCCTGTTCGTATTTTGCGTCGGCTTTTTGTTTCGCCGATCTATCCGACTCATATCCTATTCTTACGATACCATTAGCATGAAACTGAACGGTATTCAGGGCTATTTTATAATCCTTCCCTGATTCCAGTTGAAACATCGCCGAATGTACCGATTCCTTTACATTTCCCCAGGAGCTCAAAATAGCTGAATCATTTACGAATAACGTAAAACCGACATCTGACGAAACGACAAACCGGTACTTTCCGGTTTCTTCAACCTGAAGAAGTCCGGAACAATTTGTTGAAAAGAAATCCTTGTTTATTTCCGCAGGAACGTTGTTAAACACCATATTGCTGATATCGGTATATTGTTCTTTATCAGGTATTCCTTGCGGCCAGCGTTTTGAATAATATTCAATTTTCAAGCCAGGGACTTTTTTTCCGCCGGTTACAGTGTAGAACTTACTTTGAGCATAAAATTCCGATGGCAAAAGGTCCGTTTCGTAAATGCCGGATTCGAAATCGACGATTACGCCCTTCGGTGCAATATTCTGCAAAGCCTTATAAAGCGAAAGCGGATAAAGCGGCCAAACAAGAGAGCTTCCTCCACCTCCGGTCACGGCGGGATCACCATTCGGACCTATAAGTGCAATTCGTTTTACTGCATCAGGTTGTATTGGAAGAATATTATTTTCGTTCTTTAACAATACAATACCGCCTCGTGCACCATCGAGCGCCGCTGCACGCACGCCTGCAGAGTCTAAAACAAATCCTTTACTAATATCTGGATTTTCAAAATATCCGAACCTTTCATATTCACGCAATATTCGCCTGATTTTATCATCGATTGTTTTTTCAGATAAGCGTCCATCTTTAACAGCCGGAAGAAGTGTATCCCTGCACATAGCTTTTCCTGACGGCATTTCCAAATCCAGTCCGCCGTTTGCAGCAGCAACACCATCGTATGTCGAGGTCCAGTCCGACATAACTATTCCCTTAAAATTCCATTCTTCTTTTAAAATTTTGTTGATCAGATAATCGTTCTGCGAAGCATAGATACCGTTTATGAGATTATAAGAAGTCATGACCGCTGCGGCCTGTCCCTCAATGACTGAACTTTGAAATGCCGGAAGATAAATTTCGCGCATTGTCCGTTCATCCATATCGGATGAAATTTTATGGCGGTTATATTCCTGGTAATTTCCCATATAATGCTTGGCTGTCGCCATAACGCCTTCCTTTTGCATCCCCTGAATAAACTTCGCGGCTATTTTTCCGGCGAGGTAAGGATCTTCGCCGAGATATTCGAAATTACGCCCGTTCATCGGTGCGCGATGGATATTCATTGCGGGGCAAAGCATGATGTGGTTATTCCGGGCACGCGATTCTTTTCCAATTGCATTGCCGACACGCTGTGCAAGCGAAGTATCCCATGAAGCAGCGAGAGCTATCGTTGCAGGATACGCCGTGGAAGGCCCGTAATTACGCACACCGACCGGTCCGTCGGCCATATTGGTTTGCGGAATTCCCAATCGTGGAACGGCGCGTATGTGGAAATCCTGATATCCGCCTATAAAATCGATCTTTTCTTCGAGTGTCATTTTGCCGATGAGATCGTCGATTTTATTTTCAGATGAAACCGTCTGAGCCGCCGATGGAAAAGCAAGGAAAGTCATTATGACAGTGAAAATGAGTGAAGAATTTTTCATGCAATCACCTTATGATTTGGAATAACAGCGCGGGGATTTGATTCATCAAATCCTTTATTAGTGGAAACAATTGTAGTTATAATTCAGAATTAATACAAGCTTTTGCTGATATTTATCCGTTGGAATTTAACGAATGCCGAACATTTGTACCGATGCATTTGCCAATTCTACAAGAGGTCCAAAATACAATCCAAATAAAATAGTCGGAATAACAAAAACTAAAAGAATAATAGCTTCTGAACGCCGTAATTTTAACGGAGCAGTCTGTCCTTCCGGATCACGAAGGAACATATAACGAAGAATCCGTGCATAGTAATAGAGAGAAATGACACTGTTTATAACACCGACAACGGCAAGCCAAATCCATGGGCATCCAGCAATGCAGTAAAGAGATAAAATTTACCGATAAAACCGGCGGTGGGCGGTAAACCTGTAAGTGATATGAGGAATATTGCCAGAGCAACACCGAGAAGCGGAGTCCGATATCCGAGTCCCCGGTATGAAGAGATATCTTCACTTCCCGTTTTATTTGCAACCAGCATAACCACAAAGAACGCACCAAGATTCATAAAGAAGTACATCATAAAATAAATAATTACTGCAGCAATACCTTGATTACTAAGAACAACGACACCCATCAGCATATAACCGGCATGTGCTATACTGGAATACGCAAGCAGCCGTTTTAAATTATCCTGCCAAATGGCGACAAGATTGCCGAGTGTCATTGTCAATACTGAAAGAACTGCCAGTAATTTATTCCACTCCAATCCATAGAGTGATGTCCACATACCGTCAGGGATAGACGGGATTGCCGTATCAATAAAGATAACTTTAAAAAATCGTATCATCATCGCAAAACCTGCTGCTTTCGATGCAACAGAAAGAAAAGCGGTAATGGTAATCGGCGCACCTTCGTAGACATCCGGTGTCCAGAAGTGAAACGGTACAGCAGATATTTTATATCCGAATCCGACAAGAATAAAAACTATCGCTGTGAGCAAAGCAAAATAATTCACAGGTTTCAGCGCTATTATATGGTTGATATCGGAATAATCCATTGCCCCGGATAGGCCGTAGAGAATTGAAATTCCATAAAGCATGACTCCGGACGAGACCGCACCATAAATTATATATTTTAACGATGCTTCACTCGAATCGGCTGCTTCCTTTGTATACCCTGCCAGCAAGTAGGATGAAAGACTTGTCAATTCCATAGCAAGCACCATCATCAGCAAATTCGAAGCGCCGGCCATCAGAAACATACCGAGTGTCATTGCAACGAGTAAAGAATAATATTCGCTCATACGTTTGACCGCAGCTTGAACTTCCGATGAATAGATCGAAAACAAAAAGATCATCAGTGCACAAACCGCTGCCAGAGATTTAAAGAATACGGCAAACGGATCTACGGATATCATGCCGGAGAAAACCTGCTGCGAGGTTCCTGCTTGTCTAAGGGCCAGGAACAATGCAGTTCCAACACCGATAAATACGAGCCAGGCAACAACCTTAGGAGTATTTTTAAAAATTAGTCCGGTTAATATTGCCATGCAAAAGGTCGCAGCCAGCACCGATTCCGGCAGGAAGCAAATCAAATCTTGCTGAATTTGTTGAATGAATATATTCATCATTAATTTCTATTATTGAAGTAATGCAACAGCTGTACCGTTCTGCGAGATCAGATTTACCAGGTTATTCACAGATGATGTCATAATATCCAGCATGAATGACGGATAAATACCCAGCACAAGAATAATAATTGCCAGCGGCACAAGAATAAATAATTCCCGGGCATTGACATCCGGCAGCAAGTCCCATTTTTCATTAACTTTACCCAGAAACACACGCTGGAATGTCCACAGCATATATGCAGCCGTTAGTACAATGCCCAGTGTTGAAACGATTGTGATTATACGAAGCTTATCGACTTGAAACGCTCCTAAGAACGAGAATGCCTCCGAGACGAATCCGCTTAGACCCGGCAAACCAAGTGCCGCGAAGAATGCAACAGTAACAATGCCTGTATATCTGGGCATCGTCGATGCTAAACCTCCGAAAGCATCAAGCTCGCGCGTGTGTGTACGGTCGTAAATTACTCCAACTATCAAGAAGAGCATTGCCGTAATTGTGCCGTGATTAAACATCTGGAATACAGCGCCCATCATTCCCTGCGTATTAAGCGCCGACATACCGAGCAAAACGATTCCCATATGACTGATGCTCGAGTAGGCAATGAGTCTTTTAAAATCTTTTTGCGCCATCGCGCACAATGCACCATAGACGATATTGATGAGAGCAAAAATTGCCAGCGCAAACGCATACGTCTGTGCCATCTCCGGAAAGATTGGAAAGCTGATGCGTATGAGTCCGTATGTTCCCATCTTTAGCAGCACTCCGGCAAGAATAACGCTTATAGCTGTCGGGGCTTCAACGTGTGCATCCGGAAGCCAAGTATGAAACGGGAAGATCGGGACTTTTATAGCGAATCCGATAAAGAGCGCTAAATAGGCAAACGCGCGCATTTGAGTTCCGAATCCGGCAAGCAGAGAATTCGGCTGAAAGTTTGCCGGATCCATCATTGCCAGCATATTAAATGTGTGTATCTTTTCTCCTGTTGCCGGATCAGTTACAGCCACACTGGAATAAAGCGCGATCATTGCGAGAAGCATTAACACGCTGCCGGCAAGAGTATAAAGGAAGAACTTTATTGCAGCATACTCACGGCGCGGCCCGCCCCAGATACCGATAAGAAAATACATAGGTAACAGCATTAATTCCCAGAACACATAGAAAAGGAAGAAATCGAGCGAAACAAACACACCCATCATACCGGTATCGAGAAGCAGCAGCATTGCCATGTATCCCTTAGGTGCTTTATCGATATTCCATGAAGCAATAACGGCAATGAAGCTGATTAATGCCGTCAGAATCACCATTGGTACGCTGATTCCATCAACACCAAGAAAATACTCGATCTGCAAACGCCCAATGAACGATACACCTTTGATATCAATCCATTTTGATTTTTCGACGAACTGCATTCCCTCCTGTGTGTTGATACCGCTTGAACTATAATTGAAGTTCATATAAATCAGCACAGCAAACACAAGCTGAAGGAAGGTTATGCCGACCGCTGTCCATTTCATCGCATTGCGTGCATCTTTTGGAATCATCAGGACAGTAATCATACCGATGATCGGCAGAAATGTAATCCAGGTCAACCATCCGATACCAAATAATTGAAATGCCATCGTCTCAACTCCTATAAAACTAATTTTTCAATCGCATAATTTGGATCTGAATTCTACTACTACAGCAGAGACAAATCCTGCCAATTCATAAAATCAAATTCATGATTCTTCCGATTACCTGAACCATAAGAGAAAAACCATTACACTGAACAATACAAAAACTAAATATGTCTGTATTTTTCCTGTCTGAAGTGATCGCAGGAACCTTCCGGTCATACCTGCAATAAATACAAACAAGTTTAGAAAACCGTCAACAATCTTGTCGTCAAATCCGCCCACACCGATATAGAAAAGGAAAAATGCCAGCGCTGACACTCCCAATCCGATCAGGCCATAAGCTATTTTAACAGCAAGACCGCCGCCTTGAATTAAAAATTCCGACGCTACCTGCCAGCCTATAAACAAAGACAGCAATGCAAATACGGCGAGGTAGAAAAACGATCCCGTTTTTCCTTCTTCCCATGTATATTTTACGCCGTTCGTTACAGCGACAGTCCATTTTGCTATACCGTTCACAATACCGTCTACTATGACATCATCGAGCCAGCGAATGGCCGATGCAATAACATCTATTCCCTTTACAAATATTACCTGATACAGTTCATCGAAGTACCATTTATTCAGGAAAAACTTATAGAACCATTTTAAGACTGGCGCCCGGGAAATCGCATCTGCATCTACTTTCTTCCAATAGTAAATTGAAAATGCAGCATAAATACCGATACCGACGATTGCAAGCGAGAGCAGCATTGCCCATGTATGGACATTATGGAGAACCGACTCAAAGGCTTCGTTGTTGGCCGCTGCAAGAGCAAAAGGGACAACTGAATCCGGACGTTCAACGGCATGAAAAAACCAGCCGGATGAAGCGCCAAATGGATTCCAGCTGTAAAACACGAAGAACGAAAATACCGCAAGAACAATTAACGGTATTGTTATTACTTTCGGCGATTCCTGAATGGTTTCGAAACGACGTTGATCTTTGTGTTCACCGAAGAATGTCAGAATAACGAGTCTGAACATATAGAAAGCCGTCAATCCCGCTACAAAAAATCCGACAACAGGAATAATCCAGTTATCCGTCAATTCTCCATAAGCAAGCGTACCAGCAAGAATTTCGTCTTTGCTCAAGAAACCTGAAGTAAATGGAACACCGGAGATAGCAAATGCATACATCAAAAATGTCCAGAATGTTACAGGCATTTTAGTACGTAAACCGCCCATATTGCGGATATCCTGGGCATCGGTTTCGTGATCGTTTGCATTGTGCAATGAATTATGCATTGCATAAATAACCGAACCGGCGCCGAGGAAAAGTCCGGCTTTAAACATTGCGTGAGTTGTTAGATGAAAAAATCCGGCAGTATATGCACCGACACCAAGTCCCATAATCATATACCCGAGCTGGCTTATTGTTGAGTATGCCAGTATTTTTTTAATGTCGTTTTGAGTAACAGCAATTGTTGCAGAAATGAAAGCCGTAATCGCACCGATATATGTAATAACCGTCAATGCATCGGCTGTCATCATTGCAAATGTGCGTGTTATCAAATAGACACCGGCGGCAACCATCGTTGCAGCGTGAATCAACGCACTTACAGGAGTCGGGCCTTCCATCGCATCCGGCAGCCAGACATGCAGCGGGAACTGTGCCGATTTGCCGACCGCACCGCAGAAAATGAGAATTCCGGCAGCGGTCAGCCATGTTTCGCTTCCAAACGGAATTATACCTGACCTGATCGATTCAAAAATGACATCGAAACTAAAAGTGTGGTAATGTCGCATAGAGAACGAAGATTCCAATAAACATTCCGACATCACCGACACGATTAACAATAAACGCTTTCTTGCCTGCATCGGCCGCCGATTTTTTCTCATACCAGTGTCCGATTAAAAGGTACGAACTCAATCCGACCAATTCCCACATTACATACATAAGCAAAAAATTGTTAGTGAGCACAATACCGAACATCGAAAAAGTAAACAATCCGAGATATGCGAAATAGCGTCCGTAGCGCACATCGCCATGCATATAGCCGACTGAGTAAAGGTGCACGAATGCACTGACGATGGAAACGACGACAAGCATAATTGCCGTTACATTGTCGATCATTAAACCGAGGTCCAATTTCAATTCACCGGCGCCGGGCACGCTGCCGAAATTCACCCAGGTAAATACGGTTTGCACAACCTGATCGTGATATGTTCCGAGCTTAACAAATAGAATTGTGAACGAAAGGATGAGCGCCGTAAAAACGATCGAATTGCCGATCCAATCGCCTGAACGCGGCAAACGCTTGTTAAAGAGAATGAGTACAATAAAGTCAAGCAGCGGCAGGAGCCAGACGATGACGGCAAGTATTAGCAGGGTTTCTTGAGGCATTTTCAAAGTTTCAATTTACTATTTTCAAATTCCTGTACAGGTTATTCTTTTAACTTATCGATTTCATCTACGTTCACGGTGTTAAAGTTCTGATATATATTCAGCACGATAGCCAGTGCAATTGCCGCTTCAGCTGCAGCAAGAATAATTACGAACACTGCGACGACATGCCCGTCAAGATTCGCAGCCACGTAACGGGAAAAAGCGATAAAATTAATGTTAGCTGCATTGAGCACCAATTCGATTCCCATCAATACCATAATAGCATTTCGCCTTGTTAAGATTGCGAATATTCCCAATGAAAAAAGCAACCCGCTTAAAATCAGGAAATGCGTCAATCCGGGGTGCTGCAGCCACACAATAAATTCCTGCATATTCGAAGGCATCTTTTAATCCTTTGCTTTTTTCTCGCGCCGTGCTATCATCGCCGCCCCTATGAGCGCCACAAGCAGTATAACCGAACTGATTTCAAACGGCAGCAAATATTTCGTCAGCAATAATTCGCCGATTTGAGGAGCTGTTTTTTCTATAACCTCTAATTCCGGACTTACGTACCAATCAGTTGTCCAGTAGAGGACGACTAGCGTGCCGATCAATGCCGCAACAATTACGATTGCCGGCAAAACTTGCACTGTTCCGGTTTTTATATCCACATTTATCTGCCTGCTCGTAAGCATTACACCAAAGAGAATTAATACCAGAATACCCCCGACATAGATAAGCAATTGCGTTACGGCAATAAAATCCGCAAGAAGAAAAACATAGATTCCTGCTACCCCAAAGAACGCGAACAGCAGTGCGAACGCAGCATGTACGATATTGCGCGAAGATACAACTATGCATGCCGCACCCAGTGTAATCGCCGCGAAAACGTAAAAAATTATTGTATAGAGATCCATTATAATTTTGTTAAAATTTTTTAAAAAACGAACCGTCAACCTGCCGGCGGTTTAGGTTTCGGCTGCAATTGTATTAATGGAGATCCGGTATCCGGCTTGCCGGGTGATGCGCCTGCCGCTTTCTTTGCGGCCTGCTCTTCATCGTATTTCTTTAGCCTCTCGCCCGCAGCGGCAATCTCCTCTGCCGTCATGTTGCTGAAGCTATAAATCAATTTCTTTCTATCATATTCTGAAAATTCATATACATCGGTCATTACGATACAATCAGTTGGACATGGCCATACGCACATCCCGCAATAGCAGCATTTTGCAATATCAATATCGAAACGCGTAACATAGAGACGTTTCTTTGTGTTCTTCGATGTTAAACCAAGATCTACATCCGGTGTCGATTTGATTGTATCGATTGTGATGCAATCCACAGGACAAGCGATAGAGCATTGGTCGCATCCGATGCAGTCGTCAATATTAACGAATAATCTATTGCGTGCCCGTTCGGGAATCTTCATTTTAACGGCCGGATACTGCACTGTTGCCGATCGTGTGAAGATATGCTTGATCGTGATCCTCATCCCTACTATAACAGTATAGATGGAATGAAATATTCCGTAAAAATATGCACCAATAGCAGACATTGATTATTTATGATTTACAATTGAACGATGTACGATTAATTTCTTTTATTACAGCACCAATATCAATCCGACCGCAAGAAGACACACAAACAGCCACGGCGTCAACACTTTCCACGAAACATACACTAATTGATCTACGCGCAAGCGGGGAAGCGTCCAGCGTATCCAGATCTGGATCAGCACAAATATGTATGCTTTTGCGACAAACCAGAAAATTCCCCATACAGGCCCTGACATAACACTGCCGAACGGGCTTGACCAGCCGCCAAGAAACAGCGCTACGCCTACAGCCGATACTGTGAACAAATTTGCATATTCAGAAAGATAGAACATCGCAAAACGCATACCGCTGTATTCAGTGTTGAATCCCTGTACCAATTCGGATTCAGCTTCCACAAGATCGAACGGTGTACGATTCACCTCGGCAATGGAAGAAACAAACAAAATAAAGAATGTTATGATAGTAAACGGCATCAGCATGAGTTTCTGCAGCCACGGCAGCGGCCCGCCGAATATTATCCAATTGCCAATACCGCCATCCTGGAATGCCGTAACTTCCTGTAAGTTAAGTGTTCCGGTAATCATAACTACAATGACGACAGCTAAGGCGGTCGGAATTTCATAACTGATCATCTGCGCTGCTGCCCGGACGCCGCCAAAAAGGGACCATTTGTTATTTGACGCCCATCCGGCCATCAGTATGCCGACAACAACGAGTGAGCCGATTGCAATTAGAAAGAACGCTCCGAGATTTATATTGGACCCGATAAATATACTGCTGAACGGAAGAACAGCATATGCAGCATATGTTCCGACAAATGCAATAATCGGCGCTAAACGAAAAAGCAGTTTATCCGCTTTGTCGGGAATGATGTCTTCTTTTTGCAAAAGCTTCAGCATATCTGCAATAGGCTGCAGCAGGCCATGCCAGCCGGTACGCATATAAGCAACACGGTCCTGAATATGTGCGGCAACTTTCATTTCAGTGTAAAGCACTACAAGCGCATATAATATAATGAATACAAGAGGAAGCAGGCTCAGAAGGACCGCAGCAATCAATTCGTTTGCAAGCAATGTTTGAATAAATTCCATTATAAAATCCAGAATCCTAATTTCTCAGTCTTATTTGAGTTTAACGATCCACTTCGCCGAGTACAATATCAATACTTCCGGCGATGAGCACCAGATCGGCAATCATTGCGCCTTTAGCAATCTCAGGCAGAACACTGAGATTTACAAATGCCGGCCCGCGTGCTTTCACACGGAACGGGCTTGCTGTTCCGTCGCTTACTATATAGTAACCCAGCTCGCCTCGTGATGCTTCGGTTCGAACATATATCTCAGCATCTTTCTCAGGGCGAATACGCTTTGGGATTGCTGCTTTTACATTACCTTCCGGTAATCCGGCAAGCGCCTGTTCAATAATATTGAGACTTTGTTCCATTTCTCGCATACGAACGATATGCCGGTCCCAGCAATCGCCGACCGTTCCCATTTCACCTTTACCAACCTGCGGTTCCCATTCAAGTTTATGATAGATGGAATACGGATCGTCGCGCCGAAGATCCCAGTTAACGCCGGAGCCGCGAAGCTGCGGTCCGCTGACAGCAAAATTTACAGCAACATCTTTCGGCAGTACACCGACGTTTGCAGTCCGTTTTACAAAAATTTCATTATACGACAGCAGGTCGTTCAGCATCTTAATACGCGGGCGGAAATATTTTACAAACTCCTGAGCCTGTTCTATAAATTTCGGCGGTAAATCATGAGAGAGACCGCCGATCCAGATATAATTATAAAGCAGCCGTGCACCGCATGTCATCTCGAACAAATCGAGAATTTTTTCACGGTCGATAAATGTATAGAGGAACGGCGTGAACGCGCCGGAGTCGATTCCGTATGTTCCCGCGGCAATCAAGTGGCTGGCGATTCTCTGCAGTTCCGCCATAATCACGCGGATGTATTCAACACGTTCCGGTACTTCGATCTTCAGCATTCGTTCGGCTGCAAGAGCAAACGCCCACTCGTTTGTCATTGCCGAACAATAGTCCATCCGGTCTGCATAAGGAATGACCTGCTGGTAATTCGTCATATGTTCGCAGTGTTTCTCGAAACAGCGATGAAGGTAGCCGATATGAGGAATACAATCGACAATGATCTCGCCATCGACGACGATCTCAAGCCGCAGCACGCCATGGGTCGATGGATGCTGCGGGCCCATATTGATAATCATCTCTTCCGTACGAATTGTCTTTCCGGTCGATGTCTTGATTTGACCTTGTTTGACCGTATAATTCGTAGGTAGTGTTGGCGGCTGAAGCATAGTCCGGTTAATTAGTTAATTTCAGTAAGGAACTTTAATTCCGTGATAGAATTCTTGAACTTTATAATCTTTGCGAAGCGGATGCCCTTCCCAATCATCGGGCATAAGAATACGGCGCAGATCGGGATGTTCATCGAAAATAATGCCAAAGAGATCAAATGCTTCTCGCTCATGCCAGTTGGCCGTACCCCACACAGCACTTACAGACTGAACATGCATATTATCTTTTGTGCAAAATGTCTTAAGGATGATCTTGTGTTTGTGAACTATGGAAGATAGGTGATACACAACACCGAAGGTTCCGTTGCTGTAATCCATTCCGCTCAAACACGACAGATAATCGAATTGCATAGAGCTCTCGTCCCGGAGGAAAAAACAAATTTCCTTCAGCCGATCAGGTGCTATTTGAATCCAGAGATGCATCGCGTATCCGACAGACGCCGATCCGCCCGCGGCGGAAATTGCCGGTTCAATCAACGCATCGCTGAATTTGGCTTTCAGAACTTTAAATATATCTTGAGGTGTCATACACTTATGCTCGTTTCTTCAGCAAGCTTTCTTTGCGTACTTTTTCCTGCAGTTTCATTATCCCTTCCAGCAGGGCTTCCGGCCTGGGCGGGCAGCCGGGAATATACACATCTACGGGAATGACACGATCGACGCCTTTTAGGACATGATATCCATGTTCCCAATATGGTCCGCCGCAAGTTGCACAGCTTCCCATCGAAATTATATATCGCGGTTCGGACATTTGATCATAGAGCCGTTTAATTCTGGAAGCCATTTTAATTGTAACAGTACCGGCGACAAACATCACATCTACCTGACGAGGAGTTGCACGCGGAATAATTCCGAATCGCATGATATCGAAGTTAGAAGCCGAAGCCGCCATCATTTCAATCGCACAACATGCGAGTCCGAATTGCATCTGCCAGAGTGATGAAAGACGCGCCCAATTCAGGAGGCCGTCCAGAGAAGTAATAAAAACATTGCCATTTTCAAATCGTTGATCAAGAAGTCCCACTGTTTCTTACTCCGTCATTTCGTCATCATCCACAAAAACATCCATATTGTCAACTTCCTCATAATTTACAATCGTACGCTTTATGCCGGGAATTTCGGGTTTCGGCTTATCCCAATTGAGATCCCCTTTGAGCCAAACGTACGCATAACCCACAAAAAGAATCGCAAGGAAAACCGCCATCTCCAAAAATCCAAATAGGGCAAATTGCCGATAGACCAGTGCCCAAGGCAGGAGAACAGCTACCTCTATATCGAAAATCAGAAAAATGAGTGCAATAACGTAGAAACGGACATTCAGGCGAATCCAGGCATTTCCGACAGGTTCTTCACCGCATTCATATGTCGCATTTTTTTCAGGATACGGGCGGCGAGGCCGAAGAAGCCCTGCGGCAAAAAGGCCAATAATTACAAAGATAACGCCGAGGAAAATGAAGATGAGGGCTTTGCCAAATTCAGTTAACATGAGGTACTGCAATACATTTCGATAGAAATAAATAAGCCTTAATGTGCAGGCAATATACCGGAAACTTGCACGTTAGTCAAGAAAGACAAAAAAAAATTAGCTGTACAACATTGATTAATTGAATAACCGGCCGGCTTATTCATTTACAGAATCAAGAATTTCGCGCACACTGAGAAGGATTTCTCTTCCGCTATATGGTTTAGCGAGAAAGTCCATAGCTCCGGCATGCAGAATTTCAGCCTTCCGATCCGGATCGACCAGTCCGCTTGTCATAATAACTTTCACTGCAGGCTGTATTTCTTTGATCTTTCGCAGCAGGCTTAATCCGTCTAGTTTCGGCATACCGAGATCAGAAATGATAAGCGCAATCTCGTCTTGATGTTTGCCGAACAAATCCATTCCTTCGCTTCCATCGCAAGCCTGCAAAACGTTATATCCTTTTTCTTCCAAAATCACTCTAAGATATTCCCGAAGCGTAGATTCATCTTCGACAACCAGTATAGTCTCATTTCCTCCGTTAATCTTGATAAACTCTTCTTTGGCTTGCGGAACCGGCTTTGTGAATGTTGTAATCGGAAGAAATATATGCATTGTTGTTCCATGGTCGACCGCCGAATCGACATCCACAAATCCATGATAACTTCCGAGAATTCCGTAGACAACAGAAAGGCCAAGCCCTACCCCATTTCCCTTTTCTTTGGTTGTGAAGAACGGATCGAATGCTCTAGTCTTTGTTTTTTCATCCATTCCTTTACCGGTATCCGAGATAGCTATATGCACATATTCACCTGCATATGCATTAGGATTTTGATGCTGAAGCTTTTTACCGCTTATTCGTTTTGTAGAGAATCGTAGTGTTCCGCCGTTAGGCATCGCATCCCGCGCGTTCATAGAAATACTCAATATTGCTTTATGGAGCTGACTGCGATTTACATTCGCCATATAAGCCGCCCTGCCGATATCCGAAATAATCTCGATTGTTTTTGGGAAGGTTGATTGAAGAAGTGAAATAATTTCGCTCATAACCTGGTTTACATCGACAGAGTCATTTTCAACTTCTGTTTTTCCTGAAAGCGTTACAAGCTGACGAACCAGTGCCGCTCCACGGGCCGAAGCGTCGAGAATTGTTTTAATATCATGTCTTAATTTATCGGGTTCATGCTGGTGAAACTCAGTCATCGAAGCATATCCTGAAATGATATTAAAGATATTGTTGAAATCATGTGCAACGCCGTCTGCCAATGTTGTCACACTCTCCATTTTCTGCGCCCGGCGAACCTGCTGTTCCAGCTTCTTCTGGCTTGTCATATCCAAAGCGATACCGAGAGAAGCAGGAAGGCCTTCAAATTGAATCGAACTCGCCGCAAAATCCAGCCACCGTTCCGTTCCGTCTTTTGTGATAATCTTGAATTCGTATCGAGCGGGTACACTTTCACCCCTTTGCTGCGCGGATTTCCTCTGTTTAATCATTTCGAGATGGTCATTGTGAGTCAATTCCCAAAATGTTTTATGCAGTAATTCTTCGTTTGTATATCCGGTAAGCTGTTCTGCGGCCGAGTTCACATAAACAAATTTCTCGTCGCGATAAATAAAAATCGCGGCAGGACTGGTCTCCGCAAGCGACCGAAACTGCGCTTCACTTTGCTTCTGCGCTTCCTCGGCATGCAAACGCGCTTCATGTTCGCGTTTTTGATTTACAACAGAAAGGATGGCAGGAACCAGACGGATGCTGTTCGTCTTCAGAAGAAATTCGGATGCACCCTCCTTCATACACTCGACAGCTTTCTCTTCCCCCACTGACCCTGTATAAATGATTGTCGGAGTATCGGGCGACATTTCTTTAATAAGCCGGAGCGCTTCTATTCCCGAAATATCCGGAACAACATAATCAATTACGATACAATCGAATTTCGATAACTCAAGCTCTCGAACAAATGTTTCTCTGTTGCGCGCCTCTTTGACTACAATCTCTACCGGAGCGGATTGCACTTTACGCGTAAAAAGCCGTATAGATGACGGATCGTCTTCAAGCAAGAGAATGGATAACACGATAGACACTACGATTACTCCCTTATATTATCTAATTAATGCGCTATGGAATAATGCTAAATTAAGGGTAAGAATTATTAGAAATGTATGAGAAGTAACATAGAAAAGCAATACCTAACCGGAATGTATCGTATTTATTTCGAGGAAATTAATATCTACTGTCTATTCCGATGACGGTTTCAATATTGGCATTTATTGAAAATATTTTGACTATTTTGCCGCTTATAGTTACGGCGAAATACACATGGATGATCCCGCCTTTTACCATTCCATCCTTATCCATAATTCGCAGTATGTCCATTCATCGATAAAAAAGGCCGTCATTCAAAATGACGGCCTGTTAGAGCCACAATAAGTATTTTCAAGATTATTTAGCAGATGACTTACGAATTTGAATATCGCTGTCCGTTGTCTCAAGTGTAATCGTCGGGCCGCCGCCGTTCAAGGTATATACTGCATAGATATGACCTCTATTTTCTTTATTCTCGTATTTGTCTGCCTTAAAATCAGAATGGATCTTATGTTTTTCATCGCGCCATCCCCACCCATGACCCAGATTAATAGTGGCTTCAACAATAACTTTTGCATTTTCCGGCAGAGAAAGTTCAATTTCTCCGCCTCCGGTTCTGATATGGCTGTTACCGGTGCTGCCCGGATTCAATTCACATTGAATGCTTCCGCCTCCCGTTGAGATTTCAACCATTCCGGCGATGTCTTCCATTTCCACACTGCCGCCGCCTGTTTTAACTTTTGCGCCGTACAATGCTTTTCGAACAGTCACGCTTCCTCCGCCTGTTGAAAGCTCAATCCATGAACTTGCGTTTTCTGCTTTGATGCTTCCGCCGCCTGTTGATGCATTCACTTTTCCGCCTGTTTCGTGCAATGTAATACTGCCTCCTCCGGTTTTTGCTTCCAATATTCCTGTGATTAGCCCAATATCAACACTTCCTCCGCCGGTTTTCATTTCAGCGTTGCCTTCGACTTTTTCTGCTTTGATGCTTCCGCCTCCGGTTCTAATCTCGACCTTGCCGATAATATGGTCGATCTCAATACTGCCTCCCTGTGTCTCTGCCTGAAAATCTCCGGTTAGAATACTTATTTGCTTTATGCTTCCGCCCGAGGTCTGAATATTAGCATTGAAATCCGCAGGAATCTTGATATTAAATCTTATATTATTGCTATGAGAACGTCTGTCTTTATATTTCACAGTAACGTTATTACCGGATTGACTCATGGAAAGACGGTCAGGATGGCGTTCATCTATCCCTTCCGCCTCAACATAAACTTCATCTTTAATCCACGACTCGACGCGCACAGCTCCCGGTTCGACATCTACTGTAAGCAATCCGCCTTTTTGGACTGTAAATGATTTCGATTGATAATCAGATGCATCATCTGAATTTTTTTTAGCAATCGAGAGTGATGACATCACTAAAGTCATCAAAAATAACACAAGTATCTTTTTCATCGACATCCTCCTTGGATATATTGTTGTTCATCAATCATTTTCATCATTGTTTGTTAACGACGCAGCTTGTGAATATCAATATTCGAATTTGATGTATTCATTTCTATCGATCCACTGCCGCCGTGTAAATTAGAAATCGCATAATTATCATCAGCTTCACCTTGTATTACTTCTCAGAATATAACAAAGCCGAACCAGGCACTTTCTGTTTCGGTATATCGGAAGACTCATACTCCAGGTTTAAGGAACAACCTGCGCCTTTTTGAAAAAAAAGAACTTCCATGCGATGGTGCCCTTTCTTCAAGTATATCTTCTCCTTCTTTTCAACAACATCATGCAAACCGTCATTATTTACTACTAACGTATCGCCTATCAGAAGTTGACTGCCATCATCGGAGCTCAGGAAGAAACTGTATACATTATCCTTTGGTATATCGATATATCCGGTGTAACGCATTCCAAAATTATTATCTTTTAAGCGCTCATTCATTGAAAAAGCGCCTGTACTGCCGGATTTTACCGGGGTCAGCTTACTATAATCCGGTAACTTGTCCCAATCTCCTTCATAATAGAAATATTTCAGCCCGTTTTTCAGATCAGAGATTCCGGTCTCCGGAGTAAGCACAGGGAGATAATTGACAACCAAAGAATCACAGTTACCCGGTATTCCGTATCCATAAAACGGAGTTACTTTGAGAATAACCGGTTTTGTAAAGACAAAAGGTTTTTCATAGGACGGGGAATTCAATGTCGGTTCCGAACCGTTTAATGTATAACGAACAATCTTGCTGTAACTGTTCACTTTTGCAATGACTGTATCTTTGGAAGAAATCAAGTCACCTTTGGTATTAAAATTGACCGGTTCTGACAACCATTCGGAGAAAATAAATTTTAGTCCGTTATATGTCCCTTTATAAGAAACAGTGTTATGAATTTCTTCAGGATATTGGTCAAACTTCCATTTCAAGCCCTTTGGAGAATTATTCGTAAGTAAATTCGCCAGCTCATTCACACCCATTCCGAGGCCTTCATTTGCTACTGCAATGTAGAGGTAGTTTTGTAAATTCGGATTCTTCAACAAAAAATCTTCCGTTCTTTTCAGCATAATCCGATAATCCCACCACATACTCGGGCTCGCTGAGAGATAGGCATTAAAAAGTTTCGGTTCGCTTAGAAAAGTATGCATTACAAATACTCCTCCAAACGAAGCTCCCGAAAGTATTCGGAAAGGTGAAACACGGTAGTTCCTCTCAACGAATGGAAATAGCTCTTCTTTTATAAAACGAATAAGAGTGTCAGCGCCGCCGCCCGTTTTACTCTGATCATTCCGTGTAGGCAATAGATCATAGTTACGATTATCACCGGTATGAATTGCAATATAAATCATTTGAGGAATGACATTGTTGTTCGACAGCGCCTGTATTGTCTGTGTCGTGCCTTTAAAATTCCATTGTGCATCCACCATATAGAAAACGGGATATCGTTTTGTGCTCTTTTCATAATCATCCGGCAGGGCTACCATAATGGTTCGCTCATCATGCAACACTTTGGAATGCAATTTGAATGAATAACCGAAGTTAACCGGCTCAGTTTTCAATTGATCAAGTGTAGGTATGTTTTCTTTTGAGGTTTCTTTCGGTTTTACTTGTCCTGCAGCCAAAGTCATAGTCAGCAGCCAGACAGAGCAAAGCAATATTTTCATTTAAGTCTCCATTATTGGTTCCAGTAGTAGGTCATTTTTATCATGAAGATATTATCCGGCACCATACGCCAGAGTTTTTCAACGGACTGTCCGAACTCAAATTCTCCTAGCTGCTGATCGTTTGAGCGGCTCTGAGTCCATACAAAAAAGAGCACCGAACCGGGCATATATTCCCACCGGAGGACAGCGTTTCCACGGATCGATGTATAATTGTACTGTGGATTATCGAATGAGAATGCTGCAGCCGGTCCGCTACCATCCGGATCGACTGTGTATGTTCCGTTGTCAAGAGAGATAGTCGAGCCTGACGTTCCATAGACAGGAAAATCATATGAGCCGGGGCGCGCAAGCTCTTTGAATTCAAAAAAATCGCCTGAGGAAATAAGCGGCTGAACATATAACTGGAAACTGAGCCGCGGCGTAAACGTCCAATCGAGCCGTAT
The DNA here is from genome assembly GCA_963770945.1 of uncultured Bacteroidota bacterium. Taxonomy (GTDB): domain Bacteria; phylum Bacteroidota; class Ignavibacteria; order UBA10030; family UBA10030; genus Fen-1298. The sequence goes on along the minus strand of CAVYRP010000006.1, from coordinate 150,807 downwards.
ATTAGCCGACATCGTTGTCTGTTCCATCTTCCCAAAGACGTACCGTTTACCAAATGTCGCAGTGGCAGTAGGATCATCGAAAGCATCAACCCATTGCGCATTTTCGATGTATTTTGTGTAGTCCGGCCCGATACTTAGCGATATATTGGCGGCCGGGTGCCACGTTACCGAAATACTGCTGTACAAATAATTCGCACCGTTACCGTTGTAGCCATTGAAAGTTGTACTGAGCACGATTGGTTTCTTCGGATCCGTGTTTCCGTAAAGATTCAATTGGAAAAGAGGCCGATTGAGTGTGATGGGGCCTCCACGTGTTCTTCGCGTGTTGATAGTTTCAGGATTATACCATCCCCAAATATCGATATAGTAGTAGTTGAGAAATTCGGTCCATGCCTCGTAATATATTCCCCGCCCCGTGACATTTCCGTCAAAATTAAAAGTCTGGTACCCTGCCGCAATCGCACCCAGCTCCCTATAGAACGAACCTACTTCGGTCCATTTGTATCCTCCACCAAGATGCATATTAATCACATCGGCCCGCGAAAGAAAACCGAGATCGTTTAGATCGAATTTTGGATCGATCACTGCAAAACTGGAATTAAATATGAAGTTCCCTTTTTGTTTATTGACGAGAAGGCGGCCGGCATATCCTGTCATAGATGTTGCATTTGGATCAACGCTGTACGATTTTGCATCGGGACGCTGGAAATAGTGCTGTGAATTCTTCTGCAGCGAAATCATTCGGTCGGTTGTCCCGCTTATGTGAGACAGTTCTGTCCACCCCGAGAGTACCCATGTTTTGTCTGAATCAAAAAATATCCAGCCGTCGATTCCGACAATATTTGAATTATTATTCATATCCGAACGCAGCCTGTCGTCAGCAAACGAGCGGGCGGTACTGGTTGTGAGGAAACCGATTCCCTGACGCGAATCATCGAATGTACGCTGTCCTCTGACGATACCGTAATATGTTGCAGGTTCAACCTCAACTTCGTTCGTTATTCCCGAATTGGATATTCGTCCATATTCGCGTCCGGTCACAGCTTGAATCGTTCCGATGTTCCATGATTCGCCGAGCTTACCGGTGAGTTTCGCCGCACCGAGGATTCTTGTTCCCGACGGGATATCGGAATAATCGGCATCGGGAATACTGCCCTGGGGAGCGTGGCCGATCCGCCGCGTATAGAAAAACGTCGGAACGGATAAATTAAAACTCCAAAAATTCGATGCACCTCCATAACCAAAATTAAAAATCGATGCTCCTTCGATGAAGAATGGGCGCTTTTCCTGAAAGTAGGTTTCAACATCGCTCAGATTGACGACCGCAGGATCGACTTCCACCTGTCCAAAATCGGGATTCACTGTCCCGGTGAGTGTCAGATTACTGCCGAGTCCGATTTTCATATCCAGCCCCATTTCCGGACGTATATTTGGATCCGTTATGAAACGGATCTCCCGACGGATAGCGGATGTATTCTGCGCGCGTTGTAACGTATGGCATAATCTCGATTTGCTGCGACGGTTCAATGTTCTCGATACCGACGAGATGAACGAATCGTGAAGCGAATCCATTTCCATTTTTTGGCTGGAACGTGAGATAATCATCTTCACTTTTCCGTCTGATATCCCGCTTGAAATCTATCCCCCAGATTTGCTGATCGCTTTTATGGTACCTGAGCTGCGAGAACGGGATTCGCATTTCGACACACCATCCGAGTGAATCGATCGTCGCATTACCTTCCCAGACCCCATCCCATGAATTATCTGTCCATACATCATTATAGAGAACACCATCTTGATATGTACCGGCAGCATCGATTCCAAAAAAGAATCCCGTCCTGTGATCGTTATACGGATCGAGAGTAATAAAGAAATCGTCAGAGCTTTGATCAACATCCTTTCGCCCAAGCCGGGCGATAATGGAATCGGCATTTTGGTCGTAAAGACGTGCTCCGACATAGAGAGCATCGTCGTCATATAGGATGCATACAATCGTCTTTTCTGAAGCAGGCGCCCACTCAACCGGATTGCGCTGAATAAAATCCGACGTCTGAGGAGCTTCTCCCCATATCTTCTCGGTCAGTTTTCCATCAATGACAATTTTTTCTGCCGTTCGTATTGCCCGAACATCGGGATGTGGTATTCTGGTTGAATCGCTTGCCGCTGCATATCCAACGGCAGCGAGAAAAGAAAAAAGTACAACAATTATCTTCATGAGCATTTTTTAGTAGTGAAGTATAGATTTCTATGATTTAAAAAAACATAAGTCAGACAATCCAATTCATCGTTTGTGATTTTCAGGTCAACCTGATACCGCCCTAAATAAGATATAGGATATAAGAATTGCTTTAGATTCTTCTTCTATTTTGAATGACTCTTTAGGTATTTCAACTTTAACATATATTGAGTTACGTAGTAATTACCTGTCAGGTTACACTAATAAGCGGGTAGAGAATATATTTCGAAACACTCACTGCACCCGCCATTGGCTATAATTAGTCTTTCTGTTTGATTATCATTGAAGACATCAAATCTTTGTCGTCCAAAGAATAATTTATCACGGTTATAAGAAAATTCTGATTAATTGACTTTGTCAGCAACGTTTTTTCCGCCGCTTGTGAATCTCGATATTCGAGTTTGAAGTGTCAAACTCGACCACTTCGCCACCAGTCTCATTTTTTCTTGAAGCGAAATTCCAAAAATTCAAGACTAACAATTTTGCCAGAATTATCTGTGTCAAAACGAATCATGGGATTTTTTCCCGGATCAACGGCAAAACAGAACCGATGCAAGCCTACCGGAAGGATGGCAGCAATAAATTGAGGCTGCTCTACCAAGGAAAAATACAGCGTATCGTTTTTGACCTGTATATCTGCATGAGCATAATCTCCGGGAATAACGTATCGACCGGAATATTTTCCATTGTCCACGTTTCGGGAACCAAACGCCGGTTCAGTTTTCTTCGATTCCAAAATTGGAATAAACTTGTCAATGATTATTCTTGTCAGATCCTTATTCGGACCGATATTTCCTTGAGGATAATTGCAATTCGTCATGATAATAACACCAAGTTTCAAATCGCGCAACACCTCTGCTTTTACAGAAAAGCCCCAGTGACCGCCCGCATGCGCCATAATCGGATGGCCTTCATATTCATATATTGCCCATCCTATTCCATACGTATCTTCAGATTGAGGATCGCGCAATGTTTGCGGAGTGCGCATCAATCTCAATCCGTCGCCGCTCAGGATTTTTGAATCGTTGTCCATCAGATCTCGAAATTGAAAAGAAATGAAATGAGCAATATCTTCCGGAGTAGAGTAAAGTCCGCCCGAATACTTCAGGATTGATAAATCCCAATCCGGAGCACGAAAACGCTGAAAATCCGGTTCAAGGTACGTATAACCAACGGCAAAGCGAGTTTGCTGTTCACTATTGAGGCTGAAATCTGAATTCCTCATATCAAGGGGATTGAGGATGTTGGATTTGATATATTTTTCAAAAGGTTCATGTGCCGCATTTTCGAGAGCAATACCAAGCAATTGAAAACCGAAATTAGAATAGTGAGGATACGTATTAGGTGTGTATTCTATTTCAACCTTATCTAATGCTGAAAGCAAATCATTTTTCGTAACACCCCAGACGATCTTTTCCTTTCCCTTTGTTACAACCCATTCGAAATTTGAAAAGTAATGCCAGAAACCCTGAGCTGCATCTACATGCAATCCTGATGTATGTGTTGCAAGCTGACGCAAAGTTGTCGGACCGGTGTTTACTGGATATTTCGGTTTGTATCCGGGAATATACTTAAACAGGGGATCATTTAAATTCACTTTCCCTCGTTCAGCAAGCTGCATAAGCATAGTCGCGTTAAACAGTTTTGTCATTGAAGCAATCCGATAAATCGTATTAGTCGTCGCCGGTATCTTTTTGTCAACATCGGCATAACCAAATGCCTGTGAATAAATTATCTTTTGATCGAGTACAATGGCGACAGAGAGACTTGGCCATCCGCGCTGATGCATCAGCGATGCGCAGGTTTCCGGCAATGTTCGAAGCAACGAATCGAGTGAGCCTTGTGCCAAAACCGGAGTATTTATTGTTATGAGACAAAGAATCACTTGTATTAGATTTGTGATCATTTGTCTCATATAATTTCCTTTTTTAATTTTGATTTGGAACAATGCAACATAACAATGATACATACTAATATCAGCGTCGTAACTTATGAATCTCGATATTCGAGTTTGAAGTGCTAAGTTCGATCAATTCACCGCCGCCGTTGAGTTTATAAACAGCACGAATTTCATCGGCTTCTTCATCAGTCTCATAAGATTCTTTGGGAAATTCCGATTTCACAACATATCTGCTTTCTCGCATACCCCATCCATCGAGGCGGATAGTTGCTTCAATCGTTGCCTTGGAATTTTCATCTATATAAAGCCTTACATCCCCGCCTGAAGATGTAAGTTTACTGCCGCCCTTTCCGCTGGGAATCAATTCTGCTTCCACTTCACCGCCGGCAGTTCTTGCATTAATCGAACCGGTAGATGTTTTGCAGCCTTACGTCTCCGCCGGAAGTTTTTGCATTGACATTACCGCTTGCTCCTCTTAATTCGATATCACCGCCTGCAGTGTTTAATGATGCCTTGCCCGAAACCTTCCCGACTTTGATATCTCCCCCCGAAGTCGAGACATTCGCCTCTCCTCCTACATCGCCTATATTGATACTGCCGCCGGCTGTTTTTGCTTCAAGAGATTTTGTAACTGTTTCTACACTGATATCGCCGCCCGAAGTATTAACCGTGAGAGAACCATTGACGCTTCCGACACTTATATCTCCACCGGCGGTCTTTAAATTTCCTTCGCCTTCGATTTTTCCGGCTCTGATATCACCGCCGGATGTTGTAACTTCAACAGGACCGCCGGAAACATTTCCTAATTTGATATCACCGCCCGAGGTCGATCCATCGATCTTTCCGGTCAGCCCTCCTTTCACTTCCAAATCACCGCCTGATGTATTCAATATCTAAATTAAATTGAGACGGCACAGAGATAGAAAAACGGACATGCCCCGAGCCATTGTTCCACCGTGATCGATAGGATATGCGCACAGTATTTCCGGTTTTGTTCGTCTTTACTTTATCAAGATCTTCATCATCTAATCCCTCTACCACGAAAGAGACTTCATTTTTCTCCCATGTCGAGACATGAATATCCCCTCTGCTTGTAGAAACTTCTAATATTCCTCCTTTGCTGACCTTAAACGAATTAGACCTACTTCCATCTTCACCTGCTGTTGTAAGTGTCACCGCAAGTAATACCGCAAAAGCGGCAGCGAGTATTCGCATATAAGTTTTCATTATTGTACCTCCTGCAAAGCTGTCTTTGCTTTGATTCTGATATAGTTATTATCGTCCGATTGAGCTTTATTCCTGAACATCTCAAGAATTTCATTGCTTACCGGCTGGTTTTCATATTGTGACAGATCAAATGAATTAATCGCTGCAATCTTCAAGCCTGTATTCTTTTCGTTCGCCAGAACTTGAAGAAATGCGCGGACAACAATCGGGTCCGGCAAATAATTTCTAAGTACTCCCAGTGCTTCTTTACGCACGCCAAGATTCTGATCATGCAAAAGCGCCGAAACAAGAGCCGATTTTACTTCATCATCGAATTTCGGAATACGGTTCTGACCTTGTTCGGTCTGAGTACCAATCATATTCACGGCTCGAAGCCGTGTACCGACGTTTTGATTGCTTACAAGCGCTCGTGCAAGCACCTTTTGTACATGTTCGTCGTTCACATTGCCGCGTATATGCACAGGCGTGATCGTTTCAAATGTAAATTCGATGTCACCTGTTTGTGTATTGCGATCAAGGAAACGGATATTTGTAATTTGCAGTTCCCCTGCTTCCATTGCAGCCGCCTGCTGTATCGGCAGGGATTTTTCCGCAGACAACTTGAATATGAAATATCCGGCTATAATCCCTATTGCGATCATTGCAGCTCCGCCCAACACCGCTTGAACAGGAGGTGCAAGAATTTCATCGAGCGCACTTTTCGCTTTGCTCCAGAGTGATTTTTGTGCCGCTTCTGAAAGAATTCGTAAGCGCAGATCTCTTCGCGCATCATTTAGCGACTGTTGCTGCACTGCAACCGGTTGACGATGCGCCAGCGTGATTTGGAGTTTATTCAACTCATCAATATCCCTGCGGCATTGCTCGCAAGTCGTAAGGTGGTCATCCAATAAGGTGCGTTCCTGTTCACTTAAGTTCTTTATACAGGGACAGCTGGAGCCATTCCTCAAACTGTTTGTGTTTCATAGGCCGTTCTCTACTTTCTTATTCAAAATGCAAAGTCCTTCAATTGTTTTCGCAGACGCGCAATAGCTTCAAAGAGATATTTCTTAACAGTTCCTTCATTGCATTTCATCATTTCTGCAATTTCTCTTAATTTATAGCCCTCATAATGCTTCATTGTAAAGACCATACGTTGCCGTGGTGAGAGCGTTTTTAATGCCTGCTCCACCCGCATTGCAATCTCCGCATCATGTGCCTGCCTGTCGGCGGATATATTATCAGAAAGCGTATCTTTTAATGCTTGCGGATGTCCTTCTTCGTCATTTATAGTCTGATCAAGCGATGTATGTAAATTTTTCTTTCTTCGCGATCGATGGCTTAAACAAACATTTGTCGTTATTCTGTAAATCCACGTAGAAAATTCACTTTTATACTGAAATTTTGTCAGTCCCTTATACACACGGAGAAATACTTCCTGATAAATATCTTTCGCGTCATCGGCGCTGTGGACATATCCCGCCGCGATAGTTAAGACCCTCTTATCATGGCGCTGAACAAGCTGTTCAAATGCATCCATATTGCCTCTTTGGGCTTGCATAATCAACTCTGTTTCATTGACGTTCATGCTTTCGGAATTCCTTTGTTCACCGGACATGAGATTAGACCTATGATATGTGGAAAGGTTGTGGCCTTGCTTAAAGATAATGACTCCCCTGACATCTTTCAAGGATATACCGGCTTAATACATAGCTTGCATCCATCAATCTGCCTTGATATATTGATACTATCTAAGGTTTTTATTCGTTTTTACGAAGAATTAAGATAGATTTTTCATGGAATTTTTTTTAAATCTGCTGATAATATCCGTGCTTTTTTTAATTCAGGCGGCATTTACTCTGCTTGTTACCGGTCCCCTGATTTTACTTAAGCCGGTTCGGAGGAAAAAAGAATGGTACGCCAGGTTTACTAACTTTCTTGAACCAAAAGACGCCGGACTGCCGCAGGAAAATGTAACTATTGAAACATTCGACGGTTTAAAGCTTAGCTGCTGGTTCGTCCCGCAGAAAAAGAAAAATCGCGGGACAATAATTTATTTACATGGGGTCGGGGATTGTAAAATCGGCGGTGTAGCATTCGCGCGGGCTCTCTATGATGATGGATTTAATATTTTTCTCTATGATTCGCGGCAGCACGGTGAGAGCGAAGGTTATTATTGCACATATGGATTCTATGAAAAGTATGATGTTTCAACGGTTATCGATTATCTCCGGTCAAGGAAAGATAAAAAAATCGGAAAGATCGGCGTTTTCGGCACATCGATGGGCGGAGCTGTTGCGATCCAATCAGCTGCTATGAATCCTCATATTTGTGCCGTAGTTTCCGAATGCAGCTATACGGCATTACGTGTTGTTTTTGTAGATTACCAAAAGCGTATTATCAAACTGCCCTGGCATTTCTTAAGAAATATCGCGCTTGTACAATCTCAAAAAATTGCGAACTTCAAAGCAAGACTAGTCTCGCCTTTGGAAGACATCAAGCGCATCCATGTACCTATCTTCATCGTTCATGGGAAAAATGATACTTTTATTAAATCCGAATATTCTAAAATGCTTTATAAGGCTGCCAACGAACCTAAACAAATTCTCCTTGTCGAAAATGCAGGCCACAATGATGTTTGGGATGTTGGCGGCGAGCCATACTGGAATTCCCTGTCTGCATTCTTTAAGAAACATTTAGCTTAAGAGGGATATTTCCATGAAGCGCTGCATTCTGCTGGTCCTCGTATTTTACTCATTGAGTTATACTCAAACACCATTCTCGACAGACAGCGCCCTTTCATATCTGAAAACTATTTCTGTCGATATCGGGCCGCGGCCAATGGGTTCTCTCAATGAACGGCGGGCAATAGAATTTGCACTTTCAAGGTTCCGCGCTTTCGGATTGGACAAAGCATATTGCATGAATATGGAAGTTGCCGAAAATGAGATGACCGGTTCATTAACGAATACATCGAGCGGTATTGCAATCGGAGTATTACAGGGAATTACAGACGATATCATCATTGTAGGCGGGCATATCGATTCAGAATCGCCGTTTATTCCCGGTGCTAACGATGACGGATCGGGTTCTGCAGCTGTAATTGAACTTGCACGCGTACTATCCAGGGAACATCTTCGATCGACAATTGTCTTCTGCCTTTTTGGTGGAGAGGAATCAGGACTATGCGGATCAAAATATTTTGTCAGCCATTTTCCGCAGATTGATAAAGTCCGCTTGATGCTGGAAATCGACATGGCAAATGGAACCGACCCGCTGATTCCTACCATTGATTATAAATCCGGCAGCACTCCGATATGGCTGGTGCGGGCAGCATACGAAGAATTTAATAGATTAGGATATTCCGGTTTGAGCTACCTCACGCACTTTTTCACTGCAATGAGCATTATGCCCGGCGGCGGCGTCGGTTCCGATCATGAACCTTTTTTAGCAAAAAAAATTCCCGCTATCGATTTCACATCTAATTTAGACGATCCCATTCATACGCCGCAGGATAATATCGAACATTTCAAACCAAACGGCCTCAAGCGAAGCGGGGATCTCGTATATGCATTAGTCCATAGGTTTGATGAAAATATTCCGGAAGAAAAATCAAACAACTATTATCTTTTGCAGATCGGCAAGCATGCAGTGTTTTTACCTTTGTGGCTTCTGTCAATTTTTATTATTACATCGATTGTCTTCTCACTTGTCGTTCTTATAATTGTGCGGAGACGAAGGGTGGAAATAGAAAAAAGTCATAAGCCTAAAATACCTGCTCTAAAATTATTCGTTTTAGCTTTAATTATCCAGACTTTAGTCTGGCTTTCAGAGAACCTCGTCGGGCTTGTTAAAGGTTTGCGTTTTCCCTGGATTGCATATCCTGAAGGGTATATCGTGCTTGGTTTTTTTGCGGCACTCCTGGGCATACTTATATCGCTCAAATTTGCTCAACGAATGAATCTAAGCAGGGATCCTTACCGGTGGCATTTCCGTACTGTTTCAATTCTGCTTGTATTTATTTTATTGATGGCACTTATCAATGTTAAGTTAGCGTTCTATCCGGCCGTCGCACTTTTCTTTCTCACCCTTGCAATGCTTGTGCAAAAACCCCGGCTTAAATTATTATTCTGGATTCTCTCGCCGCACTTTATGTTCAGGCTGGTGTTTTCAGAAGGATTCAATTTCTTCGGAAGAATGACCGCCCATTATTCTTTCCAGCCGTTGTGGATGTATTTCGCATTGCACATCTTTTATATTATTTTCTTTGCGCTCTGGTCATTTCCATTTCTGCTTGGGTTCGCCGCCGTTTATTTCGACAGCGGCGTAAATTTTCTATGGCTGAAAAAATGGAGGACACGATTCGGATCTATTATTATAATTTCTGCATTTATCTCCTGCACGATAGTTCTATTATTTATTCCTTCTTATTCCGATGAATGGCGGCCCGCAATTTACCTCAATCAGACTGTGGATATGAATACAGGAAACGGGGAGATGCGGTTAATAAGCAGCGAATATCTTCGGAATATTTATGCCCATTTCCCCGAGAAAGACACAGTCGTTTCAGCATGGGACCGTGATATCGTTCTCAAGAATTTTACATATAACGGCGGCTCCTGGATCAAAATCAACAGGACAGTATCGACCGGCGGAGACTCAAGCACGATCTTTGATCTCTCAACAGAACTTCGGTTTAAGTACCGACCGCGAAGCTTTTCAATAACATATTCAGCAGGAGATGCCAGGCTTGAAATCATTTCGGGCAAGTATATTACCGGCAGTTCGGAACACAGTGTTTCATTCAAATGGGATTCTTTCCCGGATACGACGCTGACGATACCGCTTAATTTCAAGGTGATTAATGCGGATAGTGTGACCGAGACAATTGAAGCCAAATTTATTGAACTGATCGAGCCGGTACGAATTGAAAAAGAAATGACCAATATTTTTCCGCAAACTATACTCCGGCGGAAAGAAGTCATAAAACGTTGATATAGATCATGTTTCCCGCTGATGCAGAAGCGCCACGTTTTCGATATGATACGTATGCGGGAACATATCAACAGGCTGAATCTTAATAAGCCGGTATTTCTCAGCACACAGCAGTTTCACATCCCTCGCCTGCGTTGCCGGATTGCAGCTGACATATACAATTCTCTCCGGCGATATCTTTAATATTTCTTCCACAACTTTCGGATGCATACCGTTGCGCGGCGGATCTATTACCATTACATCGGGTTTGGCGTGAGAAGACATCCATTCTTTATCTATCGTCAGGCGATCTTTCAAATCTCCGAGTAAAAACCGGCAGTTATTGATCCCGTTTTCTCCTGCATTCTTTTCTGCATCCCGGATTGCACTTTCAACGGATTCTATTCCGACGACTTCTTTAACCGCGTCCGAAATAAAGATTGCAATAGATCCTGTTCCTGAATAAAGATCAAATACAACATCAGCGGATTTAAATTCTCCGAAATGCTTCACTACACCGTAGAGTTTCGCTGCCTGCACTACGTTCGTCTGGAAAAACGAACTCGCTGAGATTGAAAAATGATGGGATCCCAATTGTTCATGAATCCATCCGCTGCCGAAATATACTTTCTCTGTTTCGCCAAAGGCAATTTGTGCTTTTTTTGTATTGATCGTATTGACTATCGTAGTTACCTGCCCGACGTTCGCCTTCAACTCTGCCGCATACTGATTCATAATGTCCGGCCGGTCCTCGTAAGTCACAAGATTCGCCATCATTTCTTTTGTTATTTTGCTTTCACGGATAACAAGGAATCTAAGATAGCCGCTGTTACGATCGCAATCATAGACACTAAGATTATTCCGGTGTGCAAAATCTCTCGTAAAATTAAGGATATTATTGGAAACAGCGGATTGGAGATGACATTCATCCAAATCCAGGACTTTATCGTACCTCTGAGGGACATGCAAACCGAGAAAAACCGGCGGCCGCTTTCCTTCCAATGAATTTTCAATAGGATTATACTCTTCTTCCAACTTTGGCGGCGGTGTATTCAACCATTGCAGCTCGGAAAATGAATATTCCATTTTTCCCCGGTAAAAATAAATATCCTCTGCACCGATTATAGGAAGAATCTGAATATTAGAAAAGCCTCCGATCCGTTCGAACACGTCTATAACCTGCTGCTGCTTGAAATGAAGCTGTGCTTGATAATCGACGTGCTGCCACTTGCAGCCTCCGCAAACGCCGAAATATTTGCAGCGCGGTTCTACACGCAGTTTAGACGGACGTTCAATACTGACGACTTTCGCTTCAGCATAACTCTTTTTGATTTTCAATAGTTTTGCTATAATAAGATCGCCCGGTACAGCGTTCTCAACAAAGATAACTAATCCTTCATGACGCGCGACGGATTTACCCTCGAATGCTGCATCAATAACCTCAAGTTGTAACTCATCACCGCGTTTAAGTTCGTTCATTCTTTTCCTTGTTGTTCTATAAGAACAAAAAACCTCCGGCAGATGGTCGGAGGTTTTTGCCTTACTTTCTGAAAATATTTCTTTAAATATTTCTTGCCGCCTTTAATAATGTTTCGACTTTTTCCGGCGTTTCTGCTTCTGCATAAAATCGGATCAGAGGTTCCGTGCCTGAAGCACGGACAAGCACCCATCCGTTTTCCACAAAGAGTTTATAACCGTCCTTAGTCTCAATTCGCTGTACGTCGAGTCCGGCAATCTGCTTAGGTGATTTTTTATAATAGGCCATAATTCTATTCTTTTCTTTTTCAGTCAAATGCGCATCATTTCGCTTGAAATAATGCCACCCGAATTCGGCCATTAATTCGTTCACAAGTTCGCTGAGTTTTTTCTTGCGTACTGCCATAATTTCCGCGAGCAGAAGTCCGATATAAGTGCCGTCTCGTTCCGGCAAATGTCCTTTTACGCCGACTCCGCCGCTTTCTTCTGCTGCAATCAGGATATTGCGTTCTACCATCAGCCGGCAGAGATATTTAAATCCGATCGGCGTTTCATGCAATACTAAACCGTACTTCTTGCACATTTTATCGATAATTTGGCTGACAGAAAAAGATTTTGCCACTTCACCGGTCATTTTCTTTTCTTCTATAAAATATTTAAGAATAAGAGCGAAGATACGGTGTGAATCGACAAAATTTCCTTTTTCATCGAAGGCACCGATACGGTCAGCATCCCCATCTGTTGCAATACCGATATCGCAGTTGTTTTTCAGAACTGCATCTATCAGTGGTTTTGTGTTCTGCGGCAAAGGCTCCGGATTACTTCCGCCGAACGAAGGATTGTATGTCCCGCGCACAGACGCTTTCAGAGGCAGAATCTGATCCATCACACCCTGACCTGCCCCATGCATCGCATCATACGCAATTTTAATTCCTGCGGACTTGATTAGATCGATATTAATTTTGCTTTTAATGTCTTCAATATAAATAGAAGTGAAATCTACCTTCTTGACTATTCCTTTTTCAACCAATTCATTAAATGAATTTTGAATTTCGAATTTCGAATTTCGAACTTTCTTGCAAGTTCCTTCTCTACTTTCTCAATCGTTTCGGGGAAAGCCGGACCTCCAAAGTCACCTTTGATTTTAAAACCGTTATATTTTGCAGGATTATGACTTGCCGTGATAACTACGCCTCCGGCAGCATTCATCTTTTTGGTTATAAGCGAAACTGCAGGTGTAGAAGAAATTTTATCCGATATAATTACTTTAATGCCGCGATTACCGAGCACTTCGGCAACTTTCTCTGCAAATTCTTTTGACAGGAAACGTGAATCATATCCGATAACTATCCCGTTCTTAATTTTCTTATGCCGTTTGTAAAAATTTGCCGTTGCGAGTGCAACCTTTGCGATGTTTTCAAATGTGAAATCATCGGCGATCACTCCGCGCCAACCGTCTGTGCCGAATTTTATGTGTGGTGTCATATTTCTTTCTTAAAAATAAAATGGCCGGGTGAAAATATCCTTCCCAGCCATAGGTTAAAAAAATACTTTACAATTTTGCGTTCACTGCCGATTTGCCGGCATATATGGAATTGGAACCAAGTTCTTCTTCAATACGCATGAGCTGATTGTACTTCGCAATCCGGTCAGTACGGCTTGCAGAACCCGTTTTAATCATTCCGCAATTAGTCGCTACTGCGATATCGGCAATTGTCGCATCTTCCGTTTCACCGGAGCGATGACTCAGGACAGCGGTATAATTTGCACATTTTGCCATCTCGACTGCATCGAGTGTTTCGGTGAGTGTACCGATCTGGTTGACTTTCACAAGAATAGAATTCGCAACACCCTTTGCGATTCCTTTCGAGAGATATTCCACATTCGTAACAAATAAATCATCGCCGACAAGCTGTATCTTTTTACCAACAGCATCTGTCAGCATCTTCCAACCGTCCCAATCGCCTTCCGCCATTCCGTCTTCGAGCGATACTATAGGGTATTGTTTTACCCAATTCTCCCAGAACTTTACCATTTCCGATGAAGATTTTTCCGATTTATCTGATTTGCTCAGAACATACTTTTTCTTTTTCGTGTCATAGAACTCGCTTGCAGCCGGATCAAGTGCAATATAAATCTGTGAACCCGGTTTGTAACCGGCTTTTGAAATTGCCTCAAGAATGACTTCAATTGCTTCATCGTTGGATTTTAAATTTGGCGCAAATCCGCCTTCATCGCCAACCGCCGTATTGTATCCTCTTTTTTTCAGGACACCTTTCAATGTATGGAAAACTTCCGCACCCATACGCAATGCTTCTGCAAAAGTCGGAGCGCCAAGCGGGAAAATCATGAATTCCTGAAAATCCACATTATTATCTGCATGCGACCCGCCGTTTACAATATTCATCATCGGGGCTGGAAGTATCTTAGCGTTCGTTCCGCCGATATAACGGTAGAGCGGCATTTTGAGCGATTGCGCTGCCGCTTTTGCAACCGCGAGCGAGACACCGAGAATGGCATTGGCGCCTAGCTTTGCTTTTGTCTTTGTACCGTCCAAAGCGATCATCATTTTATCGATACCCACCTGATCAAGCGCATCGAAACCGGTTACCTCTTTGCAGATAATGTTATTGACATTCTTCACTGCCTTAAGAACACCTTTGCCGAGATACCGCGTTTTGTCGCCGTCTCGTAATTCCACCGCTTCATTCTCGCCTGTTGACGCACCGCTGGGAATTGCTGCTCTGCCGATAGTGCCGTCTTCTAGTTCAACTTCCACTTCAATAGTAGGATTTCCTCTTGAGTCGAGGATTTCACGTGCCCATACATCTGTAATAGTTTGCGACATGATTAATACTCCAAATAATAGTGATTTCTTGATTGTTAAATAGATACCCCTGATCTTGCAGTGATATACATAGAGAACGATGGGATATTTGCTATTCTATACTCAAATAAAGCCAAAATTTGCTGGAAATGCAATGGCGCTATTGGGATAGGTAAAGAAATGCGAACAGGAGAGAATGCTAGTCTTCATCCTTAAATATTCTATAAATTTGCCCAACACCCTTGGCAAATATAAAGAATATTGATGCCATAGCAACCATTCCTATATGATACGCTGAACGTATAGATTCAAATTGAATCGAATGGAAAAACGTATAACTTCTGCCAAAGTAAAAGTAGAAAAAAAAACTCCATATTAATGAGACAAAAAACACACCAAGGAGTGCATAGAGTGATCGGAATATAAGTTCCGCTCCGATTTTCTTCAGTTTAATTATTTTTGGAATTGTATACCATTCCTTCCAATTCATCCGATAAAGCTTGACCCATTCCTCTATAGGATCATAGTGTATATGCTTAAAATATTCTATTTCTTCATAAAGATCTCGCAAGTGTGCATCTTCAAATGAGGGTTGATCAGCTATTGGCGGAAATTTGTTTACGCCTAACTTTACGTCATATTTCGCACGTTTCTTAGGATCTGAAAGAATTTCATAAGCCAATCTGACAACAATAAATTGTTGGTGTGCGTTAGGACTTTTATTTCTATCGGGATGAATTTGGAAAGCTTTCTTTCGATACGCTGTACGGATTTGATCTGCAGTCGCTGTTGGTAAAATTTCTAAGAGTTGGTAATAATTCATTTTTTTACTTGTTTATAAACCTTGTAAAAGTTTTAAACTTTGACAAGGTTATCAGAATTCGGCAACTACTCAACCCCTAATTTTCCCGCTCATCACAGCCTGGGCAAAGGTGCGAAAACTGCGGTCGTATGTCTGCTCAATATTATCCGGGAAGCAGCAAGCCGGCAATTCCTGCATCTGCAAATGATACTGGATGCATTCACAGCATGTTCCCTTGCGGGAGCATGGTTCATAAGTGCAATTACATTTGTTCAGGTTCTTTGATTTATTGCATTCCATATTATGTCCTTTACTCAGCGTTTCCTGTGAATATAAATTTTATAGACCGCCGCAGAAACCTTGTCAAAGTTCTCATGGTTAAACTACCGGTAACTTTGACAAGGTTCTCAGATTCCTTCCGAAGGCGGATTTAATTCAAACTCACATCGTTCTATCCACTCTTTCATTTCAATTTTGGCCGAACCGGTCGGAGCAATTTGCACAGCTTTTTTAAATACATATTTCAGCTTTCTTCAATTCCTGCAGTCAGAGAAGTATACTTTACCAAGCTGTTGAAGGATAATAGAATTCAAAAATGTTGATAATCCGAAGAATCAATCTGTTCAAGCATGCTGCAAGCTTCGCCGTATTTTTCTTTTCCGGCCAACTCGCGTGCAAGCAAATATCGGGCAACCGGCGAAGATAGTTTCGAGAGCCGGTTTATCCGATTTGTATCCTCCATCGAACGTGTAAAATACACTTGCAGCTGTCTTCGATCCCGTTCATTCTTCAGCGATTCCAGGCGAAGTGAACATGCCTCGTCATATCCTATGCTTAGATGAAAATTCGCGAGAGTTGTATATTCGCGCTTTGCTTCATTCAGCGAGTCCATTGCCCAGTATGCATCGCCAAGCTGGAGATGAATCGGAAGAAGCGAAAAACCAATCGTTGTATCGGACACCTGTGCGGTATCAAAATTTACGACTTCATTGAATTTCTGCATCTCGAATAATGCAGTACTTTTTTGGAAAACCGCTTGAGATGTTTTGCTCAAAGACAACGACTTTTCCGATAAGGCCAGAGCATTTATATAATCATGCCGGGCGATGAGATTTTTCGACTCCGAGTTTAAATTAGCAATCACACGAGCGCATTCCTTGCCGAAGATAGATGAGCGCCGAAAAAAGTAACGTGCTTTTACACTATCGATCGCCGTAAGCTGTTGAGAACGAATCATTTGTTCCCATTCCACTGCCAGTAACGAAAAGTCACGCTGATAAGTTTGAAGAAAATCGCCTGTTGCGTACAACTGCTTGAATTTATCCACCCCTAACGAATCGATAAGGAATTTACAGAACGATCCGGCGAGCGTATAACTCACTCCGGCATATGCTTTTGCAAATCCCGACAGAGAGAAAATAGAATTCATATCCGGAATAATTCCGGACGCTAAAACCAAAGCGGCTGCACGGTGCAAGGGTTCATTGTACTCTGCCTTATCTCCTACGGCAACGGCTATTCCTTCAACAAGTCCGGAGTTATGCGAAATCTTAAGCGGCGACCAGCCGAATTCTCCTGCAATAACATGTACCATTTCATGTTTTAACGTCTCATCCACACTCGCAAGATTGATATGAATCTGCCGGAGCCAGGGTTTGGCGATAATGGTAGATCCCGCTCCAATTAACTTCCCTTTATCCTCAGGTGATGAATAAATAAAAGAGACTATAGGCTCCCGTGACCGGACATTCAGGAAACGTGAGATTTGATCGTAATAAAATTCGTGTAAACGCCCGAGCCGTTCAATTCTGTCACGTTTTACCGAACCGGCCGGGTAAATGATCTCGAAATGTTCGGTTTTATAATTCCCTGCAAGTTTTTGCTGAATATATTGTTTCGATGAAGAAAATCCAAGCCTATCGCTGAATAACAGAGTTACAATAACAATAGGAACCAGTAATGCAAGTATAACTGCTTCAATAAAAGGAAATGATTGATGAAGAACATTGTTACGTTCTTTCCTGGTAAAACGGATATTCCATATCAAAACTGCTGAAGTAATAAGACATCCGGATGCGGCTAAAGTCGCCATTCTGTAAATCAGCAGGCGCTGAGTTATTTGCAGCGTTTCATCATAAGTGAATCCGGGGAAAAAACCGATTATAGGATTAAAAGCAAATATTTGCGGACGGAAGAAAGTAACAGTTATAATATGCAGAAGTACAATAATATATGATATTGTGAATATTGTCTTCCGCCATTTTTCAAATATTATTCCGATCAACATAGCTAAAGCAGCCGAGAAAACTGCGCCGGGAATAACGATAAGACCATATAACATTATACCATCCCCGATGGAACAATTCTTTACAAACAAAACATTCACAAGCGATATAAGGAAAGGAACAAAAAGAAAAACAAGTTGAACGGACGATGCTTCGCTGATAAACCGCCAGACATCGGATTTGCTCGTGCATTCGGCATTTCTCCAGAGCGAGAGCGTAAGAAATCCGCAAATAAATCCGGCAAGAAGAACTGTAGATACGGAAAATTCAAATCCGAGATAATTTAAAAGAGGAATTCGCGTACAAATCGACAGAGAAGAAGATAATAATCAGGACCGAAATCTTAAATGCACGTGTTTGCATGGTTTGCGCTGCCTTTCGAAGGTCACGTCGGATATGATTTGACTTTAGGAAGGTTACTTACGAAAGGTTTCATTTGGTAATTAGAATTCTTCTCCCTTTTCGCGGCGGATATCCGCGCCAAGTGCTTGAAGTTTTTTCTCGACAGATTCGTACCCGCGGTCGATATGATACACGCGCAGTACTTCCGTTGTGCCTTCGGCAACCAGGCCGGCGAGAATAAGCGATGCACTGGCACGCAGATCGGTTGACATCACTTTTGCTCCTGTTAATTTTTTCATGCCTATGACGGTGGCAATATTTTCTTTCACCGTTATATTCGCGCCTAGACGGATCAATTCCGCCACATGTGTAAAACGGTCGAAGTAAACCGTATCAGTTATTATACTTGTTCCCTGTGCCAATGACATCATCGCAATCCATTGTGCCTGCATATCGGTCGGAAAACCGGGATAGATTGCAGTAGTTGCATTGACTGCGCGAATTTTTTCGGGCGGCGTTAGTTCTATATAATCCGGTCCCATTGTCATCTTCGCACCGATATCTTCCAGCTTTACGATAAGTGCGCCTATATGATGAGGATTACATTTCTCTATGCGAATCGTCCCGCCTTTTTTTCCCGCCATTGCTCCGGCTATAAGAAATGTACCGGCTTCAATTCGATCGGAAATTGTCGTAATGTCCGCAGGATGCAGATCATCCACACCTTCAATTTCCAAACGGCCTGTACCAATCCCGTGAATCTTTGCACCCATCTTCACAAGGAATTCCGACAGTTGAACAATCTCCGGTTCCTGGGCTGCATTTTCGATAAGAGTAGTTCCCTTTGCAAGTACAGCCGCCATCATCACATTGCCGGTCGCTCCTACGCTTGAAATATCAAAAAGAATTCGCGTACCGGTGAGACGTTTGGCTTTTGCGATGATATAACCGGCATCAATTTCAATCTCAGCTCCAAGTTTTCGGATACCTTCGATATGCAAGTTTACCGGACGCGGTCCCCAGGCACATCCTCCGGGAAGCGAAACCTTAGCCCTGCCGAATTTCGCTGTCAACGGACCTAGCACATAAATGGAAGCCCGCATTTTTTTTACATGCTCATACGGCGCTTCATAGCTGCTAATCGATTTTGTATCTATTGTTAACGTTCGTTCCGACGACGATATACTCACTCCCATAGTTTCAAGCAGGCGCGTCATTGTAAGAATATCGCGCAAATCCGGAGTGTTATGAAGATGACACGTTCCGCTCGCCAGAATCGTCGCCGGCATCAATGCAAGGCTTGCATTCTTCGCCCCTCCAATAGTGACTGTACCGCTGAGGGGTTTTCCGCCGCTGATAACGAACTTATCCACCGCTTGCTCCTTTGTTTATATTTCGGTAGCATTATATAAAATTATCGGAGGCAATATAGTCCATTATGAGAATAAAGGCAAAGAACTATATGAATATTGAATGAGGAGACAATGACTCAACAAACCGTATCCGAAACACTTACTGTCATTCATAACCGTAAAAGTGTTCGAAATTATACAGGCGAACCTGTAACTGAAGACCAAATCGAAATTCTTTTAAAAGCTGCTATGGCAGCTCCAAGTGCAGTAAATTGCCAGCCCTGGGAGTTCGTTGTCGTTACAGATCGAAAAATCCTCGATAAACTCGGCGACATGCTGCCGTTTGCTAAAATGATATATAAAGCGGGGGCAGCGATTGTTGTCTGCTGTATTCCGGAAAAAGCACATAAAAAGATGGCCGAATACGCAGTCATTGACTCGACACTGGCAAGTGAAAACATACTTCTCGCGGCAGAGGCCATAGGCCTAGGCGCCATCTGGACTGCAGCGTATCCTTATCCCGACAGAATGGAATATGTAAGATCAATTTTAGATATACCGCCGGAGGTTATCCCTCTGAATGTCATTCCCATCGGTCATCCGACCGGAGAAGATAAACCGAAGGAAAAATTCAATACCAAAAATAATTCACTCCGGGACTTGGAAGAATTCCGGGATGTCCTTGTCTTTCTTACGAAAAATGGTTAAATAGTTTTAGAGCATGGATTTTCAGCTTTCAGGAAAAAAACTGAACAAACAGAATTAATCACTCACACAAACTAAAAAGAATTTATATGCCAGTTCAAATAGTTGTCGGCGCCCAGTGGGGCGATGAAGGAAAAGGAAAAATCGTAGATCATTTAAGTGAAAAAGTGGATATCGTTGCACGTTACCAGGGCGGAGCCAATGCGGGCCATACGGTGGTCCTGCCGGTAAAGAAGGGAAAAGAAGAGAAAGAATACGTTCTGCATCTCATTCCATCCGGTATTTTTCACCCGCACGTAAAATGCGTCATCGGAAACGGAGTTGTACTGGATCCGGTGGCATTGATGACGGAAATTCAGCAGTTGAAAGATGCCGGTATTAAAATCAACGGCAGGCTCCTGCTCAGTCATAATGCACATTTGATCATGCCGTATCATAAGATGCTCGATGCTGCGCGTGAACGTGGCGCAGAAAAAATCGGTACAACAGGACGTGGAATCGGTCCGGCTTACAACGATAAATATACGCGTACAGGCATCCGCGTTGTCGATTTACTGAACCGCGATGTTTTATGCAAAAAATTAAAACGTAATATTGAAGCAAGCAACGAATTACTGAGTAAATTATATCAGACAGAAGCGCTCGATGTGGATGCAATTATAAATGAATATCAGGAATTCGACCGGAAGTTCGATGAATATATTACCGATACTTCCGAATATCTAAACGCAGCCCTGAAGAAAAATAAACACATCCTCGCAGAAGGCGCTCAGGGAGCATTGCTGGATATCGATCATGGCACATACCCGTTTGTCACATCGTCAAATCCGACAAGCGGCGGTGCATGCACAGGCCTTGGTATTCCGCCGACCGCTATTAATTCGATTATCGGAATTGTAAAAGCCTACAGCACGCGAGTCGGCAACGGGCCATTCCCGACAGAATTGAAAAATGAAATTGGCGACCAATTGCGCAAAATCGGCGGCGAATACGGAGCTACAACAGGCAGGCCGCGCCGGTGCGGCTGGCTGGATGCGGAAAGTCTTCGTTATTCCATACGCATCAATGGAATTCAGCGGGTTGCTATAACCAAACTCGATGTACTGGATGAATTTGAAGATATTAAAGTCTGCACCGGGTACAAAGTTGAAGGGAAGAAACTCAAACATTATCCGACCGATTCACAAACACTCGACATAATAGAACCGGTGTTCAAGACATTTAAAGGCTGGCAGACAAAAACTTCGGATATCCGAAGCTACAAGAAACTGCCGAAGGAAGCCAGGCTGTACATCGAAGCAGTCGGTAAAATGATCGACGCGGACATCTGGATGGTATCGGTAGGTGCACGCCGTGATCAAACTTTGATGGTGCGATAATCATATTTGTGCGACATGAAAACAGCATCGATTATAAAATCTGCTGCAACCGGTTCTATTCCCCGTTCCGGTAAACTGAAGATTTTGCTGCTCGTGCTGGCCTTTATAATCATTGCTGCGACATTGTGGTATACGCACAATCTTGTGAACGCACTCGGCAGCAGGGAAAAAGAAGTTGCCGATCTCTATGCCAAATCGCTGGAATATATCGCCAACGGCAAGGCAACTGACGGTGATTATAATTTCCTCTTTACCGAGATCATCAATGCCATCGACTTTCCGGTCGTATTGACAGATCGAAATAACGAACCGGAATTTCCTTACAAGACCAGTACCAAGAATATCACCCTGGATTCAACACAGTCGCGTGAAGATCAATACCGTTTTATTAAAAACCTCATTGACAAGATGGATGGCTCCAGGCCGCCTATCAAAGTTACTTATCAAGATTCGATCGTACTCAGTTATCTCCACTACAGCGAGTCGGCACTGCTTATTCAGCTGCGCCGTCTTCCCTATATAGAACTTGCAGTCGCAGCTCTCTTCATTCTCATAGGATATATCAGTTTCAGCTATGTCAAGCGGAGCGAGCAGACCAATATTTGGGTCGGGATGGCGCGCGAAACTGCTCACCAGCTCGGAACACCGATATCCAGCATGCTAGGCTGGGTGGAATTATTGAAAGATCAATTTGCCGGAGATACAAAAGCGACGGACACACTGCTCGACATGGAGAACGATCTCCATCGCCTTCAAAAAATTGCAGATCGGTTTTCAAAGATCGGTTCTAAACCGGATTTACATGAAGAAAATCTTACTGAAGTCATCGGTAAAGTGACAGAGTATTTCCAGCGGCGGATTCCGCAACTAGGCAAAAAGGTTCATCTTGTCGTCGAATCGCCCGAAACCGTGTATGCACACATCAACCGCGAACTATTCGAATGGGTCATTGAGAACCTTACAAAGAACGCGCTCGACGCCATCGAGAACGGCAAAGGAACAATCTCGTATTCCATTTCCCGGCACAATAAATACAGCTACATCGATATTTCCGATACCGGAAAAGGCATCGATATCAAGCATCGTAATGATGTGTTTCGTCCCGGTTTTTCGACAAAAAAACGCGGCTGGGGCCTGGGATTAAGCCTGTCAAAACGCATTGTCGAATCGCATCACGGCGGAAAGTTGTTTCTTAAAGAGAGCAAATCCGGATTTAAAACCACATTTCGTATAAGATTAAATTCATGAGGCTTTTATGAAACATTATTTCGTTTTTATTTCGATATCATTACTCGCATGTTCGCTTTCATGGGCGCAGCTGTCAATTGAAGATGAGCTGTCCTTTTCCGTTATGGGCATTGAGGGCAAATCGCATGCAGAGCGCAATGAATTTATTAAAAGTCAACTGCGGACACTCGGTGTCGGATATGTCACTGCACCGTTCACGCATATTGCTGCAACCAAAAAAGATACGATAACAACCAAAGGTGAGAATATTATCGTTCGAACCGGGGCCGGAAAGATGCAAATTGTCATCGGTGCGCATTACGATGCATTCGGCGATTCCCCGGGGGCTAATGACAACGGCAGCGGCGTTGCTGTTTTACTTTCGCTTATCAAGCGAATGCAGGATGTGGAGTGGAATTATTCTGTCGATTTTTGCTTTTTCGATCGGGAAGAAACGGAATTACTCGGATCATATTATTATATAAGACAATTTGTCGTTCCAAAACGCCATCTTGCAATGATCAATCTCGATGTAGAAGGCGCCGGCGAGGAAGTATATGTTGGCCCGATCGGCGATAATAACCGGACATTCCTCCGTTATGTCCACGAGGCAGCACAAAAGACAGGATTCCCGTTTTTCGAAAGTGCGGATTACCCCGTTTCCGACCATGTATCGTTTGCAAAATATAATTTACAGAATATTTCAATTTCAATCGTTCCAAAAGGCGACGGGGAACGATTAAGCAAGTATGTAAAAAACGGCTATAAAGCAGATTCTCTCGATGCGCCGAAAGTTCACAGTATTATACATACATTTGAAGATCGTTCGAAATACATCTCTCCGGCATCGCTGAAAATGTCGTATGAATTTACAAAAACTCTGCTGATGCTGCTGAACGACTCGGTCAGGTAATTCTGTATTGCGGCGGGACCGGATGATTCCATGAACTGATGTTTATATTTTTTTGCATCAAAGAGGTGCGGGTATTAATTCCAGAATAATTGTCCGTATCGATTGTAGGTTTCATTTTATATCGATAGGGCATTTTTAAAAAACCTTATCTTTATTTTCGCATACAGACACCTGTTCGACCAGCCTGCGCCCCTGATCCCACACTTTTATATCTAATCTATGCATTTCATGAAGCTTCAGCGCTGCGTGAAAGTCATACCGCAATGCAAGGCTCCGGCAGTCAGCTATCCTGCACAATGATGGAGATTGATCATGAATACTGCAATGATCTTCCCGCAAATATATGCATTCGCCGTTAGGTTTATGAGCAATCGTAAATGCACCTCGTATAAATGGATGCGGTTAGGTTTTATAGCCAGCTTTTAAATCTTCCTCTTCAAGCCGTACAGCATCACCCAGGCAGCAAAGCGTACAGCCATTGCAGGGAACATGATTTATAGGATTATTATTTTTGCATACTTTTATGATGCATAATTAAAAAGTCGCTTTGTATGTAATTTTCAGTTTAACGAAAGATAACGAGTCACTGTGAACGGTCACAGGCCATAAATATCCTTGTCCGTCACCACCGTTTGCATACAAAAAAGAATTCTCGACTATAAAAATACTGTATGTACCGGCAGGAGCCCGGCCTGGAAGAATCCCCTCGAGTTTGATTTCGTTTTTGCAATGAGCGGAGTCGAAACCCATAAATAGAAACTGGAATAGTCTACCTGATGAGTATCATCGAATCTTGTCGGCGTGTGTATTTCAATTGTTCTTTCGACAGGTGTAACCGAGCCGCCGGAACCTGACGGGTACGTGCATGAAGTCCCCTTCCCAGAATTCCACATAACCATATATCCCCTGGCGAATCGTCGGGATCGTATCGTTCGATGTTCCTTGTAAATTGTTGATTGGTCGCACCGCCAATTGCACCAGCGGCAGCAATAACCACGCACATTACGAGAACGATGTATTTAGGATTCAAATAAATCTCTTTTCGCCGCTCCGGTATCGCATTGTCCATTAATTGTTACATTAAAAAAGTTTTAACGAATACGCGTGTCTTTCCATATAAGTTTTTCATTTGTCCGCTGAGTAAAAAAGTCCGGGCAAGAGCCGTCTCCTCTTCCGGTAAAGCCGCCGTCCGGAGCACATATCCGATTTCCGTTCGAACTGTATAGATCGCTAAATTGGTCGCAGCATTGGGCCGGAACATAATATACAATTTGTCCATTGTATTCGTAGCGCCAGATGGATTGCGGCGGATTCCCGACCGGTTCATTTTGTAATTTCCAGATTAACTGATCGACCCATGCGGGATTCTCCGGTTGAGCGGATTCAGAACACCCTGCCGCAATAACGGCGATAAATGCGAATGCAAAATAGATTGTTTTCATGTTATCACTGTTTAACCAATTCCACACGCCGGTTCTTTGCTTTTCCGTCCTCTGTATCGTTCGATGTGACAGGAACAAGGGAAGCCACACCGTAGGACTTCAAGCGCGCTGCAGCAATCCCATGCTTTCCGGTCAGCGCTTTTGTAACCGCGTCCGCGCGGTCTTGCGACAGCTTCATATTGGAATCAAAGGAACCCACGTTGTCCGTATGCCCGACGACATACAGCTTCAATCCGCCGTTGTTCTTAAGGAGCTTTGCAATTTCTGAGATCGCTGCATCGGATTCCGGTTTTATCTCCGACTTACCGGTATCGAAGTATATACCGTATATCGAAACATGGCCGGTCGAATTGATGTCGTTGCCCATCTCCTCAGCGTTGGCCACAACTTCCTGTTTCATGATCTCCTTTTCCACAATCGTCAGCCGGTACATGTTATTGTAGGATCTGACCTCAACCCACGTTTCTTTGCCGTCCTTTTGAATTACGATAGTGGAAGCTTTGTTGAAGTTATCGTCGAAAACGACATTTCCGCCGATTTTCTTCAGGGCGTCCTGAATGTTCCTGCGTATTTTCAATTCTCCGGGCTCAGCCGCGCCCTTGTTCAGGTGGTATCCGATGTAGTACTTGTGGCCTTCGATAATGACCGGCTTTTTATCTTGACCGATAAATCTATGACTGTCGAACTCGGTATCTTTGTATTCCGCTATATAGAAGTTGGGCATCCTTGAAAGCAGCGGGTGATCCTTGCTCCCTTTTATATCCTGATCGGCGGCTAAGGAGAGACCAAAACCTGCGAGCACAAAAAATAAACTGAATATCACTGCCGTTACATTTTTCATATTATTGTCTCCTATTTTTTTATTATCTTTTTTCTGATCCACCTGACGCGCGAAACCTCATAATTGCAGTACGCGCAGCATATTTCTTCTTTTTGGTTAATTGAGCCAGCTTTCAATTAAAAACAAAAACCTATTCTCGCCCTGCCTGTGTACCGAAAACGCTTCATGAAATCCAAAGACTCTAAGTCCGCCAGACTGAAACTATCTATAAATACCGAAATAACTTACATTTCAAAAAAATGATTTATATGCTTTCAGAATGCCGAATACTGTTGCAAAGACAGCGGCCATCAGGTAACCTATGAAATTAAGCCAGTACATAAAAGGTTCACTGTCTCTTTGGTAGATTCGTATGCTAAACCCCCAACCGCGCCCCTTGAGTTCTCCCGACGAAAGTGATTTAAAAACAATGACGAAGAAAAACATTCCAACGATTATAAAAAATAATGCAACCATCATTCAGTCCTGTAAATGAATATTTGTGTTTACCTGAAAATATGAGTTAAAATAAACGGATAAACAAGCATTATTCGTGTGAGCCTAACGGATGGGACTTTGTGCGGTTTACTATTGAATATTGGTAACTACACAGTGTGTTCTTCAGTAAAACAATTTTCTCATTGGTTCGCGGAGTTTCCCGTGCTTTTGACCTCACCCCTGCCTGCCCTCATGCGGCAGGTAAGCCGGCAGGCAGGCGTATAGCGGGACTTAATGTAAACAATCCTTTTAATTTGTATCACACTTAGTGTGATTCATTTACCGGCCTCCGGCTGGCCAGATTGTTGAGCGCTTTTTGCACGTTTTTCAGTGCCCCGCTTTTTTATCGGGGGCCCACTCGATAATTTTTTAGCAGGCGGCGCCCTTAGATAGGTGGCAGTGTTACGCTTTAAAATATATTTCTTGCCCTCTTATTGGTTTATTTAATTTTCATCAATAAGATTTCTTACAACTAAGTCTTGAACAGTATGAAGCAGTATTACAGGAAACAATGAATTAAAAGTGATATAGAATACTCCAAAAACAAATCCAATGATTGTTGGCTTTATTGCTTCAATCCCTTGGTAGATATGCCCGATTCCAAAAAGACAAGTGGAGATAAATAAAATAATCGGTAATGATATGTTGGGGAAAAACAATGCTACTGCAAAAAAGATATACCCACGGTACAGCAGCTCTTCGGTAATTCCAGCTGTGAGAGCGACACAATACCAAGTTTGCTTTTCCTTTTGAGTTATGGGTAGGAAAGCCCTATACTCTTGTGGTATTCTCTCCGCTGATTTTGCTCTCGCCTCTTTACTGAAATTCAATATGATAATAGAATATAGATTGTATGAAAGATAAATTATATATATAACAATTATTGGAATTATGATCCAATGGCTAAGCGATGACGCAGCTACATCAATCTTTCTTAGGCCAATATCTTCAAACTTTAAACCTGATAATGGAAAAAGTAAAACAATAAAGACAATGGGGACCCATGACCACACAATCGTATTGTGATACTGTTTCAATTTGTTATTCTTCCCCTGCGCTATTTCTTTCTTAAGCTTCTTTATCTCCCTATATCCCTCTATTGGATATACAATCCCTATGATAAGGATTATCAGAACGAAACTTATCTGCTGTACTATCATTTCTATTGCCAATTTATCGATGTTGTTATCACAACTAAGTTAGTATTACTGACTTTATCTCTACCCAGTAGAACTGCCACCTACGGATGGGCGCCTCCCATCAACAACACGGTGTAAATACGTCCCGATTCGACTTTAGTCGAATCGAGATCCGTACAGCGGGACTGCGCCGCCCTGCCTGCGTGTCGCGGGCACTACGGCAGGTGCTAATTTTAAAAATGTTGAAAACAGGCAGCGCCCCATAACTGCAATCCCACATTAGCGGGATTTCTACTTTTATAGTTTACATTGATAACCAAATTAATTTTCCCCAACCGACGAGGTACGAAAAAGTTAATTATAAAAACGCAAACCCACCATTCGCCATACTTAACATACTCAATATTTTTAAATTGTAACACGCTTCGTTTGTTCCATTCTCAGGCCTCCGGCTCTTTTTAAAATAGTTAGGTTGTAATTTTTTCATCTGAGTAAAATAAGTTTCTTCGCTTCTGTAAATTGAAACCCGGCTTGAAGGCGATAAAAATAAATTCCACTCGATACATCTACCGCGTTCCATTGTTTTGTGTAACTTCCTGCTGACAATTCTCCTTTGAAAACAGTTGCCACTTCTCTTCCAATAATATCAAACACCTTCAATGAGATAAAAGATTTTGACGGAAGACTAAACGAAATAGTAGTCGATGGATTAAAAGGGTTCGGATAGTTTTGTGATAATTCAAATTTTGCAGGGAAAGATGAATTGTTGTGGGCAACGGATGTGATGATGTTGCAGTAATACACACTACCTCTCACAGTCTCAGGAGTAGGTAGATCCGAAGGGCCAGTCCCAACGAATAATTGGTCATTGAGATTTGTTCCGAGACATTCAATGCGAAGATCCTCCAAGCCATTGGTGAAGTCAGTCCATGAATCTCCATTGTCGACCGATTGGAAAATTCCAGTCCCGTTAATCGCTGCAAACAATTTGCCCGTTGAGGAAGCAACTAACGCGTTGACTTTTTTTGAAGGAAGACCGTTATTAACACTTGACCAGCTATTGCCGCTATCTGTGGAGCGATAAACCCCGCCATGAGTGCTATCATATCCTACCGTTCCTGCAAATACAGTTCCATTTTTCGATTCTATTAACGACCACCCATAAGAATTTTCCGAGGTGAGGACACTGTCCCAAGAATTTCCATCATCAGTCGATCTATAAATACCCCTGCTCGGAATTGGATAGTATCCAGTTATGACACCGGCAAGCATTGCTCCATTCTTCAGAAAGAGAAGGTTTGTAACCTGTGGTTGGAGTGGAATAATGTCCCAATGTTTACCATTGTCTTTTGAGCGAAATGTTCCAGGTGCAATAAAAATATAACCTTTTGGACTTATTGAAATAGAATTGACAAATACGCCGGCGAGAAGTGTATCTGCCAAGGTTTCCCATGTGACCCCATTATTTGATGACTTGTAAGCAATTTGAAACCTACCGGCATACAGATTATCAACCGAATCAATGGCCATCGTTACGGGTTGCCAACCGGCAATAAACATAGATTCCCAACTATTACCATGATCGGTTGAGCGTTCAATTCTATCTATGTTTCCGTCAAGCACCATTGAGTCGGGATGCCACCAAGTACAAATGAAAATATCGTCTTTAGAATTGAAAGCAATTTGCTCAATACGGATTCCTTGAGGAGATGCTAATTTATTCCATCCGCTATTTTGAGAAAAGGACATATTTATGTCCAAGAGGGAAACAACACACACGAGAATTGACATATAATGAGAGGACATATTCATACCTCTAATAGATTATTATCTTTTTGCCTGCGCCTGCTAACGGACGGGCGCTAAGCTGCGGCGCTGATAATTTTCGTAATGCAACCAACGAAATGAGTTCATGCTGATAACCAAATTAATTTATCTCAACCAACGAGGTACTGAAAAGTTAATTATAAAAACCTAAACCCACCACTCGCCATGCTTAACGTACCCACGCTCATTCCGTCAGCTTGAGCGCCTCGTATGTTGAGTCTGTGACAATTATTTTCATATCCTTATCCATTGGCAAAGTCATAGGAGAGATATGAGCGTCTAGATATCTTCTCTGACAGAAGAATATCGTTAACCAGATTCTTCTCCCTATGACTTTGTGCTTCACTAGAATCTGAACAGTACTTTGAGATCCATACTTCTTCCCGTGGAATCCCGTATAACGCACGAGTCAAGATCACAAGGAAGCTGCCAATGTTTTTACTTCTATTAACCTCTATTTCAAGGAGCTTTTCTATGAATATCTTAAAACAAACCGTCGGTATCGATATCTCTTACAAAACCTTCGATGCCACGTTTCGGAACCATCGATACTCAACAAAACACCAGCATCTCTCAAGCCAAATCCTTTAAAAACTCCCCCGCAGGCTTCAAACTCTTCCTGCAATGGCTCAAAACATTTATCCTGCCTCAGGATATCCCTTTGGTCTTTGTTATGGAAGCCACAGGCGTCTATTATGAACACCTCGCTCACTTCCTCCACAGCCATGGATATCAAGTCGCCGTTATTCTACCCAATAAAATTAGAAATTATGCCAAATCTCTCGAATCCAAATCCAAAACCGATCCCCTCGATGCTGCTGTCATTACTCGCTTCGGTCTCGGAACGCCAACTCTCGCTCTGGACTCCGCCTTCTGAGACCATTAAAGCTCTGCGTGATCTCTGCAGGGAATACCACTGCCTCAAAGCTAACTTCACGCAAATTAAAAATCAACTCCACGCTCTCAAATCTTCCTTCAATCCGCACAGAGAGTCCTTCAAACGCAAAACCCAACTCCTCAAATTCCTCCAACGCCAGATTGCTCTCATTCAAAAAGAACTACGTGCTCTCGTCAAATCCGAGCCTCATCTGGCTCAACATCTCAAGAATATCAAAACAGCCAAAGGTCTCGGCGATATTACCATCCTCACCGTCCTGGCTGAAACTCGCTGCTTTGAGCTTGTTACCAATCAAAAACAACTCACCAGCTATGCTGGCCTTGACATCGTCTTCAATGACTCCGGCTTGAAAAAAGGCAAAACTTCTATCTCAAAAAAAGGCAATACCTTCATCCGTAAAGCCCTCTTTATGCCTGCACTTTCTGCTTGCAGGGCTAATCCCCAACTGAAAGCCTTCTATCAACGTCTTGTTGCCAAAGGTAAAAATAAAAAGCTTGCCATCATCGCTGTCGCTCGTAAATTACTCTTGCTCATCTATACGCTCTGGAAAAATAATTCTGTTTATATCCCTGACTATAAACCTGTGCACTGTGCATCAGAAGAAATATCGTCTTAAAATATTCGCCGTGTTTGTTCTTTGACATATTTTTTATTGAGACTCTTGACTTTTATCACAGTACCTGGTTAGGCAGCAGCATAGTTAAATGAACTCTCGAAATTAAGAATTGAAATCCCACATTGCCACATCATTGATTATATCCCGAGTGACATTCCCAATGCAAAGCTCACTCCGCCCCAGTAATTTCAAATTCGTTATTGGTGCACCTCAGGCAAACTGCCCTCTTTCCCAAGTCCAGGCTCGGTAACCACAAGAACCGTATTATTCAGCATGCTTATCCATGGAAGTAGTCCTCAGGATACACCGGTGCAATTATTTCGCTTTGTAATATCCAGACGGTAGTTTCATCTGGAGCTGGTACTGAACCGATAGTAAAAGATAACCAATCAGTGTAATGGTATTAGCTTGCCACGCATGCTGTATAGGTCTCCTGAACATGCTATCAATCGCCCTTCTTCGGAAAGATTGCTATTGCAATGATTCGGACCAGCAATTGTCCAATAGGACACGAAAAATAATCTAATGGAATAATTCGACATAGATTTTCATCAATTATCCTCTCGGTTGCTGCCTAACGGATGGCGCATAAGCTGCGCCGTGATAATTTTCAAAATACACAAAACGAAACAAGTTCACGCTGATAACCAAATTAATTATCCCCAACCAACGAGAGTACTGAAAAGTTA
The DNA here is from genome assembly GCA_963770945.1 of uncultured Bacteroidota bacterium. GTDB lineage: Bacteria > Bacteroidota > Ignavibacteria > UBA10030 > UBA10030 > Fen-1298. The sequence goes on along the minus strand of CAVYRP010000006.1, from coordinate 119,257 downwards.
ATAATAAAAACCTAAACCCACCACTAGCCATGTAAATTGCACCCAAGCTCATTGCGTCAGCTTGATGCGCTGGATATTACCAAAAAGGAATCTCCCGATTATGTATATTAATAATTGTCAAGGTCATCAACATTCACAATCAAAGGAGATTCCCATGTATTATTCAGGTATAGATTTACACTCAGATAATTGTTATATGACAACTATCGACGACACCGGTTCTGTCATCAAGCAACAACGAGTAGAAAATATTTCTGAACTCGTTCTTGATTACTTCCACTCTCTGCCTGGTCCTCATCAGGCTGTCGTCGAATCCACTACCGGATGGTACTGGCTCAACGATCTGCTTCAGGACAACGGTATCGAGCTTGTATTAGCTCATGCCAAATACCTTAAAGCCATCAGCTATGCTAAAGTTAAAACAGATAAAGTCGATTCGCAAACCCTCGCCTTCCTACTCCGGCAAGACCTTATTCCACGCGCTCATAAAATCAGCCGTGAACTGCGTGGTTTACGTGATACTATGCGCATCCGTCTTAGACTTGTCCAACAAAGAGGCAATTGCCTCAGGCGTATTTACAGCATTCAAGCTAAATTCAACGGCTCTGTCCCAGATCCCTATCGATTTCAATTGGCTGTCCTGGAACATATGCGCGATACCTTCACTTCTCAGATTCTTGCTCTTGAGAAATCTCTGCATCCTGTGCTGATTCCAAACGATGACATTCAGCGTCTCTTATACATTCCGGGTATCGGCAAACTCTCTGCATTTACTATCTATCTGGAAATCGATGGCATCGAACGATTCATTTCTGACAAACACTTCGCATCCTATTGCCGGCTCGTTCCTGCTGCAGATAACTCCAATCGCTCTGTGCATCATCGCTCAAGCAAAGACGGCAATAAATATCTAAAAATTGCCTTCTCAGATGCTGCTGTTCACGCTATTCAGTACTATCCTGAATATAAACATTTCTATCAGAAGCTTGCTCGGCGTTCCTCTGAAGCTACTGCTCGTACTGTTGTTGCCAAGGAGTTGGCAAAGATCGTCTATTATATATTAAAGAACAAATCACAGTATAAAGGATTTAAAGGTCAACCGTTAAGTCGCATTAAATCTAAGCAATGGCCGCGTGTGCAAAGCCCGGACGCCTAACTGGACGACTTAAAGCTCCTTGCGCTGGATTGGGAATGCACACGCTGTGCCGTTATAATATCTGGAACGTCTCGCTTTGACGAGACACGTCCCGCCTTTTCGTGCGGGATTAATCCGTAAAGTGGTTTGGTCGTCGTTGCTATTATGCACGACTGTCATATTGATAGATCATTCGGCACTGCGGCGTATCGGTGACAACTAACTCAAAGAACATATTCGGCAAAGTTCTGCTTTACTTTGCCTCGGGAGTACTTTTTTCTCTTGACTTATTCCTTTTTAAAGTGGTTAGGCTGCGCTTATGTAAATATATTTTTTGTCTAATAATAATGGTAACAATAATTACTAACGGTGCAATAATTAAAATAATTATTAGAGCAAATAATTCGCTTTGATAATTGTCTCCGATCGGACCATATTTTGATATATTAGGATGCTCAACATCATATGTTATGTTTATCTTTGAACCAACGCTTGGCCCTACTCCTTCACCCTTCATAGTAACTTTTTCACCACCACCATTAAATATTTTACCATCAATCTGGTAAGTATACATTAATTCTTGCCCTCTAGACGCAGCTTGAATGACTTCAGCCTCTTTCTGCACACCACGATTTTTCAAATTATACAGTATTTGAATCTCTGATAACATTGAAGTGTTGGTTAAAATCACAATTACCCATATGCACCATAATACTAATGCAATCAATATTTGATATTTGATCGATATTTTATGCATGGTACTTCTCGCAATAAAGTAAGCGCGCCCTAACATCTGATTAGATAGACATTGTCTATATAACATGCAAAAAGTGCATGAAATATAGACTTTTAATTATTTTTTTGTAAATTTTACCTACGCCAACACAGGAGATTTCAATGTCACCAAAATTACTCGACCTCGTTCGGGAAACATGCCAATTGAAACATCTTAGCCACCGTACCGAAAATTCCTATGTTAATTGGATCAAGCGCTTCATCCTATTCCATAATAAACGTCACCCTCTGGAATTAGGAGAAAAAGATATCAGAGAATTCTTAACCTACCTCGTTAAAAGCAAATATGTCTCTTCATCAACTCAAAATCAAGCGTTAAATGCAATTATTTTTCTTTATAAGCAGGTTCTCAATAAACCTCTTGGTAATTTTGGCGATATACCCAGAGGACAAAGAACATCCCGACTTCCTGTTGTCTTTTCACATTCTGAAATTCAAACAATTCTCTCAAATCTTCATGACACGCCAAAAATTGTTGCAACACTCTTATACGGCTCAGGCCTCCGATTGCTGGAAGCTGTAAGACTGCGAGTTAAAGATATAGACTTCGAAAATAACTATATCATAGTTAGAGAAGGAAAAGGCGAAAAAGACAGACTCGTGCCTTTACCACATAAAATTATTCAGGATTTGAGATTGCAAATTGAAAAAGTAAAACTTCTTCATATGCAAGATATTTCTCATGGATATGGTGATACTTCACTGCCCGACGCCCTTCAAATAAAATTCAAGAATGCATCAAAAGAACTTGGATGGCAATATCTTTTTCCTGCATCACAACTCTGTCCTGATCCTAAATCCGGGCTTATCGTACGACATCATATCCATATAACTGCCATCCAAAGAGCTGTAAAAGATGCAATAAAGAAATCAAATATCATTAAAAACGGCAGCTGCCATTCCTTTCGTCACTCCTTCGCGACTCATCTACTGGAGGATGGTCATGATATCAGAACTGTTCAAGAATTACTGGGTCATAAAGACGTTCGCACGACAATGATCTATACTCATGTCCTTAATAAAAAAGGCATTACCGTCCGAAGCCCGCTGGATATGTAAAACAAATACAAATGAAAACCCAAAAAAGATTTAACCGTAAATCGATCAGGTTGAAAGAATATGATTATTCTCAACCAGGTGAATATTTTATAACGATTTGCACATATAAACACAAATGTATATTTGGCGACATAATCAATGAAGAAATGATGTTATCAGAACATGGTTTAATCGCCAGGAAATGCTGGGATGATATTCCAAAACATTTTCCATTCGTCAGTCTTGATGTATTTGTAATAATGCCAAATCATATTCATGGGATTATAATTATTAACCATCATGGTAGGGACGTTCAATTGAACGTCCCTACAAGATTATCACCGCAAAAAAACACATTATCTGTTATTATCCGAACATATAAGGCTGCTGTCACAACTCAATGTTATAAAAATGGTAACTATGATTTTAAATGGCAACCGCGCTATTATGAACATGTTACAGTAGCCCGCGAAATGAGAATTTGATTAATATCAGGGATTATATTATTGAAATAATCCATTAAAATGGTTTTTTGATAATGAAAATCCCAAAAAATTTTAATGGCATACTCGTGAAAAAAGGCCTCACCGTCCGACAGTCCGCTGGATATGTAACATTTCCCAAATGTTTTAATAGAAACCTTGTCAAGGTTCCCGCCAAAAAGACGGCGGGCAAGCCACACCTTGACAAGGTTTGAAAATCTGCGAAATCGATTGGTAGATTGGTAGTCGCAGCTTTAGCCTGTGCAATCGTGCGACCTGTCCCGAGGGGATTACTCGTACCGCAGATGATTCAACCGGATCCACACTTGCTGCTTTACGCGCAGGGAAAACTCCTGCAGCAAGTCCGATAGCAGTGAGGATACCGACGGTAATCAAAACAAGCGAAAATGAAAGAACGGGCCGTCCGACAAACTGCATCGCTCCCATTCTTCTGCAGGAATCATCCGAACAATCGAAACGACGGCATAGCAGAAGAGAATTCCAATCGTCCCGCCCGATAATGATAATAATAGCGATTCAAAAATAAACTGTGCTAAAATGTAGCTGCGCCGTGCGCCTACAGCCAGCTTTATGCCTATTTCCTTCGTGCGTTCCTTTACGACCACATACATCACATTCGCAACACCGACACCCGCGATAACAAGTGTCAGAAAACCGATAGAAAAAAGGAAAATGGAAACACCAAGTCCGACTTTCTGACTTATCTTTTCGGCTTCGATAAAATCCCAGATATTTATCGCGCGCTCGTCTTTCGGGTCGAACCGGTACTTTCTGCCAAGGACTTCATAGATCGAACTTTTTACATATTCCTGCTGTCCCGGATCGTTAGGTTGAACGACTATCGAATTCACAAATTTATTACCATACGTCGTCCGGAATGTAGTATACGGAATAATAGCCCGCCGGGTATCCGGGCCGTTATTCATCGCTGTCTGAACCTTCTTTTGAATAAGACCGACCATTGTATATGGAACGCCGTCAAGAAGAATGGTTTTACCTATAGGATCTTCATCCTTGAAAATATCTTTTGCAATAACCGCTCCAAGAACCAGAACTCTCCGTTGACTAATGACATCGACATCATTTAAGAATCGGCCGCCTCCGGACGGATACATCCGGCGCATTTCTTCGAAACCTGGATTCACACCTTCACATTCCGTTGTGATGGAAAATTTTCCGTACGTGAGCGTAACATTATTCCGATATTGCGGAGAAATCATCCCGATTCCCATTACAGTCTTGTTAATAAGATCGACATCATCTTCTATTAATCGGATTCTCCTCCCTTTAGGCAATCCCTGATACACCAGTCCGCTCTCACCACCGTATACTATCATAATCCGATTACCGGCGTTCATCATACCTTTGAGCATTTGGTTCCCTAATCCCTCGCCAAAAGAAAGCAGAAGAACCACCGCGATCGTTCCCCACGTGATAGCAATCAGTGTCAAAGTTGCACGTGTACGATGTACACGAAGATCGGCAATAAAGTCTCTGAATAAGTTCGAAAAACATAGGTGTCTCTTTAATTACTCTTGATGAATTTTGAAGTTATGTCCGCAAACACTCTACGACATCGATATTCGATGCCCGCCGTGCCGGCATAAGTCCGGACAATAATCCTACAGTTATAAGAACAAACATTGTTATTCCCACAACCTCAAAAGACAATACAGGCGTTCCTACATATTCTTTTATCGGCAGCATACCGAGGATCACAATAATCCCGTATGAAATTATGAAACCGATTGCCGAACCCGTAAAAACAATAAAAAATGTTTCTGTAAAAAATTGGAATAATATATTCATTTTCGTTGCGCCGACGGCACGCTTCACTCCGATTTCTTTGATGCGTTCCTGCACGACAATAAACATAATATTCGCGACGCCAAGGCCCGCAACGCCAAGCGTAAAACTGCCGATAAGTCCCAGGAAAATATTGATCCCGAGAAACATGTAGAATGAGAGACGGTCGAATTCAGTCGTGTCCCAGACGCGCACAGCATCTTCATCATTGGGATCGAATTTATACCGCTTGCTGAGCGCCGCCCGTACTTCTTTCTCTGTTTGTTCTCCCAGCCGCGGATCTTTAATCTGGTAAATTATATCACTCAGATGAGATCGTACCGTAGACCGATGCAAAAGTAGAGATAGGTATAAAGATACGATCTTGATCCCTGGCGTTGTAAGATGACGGCTGCGTTTTCTTCTGCATAACACCGATAACCAGAAAAGGTACCTGGCCGACAAATACGGTCTTCCCGATAGCAGTCTGGTCTCCAAAGAGCAGTTCTTTCACTTTATCTCCGATGACGGCAACACGACGCCGCTCTTGTAGATCAAGTGATATTGATAAACCGCCCTCCTGCTTCAGGAATAATATTCCGCATATCGCTGTAGACAACGTTCACACCTGAAATGGTCGGATTTAAAATATTCTCGCCGACACGTGCAGTAGTCCGGCGTGAAAATTCAGGACTGATAGCATGAACATTTGGTACTTGCGCGGCGATGAGTTTTGTATCTTCTTCGATATATGAGATAGGCCTGCCAATCCCGTATCCGGCCCAGGGTTTTGTTGTCTTCCCTGGAAACATTATAGCGATTCCCTCGCCGATACCGTGCATGCTCGCTGCAGTCTGCTTCCTAAATCCGACTCCGAATGCTACGAGCACAACGATAGCAACTGTTCCCCAGATAATTCCGAACATCGTCAGGAACGCCCTGAGCTTCTGCGCCCGCAGATCGGTTATGATTTCTGAAAGAATTGTGCGAAATTTTTCCATCGTTTTCTAAAATTATCAGTCGATCTTTTTTACCGGCTTCTCAAATACTTCGTCCCCCTCTTTCAAACCGGAAATAACTTCAATATTGATTGCATCACTGAGCCCGGTTTTAATATACCGCTTCTCGTCTTTTTGTCCGGCGAGCGCAACTTTCACTGATGCAGTATCGCTGCTGAATGTTACTACCCGCTCGGGAATCGAAAGCACATCGGTTTTCTTCTGAATAATAATGCTGGCATTCGCGGAATAACCGGCGCGGAGAACGGTATTCTTCGATGCGGGAACGATTATTTCCACCGGGAATACCGTAGCATTGTCCTTCTTCTCGGCTTTCAGCCAGATCTTCCGGAGAATGCCGCGGACCGTATCGCTCGGCAATGCCCCGACTTTGATTTCAACATCCATTCCTTCTTTCATTTTACCGACATCTATTTCATCAACGGTGCCTTTGAAAATAAGCCGTTCCATATTTGCCATTTTCATCAGCACGGTTCCTTCTTGATATGATGTCAACGGTGTAACGGGGTCGCCGACCTCGATAGTTCTGTTGAGGACAAATCCCGAAATAGGAGCTTTTACTATCGATTCAATCTCTGTCTCCCCTATTTTCACCTTGCCGCTTTCCATCAGTGCAAGTTTTTCAGTAGAAATCTTTAATCGAAGTTCGGATTCGTCATACTTCTTTTGGAAATCCTCATATTCTTTATCGGAAATTAATTTACTTTTATAGAGACTGAGTGTGCGAACCTGCTCTTTTTTGAGGTTATCCATGTCCACCTGGCTGAGCTGCACCTGCCTTTTGGCATCGGCAAGTTCGAGCGGCGTAGGATCCGGCCTTACTTCGAGAATCGGCTGGCCGATCTTGACATATTCGCCGACATCGACAAAGATGCGGCTGATGACTCCGGAAACTTTCGATTTCACCGAAATTTCATTTTCCGGCTCGATCGTTCCGACAGCAAGAGCTTTATCTACGATTGTTCCTTTAATTACTTTTACCTTCGGCAGATCATTCTCGCTTGAGGAGTTATTGCTGCCAAAAAAAAGAATAGATGCGCCGCCGACTAAAACAACAGCGACCGAGGAGAGAACTATTTTCTTTTTCATAGTCATTAGACGTATATGTTATTAAGTGATTAAGCTTTTGAATTTCTGTTAAATGTTATACATAAAGATACGTGATTGTGAATTCTTAAGTTGCACTATTATTTTAATTTCTTTTCGAGCTTAAGGACAGCCGGTTTCATGATAATTTAACCTTCAAAGGCCTGTAAAAGTTGCGGGATTTTAGATATACTCACTGCTATCCGGCATTTGTTCAAGGGGTGGTTAACTAACCTTCCTGTCCCGGGCAGGGATGCAGTCTTTAAAGCGGGTTAGACGGAAGGCTGGTTCAATCTTTTTTTCCTTTCTTCTGTATAATACCACCAGGGCTTAGCCTTTCCGCCGTTTACAAAACTAATTGCGGACATAAATACATCAAGAACACACGGATCCTGTCTTTTTCCAGAAACGCTGCACAGTGTATTATAAAGTACAAATGCATCTCTCCCGCGCAGGTCTTCCGGTTCGTGTATTCCGAGGCGCCTCAGATCGCCGGCTATGGATTTTCCAATATTCGGCAAATCTTCAAGATCTTTCACATTTTTGAATGTCTTCTTAGGCATATTCTTGCTTTTCTTTTTCTATCTCTTAAACCGGATGCAAAGAAACATACCTTTACATCTGTTCTATTTGCCGGAGATGATGCTGCATATGTCCGAGATAATCGACAACAATGAATCCCAATGTCGCTGGTTCGTTTGGACCGATAATACATGAAACCTGTAAACACTCTACAGGCATGTGATTAATAATATATGCGAGATGCAAATTGTACGATTTCCAGAAAAGCATCAATTCCTGCCAGGTACGTGAACCATGCTGCTGTATTTTCACCCACTCTTTCTGTTCGTATGACGGAAGATTGACAATTTTAATATACTGCGCACGCACGAAACGCTGATGGTTGTTAGCAGCGGAATCTATCAGATGCCCTAAAATTTCTTTACGCGACCATTTATCCGGCTGCGGTTTGCGAGACGCTTTTAATTCGTCCAGACCGGCAAAACGGCCGGCAAAATCCTCTACAGTCTTTCTAATTCCATCGGCAATCTTTTCAGGAATAGCCGATTCATCCTCAAGATTTTCAACAAAACGATTTATCGGATAGTTTGTTTTCATATAACCTTTCGAAAAAAAGAGGAGAGCTTACAACTGACCGGTATTACTTTATTTTTTTAATATCCAGATAGTTAGAATATTTTTTATCTATGATGAGAACGTGGTCGTAGTACCATTTTGCCAGGAATGCAATCATTTCTTTTTGTTTTTCGGGGCCTTTCACTTTGGCTTCCTGTGTCATTATTGTTACTTTTTTAATGAAATCGAGATGCTGCCCGATATGCAGCGGCAGATCCGGATACTGATGTTTTATCATATACCGTTCTTCCGTTGCAAAGTGTCTGTATGCATGGTGGATAAGAGAATCGACAATAGATGATGTAGCCATCCATTCATCTTTTTTTTCTACAGAAACGACAATTTGATTGAAAATTTCCAGCAATACTTTATGCTGTTCATCGATCTCCTGCACATCGATTTTAAATTCTTCATTCCATCTTATCGGCTGCATTCCTGACTCTCATTGTTAAATTTTCATTCCACATTCAAGAGCTGGTAATAACTTTTAAAAGCATACTTTAACACTATTCAACAATTATTTAATAATAAAGCCGTAAATAAACGATTTTCTGCGATGAATGTATCTGTTTTATTTGGAGAAAGCAAGAGAAAGAAGCGACCCGGTAGTACCTCAGTTTAACATAGTTGGTTAGTGATGTCAGGAATTTCTTCCTAACGTCCAACAGGATCGGCCAGGACAGCCGGAGGCCTGAGAATGAAATCGTGCAGCGCACGATTCAATATTTTGGTCATTCCACCTGACCGCACCAAACTGAGACAATTCCAACAACCCTGTATACTTGCCATTACATCAGGCAATTATTATCTTCTATCTGATCATCGGAATCGCATTCTCTCATTTCATTTAAAAAAAGGGGCCGGTCATGAAATATAAATTATTGCTTGTCACCATTCTTTTTTCTCTCCCCATCCTTGTTCAAGCACAATACGCCAATTTAACCGTTCAAAATCCACAGACGTGGCAATCCGGACTGGGAACTATCGAAGAGGCTGTCCTTTCCATCCATCCGAAAGGTATCTATACTGAGAATGATCTTTATCTCACTTTTTCTGCGCGTAATCAATATTTTAACAGTACTGATAGCATTGAGATTCAATTCTATTTCAATCTTCCGCAGGATGCCATTGTAACCGATCTGTGGCTTTGGATAGACAGCACTACGATTTCTAAAGCACTCGTGCTCGATCGCTGGACGGCAACATCCATTTATGAAGGCATTGTTAAAAGACGGCGCGACCCGGCTATACTCTATAAAGAATACGGAAATTATTATCAACTTCGTATTTATCCTTTAGCCGCAACAGGCACCAGAAAAGTCAAAATTACTTATATGACAAAGAACGATTGGACATCAAAATCGATCATCTCTCCGATGCCGACGCATTTAATCCGCGCTTCGTACAATCCTTTATCGGAATTTTCTATTTTGTTTTCGTCCGATGGAATTTGGAAAAATCCATGGATCTTTGAACGCTCAGATATAACCAGTGTAATCCGGAAAGATTCCACCGGAAATGATTATTACGAATTTACTCTGCCGTATACTGCATATCAATCGTCTTTGAGTATTGCATATCCGGCACCGATTCAAAATGGACTTTTTGTTCAACGCTATCAGAACGGAAATGACGGCATCTACCAGCTGGCGCTTATTCCTTCAAAAGCATTGGACTTGCATTCATATCGTAAGGTGGCGCTTCTATTTGACTTTGATCCCACAAAAAGCAGCGCTTCAGCAACAGAAGTGCTTTCGACTGTCAAATCTATGTTGATGGAGAATTTTACCGCAGCAGATTCGTTCAATTTGATCTTCTCACAATTGACTATCCGCCGGGCAGCAGAACATTGGTTTAGCGGTGATTCAGCCAGTATTGAGAACGCTTTCAATCTTGCCGGAAGCCAGCCAATCTCCAGTTACAGCAATCTCCCTTCTTTGCTGGCTAACGGTATTGATTTTGTACAATCGCAGGGTACAGAAGGAATTCTCTGGCTGATATCAAATACGGACCAATTAGGAGATCGTCAGGTTGCGAACCCTCTTATCAATGATCTTATGAGTTTGATGAACAAACCGATACCGATCCATATAACCGACTTCAATGATTTAAATGTCCGCTACTTCTATAGCAACAGTAATTATTATTATGGAAATCAATACTTCTACGAAAACTTAGCGCGTCTGACAAAAGGAAGCAATACCCGTATCTCTACGACAATCTACCCGGCATTGACAACATCCCTCCAGCTACTTAACGGTAATATCGCTATATTCGATCTTTACACGACCCTCAGCAGCGGGTTTTGCTATGCCCGGTTCACTCCCGGCGCAGCCTCTTCACAATCTGTTAGTTTAGATAAACCCATAGTTCAGGTTGGAAAGTTCAGCGGAAGTTTTCCCCTGGTGATTGAAGTTGCCGGTATTTATCAGGATACATTGTTCTCCCGAAGAATAACAGTACCCATTACCGATGTCTTCGATGCAGATACGGCAGCTTCGCAGGTCTGGGCAGGACAATATCTCGCATCCCTGGAATCACAAAATGCCACAAACGATGTAATCGGACAGATTGTAGAGCTGAGTTTACAGGAACGAGTATTTGACTGCTTATACATCTTTCCTCGCACTTGAGCCAAACGATACAATTAAAATATGCGTGACCTGCACAGACGGCCAACCGCAAGTTACTTCTGTTGAAAAAACAAAAACCAAGGAAATACAATCCGACTCACTTATGCAGGTATTTCCAAATCCGTTCAATTCTCAAACAACCCTGCAGGTACGGCTGCCAAAAGGCATAACTAATGATAAAGTATCCCTTAGAGTATATAATACTATTGGGCAGCTCATTTATACTTTCGATGTCGGCAGGCTTGATGACAAACACAGCGAACGTCTGACATGGCGCGGAGCTACGAATAAAAACGAAACTGTGGCTTCGGGAATTTATTTCGCCGTCCTTACAACGCCAAAAGGAAAATACGCTTCTAAGCTTCTTATGTTAAAGTAGATATAAAATGTGTTCGTAAAAATAGAAACCATCATCCGGGAGATATGTTGCGGCTCAAGGATGATGGTTTATTAATGATCATATTATCTTGCATTTAGACGGACATCTCCTTTTACGCTTTCTATCTCAAGCGCCGGGCCGCCGCCGTTAATTTTACCCCGATAGTTATGAGTGCGGTTCTTTTTTCCATTTTCTATTGTCATAACATCGAAGTCAGTGTTAAAATCCACACGCCTTTCAAAGTCTGTTCGCAGTTCAAATCCATTTCCACGCGGAATCTCTATTGTAATATTGCCTTTGTATGTTTCAAAACGGCTGTCATTATTGATTTTAGCAAATGAAACGCGCACCTCACCTTTGTATGTTTCTAAATTGATTCCTCCGAAAAGATTTTCAATATCCACATTGCCCTTATATGTGTTTAAATCCAATTCGGTTTTTATATTGCTGATTCGCGTCGATGATTTATAGTCTTTTATTCTCAAACCTGCTGCTGCAGGCATTTTAATTGTATAATGAACCAGCGGCAAAGAGTAGGAAGATTCAAACGGATCGGATATCCAATCCCAGAAACCTTTATTATGATGATGCTTCACTTTTTCATAATCTGTGGAAATAGTTACTTCATCTTCGCTGCCGTCGATACGGACCTCCGTATCATCAACATCTTCAGCGTTATCCCGGGAATCTGAATCATCCGCTTCAATCTTAACATTAACTTCTACCTGCGGTTTATCATGAGTAGTTATTGTAATACTTCCTTTGTAAGTATCGATAACAAGTTTTCCGTCGGGTTTGAGGTTAACGGTCTTATTGATTTCACGAGATGACTGGGGCAATGCAGCAGAGAACGATATGCAAAGCAATATAAATAAAGAAAAGTAAGATAGTTTCATAGATTTCTCCGTTTGATGTGAATTATCTTTTACATACGGAGATATTTTCTGAATGTTACATATTATACACCGGTTTTTTGAAATGCTTATTTGTTGACAGGTTTGCCGGGATTCGCAATGAATGTGAATATTCTTATGCGACTTTTCTGATTTTATTAGAATCTGTCTCAATAATTTCAGGCGTGGGTTTACTGGCCGACAATACTCGAATCAAATCTTCCATTTTTAGGGGTTTTGCAACGTAATCATTCATACCGATCGATAGATACTCTTCACGATCACCATGTCGTACATTTGCTGTCATTGCAATAATATTCGGCTGTTCATTGGACGGGAATGTTTTTCTAATCAACATCGCGGCCTGCCGGCCATCCATTTCAGGCATTTCAGCATCCATTAAAATCACATCGTATGATCGGCGTTTTAAAGCATCGATAACTTCAATTCCGTTAAATGCCACATCGGCATGATATCCCAGTTTTCTTAGAAACCAGAGTGTAATTTTTATATTTACAAGGCTGTCTTCAGCAAGCAATATTCTTAAAGGGTGCCGTCTTGCCATTTGTACATCGAAATCCGGAAGATTGTGCATCGCCATCCGCATTTGGGCACGTTCCGCCTGATAGGTTTCTTCTTCCTGTGTTCGCACGGTTTCAGATGCATCCGGTTGAGCGGACTGGTATCGCATTTCAATCGTACTGCTCAGTGTCTCTGTACTCATATCTGCTAACTGTCCCATTGCCTTCCTCCGATTTCTTATGAACTTCAGTGTCTATGATCAAAGAAGGGCAATTTCAATGCCAATAATTTTTCCCCGAAAAGGAGACAAAATTACTAATTCTGCCCCTTTTAAGGGTTACTCAAAGGATGCCATAACGCTAAATCTCAAGTATTTTGTAGAGTTTTCACTTTATTCCCGTGTTAGCTGGTTGTCAAAAAAATCGGGGAACAACTAAGAGAAAATTGTGAAATATTCCTGTAACAACGTAACGAGAACCGGTATCTCTATGAAGATTGCAGCTGCCCTATTCATTTCAATTTTGACATCTTCAGCAGAAAATCATTTATTTATAATCTGGCGCAACAGGACAATGTTTCTTGTCTATTTTAAATCAAGTTCGGAGAAAGAAGAAAAAAGATTTGAATAGAAAGGGCAAACTGAAGAAATGTTTTATTAAACCGAAATATTTATAAACAATAAAGCCGGATTGCCTAAAGGCAATTTGCTTTAAATTAACACACATTATTTCCGGCTGATATGACTAATAGATCTGCTTTCTATTTTAGAAATGTTTTGAATATATCCTATTTCGTGTCACATGCATTTATACTCCCGGCCAACCGGCGAGACGCGCCCATAGCCACCAGGCTGCATACGCTTTTCTATTTCCATTTAACGGCTGACTGTGTGCCGCACCGCAGTCGTACCAATCTACATCTTTTGCATGTGTACTCTGCCATTGCTTCGCCCAATTCATTGAAATACCATTGCTCTCATAATCGCAATTATCGTTTGCACCTAATTCCATATAATTAACCAGTCCATCCGGATCATAACTTTCAATATCCGCAAAATCATACAGTACCTTATTGTACATTTGACAGAAATTTCGTATTTGCTGATTTCTTTGATGCAGATTTCCATTTCTTCCCGAACCGTCCAGATGTCCGGTCATATAAACAAACCGCACATTCGGATAATCCTGTTCAAGCGAGGACATAAGTCCAAGATATGTTAAAATGTCGGAACTATCCGCGCTGCTCACCTGACCGCACCAAGACCATATAATGACATTGATATCCTGGTTTGCATTTAAATATTCTCGTGTGGCACTTGCCCATGAAACAAAATCCGGATTCCCAAGGTCACTGGCTTCGGAAAACGGAGTATCCTTTAAAATCAAAGCACCATTCGCTCCCGTATTATTGAAACTGTATTGATCGCCCTTGAACGAAGCGAGCCCATCCATACCGCTGATTATTTGGCTGCCGTGCGATGTATGTCCGTAGGCAATTCGCAAATTGGCTTTCGCATCATTAATCCATCGTGCGGGTATCAAGGCGATATTTGTGGCATTGTGGTCAACTATAATAAGCTGACCATTCAAGCCGCCATTCTGCGAGCCGGCCGGATTATCTTTACATGCAAAGAAACATGCCAGTAAGAATCCATAAGAAAGAATCTGTAGCGATATTCGAAAAAGCTTCATAGCTGTCTCTCCTTATTTGTCGGCTAAATCTGCAAAGATTTATTTTCCATGTCCGTAACAGGTATCACAAATCCGGTCCTAATCCCAAAAAAATATCGGACAAGAAGTTTTGAAGAATTTTCTCAAGTTAGCAGCCTAAATAACAGATATTAAACAACATAAAACGTTTTTTACATTTATTGAATTTTAAATCGAATCCGCAGAACACCGTTTGCCCAATCACTGGAAATGATTCGAAACTCGCCTATTTCCTTTGTCGATGAAGCATGCACTCCGCTGCATGGACAGACATCGTAATCCCCGATCGTAATAAGGCGGACGGACTCTCCGGCATCTTCAGGCAGTCGTGTCAATGAAACGATTTTTTCAGCTTCTTCCCGGGTAAGTATTCGCTCTAAAATCGGCATATCGGATTTGATTACATCATTTACTCTGCTTTCTATTTTTGTAATCTCATCAGCAGATAGATTCCGTTCAAAATGATAATCGCATTTAGATTTCTTTTTTTCGATGTGGGCGCTAAATGCCCGTCCGCAGTTAAAGGCACGGACCATTGTCTGATTTAGAATGTGTTCAGCTGAGTGCATTCTGGGATCGTATTCTTTTCGGTTAGAAACGAATTGATTCATGTGAATTCTCTATGCAATGATATACTTGTCCAAAATAAACATTTTAAATGACCTACGAAAAATATGGATGTAAAACAAGGTGAACGAAGCGTCAGCACAGAATTCTGTTCGAGCCCGCGAAGCGGGGGAGTTAATTCTGTGCAGCGAAGTGAACCGCAGTTTTAACCATATTTTTCGTGAGTCTTGACTTTTTCTTTTGTCATTTCTTTTGTGTCAAGACAAAAGAAATGACGCTATGTGCAACATATATATTGGACAGTATCTTTATATTTAATACTTTATATAGGGGCTTACTCCAGCCCAGAGCAAACAACTCGTTCAATTTGCCTCATTATCAAGACTTATAAACTATTAATCAATTTATCTTGGAAAGTAGCGATGCTATGATAATGTTTAATATACTGGTTTTAGCAATATACAAGAATCTTTAGATACTTTTAGCAGGCAGGATCTATATTTCTGATGCCCTTATTATAATAATTAAATATAGATTTTATAAATCATACTCTGTACATTCACATATTATAATATAACCTGAAAATTAAAGGATTTTTATGCCCCGTTCTATTTCCGTTATCGGCAGGTCGACAATATTTTTCTCAATTATCATAATATTTTTAGAATTCTTGAGCCTGTTATCGAATCCAATGGAACAATTCAATGCAATTTTATCCGCATTCCCGCAGGCACGACAAGGGATGGAATCTATATCGGAGTTGTTTGAATATAATCTCCTGTGGTCGATATATACTATTTTATACTTTACGGTTGTTCTGGGCAGTGCAATTCAATTCGTACGCTTCCGGACACTCGGGCGCAGAATTCTCGAAATAGCTTGTTGGATCGGAATAGTGAATGCCTGTATAGATTCTCTATTGACATATATAATGTGGAAAAAAATGCAGGCAGTTTTATCGACTGTCGTTGGAACAATGGGAATAAGCTTAGGACAAATCAATCCTTTTGGAGCAATCACAATTATTATCGGCTTCTTTCTTTGGATAATTCCTTCTATTGGAATGATTTTATATCTGCGCAATCCAAAAATAAAAGCGGCAATGAAATAACTTCATATTTTCCTTTAGGCAGCTAATATCCGATAGAAAGCTTAATGGATCAATTCGATGCCGCTGTTTAAATTTGCCAAAAAAAAGTGTATTTTTTCGACTTTCAAATATTTGAAGCGTTCTCTCCTATCTCCTGCATCATGATCAAGACTATAGATTTTTAAGCAATTTTTCACGAATATATACTATCTAATCATTATTGATGAATGGAAAATGAATATAATAATACCAAAGGAAACGGCATCTGAATCGCGCGTTCCGATGCTGCCGCAAAATATTGAAAAACTAGTTAAAAAAGGTGCAAAGATAACCGTTGAAGCAGGACTTGGTGCCGCACTGGGCATTTCTGACGCTGACTATAAAAAAGCCGGCGCTTCCGTAGAAAAGAGCCGAAAAAAACTGCTTGCTTCCGGTGATATTACCTTACGATTGAGGAAACCCGACATTAAAGAGGTCCCGTTACTAAAAAAAGGATCGATTCATGTAAGTTACCTCGATCCGTTTAATGAGCCCGGGCTTCTCGAAGCGCTCGCCAAGCAGCAAGTCTCGGCAATCTCTATGGAGATGATTCCGCGTTCAACTCGTGCACAGAAAATGGATGCGCTAAGTTCGCAGGCGAGTCTGGCCGGGTACGCTGCAGTTGTTTTAGCCGCAGACAATTTATTGAAGATATTCCCTATGATGATGACTCCGGCCGGCACACTTCAGCCATCCAGAGTATTTATCATCGGCGCCGGTGTTGCAGGATTACAGGCAATTGCTACGGCACGCCGACTTGGAGCAAAGGTCGATGCATTCGATACGCGCCCTATAGCCAAGAATGATGTACTTTCGCTCGGCGCAAAATTTGTGGAAATTGACCTCGGTGAAACCGGACAAACAGCACAGGGATACGCAAAAGCGTTAACAGAAGAGCAGTTAAAGAAACAACGCGACGTCATGAAGCAATATTGTGCCCAGGCAGATATTGTTATCACTACAGCGCAGGTATTCGGCCGTAAAGCTCCGGTTATAGTTACAAAAGATATGATCGCGGCAATGAAACCCGGTTCCGTTGTTGTTGACCTTGCCGTTGAAACCGGCGGTAATGTTGAAGGCGCGGTCCTCGGCAAAACCGTCGAGAAGAACGGTGTAAAAATTATCGGGATGGCGAACATGCCGGCGCGTGTCGCGCTTCATGCAAGCCAGATGTATTCCAACAATCTTACCAATCTGATTGACGAGTTTTGGAACAAAGAAAAGAAACAATTTCGAGTTGAAACTTGAAGATGATATCATCAAAAGCTGTCTAATTACACATGGCGGCGCAATCGTCCATCCAACTTTTGCACCGCAAAAAAAAGAAAAGAAATCTCACAAAGGATAATACATTATGTTTTCCCTTATTGAATCATTTTACATACTCCTCCTTGCCGGATTTGTCGGGTTTGAAGTCATCAAACGCGTAACACCGACATTGCATACGCCGCTCATGTCTGCGACAAATGCTATTTCCGGAATCTCGCTTGTCGGCTCGTTAGTCGCAGCCGGAAGCGATCAGTTCGTCAGTCAAATGCTCGGACTCGTGGCAGTCACTGCCGCTACAATCAACGTCGTCGGCGGATTTCTGATTACCGAACGCATGTTGAAAATGTTCAAGCGAAAGGAGCGGAAACAGAAATGACGAACTATCTGCTCGAAATCACATATATCATCTCATCCGTCCTCTTTATTCTTGGATTGAAAGGACTTAGCCATCCGGAATCAGCACGCCGGGGTATGCATCTTGCTGAAATTGGAATGCTGCTGGCAGTGGTCGGTACACTGCTCGGCCAAGGTATTGTCACATGGGAATGGATACTCATCGGACTTGTAATCGGTTCAGCTATCGGCACGGCGATGTCTATCTTTATGCCGATGACTGCAATGCCGCAGCGAATTGCACTCTCCCATGCATTCGGTGCGCTTGCCGCAGTACTGGTTGGTATAAATGAATTTATTGTCAAAGGACATGAAATAACAAACGGACTAATGGGAGCTCTCGGATTTGAAGTACTCTTCGGCTCGCTTACGGTTACCGGCAGTCTTATGGCATTTGGCAAGCTGCAAGGGATTATTAAAAGTGCCCCGATGACATACAAAGGCCAAAACTTCGTCAACATTTCTTTGTTTTTTATCACGGTCGGAATGTTCGTTTATCTCGTTTTCTTCCCGCAAAGCACAATTGTATTCGGGACAATGATTGCTCTCTCGTTTCTCATCGGTATTTTTATTGTTACTGCCGATCGGCGGAGCAGACATGCCGGTGGTTTTATCTTTAATGAACTCATACGCCGGACTTGCCGCAGCAGCGACAGGATTCGCAATCGACAACAAAGTTTTGATCATAGCCGGTTCGCTCGATGGTTCATCGGGATTTATTCTATCTATCATCATGAGCAAAGCGATGAACCGTTCATTTGCAAATGTGCTTTTTGGCGCAGTGGGTTCTCCTCAAGTCGATACATCCAGCCTTCATGAGGACAGGCCGATTACACGATTTAATGTAGAAGATGCCAAATTCGCTCTCGAACAAGCAGAGCGTGTCGTTATTGTACCGGGCTATGGAATGGCCGTTGCACAAGCACAATATGCAGTTCGTGAATTGAGTGACGAATTGGAAAAACGCAAAATCAAAGTCGAATTTGCCATCCATCCTGTTGCCGGCCGTATGCCGGGACATATGAATGTTCTGCTTGCCGAAGCAAATGTATCGTACGATCAACTCCTTGAGATGGAAATAATCAATCCGACAATGGATACAGTGGATGTATGCATTGTTATCGGTGCAAATGATGTTGTCAATCCGGCAGCACGCACAGATAAAGGAAGCCCGATTTACGGCATGCCGATCATCGACGTGGATAAAGCAAGAACTGTCATTGTTATGAAACGTTCGATGGCAACCGGATTTGCAGGTATTGAAAATCCGCTTTTCTATCAAGAAAATACAAAAATGCTATTTGGAGACGCAAAGAATGTTTTACAGCAATTGGTGGCAGAGTTTAAGAAAAATTAAAATATCCATTTAGAATTTAATAAAAAGAGCCGATCCGTACTATGGACCGGCTTTTTTTACGAAAGGAATGCATAATCCCTTCTTCACACCCTTTGCACGGCAGTCCATTAGCAGGATCGCCTGTCAGTTTTTATCTAAATATTTTTTTCTCAACATCTCAATATCTTATTATCTCATCTGCTTAAAGGCTCTTAGGCTTATTTTAAAAGAATCATCTTCTTCGTTTCCACAAAACCATTTCCAGCCGTTAATCGATAAAAATAAATTCCGCTGCCGGCCTGTTGTCCGGCTGAGTTTTTCCCATTCCATTCTACAGTATGGATGCCGGGAGATTGCATTCCATTCACCAGGGTCGTTATTTCGCGGCCGAGAACATCGAAAATTTTCAAACTCACATCACTTATCACTGATAACCTATAACTTATCACAGTTTCAGGATTAAATGGATTCGGATAGTTTTGTTTTAATTCAAATCCAATTAGAATATTCTCATTTGAAACATTAACCTGATTATTTTCCCTGGGACCATATAATGGCAATTCAACACCATATTCAAAAGCGCCTAAATCAGGAGCATCACCTGTAAAATTCTCATTTATATTATTCAACATAATACCTGCATCAATAGCATTACATCCTTCTTTAAGTGTAAGGTATTGTAATGGTGCAGAAGCAGGACTCGCAGGAAAATCATATTGGTTAAAGATTTCTTCTTTCTTAACCCTTTTGCCATTTAACTCAATACCATAATTTACCTGAAGTTCTTCCAGGGTTGCAAGCCGTTCATTTTTCCACTTAAATGCATAATTGTTATTATTCCAGTCAAAACCATCATAATCAAGATTCGTCCTCCAGTCTGTAACGGTTTCATCCGAGTTGTCTTCCCAAACATATCGATCTGTCACAGAAATATATAAATTATTATTTGATTTGAATCTCGGTAAGAAAACTTGCATCGACAGATACAGGTCCGCTTTGACATACAAACGTATTATTTGCCAGCAAAACCCTGTCCACATTATCTCGGAGCTTTAAAACATCTTCTTCTGATCACGATGACCTGATTACGTATAACATATTCCGGAGCTGAATACATGGGTTGGAAACTAATTCCATTATTGTTAGCCGTCGTAATTCTGTTTTCCCACGCTCTGTTATTTGCATACCCGTAATCGAATTCAATACCGTCATCGGAAACATTAAAGATTTCATTCCTGAATATGTCGCAATTTTTTCCCGGATAGGATACACCATCGGCAGTATTTGAAATTCTATTATATGCTACAACGTGCCCGTTTGAATGCTCGAGTTCGATACCCTCACCACCAAAAACACCTGATGTAAAATTGATGATATCACCTTGGATTACATTGTCTGTAATGATACCAATTTTCGCCGCCATGGTTAAGATCGATGCTGTAATTACAATTCCTGAAATAATTCCCTTTAATAACTACTCCTGATGGATTTTGACCACTTTGCGTAAGCAGTCCATAATCCTGATCCTCGATCGTAATTCCTTCAAGCCAGATATAATCGCCCATGCAACTCGCACACCGTCAAATTTTGGACTAGCATTTGATGCAGCTTTCCATACAATATAATTTCCCTCTGTTCCTGACGCGGTAAATTCGAAGCGGCCTCCGTAATTACCTGAATTTAGCAAAAACACATCGCCGGGTGCAGCTGCAGCCTGAGCTATTTCCATTCCCAGAAAAGGATTTGTTTCAGTTCCATTACCACCGCCGCTGCCCGGTGAAACGTAATAAATATTTCCGGATACAGGCATTTGCGGGATTTTTCTTGTAGTGATAGTAAGATTCTGTGTCGAAGCTCCGCCGTCGGGATCATTCAGATTAAGCTGAATTTCATAATTCGTTCCTGGTTCAAGAAAAAGAATACTTCCGGCCATCATATTAAAGCCGTTAAAATCTATTCTGAACAAAGGTAAAGCCTGTTTATATTCTCCTGATCCAAAAATCCGGTAACTTACGGAACATGCTGCATTATGGTTTTCATCGCCAGTCATCGGCCATTCAATCCCAATCGAATTCAACGTAAAGTAAGTTTCCACTTCACCAACTATCGTTGAGTTCTGAGCATTTAACCAACTAAATGTTAAAAATGTATTCAGAATTATTGCTGATATATTTTTTCTGTTCATTTTAATAATATGTCGTCTATTTTATTAACATCATTTTTCTGGTATCAGCAGAATTCCTATCTGCTTTTAATCGATAAAAATAAATTCCGCCGCCAACCTGTTGTCCGGCTGAATTTTTCCCATTCCATTTTACAGTATGGATGCCGGGAGATTGCATTCCATTCACCAGGGTCGTTATTTCGCGGCCGAGAACATCGAAAATTTTCAAACTCACATCACTTATCACTGATAACCTATAACTTATCACAGTTTCAGGATTAAACGGATTGGGATAGTTTTGGTGCAAAATAAAATTTTGCGGAATATTAGAATCAAAAAATGAATTAACAGATGTACCAGAAGCCGGCGGTACAGCACCCGAATTGATATTGAATCCGGGCCTATTCATCCATTCACTAATATCCACAGCTTCAAAATCGCTTCCATGAAGATTTTTCAGAGAATTAATATCTTCATCATCCCACCTGTCATCATGAGTTCCCTGGAAGTACCAATTGCTGCCGTTATCCGCGACTATAATTCCGTATTTTTTCATTGTGCGCAGAATGACCTGCATTCGTGCAGAAAAACCGGAGATATCAACATCTGCTTTTAACCGAAACCTCAATCCCATAGGAGGACGATTCGGATCCGTATTGCTTGAAGCATAATGCCGTGCCGGCCATATATATGCACGCTGAGTTATATCAGCCGTAAATCTGATTGGATGATGAAATAATCTATCAGTCGACAGCGCTCGTTCTACTTCATCATATCTAATAAGCAGCGGAAAGATTGGCAGTCCGGCTGCATCAGCCGAAGTCCAAGTCTCCTCTCGCAAATTATTAGAATTTAAATCAAACACTGCTCCGCATCCTCCTTCCCAGACACCGTCTGCATTCTTATAAACATTGCCGGTTTCATAAAGAATATGGGAGCTTGAATCAATTATAAGCATATGCCGATCACCTTGCTCCGGATTCCGCCAATCAATTACTGTTTCAATAAATGGATCTACAGGAATTGGCCAGGGTCCCGGGTCGCTTTCACCCGCATATAAATAGAAATTAATCGGTACGAAGGGCTGGCCTGCTCCTACAACATTATATGGGATTCCCATCGGACGGATTGTCCCGTCATCGTCCCATGAAGTGCCAAAATCAGGATGAAGTGCAGTGTTAGCTCCGATACTGGCGACGTAATTATTTGAATTCGGATGTACCGGCAGCGAATCAATAGGCATGTTCAATGCATGGTTTGAAGGAAAAACCTGGCCAGTATAATCCGGCATTTGCTGAGCATAAAAGGTATTCGGAAATAGAACTGAAACTAATATTGGCAAGAATATTAGCCCAAGTATAATATTTGCTAATCTCATAGAATCTTCTCCCTGTTGATCGTCCTCTTTAATATCTTATTTACTTATATACTTATAGACTCATATACTTATAGACTTATAGACTTATAGACTCATAGACTTATAGACTTCTTATCTTTCTTCTAATTCAACATCATCATTTTTTTAGTAATCACAAAGCCGTTCCCGCTTCTTATTTGATAGAAATACACGCCGCTGCCGATTTTTTGTCCGGCTGAATTTCTTGCCATTCCATTGAACAGTATGTTCACCTGCGGATTGTATTCCGTTTACCAGAGTTGCAATTTCCCGGCCGAGGACATCGAAAATTTTCAAACTCACATCACTTATCTCTGATAACTTATAACTTATCACTGTTTGCGGGTTAAACGGATTGGGATAATTCTGACAAAGCTCGAATGTCCGGTAAATGTTTCCTTCTTTGACATCGTTTGCCGATATTCCATTACCGCTCACCAATACTGTTTGATCTGGTGCGCCGCCGCCAATATTAAACAAACTGCTTGTATAGTTCAATTCCTCTATCGGCGAGAATTTTACATAGATAGTCCGTTCTGAAAGTATACCAGCCCGTATAGGCAATTTTCATTGATGAAGCAAATTCCGAATCGCTGCTGGTGGATATTGCAAATCCTGCAGGTGCAGTAATAGTTATTGTATCGGCATCAGGTGTCAGATTTGACCCTGCTATCGTATAGGTTTTTACATTTGATGCTGAACCGATCACAACATTTCCGAACGACAAGGACGCTGGATTTACTTCCAACGTATCTCTTCCATCCCCTCCGTTCCATCCGGCGAGACGCGCCCATAACCACCAAATAGCATGGCCTTTTATTGCGCAATTAATCGCCTGCGAATGGGCGCATCTGCAAGTTGATTCCAATCAACTACTTTCCGGATTGCCGATATCCAATTATCAGCCCAATTTTTATCCCGCTCCCGTTTCCATCGGTAAATCGGTTCGCTACTCACAGTACTGTCACTTGGCATCATAAGTCATCCATCAGTGGGATGTATTCACCAAATGCACCATCCGGATCATAACTTTCAATATCCTGCAAAATCAAAGAGAATTTTACTGCTGTCTCTGCAGAATGATCGAATTTGCTGATTCATTAAATTGAAATTTCCGTCAAGTCACCGCCGCCATCAAGATGTCCGGTCATATATACAAATTTTACGTCTAGGATAATCCGTTTCCAATTGAGTCATCGGTGCAAGATATTCTCAATCATTGTTTGTCCGCTCTTGGCTGGATACCTGTCCGCACCACGACCACATAATAACATTAACATCGGGATGATTGGCACCGCGGCCATTTAATCCGGTGTTCCTAAATAACTTCGGTATTATCTACCCAGTGCGGATAATATCCAACATCACCGTCCATGCACCATCTTGAAAAATCCATCGCTCCTCCTAATCCGCCATCATTCCATTCAAAAATGTTTATAGGAAGATTCAATCCCTTGCCTCCGCCGTTGGCAAAGTCAACCATCCCAACATACCATCTGTTACCTGACTGCCATGCGAAGTATGTCCATATGCTATATTGAACATTAGCTTTTGCGCTGTCTAATCCATTGTGATTGGTATTTTTGTAACATCAATACAGAAATGATTTGCAATGATCGGTTGTGATTTTACAAATTGTAGCCACAGTAATACGATCAGCAGGACAGCTGAATATTTGAACAATTGTCTCATAAAAATACTCCTCCTTCTTATTACCCGACATCGTACAAAATGATTGGTATAAATAAAACCTAAAAGAACAAGAATCCAAATAAAACCTGTTCCAATGTACAATCGGCAATGGAGCATCCAGCGATACAGATCACATAAATACTATTTGTTCAAAAAACCCTTATACCGCGTAAATAAGCGAATTTTTGCTCCATGCTATAGTAATTTTTCCGTATATTATTGATTAATTCATATTTCGAAAGCGAGAAAATGCAAATAGGTATTGTCGGTCTGCCCTTTTCCGGGAAATCTACGCTGTTCCAAACAATTACAAAAACGCATATAGATCCTTCTGCTCTTGCGAAGGCAGAAACTCATCATGCCATTGTGAAGATTCCGGACGCGCGTCTTGATAAATGTGTCGAAATTTTCGTACCTAAGAATACCGTGCACGCCACCATTGAATTCGTCGATGTGGTCGGATTAAAAAAGGGCGAGTCCGGTTCAACGCAGTT
Source organism: uncultured Bacteroidota bacterium (assembly GCA_963770945.1). GTDB lineage: Bacteria > Bacteroidota > Ignavibacteria > UBA10030 > UBA10030 > Fen-1298. Next base: position 94,183 of record CAVYRP010000006.1, on the reverse strand, counting down.
TACGACAAATTTTCTTTCTAATGTAAAAACAAATGACGCACTGATACAGGTTGTACGGTTATTTGCCAACGAGACCGTTCCTCATCCCGACGGTTCCATCGATGCACTGCGGGATATCGCTTCGTTTGAAACAGAATTTATTCTTTCCGATCTATCGCTTGTTGAGACTCGTATAGAACGCATAAAAAAACAGATGATGAAAATGCAGGACGAACTTGCAAAACGGGAACTTCCTGTATTGGAGAAATGCAAGCAGATACTTGACGCCGAAAAACCTCTCCGTGAAACAGAATTTTCAAAGGATGAGCTGCATCTCTTAAAAACCTATCAATTGCTCTCCATCAAACCGATGCTGATCGCGCTCAATTTCGACGAGTCGCAGCGAACCGAAATAGATAAATATTTAAAACTCGTCTCTGAAGCGAAATCAGGCAAGAACACAAAGGTGGTTTCCTTCTTCGGTAAAATCGAAATGGAAATGTCCGAGTTGGCCGATGACGAAGTAAAAATCTTTATGGAAGAGTACGGCATTAAGGAGTCTGCACTCAATACGCTGATACGTGAAGCGTACACCCTGCTCGGACTTCACTCATTCCTTACCGTCGGTGAGGATGAATGCAGGGCATGGACAATCAAGAACGGAATGACCGCACAAGAAGCAGCCGGTGTGATCCATACTGATTTTTTCGCTAAATTTATCCGTGCAGAAGTAGTAAGTTATAATAACTTTATCGCAGCCGGCGGATCATTTGCCAAAACAAAGGAATCCGGACAATGGAGGCTTGAAGGAAAGGAATATATCGTAAAGGACGGCGATATTATTTCGATCAGGCATAGTTAAGATAAACAAAACACTATTTATTCAGTTACACAGAGAAAAATATGGGCAGAATATACGAGACAAGAAAATATGTGATGTTCGCGCGCTTTGCGCGGATGTCAAAAGCATTTAACAGAATCGGCCGTGATATCAACGTTGCAGTTAAATTAGGCGGCGCTGATCCCAAAGGCAATCCCCGGCTCCGCATCGCGATACAAAATGCGAAAAGCGTCAATATGCCTAAGGATCGCGTTGAAGCCGCTATCAAACGTGCTTCAGACAAAGACACAACCGGTTATGAAGAAATTATTTATGAAGGATATGCTCCGCATGGTATTGGTCTCGTTGTTGAATGCACAACCGACAATCCGACGCGCACCGTCGCAAATGTCCGGCATTACCTGACCAAAGGCGGCGGATCGCTTGGTTCATCGGGTTCTCTTATGTTTATGTTCGAACGCAAAGGGCTCATTCGAATGAATGCCTCAAAAATATCCAATCTTGAAGAGTTTGAACTTGAACTCATCGACCATGGATTGGACGAACTCGTTCAACATGAACAGGAAGTACTTATTTACACTTCATTTCAAGATTACGGCAAAATGCTGAAATACTTTGAAGAAAAAGGAATGGAGGTCAAAAGCTCCGAGCTTCAATATCTTCCTTCGACAACGAAAGAGTTATCTGATGAACAGGCAAAAGAAGTACGGGAGCTAATAGACAAGATCGAAGAAGACGACGATGTGCAATCGGTCTTTCATAATATGGCATAACGAAGGCTGCTCTCGAGAATTTCCTCCTGACCGAATTGCTGCGATACTGTCTAAAATATTGCAGCCCTTCGAAAAAATCCCAGTAAAACAATCGCAGCAAAAAAGCATAGAGTATTTAGCAAGCATTCACTCCTCCAATCAAATACGCTAAGACGAGAGATTGTTTGTTCAAAAAACAAATTCCCGGTATATTGAGAAAATAATTTATAGAGTTCTAAATGAAAAAAATTGCCATAACTGGTGCGGCGGGTTTTATTGGATCAACCTTAGCCGATTATATACTTAGCAGAGGCGATAGTGTCGTGGCAATTGATAATTTTAATGCTCAATACGATCCACTTGTGAAAAAAACAAATATCCGTCTAGCATTGAACAACACTCATTATACACTCTATGAGGAAGATATCCGCAATTCATCTAGAATGACCGAAATATTGAAATTGGAGAAACCTGATACCATCATCCATATTGCCGGCAGCACCGGTATGAAAACTTCTTTGTCGAATGCGGAAATGTATTTCTCAAATAACGTTGGTGGAACTCACGCGATACTGGAAGCTGCCAGAGCAGCAGCAATTGGTCACTTTATTTTTATTTCCACCGGTACAGTTTACGGTGAAAACTCGTTACCAGCATCCGAAGAACAGCCGTTTCCTCCACCCTGCAATCCTTATGTAGCCACTAAAATACTTGGAGAAAAATTTGTTAAAGCTTATGCAGAACTGTTTGACATTGACTTCACAATTTTACGTCTCTATACAGTTTACGGACCACGTCAACGTCCGGAGATGGCCATAACAAAATTTACTCGGCTGATAGATGCTGAGCAGCAAATTCCCATTTACGGAAATGGTTCTGCCCTTCGTGATTATCTTTATATCGACAATTGTATCGAAGGATTGGTTCAAGCAATTGACTGCCGTTTTAAATTCGAAATCATAAATATCGGGGAGCAGCGTAACGTTAGTCTATCCGATGTCATACAGCTTCTCTCCAGATATCTCAATAAACCGGCGCATATCGATTACGTTGCAGTTCCTGACGGTATTCCAGAAATTACACTCGCTGATATAACCAAAGCAAAACGGCTAATAGGGTATCAGCCAAAAATCACTTTTGAGGATGGATTGGCAAGATTTGTACAGTGGTACCAAAAGATGAAAAATAGAGGAGAAATATTTTGAAAAACGTCGCATCAGGATACAAAATCGGTTACCATAAAGAGAAACTATCAACATACCTGAAAAATGAACCAATCTTTCCCGTTACGCTTGAGCTGGATATTACAAGCCAATGCAGCCGTGTATGCCAGGACTGTCCCAGTTGCCGGAGCCCTTATCAAGAATCGCTGTCTTGGGAATTTATAAAGAAATTATTTGCTTCCTTTGAAGGTCAAACCAACGGCCTGCTTCTCACAGGCGGAGAACCCACGATCTCACCACTGTTTCCGAATGTTCTCAAGTTCGCGCGTGAATCCGGATTTAAAGACATTGCTGTAGTAACCAACGGTTCACATCTTCTAGAACATAATGTTACCGATGCTTTGATTGAAAAGGCGTCAACAATTCGAATTTCTATGTATGATTGGGATGGCGATTCCTGCAATGGTATACAACCAACATTAAAAAAGATCGAGTACCTTCGAAAACGAATCGATCAAACGCGCAGCTCTTTAAAAGTCGGGATAAGCGCCTTGACATCGTTCGACAGGGTTTCTAAACTTTCTGAAATAGCCGAATCGGTACGTTCAGCTGGTGCTCATTGGATATATTTTCACCCGATGTGCACTGGTTGGAGTAATGCGCAGCTGAATCAGGTAAATCAGGATGGTGTGGTACAGGCAATTAATGATTATCGCAATATATGCCGGGATGAATTTGAAGTCTTCATCTCTTCTTCGAGGTACGACAACACGCCTCTCAAATTTTCAGGTTACCATGCCGCCCATTTCTTATTGGTCGTTGGAGCCGACGGTATGAACTACCTTGGCGCAGAAGTAAAATACCAAGAAAAATATATGATAGGAGATATTGCGGGAAGATGGAGCAACAATTTTCTGCAACAACCTGAAAGACTTGCCAAGATTAATGCAGTCAACAATAGCAACTATACAGCACTACACAGCCGCCACCGGGGAGTGCTCTATAATGATTATATTGAAAAAATGAAATTAGACGCAGCTGGGGTAACAAAAGCCTCTTCCAAAAATGGTCATACAAAATTCCTATTTCCTCATATTCTTTAATTATTTCAATTTGGCATGCGCAGGACTTCCTTAAAGCATCTTGGAAAAATTATTATGGAGATACTTTTATGATCAACAGCCATCAACCTCTGATTTCAATAATTATTGCCGCGTATAACCGGAGTTATGTTCTGAAATATGCCGTCTTAAGCGTTATACAACAGACATTCACCGATTGGGAATTACTGATAGTGGATGATGCTTCTACAGATGATACCTTTGAGGTGGCTGAATCTTTTAAGGACAAAAGAATTCGATGCATCAAACTGAAAAAAAACATCGGTGAACAATCCGGGCCTAATAATGAGGGATTCCGTCAGGCGCAAGGGCGTTATATCGCCTACCTTAATCAAGACGATCTCTGGTTTCCTGATCATCTGGAAAAACAATTAAACACAATCCAATCTTCCAATGCTGATTGGGTTTTCTCCCTGGGTTTTGTGGTACTCACTAGCGACAGGATAATTGTCTCCGGAATAATGCCCGGAGGGATTTACAATCCTCGATATACTACACTTATTTTGGCTTCGCTCTGGTTACTAAGAAGAGAAGTCATTGAAGAACTTGGTGGTTGGCGGTTTTGTCATTCCATTCGAATTTCTCCCTCGCAAGATTTTATACAGCGGGCATGGAAAGCTAAAAAAAAAATTGTCACGACTCCGTTTCCAACCGCAATTCTCTTCCATTCCGGCCATCGTGTTAATTCCTATTTAAATCGTGAATGTGATGAAAATCGGGAATACTTTGCAAAGATATGTTCCGATCCGAAACTGAGGGAAACAATGTTACTATCATCAATCCTCACCAGGGAGAATGAATTAATCAAAGGAGCACTAAGTTGCAAAGAGGCTTTCAGCCGGTTTATCGTTACTATGGGTATTTGTACTCTCCGTTTTTTCGGTATTCGTCCAGCCAACATCTATTACTACTTTCGATATTTTAAAAAAGGATCATATGTGGATTCTTTAAGGAAAGTCCGCGGATTACCTCCGCTGGAACGCCATTAATGAAAGCAAATAAACTATCCAAAATGTTGTGGCCTAAAAAAAGGGGGTTAAAAAAAACAGTAGATTTGGCATCTATTATCTCCACTCGTATTAAGAAATAGACGATTTGAATAGATTTGCAGACGATTTCTCCGCAGGATCCTTTAAAATAATGAAAAATGAGACACCTTATGAACAGGAACTAATTATTTAAACTTCGTTTCAAGATTACGGAAAAATATAGAGATAAGAGTTATAACTTGACTCACTTCCCTGCACTTATGAGCAAAGATGTCTGGCAGCTGCTTCGAAAACTTCTTTGTAACTTTTATCCACTAATTGTTCCACGGCTGCATCTATCGGAAATGGATTTACGTGTGTATAGTTAAACGGGAAATCCATTACTTTAACCCGGGTACCGATATCACGGAAATCTCCTTTTAACGTATTTAAAACTTCATTCGCCGGAATAACTTCATCTTTTTTCAATGCCACGGCAAATAACTGATCCTGCAGCTCACGGAAACGCTGCTCACGCGCTTCCTTATTCTTTTGATAAGTAAGCAGCATCCTAAAAACTAACCCTGCCGGATGTGCCTCGCTGAAATAATGCGCAATGCGATGATCACGCAGTAGTTCTGCTTCCAGACGCTCTGTATAAAAAGAATAGATTGCAATCGTTGCATCGCTGTCCAATATAAATTTTGAGTTTGGCGACATCCTGTCGAGTGTCGGGCCGCCGCAAAACATAAATAATTTTGAATTCGTGAAATATTTCGCCGGATTCGCCATCAATAGTATCTCGCTCAAGAATGAACCGATTGAATAAGCAAACAAATCAATACGGGCTTTTGAAGTAATAAATGCATGCGCCCCGTTCTTTATCTCTGCAGCTAAACGCACAATGTCTTCAAATGACTGCAGCCCGGACCAAAAAAAACGCTGCGGAATCATTTCTATTCGCGCGCTGATCGCTGCGTTGGCAAAACTGGAATTGACGATAGCCGCTGAGCGGCTTCGGCGAATTTCTGAGACTTTATTCATCGAGCGCGATTTTCCCCATTCTGCAGGCGTGCGATTCATGTGAAATGCGATAGGAAAAAGAATCACGGCTTTACCTGTGCACTTCACTAATGTTTCCGCCCATGGGAGATACTTTTGCCAGGAATGCTCATTCAAACCATGTAATAAAAAAATAACTCCATCGGAACGGACAGGTTCGGCCTTCTTGAAAAGTACATAAGTAAATTTCCGGTTTTCCTGAATATCTATATCGCCGTTATTCAATGCCGCAGGATAAATCAACCCCCTGCCGTAAACAGCGGATTCAAGATCTTCGTGAAATCTCATTCCATGTTCTGCGCATTGATACGTCTGAGCACCAGGCAGCATCGTCCAGCCTTCGGATTTGAATTCGCAATTGTGAATTTCAATGTTACTTTCCGGCAGCAGGATATTCTTACTATTCATATTAAACAGCATTTGTAATTTATTATATGATTCTCGATAGGTCATAGTCTGAAGATAAATGATAGTATTATAATATATGTGGTTATAGATAAGAAAAAGGAATAGAATGAGAGAAGCAAGAATTAAATGCATGAATTATTCATAAATACGAATTAAGCTGCTTCATGAGTGCCGTTGCAAATACGAGCCGCTGCTATTCTCGATTGACAAAAAGACTGTCCCTGATAGAACAATCAAAAGATGCTGCGGAATCGTGGGATAAAAGAAGTGCAGTTGATTTTCATAATACGAAGTATTTTTCTCCTGTTTCAGCAAAGATATTCAACAGGAAGCCCTTGGAGCGATTTTCTTCTGTTATTAAGGCATAAGAAAAATCCTGATTTTTTGTATCAATAAACATACAATACGGATAGAGTTGTGGACAATTCCACAACAACAGTCCGTCAATTCCGGCTATAAACAGGCGCTTCTGCTGGCACGTCGCTTGCTTTTATCATTAAAAGTGATAATCAGATACGAGGTGCATAATGAAACGAATACTTTTTCTCTTCTCAATGATCAGCATTATGATGCTGGTTCAAAAAGCTTCGGCAGCGCCTAATCCGAATCATATTGATATCGGTGTCGGTATCGGATTCTTTAATTCTTCACTTTCTTCTCATGGTGAATGGATCGATGTAGAATCAGGATTCAGGGTATGGCGGCCGGCACATATTCAGAGTTATTGGCGGCCGTATCTTTTAGGAAGATGGGTTTGGACTGACTATGGATGGTACTGGATGTCGGACGAACCGTTTGGCTGGATCACATATCACTATGGCCGCTGGTATAATGATGACTATTATGGGTGGGTATGGATGCCGGATGATGTCTGGGGTCCCGCCTGGGTCGAATGGAGGTATGATAACGACTATATCGGCTGGGCGCCTCTGCCGCCGTATGCAACGTTTAGTGTTTCATTCGGATTGAGATATACGACGCATTGGTCGGCTCCTGTACATTATTGGAACTTCGTTCGGTACCGCCGGTTCGGAAATACTATACACTATGGAGATATTGCCACGGTGGAACACACAAGGCGTCTTATTCGTACAACGCGAACCGGTTCACAGTACGAGGTAAACAATAATCGCATCATTAACCGAGGCGTCGATATGTCGGTTATCGAACGGCATGGAAACAAACGGATATCAAGAGTAGAAGTGCAGGAAATGCAAAACCAATCCGGGGAACGGATGATCAGATCGAATGATATCCGGCATGCAGAACGGATTGAAATATATCGCCCCACTAGAGACGAAATGCAGAATGGTATCGAGCGGATTAACGCAAGGCGCGCGGATCGTGCTCTTTCAATTGACATGAAAAATATCGAACGGCCGCGTATAGCGTCCAGCGGAACCTCAGAGGAACGTCCAAATCGTGAATCAGTAAAGACAGAATCACAGCAGCCTGAACGCGGTACTCAACGTAAAGTTCAACAACAGGAACAGCCGCGCAAACTCGATGTACGATCACGTGAATCTGCTCCGCGCGTGGAGGAACAGAAATCTCAGCAGAATAGAAAGGAAATGCGGCGCGAACTCATTCAGCGGTATGAAAGAAAGCAGGATCCTACTCCGCGGACAACACGTGAAATACAGCAAAAAAGAATAGAACGTCCCCGTCAAAATTTTCTAAGGTCACAACCCGAGAGATCTTCGTCCGAGAAGCGATCAAACCGCAGCGGCGATAGGCGAAGAGATTAGCGGAATTATGATCCCGGTTTAGCCTCAATATCTTTTTCAACAACAGTTATCAGATTGTCGGTAGTTTTAGCCAGACGCTCGGCAAGACTGATAACTATTTGTTTTGTCATTTTCGGATAATGCTCGATAATATTATCAAGAGACGCCTTGAAATGAATAACCCTCGTCTGTTCAAGTGAGATCAAAGTAGCGGTTCGGGGAGTGTTAAGGATACTGCTCAGTTCGCCGAAAACAACTCCATGCTCGCTGAACTCTGCTATTTTTTTACCATGCTTAAGAACACCTACTCTGCCTTGCAATAAAACGTACCACCCAGCTTCAATATCCCCCTCACTGGCGATGATCTCTTTTTCGGCATATTCCTGAATATTGCTGGAGTTTAACAGCTCATTCTCCTCTACTAAATTCTTCATTGCTTTTCCCTCTGCGAATAATATACTTCTATGATATATATCAAATGCTTCTTAATACGTTTTCGTTCCTCTGTCGATTGCTTTTACTGCATCAACAACATCATCGGTAATAATGTCATTCATACAGCGAAAATGTCTTTCGGGACAGCTGCCGAGTCCGATATGAGAACAAGGCCTGCAGTACAGTCCGTTTCGTTCTACGATAATATTTTCAGAGCCGACCGGATAGAAACCGAATTCACGCACTGTCGAACCGAATATCGCAACAATCTTTTTCTTCCGCGCTGCTGCAATATGCATTAATCCTGAGTCATTAGTCACAATGATATCGCAAAAATCTATTGCAGCGGCCGTTTCCAACAGAGAAAATTGGTTAGTATAATCTATTGCGTATTCTTCTCCTGCTTTACTTTTTATTCCATCCGTAATTCTCGCACATAATGCAGCATCATTCATACCTCCAAATATAACTATTTTAGCATTTAATTCACGCGCTAATATTATTCCGGTTTCGATAAACCGTTCTTCCGGCCAGCGCTTTGTTGCATGCTTAGCCGACGGGCATAATCCAACAATTTTGCTGAACGAACGAGATTTTAGAGGAGACACTTTCTCTGTTATCCGGGATATAATTTCATCGGGGATAAAAATTTCCAGGCCTCCGGCATCGTTTTCTATTCCATAGGATTTCACCGGTTCGATATACCTGTCGGCAACCGACATTATATTCCGGTAATAGTTTTTTTTGAATTTTACCAGCATTGTTCGCGCAAATATTCTTTTGTCAATCACTACAACTTTTTTTGCTTTGATAAAAGACCGGAGATATCGACTCCGCAAGCTATTATGGATATCAATAATCAGGTCATAACTTTCACTCCGCAATTTACCTGCCAATTTCCTGAGTCCCCGAAATCCGCCGTCAGAATTAAATTCATGTATAAAATTGAGGTTGGGATTGTACCGGACGAGTTCCGAATATTCCTTCCGCACTACAAAATCAATTTGACTGGAAGGGAACCGTTTTCTTAAGACTCTAATCAACGGAGATCCGAGCACAATATCTCCGATGGAACTTAATCGAATTATGAGTGTTTTATTTGATATAAGCATACAATAAGAATAATACATGGAATTTAATGCAGGTGCAATTACAGCACTAAAGGAAAAATATTTCCGGAAAAAATTATGAAATTACTCAAAAACCATTGCAGAATTGAAAACATCCGGATATGCAATTCTTCCGGTGAAGGATGAGATACGAAACAACCTTATCCTCAAACTTCAGCAGAAAAATGAATTATTTCCGGGGATCATCGGTTATGAAAAGACCGTTATTCCGTCTATTATTAATGCAATACTTGCAAGGCATGACATTCTCCTCTTAGGATTGCGGGGTCAGGCTAAATCGCGGCTTGTGCGAGCGCTGCCGTCGCTTTTGGACGAATTTATTCCCGTCATTAAAGGGTGCGAAATTAATGACAACCCTTTTAGCCCTGTTTGCAAACGATGCAAAGATATTGTTCAACAAAACGGTGATAATGTTGAAATTGAATGGTTAGGAAGAGATGACCGTTTTTCGGAAAAGCTCGCCACACCTGATGTTACAATCGCGGATTTAATCGGAGACATAGATCCGATAAAAGCGGCGACCCAGCGGCTTCACTATGCACACGAAGGAGCGATTCATTTCGGAATCATTCCGCGAACCAACCGGGGTATATTTGCAATTAACGAACTTCCGGATCTCCAGCCCCGTATCCAGGTCGGACTATTTAATATTATGGAAGAAAAAGATATTCAAATCCGGGGATTTAATATTCGGATTCCATTGGATTTGTTTATCGTATTTACCGCCAATCCTGAAGATTATACGAATCGTGGAAATCTTATTACTCCATTAAAAGACAGAATCGACTCCCAGATTATAACGCATTACCCCAGGAGTTTAGAAGACGCAATTGCAATTACAAAACAAGAAGCATGGATTTACCGCAACGGCCGGAAAATAAGAATACCTTTCTACTTTAACGAAATAATCGAGCAAATAGGTTTTGAAGCAAGAGCAAGCGAGTATATCGATCAAAAATCCGGTGTCAGCGCCCGGCTGACAATTTCTGCGATAGAAAATTTTATCAGCAATGCTGAAAGGCGGGCGATCCTTTTAGAAGAACCTACTATTGTGCCGAGATTCTGCGACCTCCCATCCGCATTGCCTGCAATAACCGGAAAAGTCGAGCTCGTTTTTGAAGGCGAGCAGGAAGGGGCCGTAAAAATTGGAAAAGCATTAATAGGGAAAGCGGTTCGTGGAATATTCGAAAAATATTTTCCCAATCCATTACAGCGGAAAAAAAGATCAGCAGAGCAATCAAGGGTATTGACGGAAGAAAAAACAGAATATAATCCGATACTAAACTGGTTCGGTTCAGGAAATAAAATTGAAATCGCAGATGATATGTCATTTGACGAGTATCGCAGTGAACTATAGAAAAAGTCAATGGATTACGCGAATTAGTTTTGAAATATTTGCCTGACACAAAAAACGACCCGGTTGCCTTAACAACAGGCATGGAGTTTGTCCTTGACGCGCTTCATCAATATTCCAAAATCGCCAAGGATGAAGTCGAAAATACGACTATTTATAAAGATCTCATCGGCAGCATTTTTCAGCAGCGCGAGGAGACTTTCGAAGAGGAAGCTTAACATGCGCCTCCGTTACAGCAGGTGGACTCATAAATCAAGAACAGACGAGCAGCGTCTTCAAGAATTATTAAAGGCTTTCAGTTTTCTCATGCTTAAGACGAACGGAGACGTTCAAGAAGCACTTGACTGGCTCCGTGAGCTGGCTGAACGATACGGGATCTTTGGAAAAGACCTCACTTTAAAAGATATTATTGAAAAGCTGAAAGAGATGGGAATCATTGATAGAAATCAATGGAATACCAAATCTAACGCCTCGCGGAATCCAGAAAATAAGACAAGATGCGTTAATGCAAATATTTTCATCGCTCAAGAAGGCTCCGGACGGAAATCACGAATCGCCACTATACAGGACAGGGCGTCGACCGCCTGCATGATACAAAGCACTGGACTTTCGGCGATCAGCCGACAAATATCAATCTTACCAACACGCTCACAAACGCTTTTCGCCGGGATGGAATCGATTCTTTTAAATTGCAGGAAGACGATATTGAAGTGTACGAGACCGAACATATAACCGGCATGTGCTACGGTGCTGCTTCTGGATATCAGCCATAGTATGGTCCTTTACGGAGAAGACAGAATAACGCCGGCCAAACAGGTAACACTCGCTCTCTCGGAATTAATACAGACAAAATTTCCGAAAGATTATCTTGCACTCGTCGCTTTTGGCGATGAAGCCCGGCTTGTAGACTTAAACGAACTTCCTTTTCTTACCGCCGGGCCATTCCACACTAACACACGCGCCGCATTGCAGCTCGCACGCAGCCTGCTTCGCCGCTCAAGGAACGTAAATAAACAAATTTTCATGGTTACCGACGGAAAGCCGTCGGCTATTTTCGACGACTCCGGGCGTCTTTACAAAAATCCCATCGGCCTGGATCCCCGCATAGTGAATAAAACTCTCGATGAAGCGGTACAATGCAGACGTGAATCGATCGTTATAAGCACTTTTATGATCGCACAGGATCCAATGCTTGTCGAATTTATCGGAGAGCTTACAAAAGTCAACCGGGGCAGGGCATACTATACATCTCTCGACAACCTTGGCGATTTTGTTTTCGTAGATTATATCAGGAACCGGCGTAAGAGATATACCTCCCGCTAACTTCATCAGTATTATAGTTTTGGATTCCTTATTGTTTCTTGAATCTCGGCTATTTTTTCTGCATTTTCATTCAAGAGGAGTTCTTCTGCAGATAATTATATGCTGTTTGTTTTGTGAAGGTAATAGAATGATTCTTATTTATCCGGCAATAGAAATTAGCCATCACAGTTCTGTCGAAATCGTGACCGGTATTCCCGGCTCGGAACATGTGTACTCAGTTGATCCGGTGCAACTAGCGGTCATGTGGCGGGGTGAAAATGCAAAAACCCTGCATGTGGTCGATTTAGATGGAATTGCCGAAGGACGTATAGTTAATGAAGATATTATTCGGAGGATGGTCAAAGCTGTCGATATACCTATACAAGTGGGCGGCGGGCTGCGGACATACGATGAGATTAAAAGAGTCCTGGATCTTGGTGTGTACCGGGTTTCGATTGCCACAGCTGCCGTTGAAAAACCGGGACTTGTAGAGCAATTGGTGAAGGAATTCGGTACACGTAAAATTGATGTGGCAATTATTTCAGAAGGCGGAAAGGTCTCTATTAAAGGAGGCGCGGAAGCAACGGAAATTTCACCGGTTGATCTTGCTTTGAAAATGGTCGGCCTTGGTGTATCACGGATTCTCTATGGCGAACGTGAAGATGGCGTGCATGATAAATCGTTACCCTATGATACGCTTAAAGAACTTGCCGTCAAGACCGGTGTTCGTATTACAGCCCGTGGAGGTGTTTCGAATTATAAGGACCTTATGCGGCTGCAGGAACTTGAAAAATACGGCGTCGATTCCGTCGTCGTCGGAAAACCATTATACGAAAATCATTTTCCATGCCAGGCACTCTGGCGTTTAAACGAACTAGCGCTTACTGATCTCGGACCAACACGAAGAATTTAAATGATTATTACAGTTATCGGGCACCTCTGCAAAGATGTTGTTCACCTTCCGGATGAAAAAGAAACGCAGCAGGAATCTTTCGGCGGTATTTTATATACCGTGCTCACACTGGCAAATTTAATGAGTGAGAAAGATCGAATTCAGCCGGTTTTCGGCGTCGGGCAGGCGGATTACGAACTATTGACGGATCAAATAAAACAATATAAGAATATCGATATCAGCGGAATTTTTAAAATCAAAGGCCCGACAAATCAGGTGCATCTCTTTTACCAAAAAGATGCGCAGACAAGGATCGAGTGTTCCAAACACATTTCGGCACCGATTCCATTCAACCGTATCAAATCTTACCTCGACGGCGATGCAGTGCTTATCAATATGATCTCAGGATCGGATATTACACTGGAAACATTGGACTATATCCGAATGGAGATACGTGAACGCGGAATTCCAATTCATTTCGATTTCCATTCGTTGACACTCGGGATCGATCAGGAGTTCAAGCGTTTCCGCCGCCCTCTTACTGACTGGCGGAGATGGTGCTTCATGCTCAACTCTATCCAGATGAGCGAGGAAGAAGCTCTTGGGCTTTCTGCCGAACATTACGATGAAGCAGCGCTTATCCACCAGTTAATGACATTAATGGTCGAGACATTGATAATTACACGCAGTGAGCACGGAGCAGCCGTAGTCATGCAGGATATTCACAAAAAGCTGACTCGCAAAGATATTGCGGGCTTTTCATTCGGCACGGCGATCGATACGACCGGATGCGGCGATGTTTTCGGTGCGGCATTTTTATATCAATATCTCAAATGCAAAGACAGGATCATCGCAGCTGAATTTGCAAATAAGGCAGCAGCGCTCAATGCAACCTTTAAAAATTCTCAAGAACTCGATGGGCTCCGGACAAAGCTTGAACAGCTTGGCGTAATCGTTTCCAGGCCGGCATCCAACGGGAAAACGGCAAACGGCTCTTGAAAGTCGAGGAATATTTATAAATGATCCTAAAAGAACGAATTGAATCTCTCTTCACACAAGATATTGATAAAATAGACCGCCATTCTGCGATACAAACTTTTAACGAGTTAAAGTTCTTTTTAAATGTCGGCGATGTCCGCGCAGCTGTGCCATCGTCAGTTGATGAAAACCGCGGCGGCTGGGCAGTTAACGATTGGGTAAAAAAAGGAATTTTACTCGGCTTCCGGCTCGGCGGGCTTACCGATGTTTCAATAGACGAGCATTTCAGATATTTTGATAAAAGTACATATCCTTTAAAAAAAATTTCACTGGAGAACCAGATACGAATTGTGCCCGGCGGATCGTCTATTCGTGACGGTTCTTACATAGCTCCCGGAGTGATGATAATGCCCCCCGCCTATGTCAATGTCGGTGCATATATTGGCAGCGAGACCATGATCGATTCACATGCGCTGGTCGGTTCATGTGCGCAAGTCGGAAAACGTGTTCATCTAAGCGCGGCGGCACAAATTGGCGGTGTGCTGGAACCCATCGGCGCTATGCCGGTTATTGTTGAAGACGATGTGTTCGTCGGCGGTAATTGCGGAATTTTTGAAGGAACGATAGTAAAACAAAGAGCGGTTATTGCGGCTGGTGTCATTTTGACTGGTTCGACTCCGGTTTATGATTTGATCAACGAAAAAATCTACCGTAAAACCAGCGATACTCCTTTAATAATCCCGGAAGGTGCGGTAGTTGTTCCCGGAACCAGAACCATATCCTCTCCATTTGCATTGAAACATCAGGTTTCCGTATATGCTCCGGTCATTATCAAGTACCGCGATAAGAATACCGATGCGGCAACAATTCTTGAAGAAAGTCTGCGATGAAGCGAATTCTCATTTGCGGGGCTAATGGGCTTCTCGGTCAGCGTCTTTCACTTATGCTCAGCACACAGATTGATTATGAAGTCCTGAATACTTCCATAGAGCGTTCATTTGTTTTTGATAATATGTTATTCGATTACAACCAGCTGGACATCACAAATCGGAGCGATGTAAAAAGTCTTGCATCGAGTTTTCAGCCGGATGTTATCTTTAATGCTGCCGGTGCAACAAATGTCGATTGGTGTGAATCAAACCGTGAAGAGGCATGGAAGGCCAATGTAACTGCAGTGGAGAACCTTGTTGACGCAGCGCGAAAAGTCGGGGCGAAACTCGTTCATATATCGACAGATTATGTATTTGACGGAAAGAACGGCCCGTACGATGAAGAAGCTAAACCGCACCCTGTCGGATATTACGGCAAAACAAAACTTGCCAGTGAAAACGCAGTACGTTCCTCTGAAATACCGCATGCAATACTTCGTACGATTGTTCTTTACGGAAACGGTATCGGTGTTAAAGCGAATTTTGCTTTGTGGGTAATTAACAGCCTTAAATCCGGGCAGCAAATAAATGTAGTAGATGACCAGATCGGCAATCCGACATACGTAAGCGACCTGGCGCTTGCAATGATCAAGTCATTCGAACTGAACCGCGGAGGCATTTTTCATATTGGCGGCGGCGAACAACTAAGCAGATTTGATTTTGCTTTAAAGGTAGCGGATGTTTTTGGTCTGGATGCATCATTGATCAAGTGGATTAAAACAAGCGATCTTCATCAAGCATCCCCCCGTCCGATGCTTTCCGGTTTTATTACACTGAAAGCCGAAACACAGCTTGGTTTACATTTCCTAAAAGCGAAGGAAGGACTGATACTGCTGAAGCATGAACTTCAGCATATCGGCAGGAATTGAAAAAGAAGGATAACAACTATGTTAGATTTAAAATTTATCCGTGAGAATCGCGATCTAGTTCGCAATGGTGCAGAAGCAAAAGGCATCGCCATCGATCTTGATATAATACTTAACGCCGATGACCGGCGCAAAGCGCTTATTCAGGAAGGCGATGTCTTAAAATCCAAGCGCAACCAGGTATCTGCTCAAGTCGGAAAAATGAAAAAAGAAGGCAGCGATGCAAGTTCCGTAATCGCGGAGATGGAATCGGTAAAAACTCGAATTCAGGAAATTGACAGCGAGATGCGCGAAGTCGAAAAGAATCTGAACGCACTGCTTGCTTACCGTGCCGAACATTCCCCATCCTTCCGTTCCGATAGGAAAAACACCGGCAGACAACAAAGAGATCTTCTGCTGGGGCGAATTGCCAAAACCGGATTTCCCTATGAAACCGCACTGGGAGTTCACCGATAAGTTCGGTATAGTCGATTTTAATCGCGGTTCGAAAGTCTCCGGTGCAGGATTTCCATTTTATGTCGGCAAAGGTGCTACATTGGAACGCGCGCTCATCAACTTTTTTCTTGATCAAGCAGCTCAGCATGGTTATAAAGAAATTATGCCTCCCATCGTTGTCAATGAGGATAGCGCCCGCGGTACAGGACAAATTCCGGATAAAGAGGATTTGATGTACATCGTGGAACGGGATCAACTTTATATGATTCCGACTGCTGAAGTGCCGGTCACGAACTTCCATCGTGACGAACAGATTGCCGAGAAAGATCTTCCGATTCGAGTATGCTGCATATACTCCCTGCTTCCGGCGGGAAGCAGGTTCGTACGGCAAAGATGTGCGCGGATTGAACCGGCTCCATCAATTTGACAAAGTTGAACTTGTAAAATTTGTTCATCCTTCAAAATCCTACGACGAATTAGAATCGCTGCGGCAGGACGCCGAACACATTCTTCAGCTTCTCGGTCTTCCCTATCATACTCTTCTTATGTGTACGGGAGATATGGGATTCACTCAAGCAAAGAAATACGATCTCGAAGTATGGGCGCCGGGACAGCAAAAATGGCTGGAAGTATCTTCTTGCAGTAACTTTGAATCATTTCAGGCACGGCGAATGAATATTAAATTCCGCCCGGGGAACGGCGGTAAACCGGAAATTGTTCATACTTTAAATGGATCAGGCCTGGCACTGCCGCGCGTTGTTGCAGCACTCATTGAACATTATCAGACTCCGGAGGGAAAGATTATTATTCCAAAAATTCTTCATCCATATACGAAATTTGAAGTAATCGGATAAATACTATTCCATGAGGCCGCTTCTCCGCCTTAAACCATACCTTCTTCGATATAAGAAAACGCTTCTTCTGGGGCTGCTTACGGTCATCGGAAGTAATGTATTCACTATTGTCCAGCCGATGTTTCTGGGCAAGGCGGTGGATGAGTTGAAGCGCGGCATCGAAACGCATACTTTCGTTCCCGGCGACCTGCTCATGTGGGCCGGGCTCATTGTCGGTTTTGCACTGATCGCCGGTATATTTACATTTCTAACGCGCCAGACAATCATCGTTGTATCGCGGCATATCGAATATGATTTACGCAATGATTTTCTTTCTCATCTTCAGAAATTATCTTATTCATATTTCCAGAATACGCCGACCGGAGATTTAATGGCACATGCAACCAATGACATAAGCGCGGTTCGGAATGTCGTTGGCCCGGGCATTATGTATCCGTCCGACACGATCGTCACGCTGACATTTGTTCTAGCTATGATGTTCGTCAGCAACTGGCAGCTTACATTGCTGGCCCTTATTCCCATGCCGTTCGTATCATTTGCCGTTTACAAGCTTAGTAAATTTGTAAATAAAGTATTTACAGCACGACAGGAACAATTTTCACTTCTTACTACCCGCGCTCAAGAGACTCTTTCCGGGATCCGTGTTGTAAGAGCTTATGTAAGAGAAGCTTACGAAGAGGAACGATTCCGAGAACTCAGCTATGAATACCTAAAAAAGAATCTTGTCCTTGCAAAAGTGCAGTCGATTATGTGGCCTTTAATGTTTGTACTTGTCGGTTTTTCGCTTGTCATTACAATCTACTTCGGCGGGATCAAAGTAATCGACGGGCAAATGACGATAGGTACACTCACTGCGTTCACTGCATACCTCACCATGCTCATCTGGCCTATGATTGCTTTCGGCTGGGTTGCCAATTTACTGCAGCAAGGTGCGGCTTCGATGAAACGTCTGTCGGTTATTATGGATACTGAAGCTGAGATCAAAGACACCGAAACAACGGATCATTCTATTGATAATATTCAAGGAACTATCGAATTCCGCGATGTTTCATTTGCACATAAGAGCACATCAAAGCCGACATTGAAAAATATAGATCTCAAGATAGAATCAGGAATGACGGTCGCCGTCGTCGGTTATACAGGAACAGGAAAATCAACGCTCGTAAGCCTGATTCCGCGGCTCTATGATATTACAGGCGGAAAGTTGTTGATCGATGGAATCGATATCCGTAAAATTCCGCTGGAAATACTGCGTTCAAATATCGGATTCGTCCCTCAGGAAACATTTCTCTTCTCGGAGACAATCGCAGAAAATATTTTATACGGAGTCGACGGCCACAGTAAAGAAGACTTTTACAAGGCCGCAGATATATCTCAGATTGCCAAAGAAATTATGGAATTCCCGAATCAATATGAAACTATGATTGGCGAACGAGGAATCACTCTCTCCGGCGGACAGAAACAACGGTCAAGCATTGCCCGTGCTATTATGCGTAATCCCAGAATTCTGATTCTCGATGACGCTCTATCGGCTGTCGATACATATACTGAGGAAAGAATTCTGCATCGGCTGCATGAATTTATGAAAGGCCGCACAAGCATTATTATCAGTCATCGCATATCGACCGTGAAAGATGCTGATTTGATCGTTGTCCTTCAGAACGGTGAAATTGCTGAACGCGGGACTCATGATGAGTTAGCTGGTAATCAACGGCATTTATGCCGATTTGCATAAGAAACAGCTTTTAGAACAACAATTGGAAGAAATGTAAAACTTAATTATGCAAAATATTGAAATGCAAAATAAGTGACATTTTTTAATTTATTATTTTTAATTGATCTATGCAAGAAGAAGAAGTTTTAGGAAAAGCATACGATGCCCGGCTGATGCGAAGGCTTATAAAGTATCTTAAGCCGTACCGATGGCATGTCGCTCTCGGGATAGTTCTCAGCCTGCTTGTCAGTGCAATGGAAGCAGTACGTCCTTACTTCACCAAGATCGCAGTGGACACTAACATTGCCCAGAATGATAAACAAGGACTTGCTCATAACGATTTTATTATTCTTATCGGTTATGATCGTTCGTGGATTCCTCCAATATGCCAACGCCTACCTGACACAATGGATCGGCCAGCGCACTATCTTCGACCTCCGGATGGAAGTCTTCCAGCATCTTCAACGGCTTTCATTGAAATTCTACGACCGGAATCCTATCGGCAGACTTATCACTCGCCTTACCAACGATGTGGAAGTGCTCAATGAAATGTTTTCGTCGGGCATCGTCATGGTATTTAGCGATGTCTTTACGATTATCGGCATATTCTACTTCATGTTCACAATGAATTGGAAATTAGCATTTGTGACATTGAGTGTGCTGCCGTTCCTTTTCTACGGCACATTTCTCTTCCGAAGAAAAGCAAGAGAAACATATCGTGATGTCCGTATTCAGATCGCACGAATCAATACGTTTATGCAGGAACACATTACCGGTATGCTTGTAGACCAAATATTTAACCGCGAAAAGAAATCTTATACAAAATTTACCAATATCAATGCTGCACATCGCGATGCAAACATCCGTTCTATTTTCTATTATGCTGTTTTTTATCCGGGTGTCGATTTGATAGGTGCGATCGCAGTAGGCCTCATTATCTGGTATGCCGGTTATAACGCACTGGAAGGTGTTGTAACAGTAGGTACAGTTATGGCATTCGTCCAATTTAATGAAATGTTCTGGCGGCCGATCCGTGATCTCTCGGAGAAATATAACATTCTGCAGACAGCAATGGCATCTTCAGAACGACTTTTCCAATTATTGGATGATAAAACAATTATTGAATATCGCATCCTGCACCGCAGTCATTGGAACATGTCAAAGGCGATATTGAATTTCGCAACGTCTGGTTTGCCTACAATCCGCCTTCCGACGGGGCACAATCGACCGGAATGGATTTTGAAGAATATTTCCTTTTCCATCAAACAGGGCCAGACAGTTGCCATTGTCGGACATACAGGTGCCGGAAAGACAACCATAATCAATCTTCTCAGTCGATTCTACGACATCCAGCAGGGTGAGATTCTCATCGATGGTGTGAATATCCAGCATGTCCATCCGCACGATCTTCGCAAACATATTGCCGTAGTTCTGCAGGATGTATTCCTCTTTTCCGGTGATATTCAGAACAATATCCATCTCGGTAACGAATCAATTTCTCAAGATCGAGTAAAAGCAGCAGCGCGTATGGTCGGAGCAAACAGGTTTATTGAAGCACTGCCGGATGCGTACAACGCTGAAGTCAAGGAACGCGGGGCAACAATGTCGGTCGGACAGAAACAATTACTCTCATTTGCGCGCGCACTCGCATTCAATCCCCGCATACTTATCCTCGATGAAGCGACCTCCAGTGTAGACACAGAAACCGAATTACTGATTCAACAGGCAATTAAGAAAATGCTTGTCGGCCGCACTTCTATTGTCATTGCGCACCGCCTTTCAACCATTCAAAGAGCCGATAAAATCATCGTTCTTCACAAAGGTGAAATCCGGGAAATGGGCAACCACCAGGAACTGCTGGCGCTCAACGGCATCTATCGAAAACTATACGAGCTTCAATACAAAGAGCAAGAGAATAAAACAAATGGATGATAAGACTTCTCTCCGAGTGTACATTTGTCGTCGTCGACGTAGAGACGACCGGCCTTAATCCGGTCGAAGACCGTATTACGGAAATCGCCATGATGAAAGTGAAAGACAGCATTTTGCAGGACGAATTTTCAACTTTGATCAATCCGCTCGTGTCAATCCCCGCTTCAATTACCAACCTGACGGGAATAGACAACCTGATGGTTGCAGATGCACCGACTGCGCGGGAAGTAGCGCCGGTCATCGCGGATTTTTTAGGAGATGCGGTGTTTGTTGCTCACAACGCATCGTTCGATTGGGGATTTGTTTCCGAAACAGCAATGCGCGAACGAAGTATCGAGCTTTTTAATCAGCAATTATGTACGGTCAAGTTAAGCAGAAGGATCCTGCCGCATTTGATCAGCAAATCGCTAGGTCCGGTAACTGCCGCTTTAAACATTACAATACCTGAACGGCATCGCGCTTCAGGAGATGCATACGCGACTGCTTTAGTGCTTGTGAAATTTCTTTCCTTTCTCCAGCGTAAACATGACATTCATATGATAAGTGAATTACTTCGTTTTCAGAATGGCTGGTCGCCGGTAACTTCAAAATAGAAACAGCTTTTAAAGATTCTTACTATTCCACTTGCTGAACATTAATGGTATCTGTGGTTCCCTTCGCTAATAACGGCAAGCCGGCTGTAAAGACGACAAAGTCTCCCTTTTCAACATAACCTTCCTTTTTAAGGCGCTCAATAATTTTTCTGAACGCCGTATCCTGGTCGTGGATGAAATCCTGGCTTTCAATTCCATGCACACCCCAGACCAGATTCAACTGGCGAAGAATTCTTTCCTGGCCTGTTACAGTGATGATCCTCGCTTCAGGCCGGTATTTGCTTATCCGTATTGCCGTAGCGCCGGAATGAGTAATCGGCACAATCACATTTGCATGAACCTGCCGGGCTAACACGCATGCTGCGCGTGCTACCGCGTCAAAGACATTTTCCTGTATTTCTACCGGCACTTGTTTAATATTAAGATGGTCGTGCTTCCGCATTTCTGAACGGCGAATAATATTATCCATCGTTCGGACCGTCTCCACCGGATATTTTCCTACGGACGTTTCCGCACTCAGCATTACAGCGTCCGCACCGTCAAGCACTGCATTAGCGACATCGCTTGCCTCCGCCCTTGTCGGCCGCGGATTTTCAATCATCGATTCGAGCATTTGCGTCGCAATAATGACCGGCACACCGGCCTCATTGCATTTTCGAACTATCATTTTTTGAAGAATCGGCACATCTTCCGGCATCATTTCCACTCCAAGATCGCCTCGTGCCACCATAACGGCATCGCTTTCGGAAATGATTGCATCGATGGACTCGATCGCTTCTTTCATTTCTATTTTCGCTATAATCGGCACCTTGAAGTTTAGTTTGCTGTTGAATAATTTTCCGAAGCTGCCGTATATCATCGGCAGACCGAACAAATGAAAGCGCTACAAAATCAATATCATGTTTCAAACCGAATTTTAAATCCTCTATATCTTTTTCGGTTATTGACGGTGTACTGAGCTTTACACCGGGCAGGTTCATGCCCTTATTCTCTTTAAGAACACCGCCTGTAACGACGATACATTCTACATCCGTCTTTGTTTTCGTTATAACCTTGACCGAAAGAATACCGTCGTCCAATAAAATAATATCACCTTCTTTAACGTCCTTCGGCAGCTCATGGTAAGTCGTTGCTATTCTTTTTTCATCGCCAATAACGTCGTCAATCGTGAATGTAATTCTTGCACCCTCTTTTAATTCAACCTGTTTGTTTCTTTAATTTTCCGGTCCGGATCTTAGGGCCGCAGAGGTCTTGCATAATTCCGACAAGTTCGTTGGCAATCTTACCCGCTTGTCTGATATTATTAATTGCCGATAAATGATCGTCTTGTGTTCCGTGTGAGAAATTCAATCTCGCAACATCCATCCCTGCATTAATAAGTTCCACCATTTGATCAACTCTCTGCGATGCAGGTCCGATTGTACATATTATTTTTGTTTTGGAAAATGCTTTTTTATCTCTCATTCTTATTTCTCATTTCTTCTATTATGGTTATAAGCCGGGGAAGAACTTCTCCTGCTTTGCCTAAAAGAGTCTCGTTGACCATGTGTGATATTTCTGTCGGTTCTGTGTTAACTTCTACAATATATGCGCCCTGGTTCTTTGCAGTTATCGGAAGACCTGCAGCCGGATACACTACCGCTGAAGTACCGATTACAAGAAAAAGTTCGCACCGCCGGGCGGCTTCGGCTGCCTTTTCAAAGACACCCTCCGGCAGCATTTCACCGAACCAAACGACATCCGGCCGAATGAGTCCGTTACAGAACGGGCAATGAGGTATTTTCTGTTTATCCGTAATTTCCACATTTTCAAAATCCTCATGGCAATCGATACAAAAACTTCGTTCAATATTTCCATGCAATTCAAGCACCTTTGTATTACCTGCTCTGCAATGCAGATTATCGATATTCTGTGTTACAAGAGTAAATTCTTTTACCAGCTCCTCCATCTTCGCAAGAGCATAATGAGCTGCATTCGGTTTAACATCGTGAACAATTTTCCGTCGATAATTATACCATTCCCATACTAACTCGGGATTGCGCATAAATGCATCGAAATTGGCAAGTTCTTCCGGTTTCAACTTTGACCATAATCCATCCGTTCCGCGGAATGTCGCTACACCGCTTTCCGCAGAAATACCTGCGCCGGTCAAAACACATACGGATTCTGCATGCTTGAGCAGCGATTGAAGTTTGCTGGAAATTGTCATTGAATTGGTTCAAGAATTAATACATCTTTGCAGGTGGATTCGATGACAGAGACCTGCATCGGCCGAATCTTATAACCGCCGTTAAGCCAGAGCATAACCTGATCTTTGTAGTGTTTAGAAAATACCTGGCCGGATTGGCCCGGTGGAAGAACAGTCCGTGAATTATCGATATCCGCAAGATCAAATATTTGCCGCATCGACGGCCCCACGGCATTTTCATACGGGCGGTTAAGAAAATATTGTCCGACATTTACTGTCGCATGAGATCCCCCGACAGAAAATGGGCCGACATCGAAGAATCCGGCAAGCAATTTATTTGCACCAAACACATGTCCAAATGTTACCGTGTGCAGTCTGCCCCATTGCCATTCTTTTAAATCACCGCCCAAACGTTCTCTTAAATCATTCAATGCGTCCGAGACACTTTTTCTTATACAATCATCTCTCGTTTCGCGTTCAGGCGTCTTCCAATCGTCAAACCACTCCGAATCCGGATTATTCAGCAAATGTGACAACGCTGAAAGCGGTGTGCTTGCAAGCGTATCATACAAGCCGTAAAGCCGATCGCCCATTTTGTCATGAAAAGTATTGAAGACCAATTTGGTTACAGTAGCCTGGAAAAGCGATGTACTTACGTCCTCTTTACGCGTCTCAAAGGTCCAGTTATGATAATATTCCAGCATCGTTTTTATATCCGGATCCGTTACTTTGACGCTATCATATGCATGGACTATGTACGGTACAATCTCACGTGCTTGTGTCGATAATAAATCCAATTGAAGCCGTTGAATGTCTTCGATTGTGAATAATTCCTGTTCATGCATTACTTCACCAATACGAATAGACCGCCATGGGGATTCCCAGTGGCTGGAAATATTGTAGGGATAGGAATCGTCAATGATTTTATTATTTGCAGTTGCGACAAATCCTTCCGGCGGATTGAAAAGATGAGGCATTTGATCGAAAGGAACAAATCCTTTCCAATCATATTCATCAGTCCATCCGGGATAAGGCAGTGTCGGTCCTTTCGTTTTCCTGATAGGCAGCCTGCCGCCGGTACGATATCCGATGTTGCCGTCGACATCGGCATAAACAAAATTTTGTGCAGGTGCCGCAAACATCTTTAATGCTTCCTGAAATTCCTGCCAGTTAGATGCTTTATTTATGCGATAAAAGGCACCTGCTTCGTTGGATATTTCGTGACCTACCCAGCGCATAGAAATAAGCGATGTCAGTGATTGTGCTGTCGGTTCAATTTTATTTACAATCGGTCCTCGATGCGTGCTATATATAGATAATGCAATCGGCAATGATCCCTTAACTATAATCGTATCGATAACTTCGACAATCGGCCGCCATTCGTTGTTAAATTTGTAGAAAGCCGGCTTTCGGAGTGAATCGACCTCTTCATAATAATAGTCATTATCATCCATCATCGCGTTCGTGACACCCCAGGCAATTCTTTGATTCCTTCCTGCTACAACAAACGGAACACCGGGAATGGACATTCCGGCGGCATCAAATGTAGCCGACTTGATATGGATTTCATACCATCGTCCCGGAGACATCAATAAGAGATGCGGATCGTTTGCCAGGATTGGTTTTCCTGTCGCAGATTTTTTTCCTGAGACTGCCCATGCATTACTGCCGCATTCAATGGCATTTAAACCGAGGAGTGAACGATATTCTCCCTCTGCATCAAAAAATGGACGGAGGTCCTGGGCGATATTTTTTACTTTTTGTCTTTTATCGATAATGAAAGGCGCATTTTCGGGCCAGTAGGGAAATATTTCTTTCGCCCTTTCTTCTCCAAATCTTTGAACCAGTTCGGCAAGCAGTAAATCCACCCACCGCGCATAATTCAGTTCCCATGCCATCAACCGGCTTACCAGAAGCGAATGTTCGATAGTCCATAGCTCCGGCTCAATTTGAAGCATGTCAAATTCAATTGGATATTCTCCTTTATGAGTAGAAATAAATTGATTCACGCCGTCAGCATATGCCTGCAGTGCTTTTCGCGTTTCTTCATCGATGGACTGAGAGAGTCTCTGCGCATGCTTCCAAAGACCAAGCGTTCGGAACATTTTATCTATTTTCAATGTCGGTTCACCCAGAACTTCCGACAAACGGCCGGAACCTGCACGGCGCGTCAAATCCATCTGCCATAGACGATCCTGTGCATGTGTATATCCGACGGTAAAGAAAGCATCGTACTCAGTTTGAGCGTTAATATGAGGAACACCATAGTCGTCGCGATAAACTCTTACTTCGTGTGTAAGTCCTTGCACATGTACAGTTCCTGAAACCTTTGGAAATGATCGTGTTATTAAACAATAACAGATTACACACACGGCCGTCAATAACAATCGCAATTGCCGCAATAGTCCCAATTATTCCTTTTTTTGTGATTTGCATGAAATATCCTTGAGTGTACAATAAAAATTCCGTTCTGATTAATTCATCAATCGGAACGGAATAAGATAAGCAAACTTGAAAAGCAGTGCAACTACACTAAAAACGATAAGATAATGTTATATTAAGATTATTTGTGTGGACCGATTCGCTTGTTTGTAGTGCTTGAGGCACGCTGAATAAATCATCTGTAGGTCTTGACCATTTCCAAAATCCATAAGCATATGATATATCAATGGTTGTGTTTTGTTCAAATGTGATTCCTGCACCTGCTGTATAATATATTCTATCGTAATCGGTTGTATTCGCATCTTGCTTATAAGGAGATGGATTCCAAATGATTCCTCCCCGCAGCTTGATGCCGTAATTTAATAAGCTAACTTCGCCTCCCCCTCGCAGGTTCGTTGTTGAACGCAAGAGTGATGTTTTTATGAGCATATTTTCATTTTTCAATTTCTGATTATCTGAATCAAATTCTAATTCCGTCCAATCGGTGTATTCCACATCACCGCCTAATGTAAACCATTCTATTGGTGTGACAGATACACCAGCGCCTAGAACCATTGGTGTAATAATTTTATAACTTTGGTCCTGCGGATCGAATGGGAACGAATATGAATTCCCGGATTTAAACGAACTTCCGTAAGTTTCAGTAAACGTCTCGGTCACATCATAGTGGGTCGGTGTACGGAGGGTAATTCCTGCACGGAATTTCCCCTGTTGCCTGTACATCAATCCAAAAAGCATGTTAAATCCACTCAAATCAGTGCTAAGATTCTGCATATATGTAAAAGAAGAGAAGTCGGAATATATATTTTTTGAATCACTCTCCCGATATAATCTATCATAAGACAGGCTGCCGGATGCAAAATTTAAGGAAATTCCGAGAGAAAGATTTTCCGCTATATCTAATGCTCCTCCAAATGACCAATGATTCATTCCGCCACCCTGCAGAAAAGTGACGATCTGAGAAACGCTATCGGTCACATTAGGATACAAATACCCGTTAAGTGTATCCGCTAAATAAAGTTGATAACCGATGTCATTATCTAAAATGGATTTCCGGTTTTGTGGTGTTAAGAAATCTCTTGATGTTATCACATCCACATAGGAATTCTGGATATTAAACCCGCCGAAAGTTGCAGATGAAGTATAGTTGGCAGTTCTTCCAAAACCGAAAGCAAAAGTCAAACTCCCTTGTGTTGTTGCAATCGGATAAACAATGCCTAAATTACTTAAGTTGGTGGCATTGTTGTCGGATGACATTTTAGTTCCCGCGAAAGTAACATCATTACTGTTCTGCAACCGGGACAGTCCAAAAGAAAACTCATAGTCTCGCAGTTGAGCTAAACCTGCCGGATTCGTAAAAAGCGCAGAAAAATCATTTGCTAAACCAATTGAAATACTTCCCATGCCTTGAGATCGTGCACCAACATTCAAACCATATTGCGCATACTGCAATGCTTCGTCTGCGGTTTGTGCAAGCATACTTTGAAAACCGATGCATAAAAGAATTACTAACCAATATATTCGAGGTGTTTTCATAGTGTTAATTTGCTCCATTTTCCTTTATCGTTTTAACGCCGCGATCTGCCCGAGCTGCTGCTTCGCTGGCCGCTGTCATCGCTTCTGCTGGGTGCCGGTGCACTTTGCGGTGCACTTTGCGGCGGGCTTGTCCGTTGCGGCGCAGGTGTATAACTCGGTGCAGGTGTATTCGACCGCGAAGACTGGCCGGAAGAATTACCACGTTGAACCGCCGCTCCCCGTGATTGCCCGACTCTTTGCGGATTTTGAGTCCGCGACTGCTGAACTCCTGACTGCCTATTGCCCTGCGATGAACGATTTGTGGAGACTCTACTAGATGACTGACCAGTGGAGGCCGCACCGCTGCGGTTTGATCTTACCGTCGTAGAACTTGTACCGGTCTGTCTCGTGCCGGAACCTGAGGCATTTGGAATATTAATAACTCCCCGGGATGATCCCATACGGCCATTATATATTGTTCCAGTTTCCGCACTTCCAGTAGTTGTTGCTCTTACCGTACCGTTATCTCGCCGAATATTTCCGCCTCTTTGATAACCGAAATTGCGCGTCCCTTGCTGTTGATAATAATGATTATAATCATACTGTCCTGTATAATAACCATAACCAGGGTACGAGTACCAATAAGAATAATATGGAGAATATCCGTAATACGGATTTACAGGTGACCACCATGGATCCCAATAAGAAGGATAAATGTATGAATCCCATCCCCAGTTAACACGCCAGGAAGGATAATAATAACTAAAACCTAAGTAGTTACGTGGATATGAGTAATTATAATCGTCATAATAGTTATTATCATAATTCTGATTATACGCAGGTTGTTCTTCCTGCTGGTAGGTCGTATCTTCTTGATAGGCTGATTCCTGATAAGACGGTTCTTGATAGGCTGGTTCTTCTTCATGAATCACTGCCAGCCGAGTATAGCAGCCTTGAAATAAAAATGCCGCTAAACCTAGACACATTAAAAATGCAAAATATAATCTCATTGTTTTCATAATTGACCTCATATATTAGACTCTTATAAAGTACTCAAGTTTCCTGCCAGTATTTAATAAAATTCATATTGCGTTATTTGAGTGTTTTCGCCACTTACCAGTGACCACAATCATCATTTAAATCCCAATTTGTCTACAGAACTAATCGCTACCGTCTATAGATTTACACACTTGTTTGAATTACCATACCTGCTCTTTTATTAACGAAATTCCTTTACCAATGGTTTCAAGAATAGATTAAAATTCGCCAATGTAATCAATTTGGAGGGTTCGGTTCCCAACATTCACATTGTCCTGGTTTTTAGTAATATTTTTCAGATTAAATCCGACAACAAGTCCTTTACCCCATGACCAACGGAAACCAAAGTTGAGGTAGCCGTTTCCTTTGCCGATTGCATTCCCATGATTATCATTCACACCAAAATCATATTCAAACATAATTGAGATATCGTTGCTTAACGATTTCTCCACACCGACGAACATATTAAGATCTTCATCACCGTCTCCATTTTCTAAAGACCTGTTTAATCCGCCATGGATACTAAGATTACCGAGGATTGAATAGTTCTTGCTTGCTACGATGTACACACCCGGTGACTTAATTGTATAGCGTTTTAAGGAATCAGAACTCAGATAAGGTTCTTTTCCCTGGGAATCGAAGCCGATTGCCAAAGCAGGCATTATTATACCTTCGCTTAAAATACGCAGTTTAGCGTTTACTCCCGGCAATGGATTCATATTGATACTATCTTTACCGATTATTCCCGTCCCGCCATATGATATACCGAATGTGAACGGTTCAAAAATACCTACCGTGATACCGGCAAGCAATCCGCCTCTTTGAAAAAAGTTCGACGAAACCGAATATGTTCCGCGTTTCAATAATCCTGCTGTTGGTTTATCGACAAGCATGGTCGGCTCCACTGCAGCCGCGCTGCCTGCATAACTTTGCGCCATTATTGTATTATAAGTCATTACATTCAATACACCAAGAATCAGTATTATTTTTATCGCTTTCATCGATTCTCCTTTTAGAGTATTCGTCATACTTCGTCATCACCGAATATTTTATTTATTATTTTGTTCGGCTTTTTCGCCGTACCCGTCGAAGTATTCTCTTTATTTTCCAGTCCAATGCGTGTCTTTTCTTTTCGTATGATCTTAAAGCCTTCTTCGAAGGGCAATTCGTTTGAATGATCTTCGTCATTCTTTCTGCGATTTATTGAAATCTGGAAAACGGGGGTTGATTTTGATCCTGACGGTTTATTTTGTCCGCCTGCTTGAATTATTTTTCTTAAAATTGCCTTGCCCTCATTTACCAGATCATCTTCTGAATATGCAAGAAGATGTCCTTTTCGAACATAGAACTCACCGTTGATCATCACATCGCTTACATACTGTGATGTTGCCTCCTGCAGCACGACGTCAAGCACCCTGTCATTATTCTCATCGGCAAGAAGAGCGTTCATACGGAATCCGGAAAGATCCAGAAAAGCAATGTCCGCCTTCTTTCCTATTTCGAGCGTACCAATTTCATTCTCCAGCGCAAGCGCTTGCGCTCCGTTTTTCGTATGAAGTGCGAGTAATTTATGTGCCTCCGCCGATGGTAAACCGAGTATCTTCAAAATTGAAGCATATGATTGAATATTCTCCAAAGGCTGTGCTCCCCAATCGCTTCCAAGCGCCAATGTTACATTATGCCGCAATAATTTCTCAAAAGGAGGTATATTCGTTCTTTTCCGAAGGATCGATAGTGGCGACAGGATTAAAGGCACACCGGATTTAGAAATAATTTCTGTATCGTTGTCATCTAAACATGCGAGATGCAATAAATGCACTGGAAAATCGAATACATGATAATCGGCATACAGCTGCATTATCGATTTATTGAAATTTTTCTTCACAACATCGCAACCATGCTGAGTCTGTCCTAAATGCAGTATAACAGGCCAATTAAGCTCATGAGCAATTCGGATTATGAACTGGAAATTGTATGCTGTAAGATCTTCTTCGCTACTGATAGTACATGCAAATCGACACGACGTATCATGCAGTTTTTTTGCGGCCTCAATCTGATCGCTGTTATGCAAACCAATGATACCTCTTATGTTCGTTTGCCGCATCGCTTCAAGCGAAGCAGAAAAGGAATGTTCCGGAGTATCAAAACCATACTCTGCTATTGTTGTTATTCCCGATTTTAACGCCGCACAATAGGATAATCGATAGAGATTTAAAAAATCTTCATAAGATGCTTCTTTCCGTAAATAATCTAAAGCTTTGCTCATAATCGAGTTCTTAGTCCACCGCACTATCGGTTGTCCGGAACTAAGATATCGTAAAATGAAAGATTCACCGGCATGATGTGCATCCACAAATCCCGGAAGAAGAATTTTGTCGGACGCATCGATGAATTCCGCCGAAGGATGTAATGCTTTCAAAGCCTGTATGGGTTTTCCGATATCGACGATATGCCCATTCTGAATAAGCAAAGTCAATCTTCCGGCATTATTCCTTTTATCGCCGGTGAAGACGAGTCCGTTTTCAATTATTTTTACCGATTCGCTCATTCCTGCTGATTTTTCCTGTGCCAGCTCGTTCCGTCCTTTTTATCTTCAAGACGGATTCCTATGGTTTCCAGTTCGTTACGAATAAGATCCGCTGCCCACCAGGCTTTTTCTTTTTTTGCCTGCTGTCTGACTTTAATATTAATATCGATTAATTTCGACTCAATGTTTTCGCCGCCTTTTTTTGCAGATAATTGATCCGGAATAATTCCAAGAATCCGGCCGCCGAGCTCGATGAAACATATATCTGCCTGTCTGAGAAAATCCAGAGAGAGTTTTTGTTCAGAATTGAGTGCCTGATTTATTTCACGAGACAATTCGAAGATCACTCCCATTGCCAGCGGTGCATTGAAGTCGTCATTCATCGCGTCCAAAAATCGTGTCTTAAACAGAGATAGATCAAAGCTTATTCCTCCGGCCCGTTTCTCGGATTCAGCTTTCTGTAATTCCTCTCGAAGATTACGGATAGTAGCCAGCAGTTTCTCATGGCCGTTCTTTGCACCCTGCATTGCTTCATCGCTGAAATCCAATGTACTCCGATAATGACTTTGCAAAATGAAAAAGCGAACAACAAGCGGATCATATTTCACGAAGGCATCTTTCAATGTCACAAAATTTCCGAGTGATTTCGACATTTTCTTGCCGTCCACTGTAACAAGATTGTTGTGAATCCAGTATTTCACAAACTGCTTTCCTGTAGCGGCTTCACTTTGCGCAATCTCGCACTCATGATGCGGAAACTGGTTATCCATTCCGCCGCCATGGATATCGAATGTTTCGCCCAAATATTTCATCGACATTGCCGAACACTCGATATGCCAGCCGGGAAAACCTTCTCCCCATGGACTCGGCCAATGCATAATATGACCGCTTTCAGCTTTTTTCCATAAAGCAAAATCCGCCGGATGCCGTTTCTCTGAACGCGATTCTACACGTGTGCCTTCCATGGCTTCATCAAGCACCCTTCCGGAAAGTCTTCCATACTTTTCAAATTTCTGCACATCATAATAAACAGAACCGTTTACTTCATACGCGAAACCTTTTGCAAGCAATTGTTTTACAATCTCAATTTGTTCGATGACATGTCCGGATGCGCGGGGAGAAATATCCGGCCGCATAATTCCAAGCTTATCCATATCATCGAAGTAGCTCTTCGTAATTTTTTCAGCAATCTGCATAGGGTGTATTTTCTCGATCTTTGACTGCTTCAGCATACGGTCCTCGCCGTCGTCAAGCAAGTGCCCCACATCCGTAATATTCTGAATATACAATACCTTGTAACCGATATATCTGAAATATCTTACGATAGTATCGAACGAGACATAACTTTTTCCATGTCCAATATGCGAATCGCTATAAACCGTTGGTCCGCAGACATACATGCCGACAAATCCTTCATGAATCGGTTTGAATTCTTCTT
This sequence comes from uncultured Bacteroidota bacterium, assembly GCA_963770945.1. Lineage (GTDB taxonomy): Bacteria > Bacteroidota > Ignavibacteria > UBA10030 > UBA10030 > Fen-1298. The sequence continues at coordinate 61,600 of CAVYRP010000006.1, read as the reverse complement.
TTTGCCGGCTGAGAGTATTGTAGATAATAAGAGCCATATTAGGAAAGGTTTTAGGTATTAGGTTATAGTTTCTTTTGTGTTCTTTCTCGTACAGTTAAGATAAACTTATTAAGCATTTTCTGTTCCTCAGAAAGCATTTGAAGAACAGGTTCAATTTTACTTTTTGAAATAAGCTTTACATTTTCAGCGATTGATAATTGAGTTTCAAGTTCATACGCCGAACCAATGGCGACTTCTAAATATCTTTTAAAATCAGGTTCCGTATTCCTGCTGCAACCTTCTGCAATATTTGAAGGAATCGATACTGCAGCGCGTTGTAGCTGCGCTTTCAATCCATAGGTTTCATCTTTGGGTAATAACGATGCAAGATCATAAACACAAACGACAATCTCCATCGCTTTTTGCCATATTAAAAGATCTCGAAAATTTCTCATTACCCTTACCTAATCCCTTTTACCTGAAACCTAAATCCCGCTATCTTCACTTCTTCCCGATTAATTCTTTTGCACCGTTCAAGCTGGCTTCCGTAACTTCTTCTCCGCTTAATAAACGTGCCACTTCCCGAACACGTTCTTTTTCCGATAACTTACGGATAGTGGTTGATGTACGGTTTCTTGATTCATTCTTTTCCACAGCGAAATGACAGTCGGCAAAACCCGCGATCTGCGGAAGGTGCGTAATCGAAATAACCTGATGAAACTGCGACAGGCCCTTCAGACTTTTACCTACCGCCTGTGCAATCCTCCCGCTGATACCGACATCTATTTCGTCGAAGACAAGCAGAGGCAGTCGATCAGCTTTGGCAAGTATCGTTTTCAATGCGAGCATAATACGCGAGATTTCACCGCCTGACGCGACTTTGATCAAGGGCTTTATATCTTCGCCGATATTTGTAGAAAGGTAGAATTCTACAAAATCGATTCCGTGAGGCATAGCCTCGTAATATTCCCGCCCAAGTTTTACATAAGCGGAGCCGGCCTCTCCATCCGATTTTCCAAGAATCCGATTTTCAATCTTTATATCGAACTGTGCATTCGCAATACCCAATTTCGCCAGCTCTCCGCACACTGCTTTATTGACCTTACTTACTAGCTCGCGACGTTTCGCGGAAAGTCGCTGTGCTGCCGCAGAACACACCTTTCGCTCGGAATCAATCTGTTCTTTCAACTTCTGAATTTCAACTTCAAAATTCTCTGCCATTGCGAATTCTCTGCCGATTCTTTCCCGCTGTTCGATGACGGCATCCAAAGAACCGCCGTATTTTTTCTTTAGAAGCGCAAGCCGGCCAAGCCGTTCGCGTATCTGTTCCAGTCTGTCGGGATTAAATTCTATTTTAGAATTATAGCTCTGAATAAATTTCGTTATCTCGCCTACAATTACAGCCGCTGAAGAACATTCGTTTTTTATTTCCTCAAATCCCGTGTCAATTCGTGCAAGATCTTCCAGCTGGTTGCGGGCTTTGACTAAAAGATCATAGACTGATTGCCCGCCGGCAGGCTCTTGACCCTCACGTGTCGGATCGCCTTCATATAAAGATTGGTAAAGCTGAGAAGTTGCATCAAAAAGTATTTCCGAATTCTCTAAGATGCGCAGTTCATTTTTTAAATCCTCTTCTTCGTCCTTTCGCGGGTCAACAGCATCAATTTCCTTAATTTGAAATTCATATAAATCACGTTTTTCCTTCAGCTCGTTTTCTTTTCGTGAAAGAGAATGCAGTTCATTAAAAAGTTCTGTGAGACGACGATACGGAATGCGGTATTCCTCCGTCAGGCCGTCAAGACTCCCGAATTCATCCAAAAGCCCTAAGTGAGTCTCCGATCGAAGCAAAGATTGATGTTCATGCTGGCCGTGAAGATCGACAAGATTATCGCCGATTTCTTTTAATATGGCAAGCGAGACAGGCGAATCATTTACAAAACAGCGCGATTGGCCTTTAATGGAAACTTCCCTGCGAAGAATTAGATCGTCCTGCAGATCGATTTCATTTTGTTCAAGGATTATTTTAACTTTTTGATTTCCTGCAATTCCCAATATTCCTTCAACAATGGCCTTCTCACTCCCTTTTCGAACTACCTCGGCATTGGACCTATCACCGAGAATTAGGCTGAGTGCATCGATAATGATGGATTTCCCGGCACCGGTTTCGCCGGTAAGGATATTAAGCCCGCTCTCGAATTCTATATCCACAGATTCGATAAGAGCATAATTACGAATAGAAAGAGATTTGAGCATATTTGTACGCTCAAATGTAATCAAAAAAGATGGAATTTCAATGAAGAGTTAATTTGCTGCGGCAATAAAATTAATTTTGCGATAAACCTTTTGATTCAATATCGAAGAAACGGATTTCCGGTACATCTCCGATAACCGTATGGTAATATGCATATTGGATAAATTCTGCAAGGCTCTCTTCCTCGCGTTCACCAAGATCGTATGAAAACGAAGAGAGATATTGTGTCATCTCTCCAAGCGGAAGATTGCGTTCCCGTGCTGTTTCTTGAGCAATATGCATTTGCAGATTTACACCGTTACCCTTTGCTGTAAGCAAAGCTTTCGCTTCTATTTCTGTCATTTCTTCTTCACGTCCTACCCAAAAACCATGAACATACGGCAAATCGGTCAGATCATTCCATTCTTCGACAAGATCGAGTGTGAAAGCTCCGGAATCATTGTATGAATTCGGAATTTCATTCACCACTAATGCGGCATCAGCTTTTTCAAGCATTGCGTCTATATCCGGCATCATCGGAATAAATTGAAGTTTGTTATGATATGGCGTCATTGTGATACTTTTCTTCAAGAATGATTTTTGCAAGAATAATTTCTGAAGTGTAGCGTATATCGACTGCAATGCTGTCGATTTTTCGCAGGTCTGACTTGATAAAAAGCTGAATCGTATTAGTCGGTACGGAGGAAGCAACACAGATATGCGGCACAATGCAATACTCCGCTCCATGCCTTGCATAATCTATAGGAGATAAAAAAGCGTTCCGAATTCCTTCGGAACGCTGGCTGAATTTCAAAGCATTTTGTGCGGGTATGTCTACGATCAGATCAAACGGAGAATCTGTCCGATCCAAGCCAAACAAGAGCGGCTTCAAGTAAAGTGCATTGGATACTGCAAGCCGCGATTTCATCAGGCATTCGTTTTTTGTGCAACTGCTTTCGTCGCAAGATCGCGCACGTAGTAAATCTTCGAACGGCGGGTCTTCCCTTCCTTTACTTTCTCGATTTTTGCAATACGTGGAGAATGTACGGGGAATATTCTTTCGACACCGACTCCGTCGGAAATTTTTCGGACTGTAAAAGTCGCATTGACGCCGGATCCGCGCTGACCCATGACAATTCCCTGGAATTCCTGGATACGTTCCTTATCGCCTTCTTTAACTTTCACATGCACGTTTACGATGTCGCCTGATTTGAATTTTGGGACATCCGTTTTCAGTTGAGTCGCCTCAACAAGCTTTAACTTATCCATTTGTATTTAACTCCGCTAAATCAATATATCGTGTTTTTGTGTTTTCAATTCTTTCTTAAATTTACGATGCGGAACTATTGCCCCGCAGCCGTCTTGTTCTTTGCTCACGCTGTTCCAAGCGCCAGCGGTCTATTTCGTTATGATTTCCGGAAAGTAAAACATCCGGAATAGTCATACCGCGATATTCTGCCGGCCTTGTGTACTGAGGACAACCCAGCAGTCCGTCCTGAAAAGAATCTGTCAATGCAGATTCACCGTCATTCAAGACTCCCGGAATAAGCCGCACAACAGCATCTGCCACAACCGCTGCCGCTAACTCGCCGCCCGTCAAAACATAATCGCCGATAGAAATCTCTCGTGTAACCAGCGCTTCGCGTACTCGATGATCCACGCCTTTATAATGTCCGCACAGCAGTATAAGATTTTCTTTTAACGACAACTGTACGGCAATTTTTTGTGTAAAGACTTCGCCATCTGCTGCAAGAAATATTACTTCATCATACTTTCGCTGTGCCTTTAATGTTTCAACGCATTCAAAGAACGGTTCCGGTTTCAACACCATCCCTGCACCGCCGCCATAGGGCGTATCGTCTATGGTGTTATGTTTATCGTGCGTATATGCACGGAGATCATGTAAAACAATCTCAACAATCTTTTTATTTTGTGCCCGTTTCAGTATACTTTCCTGTAATGGGCTTTCCAATAACTTCGGTAATCCTGTCACAATATCGATGCGCATCACTCAAGCAATCCTTCTAGAGCATGGATAGTAATGCGTTTCATCTTTACATCTACATTCCGGATAATCGCTTTAACAGCAGGAATTAAAAATTCCTTTTTGCCGTTCCGAACTACCCATATATCATTTGCCGGAAGCGAAAGCAGATCAGCTACTATTCCGACTTTCATCTGCTCTTCGGTCACTACTTCACATCCGATTATATCGTCCATGAAGTAGCTCCCTGTATGGAGTTTTATTGTTTGCTCTTTCGGAACAAATAAATACATATTCCGAAAGTTATTTGCTTCTTGCAGCGTCTCAATGCCATCGACACTTATTACTACCTGTTTGGCATCGATCCGCACTATTTGAATATCCCGCTGCTCTGCTCTTTTAGAATCGTGACCTATCCACACCGACTGTAAATCTGTAAAGCGCAGTCTGTCGTCTGTCAACGGGAGAACTTTCATTTCGCCCCGGGTACCAATCGGCTTGGAAATTCTTCCAATCGCAATTAAATCCATACAGAATATCCTGCTCGCCTATCCCGGGTTCAGAGCATCAAGTCTTTTAGACCGCCGTCTATCCGATGATATCCAAAACCGCCCGCTTGCCTTCTTTTGCTGCGACTGCTTTTAGCAGCACACGTAAGGAAGTTGCTGTTTGACCACGTCTGCCGATGACTTTTCCGATCTCTCCTTCGGCTACCTTGAGTTTGAAGATATGCTTATTATCTTTTTCTTCAATCTCAATAATGACGCTTTCCGGATGATCCACCAGATGCTTTACAACGAACTCAAGAAATTCCTTCATCGTTCCACCTCGGTATCAGTTGTTCTCAGGGTGTTTGCGGGTTTCCTTTGCATTTACAATCCCGTTGTACAACAATTTCAATTGTGGAAACAGCGTTAGTGCCTTGCTTCTGCACTAACCGTGGATTAATGAATTGCTATAAAAAATCAATTGTCAAAATCCATACGATGGTAGAACCATCAAGCAGACAATCAGATTCGCAGACTGTATTACGCAGCAGCCGGCGCTGGAGCCGGAGCTTCAGCCGCGGCAGCGGCTTTTTTCTTCCGCTCTGCCCGTCGTGATTTCCGATCGGCTTCACGCTTCGGTTTATCAACCTGAAGCATCTGCCAGCGTTCCATCACACTCTTCACCGTCGCTTCATCTTTACCCTGACGCGTGAGTGTCCAGTGCAGCCAAAAACCTGTCCGTCTCAGCAGCGAACGCACCGTATCTGTCGGTTGCGCACCTTTGCGCAGCCAGAATTCGATACGCGGTTCTTTTAACTTCAAGGTGATCGGATTTGTGTGCGGATCGTATTGACCGAGAGCTTCAAGATATCCACCATTGCGAGGAGAACGGGAATCCGTAGCAACCAATTTATAAATTGGATGCTTCTTCTTTCCCTCTCTCCGCATTCGAATTTTAACCAATGTTGTTACTCCTGTGTTTTACCTGACTTAGTTATCAAATATAGTTATTTTCATAATCGATTGTCAATTCATCGGAAATTGCATTCCTTGCATCGTCCGCCGCATATTTCCTTTTTTAAACCGCTTCATCATCTTCTGCATTTCATCGAACTGTTTCAGCAGCCGGTTAACATCCTGTACCGTTGTACCGCTTCCCGATGCAATACGGCGTCTCCGGTTTCCATTAATGAATGATGGACGCAACCGCTCTTCCGCAGTCATCGATTGAATAATCGCTTCAACACGAACGAGGCTTTTCTCATCAATCTCTGTATTTGCCGGAAGCCTGTTCATTCCCGGAATCATTCCCATCACCTGACTAAGAGACCCCATCTTCTTGACCTCACGAAGCTGATCCAGAAAATCTTCAAAAGTGAATTGCGACTTTCGAAGCTTTTCTTCCATCTTGACAGCTTTCGCTTCGTCGAAATGTTCCTGCGCTTTCTCGACAAGCGTTACAATATCGCCCATACCGAGAATGCGGGATGCAATGCGATCCGGATAAAACGGTTCCAGTGCATCCAACTTTTCACCGACACCGATAAATTTAATCGGTTTCTGAACAACTGCCCGTATCGAAAGCGCAGCGCCGCCGCGGCTGTCACCGTCAAGTTTTGTAAGAACAATTCCGTCGAAATTCAAACGTTCATGAAATGCTTTCGCAGTATTAACAGCATCCTGACCGGTCATCGCATCAACTACAAATAAAATTTCATGCGGCTGTGCAGCATCGCGAACCGCTTCAACTTCCTTCATCATCTCTTCATCGACATGCAGACGACCGGCCGTATCGATAATGACCGTATCCCGGACATTTTTTCGAGCGAAGTCGATGGAGTCTTGCGTAATTTTAACGGCTCCAACCCCGCGTTCCGAATATACCGGTATTTCGATCTGCTTTCCCAGCATCTTCCAACTGATCGATAGCTGCAGGCCGGTGAACATCCGCTCCGACAAGCAATGGAAATCGTCCTTTACTTTTCAGATGATTTGCCAGCTTCGCAGAGAATGTCGTTTTTCCCGATCCCTGCAATCCTGCCACTAAAATAACTGTCGGCGGAGTCTGCGCCGATGCAATATCTGTTTTCGATTCACCGAGCAGTTTCACCATCTCGTCATGAATAATCTTGACGATAAGCTGTCCCGGAGTAAAGCTTGTCAGGACTTCCTGCCCCACAGCTCGCTTTTGAACATCTTCAATGAATTGTTTGACAACCTTATAATTCACATCTGCATCAAGCAAAGCCCGACGCACTTCACGCAAAGATTCCTCAATATTCTGAGGCGTAATCTTTCCCTGCCCCCGAAGCTTTTTAAATGCCGTTTCTAACTTCTGGGTAAGACTCTCAAACATTCACTTTCCATAGTCAATAGAACAAAAAACTTCTTTCGCCTCGATATTAGTAAAACCGAGAGCGCCAGAAGTTCATTCGAATTTACTGCTTAAAAAATAGCGAAAAAAGGGGAGGCAATCAAGAAGTTATTTGGGATTTTTCCTTCCTATATGTATACTAATCTGTTTTTTATAGTTTTTATGTGCCTTCATTACCAATATTTAACCGGAATCCAGCATCTTCGAAAAATTCGTATTCTCAAAGACATTTTAATAATAAAAAACGCTTAACCAAGTACGCGAATAACTTCCTGCAGTGTCGTTATACCTGTAAGCGCTTTACGAACTGCATCCTGCCGAATTGCCTGGAATCCGCAATTGCATTGCCTCCTGACGCATCTTCAGAATCGAGTCCTTATTGATGATCAAATCGCGTAATACCGGACTGATCGTAACAATTTCACAGATGGCAACCCGGCCTTTATAACCGGTACCGAAACAATTCTGACAGCCGCGTCCGCGGAAAAGCTTGAGATCGGATGATTCCATCGGCGCACCTACCATTTGAAGTTCATCCGGTGAAAGCTGGTATTCTTCTTTGCAATTGAGACAGATTTTTCTGATTAAAAGCTGATAAACAATTCCAATCAGCGATGATGCGAGCCAGTACGGCGGAATACCAAGATTGTAAAGGCGATGAATAGCGCCAATTGCATCGTCTGCAAGCATCGTACTGAGCACCAGATTACCGGTCAGCGCGGCTTCAGCAGCCACAATGCCGGTTTCTGCATCGCGTATTTCACCGATCATAATAACGTTGGGATTCTGCCGAAGAATCGCCCTGAGTGCATCGATAAAGTTAAATGACTTGTCAGCCGGCAAGTGCACCTGACTGGCATACGGCAGACGAAATTCTACAGGATCTTCAACCGTGATAACACATTTTTCCGGCGTCTGGACATGGTTTACCGCGGCATAGACTGACGTTGTTTTCCCGCTCCCTGACGGGCCTGTAAATAAAACCAATCCGCGCGGACTTCGAAGCAGGGCCCGCAATCTTTCAAGATTCTCTTTGCTGTATCCGAGTTCATCAAGCCGGGTTATCGTCGCTGTCTTTTTCCATAACCGCACTAAACATCGTTCACCGGAAAGCACAGGAATTAAATTGATGCGAAAATCGAACGGCTCATTTCCATACACAGCAGAAAATCGTCCTTCCTGCGGTTTCTTTTTTTCGAATTGATTCAGCGTTGCCCTTGTTTTTAATACGCTTATAATCGGCTCATTCATATCCGGTGAAAGAGAGACAAGCCTTTTTAATGTTCCTTCATGCCCAAGACGGATCTGGAGTTCGCCTTCGATCGGTTCTAAATGAATGTCCGTCGCTCCGCTTTGAATTGCCCGGAGCAATATTTCCTCGACGATTTGATCCGCTGTAGGCAGTTTTCCCAGACGGAATAACTCCCTAATTTTATCTTTCGAGAGAGATTTTGTATCAAGCTGTTCAAGGGCAATACGCTGCTGCGGTTGTCCCTGTTGTCCAGGTACTGAACGCTGCGGTGTGGGTTGTTGAGGTATGACAGCCATTGTTTTTCTCCGACAAAGTGACGGTTCAATGGTACTTTATATTTTCAATCCTCCTTCAATAAACCGCTTTTATATTTCCTGCGATTTTTTTGAATGAAGATTGTTATTGCGTTTTAACTTGCTTTCTTTAACGCCTCTGCTCCGCTTACGATTTCGAGCAGTTCTTTTGTAATACTTGCCTGCCGTTCCTTATTGTAAGACAGCGTCAAATCACGGATAAGTTCTTTCGCATTTTCCGTAGCGTTGCTCATCGCCGTCATCCTGGCTTGGGGAACTATTCCGCTGATCCAGGAAATGCAGAGCGAAGGCGGCGCGGCGGGCGCCGTGCACGGCGCATTGCAGGCCGGTTCGCTGTGCACGACCTTCACCGCCTCGCAGGGCCTGTTGTTGATGATCCCCAACATGTACAAGATCGCGGGCGAGTTGACGCCGACGGTCTTCCACATCGCCGCGCGATCGCTGGCTGCACAGGGCCTGTCGATCTTCGGCGATCACTCGGACGTGATGGCGTGCCGCCAGACCGGCTGGGCGATGCTGTGCCAGCAACAGCGTGCAGGAAGCGATGGACAGCGCGCTCATCGCGCACGCCGCCACGCTGGAGAGCCGCATCCCGTTTCTCCACTTCTTCGACGGCTTCCGCACCTCGTCCGAAGTGATGAAGATCGAGCGGCTGGATGACGCCGACATCCGATCGATGATCGACGACGAACTCGTGTACGCGCACAAAGCCCGCTCGCTCTCGGCCGATCATCCCGTGATGCGCGGCACGGCGCAGAATCCCGATGTGTACTTCCAGGGCCGCGAGACGGTCAATCCGTTGTATGTCGAAGTGCCCGGCATCGTGCAAGCCGCGATGGATAAGTTTGCCGCGCTCACCGGCCGCCAGTATCGCCTGTTCGATTATTACGGCGCGCCGGATGCCGAACGCGTGATCGTGATGATGGGCTCGGGCGCGGAGACCGCGCAGGAAACGATCGACTATCTGGTGAAGCAGGGTGAAAAAGTGGGCCTGATCAAAGTCCGCTTGTATCGCCCGTTCTCCGTCGAACATTTTATCGCCGCCATTCCGGCCAGCGCCAAGAGCCTCGCCGTGCTCGATCGCACCAAGGAACCCGGCAGCGCGGGCGAGCCGCTGTATCAAGATGTGCTCACCGCGTTGACCGAATCGTTGATGGCGGGCAAGATCGCGTCGCTGCCCAAGGTCATCGGCGGGCGCTACGGTCTGTCGTCGAAGGAATTCACGCCCGCGATGGTGAAGGCGGTGTACGACGAACTGGCCAAGCCGGCAGCCCGAAGAACCACTTCACCGTCGGCATCATCGACGACGTGACCTTCACCAGCCTCGAGTGTCGATCCGGACGTTCAGCACCGAATCGCCCGATATGGTGCGCGCGATGTTCTACGGCCTCGGTTCCGACGGCACGGTCGGCGCGAACAAGAACTCGATCAAGATCATCGGCGAAGAGACGCCCAATTACGCGCAGGGCTACTTCGTCTATGACTCCAAGAAGTCCGGCTCGCTGACCACCTCGCATTTGCGCTTTGGTCCGCGGCCCATTCACTCGCCGTATCTGATCACCTCGGCCAACTTCATCGGCTGCCACCAGTGGGTGTTCCTCGAAAAGTATGACATCCTGCAAAACGCGGCGCCCGGCGGCGTGTTCCTGCTGAACAGCGTGTACGGTCCCGACGAAGTGTGGGCCAAGCTGCCGCGCAACGTGCAGGAACACATCATCAAGAAGAAGTTGAAGTTCTTCGTGATCGACGGCTACAAAGTGGCCGAATCGACCGGCATGGGCGGCCGTGTCAACACCATCATGCAGACGTGCTTCTTCGCCATCAGCGGCGTGCTGCCCAAGGACGAAGCGATCGAGCAGATCAAGCACGCGATCGAGAAGACCTACGGCAAGCGCGGCGAAGCCGTCGTGAAGCAGAACTTCGCGGCGGTCGATGCCACGCTGGAAAACCTGCACGAAGTGAAAGTCCCGGCGAGCGTCACCAGCACGATCGAGATGCGGCGCGCCGTATCCGATGCAAGCCCCCGAGTTCGTGCAGAACGTGACCGCGACCATCATCGCCGGGTTGGGCGATCAACTGCCCGTCAGCAAGATGCCGATGGACGGCACGTTCCCCACCGGCACCGCGCAGTGGGAAAAGCGCAACATTTCGCTGGAAATTCCGGTGTGGGATGAGAACGTCTGCATCCAGTGCGGCAAGTGCGTGCTGGTTTGCCCGCACGCCGTCATCCGCGCCAAAGTGTACGACGAGAAGTATCTGGCCGATGCGCCGGAGACCTTCAAGAGCACGCCCGCGCGCTGGAAGGAATTCAAGGAACTGAAGTACACGCTGCAAGTCGCGCCCGAAGATTGCACGGGCTGCACGCTGTGCGTGGAAGTGTGCCCCGCCAAGAACAAGAGCGAGACGCGCCTCAAGGCCATCAACATGGCCGATCAACTGCCGCTGCGCGAAAGCGAAGCCAAGAACTGGGAGTTCTTCCTGAACCTGCCCGAAGTCGATCCGACGACGCTCAACCTCACGACCGTCAAAGATACGCAGCTGTTGCAGCCGTTGTTTGAATTCTCGGGCGCGTGCTCGGGCTGCGGTGAAACGCCGTATCTCAAGCTGGTCTCGCAGCTGTTCGGCGATCGCAGCGTGATCGCCAACGCCACCGGCTGCTCATCGATCTACGGCGGCAACCTGCCCACCACGCCGTGGGCGCAGAACAAGCAAGGGCGCGGCCCCGCGTGGTCGAACTCGCTGTTTGAAGACAATGCGGAATTTGGTCTGGGCATGCGCCTGACCATCGACAAGCAAACCGAATTCGCGCGCGAGTTGGTCAACAAGCTGCGCAGCACGATCGGCGAAGCGCTGGCCGATGAGCTGCTCAAGGCCGATCAAAGCACCGAGCCAGGCATCCGTGCGCAGCGCGATCGCGTGGCGACCCTCAAAGCCCGATTGGCGAATGCCACCTCGCTCGGACGCCAAGAACCTGCTGGCCGTGGCCGATATGCTCGTCAAGAAGGACGTGTGGATTATCGGCGGCGACGGCTGGGCCTACGACATCGGCTACGGCGGTCTCGATCACGTCATCGCCTCGGGCCGCAACATCAACATCCTCGTGCTCGATACCGAAGTCTACTCGAACACCGGCGGGCAGGCGTCGAAGGCCACGCCGCGCGCGGCCGTGGCGAAGTTCGCCGCCGGCGGCAAGCCGCTGCCCAAGAAAGACCTCGGTCGGTTGGCGATGACGTACGGCAACGTGTACGTGGCGCAGATCGCGATGGGCGCGAACGACGCCCAGACGATCAAGGCCATCGTCGAAGCCGAAGCGTACGACGGCCCGTCGTTGATCATCGCGTACTCGCACTGCATCAACCACGGCATCAACATGGCGAAGGGCATGGAGCAGCAGAAGCTGGCCGTGCAGTCGGCGTACTGGCCGCTGTTCCGCTTCGATCCGCGCCGCGCGGCGAAGGGCGAGAATCCGCTGGTGATCGACTAGCAAAGCGCCGGCGCTGCCGCTGGAAAAATACATCTACAACGAGACGCGCTACAAGATGCTGACGCAGAGCAAGCCGGAAGTCGCCGCGGAGTTGCTGGAAGAAGCGCAGGGCGACGTGATCAAGAAGTGGCGCTTGTACGAGCAGCTGGCCGCGATGAATTACAGCGGCGACGGCGATTCGGCGACGCAGATTAAGGTGACTAAGTGACACGCTGACCACGGTGACACGGTGACGCAACCTTCAGGAGATCACCGTGTTACCCGGTCACCGAGTCACCTTGTCATGAACAAGGAGCTAACCAATGATCGACTTATCCACCACCTACATGGGTCTCACCCTCAAGAATCCGCTCGTGCCGTCGGCGTCGCCGTTGTCGAAGTCGCTGGATACGATGAAGCGGCTGGAAGATCACGGCGCGGCCGCGATCGTGATGTACTCGCTGTTCGAAGAGCAGATCGAGCACGAGAGCAAGGAACTGAATCACTATCTGACCTACGGCGCGGAAAGTCTACGCCGAAGCCACGTCGTACTTCCCGGATCTAGGCCAGTACAACCTGGGGCCGGATCTTTATCTCAATCACATCCGCAAGGCCAAAGCCGCGTTGAGCATTCCCGTCATCGCCAGCCTGAACGGCATCTCGAAGGGCGGCTGGACGCGCTATGCCAAGTTGATGGAAGAAGCCGGCGCGGACGGGCTGGAACTCAACGTCTATCACATCCCGACCGACGGCTTCGTCAGCAGCGGCGCGGTCGAGCAGATGTATCTCGACCTGGTGCGCGAAGTCAAAGGCACCGTCCAGATTCCGGTCGCGGTGAAGATGATGCACTTCTTCAGCAGCATCCCCAATATGGCCGCGCAGCTCGATCGGGCCGGGGCCGATGCGCTGGTGATGTTCAACCGCTTCTATCAACCCGACATCGATCTGGAAAACCTGGAAGTCATCGCCAACCTCACGCTGAGCAGCAGCTACGAACTGCGGCTGCGCCTGCGCTGGGTGGCGATCATGTTCGGCCAGCTGGTGGCCGATATGGCCGTGACGGGCGGCGTGCACACCGCCGAAGACGTCGTCAAAGCGATGATGGTCGGCGCGAAGGTGGCGCAGATGGCGTCGGTGCTGCTGCACAACGGCGTGCCCGCCCTCGGCGACATCCTGGTCGATCTGCAGCGCTGGCTGGAGACGCACGAATACGAATCGATCCAGCAAATGCAGGGCAGCATGAGCCAGCGTCACGTGGCGAACACGGCCGCGTTTGAGCGCGCCAATTACATGAAGGTGCTGAATTCGTTTGAAGTGAATATGGCGTAAGTGCGTGTAGTTGCTTAGTTCGATAGTGCGATAGTTGCGTAGTAATAGTTGAACGACAAGAGCCTCCGGCGGGACTGATGAAAGATCGCCGGGGGTTTTTGCGTGTGATCAGTGACTTCAACTCTCAAAGGAGATCAATCGTGCGTATTTCAAGTCGTTGGATCAAGCAGGTAATAATCGCTATTGCAATGCTCGCGGTAATGACGTCAGCGTGGCCGAGTGTGGCACAAAGCGAGCAACCACAACATTCAACAAGACATCACTTTCTTGAACAAGACATGGAATCGCAGCACCTTCCGCAAAACGGGCAACCCGCCAGCAACACCAGCGCTGCGCTTACGATGCCATCCTGGGTGTGGAACTGGCGAACAGAAACGGTGGATGATCAGATGGCGTACATGACTGTCTTCAGGACTTCGTTACACTTCGATCGAAAAAGATACCCTCACATTGTTTACTCAAGCGCTGGCGTTCGTTACGCCTATTTTGATGGCAGTGCTTGGCACACTCAAGGAGTTGGTGATGGCTGGTTTAGCTCGTTTGCCCTCGACGCTACAGATCATCCGCATATCACTTACTGCACTATGGAGAGTTACAGACTGTGATGATCTCTTCTATGCCTATTTCGACGGCACAAACTGGCATACGGAACTGGTTGACGGTGTCGTTCGGGCCGGAATGACTAACTCAATCGCAGTGGACAGCCATGGGCGCCCTCATATCAGTTATTACGACGCAACTAACCAGAATTTGAAGTATGCCTATCGAGACTCGGGCGGTTGGCACGTTCAGACCATCGACAGTGTGGGTGATGTTGGGGCCTATAATTCGCTAGCGCTCGATCAGTCCGACCGTCCGCATATTGCCTATTGTGTGTGGGCAAGCCGTTGCACCAACCTCAAATATGTACGCTTTGATGGAGTGGCCTGGCAATTCCAGGTCGTTGACAGCACGGATTCACCCGGTGCTTATTCATCAATTCAGATCGATTCGCAAGGTCGGCCACATGTTACTACTGCGGTTCCGGCGATTACAGTCTGAGATATGCCAGTTGGAACGGAACGGCCTGGATAATCGACAACATCGTTGGTGTATGTAATGCGACTGCTTTGAGACTAGATGGAACAAACCGGCCTCATATCGCATTCAGCACACTCTGGTACGCCACTAGCCCGCAAGCTGGTGTCTGGTATATTCAGAAAACTGTAGATGACACGCTGGCGGCGATCCGTGTGCCAGCGATTGATCTGGATGCCGGCGGCCGTCCTTATATTGCCTACACGCAAAATACCGCCTTGTTTCTCACCCATCTGCACAGTGACGCAAATGCCTGGGCCGAGCTAACATTTGCCTCATATCGGGACAACAACTGGGAGGTTTACACGAGCAGCGCTGATGGGTTCCTACAATCTCGCCGTTCATTCAGCTCAGCCTTCGATTCTACTCCCAAATTCAACCGAGGCGCCACTCGTCTTGTATTCGTGTCGGACCGCGACGGCAACAATGAGATCTACACTATGAAAGCCGACGGTACCAATCTGGCGCGCTTGACACGCACCTCTGCCAACGAGTATTGGCCAACCTGGTCACCGGATAATACAAAGATAGCCTTTTATTCCTACCGTGACGGAAACGCTGAGATCTACGTCATGAATGCCGATGGTTCCGGTCAAACCCGGCTGACGAACTCCTCCGCCTGGGATGGTCAGCCGACGTGGTCACACGACGGGACGCAAATCGCCTTTGCCTCGGAACGAAGCGGCTTAAGCGAACTCTGGCTTATGAGCGCAGATGGATCCAATCAACATCAACTGACCACTGGATCAAACGCCGCTTATCCTACTTGGTCTCCAAATGGAACACGGATTGCCTTCAATGATGATCTAAATAATGATAGCTGGCTAGATGTGGCACTCATCAATCCTGACGGAACGGGCCTGACTCATCCTATGGGCGCAACCCCGGGCAATTACGACTATGCTGCACCTGTCTGGTTCCCGGATGACCACTATCTGACGTTTGCCAAAATTCAATGGACGTATTATCAAGGAAACTATTATTGGGTGGACGCATACGTCCATATGACCTCTGTGTCTGGTGGGTCCAGCTTTCCCTTGACTTCCTCTGGCTTGGACTGGTGGCCCTACTGGGGAACCACGGATGTCAACCCTCCTTCTTCGCGAGTACTGCCTTTGGAACTTTTGACTAATCAATCGACCTTCACAGTTACGTGGTCAGGTTCAGACACTGGCTTGGCCAATATCAAGTCCTATGATATTCAATATCGTGATGGCGCGAACGGCGCTTGGACGGACTGGTTGTCAACCAATCAAACCACTGGTGCTTTTATCGGTCAAGACGGACACACGTACTATTTCCGTTCCCGTGCTCGTGACTATGCCGGCAATCTCGAAACCTACCCTGGCGGCAACGGCGATACTGACACGACTATCGACCTTACTCCGCCCAATTCCACAGCCAGCGTACCAGCGATTGCAGTCAACCCTCAATTCCTGGTGACCTTGAGCGGCAGCGACGCGACCTCAGGCGTTGCATCATACGACGTCCAATATCGTGACGACGCACTCGGCCAGTGGATCGATTGGGTTTCCGCGACCGCCCAGACTTCGCGCCAATTCAACGGACAACTCGGCCACACTTATTACTTCCAATCGCGCGCCCGCGACAAAGCCGGCAACCTCGAAGACTACCCCGGCGACGACGGCGACACCCACACCACGACACCGCTGTATGCCCTAACCGGAACCGTCAAAGGCAATCGCGATCAGGCCATCGCTCTGGCCAGTGCGCACACTACGCCCGCCGCACTCAACACCCCCGCGACCGATCATCGCGGCAACTTCGCGCTCTACTACAATATCAGCGGCACGCTCAGCCTGACTGCTACCCGCGATATCTTTGGCGCGCTGCCGCCGATGTCCAACGTAATCGTATCCGACGTTTCTTCAACACCGATCGTCTATCTACCCCCACTCGATGATCAGCTCACCGACGGCCACTTCGAAAGTGGAGGGTTAACGACTCTGGAATCCAACCGGCGAACTCACCGCAATGATCACCTCCACCGCGCACACCGGCGATTACGCCGTCCTGTTGGGCGGCACCATCCCATCGGATACAGTGAGCGGCGGCCCGTATCTTAGCACCATCGAGCAAACTATCTCGGTGCCCGTGACGTTGACCGATGGCACACTATCGCTGTTGTACCAGGTTACCGCCGCCGATGCGCTCAGCGACACGCTCACGGCCTACCTCGTTGGCTCGACCGATGCACTGATTTTCACCCTACCTGTTACAACGACGGATTGGACACATCAATGGTTCGATGTTTCGACTTGGACCGCGCCTACTGTCACAGTGCGCATTGAACTAGCCACGCCCGACAAAGATCGCGCTGTCGGTGTTTTGGTTGATGAAGTGACCTGGGGCTCGTCCCTCATCGGCTCACACCCAATCTACCTGCCGATAGTGGCACGCTAAACGAATTCGGCCTTTTAATACACCACAGACCTCGAAGGTTGCTGTGCGGACTACCGCAAGCACCTTCGAGGTCTGTCTTAGTCGATACGCCCGGTTAACTCTTACTTGTTTGCGCCGCTTGCCGCGGCCCGTGCTACATTCTTCGCGTCACGATACTTCAGCTGACCGGTGTGCAAACCTTCGGGATCGTATTCGGGGTTCTCATTGGGCGCATACTGATTCTGGCGAATGCGCTCGCCCAGCGCATCGCCCAGTTCCTGCATGAACTTATAAGTCGCATCGTCGCCGTACGCATCGCCGCTGATGTCCTTTTCCAGCGCGAACTGGAAGCGGCGATAGTCGAGTTGGCCGCCGCCGAAACCCTCAATGATGTCCAGCGATTGAGCGCGCGCGGAGTCGCCCACGAGCAGCATCGGGGCGTTCTGCGCCCAGTTCAGACCGTGCCAGCCGGTCGGTACGCCGTTCGCTTTCTGGAAGTTTTCGCCGTTCACCCAGCCTGTGCCGAAGCTCAACACGCTCACCTCATCCGGCGCATTGCCGCGAAACACGATCGCTTCCTGAGCCACCACGTAGGCCGGATTACCGTAGTTGCCCACGCCGCCATCGGTATAATAGGCTTGGCGTCCGCTGGTCTCGACGCGCGGCCAGACCGGCAGTGCCACCGGCGCGGACGACGACGCCAGAATCGCTTCCCACAACTTCCAGTCGCCGTTGTCCTCTTTATAAGACTTCAGGAACCGCGTGCGACGCTCGTTGATGTCGACGGCCGTCAGGATCAGCGCCTTGTCGGGCGGCAGACTGCTTGTTCAAATCGGCCAGTGTCAAATCGGCATCTCCGGTCTGGTCCTTGATCGTCGACTTCAACACCTCGATTAACTTATCATTGCCATACAAGGATGGGCGAAAGACGGCTTGCAGCAATTCGCCGGCCTGTTGAACCGCCTCGGGGAGCCATTCCGGCACCAGCGGCGGAAAGACCTCCTGGCCCAGCTCCATATAGACCCCGGCGATTTTTCCGCCGTCATCCCCATCGCAATCGCCGCCGTGATGATCGCGCCGGTCGATGTCCCCGCTAAGATCTTGATCTGGGGCTGCTGGATAAGCGGCCCGCCGCCCAGTTCGTCTTCCAGCGCCACCAAGGCCCGTGCGATCACCAGGCCCTTGATGCCGCCGCCGTCGATCGCGAGTCCTACGTTCGGGTTGAGAGGTTTCATGCTCATGATCGTTCACCTGGTCCTTTCGAGTCTGGGAGAAGTTAATCAAAAGTCAATATACAATCCAATTCGACCGCTGTCAACGAGCAGAACTGCTAAAATGCTCTTGTCGTATCAACCGCCATTACGCTCGGAGGGTCTTCTCCTGCCCTCCGCCTTCATCCTTCCCTTACGGCTTACACCGCGTCTGCACGCTCACCTCATCCACATACAGACTCGTCACCAGATTGCTGTCCGACATCCCTTTGAGGCTCAATCGCACGCGCTGATTGCCCCACGCCTCGAAGCCCGTAAACGCGACCTGTTCGTTAACCCACACGCCCTGTCCCGGACTAACGTTGCTCCACCCGATCTGCGGCGACAATTCGTTGCCCACGTTATTTTCGATCACGACCTCAAAATGATCGTACACCATCGGTTCGGTTTCTTGCGTCGTCAGCAGACGTTTCAAGGTCACCGTCAAGCCGTCCGTGTAGTACGGAACGACGAATGCTTGCAGCGCTTCATCGTCGGCCAGGTCACGCCCGCTTAGCCAGAGACTATACGTGCCCGAAAAGGCTTGGGCCGCGCTGATCAGATCGGACGCGTTGTTGCGCACCTGCACCCACGGCGCACTGCCCGGCCCGTCCTCAAAGCCGCCATTCGTCAGGAGTTCTTGTCCTTCCACACAAGCCGGTTCCAGGCGCGGTTCAGCGCGCACGATCAGCGGCAGATGGATGGTGTACGTCAGCGTCTCCGTCGTCACGATCGACCGATCGATGGCGGGCGGAGACGCGGCCCCGATCGATCCTCCGTGCCCCAGCGTCAAGCCTTGACTCAACGTGCTGAGTGTCACGGTCGGGGTGTAAGGATCGGGCAATCCGATCGGCGTTAGTGCCGATCCGCCGTGCGCCTGAATAAACGCATCGGGGTTGACGTAGCCGCCCGTCGGCGGAAAATCATCGGGATGGATTAAGTAGGTATAGCCGCGCCCGTAATAAAACGACGGTACGCTATTGCAACTGGTGTTCACCGGATAAATGGCGTGTCCATCCAGAAACCAGCGCATTTCAAAGTGGAGGTGCGAATCGTCCGGCTGATACAGAATCGTCCCGATCGGTTGGCCGCGCGAAACGAGTTGTCCCTGTGCCACCGCCACCGATCCCAGATGCGCGTACATCGAGTAGATCGTTCGGCTGTCGGTCAGCACGTGGCTCAGGATAAGCTACCTGCCCCGGATAAGACGCATACGCGGGATCGTAGAACGCCACCTGCCCGTCGGCCACGGCATAGACCGTCAGCCCCGTGGCATCCATCCCGTCCGCGCGATACAAATCGATTCCGCTGTGCAGCATGCGCGGCCACGTCACGTTGAAGCATTTGCGCGGCGAACCCGGCAGCGCCAGATTGCGCACGCCGTAGCGGGTATCACTGGTGATGACGTTCCACTGCGTTTCAAATTGAGTGGTCGTCGGCAGATTGAACGGCGACCCAAATTGATCGGCCACGCTGGGCCTGAAGATTCGACGGTGGCGCCGGCGCAGGCGGGGTGGGGAACAAGCTCGGCCGGCGCGGGATCACACGTAAAGATTGAAGCGCGTGATCGAAGGCGGCTTGCGCGGCCTGCGACGCGGCGCAGGCTCGATCGAGCCGTCGTCGCCGGCCGCCACCTCGATCTTGATCACCGCCCCATCGATCTTGATCCAGGCCGCCGTGCCTTCGCCGTTGACGGCAGCCTCAAGGCCATTGACCCGCGTCGGCGCGAACGAGTTGCCGTCAGGGTGCAGTGCCAGGAATTCGGTCAGCGATCGATCGGCTGAATTGTCCAGCACGACGATGGCGTAGCCGGCATAGGGCGGCCGTTGGTTCAACGCCACATACACCGCCTCCCCCACCACGTCGAGACGCGCCGCTGCCGGATACTCGAAGGCATAACCGGCTGCGAAATCGGTGTAGGTCAGCCACTCCGCGGTTTGTGCGTGAGCGACCCATGTCGTTAACAGCCACACTGTTACCCCAATGATCATTAAACACTTGCGCATAACCATTCTCCCCTAACAAACGAAAAATTGGAGGCTGCTGATCTGCCAGCCTCCAAATTCCAATTTCTAACATCCAATCACCAACCGCTAATAACTATAAAACCCTCGCCCGCTCTTGCGCCCCAGCAGTCCCGCCGTCACCATCCGCCGCAACAAGGGCGGCGCCGCGTAGCGCGCGTCTTTGAATTCGTTATACATCGCATCGCCGATGAACAGGCACGTGTCCAGCCCCACGAAGTCGGCGAGCGTAAACGGACCCATCGGATGGTTGAGGCCCAGCTTGATGCCCGGTGTCGATGTCTTCTTTCGTGCCGACGCCGTTTTCCAGCGCGCGGATCGCATCGAACAGATACGGCACCAGCAGCAGATTCACGATGAAGCCGGGATTGTCTTTGGCGAAGACCAGCTGCTTGTTGAGCAGCGCGCCCAGCGTTCGCACCTCGTCCAGCGTTTCGTCGCTCGTCAACAGGCCGCGCACGATTTCGATCAACGGCATGACCGGCACCGGGTTGAAGAAGTGCAAGCCCCACCACCCGATCGGGCCGCTGCGTCGCCGAGGCGATTTCCGTGATCGACAGCGACGACGTGTTCGAGGCGAGGATAGCCTCCGGCTTGCAGATCACGTCCAGTTCGGTGAAGATGGTTTTCTTCAGTGGCATATTTTCCGTGGCCGCTTCGATCACCAGATCGCAGCCGGCAAAGTCGGTCAACTGCGTGGTGGTCGTGATGCGGCTCAACGCGGCATCGGCATCCGCTTGCGACAGCTTGCCGCGCTCTACGCCTTTGCCAAACGATCGCTTCAAATAGTTCAGGCCACGTGCCAGCAGTTCGTCGTTGATCTCGCGCGCGATGACGTTGACGCCCGCCCGCGCAAAGACCTCCGTGATGCCGCTGCCCATCTGGCCCATGCCGACGACGCCGACAGTTTGAATTGACATGATCACTCCTTTGTCCGTGAATGATTGATGCATAACGAGTAATGAGTAACGAGTGAAACGTTTACTCGTCACTCGTCACTCGTTACTCAATCTCAATCGCCATCGCCACCGCTTCGCCGCCGCCCAGGCACAACGTGGCGAGGCCGCGCCGTAGGCCGCGATCTTTCAACGCGTAGATCAACGTGCTCAGCACCCGCGCGCCGCTGCACCCCACCGGATGCCCCAGCGCAATCGCGCCGCCGTTGACGTTGACCTTGTTCCAATCCCAGTCGTACCCGGCTTGCTCCATGCCGCGCGCATCGGCGATGACTTGCGCCGCGAACGCTTCGTTGATCTCGATCAGATCGATGTCGTTCATCGACCAATTGATCTTGCGTCAACAGTTTGGGCATCGCGCGCGCGGGTGCGATGAACAACCATAACGGCTGGACAGCCGCGTGCGTATAACCGACGATGCGCGCCAGCGGCTTTACCCCCAACTCGATCGCTTTGGCGCGGCTCATCACCACCACCGCCGAAGCGCCGTCGTTCAGACCCGGTGCATTGCCGGCTGTCACACGCCCATCGGCTTTGAAAGCGGGCTTGAGTTTTGCCAGCGCCTCGATCGACGTATCGCGGCGCGGGCCTTCATCGGTATCGACGACGGTCACGCGGCCTTTGGCATCTTTGATCTCGACCGGCACGATCTCGGCCTTGAACTTGCCGGCATCCATGGCGGCTACGGCCTTCCGATGGCTCTGCAACGCGAATCCGTCCATCTCATCGCGCGTGACTTCGTACTTATCCGCGATGAACTCGGCCGCCACGCCCATGCTCTGATTTTCAAACGGGCACCACAGGCCATCCAGCACCACCGAGTCGATCAACTGCGTGTGGCCGTATTTGTGACCGGTGCGACCTTCCGGCACCAGGAACGGCGCGGTGCTCATGCTCTCCATGCCGCCCGCCACGTAGATGTCGCCATCTCCGGCTTTAATCATCGACGCGGCCAGCATCACCGCTTCGAGGCCGGAACCGCACACTTTGTTGACCGTCACCGCGCCGACGGTATCGGGCAGACCCGCGCCGATGGCCGCCTGCCGCGCGGGTGCTTGTCCCGCGCCGGCCGTAACCACCTGGCCCATCAGCACTTCGTCGATCAACACGGGATCGATGCCGGCGCGTTTCACGGCTTCACGAATCGCGGCTGCGCCCAGTCTGCGGTGCGGGCACCGATCCGAACGCGCCCAGGAATTTGCCGACGGGCGTGCGGACGGCGCTGACAATGACGGGATCACGATCGGATGGGTGGTGGGTCATAGAGCCTCCTTGAAATGATCAATGATCGATGTTCAATGATCAATGTTTAGCGCCACATCGTTCCATTGATCATTGGTCATTGGTCATTGCACATTGTTCAAACGCCGGCTTGAGCCGCGCATACAGATCATTCAGGTTTTCCGGCAGCACGCGCGTCTCGGCGATGATAGGCATGAAGTTGGTGTCGCCCTGCCAGCGCGGCACGATGTGAAAGTGAAAGTGCTGCTCGATGCCGCCGCCCGACGCCTTGCCGACGTTCGCGCCCAGATTGAACGCGTGGGGATTGGAGGCCAATCGGATGGCGCGCAAACTTAAATTAGTCGAGCTGCATGATCTCCGTCAACGTGGCCGTATCCAGCTTCTCCGGCGTGTCGACGTGCGCGTAGGGGTTCACCATCACGTGGCCGGTATTGTAGGGGAAGATGTTCATGATAACATACGCCAACTTTCCCCGGTGCAAAATGAGTGTGGTAGCGTCGTCGTGTTGGGGGGCCTCGCAAAACACGCACACACCGTCGGGCGGTTTAGTCGCCCCCAGAATGTACGCCATGCGATCGCGCCAGATGTGATCCATTCAGCCTGCCTTTATTCACGGAGTGATCAGAGGTGTCACTATTTTACACCAAATGACCCGCAAGTAGCGCCATATGGGCGCGGTGAGTTAGAGTACAATACCCGGCATGGACTGCCTTGTCGATCACGACCACCGATCTCCGCGCCGCGCTGCGCGATGTGCCGCTGATCTCCACGATCGAACACCACGCCTCGATCGGCTCGACCAACGATCGGGCGCGAGAACTGGCGCAGGCGAATACGCCCGAAATCGCGGTGATCTCGGCCGACGAACAAACGCGCGGGCGGGGCCGCCAGAATCGATCATGGTTCACGCCGCCCGGCACGGCGCTAGCGATCTCGCTGCTCACCCGACCGGCCATCGCCGCCCAACACGCGCATGCGCCTGACCATGCTGGCCGGACTCGCCGCCGTCGAAGGCATTGAGCAAGCGACGGGACTGCGGTTAGATTTGAAGTGGCCGAATGATGTTGTGTCAGTTCATAATTCACAGTTCATAGTGCATAATGCCCCGCTTCAGCCTTCAGCCTTCAGCCTTCACACTTTGAAAGTCGGCGGCATTCTCACCGAAGCTTCGTTTCAAGGCGACGAGCTGGAATACGCCATCGTCGGGATGGGTCATCAACGTCAACGTCGATTTCAGCGGCAACGCCGAATTGCAGTCATTGCCACGAGTTTGAAGTACGCTGAGCGGGAACCGGATCGATCGGGCCGTTGTGTTGAAAGCGATCGTGGCCGCGTTTGTCGAACGCTATGCGTGGCTGAATGACGGCGATCGCTTGCGCGGAGCCTGGGCCGCGCGCCTGATCAATCTGGGGCGCGAGATTCGGGTACAGCTCGATTCCGAAGTTTTGGAAGGCCGATCGGAAAACGTCGATGCCGACGGCGCGTTGTTATTACGCACACGGATGGACAACTTCATCGCCTGCTGTCAGGCGATGTGACGCTGCACGAGTTCAATTCGTAGGGGCGGCTCTTGCAGCGTCCGTGTCAGCCCGTGCGAGACCTGCTCTACGAAAACTGTCCGGTGAGCTTTGAGCGTGAATGGCGCGTTGGCGGCCCAACCGTCGAACAGGCGATCGCAAACTTGGGGACCATGCCCGCCCCGACAACACGGCCATCACCGACGCCCCAGCGCTCCGGCTGGCTTTGTATCAAACCATCGAAACCAGTACGGGACTTTCATACGTAGAGTTTGAAGAGACATTGGCAGAGCGTGGGTCACTCACTGCCCTCCGTCTGCGCCGTAAATCGAGGGAGCGATCGGGTACAATCACCTCAATCTTAACGGGCAACACGTCGCGACAGCGCACCGGGGGGTAAACATGTCGCCGGATATAGAATGGCATATTGGCGAAGAAGCTGAACAAGAAACAGTCGTCAAGACACAATCCAACCCACCACGCTGGAATCGGATCCTGATCGGGTTAATGGTGATCGGTGGCGCGGGTCTGGGTCTCGTCTACTCACGCTTGCCCGAACCATCGCGCCTGGTCGCGCCCACCGCCATTCCGACTGAAACGCCTCTACCACTGCCGCCGTTGATACCCGTCGTAGAGCGCGAAGCGCACGCCCTCGCGGACGACGACTGGCAAACCTTCATCGCTGTACAAGATCCCAATGACCCTCAATGGCAACAAATTCAACAAGCATCGTTTCAAGCCTGGGGCCTGCCCCCGGTTCAAGATCAGTTGTTTACCATCCTCAATTCCGGCGTGATTCAACCCAATCGCGGCTGGGCGGATGTGATTCAGTATCGCGACGGACAGTATTTCCGCGAGACGCGTTTTTATCGGGCTTATCGCGATACTTGGGTGCGGACTTCGCCCGATCTATCCACCGAATTCTGGGGGAACCTGCAGACCGATCAGACGGCGCATTTCGATCTGATCTATTCGGTCCGCGACGCCGATCAGAGCTCACCAGATCGCCAATCAATGGGAGCGGGCCTATGCACAAGTATGCAGCGAACTCAGACTGCACTGAAGACCGCGCCGCGCCGCCCAACCTCACACTCGATCTGCAGACGCAATTAGACACTCAATTTCGCGCCGGTGGCAATGGCTTCGGCCAGGATCAGGGACGCTCCCTCAGCCAGAGCTTCGATGCTGGTTTTGGCTTCGATCCGACCCACGGACTGACGCTTACGCTGCCCGCGCCCAGCCTCATTGGCCTGTATTACAACACGCTGGATATGAGCGTGTCGGGGCAAAATCCCCGCCTCGATAGCTATTTCAATCGGTCGGTCTTGCCCTATATCGTCTATCTTGCCGCCGGTGGTCTTGATCGGTGGAGCGGCAACCCAGACGGGTTCCTGTTCGTCACGGCCATCAGTAATTGGCTGCGCGCTCAACGTGGCGATCAGTTTGCGCCGCAATCAGCGCTGCAACTAGCGCCGCAACGTGCTTTCAATCTGGAGTTTTTCGAACAACCGCGGTTCCTCAGCCTGGCGGCTGTGTGGTCGGTAAAGCCGGGCATGACTCAGTGGCAACGGCAGCTGGCCGTGTTTGAAGCAAATGCGCTCATTCAATTTATTGATCAAACGTACGGAGCGGATACCGTGCTGAAGTTCCTTCACGGCCTGCGCGACGCTCAATCGCTGCCAAATCTGATCGAAGCGCTGGGCTTGCCCTATAGCGATTTTGAAGCGAAATGGACGGTCTGGTTAGACCAGCTGCACACGAACACATGAGCCTCAACATTGACTGAGACGCTGACTGATCTGCAAACGAAAACGGAGAGCAGGCGTCTCTCCGTTTTCGTTATCGGCTATGTCGGTTAGCGCTTGCGGCGGCTTAACGTGACTAACGACAATCCGCTCAGCACGAGCAAGAGGGCGGCCGGATCGATCGGCGCACCGGAGACGGGCAGAATCACCGGCGGTCGATTGGGATCATCGATGGGACGTTGGCCGTTGGGCGGCAGCGTGCTAATCGGGTGGCTGCCGGGCGGCGCGGCGACCTGATTAGGCAAACACGATAAGCGCGCAACTCCGTTCGTATACGTCAAACCCGCGCAGACGTTGAACGGCGCATCGCTGGGATACGCCTTCACTACGGTTACATCCACGTACACCGTCACACCCTGCCCCGGGTCCAAATGGCCGACGTTAATGGTGATGGCGGAGTTGTACACCGCCACGTTGCCCTGCGAGACGTTAACCGCCTCGATCGACATGTTGTTGGGCACACCGCTGGTGATGGTCACGTTGTCGAGCGCGGCCGGGCCGGGATTCGTGCCGACGATAGTGACGCGTGCCAGTTGATTGACCACGAGCGGAAACGGACTGGCCGTGATGGTTAACACCGGATTCGTACCCGCACATGAAAGGTGCGGCCCGAACTGGCAGCACCAGCAGACCACATATCAAAACGATGAGCACACTTGTTAATAGTCGGCGCATAAGTTTGCCTGCTAAATGTCGATTCGATAACCGAGGCCGCGCACGGTCTGGATCAAACGGGATCCAGCGTTGTCGGCTTCCAATTTGCGGCGCAAGTGATGAATATGCCAGCGCGCCATGTCGCCGGCTTCGGCTTCGCTGACCTCGTACTCCAACGCCCGCCGCATCAACTCCAGCGGACTCAACACGGCCGGGGCTCGCTCGGCCAGGGTCGCCAGCAGTTCAAACTCGACCGGTGTCAGGTTGAGCTGCGAATCGCCCAACAGCGCCACGTGCCGCTCTCGATCGATCAGGAACGGGCCGACGCGCACGATGTTGGCCGTGTCCGCGGGCGGCTCGTCCTCTTGCACCAACCGCGCGGTGCGGCCAGCCTGTTCCTCGCGCAGCGCAGCCAGACCATCCATCAGCTGCTGTTCCAGGGCGCGCATCAACTCGTACCGCTTGATCAGCCCGTGCCGCTTGGACAAGCCATCCTCGACGGAGCGGCGAATCTCGGTCGGCGGACAGGGCTTGCTCAGGTAATCGTGCGCGCCCGCGCGCAGCGCCGCCACGGCCGAATCCAGCGTCGGATAGGCCGTCAGCACAATCGAGACCGTATCCGGCCAGCGGCGCTGAATTTCACGCAACAAATGCACGCCGTCCATGCCCGGCAGCCGCAGGTCGATCACGACCGACTCGAACGACAACACCGATAACTTGCGCAGGGCGTCTTCGGCGCTGACCGCCGTCGTCACCTCGTACTCGTCGCGCGACAGCACCACTTGCAGCATGGCGCGTGTCTCTTCGTCATCGTCGACGATCAGGATCGAAGGTTTCTGGTTATTGGTCATGCTGGGCCGCCCGAACACTCGCATTATAGGATAGCTTGTGGTCGGCGGCAAGTAGGCGGAAAGTCAGGCGTGCGCGCGTACGCGTGTGACTTGACCATCCCTGTCGATTCGGGCATAATGACCGCACCTTACCTGATTGAGAGTATACCATGCAGATCGGCATCATTGGACTTCCACAGAGCGGCAAAACCACCATCTTCCACGCGTTGGCAGGCGGCGAGAAAGCCACCTCGGCGTATTCATCCGGCCGCCTGGACATCCATACGGCGATTACGTCTGTGCCCGATGAGCGCGTGGACCTGTTGAGCACGATGTTCAAGCCGCGCAAAACGATCTATGCCAAAGTCACCTATGCCGACATCGCGGGCCTGGATAAGGGCATCAGCAAGAAAGGGCTGCCCGGCCCGTTCGTCAATCAACTGGGCCAGCTCGATGCGTTCGTGGTGGTGATTCGCGCTTTCGACGATCCGTCCGTGCCCCACGACGGCCCGATCGATGCCGCCGCCGATCTGGCGATCCTCGACACCGAGTTCCTGCTCAACGACATGGGGGCGGTGGAACGGCGCTACGAGAAGATCGTGGAGAGCATCGGCAAGGGCGGCAAAGATCGCGATCTGGCGTTGAAAGAAAAGGGCTTGTTTGAAAAGCTAAAAGCGCATCTCGATCAGGAACGGCCGCTGCGCGATATGGAACTCGAGCCCGGAAGAACTTCAAATGACGCGCGGCTATGGCTTCCTCTCGATCAAGCCGATGCTCATCATCATCAACATCGGCGATGAAGGCGATGCGCCCCGATCGAATACGCCATCAGCACAGCGCCATCGTCGCGCTGCGCGGGCGGCTGGAGCGCGAGATTGCAGAACTGTCGCCGGAAGACGCGCCGATGTTTATGGAAGAGTACGGCATCACCGAATTGAGCCGCAGCCGCGTCATCGGCCTGTCGTACGATCTGCTGGGCCTGCAATCGTTCTTCACCGTCGGCGAAGACGAAGTGCGCGCGTGGACGGTGAAGCGCGGCGCGACCGCCGTCGAAGCCGCCGGTGAAATTCACACCGATCTGGCCAAAGGCTTCATCCGCGCCGAAGTGGTGGCCTACCCCGACCTCATCGAACTGGGCGGCCTCGATGAGGCCAAGCACAAAGGCAAGTTCCGGCTCGAAGGCAAAGAGTACATCGTCAAGGACGGCGACATCGTCCACATCCGGCACAATATGTGACGATTGATGAGTGACGAGTGAACGTAGTGCGTGGTGCGTGTTGCGACGAGTACGAGTGACGGTCCCACCGGATGCTTCTCGATGACGAATAAAGACGTGGTGCGTTTGCGTGAAAACGGAACACGCACCATGCACCACGTTTGCCCCATGTGGTACAATTTCTCCGCATTACCAGACTACGTGACTAAAGACTACTCGACTACATGACTACTCTCATTCTCATTCGACACGGCCATAACGACTGGGCCGACAAGAAATTGGCGGGCTGGCTGCCCGATGTTCATCTCAACGAACTGGGCCAGAAACAGGCGCAGGACCTGGTGGAGCGGCTGAAGCCGATCGAGTTGGCGGCGATCTATTCCAGCCCGCTCGAACGCACGATCGAGACGGCGCAGCCGCTGGCCAAAGCGCGCGGTCTGAAGATCAATCGGGTGCCCAATCTGGGCGAAGTGAAATACGGCGACTGGCAGGGCCAATCGCTGAAAGTGCTGGCGCAGAAGAAAGAATGGAAAAGCGTGCAGGCCGCGCCCAGCACCTTTACCTTTCCCAACGGCGAATCGTTCCGCGACATGCAGAGCCGCGCCGTGGCCGCCGTCGAGAAGATCGTCGCCGCGCACGAGAAAGACGCCGTCGCGTTGTTTTCGCACGGCGATGTCATCAAAGTCATCGTGGCCTATTATTCCGGCATCGCGCTCGACAACTTTCAGCGCATCGCCGTCAGCCCGGCGTCCATCAGCGTGATCAGCGTCGGGCCGTTCGGGGCGCGCATCGGTCGCTTGAACGACACCGGCCCGTTTCAGGCCCCGCCGGCCAATCATCAACCCGCGAAAGGGAAAGCGAAATAAAACGCATGGCACGCAACATCGATCTTAATCCCGTGTCAGCCATTACGACCGGCGCGATCGGACAGCCCGGCCAGCGCGTGTTTTATTTGCAGGCGCGGGGCGGCCTCACGACCATCACCATCGAGACCGAGAAAGAGCAGGTGCGTGCGCTGGCTCTGGGCATCCATCAATTCCTGGAAGAACTGACCCAGCGCTTCCCCGATCGCGACGACGTCGACGAAGTGGATAGCCGCGATCTGGTGCTGACGCCGCCGTTTGAGCCGGAATTCAAAGTGGGGCAGATGGGCCTGGGCTACGATTCCGATCTGGACATGGTCGTCATCGTCGCGCAGGCCTTACAGACCGAAGATCAGACCGAAGATGACGCCATCACGGCGCGCTTCTGGATCTCGCGCGGGCAGGCCAAAGCCATGGCCGACAATGCGCTGGACATCGTTTCGCAGGGCCGCCCGATGTGCGCGCTGTGCGGCCGTCCCATCAATCCCGACGGCCACTTCTGTCCCAAGCGCAATGGGCATACTAAAGATTTGATCGTTCAGTAGAGTCGCACTCTGACGTGGTGCGTGATGCGTGTTTCGTGAGCATCATCACGCACCAACGTCCAACCTCGCAACCTCTACCGCCATCATGACCGACGAGACCTCCCCTGATCCGCACTCCATCTCCATCGACGACCTGCTCGAACTGCTTACGAACGGCGAGACTCGAACAGCAGGGGCTGTTGCCGTGGGGCAGCAACTACACTTTCCTGGTCAGCGTCTCGCAGGGCGACTTGCAGACCGCGGCGATTTACAAACCGCGCGAGGGCGAGCGTCCGTTGTGGGATTTTCCCGAAGGCACGCTGTGCCAGCGGGAAGTCGCCGCGTTTGTGGTCAGTCAGGCGCTCGATTGGTTCGTCGTGCCCCCCACCGTTCTGCGCGACGGGCCGCACGGCGTGGGCATGGTGCAGTTCTACATCGACTGCGATCCCAACGAACACTACTTCACCCTTAAAGAAGACGAGCGTTTTACCGCCCAATTCAAGCGCATCGCCCTGTTCGATCTGTTGATCAACAACGCCGATCGCAAATCCGGCCACTGTCTGCGCGACGCGACCGATCACATCTGGGCGATCGATCACGGCGTGGCCTTCTCGGTTGAGCCCAAGCTGCGCACGGTCATCTGGGATTTTGCGGGCGAAGACGTGCCGATCGAGTTGAAGGCGGACCTGCGGCAGTTCCGCACCCGATTGGATCAGCCCGGCGACGCGGCCGCCAAAGCGCTGGCGAAACTGCTCGACAAGCGCGAAATCAGTGCCCTCAAACGCCGCACCGATCAACTGCTCCAAACCGGCTGCTTTCCGCGTCCGCTGCCGGGCTACCGGCAAATTCCGTGGCCGCCCGTCTAACGTGACGCTCCTCACCCGTTTCACAGTTACTTGATCGCTTGCCGCGCCCTACAGCTGCCTGTTACAATAGCCATGATGAGCGCACAACTGTCCCCCACTTCATCCGCCGATATTTCAGAACTCACCGCCGAAGAACGCGCCACCGTGCTGCATACGTGGACGATCCAGTCGCACTGGAATGCGCCCACGATCGTCGGCGGCGAGGGCGCATGGTTCATCGACGCCGACGGTCAACGCTATCTCGATCTGAGCAGCATGGCCGAATGCTGCAACCTGGGCCATCAGCATCCGAAAGTCGTGGCCGCGATCAAGGCCCAGGCCGATCGGATGTGCTACGTCCAACCGGGCTGGGGCGCAGTCGCCGCGCACCGAACTGGCGCAGCGCCTGATCGAAAAATCAGGCATGACAGGCGGCCGCGTGTTCTTCTCGCTGGCCGGGGCGGATGCCAACGAGAACGCGGTGAAGTTCGCCCGCTGGTTTACGGGCAAGTCGAAGATCATCACGCGCTATCGCTCGTATCATGGCGCGTCGCACATGACGCTGGAACTGGGCGGCGATAATCGCGCGTGGCATACGCCGACCGGCTTCGACGGCATCGTGCACGCGCTGCCGCCGTATTGCTATCGCTGCCCGCTGGGCCTGAAGTATCCCGCCTGCAATATCCGCTGCGCCGATCACATCGCCGATACCATCGAGTACGTCGGGAAGGACAACGTTGCCGCGGTGATGATCGAGCCGCACGCCGGGACCAACGGCATCGTCGCACCGCCGGAATACTGGCCCAAAGTGCGCGAGATCTGCAATCGCTACGGCATCCTGCTCATCGCCGACGAAGTGATGAGCGGCTTTGGCCGCGTGGGCGAGTGGTTCGCGTGGCAGAAGATACGGCCTGGAAAACGCGCCCGACATCATGACGCTGGCCAAGGGCATCACGGGTGCGCACGTGCCGCTGGGCGCAGTCGTCGTCAATCAGCACATTGCCGCTTACTTCGATTATCATGTACTCGAAAGCGGCTTGACGTACAGCGGGCATCCCATCGCATGCGCGGCAGGCGCGGCAGCCGTCGATGCCTACGAAGAAGAGAATTTGATTCAGCGCTCGCGCGAGCTGGGCGAGTGGATGCTGAAGCGGCTGCGCGAGATGCAAGCGCGATTGCCCATCATCGGCGACGTGCGCGGGCAGGGTTTGTTCGCGATTGTGGAACTGACGAATTATTCGTGGCCGGCCACCTTGCCTGAACTCAAGAAACTCGTCGCCGAGGGGCGCAAGCGCGGCGTCTCCTTTGCCGTGCGCGGCAACTTGATCGTGCTCAGTCCGCCGCTGGTGATCCAGCAGGCCGACCTGGCGCACGGGCTGGATGTGATGGAAGAGTTGTTGAGCCGCGATGTCATTCTGAGCCGCGCTGCGGCGACGCAAGCGGCCCACCGCCGCAATGCTGCGGCGGGCTGGGCAGAATCTCTTTGGCGGTCGTACAGATGCTTCGTCCCTGCGGGACTCAGCATGACAATGGACACTGATCAACAAACCTACCTCTGCTTCGCCTGGTCGCCCTCGACCGGCATGGTGCGGGCAACCTATCGGGCGGAGGTGGGCCGTTACGAGCCGAAGGGCGATCGGTTTCAGTGCAAACTGCTTGAACTGATCGAAACGAGCGGACTTCAAGAAGGATCAGACTTAACGCGCGAGATGCTCGATCGGTTGGTCGGCCAACACGTGCTAGTTCCGCGCGAAGGCTTGAACGGTTTGACGCTGCGTCTCAAAATGACCACACTCACCGGAGGTTTGAAGCACCCGTATTTCTTCACCGAATAACCGATCACCAGTTACCAATTACTGATCACCAATCCCCCACATTCCTCAGGAGGTTTTGTATGGCAGCAAAGAAAGTCGTCAAGAAGAAGGCCGCATCCAAGGCCAAGAGCAATGGCAGCTTCAAGTTGACCTATGCCACGATGTTCAATCCGCCGGAGTCGATGCACACCGCTTTCGACAAGGCCGTGGCGAAGGTGCACGCCGGGCTGGGCAAAGACATCCCGATGCTGATCAACGGCCAAGATCGCTTCATCGAAGCCAAGTTCGACGATCGCAGCCCCATCAACACCGATTGGCTGTTGGGCACGTTCCAGAAGGGCGGCGTGGCCGAAGGCCGCGAAGCGTTGAGCGCCGCGCGCGCGGCCGTGCCCGTCTGGGGCAACATGAAGTGGAAAGATCGCGTCCGCATCATGCGCAAGGCCGCCGCGCAGATCGAGAAGCGCCTGTACGAAATCAGCGCCGTCGTCTCGCTGGAAATCGGCAAGAACCGCATGGAAGCGCTGGGCGACGTGCAGGAAACCGCCGATCTGATCTACTACTACTGTGACGAAGTCGAGCGCAACAACGGCTACATCGTCCCGATGAAGCCCGATCCCCTCGCCGGTTTCACCTCGACCAACGTCAGCGTGCTCAAGCCGTACGGCGTGTGGGTGGTCATCTCGCCGTTCAACTTCCCGTTTGCGTTGGCAGGCGGGCCGACCGGCGCGGCGCTGGTCGCGGGCAATACCGTGGTCTTCAAGCCCGCCTCTGATACGCCGTATTCCGGCCGCTTGCTGGCCGAATGTATCCGTGATGCGGGCATGCCCGATGGCGCGTTCAACTACGTCACGGGCGGCGGCGCGACGATCGGCCAGGAACTGATCGAGAACGCCGAAGTCGACGGCATCACCTTCACCGGCTCGTACGACGTCGGCATGCACATCTACAAGACCTTCGCCACCGGCAAACATCCGCGCCCGTGCATCGCGGAAATGGGCGGCAAGAATCCCGCCATCGTCACGGCCAAGGCCAATCTTGACGATGCCGCGCAAGGCATCATGCGCTCGGCCTTTGGCCTGCAAGGCCAGAAGTGCTCGGCCTGCTCGCGCGTCTACGTCGAGAACAGCGTGAAGGATCAGTTCGTCGACAAACTGGTCAACCTCACCAACAAGATCACCATCGGTGATCCCACCAAACGCGAGGTCTGGTTAGGCCCGGTCGCCAACAAGAGTTCGTATCGAGAATTCTCCGAGTTCACCGAAGAACTGTCACAGGGCGGCGAGATTCTCACGGGCGGCCAGCAGCTGCAAGAAGGCGAGCTGGGCAAGGGCTATTTCTGCGCGCCGACGCTGGCTTATCTGCCCACCGGTCATCGCCTGTGGAAACACGAAATGTTCCTGCCCATCACCACCATCGCCGGCTACGATGACTTCAACGACGCCTTGAAGATGGCAAACGATGCCGACTATGGCTTGACCGCCGGCATCTACGGCGGCAAGAAAGAAGCCGCGGCGTTCTTCGATACCATCGAAGCGGGCGTCACGTATGCCAACCGGCCGCAGGGCGCGACGACGGGCGCGTGGCCAGGCCATCAACCGTTCGGCGGCTGGAAGGGCTCGGGCAGCACCGGCAAATCGGGCGGCTCGATCTACTACGTGCCGCAATATCTGCACGAACAATCGCAGACCGTCATCAGCAGAGAGTAGCTCGTCACCGAACCTTAGGAATCACGGAGACACGGAGTATAATTGACCGTGTCTCCGTGATTTGTTTTGAGGCGATTAAAGGTGAACAGCATGCCGAAAGTAATGTCCCTGTCGCAAGCCATCGAACGCTTCGTGCACGATGGCGATACCGTCTACGCCGCCGGCTTTACGCACCTCATCCCGTTTGCCGCCGGCCACGAGATCATCCGCCAGCACAAGAAAGACCTGACGCTGGCCCGTGCCACGCCCGATCTGATCTACGATCAAATGGTCGCGGCCGGCTGCGCCAAGAAGATCATCTTCTCGTACAGCGGCAACCCCGGCGTAGGATCGCTGCGCATCATCCGGCAGGCGATGGAATCGGGGCAGCTGGCCTACGAAGAATACTCGCACTTCGCCATGATCACGCGCGTGGCCGCGGGCGCGGCGGGTCTGCCCTTCCTGCCGATGCGACCGACCGGCGGCGAAGACTTGGCGAAAGCCAATCCGCAGTACAAAACGATCGTCGATCCGTACACCGGCGCAGAACTCGTCACCGTGCCCGCGCTCAATCCCGATGTCGCCATCATCCACGCGCAGCGCGCGGACGCCAACGGCAACGCGCAAATCTGGGGCATCATCGGCGAGCAGAAAGAAGTGGCGTTCGCGTCGAAGAAAGTGATCCTCACCGTCGAAGAGATCGTCGACGAGAGCGTGATCCGATCGGACCCGAACCGCACGTTGATCCCCGATTTCGTGGTCACGCCGTGTGCGAAGTGCCGCACTGCGCGCATCCGTCGTACACGCAAGGCTACTACGATCGCGACAACGCCTTCTATCTCGATTGGGACAAGCACAGCGAGACGCCGGAGAAGGCCGCCGCGTGGCTGAAGGAGTGGGTGTACGACGTGAAAGATCACGCGGAGTACTGGGCCAAACTCGGCGCGGAGACGCACGAACGCTTGAAGGTCGAACCCGCTTTCAGCGCACCAGTGAACTACGGGAAGTATTAACGAGTGACGAGTAACGAGTGATGGCGACTGAACTTGCGTCCAACGGCTTGCCCGTCTCCAGCGAGTGGCTCTTCCCGGAGTATGACTTCGCGCGCATGAATACCGAAGAATACGCGGGCGTGATCATCGAGCGCATACTCGATCGCGGATCGTGGGCGGAGATTCGCTGGCTGGTCGACTGCCTACGGCAAACGCGGCATCGCCAGATGGGTGCGCGCTCATGGCTATCGCCGATTGGACCCGCGCGCGTTCAACTACTGGCGCAACATGCTTGGCATCAAACGCTACACGGTGCCGCCGTGGGAGAAAGTCAAATGACAGACGGCATTCATTGGGAAGCACTGGCAGTTCAAACCCGCCAGACCTTTGAAGCCCTTGCTGCGCTGCCCGTACCCGCCGATTTTTACCTGGCTGGCGGTACAGCGTTGGCTATGCAAATTGGCCATCGTGTCTCGTATGATTTGGATTTCTTCTCAGCAGATAATCCGCTGGGCGAAGTGGAACGCTCGATGCTGGTTGGTCAGTTGCAGCACTTGCCGTCAGTGACCGTCAAGCGCGAGTCCGCCGAACAACTCTACACAAACATCATGGGCGTTGAGGCAAGTTTCATTTTCCAACATCACCCACTGCTGTTTCCCACAATTGAAGTGAATGGCCTGCGCCTGGCGCAACCGATCGACATCGGTCTCATGAAGTTGTCAGCTATCAAAGATCGCGGCACCCGCCGTGACTTCATCGATCTCTATTGCCTCAAGAGCATCGCGTCCTTTGAAACACTGTTTCAACTCTGCCGCAAAAGTACTTTGATCGGCCTGATTTCACGGTTCATCTGGCTTACGCCCTGCAATACTTCAAAGACGCCGAAGCGGATACGCGTGAACTGCGAACTCTGAAACGAATCAGTTGGACGGCTGTGAAGAAGTACTGTACCGCAGGTTCGAATCTGCTGTCCAAAATCAATGCAGGATTGGAACCATCTCAATGACATCTTATTCTTCCTCCGAAATGATGGTCGTGGCCGCCTCGCGCTTGCTGCGCGACGGCGACGTGGTCTTCGTCGGCATCGGCCAGCCGAATCTGGCCTGCAACCTGGCGCGCCGCACGCACGCGCCCAACCTCAACATGATCTACGAGGCGGGCGTGATCGGCGCGCAGCCGTCGCGCCTGCCGCTCTCGATCGGCGATCCATGCCTGGTCAGCGGCGCGGCGTCGATCTGCTCCATGTACGAAATCTTCGCGTTCTATTTGCAGAACGGCAAGATCGACGTGGGCTTTCTGGGCGGCGCGCAGATCGATCGGTTTGGCAACGTCAACGCCACCGTGATCGGCCCGTATGCCAAGCCGAAAGTGCGCTTGCCCGGCAGCGGCGGCGCGGCCGAGATCGCCGCGTGGGCCAATCGAGTGTACTTCATCACGCCGCATCAGGCGCGGCGTTTTCCAGAGAAATGTGACTTCGTCACGAGCGCGGGTTTCCTGTCGGGTCGAGCAGAACGTGAAGCGAAAGGGCTGCGCGGCGGCGGCCCGCACGAAGTCGTCACCGATCTGGGCATCCTCACGCCCGATGAAACTGGCGAATTGATCTTGACCGCGCTGCATCCCGGCGCAACCGTCGAGCAAGCCATCAAGAACACCGGCTGGAAACTGAAGGTAGCCGACAATCTCAAGACCACCGAGCCACCTACCGACGAGGAACTGCGCTTGCTGCGCGAAGAGCTCGACCCGACCGGCATTTATTTGAAATGACGAAAGACGGTGGGCGGAAGACGAACCAATTTCCGTGCCACCGTCTATTCGTCATCCGATCCTTCATTATGGTTCCCATCATCGACGCCGCCGGTTCGCATTACGACATCGGTCTCACGATTGGCCGCGCCGTGCCCGAGTGCATCGCGGGCATGATCCGCAACTATCAAGAGCTGTTCGCGCAATTTGCCCGGTTTCAAATCGACCTGGGCCCAGGCGCTGGTGCATGCGCGGAAATATCTGCCCTTCGTCGAAGAGGCGCTGCCGCAATATGTGGACGAACTACGGGGTATGGCCGAAGGCGCGGACGTGGCGTTTGATGATGTGCTGCTGTGCAACTGCTTTGAAGAACTCACCGACGATATGCTCTTTGAGAAATGCACGACGGTCGCCTTCGCGCCTGAGCACACCGTGGACGGTCACGTGCTGCTGGGCCACACCGAAGACTGGCTGCCGATCGATCGCGAGTGGCAGTACGTGGTGCGCGTTCACGCCCGACGACGAACCGGCCTTTATCTCGCCGGTGTATGGCGGCCTGCTGCGCCAACGTCGGCTTCAATGCCAACGGCCTGGCGCAGTGCATCAACACGGTCTATCCCAACGACGCGCGCGTTGGCATTCCACGTTTGTTCATCGGGCGGCACGTGCTGACCGCGCCGCGGCTGGGCGTCGCCGTCGAGCGCGCGCTGCATCCGCGCCGCGCCGCCGGTTACAATCACGTGCTAGCCGACGACAGCGGCGAACTATACAACCTCGAAACCACCGCCGACGCAGGCCGATCTGCTGTACGCGCACGACGGTTATCTCACGCACACCAACAACTATCTGTCGCCGCGGCTGCGCGATTACGAAGCGGACGTCATCATCGGCGCAAACTTGCGCGTTAATCGATCGGCGCGATTGGCGCGTCAGGCCTTGCAGCGCGGCCCGATCGGTTTCGACGACGTAAAGGCCATCCTCTCCGATCACAACAACTATCCCTACAGCATTTGCGCGCACGCCGAAGACGTGCCGCCGCGCGATCAGACCGTGACCATCAGCGCCTACGTGATCGATCTCACCGCGCGCACCTTGTGGTATTGCTATGGCAATCCGTGCACGGGCGAGTTTGTGCCGATTACGTTGGAAGGATGATGAGGTGACAGGATGAAGGCGGAAGTCATCCGATACGAAAACTTGACCTTTCCCGAAGTTGATGCCTTGCCGCGCGATATTCCGCTGCTGATTCCTCTCGGTGACACAAACGATTACGATTGGGACGAGGTGATCGATCGGGTACAGACACAACGGCCCGATCGGTTTCTGCGCCCGATCGACGTGTGTGTCTTCCCCGCGTCCCGTACGGTTTTCGAGGCAGTTCGCTGGAAGTCGATCCGAAGTTGTTCAAACGCGTGATCCAATCGTTGATCGCCACGCTCAAAGAAGATGGCTTCACGAATGTGTTTGTGATCAACGGCTACGGGCCGCAGGGCTTTGCGACGATTGCGAGTTAAGCGCACGGGCGAGTCGCGAAGGCTCGCCGCCTACACAGTCGCGCCCAATCAGGTTGCCCTCATCCCCACCGGCCACACCGAGCAGCACGCCTTTCATCTGCCGCTCAGCACCGACACGTTGATCATCGACGCGATTGCGCGCGGCGTGGAAGCCGCCCTGCCCGACACGATTGTGCGCTTGCCGACGTGGCCGTATGGCGTGAGCATGCATCGCCGCCAGTATCCGGCCACGCTGACGATCGAGCCGCGCACGTGGGAGGATTTCTTCGTGGCCGTCGTGGGCCAACTGCGCGAGCGCGGCCTGAAGATGGCCTATCTCATCAACGGGCACGGCGGCAATCACAGTTTCCTCGTGAATGTCACCAAATTCTGCGGCGATCGCTGGCCCGATGTGTTTGTGGCAACCTCGTTTCTGCACACCACCAGCGACGCGTTAACGCAGTATCGCACGTCAAAGATCGGCGGCATGGGCCACGCGGGCGAACTGGAGACGAGTTACATCCTGCACCTGCGCCCTGATCTCGTCCACATGGAGCGCGCCGTCGATGAAGTCGATTTCACCGCGACGCCTAACTACTACATGGACTGGCTCGAAGGCGGCGCGTTGATCGCCAATCCGCCGTGGACGGACGACACGATCAGCGGCGCGTATGGCGCAGCCACGCAGGCCACGGCTGAGAAAGGCCGCCTGTGGCTCGAAGCCGCGATTGAAGAAAAGGTCGGCCACGTGCGCGAGATCATCGAGCAGCAGCGACGCCGCGAAGAACGTCGCGCCGAAGGCTGGGTCACGGGTTCGTGGCGCAAACGATTGGAGCAGCGCGATGAAGTTACTCATCGTGAATCAAGACGAAGTTGAACGGCTGCTGCCGATGTCGGACTGCATCACGGTGATGACGGATGCGTTGATGGCGCTGGCAAAAGGCCACGTGCATTTGCCGCTGCGCATGGTCGTGCGACCGCCTGAAGCGGCCGGCGTGCTGGCGTTGATGCCAGCGTATGTTTCTGGAGAAAACGCCGCCTTTGGCGTGAAGATCATCGGCGTCTTCAATGGCAATCCCGCGCATTGGCAAAGACTCACATCAAGGCGCGGTGCTGTTGCTCAGCGGCGAGACCGGCGAGCCGCTGGCGTTGATGAACGCCTCCGCGATTACGGCGATTCGCACTGCCGCCGTGTCCGGCGTGGCGACGCGCGTGCTGGCGCGAGCCGAGTGCGGCGACCTAGCCATCATCGGGTCGGGCGTGCAGGCCCGATCGCATCTGGCGGCGATGACGTGTGTGCGCTCGATCCGGCGGGTGCGCGTCGTCAGCCGCAATCCCGCGCACGCGCAGCAGTTTGTCCGGGATATGCGCGCGGTCTATCCGTTTCCGATCGAAGCCGACGGACACGATCGAGGCCGCCGTGCGCGATGCCGATCTGATCGTGACCGCGACCTCATCGAACGAGCCAGTGATGCAACGTGAATGGATCTCCGATGGGAGCGCATCTCAACGTCGTCGGCGCGAGTCAATCGTTCGCCCGCGAAGTCGATTCCGCCACGATGGCCGCATCCAGTCTGTTCGTGGATCGGCGCGAATCGACGCTGAACGAATCGGGCGATTATCTGTTCGCGCTGCGCGAAGGCGCGATCGGGCCGGATCACATTCAGGCCGAGATCGGCGAAGTACTCGATCGGGGCGAAGCCGGGGCGGATCAATCCCGACGAGATTACGCTGTTCAAATCACTGGGGTTGGCGATCGAAGATCTGGCTGCGGCCGAATATGTGTATCGACAGGCGAAATCCAAAGGGACAGGCACCTGGGTGGAATTCTAAACAGGTATCTGCTCGCGCTGGACTTTCGTCCGCCTTGAGCAGCAATCAAACAGGCAAGCGCGTCGCGCACAGCCAAAGCGGGGGCTGAATGGATCGATTGCGGGCGGTGAATTCGGTTGAGGATATTTCAGAGGACTACCGGCACACACCGATCGGGCTGCTGCTACAATATCACAATCTCAATCGCGACCTACGACACGTATACCGACGCACAGCTGCTCATCGGCATGTGCATGGATCACCGCAAGCACCTGCGCATCCCCGATAATTTTGCGTACATCATCCGCGCGGGCGGCGCAAATCTGCGCTACAGCGAATTCAAAGTCTCGTACGCCATCGCCGTGGGCGGCGTGCAGCACATTGCGTTGATCGGCCATACGAACTGCGGCATGGTCAATTTGATGGCACGCCGCGCGGCCTTCATCGACGGGTTGGTGAACCGGTCCGGCTGGCAGCGCGACTTCGCCGAGCAGCACTTCGATCACTTTGCGCCCATGTTCGAGATCGGCAACGAGATCGATTTTGTGTTGAGCGAATCGAAGCGCCTGCGCCAGCGTTACCCCGGAGTCCGAGTTGAACCGCTGCTCTACCGGGTTGAGGATAACCGCCTGTATGCCATCGCCGAAGTTTGAGGACAACTTCTCCAAACAGGCCGACGCTTATGCGCGTTATCGGCCGCAGTATCCGGCGGCGCTGTATGAGTGGATCGCCTCGATCGCGCCGGGGCACGATCGGGTGTGGGATTGCGGCACGGGCAGCGGCCAGGCCGCGATCGGCTTGACCCGCCACTTCCGATCGGTCATCGCCACCGATCCGAGCGCGCAGCAAATCGCCAACGCCACGCCGCATCCACAGATCGAATACCACGTTGCGCGGGCGGAAGAATCTGGTTTAGCCGATCAGTCCGTCGATGCTGTCACTGTGGCGCTGGCCTTGCACTGGTTTGATCTCGATCAGTTCTATGCCGAAGTTAAGCGTGTGCTCAAGCCCGACGGCGTGATCGTGGCGTGGTGTTATTATCTGCCTCAGATCGCGCCGGAGATCGATCGGGTGATTGAGTATTACGACGGCGTCATCCTGCGCGATTATTGGTCGCCGCGCATTCAGCCGTTGCGCGAGCATTATCGCCCCTTGCCGTTTCCATTTCACGAACTGGCCGCGCCCGAATTTGCCATCGAGATGCGCTGGACCTTGTCCGACCTCATCGGGTATTTGCACAGCTGGTCGGGTACACAGGCCTATCGAGACGCGCACGACGTCGATCCAATCGATTTGATCCGCGTGAACTTACCGCGGCCTGGGGCGAACTCGATCAACGCAAAATCCGCTGGCCGTTGTTTATGCGGGCCGGCCGCGATACCTGATTTTCAACCTCCGACTTTAGTCTCAGACAAGTTACGCCGTAAGCCACTTCTTAAGCGCGACCGACTTCGCTACAATAAGTCCACGTAATTCAGCGAGGAGGCAGTATGTTCGGACGCAGCAAGCCAGCCACGACCTTAACCAAAGCCGAGCGCAACGGGCATCTGATCGTGATGCACGATGTCGTGAAGACTTTCCAGACGGCCGCCGGGCCGTTTACGGCGCTGAAGGAAGTCGATCTGCGCGTCAATCCCGGCGAGTTTGTCGCCATCATCGGCAAGTCGGGCAGCGGCAAATCCACGCTGATCAACATGTTGACCGGCATCGATCGGCCGACGGCAGGCGAAGTGTACGTGGGCGACACCGCCGTGCACACGCTTGAGCGAAGGCCAGATGGCCAAGTGGCGCGGCCGCAACCTGGGCATTGTCTTCCAGTTCTTTCAACTGCTCCCCACGCTGTCCCTGCTGGAAAACGTGATGCTGCCGATGGACTTTTGCAACATGTATTCGCCGCGCGAGCGCAAGCAGCGCGCGATGGAGCTGCTGGAGATGGTGGGCATGGCCGATCAGGCCAACAAACTGCCCTCGGCCGTGTCCGGCGGGCAGCAGCAGCGCGTGGCCATTGCGCGCGCCCTGGCCAACGATCCGCCCATCATCGTGGCCGACGAACCGACCGGCAACCTCGATTCCAAGACCGCCGAAGCCGTCTTCGAACTGTTCGAGGAACTGGTGCAGAGCGGCAAGACCATCATCATGGTGACGCACGACAGCGACAAGGCCAAGCGCGTCCATCGGGCCGTCATCGTGTCCGACGGCGAAGTGATTGAGGAATATCTGGCGCGGGCTTTCTCGACACTTACACAGGAACAGTTGATCTGGGCTTCACACGAGATCGAACCGGAGCGGCACGAGCCGGGCAGCGTGATCTTCCACGAAGGCAGCGCGCCCGATCAGTTCTACATCATCGCGCACGGCAGCGCCGACGTGGTGTTGAAAGGCGCGGACGGATCGGACATCGTGGCGTCGCGCTTGACGCCCGGCCAGTATTTCGGCGAGATCGCGCTGCTGCGCGGCGTCGAGCGCACGGCGACGGTGCGCGCCGGAAGCTGCCGGCGTGGAAGTGATCACGCTGGGGCGTGAGATGTTCGATCGGTTGGTGAGCGGCGC
Organism: uncultured Bacteroidota bacterium; assembly: GCA_963770945.1. Taxonomy (GTDB): domain Bacteria; phylum Bacteroidota; class Ignavibacteria; order UBA10030; family UBA10030; genus Fen-1298. The sequence goes on along the minus strand of CAVYRP010000006.1, from coordinate 18,892 downwards.
GCCGGACATCAAGACCAAGATGCAAGAAGTGGCGCACGATCGCACCGGGCAGATCAGGATCATCAAGCGCACTGTCACCTGCTCAAGATCAATTCGAGCCTTGAAAGAGACGATCGTTATGAGCATCGGTTTCCGCAAAATCTTCCGCGATCTGTGGCGCAGCAAAGGGCGCACGGCGCTGGCCGTGCTGAGCATTTTCATCGGCGTGTTTGCCATGGGCATGATCAGCGGCCTGAGCGATCTGCTGCCGGCGCGCATGATGAGCAGTTACCGCGAGACGAATCCTGCCCACATCATCATCTATCTTAACGGCGCGGTGAGCGACGACGATATTGCCGCGTTGTCGCGCCTGCCCGGTGTAGCCGGCATTCAGGGGCAGCGCGATCTGGGCGCGCAGTGGCGCCTGACCGACGCACAGCCGCTGCGCGCATGAGCCTCACCGTACTGCGCGACTACGAGCAGCAACAGTTCAATACCATCGAACTGCTCAGCGGCCGCTGGCCGGTCAAGTCCGACGAAGCCGCCATCGAGCGATCGTCGGTGACGACGTTTGGCCTGTCGCCGACAGTTCAGTCACCATGGTGGTCAACGATCGCGAACGGACGATCAGGATCGTCGGCGTGGTGGGAGATCTGGCGCAGCCGCCCGCCTTTGGCGGCAATGCCGCCTTCTACATTAGCCGCGATATGGCCGAGAACGTCTTTGGCGGGCGGGGCTACACTCGCTTGCGCGTGCAAGTCCCGGCGTTTTCTGACGCGGCGGCGGAAGACGTGGTCGAGCGGCTTGAAACCGCAGTTGGAGAAGATCGGCGCGCCCGTCTTCTTTTATCAGGTCACGCCGCCCAACAAGCACCCGGCGCAAGACACCGTCAACGGCGTCAATCTGATCCTGGGCGTCATGGCCATCATGTCGCTGATGTTGGGCCTGTTCCTGGTCATCAACACCATCAATGCCATCGTCGCGCAGCAAGTGCCGCAAATCGGCGTCATGAAGGCCATCGGCGGAACGACGCGCGCAGATGATGGCGCTGTATCTGAGCGGCGTGCTGGTCTATGGCGTACTGGCGCTGGTGATGGCGGTGCCGCTGGGCGCGCTGGCCGTCGAATGCGCTGACGGCATGCTGCTGGAGCATGCTGGCGATTCCGCCCGATCCGGTGTTTCCGCGTTTCGCAGCCGGCGGTGATTACCACAAGTCATCGTCGCCTGCTGGTGCCGCTGCTGGCCGCGCTGTGGCCGGTCTTCTCGGGCGTGCGCATCACCGTGCGCGAAGCGATCAGCAACTATGGCATCGGCGGCGAGCTTCGGGCAAGGGCTGCTCGATCGGTTGCTGGCCCGATTGCGCTTCCTGCCCCGCACGGCCAGCCTGACCATTCGCAATACGTTCCGCCGCAAAGGGCGCGTCGTGTTGACGGAGATCACTCTGATCATGGCGGGCGTCGTGTTCATCATGGTGATGAGTTCGGCTGCGTCGTTCACCTACACGATCAATTTTCTGACCGACACGTTGGGCCTGAGCGTGCTGGTCAACTTCCAGCAGCCCGATCGCATCGACGAGCTCACGGCGCTGATCGCCGCGCAGCCCAACGTCGATCAGATTGAGATGCAGCTGTTCCAGTCCAGCACCGCCTTCATCAGCACAAGACGCCGAGAAAGGCGAAGACATTTTCGTCAACGCGTTGCGGCCCGAATCGACGTTGATCCATCTGCCGATCACGTCCGGGCGCTGGCTGCTGCCCGACGACGGTCACGCCGTGGTGCTCAATCACGATCGCGCCAACAAACTGGGCGTCAAAGTAGGCGACAAAGTCTGGATCAGCCTGGAAGGCGACACACGTTCCGAATGGACCGTCGTCGGCACGGTCTTCGATCTGAGCAATTTGCAGCGCAGCGTGTATGTGCCGCTGGCGGTCTATCAGCGTGAAGTCGGCCTGATCGGCCGCGCACCTCGGTCTGGTTGTCGACCACGCCCGACGACGGGGCAACCCAACTGCAGGTCGAGAAGCAGCTACGGGATAGCCCTGAGCGCCAAAGGCGTGCGTGTCGGCAACACGCAGACGGCCGAACAAATTCGCCCGCAAAACGAGTCGGTGTTTGGCATCATCACACGAATGCTGTATGGTCATGTCGGGCTTGATCGCCGCCGTCGGCGCGATCGGGTTGGCGGGCACGCTCTCGATCAATGTGCTGGAGCGCCGCCGCGAGATCGGCGTGATGCGCGCCATCGGCGCATCGTCGCCCACGATCGCGGGGCTGTTCATCGGCGAAGGCTTGATGCTGGGCCTGATCGCCTGGCTGATTGCCATTCCGCTCAGCATTCCGGTGGGGCAGGTGTTTGCCACCGTCATCGGTCAGGTGATTCAATTCGAGCATCATCTATCAGTTCTCGTGGAATGGCGCGATGACGTGGCTCATCATCATCATCGTGTTATCCGTATTGGGCAGCGCCGTGCCAGCCATCCGAGCAACGCGCGTCAGTGTGCGGGAAAGCCTGGCTTATGAGTAACCGCCCACTTGACGTCGATTTAGTTGTGAATTATAATAATAGACCGACGGTCGGTTTATAAACAGATCGTCTGACTGACAACAAGAGTTTGATTGATAAAACAGTTCTAGTTACTGTACAATAACTACACAACACGTGTATTTCAACTGGAGACTCTCATGAAGAAAGCCATTTTCCCTGTACTCGTTGGAGTGATGCTGATCGTCTCGGCATGCGGCGGCCAACCGGCCCCTACGCCAGTCCCGACGAGCCTGCCGCCCGTCAAGGACAATTCGGCCATCAGCTCTGAAGGCAAAATCGAGCCGCTGGAAGTATCCAACTTAAGTTTCGCGATGGGCGGCGAAGTGACCGAAGTGCTGGTCAAAGAGGGCGATGTGCTCAAGGCCGGCGACGTGATCGCGCGGCTCGATCGCGCCTCGCTCAATGCCGCGATCGCTCGCGCCCAAGCCGGTGTAGCTGCCGCCAAAGCCAGCGAGGCGAAATACAAAGAGGGTCTGCCCCAACAGATCGCCGCTGCCGAAGCCGAGGTTCAAGCCGCACAAGCCCAGATCGTCGGCGGCAATGCCAAGCGTAACAACTCGGCCGAAGTAGCCGCCGCTGATGCGGCTCTGAAGCAGGCGCAGCTCGATCAAAAAACCGCCGAAGACGCTTACAAGAAGGTCCTGGATCGAAAAGCAGTACGGCCCAACCGAAGAAGCAGCGCGCTTGGTCGTTGACAACGCCAAGCGCGCCACCGAAGCGGCCCAGATTCGGCTCAACCAGATCAAGCGCGGCTCGTTAAACGATCAATCGAATGTGGCGAGCCTCGACGCCGCACAGGCACGCCTGGCCGCCGCCGAAGCCAATCTGGCGAAGTTGAAGGCCGAAGCGGCTGGTCAACCCAATCCCACATACGCGGCGGCGATTCAACAAGCGGAAGCGGACCCTGGCCTCAGCCCAGAGTCCGATTGGCTGAGGCCGATGCTCGTCGCGCCGTTCGCGGGGACGCTGGCGCAGCTGAACATCAAAGTGGGCGAGACGGTAGCGGCAGGTACGCCGATGGCGGTGTTGGCCGACCTGTCGGGTTGGCAAGTCGTCACCGACGATCTGACTGAGATCAAGGTCCCCGGCATTGCGATCGGTCAGGCAGTGACCGTCAAGGCCGACGCCCTGCCCGACCTTGAAGTCAAAGGCGAAGTGACGTCGATCGGCATCGTGTTTCAAGAGAAAAGCGGCGACGTGGTCTACCCGGTCAAGATCAAACTGCTCGATCCCGATCCGCAGTTGCGCTGGGGGATGACGGTTGCGGCGACCTTTGATGCGACTACCGCGCCGAAGACCGCGGCGACTACCAGCACAACCATCCGGCAACACAGTTGTTGCGGCCGAAGGCAAGCTGCTACCGCTGCAGAATGCGACCATCAGCTTCAACGCGAGCGGCGCGGTGGCCGAGATACTGGTGAAAGAAGGCGACATGGTCAAAGCCGGCGACGTGATCGCGCGCCTGAGCAATGACTCGCTGAAGACCTCACTTGGCCGAAGCCGAAGCGGCGCTGGCCGTGGTGAAAGCCAATCAGGCCAACTACCGAGCCGGCCTGCCGGAGCAAATCGCCTCGGCGGAAGCGGACATCAAAGCTGCGCAGTCACAATCTGCCAGCGCCAATGCTGGCCGCAACAACAGCGCATCGATTACCGACCTGCAATCCCAGCTGGCGCAGTTGCACGTATCAACTCCAGCAGCTCAATACCGGGCTCGATCAGCTGTACGTATACAATCGGGCGAACGGCACCGCGGCCAAGGATCTGCGCCAGCGCATCGCGGCGACCGAGCAATCGATCAAGGCCAACCAGGCTCAGATGGCTGCATTGAAGTATGGCTCGCCGTCCGATCAAGCCGCGCAAGCGCAAATGACGGCAGCGGCAGCCAGCGATAGCGGCCGCGCAGGCGCACTTGACGCAGCTGCAAGCCGAACTGGCCGGCACGGCGGTCGACACGTTCGCGGCCCAGATTCAGCAAGCCGAAGCAGCCATCAACACCGCGAAGTTGGCGTTGGCCGATACCGAACTCAAAGCACCCTTCGCGGGCACGATCGCGCAGATCAATATCCATCTGGGTGAGCGCGTCAACGCGGGCACGTCCGCCGTCACGCTGGCCGACATCACCGGTTGGACGATCGAGACCGACGACGTGACGGAACTCAAGGTGCCGGATGTTCACGTAGGCCAGGCCGTAACGATCAAGTTCGATGCGCTACCCGATCTCGCGCTGAAAGGCCAGGTCGAATCAATCAGCACCGTGTCGCAACTCAACAGCGGCGACGTAGTCTATCCGGTTAAGATCAAGGTATTGGATAGCGATCAGAAGTTGCGCTGGGGCATGACGGTGGCGGTAGGGTTTGAGAAGTAATGATGAGTAACAGTAATGCGTAAAACGGGGCGATCGAGATCTCTCGATCGCCCCGCCGCACTTCACTTGTCACTTGTCACTCGTCATGCTATCCACTCCAACCCCAACTCCGCCAACTTCTCTTTCGTCGGATTGCCGCGTCGTCTTGTCCCAACCGGCCAATTCGTAATACGTTTCCAGCGCCGTCTCGATTTCTTCCTGCTTAATAAACAGGCCATCGCTGCGACCGCCCTTGAGCGGCTTGAACAGTTTCTTGGGCAGCGTGTCCTTGTCGCGACCGACGCCCTCGCGCGCATTGAAGGCCCGCATCATGTTGATGCGCCGCTCGCCGACCTGCTGAATTTCTTCGAGCGTCACATCCCAGCCGGTCACCGCGCGCATCAACGTCACGACTTCATCCGGGCCATACAGCGTCCACGCCGGCCCCCACACAAACTGGCACAGGCTCGCCGTATCGAGGAACGAATAATTCTTCTGCGTCTCGAACGCAAACTTCACTTTCTCGGGATTCATCGCCTTACTGCGCTGCGGACTCGGTGAGGCCGAGTTTGGCCAAGCGATCGAGATACAGGTTCGATTCGCCTTCCGGCGCGGGCGTGTACATCGGATCGTGCTCGCTCGATTGGTGATCGGCGCCGAACGGATTCACCGCGTAGATCACCGACAACGAGCGCTTGACTTGCGGCATGTGCGCGGGCAGTTCCGTGCCCTTGATCGTGACCAGATAATCATCGGCCCCGCGCCCGATCTGCTGGGCCGCACGCTCCGAGCCTTCCGCCAGAATCGCGCCGAAGCCTTCTTTGCGCACGATCTGATTCAGCGTCTTCAACATCGCATCGGCATCGCCGTAGCGCAGCGCAATGCCGCCCGTGTCGTCGACGTTGATCACTTCGTTCTCGAACAGTTCCATCGCAAACGCGATCGTCGCGCCGCACGCGATCGTGTCCACGCCCCACTCCGCGCAAATCTGATTCGCCAGCGCAATCGCGTTGAGATCGCTGATGCCGCAGTACGAGCCGAACGTCGCGATCGATTCATATTCCGGGCCGCCGTAAAATGGCGCGACTTTCTGCCCTTGATACTCGGTCTCAACGACGCGCTTGCAGCGCACCGTGCACGCAAAGCAGGTCTCGTTCTGCTGCAAGATCGTATCGGCCATCTTCTCGCCGCTGATGTCGTCGGCTTTTTCAAAGTAGCCGCTGCTATAGTTGTAGGTCGGCAGTGTGCCGATCGAGTTTTGGAAACCGACCACGCTGGCCGTGCCGTAATCCTGCAAGCCCTTCACATCGCCGTTATCGGGAATGCCTTTGGTGCCCGATCGATTCAGCTCGGCAATGGCGGCTTTGTCGGCGACTTCGACCTTCTGCGAGCCGCGCACCGCAATCGCCTTGAGGTTCTTCGACGCCATGACCAGGCCCATGCCGGTGCGGCCAAACGCGCGATTGCTCATATTCATCACGGACGCGTAACGCACGCCGCGTTCGCCCGCCGCGCCGATCTGGATCACTTCGGCTTTGGGTTCGCCCACTTCCTCTTTGATCAACTGCTCGACTTCGACCGGTGGTTAGTTCTTTGCCCCACAACTGATCGGCGCTGCGCAATTCCGCGACCCCGTCCTTGATCCACAAATACACGGGCTTCGGCGACTTGCCCGTGATCACGATGCCATCGAAACCGGCGAACTTCAACTCGGCCGGCCAGAAGCCGCCCGTTTGCGAATCGCCGACGAGGCCGCTGATGGGCGACTTGGCCGTGGCCGTGGCGCGGCTCTGCCCGGAGATCGCCACACCGGTCGGCGCGCTGATGAAAAACGAGAGGGTGTTATCGGGACCAAGCGGATCGGCTTTGGCGGGCGTATTCTTCAACAGGTAATACAACCCCATCGCGCTGCCGCCCCAATAGGTGCGATAAAAATCTTCGGCAGGCGTCTCGATGGTGAGTGTTCCGTGAGTCAAATCGACGTGCAGCACTTTTCCCGCAAAACCATACATACTGAATTCCTCCTTGGTCGTATCGTCGCCCAATCAACGCAGGCGAGTCGGGTGGGGTAAACAAAAGTATAACCGATTATCCCGCAATTCCGCAAGACATATACCGCCAGCGTTATCCCCGTACAAACAAACGACCGCCACAAATACAGCGGCCGCCTCGCGGCGGCCATCAACTGTTTCACTCATCGGCCAAGCCCTATCGCCGATGGCAACTAACTCACTATTCAACTATCCGACTATCGCACTAAATCTCTTCCGCAAAGCGTCCGCTTAACCGATGAAAGATCGCAAACCCGATCAGCAGGACAATCAACGCCGTCACCGCCGTGCGCAAGAAAAAGTCCGGGCCGATCGGCCGCCCGTAATACAAAATGTCACGATACGCCGCGATGATCGACGCCATCGGATTGAGGATATAGTCCAGCCGCTGGATCGGTAGATCGATCCCCAGCACGACCTTTGTGACGGGCAACGAGTTTACATCCCAGATCACGGGCGTCAGAAAAAACCACGCCAGAATAACCACGTCCATAATCTGCTGCACGTCGCGGTAAAACGCATTGACCGCCGACAGGACAAACGACACACCCAGCGCAAAGATCATCTGCACGATCACGATCACCGGCAGCCACACCACCCACCCCGTCAACTGATTGCCCAGCAGCGCCGCCAGCACGACGTACACCGGAATCGCGATGAGAAAATTGACCAGGTTCGAGAAGAGGATCGAGATGGGCAGCACCTCGCGCGGAAAATACACCTTCTTAATCAGGTGCGCGTTGCCCACGATCGAGCTCGTGCTGCCCATAATCGCCGCCGAGAAAAAATTCCACGGCAGCAGGCCCGCCAAAATGAAGGCCGGGTAATCGTGCCGGTTGCTCTGGCCCAGCATCACCGCGTACACCAGCGTGAAGACCAGCATCATCAGCAGCGGATTGAACAGCGACCAGCCGATGCCCAGTATCGAGTTCTTATAACGCGCTTTCAGATCACGCACCGTCAGGTTCATGATCAGTTCGCGATACGCCATAATTCACCGAGTTTTGCGCGCACGCTCACCGTCTTGTAATTGAGATAGCGCGGCTCGCCGCGCTTCAGGGATCGGAGTCCGAACGGCATCATACACCGCCAGGATGCGGCTCGCGGCATCGTCCAGGCTGAACCGCTGAATCGCCCGCGCCCGCAATGCTGCGCCCAGCATCTGCCGTCGATCGGCGTCGGCCAGCAGCCCGATGATGCGCTCGCCCAACGCGGCGGCGCTGCCGCGTTCCGCATACGCGCCAAATTGCGCCATGTACTCGCGCGCCTGCGGTGTGTCAAACGCCACGGTCGGCAGGCCGCAGGCCATATAATTCAAAATCTTGCCCGCGCCTTCCGTCAACGACAACTTGGGCGCCAGCGCCACATCGCCCAGGCGCAGATACCGCGCCGCGTCCTCATACGGCACGCGCCCCGTAAACGTGACGTGATCGGCCACGCCCAGCTGCGCGGCGCGCAACCGATAATCATCGACGCCCGGATACCCCATGATGAGGAAATGCGCATTGGGCTGCGCGGCGATCACTTGCGGCGCGGCGTCCAGGATATGCCTCGTGCCCTGATACGGCGCCAACAAGCCCAGATAGACCAGCACCAACCGATCGGGCGGAATACCCCACTGCGCTTTGAGCGCAGCCACATCGGCTTGATCGGCGAGCGTGCGCGGCCGGAAAAAATCGATGTCGACGCTGTCGGGCAGCGCCACCACCCGATCGGCTTGTGCGCCCGACTCGGCCCGCAACAAATCTGCGCTGTGCCGCGACGAGGTCAGGATCGCGCGCGGCAACCGATCGATCGTGCGTTCGAGCGTGCGCCAGAACCATTCACGTTTGCCGCCCGCCCGCACAAAATGGTGATCCAGCATCTCGGCGGTGAGGCTGCCCTGATAATCGAAGACCAACGGCGCGCCCGTGACCGCGCTGATCAACCGGCCGATCAACGCCCCTTCATGCAAGTGCGCGTGAATGACGTCGGGCTTGAGGCGGCGCGCCGTCGTCAGCGCCGTCCACGTTAACAGCGCATCAAACACGATTTTGTGCCGCGACGATCCGACTTCGTAATCAGCGCGCCAGGGCGTGGGCCGCGTCCGCACGATGTTGAGTTCAGGCAAATCGCGCCCTTTGAAGTACGTCACAATCGTCACGCGCTGCCCGCGCTGCTGCAGCACGCGGGCTTCTTCCAGAATACGCACGTGGCAACCGTAATCGCCGAAGAACGACGTCGGCGCGATCATGAGGATGTTGTAAGGCATAGCAGTCAGGGATTGGGAGATCAGGGATTCAGGGATCAGGTGAGCGGTCATGATACCGATCACCTGATCATCGGTCACTGATCCCTGATCAACTTTAAGTTTTCTCTTACGCGGCCACGTCTTGATCGCCGCTTCGCGTTTCATCGCCGCGCCGCGTGTCGGCAGTTCTTCGGTATACACCAACGTCACGGGCCGATGCAGCTTCGTATATTTTGCGCCGCGCCCGGCATTGTGCGCCTTCACGCGCCGTTCGACATCCGTCGTCCAGCCAGTATAGAGCGAACTATCGTTGCATTGGACGATGTACACAAACGGCATGGTAGGTATTTGGAAATCGATAACCGGTCAACCGGTTGACTGGTAGCCGGTTAACCAATTGACTGATTAAAACTGATCAACGCTTCTGTCCCGCCCCGGTATCAGGAGCCGGTTGTTTCGTGGGCGAGAGCGGAAGCGCCTCTCGATTGTTCCACGGAGCCAGCGGGCGGGCGGCCAGCCACTCGGCGCGCTGCTGCGCGGCTTCGGACAACAACGTCGTCAACTGATCTACATCGCCGTCGCTGACGGCCTGCCGCACGTCACGCAGCTCGTCCAGAAAAGCATCCAGCCAGCGCAGTACATTGGCCTGGTTGTAGGCCAGCGCCGCGCCATGATCCAACGCCGAATGCTGCGGAGCGCGGGTCGATCTGCGCAAAAATCGGGCCGGCAACCTGCGACAACTCCGGCCACGCTTGCGCCCGCGTCGCCGCCATCAGCACCGCCGCCGAGACCAAACCCGGCATGCCTTCCACCGCGGCCAGCAACCCGTCGTGCTCGTACACGTCCATGAAATACGGCCGCGCCCCGATGATCTTCGCCAGTTCGCTGCCGCTCTCAATCGTGATTTCGTCGGCCGTAACCGTCGGCGCCATGCACAAGACCGCGCCGTGAAACAGGTCGGGCGTTGGGGCGCGTGACTCGTCCATTTCAGGATGCAGCACCAGATGACAACTCAGGTGGCGCACGGTCGGCGGCAAGAATTCAGCCGCCCACTCCAGTACCGGCGCGATGATCGGCGACAGGTCCACCACTACCGCGCCGTCACGCACCTGCGGTCCGATCTGCTTGAAGGTCTCACGCAGCTGCGACGGCGGCACGTTCAGCACGATCAAATCGGCGTCACGCACCGCGGCCGCGGCCTGGGTGTCAGTCCGATCGAACTGCACGTTTTTCGAAGCGGACTGCACCCGCCGCTTATCGGCATCGACGCCGATCAGAACAGCTGACGGCTGTGCGCGCTTCACTGCCTGCGCCAGCGCAATCCCGATCGAATCCAGCCCGACGATGGTGATTTGTCCTTTTGCCATGTTTCATCCTGTAAGGCCGATTGATCATCGGCCAATTGGGCGAGTAAATAACTCGCCGTACTTTAGTTGCGATCATCCACCTGCTGCAAAGCCCGCAGCAGATCATCCGTGTCATTCGACCTGATCTTGATGCCGCCGGATCAGATCGACCGTCACCGGCGAGCAGCCGCACTGCGCGGCACGCTCGGCCGCGATCTGCGGATGCTGCGCGGCCACGGCCAGCACTCGATCGATCCCGCGCGCCGACCGCCAATCGAGGCTCGATCGCCGCGCCACCCAATCGGGCGCGAGTTTGCGCGCCACCACCACCACTGCGCGCTGCACCGGTCCCATCGACGCTTCAGCCTTGCCCGCATCGTGCAACAAGGCCGCTATCAGCAAATCACGATCATCATACCCGGCACGCTGCAGATCGCCCATCACCTGCAGGCCGTGCCACTGCAAATCACGCGGCAGCGATCGGAACCAGGCGCGGGCGGCGGGCGGCAAGACCTCATCGGCGGCGCGTCGATCCGCTTCGGAGACGCGGGCCGTCAAACCGCCGAAGAACTGTCGGGCGCGATAGAGAACTCTCAAAATCCCAGCACTAATCTCGACAGGACGTTAACGATCGGCGAGATGACCGCGCTGATCAGATTGCCCACGCCGGGTATCGGCAGGATGAGCAGGATTAACAACACCATCATGCCGTAGCGATCCAGCCAATCGAAAATATAGCGATACCGATACGGCAGCAGTTCGGCCAGAATCTTTGAGCCGTCCAGCGGTGGGATCGGAATGAGATTGAACACGGCCAGCAGCAGGTTGATTTGCACGACGAAATAACACACGTTATACACTGTGGCGTTTTGTATCAAGTTGAAGCGCAGCGGCAGCGCAAACAACACGGCCATCAGCAGGTTCATCGTGATGCCCGCGATCGACACCAGGATGATGCCGGCCGAAATGCTGGGTGCTTTGCGCAGATTGCCCGGGATTAAACGGCACAGGTTTGGCCCAGCCAAACCCGAACGCCGCCAGCGCAATGGCCCCGAACGGATCGAGGTGCGCCAACGGGTTCAGCGTCACGCGGCCTTCACGCTCGGCCACCGTATCGCCCAGGTACGTCGCCACCCAGGCGTGACCGAATTCGTGAATCGGCAGGCACAACAACAGCAGGACGACATACGCGAGAATCGCGTCGAGCATTTGATTCGGTGGTACATTCAACAGCATGAGAATATCCTTTCAAGGTACAAACCCAATAAGCGCTGATAAGCGGGGGAAATTATAACACGTGGACGTGCGGCGTGTTTACGTACTGCGTGTTGCCTGCTCCGTGATCCGTGATAGACTCTGTCAACAGTTGGCGTCGGGCGGGGCTGCAATTGAACGAGAACGACTGCGTAATGCTCAAGGGGGATTAACTCATGGAGACTCTGTTTGTAACGGGTGGCTCTGGTTTTATCGGCAATTCGTTTGTCCGTCATGCAGTAGACGCCGGGAAAAACGTGCAGGCTCTGACTCGTTCAGAAAAATCCGCCGAACGGGTACGCGCCGCCGGCGCAACGCCCATTCGGGGTGACCTGTTGCAGGCGGGCGAGTGGCAGGCAGTGGCCGCGCAAGCGCAGGTCGTCGTTCATCTGGCGCAACCGGAAACCTATGGAACGCGAATCACACGGAAGCGAGCGCTCAATTTCCGCCAGGAACGATTGAGGATGGATGCCAATCTCTTAGATTCTCTGAAGCCCGATGTGGTGCAGCGCGTGATCTATGTCGGCGGCACCAGCTATTACGGCTCTCAGGGCAATCGGACCGTCGACGAGTCTGACGATCCCTCAGCCCAAAGGGTGGGGGCCTTATATCGCCCCGGCCATCGGAGCGCTGGATAGTTATATCGCCCGCGGCCTGCCGCTCACGCTGGCGTTTCCCTCGTGGGTCTATGGCCCCGGTTCATGGTTCGTCGAATATACATTAGCGCCGCTGTTACAGGGCAAACCGATCATTAAGCTGCCAGGCCCGGCGCGCACGATATCGTTTGTGCATGTCGAAGATGTCGCGCGGGCCATCCTGCATTTGATCGATCACGGCGAAACCGACCGGCGTTACTTCATCACCGACGATCAACCGCGCCCGCGTTTACAGATCGGCGAAATCGCCGCACACGTACTCGGCGTGCGGATGAGAACCCTGTCCCTGCCCATGTTTCTTATGCAGTTAGCCGCGGGGCCGGTCATCGCGGACTCCATGTTGACTGAAGCGCGTCTGTCCAATGCGCGTTTGAAATCGACGGGCTTTACGCTGGACTATCCGACATTGGAGCAGGGCGTACCCGATGCGATCGAACGCTGGCGCAAACTGACCACAGCGGACAGACCGCACTGACCGAATGGGTTGGACAGCAACCCTCTTTCCCCAACCGCGCCCACGCCCTGAGGTCGATTCAGAATGTGTGCCTAATTTCTATGGGAGCGCGCGAAACGCAGATCAATAACAAGCTCATACGCTCCAGGCCCTGACTGCTGAAGATTCAGCTCATCGTATGTTGAATGCGGCCTTGAGTATTTCAATTACCAGTGGCGAACCCAGCAGCGCGCAAATGCTAATCACCGCAGCGACAGGCAAATCCACCGCAATTTGAAAGTGCTTGTTATTGATTCTCAGCAAAACATGTCGATTCTTAACGATCAACGAGAACGGAACAGTAGCCGCCTTCAGGGTTTTGCGTTTCTTCGAAACCATTTTTCTCCTTTCCGGCGGCAGGCCACAAGCAAGAAGGGGCTGCACGTACAGTGCAACCCCTTCCTTAAAATTTTATCAAATGTTTGACACACGATCAATGATCGTGTAACATATGATTGTTATAGGAAGACAGCACTGCCGCTTAATGTAGTGTTGTTTTCTGGTCAAAGCGCCCAAGCCGCCAAGCTGAGGGGCGCTTTTTTATGTGCCGTTATCGTAGCACGGGGATGCGGTCCGGTCAATAGTTTTACCTTAAAAAACTGCCGATCTTTATCCGCGAAAAAATTCCCTCACCATTCTAAGACAATGCAACACACTATCGCAATGCTGTGTTCTGATCCAATCTCTTGTGCTTATCGTCTGTGAAACGGTTTGTACCGGATCGGGCTGTCTGTCACTAGAGGTTGCTACGTATTCTTGCAAACCGCGTGGAAATTTTAAGGAGAGACGTCTTGAAACGAGACAAGTGCGAATCAACCGCACAGCTCATTCCCTATTGCGCCTGCAACACATTCCGTGTTAGACTTGGCGCGTCACTCGTCACTCGTCACTCGTCACGCATCAAACCGGGGGGACCATCATGCAGCGTTTTGACGACTACCTCACCGCTCACCGCGATCGCTTCATTGACGACCTCAAAGTCTTTGTCGCGCAGCCCAGCGTCGCCGCCACCGGTCAGGGCATGGCCGAGATGGCGAATCTGGTGCGCGTCCATTTGACCCATTTGGGCGCTGACGTGCAGACCGTCGAGACCGGCGGTGCGCCCGTGCTCTTCGCCACGCTGGGCCACGGCCCCCGTACGCTGCTGATCTACAATCACTACGATGTGCAGCCGCCCGATCCCATCGACTTGTGGACGACGCCGCCGTTTGATCCGGACGTGCGAGATGGCAAGTTGTTCGCGCGCGGCGTCTCCGATAACAAAGGCGATCTCATGTGCCGCCTCCACGCCATCGAGGCATGGCAAAACACGATCGGTGAGCTGCCCTTAACGATCAAGTGGGTGATCGAAGGTGAAGAAGAAGTGGGCAGCCCGCATCTGGCAGAATTTGCGCGTGCTCACGCCGATCAACTTCAGGCCGACGGCTGTCTGTGGGAAACGGGCGGCAAGAACGAAGACGATCGCTTCGGCGCTTACGTTGGGCCTGAAGGGCATTCAATATCTGGAACTGCGCGTGCACGGTGCGCAGCGCGATCTGCATTCCGGCTACGCGGCCATCGCGCCCAGCCCGGTCTGGCGACTGGTCTGGGCGCTGAACACGCTCAAGGACGAGCACGACAACATCACGATCGATCATTATCTCGATCACGTGCGCGCGCCCACCGACGCGGAACTGGCGATGCTGAAAGCCATGCCGTTTGACGAAGCGAAGAAACTCGCGGCGCTGGGCATCGAGCGGTTCATCAACGACGAACACGGCCTCGACGTGCTAAAGCGTTTCTACTACGGCCCGACCGTGACGATCTGCGGCATCAATGCGGGTTACACAGGTGAAGGCATGAAGACCGTGCTGCCCAACTATGCCTTCGCCAAGATCGATTGCCGGCTCGTGCCAGACCTCACGCCGGAACTGTGCGTTGAGTTGCTGTGCGCTCACCTCGATCGGCGCGGCTTCACCGATGTGGAAATCGTGCCCATGTCTAGCGAGCATCCGGCGTTGTCTGCCGTCGATGCCGACATCGTGACGGCCTGCCAATCGGCCGCGCGCGACGTCTACGGACACGATCCGGTGATGATCCCGCTCAGCCCCGGCAGCGGCCCGATGTATCCGCTCACAACCGCGCTAAACATCCCAACCGTCATGGCGGGCGTCGGCTACAGTGACGCACGCGCCCACGCCCCCGACGAAAACATCCGGCTGGACGATTACTTTGAGGGGCTGCGGTTCATCGGACGGTTGATCGACCAGTTTTCGCAACTGCCCTGACCGGTAAAAATTAGCGGATAGTGTGTCATTCCGAGTCGCCCATGGCCGGGCGGGTCATCCGCGCGGACAGAAACCCCGTCAGCCAGGTGTCATTCCGAGGAGCGTTTTGTGCGACGAGGAATCTCTGGCGCAGCCGGCATCATGGATGGTTGAGTTAGAGATTCCTCGCTTCGCTCGGAATGACACTCAAGGGCAAGTTTCTGGGCAGGCGCATCTTTTTGCGACGAAGAATCTATGTTTCGGCCTGCAAAATCTTTGGCCGCAGTCAAGGTTTCACACACGGAGTGAACAGCGTGATGCATCATCGACTTACCGCGACTCAACTCGATCGATTGTTGGCGGCCTACTCGTCCACTGCCGATTCAACCGCTGTTATTGATTCCGGCATTATCCGGTTACTGCCGCCCGGCTTACGCCAGCTGACGACGCCGGTGGGTTTTGAGGCGGGCGAGGTGATCTTTTACGAAGGCGAGGCCGGCGACGCCATGTACTTGATTCGGGCTGGCGGCGTGGCCGTCATCCGCGGCACATTCGACGCCCCACTCATCTTGGGCTATCGTGATGCCGGCGAATTTGTCGGCGAAATGGCCCTCATCGACGATTTGCCGCGCTCGGCCACGGTGGTGGCGCTAAGCGAAGTGCAGCTGTTGAAGATCATACGTGAAGATTTTCAGCAGTCCGCTCGACGAGAGTTCGCTGCTCGATCACAATCTGCTGCGCAAGCTCAGCGCGCGGCTGCGCGCGTCCGACGACGAGCGCTCAGCCATTGCCGCCGCGCAGCAACGGTTAGCTGAGCACGTCAACCAATTGGAAGCGGAAAAACGCCAGTTGCTGGAAGTACAGCGTTTGCAACAAGAGACGGTCGATCTGATCGTACACGATCTGCGCAATCCGCTGCACGTGATCATCAATGCTCTGGGTGTGCTGAATATGTCGGTGCCCGAAACGGTGCTGAATGAGAATCAGGAGTTGCTCAATCTGGTCACACAGACCACCGATCGGATGGTGCGGCTGATCGATTCCATCCTCGACGTGTCGCGCATCGAGGCCGGGCAGGCGCAGTTATCGCCCACGCCCACCGACCTAGCTGATCTCATGCGCACCGCCGTGCAGCGTGTGAGTTATCTGCTGGCCAAACATAGCCTGGACGTGACTGTGGACGCGCCGGACCTGCCCGATCTGCTGCTGGATGCGGACATGATCGATCGAGTAGTGGCGAATCTGATCGATAACGCGATCAAATTCACACCCAATCACGGCCACATCCACCTATCGACGGAACTGGGCGACGATCACGTACGAGTTCGCGTGGCCGACACCGGGCGCGGCATTCCGGCCGATCAGCGCGAGCGGTTCTTCGATCGCTTCGTGCAGGTAGATGGCGATCAGCCGCGCACGCGCGGGTTTGGTTTGGGGCTGACGTTCTGCCGCTTGGCGATCCTCGCGCACGGTGGCCGGATCTGGGTGGAGGATGGTGTGCAAGGGGTAGGCAGTCAGTTTGTGTTCACGCTGCCAGCCCGCTGGGCCATCTAACGGCAAAAGCCCCCTCGTGACGAGGGGGCTTTTGATTTGCAGGAAACGCAGGAACTACTTGACTTCCACACCCGCGCCGGCGGTTTCCAACTTGCCCTTGGCATCGGCGGCGGCGTCCTTGCTGACCGCACTCAACACGGTCTGCGGCGCGCCATCGACCAGGTCCTTGGCTTCCTTCAAGCCCAGGCTGGGGACGAGCTGGCGGACGACCTTGATGACTTCGATCTTCTTCGCGCCGGCGTCCTTGAGGACGACGTCGAATTCGGTCTTCTCTTCGACCACTTCGGCCGGAGCGGCACCAGCAGCGGGCATCGCGCCCATCATGACCGGCGCGGCGGCGCTAACGCCCCACTTCTCTTGCAGCAACTTCGACAGTTCGGCGGCTTCCATCAGTGTGAGTTGATCGAGTTGTTCGATCAACTTCAAGCTTCTCAGACATTGAACAATCCTCCATCAGGATAGTAGTTGAATTTTGATTAACTGACTCGGACTCGCGTCCGTCTTGAAGCAGCTTACGCGGCGGCCGCGGCCTGTTCCGATCGCGCCTTCAACACCTGCACCAGTTCGCGCATGGGCGCATTGAGCACGTTGACCAACTGCGACATCGGGCCTTGGATTGTCGCCACGAGGCCGCCCAGCAACACCGGACGCGGCGGCAGATCGGCTAGCGCCTTCACGCCGGCCGCATCGATCACACGGTTGCCCAGCAGACCGCCCTTCACCGTAAAGGTCGGCACCTCGCCGGCGAAAAGCCGTGCAAGCCTTGGCAACTGCGGCGGGATCCGTGAAACCAAAACTCATGATGACCGAACCGGTCAACAGGTCTTTCGGCACGGGCAGGCCCGCTTGCTGCAGGGCCTTGATCGCCAGCGTGTTCTTGACCACGTGCAGCTCGCCTTCGATTTCATGGATCTTGGAGCGCAAGCGGTATAGGTCCTTGGTCGAGACGCCTTGATAACCGGCAATCACGACGGCCTGGCTCTGCTTGAACCACTCGACGTATTCGGCAATTAACTCTCCACGACGCTCTCTATAATCGGCACTTTGATTCACCTCCTCTCGTCTATGTTGTCGTCAGATAACACGTTGTCTATGCAGACAACGGTTATCTTTACGGACAACAAAAAGTCCTTGCCGCATGACAGAGGCAAAGACTTTAGACGATGGTGGATGAGGGCGCACGCGAGGTGGTGCGCCCCTACTCAAATCATCTGCTGACTTTCGCCTCGGCAGGTCCCAATTAAGCTGATTGCTCAGCGCCTGCGGTCACGGGCTGCGGCAGTATTCAATTGTAATCGAACTGAATTGGCTGGATTAGGCCGAAGCCTCCATCGACTGCGCCATATTCAGATCAACTTTGACGCCAGGCCCCATAGTGGCGGCCAGCGAAATCTTGCGGATGTAGGTGCCTTTGGCGGCTGACGGCTTGGCCTTCTTGATCGCGTCCATTAACGCGGCAAAGTTAGCCTGCAGGTCTTTTTCCGTGAACGCAGTCTTGCCGATCGGCACGTGAATGCCCGACGTCTTGTCGACGCGGAATTCAACGCGCCCGGCCTTGGCCTCTTTGATCATGCGCGGCAGATCGTCGGCGCTCTGGGTGATGTTGCCCGCTTTGGGGCTGGGCATCAAGCCGCGCGGACCGAGCACCTTGCCCAACCGACCGGCCTTGCCCATCATGTCGGCCATCGCGATCGTAACGTCCCAATCGGTCCAGCCGTCCTGAATCTTCTTGAAGCCTTCATCATCGCTGACGACGAAATCGGCGCCGTTTTCCTGCGCCACGCGCGCGCCTTCGCCCTGAGCGAAGACCATCACGCGCACTGCCTTGCCCAGACCCGCGGGCAGAATCACCACACCGCGCACCTGCTGATCGGCCTGGCGGGGGTCGACGCCCAATCGGAGGTGAACCTCCACCGTCGCGTTAAACTTGGCATACGAGGTGGCTTTCACCAACTGCAATGCTTCAACGGGGGAATACGCCTTATCGTGATCGACCTGCTTGGCTACTTCGTTGTACTTTTTTCCGTGCTGTGCCATCGTTATCTCCTGGTGGTCCAAACGGGCAGGCGCGCTAACGGCGCTCACCCTCCCACAAAATCATCAATCCTTGACGTCGATGCCCATGCTGCGCGCCGTGCCCGCCACCATCGCCATGGCGTCTTCAATATCGAAGGCGGGCATGTCCTTCATTTTC